>CANOIM010000043.1 GCA_947566075.1 uncultured Eggerthellaceae bacterium | reverse complement strand
GGGTTTCAGGTTATGCTAACGCTATTCTAGTGATGAAAAGGACATCCGTTCCTTTTCATCATCAAACTGGTCCCCCTAATGAATGAGAGGGAGCTATGAAGATCATCGACTATTCATCTGGGCATGAGCGCGAGTTGAGCCAAGTGCACGTTGCTTTGACGAAGGAAGAGATGAAAGAGCTTAGGGATTCTTTGGGTCTGCTTTTGGATGATCCTGATCCATTCCGGCATGAGCACATCAATAACAGAGCATTCGATAGAGAGGTAACAATAAGCTTTGATGTCTAGCTCTGGAGTAGGGGATCAAGATGAGAGTATGGTATCCGTGCATTAAAGAGAGCTGCGACCTGATCGAACCAGAGCCCGAATGGTCTATTGAAGAGGATCGGTCATTCGATGGCAGGTCGAAGCTCAATGGATGGGAGCCGCCTCGGGTCGTGCCTCTAGATAAGTATGTGGGGCCTGAGCACTCGGATTTCTCGAAGCTTTCTGGTGTTTCGGGTTTGGTGACGAACGAAAAAGGTTGCAAAGCACTAAGGCCTTGCATAAAGAACGATGTTGAATTCCTTCCGCTAGCCTATGATGATGAGGTGGTCTATCTGATGAATGTGACCACCGTCCTCAATTGCCTTGACCGCACTCGAAGCGATGTTTCCTATTTCGAAGACACTGACGAGGTCATTTATGTCAGAAGATTCGCATTCAAGAAGGATGCATTAAAAGGGGCTATCATATTCCGTGTTCGGGAAGTCCCCACTTATGGCCCCTTCGTGACGGATGAGTTCATCGAAGCTTACAAGGATGCTGGTCTTGAGGGTCTTGATTTCGAATTAGCCTGGGATTCTGCGGCCTCTGGCGAAGAGGCGAGCAGTGGTGATGCTTCAGTTAAGGAGCAGCTGCCAACAGATGGATGCTTCGACTACTGCGGAAGGATAGACCCTGAGGTCGAGGAGGGGCTCATCGGATACAGCAAGCTCGAACAGTCACATCTGGGCGTCAGCCTTGAAGGTGATGTATCAGGAGCAATCCGAGCCCTGACCGATGAGGTGCAGGGACTGATCGATGGTACGGAAGGCTCTTTGAGAGATGAGGACATCCTTCCTATCAGCATCCAGTTGGGGGCTATGTTCGGAGAGGCTCTGTGCAAAGGCTATGGATGGGAATGGATCGAGGTTGGCTCAGGTCCCGATGATGTTCTCTATGCGGTCGCATCCCCAAGGCATCTTTACTGTGTCTTTCCCATCCATTTCATCAAGAAGATCCTCCAAGGGGAGAACATGGGCCCTGATGGAGAGAACGACAATACCATCATGTTGTTGTACAACATGCTCGATGGCATTGAGGGGACCATACCCGATAAGCTGTTAACGCCTGTGGGCTAGAGTCCGCCGAGAGGATCCAAAGGGTTGGTCCTCCTATCAGGGTAAGATTGCGTTGGGCAGGAGAGCATTTCAAAGGAGGGTGTTCCCATGAGCCACAGGAGCGCTGTTCGGGGATTGACGATCGCTTCCATCGTAGTATTAGCATTAGGGATCCTTGCCCGGATCGCTATCGCGGCCTTTTCCCTTTGGATCATCTCCGCTCTTATGGATGCGCCCTATGGGTTCGCTTACTATGGCTTGGAGATGGCAGAGGAGTCTCCCCGGCTCTCTTCTCATATAGCAGCCTTGAGTCCTGCGGCACAAGGGATGCTCTATGCATTCCTTCCTCTTTGGGAAAGCGCATTCTCTTTGCTCATGTCCATCGCCGTGCTGCTCCTGACGATCTGTCAGATGCAGAAGCTCGGTGCTTCCTATGACCCGGCCGGAGCACTGCGATACGCCACTGCTGGAGGGATCATCTCTGCTATTGGTGGAGGCTTGGTTTCCGCTATCCTGTTGGCACTGGCTGCTTGGAAGCTATCTGATGATAAGGAGAGTCAGCATATCGCACGCTTCGGCACGAGTTCATATCCGTGGAGCATTGCAGGCTGGTTCAGCTTCCTCGTACGGGGGCATGATGATCCTTCCCATAGCCAAGAAGCCAAATATGGTCCCATGGTCTCTAAGCTCTGCGCACCCCTGGCTGTGAGCGTACCCGCTCTGTTCTTAGGTCCCATCTACTGGGCTTACCGGAAGTGCTACAAAGGGGCATGGCTCTTGCTGGGGCTTGCCTTCTTGATGATGGCTTTGAACCTCATCATCGGCGAGGAGATGTTCGGAGTTGTGGGACCCACCCTTTCTGCGGTACTGTTCTACAGGGCTTATCGTGCTCATGCACTGTCTGTATTGCGCACGGGTGCTGCTCTCCAGTGGAAGGGCAAGGGCATCGAAGGGTATCTGCAAGACAGGGGAGGGGTGAGCCCGTTGGCTGCCGTAGGCTTCGCTGGCCTTCTGATCGTGGGCATTGCGATCCTCGCTCAATGCGCGGCGGCCATCTGGTTCTGAGCTCTCTTCGCGAACCCCTTGGGGACGGGGATACTGGGTTGATGCAAACGGCGGGATGCTTCTTCGGTTTTCGTTCATAGGCGTCCCGTTTCTGCCGTCGTTGCCCAAAGGTGCGCGCCACGGGCTCCGCCCGTCCCTTGGCGCACATTGAATACGGCCTTCAACCCTTTGATGTTCGCTTTGCCGCTCACCTCAAAGGGTAGGTCGGCCTTGAAGGTCTTCGTGCTGGCAAGCCAGCACCTACGGATGAGGGTGCAGGT
>CANOIM010000042.1 GCA_947566075.1 uncultured Eggerthellaceae bacterium | reverse complement strand
GCGAAGAACGCTGACATCTTCGACGACATCAATACGAAGAAGGCCCTTGACGATGACATCAAAGCGAAGATGAACGCTGCGATCGAGTCCTTCAAGCAGGCATTCGCACCTACAGAGTAAGGCTAGGTAAGACATGCCCAACCTTCACGACATAGAAAGGCGAATCAGCTCCGTCTCTTCGACGAAGCAGATCACGCGCACCATGGAAATGGTGGCTGCTGCGAAGATCCGCCGGGCATCAGAGCGAGTGGAGAACGCCCTTCCGTGGGCATGCGCTATCTCGGATATGCTCATCTCCACGGCGAAGTACGCGCCGCTCTCCTCTGAGTCATTGCTCCAGGTCCATGATGAGATGAAGCGTGCGCTGGTAGTGGTTGTGGCATCCGATCGCGGGCTTGCAGGTGGCTTCAATTCCAACGTGCTCAAGCACGCTGACAAGCTGATCCACCGGCTGGAGAGCGAAGGCGTTGAGGTAGAGGTGGCGGCTTGTGGCAAGAAGGCCATTGGCTACTTCAACTATCGGGGCATCAAGCCGGTCTTCGAATTCGCGGGCTACTCTGCAGATCCCACCTACGAGGAAGCGGCAGAGCTCTCGCTCTATTCGGGAGACGGCTACCACTACGACAAGCTGGACGAGGTGTTCATCGTCTACAACCATGCGAAGAACGCCGCTGAGCAGACCTTGGTGGAGCAGCAGGTGCTGCCCATCAAGGAAGAGTCCTACGCAGACCTGTTGGGCCTCAATGACGGCGAGAACGTCTTCAAGCAGTTCTTGGAGCAGGACTTGGAGAAGCTGCCGGGTGACATTGATTTCGAACCCGACGCGGAATCCGTCATGTACTACCTCATGAAGGCCTATCTTCGCAATTGCTTCTACTACGCGCTGATCGACTCTGCTGCAGGTGAGCAGGGCGCTCGCCGCAATGCGATGAAGTCTGCAACGGACAATGCCAACGAGATGGTGTCCACGCTGACCCGTCTTTACAACCGTGTACGTCAAGGCGCCATCACCACTGAGATCAATGAGATCGTCGGCGGCGCCGCAGCTTTGGAGGAATAAATGGCTGATACTATCTACAAGGAAAGGAGTCAGGGCACGGGTGCTACCGGGCGCATCGTCCGCGTCGTCGGCGCTGTGGTTGACGTTGAGTTCCCGCCGGATCAGATGCCGGCCATCTACAACGCGCTCACCGTTGATGCGGAAACGCCGTCTGGGCACTTCAGCACGGTGCTGGAAGTGGAAACCCAGCTTCCGGGTGATATCGTGCGTACCGTTGCCATGACTTCCACCGACGGCCTCGTGCGCGGCGTTGACGCCGTTGACACGGGCAACCCCATCATGATGCCTGTGGGTCAGGCAACCCTGGGCCGCATCTGGAACGTGCTGGGTGAGCCGGTTGACGGCAAGCCCATGCCCACGGATGTGGAATGGATGCCCATCCATCACCCGGCTCCGGCCTTCGATACCCTCATCACCTCTACGGAGACCTTTGAGACTGGCATCAAGGTGGTCGACCTGATCGAGCCCTACGTCAAGGGCGGCAAGACCGGCTTGTTCGGCGGCGCTGGCGTAGGCAAGACCGTTACCATCCAGGAGCTCATCAACAACCTGGCTCAGGAACACGGTGGCACCTCCGTCTTCACCGGCGTGGGCGAGCGTACCCGTGAGGGTACTGACCTCTACCTGGAGATGGAAGAGTCTGGCGTTATCGAGAAGACCTGCTTGGTCTATGGTCAGATGAACGAGCCTCCTGGGGCCCGTCTGCGTGTTGGTCTGGCAGGGCTCACCGAAGCCGAGTACTTCCGTGATCAGGGCCAGGACGTGCTCTTGTTCATCGACAACATCTTCCGCTTTACCCAGGCGGGCTCTGAGGTATCCGCACTGCTGGGCCGCATGCCCTCCGCTGTGGGTTACCAGCCCACCCTGGCTACGGAGATGGGTGACCTGCAGGAGCGCATCTGCTCTACCACCACCGGTTCCATCACCTCAGTGCAGGCTGTCTACGTTCCCGCAGATGACCTGACTGACCCGGCACCGGCCACCACGTTCACCCACTTGGATGCGAAGACGGTTCTTTCCCGTGGCATCGCTGAGCTGGGCATCTACCCGGCTGTGGACCCGCTTGACTCCACCTCTCGCGCCCTTGATCCTGAGATCGTGGGCCAGGAGCACTACGACGTGGCTGTGGGCGTGCAGCAGATCCTGCAGGAGTACAAGGACCTGCAAGACATCATCGCCATCTTGGGTATGGATGAGCTCTCCGAGGACCAGAAGATCACCGTGAACCGCGCCCGTAAGGTACAGAAGTTCCTGGGCCAGCCCTTCCACGTGGCTGAGGTCTTCACCGGCGTGCCGGGCGTGTACGTGCCCATTGAGGACACGGTGCGTTCCTTCAAGGAGATCCTGGACGGCAAGTGCGACCATATCCCTGAGCAGTGCTTCGTCAACAAGGGGCCCATCGAAGATGTATATGCCGCCTATGAGGCCATGCAGAAGGATGAGGCATAAATGGCTGCCCTCCGTTGCGTCGTCTGCATCCCCACGCGCGAGCTGTTCGCGGGCGAGATAGCCTACGCATCGGTCCCTTCGGCCGAGGGTTCCTACGGCGTGCTGCCGGGTCATGAGATGATCGTGGCCACCAACAAGAACGGTGGCGTGCTCACGCTGAACCTGGATGAAGCGGGCAAGGAGCAGCGCAAGTTCCTGCTCTATGAAGGAGCCAG
>CANOIM010000041.1 GCA_947566075.1 uncultured Eggerthellaceae bacterium | reverse complement strand
TGAGTCACCAGGAACGTCCCCTGACTCACTCTCGGCAAGCCGGTCTAGGGCATCGTGGACTGGCGGCAGCGCCGTGTAGTTCGCTATGGCGTAGACCGACGCCTCTGGCCCCACCTTCGCCATAGTCTTCACCTGGGCGAACACGTCCTCTATCCCCTCAGCCAGCTGAGCATGCACCCCGGCATGCTTCAGGCGCACTTGCAGGTCATTTCGGCGCGTCCCCCCGGCGAAGACGGCCTGGATGTTCGGTTGGGAGAGCAGCTCCTCGAAATCGATGTCCCAGATCCAGGATATGTCGTGGCCGTCCACGTCGCGGTCATTGATGAAGAACGCCACCACGCGCGGCCCCTGATCAGCGCCCACGATGCGCAGGTTCTGATTGAAACCAGTGGGGTTCTTAGCCAGGTTCAACAGCACGCGCCGCCCCTCCACGGTGTATTCCTGCAGACGCCCGTTCTTCGGGTTGAAGGCGCTCACCGCTGCTTGCACCACCTTCGCCGGGCAATCCGCCTGGGTGGCGGCAGCGAACACGGCCAGCAGGTTGTACACCATGTAGCTGCCGGAGAGCTTCGCGGAAAGCTGCGCGGTGCAGCCAGTCTCCCGGTTGATGATGTCGAAGGTGAGGCCATCAGAGCGCAGGCGCACATTCGCACCGGCGAAGGCCAGCGGTGGCCGCGTGAACCCGCAGGTGGGGCATGCATAGGCGCCTAATTGCCCATATTGGCGGTAGGCGTAGGTCAGCATAGAGCAGCACCCTTGGCACATGGTGGCATCGGCCACCAGGTTCTGCTCCAGGTTCATGCAGCCGTCTACGCCGAAGGGGATGGCTGCGGGGGAAGCGGCCCGGGTAGGCTCAGCGGCCGCCCTTCGTGCGATGGTCTCGCAGAGGGGGTCATCCGCGTTGTAGATGAGCGTGGTGTCCGGTGACCCTGCCAGGCCAGCCACGATAGCATCCTGGATGCGGTCTATCTCACCGCAGCGGTCCAGCTGGTCACGAAAGAGGTTCAGCAACACCAGGTAGGTGGGACGCAAGTCCGGCAGCACCTTCGCCGACCACAGCTCATCGCATTCGATGACCCCCCAGTCCGCCCCCCGGGTGTGCAAAAGCGCCGAGGCTACGCCGCTCTTGAGGTTGGCCCCCGTCCGATTGCAGACCACGCTGCGCCCAGCCCGCTCCAGCACGTCGGCGATCAGATTCGTCACGGTGGTCTTGCCGTTGGTGCCCACCACCACGAAGGAGCCGTCGTGGATGCGGCCGCGCAGTTCGCAGATCAGCTGAGGATCAAGCTTGAGGCCCACGATGCCAGGGAGATTCGCCGCAGGGCGCCGCGCAAGGGTGCGCAACCCCCAGGTGAGAACCGCGCTTGCAGCTTGGGCAGCCTGTGCTTGAACGCTCATCGTAACCTCCGACGTTTTGTCAACCGACGTTTTGTCAAACGGGATTTACTCACTGACAAGTATACAGTTCGCTAGAATGGCTCACCAAGAGAGCAAGGAGCGTTCGTGGACATCGCACAACTGACATCGGTAGCCATCTTCGTCATAGCCCTGGGCATCATCATATCCGAGAAGATCCACCGCGCGGTAGTGGCCCTGGCCGGTGCTGTGCTGGTCATGATGCTGGGGATCATGCCCTTCGAAGAGGCCATCGGCCACATTGATTTCAACACCCTGGGCGTCCTCTTCGGCATGATGCTCTTCGTGGGCGTAGTGAAGCTCTCCGGCCTGTTCGAGTACCTGGCGGTCAAGTGCGCGCACATAGCGAAGGGACAACCTTGGCGCATCATGCTGATCTTCGTGCTGCTGACGGCAGTGCTGTCGGCGTTCTTGGATAACGTGACCACGGTGCTGCTGATCGGCCCCATGACCCTCAACATCTGCAAGCTGCTCAAGGTTGACCCGGTTCCCTATTTCCTGACTGAGATCATGGCGTCGAACATCGGCGGGACGGCCACGCTCATCGGAGACCCGCCGAACATCATGATCGGGTCCGCTGCGGGCTACGGGTTCGTGGATTTCATCCTGGTGGACACCCCCGCCGTCATCATCATTCTGGCGGTCATCTGCGTGGTGTTTTACTTCCTTTACGGGCGCAAGATGACGGCGCCGCAATCCGAGATAGACGACGTGCTGGAGCTGCGCCCAGCGGATTACATCAAGGACCACCGGTTGCTGCGCATCTCTGTGGTGATGATCTGCCTCGTGGTAGTGGGCTTCATGTTCCACGGTGCGCTGGGTTGGGAATCCAGTGTGATCGCCCTGGGCGCAGCCGGGCTCATCCTGTTGCTCTCGCGCGCCCAGATCGACCACGCGCTGGCCCAGGTGGAATGGACCACCCTGGTGTTCTTCGCCGGGCTCTTCATCATCGTGGGCGCCATGACAGCCACCGGCGTCATTGACATGCTGGCCTCCTGGCTGGTAGACATCACGGGCGGCAACGTGTTCCTCACCATGCTGGTGCTGGTGTTCGGCTCTGCCATCGTGTCTGCATTCCTGGACAACATCCCGTTCGTGGCCACCATGATCCCCATCCTGGCCTCTATGCAGGCAACGGGTATGGACGTGACGCCCCTGTGGTGGGCGGTTTCCCTGGGCGCATGCTTGGGCGGGAACGGTTCGCTGATCGGGGCTTCGGCGAATGTGGTGCTGTCAGATATCTCCCGCAAGAATGGGCATACCATCACATTCATCCAGTATCTCAAGGTGGGATTCCCCATCATGATGCTGACTACGGTCATCGCGGCTGTATATCTGGTGTTGCGTTTCCCACCGGTTTAGATGGCGAAGGGTCCTGCGCTGCCTACTTCCGCTACCTCTGACAGGGACAACGGGGACGTAGGCTATCGTCCTGTTCTCCAATAGCGATAACTGAGCTGTAGCTAACACAGGGGACGGACCCCGGGTTTCCTGGGGGATTCTGGTCCGGGCGCATCTGAGGGGTTGTTCGTTTTCCTCAGATGCGTGGCCTGTTCGGGCGA
>CANOIM010000040.1 GCA_947566075.1 uncultured Eggerthellaceae bacterium | reverse complement strand
CCGAAGTCACCCTCTTCCAACACAGTAGGTCCCTCTTGCACGCCACCATCACCTTCGGCTTGAGGAGCAGGCTCGCCTTCATCTGCGATCAGCTCTTCGGCCTCTGACCCCTGCTCTTCCGCAACGAGCTCAGGTTCCTCTATTGCAACAGACTCGTTCTCTGCATCATCAAGGGCAAAAGCAGTCACAGGCACAAGGCCCGCAACTAGAACGAGCGACAGTATCCAACGAAGCGCTTTCGAAGCCATGGGTGATGAACCTCCTGATATCACAAGCCTGCGCGATCCCCATCGCGCACCCCTTCAGGATGATTTTCATTGAAGGCGCTCACGGTTTCACCCCCTTTGGAACAAACAATGCACCTGATGTAACAATCACTTGCACTCAACATCCGCCAAGGGTTTGTAGGGACAGGAATTTGCTTCGCCCGCTGATCTTCGTAGGGACAGGAATTCATTCCTGTCCGGGGGATGCAAGGGGGATCGATGCCATCGGCAAAGCAGGATGGGTGCAACGCTGACCTGGCTCACGCGCACCTTGTTCGGGGTTGCAGCCTGCGGACAGGAGCAAGCTCCTGTCCCTACGATGGGCTTTTAGGTTTGCCACTTGCGGACAGGAGCAAGCTCCTGTCCCTACGATGGGCTTTTCAGAGTTGCCACTTGCGGACAGGAGCGAGCTCCTGTCCCTACGAATCCTTCAGCATCTTGGCTGCTTCGTTCAGGTACGCGCGTGCCTCGGCTGTTTCCCCTCGTTCGCAAAGGCCTTCTACCACCTGAAGATGATTCCGAAGATCATGCCTTAATCGGGCAGCACCTTGAAGCTCTACCTGCATGCTCGAAGCTGCAGCAAGATAATCTTCTGCACGCTCTTTGAGCCCATCGGCCTGCATCGTTAGAAGCCGAGTCTCTGCATAGCGCTGGATCTGTATGAACATGAATACATCTACAGCAAGGCAAACCAGGAATACGCTGAGCGTGATGATCATATAGGAGATATCATCGCTTACAACCACGAAAGCCACCCAGAGCAGCCCTGACAACAACACGAACTGGGTCGCAGGAAAGCAAATGAACGCCCCCCCCCGGAGCGAATCTGGAACAACGCCTCCTTGGAGGGAGGTCTTTCCCGACTGACTACCCCTGAGGCACTTTCGGCCAACCTTGACGAAGAGAAAGAACGTGACCGCCATGAACGTGGTATGGATGATTATGGTCACCAGATAATCGGATAAGTGGATCCGCGTCATCTCCATGCTCATGACAGGGGCTCCCGTTGCGGCAACCCAATACAAACCACAAGGAAGCTCCGCGGAGAACATGAGCACCTGAGAAGAAGCGAACGCAACGATACGCGCCACCAAAGAACCTGATAGGCAAACCAGAGGGATCGCCAATATGATCGTACCTAGGAAGATCGTGCACTCAGGCGACCAGTAGGGTTTGAAGATGACGAAAACCATGATGAGCGCACATTGCAAGATCCAATAGGCCCATACCCGTTTTGGGGGGAAGACAGCAGCAAGAGCCCATGCATAGATCAGATTCGAGCTCCCGCCAGAGAGCAGCACTATAAGATGGGGGAAGAGGTCAAATTGCCCGGTTGCTCCAGTCACGCGCTTTTCTCTACCTCTTCCCTATCAGCCTCACGCATCCCAAAGTAGCGGACCATAGATGCCCTTAGCGAATCCCTGTATCGCTGCCCTACGGGCACCTTCTGACCAGAGCGAAGCATCACCTCAGTTGCATCGAAGGTTTGGATGGCATCCATATTGATGAGGAAGCTCTTATGACAGCGAACAAAGGAGGACGGCAACGTCTCCGCCATCTCGGACATGGTGGAATATACCTCATGGTCCTCATCTTCTTCATGAAGGATAACCTTGCGGAGCTTGCTTTCCACATACAGAACATCAACCGGATCCACCAGCGTGGTCTTCCCCTTATAGGTCACAGAAAGCATACGCTCTTCGCGGGATTGAAGATTGTCTAAAGCCCGCTTCAGCGCTTTATTGAAAGTAGCCTGATCAACGGGCTTGAGGAGGAAATACACGTGATGGGTCTCGTAGACGGAAACGCAATACTCTGCATAGCCTGTGACGTAGATCACCTGGGTTCCGCAGCCCCAGGGCAGAAGGTTGCGAACAGCTTGGATGCCGTCCTCGCTATCATCTTTCATCCTGATATCGGCGAAGAGGATATCAGGTCTTCCCGCCTCAGTAAGATAGTCCGCCAATGCAGCAGGGCTGGCCACATGAGTGACGGACAGATCACCAGCATAGGGGCTGCCCGCTATTCTGGCTTCGATCACTGAAGCTGCTTGCGCATCATCTTCCAGCACCACTGCCGCGTACATTGCCTAGTCTAATCCTCCTGGCTGCCTTCGCTATGGATCACCGAATGATTATAACGATACTGCGGGTACAGGAAGCATTCCCATACCCGCAGCATTCGGCTTGCTCATTTGGCTAACCGTTACATCTGACCTTGCGGAACGAGAAGATCCCGATCGCTGCCAACCCGATGCTCATGAGCATCAAGGGAAGAAGCGGAGCGTCATCACCCGTTTGCGCCAGAGGCGTTCCCTTCGCAGGAGCATCGCCCACTGAAGTCAGCTCAGGGGCTATGCCGTCTACAGGGTCAACGGGGAAAGGCGTATGCACCAGCACATAGGAGCTGAAGTGCGTGGTACGGAAGACTAGGTAGTCTCCTTCTATCCATGTTTCCATCTTGACGCGCTCACCCGTAGCCTCATCAAGATGCCAGATGGTCAGTTGTCCCTTCGCTGCCAATGTCTTCATCTGATCGTCCATGAGGATGCGAACATCCATGGGGAATCCCGGTTTGTTCCAGTTGTGGATGGTACCGTCATCCTTGTTCACGAAGTGGATCTCATACACGCCCAGGACCGCATGGCCCTCGTCTGCGAATTTGTCCTTCGCCGCGTCTATCGTCTCCTGAGGGGCAAGGGGCTTCTTGCTCACTTCAAGAGCGAT
>CANOIM010000039.1 GCA_947566075.1 uncultured Eggerthellaceae bacterium | reverse complement strand
GAGGAGATGGCGCTCTCGTTGTCACCTTCGAGGACATAGAGGAGAGCATTGAGGGCATCAGGAACAACGGGTACCACGAAGCCGAGGATATCCAGCGTCAGATGGTTCGAGGCACGACTCACCTCATTGTTCATGATCTTGGGGTTCAGCTCGCAGTAGCGCTTGTGGTAGTCGTGCTGCAGCCTCTGCGCCCAGATCTTGCCGGACGAGCCCCGAGAGGGTGATCCGCTCGACACTCTGCCCCCGAGCACGAACCTCATCTTGCTCAGTGCGGTAGCTTTCTGCTTCTCCCGCTGCTGCCTCAAGACCTCCTTGGCGCTCTTGTTCTGCCGCGTCATGTTGTAGCCCACGGAGTTCGTGATGGCCTTGCCGTAGGTACGCCTATCCAGTATCTGACGCTGAGCCAAGGTGAGATGCCCCGTTGGGTCCACGTGGTTCACAGGATCTGATGCGCAGTAGAGGTAGCGGTTGAGCGTTATGGGACTGAACGTATTGCCCCGGTAGGTGTCAGCCACCCCGAACCGTGCATTGCCTGGATCGTAGTACCTTGCTCTCAGGTAGGTGAGGCCTGTGGTGGGGTCCTGCTCTTCTGCGTCATAGCCGAAGAAGGGCTTCTCAGCCGGGTCAGTGCCAGCTGTGACCTCCCCGAAGGCGCTGTAGCGCTTCCAAGAGGTGACCGCACCTCCCAGGATGGTCTGGGCCACTGATCCCCTGCCATCATGGATGAACGCTTGGGTCGTGCTCTCGGTCACCTGGGATAACCGCTCCAACCCGTAGAAGACAGCGGTCTTCCCATCCCGGGATGAGGACGATCCCATCACCTGGGTCACTTCGAAGAGGGATGAGCTCACATAAGAGGTCACATCATAGCTCTCATCGGTCACCGTGAGGGATGCCTTGGGCAGAAGCGCCCGTGCCAGAGCATCGGTTGCCTTGCCATCCCTCATCTCCTCACGCACCAGGCGGTCTGAAGCATCAAAAGCGCAGGTGAAGGAACCAGCGAAAGCGAGTAGATGAAGCTATCAAGGTGCAAGGGCTTGCTACTGTGGCAGATTCTAACACCGAGGATGATGGCGAATGCGCTTCGCGCGATCCGGTGCTCATCGCTTACGCGAACGCGCTTTGACGCGGACGCATCCCCATCATCTGCAACGTTCCCTACGACGGCTGATGCACATCTGCCTCATGGTTTTGCATAGTGATAGGCACCGGGTGGACCCGTAAGGGTCCGAGCCTGTCATCGTGCTCATTCGGTATGGTGCCGTGCGGAAGTCTAGAAGGATTGCAGCCCTCCCAGCCTCACGAATGACGTTAATCTTCCTGCAACCGCCGGACAGGAACGAGTTCCTGTCCCTACGATGCTAACCTGCACCCTCATCCGTAGGTGCTGGCTTGCCAGCACGAAGATCCTCAAGGCCGACCTACCCTTTGAGGTGAGCGGCAAAGCGAACATCAAAGGGTTGAAGGCCGTATTGAATATGCGCCATGGGACGGGCGAAGCCCGTGGCGTGCACCTTTGGGCGCGAAGCGCCCACCATCCTGCCACCGCGACCAAAGGCATCGAGCAAGGATGCAGACGCGGGGGCCATAAGTTAGGCGCCGCAGAGGACAGGCAGGATCGGCAGATCGACCGGCGCACATCCTTGGGCGCGTTAGCGCCTAAAGGCGTTCCGGCCATCCGTAGATACACACCGATCTTTGTGTGCATAGATGGCCGGAACGCCAGTCCAACCGAAAGGCAACAACCTGGATGCGCGAAGCGCGAGCTAGATGGCCTTCATTCATCGTAACCCAGTGTCCCCGTCCCCAATGGATTCACGATCTCCTGCCCCTAATCGGCTTTCAGTTACGCTCATTGTTCCGGGTTCACGGAGGCGATATACCAGCCGTCTTCGTTTTTTTCTATCTTCAAATCCACATTGAAAACATCTGTTTCCCCCTGATCTAGAGGAAGACAGGATTCGAAAATCACCAGAACTCTCATTTTCCCAACGTTATTATTGATTTGAATCGTCTTCGCATCCACTTTTTTGACTTTATATTGCAGTACGCCTTCTTCATCACATACGGGCCTAAAATAATCTAGGGGTGTTTTGTCCTCATAAAAAGCCACGGGAGCACTATTTTTTGCCTGGAGTATGGACTCCATGATTTCGTCTTCAGCCTTGATTGCTTCCTGATTATCACTCAAAGAACAGCATCCTTGACCACACAATCCTAATGCAACCATAATGACCCCGAGCAGAATGTGACGAAATTGTCTATTCATTCTTATCCTTCATTCTAATAATTACAACACCGCCATCATCTTCGATTCCCTTACTCAATTCCTGATCAAACCTATTCATTGAATTACCAGCGTAATAGATCATGCCTTTCTCAACCTTCGAAACAACAGTTGCATGGTGCACGCCTTCCTCTGTGTTATAGAAATACAAGAGGTCACCTGCTTGTACCCTAAGGCTTGGAAGCTGAGAGGAAAGTTCAGAATAAGATACATTGATTCCTCCCTCACCTGAGCACAAAGGTCCCTTGCGTATATCGATAACGGGGCCATTTATGTACCCGTTATCTGAATCGCTAAAATACTTAAACTGCGAGGATGCGTTCATCCATGCGGGTGTTGAATTCCAAAACAGAGAAGGTTTCCCAGCGCGAATAACCGGATATACAGGGCCCAGCAAATTGAGAAGCCAGTAATTCGATCCACTGGTCCCCCACTCTCCTGTCATAGGAATCCCGCTCTCATGAAGCACCTGCGATACGAAATTTGCACAATTTGCATAGTAGCTCGGATAGTTCGGATTACGTGATCCAGGGTTGAGTATGGAGTTTAGAAACTCATCCAGCAAATCCTCGAAATCCCTTTTACCGTCCGTATACTGCCGAACATACTCAATCGCAGCATCGCGGTCATAGGTCCAGTCAGTTGAGCTTGCGGCGTCCCCGCAATAGTATTCAACGAACCGCTCCCAGTAGATGACGGCTTGTCTTGAAACGAACGATAGAGCGGATTCGACTCCGTACTTACTTGCGATCCTCTCGGTTGCCTCAGAGATCCACTTGAAGGTGGTGTCCCAGGCATCTCTCTCGGTTACTTGGCTCTTGAGCTGGACCGATGTCTGAAGTTGTGTGAAATCCCGGTCCCGATCGCTCAAGGGGGCTCGGCCGGGCTTCGCATTGGGGTCATAAAAGCTCGCTCTATATACGCCTTGGGAGATCCTAGAAAGGGCCTCCCCAATAGCCAACCTCGCAATACCATTCTTCACATTCACCCTATGCCCGCTTGGGTCCACGTGGTTCACAGGATCTGATGCGCAGTAGAGGTAGCGGTTGAGCGT
>CANOIM010000038.1 GCA_947566075.1 uncultured Eggerthellaceae bacterium | reverse complement strand
CGCCTTCGGCGTGGGTGTCGCTCCGCGTTCAGGTTGATGCCCCATCCGGGTGAGTGGTGGGCGCTCCCGCGCCCAAAAGTGTGCGCTGGTTAATTATCCAGTCCTGTTTGCCCTCTGCGGCGCCTAACCATAGGCCGCCGCGCCCACATTCTCGAGTCGTGACCTTTGGTCGCGGCGGCGAAGCCCTTGGAACAGCGATGTTGGCCTGGTTGACCGTAGGGACAGGAACTCGTTCCTGTCCGATAGTTGCAAGGGATAGTCGCCCCTCGAAGCGTAGCTGTCAGGTTGATCGTAGTGCTGGTTCAACCTCATGCCCGTCAAGGGCTGAGGTTAACCAGCCTCACCCGGGTAAGGTCGGTTAAGCCACAGCGCAAGGCGCTGGGCTTGAACCGACACTACGGGCATTCAGGTTTGATGCCCGCACTCCTCGTATCATCTGCTCATTTTCACCCTCCAGTCTGTTGACAAATTGGCTTGGGGGGGGGGTACATTCTTTGCACGGTCTTTCTGGGCTTCCAGAAAGAAGCAATGGTTCCGTAATGGCAAAGGAGCATCTATGCATCAAAGCAAACGGTCAAAGCTGAAGAATGGGGTGGTGTCGGTCATCTGCACCTTCGCCCTGGCCTTCAGCATGGGAATGCCGTATTTGGCGTTCGCTCAAGACGAAGAGGAATTGCTTCCCATTGAGATGGAGGTGACAGACACGCCAGCTCCTGATGAAGCTGTGGTCCCTGTGGAAGGCGCTGATGACGCTCAGGATGCGGATGCTGCTGATGCCACCGATCCTATGCCTGATGCTGCGGAGGGTGGCGAAGCCGCCGAAGATGCAGACGTTTCGGATGCAACGGAAACCAACTCTGTAGAAGCGACCCCTGCAGCAACGGATACCGTTACTTACACCTTCATCGGCACGACCGATGGCACCAGGGAAGTGCAGGTGGAAAAAGGCACCGTCATTGCAGCTGATCAGATCCCTACGGGTGCTACTGCAAGTTATACCGAATATGGGCAGAACATCCTTGGCACATTCGTGGGGTGGTCCATTAACAAGCGTAGTTTGATGCCTGGTCCTCCTACACAGCATCTGGATTTGTCTTTCTGCACTGACACGTTCAACGCGGATTGGAATGTTCATAACGTTCTTGATAGTGCTGCGAATTCTAGTCGCACCTTTTATCCGGTCTATAAACTTAATGCCTATGTTGTGCAAATTGGAATGTCTACAGATGAGGCCATATCTATGGGCAATGTTACGATGGAAATGTTCATAGAGGCTGGAGGAGTGATTACCAAGGACAATCCGCTTGTAAGATACATGGAGACAGAAGCGCCTTACCCCGAAAGAGGGGCAACTGAGATTCTCGGTTGGTTCTATCGTGGCTGGGATGATTACACAAATAACCGACCGGTCACGTTCCCTGTCACTGTTAACTCCGACATGACCGGCGAGGATGGTAATGGACTTACCTGTGTCTACGTCTTTCCCTCCGAAGACACTGACACCTCAACCTTCACTTCCCTTGACGTGATCGGAGACACCCGCGTGAAGGTATCCGGTGACCTCAATGGCCCTAACATCCCCGAAGGGGCTGACGTGAAGGTAGAGGCTGACCCGGTCACCTCTGGCCCTGCTTTCGATGATCTGAACCAGGCCATGGGCCGTGACCGCATCGGAGATGTGTTCGAGATCACCCTTCTGGTGAATGGCCAGGAGGTCCATGACGGCTTCGGCACCCTTGCCATCTCCATGCCCATTGACCCGGCCTATAACGGTCATGTGATCTTCATCTACCACCGTCATCAGGATGGCAGCATCACCACTACGCGCACCATTGCCAAAGATGGTTACGTGACCTTCAGCGTGACCGATCTGTCTTGGTTCGCCATGGAGGACCGGGGCCTGCCTGAGGGCAGCGGTCTGGCTCAAACGGGGGATGAGGTTCCTCTGCTGGGGCTCATTGGCCTGATCTCTGTGGCCGGGGGAGTTGCTTGTTACTCGTTGTTGAACTTGCGCAGTCGAAAGCGCGGCTTGCACGTTCGTTAGCTTCTTCGAAGAGCCGGACTCAGGTCCGGCTCTTTTTATCGTCCCTCTTGCTCTATAAGGGGAGCTTCTCTATACTGTCATACGTCATACGATTTGAGGAGACGTCATGAGCAAGATGGTGTCGGCGCGCATCCCTGATGCGCTCTTCGACCAAGGAAGCGCTCAGCTTGAGGATCTGGGGGTCACGCCCAGTGAGCTCATCAAGGCTGCCTATGAATACGTGGTCAAGGAACGCGCCCTGCCCCAGCAGGCAAGGCCCATCTCCCAGAAGCGGAAGCTCTCAAAGCAGCAGCTTCAAGCGCTCAGGGCACAGCTCTCTGCGTGCAGCCTTGATCTGGATATCTCCGCAGATGTTTCCTATGACAAGTCCTTGATCCGTGAGGCAAAGGCTGCTCGCTATGAAGCTCTTGCTTGATACGAACATCCTCATTGATCTGATCGCTTGCCGCAAGCCTTATGTTGAGCCTATCCGCAAGCTCTGTGCAGCCTCTGTCTTCGGGGATGTGCAGCTGTGGGTGAGCACCCAGTCATTCGCGGATGCCTTCTACGTCCTTCGCAAGAGCGCTTCAGAACCTGCTGTGAAGCAAGCGCTCCTTGCCAGCTTGGAGTTCATCTTGCCGTGCGGTACATATGCCGCTGACCTGAAGCCTGCCTTGGAGTCTGACTGGCCTGATATCGAAGACTATCTCATCGTGGCTGCATCCAAGCATATCAAGGCAGACTGCTTCATCACCCGTGATGCTGATCTGGCTATGCGAAGCCCTATCAGGGCCTTGGATGCGGAAGGCGTGTTGAAGCTCTTGGAAGAAGAGGGATATGTTTACGACGCCATGGACATCTAAGCGAAAGGTATATTTTTGGTATAATACTGTCCTATAGGGCTATAGATGAACTTTGAATACGATAAGAGAAAAAGCGATTCCAATCTCCTCAAGCATGGTATTGATTTCGATGATATCCAGGAACTTTGGGAAGGGTGGCATGCTTCAGCGGGCACTAAGTTCATTGCAGGAGAAAAACGAGAAATAGTGGTTGGCAAGATCGATGGCGCCTATTGGTCGGTCGTGATTACCTGCAGGGGAGAGGTAATAAGGATCATTTCGGCCCGCAGGTCAACCACGAAAGAGCGGAGCTACTATGACCAAGCCTATAACAACCGAAGAATTCGATAGGCTATTCGATGCGGGGGAAGACATCACCCCTTACATCGATATGACCTCATTGAGGATGAACCCTCCGCTGGATACGAGCCCTAAGCGGGTCAATGTCGATTTTCCAGAATGGATCGTGGATTCGCTTGACCGGGAAGCCAATAGGTATGGCATCAGCAGGCAGGCGCTCATCAA
>CANOIM010000037.1 GCA_947566075.1 uncultured Eggerthellaceae bacterium | reverse complement strand
CTGCCCGGGCGGATCCTCCTCCCAAGCTCCCGATGATGCTCACACGCTCTATCTCACCGCCCAACAAGCCACGCATCTGAGGAAAACGAACCAAACCCCCTCAGATGCGCCCGGACCAGGGCTCACCAGGAAACCCCAAGGTACGTCCCCTGTGTTAGCTAGAAGCTAGAGCTGCTTTTACAGATAGCGGAAGTAGGCAGCGCAGGACCCTTCGCTGGACACCATGCAAGGACCAACAGGATTCTCTGGTGTGCAAACCTTTCGGAATAAGGGGCATTCATCAGGCCGCAGCACGCCACGAAGCACGTTCCCACATTGACACCCAGCGTGTTCGACCGTTTCCTCTACTGGAGGCGCCAACCGACGCATCGCATCGAATTCGGCGAATTCCTCTCGGATCTCATAGCCGCTTCCCGGAATGACCCCGATGCCCCGCCAGGTGGCATCGCACGTACGGAACACCTCATCAATGGCTGCAAGCGCCACCGGATTGCCCTTCGCCATGACACCGCGGGCGTAGGCTATCTCGATATCCGCCCGACCTTCGTGGAGCTGCCGCATGATCATGGCGATCCCCTGGAGGATGTCGTTGGGCTCGAACCCGGTGATCACGCCGGGGATGCCGTAGCGCTCCGCCAAGAACCGATACGGCTCTGCGCCGATGATGGTGCTCACATGCCCCGGCAAGATGAGCGCATCCACGGATAGCTCTGGATCATTCACGATGACTTCCAGCGCTCCTGGCATGTTCTTGTGCGCGGCGAAGACGGAGAGATTCGTCAGCCCCTCAGCCTGGGCACGCTTGATAGCCATGGCCACCAGCGGCGTTGTGGTTTCGAACCCCACACCCACGAACACCACTTCTCGTTCGGGGTTCTCGCGGGCGATGGCAAGCGCGTCCAGGGGCGAATAGACGATGCGCACATCTGCCCCCGCAGCTTGCTCCGCTAGCAGGCTGGAGGTGGAGCCGGGCACACGGGTCATATCGCCGAAGGTGGTGATGATCACCCCAGGCACCTTCGCCAAAGCGATCACCTTGTCGATGTCATGATTGGAGGTGACGCACACGGGACAACCCGGACCGGAGGCCAGGCGCACGTTGCTGGGCATGAGCGAACGGATGCCGTTGCGTGCGATGGAAACGGTGTGGGTGCCGCAGACTTCCATGAGCGTGATGGGTGAGCCGTCTGGCTTTTCGGGAGTCAGCGCTTGGATGGACTGGGCCAGACCGCGGGCCAGCGCTGGGTCTTTGAAGGCGGCCAGCTCTTCGCGCAACGGATCTGCGGCCGTCACTGAGCAACCTCCGCCGATCCGGAAGGCAGATCCTCGCCTGCCAGTTCAGGGAACTGCCGGATCAGGTCAATGGTCTCCTGGGCGTACTGCTCATCTACCACTTCAATGGCGAACCCGGCGTGGACCAATACGTAGCTGCCCTCAGTGGCTTGGGGCGTGAGGTCAACGGAGATCTGACGCGTGACCCCCAAGATGTCCACCGTAGCCAGCCCGGCATCATCAAGCTGGGTGATCTTCGCAGGTATAGCAAGGCACATGGTTCTTCCTTACAGCTCTACATTACAGTTCTACACGTTCGAACATATCTTTACCCATGCCGCAAATGGGGCAGGTGTAGTCATCCGGCAGTTCGTCCATCATCTCTATGTAGCCACAGAGCTTGCACCGCCAACCGTACTTCGGCGCAGAGCCTTCTTCAGTGGCTCCGGCGTTCACGGCCGCTTCGGCAGCGCTCGGCTGCTCGTTGGGTTCCGAGGCCTCTTCCACGTAGGACACAGCCTTCGGCGGCGTCTTCCCACGCAGCACCGCGTGGTAGTAGGCGTAGGTCATGGGCGTGCCCTCCGCCAGCTTCTCTGCCTCAACCACTTGCCCGACGAACAGGATGTGCGAACCCGCGTCTACCCGGTCATGCACCTCAACGCTGAACGAGGCTAGGCACCCGCTGATCACGAAGGGGATCCCAGCTTCGCACAGCCGGTGCTCTACCTGGGTGAACTTGTCCACATCCCGGGAGCATTTGAAGCCGAACGGGCCGATCAGATCCATGGTGGCCTCTTCACTCAGCACGCTGGCGGCGAACTCGCCCGTTTCAAGGATGGCCTGAGTGGTTGCATTCTCTTTGTTGAGCGAAACGCTGGCCATGGGCGGCTCTGACGCAACCTGCTGGAATGTGTTCGCAATGCAGCCCACCTTGCGTCCGTCTTTGGTGGTGGCTGTGATGATGTACAGGCCGTAGCTGAGGTCCCGCAGCGCTTTCTTGTCCAGCATGGTGCTTCCTTCCGTTGGCTTTCTTCGCGCTTTGCGCCTTCGTTGTGCCTCCGCACCCCGAGATACAGAACAGGCCAGAAGCGAAATATGCCCCTGGCCTGCGGAAACTCTGGAGCCAACGAGCGGACTCGAACCGCTGACCTACGCATTACGAGTGCGTTGCTCTACCAACTGAGCCACGTTGGCTAAACGTGCACGCCGCGCGAAAACGGCGTTCAGCCAGTATATCGAAGGCGAAGGGCGCGCGCAAGATGCGCATCTGCATGCTATCCTTATCCCAACAGAAAGGAATCCCATGACCAACGGCAACAACGAAGCCAGTCCGCAGGGAGAAAGCCCCATGGATCTGGCGAAGATCGAAGAGGGCGTGCGCCTGATCCTCCAAGGCATCGGCGAAGACCCGAACCGCGAAGGGCTGCTGAAGACGCCTGCCCGGGTAGGGCGCATGTACGAAGAGGTGTTCTCGGGTATGACAGAAGACCCGCGCCACCACTTCGAAACGCTCTTCGACGAAGGCCATCAGGAAATGGTGCTAGAGCGGGACATCCCGTTCTATTCCATGTGCGAACATCATCTGGTGCCGTTCTTCGGTCATGCGCACATCGCCTACATACCCGGCCAGGATGGCCGCATCTGCGGGCTATCGAAGCTGGCGCGGCTGTTGGATGCCTTCGCGAAGCGCCCGCAAGTGCAAGAGCGCCTGACCTCCCAAGTGGCCGACACGCTGGTGGAAGAGCTGCATCCGGAAGGCGTGCTGGTGGTGCTGGAGGCGGAGCACCTCTGCATGAGCATGCGCGGCGTAAAGAAGGCGGGCACGAAAACGGTCACCAGCGCGGTGCGCGGCATCTTCGAGCGGCGTCACGCCACCCGCAACGAAGCGCTTTCGCTCATCCTGCGCGGATAGCCCCGGTCAGGCCCACAGTTTCGAACCCGATTCACCATTCGGTCAGAAAGGATCACCTCCATGAAATGCGTCATATCAGTGCTTGGCAAAGACCGCACCGGCATCGTGGCGGCGGTGGCCACCGTGCTCACGGAGTGCCAGGCGAACATCGACGACATCAACCAGACTATCCTCGGTCAAGAAGAATTGTTCTCCATGACCATGCTGATCACCCTGAACGCCGACGCCGTACCATTCAATGAGGTGCAAGAGCGGCTGGCGAAGGCGGGAGAAGAGCTGGGGTGTCAGGTGACCATCCAGCGCGAAGACGTGTTCCGCTTCATGCACGAGGTCTAAGCAATACCGTAACATAAACGTATGTCCCCTGTGTTATCAGTTCGGGGGATTGGTGGTGCGCGCATCTGAGGGGGTTTGGTTCGTTTTCCTCAGATGCGTGCGCGTCGGGGGCGTGGCGTCACCTCGCTGGTC
>CANOIM010000036.1 GCA_947566075.1 uncultured Eggerthellaceae bacterium | reverse complement strand
GTATCGGGGGACGCTCATCGCGTCCCCCTCTGCTTTCACTCACGCCTTCGGCGTGAGGTCACGCGCTTCGCACGCTTCAGGTGTCGCCCCATCCGGGTGAGTGGTGGGCGCTTCGCGCCCAAGGATGTGCGCCGGTTGATCTTCCAAATCTGCCTGTTCTCTTCGGTGCCTAACTAGCTGCCGCCGCGTCCGCTTCCTAGGTTGTTGCTCTTGGCCGCGGCGGCAAAGGACAAGGGCTTTGTGCTGGCAAGCCAGCACCTACGGAAGCCCTTCGTAGGGACAGGAACTCGTTCCTGTCCGACGGTGGCAAGGGGATGTTCGCTATCCGTGAGGCTGGGAGGGTTGCAGTCGTCACGGGCTTCCGCACGGCAGCACCCCGCCCTGCGCTATACTGAATCGGTTTCCGTACCGAACAAGGAGCACCCATGCTTGATATCAAATTCGTTCGCGATAACCTCGCCGCCGTTGAAGAGGCCATGCGCAACCGCAATGCCTCCTTTGACACCCAGGCGTTCCTTGACCTGGATGCCCGTCGCCGGGAAGCCATCCAGCAGGAAGAATCGCTCCAGGCTGAGCGCAATAGCGCGTCCAAGCAGATCGGCCAGCTGATGAAGGAAGGCAAGCAGGCTGAGGCCGAGGCGGCCAAGGAACGGGTGCGTGCCATCAACGACGAACTGGACCAAGCGGCTGAGGCCCGGGAGGCGGCGGATACGGGTCTGCGTGACCTGCTCATGCACATTCCCAACATGCCGGATGCATCCACGCCCGTGGGCAAGGATGAGGATGACAACCCTGAAGTGCGTCGGTGGGGAACGCCGCGCACCTTTGATTTCCCCAGCCAGGCTCACTGGGACTTGGGGCCTGACCTGGGCATCATTGATTTCGAACGCGGCGTGAAGCTGGCGGAGAGCCGCTTCTACGTGCTGGGTGGGGCGGGGGCTCGCTTGGAGCGCGCGCTCATCAGCTTCATGTTGGATCAGCACACCTCGCGCGGGTACAAGGAATGGTGGGTCCCCGCCTTGGCGAACGCAGCCACGCTGACGGGCACAGCTCAGCTTCCGAAGTTCGAAGAAGACCTCTACAAGACCACCGAAGGCCTGTACTTGATCCCCACAGCTGAGGTGCAGCTCACGAACCTCCATGCAGGGGAGATCTTGGAGGCGGATCAGCTGCCGCTTCGCTATTGCGCTTTCACCCCGTGCTTCCGCGAAGAGGCGGGGAGCGCCGGGCGTGATACCCGCGGCATCATTCGCGTGCATCAATTCTCCAAGGTTGAAATGGTCAAATACGCCACGCCGGAACAGGCTTGGGATGAATTGGAGGCCATGACGGCCGATGCCGAGCACATCCTCCAAGAGCTGGGTCTGCCTTACCGGGTCATCAGCCTCTGCACGGGAGATATCGGGTTCTCCAGCGCGAAGACCTATGACGTAGAGGTCTGGATGCCCAGTTACGATGGCTACAAGGAGATATCCAGCTGCTCTTGCTGCACTGACTTCCAAGCCCGCCGCGCGAACATCCGCTACAAGGACGCCGAGCACTTCAAGGGCACCCGCTACCTGTACACGTTGAACGGCAGCGGCGTGGCCGTGGGGCGCTGCATGGCAGCTATCCTGGAGAACTACCAGAACGCCGATGGCTCCATCACGGTGCCCGAGGTGCTGGTTCCCTACATGGGAGGCATGACGAAGATCGTGCCTGAGCAGGCATAATAGCCACCTCAACCGCGGGGTGTCAGCGTCGTGGGGAAGAACAATCCAAGGCAGCGCAAATCCGTACCCGTAGGACGGCAAGTCCCGGTTGCGAAGCTCGTTGAACCACCAGTTCCGGTGCCTGATGAGGAGCCGGAGGTCAGCGACGGGCCTGTACCGCCTGAAGCTGAAGCAGGCAGCGTTCCCGAAGGGGAGTTCGCGCCCAGGCCTGATGAAGCGGCTGAAGCACCAGAGCTATTAGAGGCGCAGGAGGCTCTGGCCCGCCAGCAGGCGCTTCGGCAGCAACGGATCCAAAAGGCAGACGCCGCAGAGCGCAAGCGGAAGCGCCGCCGCCGCATCCGTCGGATCATCATCGGCATCCTGGTGACGCTGGTGTTGCTCTTTGGAGGCCTCTTGGTGGCATTCGGCATATTCCGCTGGTACACCTATGATGACGTGGCTGACATCCAAGGCATCTGGTACCACGAAGGCACCACCATGCCGGTGACCATCACCGAAGATGAGATCCAGCTGACGGATGAGGTGGCCTACAAGTACGAGCTTGACCCGGAAGCGAAGACCATCACGTTCAAGTTCGGGAACATGGAGGGCGGCGGCCGTTACCGCTTCTCCATGGACCGCTCTGAGATGGCTATCGCCGATGGCGAATTCGACGGCGGCCAGAACTTCATGGATGATGCTCTCTGGACGGCGAACGCTCTCTTCCGGAAGATCTTCTTCGCTGAAGACACGCCGGTCTCAGAAGGTGGCGAAGGTATCTCTGTGTTCTCTAAGGAACCTCCTTCCACCTCCTGAGCATGCTGATACAATGACCTCATCTGATAACCCTGATTTCAGGAGGAACTATGCCGAAGATCTCTGCCGCTGACGTTCGTGTTCCCATGGACGTTCCTGCCGACGCGCGTGATGCCTACGTTGACAACTACTTGAAGGCTACGCGGGGCACGGGCCGTCTCATGCTGTTCGCCTGCGACCAAAAGGTTGAGCACATGAACAAGGATTTCTACGGCGAAGGCATTGATGAGGCAGACGCCAAGCCGGAGCACCTCTTCCAGATAGGCAAGGAAGGTGTTATAGGCATCTTGGCCGGCCAGCGTGGCCTTATCGCTCAGTACGCCGCTGACTATCCGGATATCAACTATCTGGTGAAGATGAATTCCAAGACGAACCTCGTGGGCACCAAGCAGGAGGATCCCTACTCTCCCCAGCTGACTGACATCGAAGCCGTTCTACAGATGCGTGACAACGGTGTGAACATCGTGGGTCTGGGCTACACCATCTATTTGGGTAGCGAATACGAATCCACCATGATGGCCGAGGCTGGGCAGCTCATTGCCCAAGCCCATGAGAATGGCCTGCTGGTGGTGCTCTGGATCTATCCGCGTGGCAAGGCTGTCACGGCTGAGAAGGATCCTGATCTCATCGCGGGGGCTGCAGGCGTGGCTCTTTGCCTGGGGGCTGACTTCGTCAAGGTGAATCCGCCGAAGCCCGAAGATGGCCGCACTCCGGCCGAAGCGCTGCATGTGGCCTCTGACGCCGCGGGCCGCACGGGCCTGGTGTGCGCAGGCGGCTCCACGGTAGATGCCAAGACGTTCCTCACCCAGCTCTGGGAGCAGATCCACGTGGGCGGTGCTTGCGGCAATGCTACCGGCCGCAACATCCACCAGCGTTCTTTGGATGAGGCAACCCGCCTGACCAAGGCCATCAGCGCCATCACCCTGGCTGACTACAGCGTGGAAGACGCCCTTGAGGTGTTCAACGGAACCAAAGAGTTCGGGTACGACAACCTGTAAGCATCTAAAAACGGTCTTCGTAGATGGGCATCCGATCTGGATGCCCATTTTTTATGGCCCAGTGCAGGCTCAGGCGAAATCGTCCGGAGTCAAGGCGCTTACGAAGGAATCGAATTCGGCCAGTTCAACCGTGCGATCCTTCGGCTCTCGGAACAGGTAGGGGAAGGAGGCCTTCGCCAATACCTCTGCAGTGGCCATGAAGGGCGCATCCTCGCGCAAGGCCAGCGAAAGGGCATCCGTGGGACGCGCATCCAAGGAGATGAGCCGTCCGCGCTGGCGCAGGATGAGCTTCGCGAAGTAGGTTCCGCCCTTCGCATCATCTATGAGCACATGGTCAACGCAGGCATCCAGGTTGGTGAGGGCGTCAAGGAACAGGTCATGGGTCATGGGCCGCGGCGTCTTCGCATGTTCGATGGCAACGCCCAACTGCATGGCTTCGCTGGCTCCTACCCAGATGGGAAGCACGCGCGAACAGCCGTCTTTGAGCTCTTCGATGGGCTCCAACACCAAGACAGCGGGATTCACCGGCCCCGTGAATATGAGCGTTAGCACCCGCAGCGGTATCATGGTGTCATTCATGGTTGCTCCTCCTGATGGGTTCCCATCCTACGGTATTTGCTGCCGTTCGCGGAGGTTATGAGGAGCTGGTATTTTTTCTTGACCCTAAACGTTACTTTGTTGTAGGATAGCCAAGCTGTTTTGGGGGCCCGTAGCTCAGTTGGTTAGAGCGCACGCCTGATAAGCGTGAGGTC
>CANOIM010000035.1 GCA_947566075.1 uncultured Eggerthellaceae bacterium | reverse complement strand
CAGGAACTCGTTCCTGTCCGGCGGTAACACTCGCGGTGTTGCTGTCCGTGAGGCCGGTCGTGTCATTTTGACCTGACCCCATCGTCACGTTTTGGGATGACATCACCCCCGTCCCTTTGTCATCCGAATCTACGTTGCTCATCTGGTTGTCCGTAGGGACAGGAACTCGTTCCTGTCCGGCGGTAACACTCGCGGTGTTGCTGTCCGTGAGGCCCGTGCACCCCTCGAACATGGAGGCTGCGTTCGTGGGATTCAAGGTTGCTGGCAGGATGACCCCTGCTGGCATGGAGAGCGTTGCCTCATAGGGCGTTGATTGGTTCTGGTTGGTGACGAACGGGATGGACGTGCACCCGTGGAACATATGGGACGTGTCCGTGGTCGCGTCGGTGATCGTCAAGCCACGCATGTCAGCTGACACCAATTTGGTGCAGCCCTCGAACATGCCAGACAGGGAACCCTTTGCCGTAATGCGGCCAAGGAAGACCACCTGGGAGAAGGAATTGGCGTACTGACCGCCACTGTTCCAAGGGGCTCTCGTGGAATCGGTCCTGTTGAAGGCGCGCATCGTACCCGACACATTATCTGAGGGTTCAAGCACCAAGGTCGCAACCCCATCCTTGGTCCGAATGGACCATTTCACGCTGGTAGTGGGATCTCCCACGTAGCCAACAGCCAAGGGATTGCCGTACTCGCCAGCAGATGAGGTCTTGCCGTTCACTGAGTAATTGATGTAGTCCTGATCCTGCCAGACCTGAACGATCGCCTTGGAGGTGTCCGTCAGGTCCCCGCCAGCCACATTGCCCACCGTCGCCAGGGTCATGTTGATGGTGCCGGTGTATTCGAAGCCCTCTAGGGATGGACGCTTCAATAGCTCAGAAGTGGTGGTAGGCCCAGCATCATTCAGGCTGATGTCTGCCTGAATGATATATGCAGGATTGCCCGTGCTAGTAGCCCTGTACCAGAAGAAGCCGTTCAGCAGATGCTTGAACTGCGCACCAAGCGTGATGGTTGCACGGTCTTCTTTGTCGAACAGAGCTGTGCACCCGGTGAACAGGTAATCCATGCCGCAGTCACCAACACCACCGTTGCCACTCGCATCTACAGGTGTGAAGTTGTGCGGCAGGCTTGCCGTTGAGAAGCTTCTGAGATCAAGTGTCTTCAGCTTCTCGCAACTGTTGAACATATAGTCCATGGATTGAGGTGCCAAGACATTTACGTTAGGGGTTGCTGACTGGACGGTCGTGAGACCGTAGCATCCCTGGAACATCCTGTCGAAGATGGGGGCCGCTGCAGGTGCAGCGGTGGCGCTGAACGTGACCGTCGTCAGAGCCTTGCAGTTCCGGAAGGCTTCTGAGAGGTTGGCGTTGGCTGTCTTGACCATATCCTTGAAGTCAACGGTCTGGAGCCGGTCGCACCCGCGGAACAGGCATGTCATATCATCCACGTAGCTCGTGAAGAGCTCAGGCGGAAGCGTAAGTCCATAAGAGGTAGCTGTTCCTGCAGCACCCGTTGCCACGCCAATGCTCGTGATGGCATCCAGATCCTCGAACATAGCGTACATGATCCCGTCATATCCCTTAGCAGCCGTCATCCCAGCCGCGCTGGCCTGAGCAGATGTCGCCATCACGGGCATCCCGCGCAGGTCGAACTTGGGCATGTAGTTCCGATTGTCGCCATAGGATGCAGGGTAAGAGCCTCCACCTGTGAAGGGACGCCCTGCATACTCGCCCTTTGTGAAATCCCAGCTCGCATAGTTATCCCAGACGAGATCAGGTATGGAGTATCCGTTGTAGCTGAACATATGGCCCATACTGACAACAGTCCCTCGCGTACCGGAGTTCTTCCATGTCAGGCTTGAGGAAGGCCCGATGAGCGGGCTCGTGAAGGTGCCGTCGAACATTGAGCGTGTGTTGGCGTTGTTGTTGCAGACATCTGTGAAGTCGAAAGTGCATGTGGTCCCATTGGGCATATTGGCAGTGTTCGTCCAAGTGCACACCAACGCAAACATCTTGAAGCACTGGGCTCCTTGACCCGTAGCCACGCGTGTCAGCTTGACGTTGATGAGGGAGGGCTGGTCATAGAACATATAAGAGTTGTAGGCATTCTTGCCTTTGGCTACGTCAGTGAACTCAACGCTGCGCAAATATGGGCAGCTTGAAAACACGTGTGTGTTATTGGCGTTGTCACCGTTCATGCATCGTGTCATCTTGAGCTGCGGACCTGAACCCGATGGCGCAGCCGTGAATGCACCGTAGAACGCCAAGTAGTTGAATCCACCCGATCCGTTGAAACTATCAGTGAACTCGGCCTTCGTAGAGAGCGGGCATTGATTGAAGAGATAATGCAAGTTATAGCCATCACTCTGGGACTGACCATTGAAGGAGTTCTTCATTTCCACGGAAACGAGTTTCGTGCAGCCGTTGGCTAGATAGTCCGCCCGCGCAACAGGCCCGTTGTGGAAGTTCTCGATATAGAGAGACTCGAGATTGGTACAGCCATCAAGCCCGTTTCTGAAGTTGCTTGTTTCGGTAGATCCTGAGGAGTTCGTGGCCAGCACATTGACCAATGTCGCCTTTTTGATGCCCGAGCATGCTGCGAACATGGAATATGCTGTGTTCCCTACGCCTACAGAAAGGTTACGAATGTCGATCTCGGTGATGCCGCTGCAACCCATGAACATGGCATATGTTTGGCGCATGTTCGGGAAGTTCGTCGCACTTGGGAACTTGACTGCCACGCTTGAAGTATCCAAAGAGAGCTTTCCTGTAAGGCTGGTGCAATTGGCGAACATATATCCTGCCCAGGTCCAATTCCCCAAATTCAATCCAGACATATCAGGATTGGTGAGCTTGGAGCAACCATTGAACATATAACTAGTAGTCGTGAGCCTTTGAGTGTTCAAGTTCGCGAAATTAACCGTCGTAAGCGCCTTGCAGTTATTGAACATATAGGAGAGGTTCTCGCTTGTATAGATCGGTGTTCCGTTGTACCCCACGAAATTCACAGTCGTGAGAGTGGCGCTATTCCTCCATGGCGGAACCTTGGTGGATATGCCGTCAGAGCTTGCATTGATGTTGAAGTTGCACATGCGAGCATTAGATGTTCTTGCTGTGATGGTTAGGACGGTCTCATCAGGGTTTAGGGCATAGGTCACGCTATCGCGTCCGCTAGTACCCGCTGCCGTGGAAGACGAGCTATTCGTACCGTAACCGATGGACCCGGTCTTGTTCGCTCCGTCTCCGCCGAAGTACCCCTGGGTCTGCCAGACGCTCATGTTCCCGTTGGTAAGGATGATCTGGCTTGAATCACCAGCATACTTGTAAGCTACTCCATTAGAGGCGGTACCTTTAGGGCAGGGCTGAAGTACCGTTGCGCTCTGAGGACCAGTCGTGATATAGACCTTGGTATTGGCGGCCATGACATAGGAATAGCCAGATTCGGGATTGCCTTGTCCAAAGAATCCAGGTGGTACGCAACGACTGCGATTCCCTAGTTTGATAGTGGCATTTTTTGGAGAGGTTGCGGTGCCATCCGACCCTGCAACGACGATATTGCTGCATCCGTTGAAGAAATAAGTACCGCTGCTCCAGTTTTCGTTGCTCTCGCTAAAATACACGCCTGAAAGATCTACATCATAAAGCGCTGCGCATCCTGAGAACCAGGAACCAAATTTAGACATTGAGAATGCATTGGTTGCCGTATCGGTTATCGCGATCTTCTCTAGCGCAGGGCATCCAGAGAACAGATAGTTTCCCCACCAGCCTCCCATGCCATAAACATCGCTGCCGTGGATCTTGATTTCTCGCAGCTTCGGATTGGCCGAGAAGGTCTCGCCGCCATCGCCTACATACAGATTATCATTGTGTAAGCTTGTGATGTCTATGGTCTCCAGCTTGGGGTTGTTCCAGAACGTCCTATACCACCCGTTGCGTTTTGACCGGAACGAATAAGGAAGCGTGAGCGTATCAGCGGCTCCCGTGGTCTGTGAAGCTGATGTTGCATTCTTGATGTGCTTTATGTTGTTCATCTGACTGAAGAAGTGCGAATGGAGGTATGTTCCTGCATTCTTCGTCTTTCCTAGATAAGGCAGCCCGAGCAGATCCATCTGATGGGCTCCGCACTGATCGAAGAGATAATCGGAACCGGTGGATAGAGCACTGGCGTTAAAGGAGTTGAGCCAGGAGACCTTGCAGTGAACGAGATTGGTGGCAGCTAAGGAACGCTGGAAGATATTGTCCAGGTTCCCTGCATTAGTCCCCACGTTGTCAAGCTGTACATCGCCTCGAGTATTAGGAGCGATGCAATTTGAGTCGATGCCTATGCGGGAGAATGCTTGGGTTAGGTCAGACTTATTGCCTGTTGCCACATTCGTGAAGGTGCCAGAGGTGAGCCCGAAACAGTCATAGAAGAGCAGATTCAACTTCGATGTCTCTCCAGTTCCGACCTTCGTGAACTTTGCATTGTGCAAGCGGGAGGCGGTCCGGAAGCACTCTGACAGATCTGCATTCACGCCATTGCCCACGTTGTTGAAGACCACTCGCGTATCAGCGGTCGTAAGGTTCGTATTGGAGAACGAGCCGTAGAACGCCCGCATGAGCGAGCCACCCCGTCCATTGCAAACATTGTCGAAGGCGACCTGCTTCAGGGAAGTGTTGTTCGAGAACATGCGGTCGATGCCTGCGTAGTCGCTGTTGAAGACGTTGCGCAGCATGACGGTCTCGATGCCCGAGCAGTCGCTGAACAGATAGGACGCATTGATGCCATAGAGATCCCCAAACGTTGAGAAGCGCACGCCTTCGGCGATCGTGGTCTCCGTGCCATTCGTGGGCGTATACACCGCACCCCAGGTCCCACGGCTGAAGTCATAGTCAGCGTTCTTGACGGTCTTTATTCCCGCGCATCCCTGGAACATCCCCCAAGCCATGGTGGCACCGTTGCCAGGTGTCTTCAGGTTCGTGAGATCAGCGTCAACGAGCTCGGTGCAATGGCTGAACAAGCCAGTTAGACCCTGAGAGGTCACGCCAGGATACACTTTCGCTTTGAAGAAGCTCTTCGAGTATCCGTCCCCGTCACCACCTGCAAAGCCCTTACCGGTCCAGGGAGCGAAGTTCGGAGCCGATGCGCCCATCGTGCGCATCATGCCGGGATTGGAGGAGCTGTATCCCTTGACGCTGTTCGGCGCTATGCACAAGGTGCCGACGCCCGCGTCATTGGTCATGATCCTCCAGGCCACGGACTGGCCGCCCGCTTGGGAGGCATCCCCTATGAACCCATAGGCCGTCGTCTTGCCGAAGGCGGAGCCGAAGTTCCCGATCAGCGCGTTCACGTCCGCCTCGGTGTACTTGATGCAGCCGACGTATCCCCGTGCGGTCCACACGGTGTCGATCAGCGTCTTGTCGGCTACGTAGATGGACCCCTGGAACTTGCTCGTCCCCTCGCTCGGGCACTGCATCAGGTTCGCCGCCGTCTGCGGCCCCCGGTTCGCCCCCAGCTGGACGCTCACCGTGCTCGCCAGGATGTACTCGTAGGCCCCCGATCCGCCCTCGCGGGCCCCGAAGAACCCGTTCAGGACCTTCCCGAACTGTGCCCCCAGCGTGATCGTGCCGGTCACGCCTCCCGGAGCGGCGGCCCCGGTGGCGTTCACGAGGAGCTCACACCCCTCG
>CANOIM010000034.1 GCA_947566075.1 uncultured Eggerthellaceae bacterium | reverse complement strand
GACCAGCGAGGTGACGCCACGCCCCCGACGCGCACGCATCTGAGGAAAACGAACCTAACCCCTCAGATGCGCCGCCCCCATACCCCGTAACCCCGGGGTCCGTCCCCTGTGCACCCAAATGCGCACCCAAGGGTTGTGTTCGCAACGAAAAAAATCACAAGATAATGTGGATTCTCGCTCACTTTCGTCTTCGCAGGCATTACTATGTCAAAGGCCGCGGGCAAACGCCCAATAAATCCAACTCGCCCGCTGCGTCATCTTCACAACGCTCACAACGGAATCACAAAGGGTTGGAATGACCGCAGCTGCAACGCTTGTCCCGCGCGAAGACTGGGTGTCCGCGTCCAGATGATCGATCTATTCGAAAGCAGCGTCCGCGCAACTCCCGAAACCACGTTCTTCACCTTCGTCGCCGAAGACGGCGCGCGCATTCCCTATACCTATAAGCAGGTGCGCCTCATCTCAGCGGCCCTGGCCCGGCGCATTCGCAAGCTGGGAGTGCACCCTGAGGATCTGGTGGTGGTAGACCTCCCGAATTGCCCGGAATTCATCTTCCTCACCCTGGCTTCAGCCTATGGCGGCTTCACCCTGGTCACCCTCAAGCACACGCTCACGAAGACGGAGAAGCTGGCCCGCGTGCTGGAACTGGAACGGGACGGCCTGCGCATCGGCCTGCAGGTTGACCCAGCCCGCGCCCGTGAGCTCATGCCGGAGGTGCGTCGGCTGAGCGCCACCGAAGGGGAAGCGCAGGAAGCGCGCCTGGTTGAGAGCATCTTAGGGTCCTCCACCCGCGTCCGCTCTATCATGGGCGAAGAGCGGGATACGGTGGATGACACCATCCATTTCGCTGAGCGGGCTGCTCATACCTTCGACGGCTCAGCCCGGGCGAACATCCTCTTCACCAAGGGCACGGCCGCCTCGGCGAAGACGCGGGCCATCCCGCTCACCTGGACGCAGCTGACGGAGGCATCCGCCCTGGCGAACAGCTCCCTGGCTCAGCACAGCGGCCATCTCTGGCAAGAGAAGCTCCCGCTTGCAGGGGCCACAGCAAAGACGAAGGCGAAGGGAACGGGCCCGGCCACAAGCGCTCCTCTGCCTGCCTCACCAGGCATGGGCTCCTCGTCTGGCAGCCTCTTCGACGCCTCCTCTTCCGCGAACACCCAGAGCCCCGGTGAGCCTGCGCCTGAATTCTTCTGGCAGTGCGTCTTGCCCCTGTATCACATCTCAGGGTTCCAGATCCTCGTGCGGTCCGTGGTGGGACGCACGCCGCTGCTGGTCTACGAGCGCTTCGAAGCCGAGACGGTCCTCAATGATGCCGAAGCCTGCCAGATCACGCATATCACCGTGTCAGACCGGATGATGCAAGACCTGCTCACGGTGGAGGAATGGCGCTCGGACATCCTTCCGAACGCCCAAAGCCGCCTGGCCGCCTATCAATGCATCCTGCTGGCAGGGCATAAGCTCAACCCGCGCACGGTGGGCCGCAGCCTGGATGTGGGCGCGCGCCTGTTCGCCAGCTATGGCATGCCGGAAACCTCTAGCTTCATAGCCACTTCGCTCATCACGCCGGAGTTCCGCGGCGGCCTCAAGCTGATGGAGGGCTACACCGCCCATATCGTTGACCCGGATGAATCCGGCTTCGGCCGTTTGGCAGTCCAGGGCCCGGGTGTCTTCGACGGCTACCTCAATGCCTCCACGGCTTTCACGGTTGACCACTATTTCATCACCGGCGATGTGGCCGCCCTCTATGACGGCTGCATCTACGTGCGCAACCGCACGGCGAATATGTTCGAAAGCGCCGGTGAGATGGTGTATCCCGAAGAGATCGCTGACGTGCTGCGCCATGTGCCGGGAGTCAGCGGCGCTCACGTGTTCGGAGTGCCTGACCCGCGCAAGGGGCGTCGCCCGGTGGCCATCGTTGAGCGGGATGATCCTACGCTCACGCCCGAGCAGGTGGAGGAAACGGCCGCCCTGTGGATGGGCGAGAAGAGCCAGCTTGACGGCGTCGTGGTGGTGGATCACCTGCCGCGCACCGAGGACGGCAAGGTCAACCGCATGCGCACGGAAGAGATGTTCAAGAACCGCCTGCAGGTGGCGCGCGTTGTGCTGCATCACATTCGCATTCCGTTCAAGCAGCCTCTGAAAACGGCTTTGGGAACCTTGAGCGAACGGGATTCGGTCATCGTGGAAGTGGTGGACGCGCTTGGCCGCCGGGGGCTGGGCGAATGCGTAGCCTTCGGCGAAGGCTACGGGCTTGAGGAAACGCTGCCCGAAGATGTGGCCTGGATGCGTAACGTGCTGGTTCCGGCCATCAAGGGACGCGTCTTCCTGCATCCGCGCGAAGCGGCGGAGCTGGCTTCCACGCTGCCGGGCATCGAGGCGCATCCCATGGCATCCAGCGCGGTGGACAACGCCCTGTGGGATTTGTATGGCCAAGCCACCGAACGGCCGCTCTGGCAGCTGATCGGCGAAGAGTACCGGCAGATCTGGGCAGATGCTGGGCGGCTGCATGATTACGCGAAGCTGCCGGTGGTGGCCGAGGTCTCTGGCAATGAAGCTCTGGTAGCTTCGGGGGCCATCATCGGGCTGGCACCCACGCCGGTCATGATGGAGAACGCGAACGCAGCGGTTTCGGCGGGCTACCGGCGTCTCAAGATGAAGATCGCCCCCGGGGTGGGCTACGCCACGGTGGAGGCCATTCGCCGGGCGTTCCCGAATCTGCTCATCACCCTTGACGCGAACCGCAGCTTCACTGATGACACCTTCGCCGAATTGAAGGCCTATGACGGGCTGAACATCGGCTGGATAGAAGAGCCTTTTGACGTTTCCGGCGGCTCCAATGCCGTGCGGCGGGACCCGCTGCTGAAGATGCAATCCATGCAGCCCTACATGGCCACGCCGGTGTGCGCGGACGAATCCTACGCCAACATCGCCCAGGCTGAGCGCGTGCTGCAATTCCCGGATATCCGCTGCATCTCCGTGAAGGCCCCGAAGCTGGGGAGCATCGGGGAAACGCTCAGGTTCATCGCGCGGGCGAAGATGGCGGGGCGCGTGGTGTGGATGGGAGGCATGTATGACACAGGGGTTGCTCGGCGCGTAGCGGCGGCGTTCGAAACGCTGCCGGACATGGTGTTCCCGGGAGATATCGGCGCGCTTTCACGCTTCTTCGATGTGGATGTCACGTTCCCGGCCTATACGGCCGAAGGTGGTTTGGTGCGGCTGAATCCAGCAGGCTTCGAATACGGTATCGGCTGCACGCTGAACGAAGAGGCGCTGGCTTTGGTGGAAGTGGACCAGCTGGTTCTGTGATGGACGGATGGGACAACGGGGTGAGTCACCAGGAACGTCCCCTGACTCACCCGAAAGGAAAGCATCATGCGATTCATCTCATGGAATGTGAACGGGATCCGCGCCGTACTCAAGAAGGATTTTCTGGAGATCTTCTCCCAGTTCGGAGCTGACATCTTCGCGCTTCAAGAGACGAAATGCCAGCCAGGTCAAGTGGATCTGGCGCTGCCCGGCTACCATCAATTCTACAGCTACGCCGAACGCCGCGGCTATTCTGGTACGGCGCTCTTCACGCGGGATGAGCCAATCCAAGTGCTCCATGGCTTGGGAGATGCTTACCTGGACACCGAGGGGCGCATCCTGGCAGCGGAGTTCGACACCTTCTGGTTCGTGAATGTCTACACGCCCAATTCCCAGAACGAGCTGGCGCGCATCGATCATCGCATGCAATGGGATGACGCCTTCCGCGAATTCTGCCAGGGGCTTGAGCAGGGCGTGATCCCGGCAGATGTGCCGGTGAGCCGCGCTGTTCCAGGGGAGGATGGCGAAGGGGCCACAGCGCGAACGGCCGATGAGGCCGAAGCCCAGGCATTCCTAGCATGGCTGGAGGCGAAGGATGCTGACGCCGCCATGGATGCACTGCCTCGAACAGCCGAAGGCGAGCGCACTGCGCCGAAGCCGGTGGTGATGTGCGGGGATTTCAACGTAGCCCACCAAGATATAGACCTCAAGAACCCGGAACCGAACCGCGGAGTGAGCGGGTTCTCTGACGAAGAGCGCGGCAAGATGGACGCCCTGCAGGCAGCCGGGTTCGTTGACACCTTTCGCTACCTGCATCCTGATCTGGCGGGGGTGTACACCTGGTGGAGCTACTTGCGCCGGGCGCGTCGCACGAATGCTGGGTGGCGCATCGATTATTTCCTGGTGAGTGAATCGCTGAAGGATAGGATAGAAGCCGCTTCCATCTATGATGACGTGGAAGGCAGCGACCATTGTCCTATTGGATTAGAGTTGAATGTGTGACGGTGAGTCAGGGGACGTTCCTGGTGACTCAGGAAGTTGCAACTTCCTGAGTCACCAGGAACGTCCCCTGACTCACCGTCCCCAATAGCCTACGTCCCCGTTGTCCCCGCCCACGCGTTGTCATTTATGGTATGGCTCACCGCGTTGAATCTTAAAGGCACGGTAGAGCTGCTCTAAGAGCACCACCCGGGCTAGATTATGGGGCAACGTGATGCGGCCGAAGGACCAGCGGCCATCCGCCCGTTCGCGCACAGCTTGAGACACCCCGCAGGACCCGCCAATGACGAATGCGATATCGTTCACGCCCGTAAGCGAAAGGTCTTCCAAGGCCTTCGCCATACCGAGGCTCGTCATTTCCTTGCCGTTGATATCCAGCAGGATGACGCGCTCTCCCGGTTGCAGCGTGCGCAGCACAGCCTCCCCTTCGCGAAGCATTGCCGCCTTTTCGCCACCTGCCCGCGCTGGGTCCACATCCGCCAGCTCCACCACGGAAACCTCCCCGTAGGCCCGCAGGCGCTTCAGGTATTCCGCGCAGGCATCCTTCCAGAAGCGCTCCTTGAGCTGGCCGATGGCTATCACGCGCAGGTGCAGCATGAGACGCCTCCTACCGGATGATTCGTTGGGCCATGAACGCGTTCGCCGCGTCTTCCACAGCATCATCCAGCGGCTGCAACTCTGGGGACGTGCATCCCGTGCGCGCCGCCCAGCGCTCCAGGGCACGGCCCAACAGCCAGTCGGCCACCTGAGGATTCTTCGACAGCAAGGGGCCGTGCAGATACGTGCCCACCACGTTCTTGTGCAGGATGCCATCCACCCCCTGATCGGGCCCCACCTCATCCGTGTTGCCGTGGCCCGTATGGGAGATGACGCGGCCGAAGGGACACGCGCCGCTATCCAGCACCGTACGCCCGGCATGGTTCTCGTAGCCAATGACGGGGAGCGCAGCCAGAGGAGATTCCAGCGCTATGTTGTCTACCAACCGGTCAGCTGACGTGCCCGGACGCCGGGTTTCCATGGGCAGGATGGCAAGGCCAGGCACCTCTTCGCCATCAAGGAGCCAGGTGCGTCCAAGCATCTGGTAACCGCCGCAGATAGCCAGCACCGGGCCTCCTGCATCTATGTAAGCAGCCAGCTCATCGCGAACGCCCCCCAGCACTTCGCTAGCCAACCGCTGTTCCCGGTCAGGAGAGCCGCCAATGAACACCAGGTCAGCGTCTCTCAGATCAAGCGGGTCACCGTAGCAGACCTGATGCACCTCCACGGGAATGCCGCGCCACCGGAGACGGTTAGCTAAGATGCGCACGTTGCCGCCATCGCCGTAGAGGTTCAGCAGGTCAGGGAGCACATGGATGATGCGGAGGGATTGTCGGGGGTCGGATGAGTCA
>CANOIM010000033.1 GCA_947566075.1 uncultured Eggerthellaceae bacterium | reverse complement strand
CGGGTGCTCCAAGTTGGCGACGCTCGACATGACGGGGGTCAGCACGGCGGGGATGGCAGGGGACTACTCCACGCCGGGGAACCTGTCCGCGATGAGGCAGATGTTCGAGGGGTGCTCACTGCTCGTGAGCACCACCGGGGCCGCCGCGCCGGGCAATGTCGTGGGGACGATCACGCTGGGGGCGTCGTTCGGGAAGGTCCTGAACGGGTTCTTCGGGGCCCGCGAGGGCGGATCGGGCGCCTACGAGTACATCCTGGCGAGCACGGTGTCCGTGCAGCTGGGGGCGAACCGGGGGCCGCAGACGGCGGCGAACCTGATGCAGTGCCCGAGCGAGGGGACGAGCAAGTTCCAGGGGTCCATCTACGTAGCCGACAAGACGCTGATCGACACCGTGTGGACGGCCCGGGGGTATGTGGGCTGCATCAAGTACACCGAGGCGGACGTGAACGCGCTGATCGGGGACTTCGGATCGCAATTTGGTCGGACGACGGCCTATGGGTTCATAGGCAATAACGGCACGAACGGCGTCGGGGGCAACTCCGTCGCTTGGCGCATCATGACCAATGATTCCACCGGGGTCGGGACCTTGTGCATCGCGCCGAACTCCAAGGCGGGGTACTCGGTGAGCAACCCGGCCACCATGCAGAACTTCGGTACGGGTTCGAGTGCGGCTCCTTGGACCGGCAAGGGTTATGCGGGGGGTGACAGTGACGGATATAGCAAAGCATTTGCCCAAGTGAAGTTCATGAAGGGCATCAAGTCAGGAACCAATCTAAGCTATATGTTCTATAGCTGCACTGCTTTGAAGTCAGCTGATTTTACCAACCTTGTGGTATCTACTGAAATGGATGCTACGCATATCTTTACTGGATGCTCTTCCTTATTGTCGGCTGAGATCGCGAACGACATCCCCATGTCGAATGACTCAGACACCTCCATTCCAGCGGGTCTCCGAATCAGGACGGGTACGGATGGAACATTCAAACCTATTACATCCCTAAACCTCAAGTATGCCTTCCAAGGGTGCAGCTCGATAACGAACGTAAGGATCAAAGGGGCCTTCACCACTTGCACCACCTATCTAAACTGGGCTTTTACGGGGTGCAAGAAGCTAGAGACAGTGACCGTGATCGACTCTGGGACCGGATACATCATAGATGGATTCGCTATGTTCGAGAATTGCTTCTCGGATGCTTCGGTGGTCAGCAAGAAGACCAGTACAGTAACATTCTCCAACTCCATGACCGGCTCCTTCAATAGCGCCTCGCTTATGTTCGTTGGTGCAACGGGTTTGCATGAAGCGACTTTCACTAATTCATTCACGGGCAGTGGGTCGAACTTCTCACAAGCGTTTTCGGGTTGTACCGGGCTTGAGAGACTCACGATGACCAATGTGGGCAACAATTCAGGTGTTTCCTTCACGAGCATGTGTGCCAATGCAAGCATGCTCACCACTGTGACCCTGACGAATGTCGGTAATGGCTCGGGAGCGAATCTTCAATCCGCCTTCGCCAATGCTGGCACTTCAGCTGCTCTCCCAGCGAACAGCAAGGTCAATTACACGATCAACAACGTGGGCAAGAATGGCGCTGACTTGGAGAGCATCTTCCAAGGCGTGGGTAATTCCAGCAAGGTGGTCGGCGGCACCATGAGCTGGCTAGGATCCACGACGACCACACCCTCTAAAGGCGAGATAAACGTGTTCTTCCAATCACAGTTCTCTCGCTACGATGTTTGGGAGATGCCGATCTTCGGCAAGAACCAAGATGAGATTGACAACAACACGAACGGTGATTCGCTCAATACGTTCTATGGGTGCAACAAGGCAAAGCACGTGCGTAATTATTCCAGCACGAACAAGGGCGCTGAGGGATATATCACTCTGCCTACGATCTGGGACCTCTCAAATATGCAGAACAAGGCGCAGTCCATTTTTGCCCAATGCAAAGGCCTGGAATCCGTTGAGCTCACCGGAATCAAAGGCTACGGAGGAGCTCAGGGCTATCACTACCTCTTCAGTGGCTGTTCAGCGCTGAAGACCGCGAAGATATCAGGTAAGGATATAACCATCCACAGCGCCTGGTCTTCAGGCCTGTTCGAGAACTGCACCGCACTCCAAAGAGTCGAGATCACCAATACCACCGCATTCAACGTGGATTCTCAAGGGAATTGGTTCGCGGGGTGCCCCAACCTGACCTATGTGGACATGACGGGTGTGACTCGGATGGGGAGCATGGCCTATTTCGTAAACTTCTTCCATGGAGCGACGAAGATCGTCGTGATGGGTTCTGACGGCACTGCAACATCCGGAGCGAACGCAGTAATCAAGCTCGGTAGAGGACAGACCACCATCGGCAATGGCTTCTTTGGTCAAAGGAATGATGACGGAACCTACACCTACATCATGGCGGCTGATACCAAGATATACGTGGACGGCGGCCCCACTACCGGCGCCAACATCATGCCGCGCCCGAGCGGGATTGCCGGAGGCGTCACCTATAACTACGCCGGTGATTCGAGCCAGATCATCTTGACCAACGGCACGCTCTCTGCCTGGCAGTCCCAAGGATACCTCGGTGGCTCGTCATTCAACAGGACAGGCAACCTTGGATATGCGAACAGCACCACACCAACGAACGCGGTCCGCTATGCGATCACTGATAACGATACCGTTCTCACCATCCAATCCTATGCGTCGAACGCGAGGATGATGAACTTCGGGCTCCAATCCGCCACTGGCACGATAATACCTCCTTGGCGCGGGCTGTCTTCGATCAAGACGGTCAAGTTCGTCGGTTACAACGGAACACCCGTTTATGCCAACTCATACTTCGATTACCTGTTCCAGAACTTCGAGAACCTGACGAGCATCAGCTTCGCCAATCTCAATACGTCCAGCACGACGCAGATGATCTCGCTCTTCGAGAATTGCAAGAAGCTCACCAGTGTCGATATGTCGTCGCTCAGCATGGCTAACCTGACATCCATGTACAGGATGTTCAATGGATGTAGTTCCCTCAAGGGGTCAGTGAGGATGGACTCACAGGGAACAGCAGTGAGATTCCCATCCTCAATGCCGAAAATGGCGAATACCGCCGATGCATTCATCGATTGTGTTGGTATCGAGAGCGTCATGATGAAGGATGTGGCAACAAGCACCTACATGACATCCAACACGATGTTCTATCGGTGTTCGAACTTGAAGACAGTAGAATGGACGAATGTCGCGAACTCGGCAGCGGGGCAGCACAGATGGACGTTCGCGAACTGCACGGGCCTCACTTCCGTGACGCTGACCAACGTCGGTGGAGGCGGCGCAGCCTATGCCGACTATATGTTCCAGAACTGCACGAAGCTCGGCACGGTACGGATGGATGGCTGCTTCAATGGGAACAGAGCTACGGGCAGCACCTGGAGCGTGGGTGAGATGTTCAATGGAGATCCGCTCCTAGACGTTGACATCAAGAACTCCTTCAACGGAACGAATGCGCAGGTGTTGAGCCTGTTCAACGATGCGTTCACCACCAAATCCGCCAGCACGAACCCCACCCTCAAGCTCACCAATGTCGGCAATGGCGAAGGCGCTTCGCTGTCTAGGATGATCTGCGGAACCAATAACAACCTGAAGACGGTGATACTCACAGATGTAGGTGCCTATACGACGGCTATCAAGGGCAATCATCAAAAGCTCTCCCAGATGTTCTACGGCGTACGAGCGCTGCAGAATGTGACCATGACGCGTGTGGGGACCGGAGCAGGAGCAGAGCTCTATTGCATGTTCCAGACGGTTAGCACCTCAAACGATGTTGCGCAGATCCCGAAGGATACGACATGCACATGGACGTTCACAGACGTAGGCAACAACAACGCCGTACTGAACTCCATGTTCAGAGATTGCTTCACGAGCTCGAATATCGGACCGAACTCGAGCCTTACGTGGAAGAATTCGGGTACGCGCGGCACTGCGGTCAGCATGGGTGCGATGTTCAGCAACATGTCTTATACGCTGAAAGGGGAATTCAGCACCACCGGCCAGAACGACTTCACTGGCGGAACTTATCCAGGGATGCCTTATAACGCCAGCACGAATAGCTACGGCGCATCCTATGGTGATAACAGGAACAAGATGCCCAAGTTCGATCTGCGCGGTATGCCCATCATGGCGACATCTGCTCAGGCATCAGCCGCTGGCATGACAACGGCCAAGGGCTATGACGGTTCCATGTTCGGCATGTTCGAGGATCTAGATGCCATCACCTCTGTAGGTGTAGCAACTGGTGCTGCAGGAAGCACGACCTCCTACTCATTGACATTGCCTCCTGAGCTCTTCACGAGCCATACAACCGCTCTGCAGTGCATGTTCCGCGATTGCGACAAGCTTGCGACCGTTGATTTCAAGGACATGGTCAAAGCCGCTAATGCGGACCTGACGGAGATGTTCAGAGAATGCGATGCGCTCAACACCGTCACCTTCAGCGCAACTGCCGCTCCCGCTGCTAATCCTTCATTCAGCGGCATGTTCATGGGATGCGATAACCTGACGAGCATCAAAGCCGTTGCACCCTATACCTATACCTATGCTCCGAAATACATGAATTGGATGTTCTATGGGTGTGCCAAGCTGAAGGAGCTGGACACCCGGGGACTGTCTACTGCATCACTGGGCCATAGTTTCACAGCAGTCAATCCGACGACCAACGAAGGTGGTACGGGCGATTGCGGGATGACTGATCTGTTCACCGGATGCACGGCAATGTTCAACAAGACGAATAGGGCCACCATCACGCTAGGCAAGGATTTCAAGCATCTGCTGAACGGCTTCTTCTGGTATAGGACGACCAATACCGGCAATCCTAACTACGTTATCCAGGCAGACATATACCTGGACAACTCCGGTCCTACCACCTCCGCAGAGCTCATGAGGCGACCTTCCCTTACGGGTTTCGACTATACCGGCACCATCCACATGACGTTGGCGACAGATGGGTCCGGCAACCTAACGGCTGCCAGCAACACCATCTTCAACGTGTGGCAAGGTCACGACTACATCAACAACTCGGTCAATGGAAAGGTATCCACTGAGGGCGAGTACGGCAACGTTGTTGTAACTGGTTACGTTGGGCGCGATGACGGCACTGACCAGTGGAACGGCACCTCGGTCCGCTGGTCCATCAGGAACAAGGACGGGGTCAGCAGCTTGGTCCTGTACCCGTCCAATAATGTATCCGGCACCATGCGCGCCTTCAACCGTTCTGATTCCACCCGTACTCCCTGGAACAGTGGCGGTGCCTACGCCAACAGCTTCTCCCAGGTCGTGTTCTTGGGTGATGTGGGCTCCATCACGGCTCAAGGTTCTCTGTCTGGCATGTTCGAGGGTTGCACCAAGCTTGTCTCAGCTGACATGCGTGGCCTCACCATCACCGACGCGACCACCGATGCGTCCCATATGTTCCACGGGTGCACGTCCATCCCGTTCGTGACCAACCAGAACCAGGCAACCCCCTATGAGGCAACGCTCTCCATGCCAGCAGGGGTCATCCTACCTGCAACCCTCAATCCCACCAACGCCGCCTCCATGTTCGAGGGGTGCACGGGCCTCACGGACAGCAACACCGCGAGTGTTACCGCCGGACAGGAACGAGTTCCTGTCCCTACGGACAACCAGATGAGCAACGTAGATCCTAGGGCCGATGGGGTT
>CANOIM010000032.1 GCA_947566075.1 uncultured Eggerthellaceae bacterium | reverse complement strand
GCAAGGTGGCAAGGGCAGGGAGGTCCCGGAAGGAACCGGTCATGTCAGCCTGGGCACCGGTTGCCACCCGCTCGAGGGTGACGGAGGCAAGGGAAGTGCACCCAGCGGTCAAGGAGGTCAGATCAGAGTAGCGGGAGCTGTCCCCGGATCCTGTTGCCACATCAGCCATGGTGAGGCTCGCAAGGGAGGTGCATCCAGAGAACGCGGACGCGAGGGAGACGCCAGAGCCTTCAGCCACGTGGGTCAGGGTAGCGGTCTCAAGGGTAGTGCAGTCCTTCGCCAGGGAAGCCAAGGTGGCACCTTCCCCTGAGGCTACGGTATCCATCTCAAGGGTCTTCACGTGGGATCCGGTGAGGGCACCCGTGAAGTCAGCCACGCGACCAGTGTTGGTGAACGTGACCTCAGCAGATCCGGTAGAGCCAGCGAAGAGGTCCGTCATGGTGGGGGTGCCTGCGGTGATGGCGCCACCCGCACCGGTTGAGCGCGGGGTGCCGTTGCCATTGGCAACGCCGGTCAGCTGCACTGAGGTGAGAGCCGGGGTATTGGCGAACATGCGGGTCAGGTTGGCCCGCTCCCCGTTGCCGGAGTTCGTGATCTCTACCGTCGTGAGCTTAGGACACCCCTCGAACAGAGACGCGAACCCACCATCGAAGCATACCTTGTCAAGATGGGCTTCAGTGAGATTGGGGCATCCTGCGAACATGCGGTCAGCTGAGGCTGAGCCACCCACGATGTTGAGCGTGATGGAGGGCATCTTGGCCCCTTCGAACATCGAAGAGAAGCTCCCAGCAGCAGTGGTGTCTTTGCCCACGTTCAGCATGAGCACAGATGCGTTCGGGGTGAGCGCGTTCTTGAACAGGGAGGACAAGTCGTTCGCCGCCTGGCGATTGGCGAAGTCGCTCAACGTCACAGCCGGAACCCCATCGGCCCTAGGATCTACGTTGCTCATCTGGTTGTCCGTAGGGACAGGAGCTTGCTCCTGTCCGGCGGTAACACTCGCGGTGTTGCCGCTCTCGTCATCCTGAGCGGAGTCCGCGACAGCGGACGGAGCTGAAGGATCTTCCGATACGGACGCTGAGGATCGTGCCATTAGGTGTGACCCTTTGGCACTATCCGTGAGGCCCGTGCAGCCCTCGAACATGGAGGCTGCGTTCGTGGGGTTCAAGGTTGCAGGCAGGATGACCCCTGCTGGCATGGAAAGCGTTGCCTCATAGGGCATTGATTGGTTCTGGTTGGTGACGAACGGGATGGACGTGCACCCGTAGAACATATGAGAGGTATCGGTAGTCGCATCAGTGATGGTGAGGCCACGCATGTCGGCAGATACCAACTTGGTGCAACCCTCGAACATGCCAGACAGGGAGCCCTTTGCCGTTATCCGGCCAAGGAATACCACCTGGGAGAAGGAATCAGCATAAGCACCAGAGCTATTCCAAGGAGCAGCAGTGGAGTCCACGCGGTTGAAGGCACGCATGGTACCCGACACATTGTCTGAAGGCTCAAGCACAAGGGTGCTCACGCTGTCCTTGGTGCGAATGGACCAACGAACGCTCGTAGTGGGATCTCCCACATAGCCAACAGCTAAGGGATTGCCATACTCGCCAGCAGATGAGGTCTTGCCATTGACGCTGTAATTGATGTAATCCTGATCCTGCCATACCTGAACAATCGCCTTGGAAGTATCCGTCAGGTCACCACCAGGTACATTGCCCACCGTTGCCAGGGTCATATGGATGGTGCCGGTGTAGTCGAAGCCTTCCAAGGATGGACGTTTTAACAACTCGGACGTCGTAGTGGGGCCAGCATTCGTCAAGTTGATATCCGCTTGGATGACATACGTGGGACTGCCCGTGCTCGTAGTCCTGTACCAGAAGAAGCCGTTCAGCAGATGCTTGAATTGCACACCTAGCGTGATGGTTGCACGGTTCTCTTTATCGAACAGAGCCGTACACCCGGTGAACAGATCGTTCATGCCACAGTTACCTGTACCGCCGTGGCCATTCCCGTCCACTACAGAACTGCTGCTATGTGGAAGATTGGCGGTGGAAAGACCTGCTGTGTTCAAGTTGTTCAGCTTTGAGCACTCTCTGAACATCCCCTCCATAGTGGACGGAGCTGTCATAACGCTGCCGGAGGCGAAGCTCACCGCCATGTTGTTCGCAGCGGTGCCGGACTGTGCGAACATATGGGTCATATCCGGTGATAACCCTGAATTCGTCGTGGGCGTCCAGGTGAAGTTAGCAAGCTTCGGACAAGCTCGGAACACCTCCTCCATCTTCTGGTTGCTCGTGATGAGGTTCTGCACTGTGACGGTCGTCAGATTGTCGCAGCCACGGAACATGCAAGAGACGTCCTTGACGTTCGCATTGATGAGGTCGGCAGGCAAGATGAGCGAGTTGCCCTCAGTCGTGCCGATGCTCGTTATGGCATCCAGGTCCTCGAACATATGAGTCTGAGAGAAGTCAGCCCCGAGTGCAGCTGTCATGCCCGCAGCTGATGCTTGAGCAGCCGTGGCCATAGCGGGCATCCCACGAAGATCCAGATTAGGCCACATCATCTTGTTTGAGCCGAAGGAGTCGGCTAGATAGTAGCTATCTGCACTCTCCGTTGACCCATCATAAGAGCCCTTTGAATAATCGTATTGATAGAAATATGTTTTGTTTGCATAGATCTCGCTGGTTATCCCGCTTTCTTCAACAACGAATCTCCCAGAGCTGAAAAGATGCCCCATGCTAACAGCCGTGCCGCGATTGCCAGAATTCGTCCAGGTGAACTTGGAATCAGCAGACATCGTAGCGCCACCATTCGCATTGGAACCGCCATAGCAGTTGACAAAAACGCTCCGCAGGTTAGCAGCATTGTTACCAACATCATTGAAGGTCCATGTGCATTTGGCATTGGCTGCAATCGCGCTACCCGCGTTCTGGAACATCCTGTGAAGAGATGCGCCTGAACCGGTGCCAACACGGGTGAGCTTTACGTTCTGCAAACTACTACATTCCCGGAATACCCCAGCTAGTTCGGCTTTGTCGCCCTTGAGACAGTCGGTCATCTCAACGCTCTTCAGATTGACTGGATTTGCGAAAAGACGATACTGATCATATCTGCCTGGGGACACACCATTAAAACAGTTATTGAGGATCAGCTTCGTGTCCGCTGATTTGCTCTGTGAGTACCCGGCAAATACATCGTAGAATCGGCGGTCACTACCATTGAAGGAATTGGTGCATGTAACAAGTTCAGGTGTAGTGGTGCCAGAGATAGTACCCTGGAATGCACAGCCCAGCTGGGCATTCGGTGCATCGGTCGAGCCGTTTACGCTATTTGTTATGGTAGCCGCCTTCAAGGCTGGGCATCCAGCAAGCATATAGGCAGTATTATCGATTGAGGCATTTGGTGTTCTTGGTGTGTAGGTTGCTATGCCGCAATTTGTAATGGAAATAGTTTCAAGCCTCTGCATATTCTGGAATGCTTGGCGAAGCTCAAGACCCTTTGGCCCTATGTTTGAGATCGATACCCTTGTTGCTCCGCAGCCTGTAGCAAAAACATGCATTTGAACATAATCGTTTGTCCGCCCGACCTTATCGAGCGTGATGCTTGTTATTCCCGTGCAGTTGTATAGAGCACCACTCATATTTACTAGGCTAGGCAAGAGATTGTTACTGCCGTTCCTAGGCGGAAACTTGATAGTGTCACCCTTTTCATCGAGTGTCATAGCTCCAGTTAGAAGCCCGCATCCATTGAACATATTCGCAATGCCTTGCACTTTGCTAAAGTCGTTCTTCGAGAAGTCTGCACTCTTAAGGGAAGAGCAGCCCTGGAAGAAAGACCACATATATACAAGGGACGAGGTGTTCAGCTTTGAAACATCAACTCCCTCCAAGGAGGCACAGTTCTGGAACGTATAACTCATACTGGTAACAGAGGAAGTATTCAGATTCGTGAAATCAACGCTTTTGAGTTTCGTGAGCCCATAGAACATATAGTCTAGGTTAGAGGCAATGATCGGGCTCCCGTTATAGGCCTGGAACTTCACTCTCTCGATTGTCTGCGATTGATACCAGGGGGGAACCATATATCCCTTGTTGCTCGAGCTCACGACATTGGCAAAGTTCATCATGCGTGCACTCGCTTTGTTTGCCTTGATTGTGAGCTCTTTGCCATCGGATGAATAGCTATAGGTAACATCAGATGTAGGCGTAGTGGAAGTCGAGCTGTATCCAAGATTGTCATCGGTTGCCTTGCCGCCGAAATACCCCTTATTGATCCAGGCTTGCTTATTGCTCTCAGGAACCTTTAGATAAGAGAAGTTCTTATCTGCGCCGGCGTATTTGTATTTCGTGCCATTAATTGTGGTATTCAAACACTGCATGATGCGGTTTTCTGCCACTGGTTGTGTAACTTCAATGGTCACATTCGATGCCATGACATATGTTGGAACGACCTGAGCATTGTTTGGATAAGGATCTCCTGGATTGCAACGCTGATATGAGAAGATGCCGTTACAGAAGGGGAAATTCTTAACTTTCAAATAACCCGGTGTCGCTTTGACTTCGTTACCAGTACCGCCATTGGTGACGTAGTTGGTAGCGCCATCAAAGAACAGATTCTCAAATCCGTTGAGATAAACTTCGTTGTTCTCTGCATTAAGGAAATTCATACCTGTCAGATCAGCATAGACTAGGCTTGTACACCCCTGGAAGAACCGTTCCATCCGTCCGCCTGAAGTGCAGTTATTCGTTGCATCTGATATCTCGACTCTTTGAAGTGACGTGCACGCTTCAAAGACTGCAGCCATGCCTGGTGTTCCCGTCGTATCCTTCAGGACGAACTTCGTCATCTTTGAACAATAAGCGAAGGAATGATGAAGGGCACCTTTCCAATCAGAAAGCTCTACTTCAACGAAGTTCGAATTATTGAAGACCCGGTAATCGTAAGGATTGAAGCCTGCTCGCAAAGTCATGTAGTTGTTTCCGAGTCCACTGGCAGCGCATTTAAGGTATTTGCAATTAAGGATGGACTGAAAAGGACCTGCACCGCCACTGAAACCACCGCGGTTTGATTTTCCCAGGTTTGGCATGCCGGTCATGTCTATCTGCGTAGCATATGTATTCAGGAGCATATAACTACCGCCATCAGAATAGGCAGTTTGTGTTGCTCCAGACGAGTCTTTGTAGGTTGTGCTATCAAGCCATGCGATCTTCGCATCAGTGAGACTGTCGTTATAGAAGGCAGTGGCAAGGAAATGATCGATATATGCCCGCTGGCACGCAGACGATCTAAGGATGATCTGCTGCCCAGTCGTCTTGTCGACCCAGGAAGAACTGCAGCTGGTCTGATAGGCGAAGTAGCGCATATCTGGATTCAGGCCGTTGAAGCTGGATGTCACCTGCAGATCCGTGAGTCCAACGCACTCTTGGAGCATCCCTTGCGCATTCGTGTAATCGCCGTTGCCACAATTGGTCATCGTGACCTTGTTGAGGCCATAGCACTGGTAGAACATCCGATAGAGGTTGGTCTGCTCATACCTGGAATCGGTGTAGGAGAGGCCCTTGCCATTGAATGAATTCGTGATCGTCACGAAATTCGGAGTACCCGCTTTGGGCTTGGTGTGGAAGGCCCCTTCGAACATCTGGACCATATAGGAGTAATCGCCCTTGAAGCTGTTCTCTATGATCACGCTCGTCAATCCTGTGCAGGATAGGAACATCTGAGGCGCATCGAATTTGCTCACGTTGAGGAAGTTGTTCAGCCGCGCCTCTTTCATGCTCGTGCAACCGAAGAACGCGTGTATCGCAGAGAAGCCCACCGTGGTCGGCGAGAAGCTCGAGGAGAAGCTCACTCCAGCAGGGATGGTCGCCGACGAATCCGCGGTCTTCGCAACATTCGTGTACAGCCCCGTGATAGAGGTGGCCTGATAGAACATGGCGCTCATGGTCCTCGTCGAAGCGCTTACGGCAAGATTCGTGAGGTCGGCTCTCGTTAGTTCAGAGCAGCCGTAGAACATATAACCCAAGCCTGCCCCTGCGGTCACGCCTGAGAGCACCTTAGCTTGCGAGAAGCTCTTGCTGTAGCCGTCGCCATCGCCGCCTGCCATGCCCCTGCCAGTCCATGGCGGACATGTCTCAGCGCTGCTCCAGAACTCCCTCAACACAGCAGGGTACGCCGTCGCGTTGTAGCCGCTGCGCTTGTTGGGGGCGATGAGCAGGGTGCCGACCCCCGCATCCGTCGTGCGGATGCGCCAGACGACCGAGTTGTCGTGCGTGGAGTTGTCGCCAGAAGCACCCACATAGCCATAGGCGGTCGTCCTGCCAAATTGCGACCCGAAGTCGCCTATCAGCGCGTTCACGTCCGCCTCGGTGTACTTGATGCAGCCCACATACCCCCGAGCCGTCCACACGGTGTCTATGAGCGTCTTGTCCGCTACGTAGATGGACCCCTGGAACTTCGCCGTCCCCTCGCTCGGGCACTGCATCAGGTTCGCCGCCGTCTGCGGCCCCCGGTTCGCCCCCAGCTGCACGGACACGGTCGACGCCAGGATGTACTCGTAGGCGCCCGATCCGCCCTCGCGCGCCCCGAAGAACCCGTTCAGCATCTTCCCGAACTGGGCGCCTAAGGTGATCGTCCCCGCCACGCCTCCCGGAGCGGCGGCCCCGGTGGCGTTCACGAGGAGCTCACACCCCTCG
>CANOIM010000031.1 GCA_947566075.1 uncultured Eggerthellaceae bacterium | reverse complement strand
AGTGTTGCCGGTCTCATCGGCATAGGCGACATCCACCAGCCGTATCCCCATCGGGTCGGCGTCCTGCTTCGTGGGGGATTGCCACGGGCTTCGCCTGGCGGCTTCGCCCGTGTCGCTCGCTGCGCTCGCTTGTTCACCCTCGGCCGCTGACGCGTCCGACGGGCGGGCATGAGACCCGATGCCCGCCCCTACGAAAGCACTCGCAACATCATCTGTGCTGCTGTCCGTGGCGCTTCCCGGCTCCCGCACAGCTGCATCGGCGTCGCTGCCGATGACAGGCACGGACCCTGCGGGTCCCTCGGTGCCTGTCACTACGGAAGCGCTCGCAGCATCGATCGCATGCGCGACGGAGGCCAGGGCCGAGGCCATCCCTCGTAGTGACAGGCGTCGATCTTCACGCCTGTCATCGGCTGCGCCCGGATACCCGCCGTCGGCAAGGTTGGCGATGCTGCTGGACGCCTGGGATATGACATTACCCCCGTCCCGCGTCAGATTCCGAAGGCTCGTAGGGACAGGAACTCGTTCCTGTCCGGCGGTGGCACCTGAGGCGTTGCCGCTCTCGTCATCCTGGTCCTGCGCCCCGTAGTGTCGGTTCAGCGCGGCCCCTTGGGCCGTCGCTAACCGACCCTCAACCGAAGCGTTGCCATCGGTGCCGCTGTCATCCGCGTACGTGGAAAGACCCTTCGACTCCGGGCTACGCCCTTCGCTCAGGATGACAGAAGCGCCACCATTGGCCCCATTGTCATCCTGAGCCGCAGGCGAAGAATCCTTTTGTCCTTCGGACGCCAAGGCGGCCGCACTTGAGGCGCCCCCATCCGTCAACCCGGTGCAGCCTTCGAACATGGAGGCGGCGTTGGTGGGATTGAGCGTTGCAGGCAGGATGACGCCTGCTGGCATGGAGAGCGTTGCCTCATAGGGCGTCGATTGGTTCTGGTTGGTGACGAACGGGATGGACGTGCACCCGTGGAACATATGGGACGTGTCCGTGGTCGCATCAGTGATGGTGAGGCCGCGCATATCAGCGGAGACCAATTTGGTGCAACCCTCGAACATGCCAGACAGGGAACCTTGAGCCGTGATAGAACCCGGATCACCCAAGAACACGACCTGGGAGAAGCTATTGGCGTAGGCACCACCACTGTTCCAAGGAGCACGGGTAGAGTCGATCCGATTGAATGCCCGCATGGTGCCTGACACATTATTAGACGGATAGAGAACTAGTGAGGACACGCCATCCTTATTGCGAATAGACCAGCGAACCGAGGTGCCATTCCAGGTGTCGTTGCCGTCATCGCGGCCAACGTAGCCAGTCACGACAACATCACCATACTCAGCCTCAGTGGAAGACTTCCCATTGACCGAGTTGTTGATGTAATCCCTACCTTGCCATACGTTGAAGATGGTGTTGCTGGCGGCAGTGAGGTTACCGGATGCATCCGTGGCGAGAGTCATATGGATGGTGCCGGTGTAATCGTTGCCAGCGAGAGCAGGGCGCTGCATCAACTCAGCCGAGGTAGTCGGTCCGCTGTTCGTCAGATAGACATTGGCCTGGATCACGTAGGCTGGCGTGCCAGTCGAAGTCGTCCGGTACCAGAAGAACCCGTTCAAGAGCTTCTTGAACTGGGTGCCTAACGTGATGGAAGCACGATTCGTCTTGTCGAACATGGCCGTACAGCCGGTGAACATACCATTCATGCCACAGTTACCCGTACCGCCGCTGCCATTGGCTGCGACAGGCGTGAAGTTGTTGGGCAAGCTGGCTGTGGAAATACCCGATATGTTAAGCGTTTTCAGCTTTGCACAGCCATGGAACATGCTCTCCATATTCGTAGGAGAGATCACCCCACCCGTGCTAATGAAGTTAACCGCCATAGCGCTTGCATCAGTACCGGAATCCATGAACAGCCCACGTATGCTTAGGGTTGTGGATGCGGAAGAAGTTGATGTCCAAGTGAAAGTGGAAAGCTTGGGACATGCTCTGAATGACTCCTCGAATGGCTCGTTTGCATGCTTGACGAAGTCGGTCAGTGCCACCCGTTCAAGCTTGTCGCACCCACGGAACATGCAATCCATGTCAACAGCATTGGCCTGCCCCATATCCGTTGGCAAGATAAGCGAGCAATCCGTGGTGGTGCCCACACTCGTGATTGCATCCAAGTCCTCGAACATATGGTTCATGTGGAAATCAGCGCCTAGCTGTGCTGTCATTCCTGCCGCTGTTGCCTGAGCTGCCGTTGCCATCATGGGCATACCACGCAGATCGAACTTGGGCATCCTCACTCGGTTGGCCGCATAGGAGACGTCATGCCATGCGTTGCTTACAGGCTTTTGCCCATCGTATTTCTGGATGTTGTTGAAGTCCCATTGCTGCGTGACGTCGTATGCGTTGAGTGTATATGAGCCGTCTGAGAAGAGATGTCCCATGGAGACAGCTGTACCGCGGCTGCTACTGCTAGTCCACGTAAGCGAGGAGGCAGCACCAAGATTTGCGCTTGTGAGCGAGTTGTAGAACATGCTGCGCAGATTCGCACAGTTGGTGCCTACATCGGTGAATCTCCATGTGCTCGTGGCATTTTGGGCAATCTGTGCAGCATTGGTTGATGTCCCGCAGAGCGTAAACATCTCGAACATCTCTGCGCCTTGACCCGTACCCACACGCGTGAGATTGACTGTTTGCAGTGCGTTGCAGTTCCAGAACATGCGCGAAAGCAGAGCGCGATTCCCCGTGCCCACATCTGTGAGATTGACCTTCTTAAGGTAGTGGCAGTCTTGGAACATATAGCGCAGGTTCGTATTCGCACCCGTGCCCACGCGCGTGAGCGTGACAGTAGGCGTAGCGTTCGCATTCGAGTTATTGAATGCATTGAGGAACATGCCGCTTGCGCTACCATTAGCGGCTTTCAGGCAATCCGTGAGGGTGACATCGGTCAGCTTGCAGCCGGCAAATGCACTGCTCAAGTAACCCTCCGAGAAGTTCGTATATGCCCCATTGAAGGAGTTGTTCGCTACCAGCTTTGTCAAACTACTACATCCGCTGAACATCTGGATCATTTTGATGTTGTCAGCGTTGAATGCGTTGTCCAGGTACACCTCGGTTATGCCACTGCAGTTTATGAACATGCAGTCTGCCCAATTCCTACCGCCAGTAGTGTAGAAATTCTTGAGCTGTACCTTTTTGATGCCCGTGCAGTTAGTGAAAGCCCAGTTGACGCTGATGTTGCCACTCGTACCCAGGTCATGCAAGTTGACCGCAGTGAGCTTGGGGCAGTAGTTGAAGGTGTAGCTTATGCTTGTCAGCTTGGGCATGCTTGCAGGGAACCGAACAGCAGGCGTCACACTGTCCACTGTCGCATCCATGCCAACAGGGCCTGTAAGCGATCTGCATGAGTAGAACATATATGCCATGCTTGTCACATTGGCAAAGGAGAGCGACGACATATCTATCTTGGGTAAGGAGACGCAACCGTAGAAGGCATAGTTGAATCCCGAGACTGCCGAGGTATCCAGGTTGGCGAAGTTGATGGACGTGAGAGCTGAAAGGCCATAGAAAGCATATTCCATATTACGTGCTTTGACAGGCGTGCCGTTGTACCCAGTGAAGGTCACTGTCGTTATGTTCGCGTCGTTTCGCCATGGTGGCACCATGCGGCCAGTACCAGCATCTATGCCGAACGCCATCATCTGCGCATTGCTGGCATAGGAGCGTATGTTCAAGGTCTTGCCATCAGCGCTCACGGTATAGCGCACCGCGGTGGTGGGCGTAGATGAGCTTGAGTTGTACCCCAGATTCCCAGTCTTTGAAGTGCCTACTCCACCGAAGTATCCTTGCGTCTTCCAGACGGTCTCGTTGCCGCTCGTGAGGATGATCTGTGACGTGTCCCCAGCATACTCATATGTCGTACTGCCGACCGTTCCCCTTGGACATTCCATGAGATTAGCGGCAGATGTGGGTCCACCTTCGACGTATATCTTCGTGTTGGCGTTCATGACGTACACATAAGACCCGTCTGAGTTCTTCTGTCCGAAGAATCCATTGGCCAAGGGGAATTTGGACACGTATATGGTGGCAGGCGTTGCCGATGTAGCAGTGCCGTTCGATCCATTCGTAGCTATGCAGCTTGTTCCACTGAACCAGTAGCTCATATATGTTGCACTGACGTCAGTTACACCGCGAAGATCCAAATACGAAAGCTTCGGAGATGAGGCGAACATAGATGAGCTCGAAGACCATACGCATCGCTTGGTATTCGTGAATTCAACCCGCTCCAAGGACGCATCACGGGCGAAGGAGTTGTTCCACCACATGCCGTAGGCATCGATCCCCTGCCCTGAGAACTTGACCGTCTTGAGCTTGGAGCAGTCACTGAACATATCGTAGAGACCAACGCCCCATGATGCATTGGGATCGGTTCCATAGATCAGATATTTGTCTATATATCCGCAAGAGAAGTTGGTCAGATTCACTGACTCCAACTGAGGGCAACCATTGAATGCGGCGTTATAGAAGCGCTTGTGAGTCATGTCCCAGGTCTGCGGAAGGGTGAGATACCCCGCACCAAGATCATCGCCTGCACCAGTGTTGTTGGATCCGTTCGCTATGTGCTTTACACGCGTGAGGCCCTGGAAGCCATGGAACACCTCACCAGGTTCGTCGTTTAACGTGTATCCAGGGCCGAGCAGCGGCATGCCGCGCAAATCCATTCTGGTTGCCCCGAAACCATTGAAGATGTGGTTCGTTCCACGGGCTGCTCCCGTACGTGAGTTCTTCCATGAGAAGTTGGCTGTCGAGAAGTGGGTGCTGGTCATGGAGTTCTGGCACCATTGGTTGATGACTGCACCGTTAGAACCTACGTTGGTGAACGTCCAGTTGGCAGTCGTATTAGCCGGGATAGTGCTATTCGAGGTGCCGCTCTGGTAGAACATCTTATTCAAGATGATGCGGCCGCCATTGCCGACATTGGTGAGCGTCACATTGGTGAGCGATTGGCATTCCGCGAAGGTCTGATCGAGTCCTTGCTCGGAGTTCGCACCCGTGTTGAAATTGGTTGCCTGCACGGTGCGAAGGGAACCGAAATTCCTGAACATCTCTCCGCAGGAAACGCTATTCGCCTTACCAACGTCGTTCAGTATGACGACGCTACCCGCAGCGAGCGCTTCTGTACCGTACCCGCAGTTCTGGAACATGGACCTTAGATATGCCCCGTAGATATTCCAGCAATTCTGGATGTTGACCGTGCGAATACTCGGATTGTTCACGAACATCCAGTGATATTGAGCCCACCTGTTGTTGAAGGCATCCTTCAGGATGACGGTCTCAAGCGAATTGCAACCTGAGAATGCATTGATTCCTGTAACGCCGCCAGCTTTGAAGTTACCACTAGCTGCCGTTGAGAAATTCACGCCTTCGGGAACAGCTGCTCCATCAGTGGTCACGGCTACATCAGATGAGATCCGTACCGATTTAATTTGGGTTGTATTGAACATCAACTGCATGGTTGTTGTTGTGTCCGTAACCTTCAACTGCGTCATGTCTGCATTGACCACTGAGCAGTTATAGAACATATAGTCAAGACGAGCTCCTGCTGTGACGCCACCGAGAACCTTCACGTTCGTGAACGACTTGCTGTACCCGTCCCCGTCGCCGCCCGCCATGTTCCTGCCGGTCCAGGGAGCAAATGCTCCAGGGTGGCTTTCGTTGTTGTACCCAAAGTCCCTCATCACGGCCGGGTACGTCGTCGCGTTGTACCCGCTGCGCTTGTTGGGGGCGATGAGCAGGGTGCCGACCCCGGCATCCGTCGTGCGGATGCGCCAGACCACCGAGTTGTCCTTCGTGGAGTTGTCCCCTGACGCCCCTATGAACCCATAGGCGGTCGTCCTGCCGAAGCCGGAACCGAAGTCCCCGATCAGCGCGTTCACGTCCGCCTCGGTGTACTTGATGCAGCCGACGTATCCGCGTGCGGTCCACACGGTGTCTATGAGCGTCTTGTCCGCTATGTAGATGGACCCCTGGAACTTCGCCGTCCCCTCGCTCGGGCACTGCATCAGGTTCGCCGCCGTCTGCGGCCCCCGGTTCGCCCCCAGCTGCACGGACACGGTCGATGCCAGGATGTACTCGTAGGCCCCGCTTCCGCCCTCGCGCGCCCCGAAGAACCCGTTCAGGATCTTGGTGAACTGGCTCCCCAGCGTGATCGTGGCGCCCGTGCCATCCGCGTAGGCCTTGGGCACCGAGAACAGGCCTGCACCCTGATCCTCTTGCGTCACGAGATCCTTCGACTCCGGGCTCCGCCCTTCGCTCAGGATGACAGAGGGGTCACCGCTTCCCTCGGCCATCGTAGGGACAGGAGCTCGCTCCTGTCCGGCGGTGGCACCTGAGGTATTGCCGTCGGCGAGGGTGGATGCCTCCTGATCTTCGTAGCGCAGCACTTCAGTGCTGCCTGGTGCGCCCGGGTCAGCATTGCTCTGCACGTCAGACCCCTCCGGGGGCAGAACCGAAGGTTCTGCGCTACGGATGGCCTGACCAGCATCATCGCCTTGGGCGGGCAATGCCCGCGCTACGGATGATGCGCCAGCCGGGGCCGCGCTCCCATCAACGGTGACGAGCAAGCTGCACCCCTCGAACATCCGCCTCATGGCGCTTAGGTTCCCCGGCGTGGAGTAGTCACCCGCCATCCCCGCCGTGCTGACCCCCGTCATGTCGAGCGAGCTCATCTTCGCGCACCCGCGGAACGCACCCTTCATGGAGGTGACCCCCGCCACGGGCGCGCCCGTGAACGCCACGCTCGCCACAGACGAGCACCCCGAGAACATCCCATCCATGACCC
>CANOIM010000030.1 GCA_947566075.1 uncultured Eggerthellaceae bacterium | reverse complement strand
CGGTAGAGCCAGCGAAGAGGTCTGTCATGGTGGGGGTGCCTGCGGTGATGGCGCCACCTGCACCGGTTGTGCGCGGGGTGCCGTTGCCATTGGCAACGCCGGTCAGTTGCACTGAGGTGAGAGCAGGGGTATTGGCGAACATCCTCGTCAGGTTGGCCCGCTCCCCATTGCCGGAGTTCGCGACCTCTACCGTCGTGAGCTTAGGACAGCTTTCGAAGAGAGACGCGAACCCACCCGTGGCGCACACATTGGTGAGCGTGGCCTCTACCAGGTTGGGGCAAGCGGCGAAGGCGCGATCAGCCGTGGCAGCCCCGCCCACACCTGTGAGCGTGATCTCAGGCATGCGCGCCCCCTCGAACATGCTGTTCATCTTGCCTGAGGCCGTGGATGATGCTCCCACGTTCTCCATGATGACGGTGGCGTTCGGGGTGAGCGCACCCTTGAACATGCTGGAGAGGTCATTGGCAGCGGTACGCGTCGCAAAGCCCTTGAGCACGACCGCTGGGGTGTTCCCTGTCTCATCGGCATAGGCGACATCCACCAGCCGTATCCCCATCGGGTCGGCGTCCTGCTTCGTGGGGGATTGCCACGGGCTTCGCCTGGCGGCTTCGCCCGTGTCGCTCGCTGCGCTCGCTTGTTCACCCTCGGCCGCTGACGCGTCCGACGGGCGGGCATGAGACCCGATGCCCGCCCCTACGAAAGCACTCGCAACATCATCTGTGCTGCTGTCCGTGGCGCTTCCCGGCTCCCGCACAGCTGCATCGGCGTCGCTGCCGATGACAGGCACGGACCCTGCGGGTCCCTCGGTGCCTGTCACTACGGAAGCGCTCACAGCATCAACGCCCTGCACGACGGAGGCCAGGGCCGCTGTCATCCCTCGTAGTGACAGGCGTCGATCTTCACGCCTGTCATCGGTTGCGCCCGGATGCCCGCTATCCGTGAGGCTGGCAATGCTGCTGGACGCCTGGGATATGACATTACCCCCGTCCCGCGTCAGATTCCGAAGGCTCGTAGGGACAGGAACTCGTTCCTGTCCGGCGGTAACACCTGAGGCGTTGCCGCTCTCGTCATCCTGGTCCTGCGCCCCGTAGTGTCGGTTCAGCGCGGCCCCTTGGGCCGTCGCTAACCGACCCTCAACCGGATCTGCGCCGTCGGTGAGGCCGTCATCCGCGTGCGTAGAAAGATCCTTCGACTCCGGGCTGCGCCCTTCGCTCAGGATGACAGAAGCGCCACCATTGGCTCCATTGTCATCCTGAGCCGCAGGCGAAGGATCCTTTTGTCCTTCGGATGCCAAGGCGGCCGCGCCTGCGGCGCCCCCATCCGTCAACCCGGTGCACCCCTCGAACATGGAGGCTGCGTTGGTGGGATTGAGGGTTGCGGGCAGGATGACGCCCGCGGGCATGGAGAGCGTTGCCTCATAGGGGGTCGACTGGTTCTGGTTGGTCACGAACGGGATGGACGTGCACCCGTGGAACATATGGGATGTGTCCGTGGTGGCATCCGTGATCGTCAAGCCACGCATATCCGCGCTGACGAGCTTGGTGCAGCCTTCGAACATGCCAGACAGGGAACCTTGAGCAGACAACCCACCGGCAGGGCCTAAGAAGACCACTTGCGTGAAGCTATTCGCGTATGCACCACCGCTATTCCAAGGGGCTCTTGTGGAGTCCGCACGATTGAATGAGCGGATGATGCCTGCCGTGCGGTTCGTGGGGTACAGCACCAGGGAGCTGATGCCGTCTTTGGTCCTGATGGACCACCGTACCGACGTGCCATTGCCGTAAGCAGTCCCGTCCACATGGCCCACGTATCCCGTAGCTACCACATTGCCGTATTCGGCTTCATTGGAGACGTTGCCGTTGACAGAGCTGTTGGTGTAATCGTGGCCTTCCCAAACGGCGAAGATGGCGTTGGAGGCAGACGTGAGATTACCTCCGCTGGTTGCCAAGGTCATATGGACTGTGCCTGTATAGTCGAAACCCGTAAGGGAAGGCCGCCTCATGAGCTCATCTGCTGTAGTTGGACCGGAGTTGTTCAAGTAGATATCCGCCTGGATCGCATATACAGGCGTGCCCGCCATGGATGTTCTGTACCAGAAGAACCCGTTGAGGAGCTTCTTGAACTGGACGCCCAAGGTAACTTGAGCGCGGTTGGTGGTGTTCCACATGGCCGTGCAGCCGGTGAACATATCGTTCATGCCGCAATCGCCAATGCCACCTTCATTGTTCGTTGTGTTCACAGGGGTGAAGCTGGTGGCTCCTCCCTGCGAGTTCTTGAGCGAAGCCGTGGACAGCCCCGTTGTATCTAGCTTATTCAGCGTCGCGCAGCCTCTGAACATCTCCTTCATGGACACAGGTGCTGTGATATACGATCCCGACGGGAAGCTCACGCTCATAGCAGACGCTGACTTGCCAGCATCCACGAACATCCGCCTGAAGCTCGGATTGGCACCAACCGCTGAGGTAGCGGTCCACGTGAAGCTCTCCAGCTTCGAACAGCCTCGGAAAGCTTCTGCTAGATCCACATTGGCGCCCTTGGCGAAATTCGGCAGATTGACGGTCTTCAGGTTGTCGCATCCACGGAATAGACAAGTTGCATCCGTTACGGAAGCAGTGAGCCAGTTCGGGTCAAGGACCAGTGAGTAATCCGTCGTCGTGCCCACGCTTGTGATGGCACCCAGATCCTCGAACATATGGGTGATGGACAGGTCTTGCCCAAGAGCAGCAGTGCCTCCCGATCTCCCACCTATCTGCGGCATCCCGCGCAGATCGAACTTGGGCATGTAGACCTTAGCGGTGGGAACGAGCGTCCTCGCACTGTAGGACTCATCGGATTGCATATAGGAACCGTCATATCCGTAATCCGTAGTGCTGGCTGCTTGATGGTTGTAGGAGTAGTTGAAGTCGTCCACAAATCCCTCACCATAGGACTTGTTGTTGACATCGGGGTTCCTGTACTGTCCAGGAGAGAACATTGCTCCCATGCTGATAGCCGTTCCCTTCCCTGTGGTGTTCTTCCAGGTGAAGCTGGAATCGGCTTTGATATTCGTGCTGGTCAAAGAGTTGTAGAACATCGCCCTCAGATTGGCGCCTCCACCATTGCCCACATCCGTGAGATCATAGGTGACGGTCGTGTTTGCTGGCAGAACAGCGGTGCAGCTGTAGAACATATTGAAAAGGCTGGTATTCGTACCATTACCCACTTTATTCAGGACGACTGATGTCAATGCGTAACAATTCATGAGCATGCGATCAAGCCAAGCGTTGCTGCCTGTGCCTACGTTCGTCATCTTCAATGTCTTCAGCTTTTCGCAGTTGGCGATCATGACGCGAAGGATGGCATTGTTGCCATTGCCGACACTCTCCATGGTCAGGCTAGAATCATCTGTAAAGCAGTCAGCAAAGATAAACCATGGTTTTGCACCTTCGCCGTTGAAACAGTTCTTAACCGTAACGGAAGTGAATGGGATTCCCAAGAACATCTGGAAGCCCTTCACGTTCTTGCCGTTGAAGAGGTTCTCTAGGTTCAGGGTCTTGAGCGATGAGCAATAGGCGAACATATAACGCATGTAGACGTTGTCCCCCGTGCCCACTCCCGACATCGTAAGATTCGTCATCCCAGAGCAGTTCTTGAACATCTCCGTGAAGTTCGCTGCGCCACCGGTTCCCACATTCGTCAAGGAGACAGTCTTGATGCCCGTACAACTGTCGAACATATTGCTGAGATTGACGCCGTTGCGCGTACCGAAATTGCTGAGCGTGACCCCTGTGATCTTGGGGCATCTCTGGAACGTGCGCACGGCATAGGTCAGCCCTGAAGTATTCATGTTAGACGCGCTGGGCAGGTTGACGGCTGTGCCCCCAACGCCAACGGTCCCCGTCAGTTCAGGGCAGCTGCCGAACATATCGCTCATGGTATACGTGGTAGACGTTATTCGAAGATTGGAGAGATCAGCGCTCTTCAAATTGGGTAGTGCAAAGAACATATTCTCCAGCTTGCTATAAGCATATACAGGATTCGTATAGCCTGGATAGCTGAATCTGACGCTGGTGATGGATTTGTATCCGTACCAAGGTGGCAGGCCTCCTGTGGCGCTCGTTGCGCCTGGTTCGAAGTTGCGCATGCGTGCATTGGCCTGCGTTGCATAGATAGAGAGCACCCCGTTATCTATGCGCCAGCGGACCGTGGAGTTGGTCGTACCTCCGCTTGTGGTGCCATAGCCGATCATGGTCTCTGGCTTGGTGGTATCGTCATGGGATAGCTCACCCGCGCCGCCCAGATATCCTTGGGCTTTCCATGTGGCCTCTTTCGATCCGGTGCCCATGGTCAGGTAAGCGAAGTTCGCAGCGCGTCCAGCATACTCATAGTGCTTCCCATCAGAGGCGTTGATATTGAGGCACGGAATGAGCGTTGAGGCATTCTGTGGACCGCCATTGACGATGAGCTTCGTATTGGCGGCGAGCATCCAGGTTGGTGGCGTATTCGGATCGACTTCGTTGTATGCGGTGCCTGGTTGATACCAGAGGAAACCAGAGAACACCGTTGTGAACTTCGGACCTATGGTGATAGTGGGAGGGTTAGCGACCGTGGCCGATCCCGTCGATCCGCTGACGGCAGCATTCGACCCAACCCAGAAATCGCGACCATAGCCGGTGTTCCCCATGGTGGCCGTACCAACACCAGTGAGATCGACCGTCTTGAGAGATGTGCAGTTGGCGAACATCTGATAGCACGAGACCACTTCAAAGGTAGCACCGCCACCGATGACAACGGTCTCCAGCTTGCTGCAGTTATAGAACATACTCCCACACCATTGGGATGAAGTGTATGTATTGGACCCGGTCATGCTGAAGGATCTGAGGGCAGTGCATCCGTTGAACCAATCAGCATAGACATGACTGGCTTTCCCGGGAACATTCGTGAAGGTCGCTGTTTGCAACCCTGTGCAGCCGGTGAACATCCCATTATACCAGGTCAAACCATTCAGATAGAAGACAGATGGAAGGGTGAGGTAGCCTTCGCCGAGGTCTGTGTCAGACTGAGCGATGTTCTTCAATCCAAAGCAGTGCTGCCATGCATGACAAACGTTATTAGAGACTGCGTCTTCGGTACCCTTCGTATAGGCGCCGATGCGCGGCATGCCCCGCATATCCATCTTCGTAGCGTTATAGCAACGACTGAACATATAGTCATCGTTGCCCGTAGCGTGGTCTGCCCCCAGGTTCGACGCCGTCCAAACGATGCTCGCAGACTTGAAGTTCCCGTTTGATTGCGCATATTCCATGAACTTATACAGATCGGCACGATAGCTGCCAACATTCGAGAGCACGATGGACCCCACGGAGCCCTTCGGGACGCATAGCTGGTAGCGGTCGCCACCATAGCTCCCGAAAGCCCAGAACGCCTCGCGCATATCCGCATATTGCCCACTGCCGACGTTCGTCGCATTCATGGTGAGACCACCATACATGCCGTAGAATGCGCGATCCAGATTCGCATAAGCTCCCTTGCCCACATCATTCAAGGTGAGCTTCGAGAACCCTATGCAGTTCTTGAACATATCTACCATATAGGTGCAACTGTATTCAGTTATCGCTGTCCCAGCAGCATTGCCAACGTTCTTGAGGGTGACCGAAGTGCTGGTATCCGCCCACAGTGCGCTGTTCTTGCTTGATTCTTGGAACATCCCCTGCATGGAAGTGCTGGCACCATTGCCCACATTCTCCAAGTAGACCGTTCTCAGGTTCGTAGCGGATTGAGCAAAAAGGGTCAGATTGTTATGCGTGCTATTGAACACGTTGACCATGTTCACTTCGGTCAGGTTCGGGCAATCAGCGAACATCCCTTGAGCATTGAATGAAGCGGCCGTTGTGTTGAACAGTCCTCCCGTACCTGTCTTCGCCCGGAAACCCGTAGGGATATCGGCAGAGATGTCGGATGTCAATGCAACTGAAGGATTGATGTAGATGCCACGCAATGCATCGCAATACCAGAACATGAGGTGGGTATTGGTGGTGGTCGAGGTCACGTTCAGGTTCGTAGCATCCACATCTTGGATCTTCCTGCATTGATAGAACATCTGCATCATGTTCGTTCCGGCCGTGACGCCCTTCATGAACTTCACGCGGCTGAACGACAAGCTATAGCCGTCCCCGTCACCGCCCGCAAAGCCCTTGCCGGTCCAAGGAGCTGCATTGACACCGCTCCCGAACGCTTGCATGGTAGCCGGCTTGCTCGCCGAGTACCCCGCTTTGGAGTTCGGCGCGATGCACAAGGTCCCGACCCCCGCATCGTTGGTCATGATGCGCCAAGCGACGGAGTTGCCGCCTATGCCGTTCGTGCCGTTATTGCCTATGAACCCGTACCCCGTGGTCTTCCCGAACTGGCTCCCGAAGTCCCCGATCAGCGCATTCACATCCGCCTCGGTGTACTTGATGCAGCCGACGTACCCGCGTGCGGTCCATACGGTGTCGATCAGCGTCTTGTCCGCGACGTAGATGCTCCCCTGGAACTTGCTCGTCCCCTCGCTCGGGCATTGCATCAGATCGGTAGCCGTCTGCGGCCCCCGGTTCGCCCCCAGCTGGACGGACACCGTGGACGCCAGGATGTACTCGTATGCGCCCGATCCGCCCTCGCGGGCCCCGAAGAACCCGTTCAGGACCTTCCCGAACGACGCCCCCAGCGTGATCGTCCCCACGACATTGCCCGGCGCGGCGGCCCCGGTGGTGCTCACGAGCAGTGAGCACCCCTCGAACATCTGCCTCATCGCGGACAGGTTCCCCGGCGTGGAGTAGTCCCCAGCCATCCCCGCCGTGCTCACCCCCGTCATATCGAGCGAGCTCATCTTCGCGCACCCGCGGAACGCGCCCTTCATGGACGTCACGCCTGCGGCAGGCGCGCCTGTGAACGCCACGCTCGCCACAGACGAGCACCCCGAGAACATCCCATCCATGACCC
>CANOIM010000029.1 GCA_947566075.1 uncultured Eggerthellaceae bacterium | reverse complement strand
CTGTGAGCGTGATCTCAGGCATGCGCGCCCCCTCGAACATGCTGTTCATCTTGCCCGAGGCCGTGGATGATGCGCCCACGTTCTCCATGATGACGGTGGCGTTCGGGGTGAGGGCACCCTTGAACATGCTGGAGAGGTCATTGGCAGCGGTCCTGGTCGCAAAGCCCTTCAAGACCACAGCCGGAGTGTTGCCGGTCTCATCGGCGAAGGCCACATCCACCAGCCGTATCCCCATCGGGCCAGAGTTTGCCGTAGCCGCGCTGATGGCGCTTTGCGCCGAAGCGCGCCCATCGGACGCCTGGGATGTGACATCATCCGCGTCCTGTGTCAGACATTGACCCTCGGCCGCTGACGCGTCCGACGGGCGGGCATAAGACCCGATGCCCGCCCCTACGAAAGCGCTCGTAACCGAGACCGCGTTGTCCTGATCCCCGTAGCGCAGAACTTCAGTTCTGCCTGATGCACCCGGATCATCGCCATCGGTGCTGCCGTCATCCGCGTACGTGGAAAGATCCTTCGACTCCGGGCTACGCCCTTCGCTCAGGATGACAGAAGCGCCACCATTGGCCCCATTGTCATTCTGAGCCGCAGGCGAAGAATCCTTTTGTCCTTCGGACGCCAAGGCGGCCGCTCCTGCTGCATCATCGATGCCCTGCACGACGGAGGCGAGGGCGGATACCACCCCTCGTAGTGACAGGCGTCGATCTTCACGCCTGTCATCGGTTGCGCCCGGATGCCCGCTATCCGTGAGGCTGGCGATGCTGCTGGATGCCTGGGATATGACATTGCCCCCGTCCCGCGTCAGATTCCGAAGGCTCGTAGGGACAGGAGCTTGCTCCTGTCCGGCGGTGGCACCTGAGGTGGTGCCATCCGTGAGGCCGTCATCCGCGTACGTGGAAAGATCCTTCGACTCCGGGCTACGCCCTTCGCTCAGGATGACAGAAGCGCCACCATTGGCCCCATTGTCATCCTGAGCCGCAGGCGAAGGATCCTTTTGTCCTTCGGACGCCAAGGCGGCCGCACCTGAGGTGTTGCCATCCGTCAACCCGGTGCAGCCTTCGAACATGGAGGCGGCATTGGTGGGGTTCAGCGTTGGGGGCAGGATGGCCCCTGCGGGCATATCCAGGGAGGCGACGTAATCCGTGAGGCCGCCTTCTTGGTTGGTCACGAACGGGATGGACGTGCACCCGTGGAACATATGGGACGTATCCGTGGTCGCATCGGTGATGGTCAAGCCACGCATGTCAGCGGAGACCAACTTGGTGCAACCAGAGAACATGGAGTTCAGCGAACCCTGGGCGGTTATCTTGCCCAGGAACACGACCTGCGTGAAGGAATCGGCGAAGGCGCCAGAGTCGTTCCAGGGTGCGCGGGTCGCATTGTTGGGGTTGAAGGCACGCATGGTGCCCACGCCACCGAGCGGCGCATACAGCACAAGCGTGCTCACATCATCCTTCTTGCGGATGGACCACCGAACGGACTTGCCGTTCCACTGGTCAGTGCCGTCATCTCGCCCGACATAGCCCGTGGTCACGGTGTCACCGTACTCGGCTTCATCGCTCACGACGTTGTTGATGACCTGGTTGATGTAGTCCTTGTCCAGCCAGATGCCTGCGATCACATTGGAGGCTGCGGTCAGGTTACCGGACGCATCCGTGGCAAGCGTCATGTTGATGGTGCCGGTGTAGTCGTTACCCGTGAGAGCAGGTCTTTGCATGAGTTCAGAGGAGCTGGTAGGTCCGCTATTGGTCAGGTAGATGTCTGCCTGGATCACATATGCAGGTGCACCTGTGTTAGTTGTCCTATACCAGAAGAACCCGTTCAAGAGCTTCTTGAACTGGGTACCCAAGGTGATGGTTGCGCGATCTGTTTTGTCGAAGAGGGCGGTGCATCCCCTGAACATTGCATCCATCCCACAGTTACCTATACCGCCGTTGCCGTTAGCATCTACGGGGACGAAATTATTCGGCAAGCTGGATGTAGATAAGCTCCGGAAGTCAACGTTTTTGAGCTTCGGGCACTCATAGAACATCCATCCCATATCCCTAGGGGCATAGGCAAAACCATTGCTGACTGAGTTCACTGTGGTGAGATTGGAGCAATCCCAGAACACTGAGACAAAGTTCGTGCCAGCCGCTGGCGATGCGCTTGCACTGAAGTTGACCGTGGTCAAAGCTTTGCAGGCACGGAAGGCTTCCTGGAAATCAGCGTTTACAGCCTTAACCATGTCTTTGAACTCTACTGTTTGGAGCCTGTCGCACCCACGGAACAGACAGGTTAGATTGGTCACATTGCTAGCGAAGAGCTCAGGCGGCAAGGTCAACGCGTAAGGGGTAGAAGATCCCGCGGTGCCTGAGGCTACACCCACAGACGTGATGGCATCCAGATCCTCGAACATATGGGTCATGGAGAAGTCAGCACCCAGGGCAGCCGTCATCCCTGCGGCGGATGCCTGCGATGAGCTTGCCATCGCTGGCATTCCGCGCAGGTCCATCTTGGGCATCATCATCTGGTTGGTCGTGCAGGTCCAAGGATAGTTGCCATCGCCATCAAGCGCTCCCCCGTCGTAGGTGCCACGGGAATAGTCGTACTCGTACACAGTTGATGGATTATCTGGCTTTATCGTCGTGATATTTGTGCTCGTAAATGTATCTGGGCTGAACATATGCCCCATGCTGACAGCGGTGCCGCGATTGCCCGAATTAGTCCATGTGAAAGAGGAATTGCCCGCTATCCCTGTAGAGCAGAGCGAGTTCACGAACATGCTCCTCAGATTGGCACAATTGTTGCCCACATCTGTGAACTTCCATGCGCAGGTCGTGTTGGCGGGGATGGAGTTGCCAACGTTGTTGAAAGCCCTGTAGAAAGAAGTGCCTTTGCCAGTACCAACTCGCGTCATCTCGAGATTCTGCAGGCTATAGCAGTTTTTGAATAGCCCTGACAACTCACGGGCATCTGCCTTGAAGCAGTCGGTGATCTTCACGTTCTTCAGATACGCAGCATCCTCGAAGACCGTCATCGTGGTCTGACGATTCGACGGCGTCCCATTGAAGCAGTTGGTCATCTCGAAGCTCTGAGTAGCTCTGTTCTGCGAGAAACCGCGAACCATGCCTTGGAGCAGGGTGTCATTGCCGTTGAATGAATCCCTTATCACAACCGATTCAGGGGAAGTGGAACCATAGAACATGCCTCTTTGGTGATGATCGTTATACGTTGACCCTGACCAGCCTGAGTTGTTGCAGCTATTCGATATCGTGACGGCTTTCAGGTTCGGACACTGACTGAATGCGAAGGCTAGCTCATCCTCATAGTTCACGCTCGGGATCTTGCCGCTCGCATCAAGAGCCCCACCTAGCTTAGTTATCTCAATGGTTTCGATCTTCGAATTGGATGCAGCAAGCGAATATGCTGAAACCCCTTTGACCCCGAAATCATTGATGACGAGCTTCTTGACCTGACAGTTGCCACCTCCAACGAGGTCTCCGATATTGGTACCGCCAGTGGTCGATCCCACTGTCGTCATGTTCACTTCGGTCACGCCCGACCCGTAGAACATCCCCCGGGCATGTTGCAGATTGGGCAGGAAGCGTCCTGTCGTAGCGTCCTTAGCGGGGAATTTCACACTCGTTCCGTCAGGTCCGAAGGTCACCTTTCCTGTGAGAGCATGGCAATTCGAGAAGAGCCAGTAGGTGTTGTTCAAACTGCGCAGATTATTTGTGGACATGTTGAAGCTCTTGAGAGCTGTGCAGCCATCGAAGGAATACTCCATGTTCACAAGCTTGGAAGTATCCAGCTTCGTAAGATCGATGCTCTCAAGGCTTGTGCATCCCTGGAAAGTGAATCGCATATCGGTCAAGTAGGAAGTGGTGTTCAGATTCGTGAAGTCCACGCTCTTGAGCTTCTTGCACCCGTTGAACATATAGTCCAAGCTGCTCGAGGCGACGACCTTCGTCCCGCTGTATCCCTGGAATGTTACGGTCTCGAGCGTTTGTGACTGGAACCAAGGTGGCCTGATTACGCCATTGCTCGGGTTCATCGAGAAGCCCATCATGCGGGCATTGCTCGTGTTCGCCTTGATCGTGAGAGCTTTTCCGTCGGATGACATGGTGTATGTGACGTTGGAGTTAGGCGTGGTCGAATTCGACACGTAGCCTAGGTTCGCTCCCGTGCTCACGCCTCCGAAGTAGCCTTGATCCTGCCAGATCTTCTTTTGTGCTGCTGTACCCGTGTATTTGAAGTTGGCATTGGTGGAGCCTTCATATTTATATCGAGTGCCGTTGATGACGGTATCAAGACAGCGTATAAGATTGCTAGTAGCTGTAGGACCAACATTGAACTCGACATTGGTGTTGGCATACATCATATATGTGGGCGCGGTAGTGGCCCAGGTGGTGGTCAGTTGTGGGGTGTTATCGTTAGCTGCTTGGTTCCAGAAGACACCGTTCCATACCCTGTTGAAACCAGAACCGAACTTGACGGTAGCAGGAGTGGTGGTCGTTTCGTTCCCCACGCCTCCCGTTTTGACGATTTTGGTACAACCATTGAAAAGGTTCGTCATACCACCGCCGATAGTGGCAAGGCCCCCCATTGAAGTGATTCCCGTCAAGTCGACGTAAGAGAGATTAGAGCACCCTCCAAAGATATTGCTGAAGAATGTCGGGGCAAGGGAGGTGTTAACGATCTCGACTCTTTGCAGAGCGGTATCGTATGCGAATAAGCTGTTCCAATAAGACAAACCAGAAATCTTGCTACCCGTCATTTTGAAGTGAGTCAGCTTCGGACATCTCTCAAATGCAGCGTAGAGTACATAACTTTGGAAGTGGGTCAGATACACTTTTTCGAGCAAAGGGCATTCCCTGAACATGCCACCCGCGTATGATTGCAGGATATTCGTGTCGCTATTCGGCAAGGCGATATAACCGGTCGTATAGCTGGACCCTTTATAAAGCGCATCTGTATTGTTGGAGGCATCCGTCGGGAGTCCATTGCAGACATACTTGATCTTCTTGCTTCCTTGAAACTGGTACTTATAGTCAATGCCAGTATTGGAGATAGTTCTATCGTAACCAAATTTCGGCATACCGCGGACATCTATTATGTCTGCTCCGTTATTGACCATCATCTGCAGATTGTCGATGCATGCGGTAGTAGTGGCAGAGTTCTTCCATTCGACCTTGGAAGATGCAAAGCCCTTGGATCGCAAGATATCCTGGAAGGTGTAATTAAGGATCGCTCCCCCGCTGCCGAAATTATCGAGCACGTATGATCCAGTGCTGCCGTTGGGAACGAACTGCGTGGTCTCAGCCGCACCGTTATCCGTACTCCAACTACCAGCCATCATGAATGTGCCATTAAGATTGGCTTTATATCCTGTTGCAACATTCGTGGCACGAAGAGTGGTAAGGCCATAGTTGCGGGCGAAAGAGTAGAGCATGTTCGCACCCTCGCCCGTGCCTACGCTCGTCAACGTAATGGTGCGTATCCCAGTGCCTGCATCGAACATGCGGTCCATGTTCACAACACGCTCGTTCTCAGTGCCTTTATTGGCTATGCCGCCGGTTCCGACGTTGTTCAGCGTCACCGTCGCCCCGGTCCCCGTGCGAAGCGATGCATCCGAGCAAGCAGCCGAGAACATCTTCTCCATCGTGACACCAGAGCCTATTCCAACAGAATCCAAGTTGATGTAGCTTATCTTCGTGCTGCTCAAGAACATCTCCTTGAGAGATGAGCATGAGCCTTTGCCGAAGTTCTTGAGTGTGACGCTTTTGAGGTTCGAGCTCCAGCCGAACATGCTGTCACCCGTCATCCAGTCTCTATTGAAAGCGCCGTCTAGCTTTACGGTCTCCAGATTGGGGCAGCCCATGAAAGCGAACGTCGCAAAGGTGCAGTTGTTGGTGTTGAATTTGGTAGATAGAGTGAGGCCCGTAGCGATGGAGTTGGTGCTATCTGCTGTGATGCTTCTTGTGTTATCAATGGCAGTGATGCCAGATCCGTTGAAGAATCGGAAGTAATTGGTCGCCGATGTCGTATCAAAGTTCGTGAGATCGGCATCTCTGAGCTCTGTGCAAGTAGCGAACATCGCATAGAGGTTCGTGTTCGATCTGGTGCCAGAGTACACCTTCACCCGACTGAAGGACTTGCTATACCCGTCTCCATCGCCACCTGCATAGCCCTTGCCCGTCCAAGGGGCCGGGGCTGTCTCAGTGAGAGCTCTCATCACCGCCGGGTACGCCGTCGCGTTGTACCCGCTGCGCTTGTTGGGCGCGATCAAGAGCGTCCCCACGCCGTTGGTGTCGGTCATGATCCTCCACACGACCGAGTTGTCATGAGTGGAGTTGTCTCCGCTCGCCCCTATGAACCCATAGGCAGTGGTCTTCCCGAAGGCCGACCCGAAGTCGCCGATGATGGCGTTCACGGTGGCCTCGCTGTAGCTGATGCAGTCCACGTAGCCTCGTGCGACCCAGACGTTGTCGATGAGGTCCTTATCGGCCAGATACACCTTGCCGGAGAACCTGGTCGTGCCTTCTGCGGGGCACTGCATGAGGTTCGCTGCGGTCTGAGGACCAGCGGTCGTGTTGCCCACCACTTGGAGCTGTACGCTGACCGTGCTCGCCAGGATGTACTCATAGGCTCCGGAACCCGTGGCCCGGTATCCGAAGAAGCCGTTCAAGACCTTCTGGAACTGGGTGCCGAGCGTGATGGTGGCAGGCGTCGCCCCAGCCGAGCCTGTCGCGTTCGCCAGGATGCTGCATCCGGAGAACATCTCGCGCATGGGGGAGTTCTGCCCGGTCACGGATGCGTCATAGTCGGCCATCCCCGCCGTCGACACCCCCGTCATGTCGAGCGAGCTCAACTTGGAGCACCCGCGGAACGCGCCCTTCATGGACGTCACGCCTGCCACGGGCGCTCCCGTGAACGCCACGCTCGCCACATTGGCACACCCCGAGAGCATCCCATCCATGACGCCGCCCGAGGCCGCCCCGGTCAGAGCCACGCTCACAAGGCCGGTGCACCCGGCGAAGAGCGACGTCTTATCGGCACCAGCCAACCCAGGCCAGCTACCAGGCAGCGCCAGGACC
>CANOIM010000028.1 GCA_947566075.1 uncultured Eggerthellaceae bacterium | reverse complement strand
TGAAGGGCGCGTTCCGCGGGTGCGCGAAGCTGAGCACCTTGGATATGACGGGGGTGAGCACGGCGGGGATGGCGGGTGACTACTCCACGCCGGGGAACCTAAGCGCCATGAGGCAGATGTTCGAGGGGTGCTCACTGCTGGTGAACGCCACCGGGGCCGCCGCGCCGGGAGGCGTGACCGGGACGATCACGCTGGGATCTCAGTTCCAGAAGGTCCTGAACGGGTTCTTCGGGGCGCGCGAGGGCGGATCGGGCGCCTACGCCTACATCCTGGCGTCGACCGTGTCCGTGCAGCTGGGGGCGAACCGGGGCCCGCAGACGGCGGCGAACCTGATGCAGAGGCCCGTCAACGGCTCCGCATCCTTCCAGGGCAAGGTCTACATCGCTGATAAGACCTTGATCGACAACGTCTGGACCGCGCGCGACTACGTGAACTGCATCTACTACACGGAGGCCGACGTCAATGCGCTCATAGGCGACTTCGGGAGCCAGTTCGGGCGCACGACGGCCTATGGGTTCATCGGGGATGCCTCCCAAGCGGGCGGCCAGTCCGTGGCCTGGCGCATCCGCACGGACGATGCCACGGGCGTGGGCACCTTGTGCATCGCGCCGAACAGCGTCAAGGGATACACCGCGTCCACCAACAACGCGAAGATGAGGAGCTTCGGGAACGAAGCGTCGAACTTCGCACCTTGGACCGGTAAGAACATGGCAGGCGGCGACGGTGATGGCTACAGCAGGTCGTTCAGCCGGGTGAAGTTCATGAAGGGTGTCGCCGCGGGGGCCAGCATTGCGTTCATGTTCTCTGGTTGTAATACCATGACATCGGTGGATGCTACCAACCTCACTGTAGGCACAAGTACGACCACCATGTATGCGATGTTCAACAGCAGCAATGCCATCACCGGCTTCTATACAGGGCAAAGCCAGACCGCGGACAACACAGCCACTATCCAACCAGGCGTGCGTGTATCCACGTTGTTCAATCCGACAGCTGCAGGTTTCAATAGCGGTTATGCGTTCACCAACTGTGCAAGCCTCAGAGAAGTCGTTCTTCAGAATATCTTCAACGGCACATCCGTCTCCCTTGATTCTATGTTCGCACAATGTCCGAAGATGCAGACTGTGACGATCAACAACGTGGGCAATGGCCAAGGCGCGATTCTGTATCTCATGTTCAACAACAGCTGTACTGACAGTTCTTTGAAGAATGCAGATACGAAGCTAACGGTCACCAATTTTGGCAATTACAACAACTCATCGGCTACGGCCGTCTCAGGCAATACGAATATGGCCCAAGCATTCCACGGTATGCATTACATGCATACCGTCGTTATGACCGATGTGGGCAAGGGCAAATTCGCGAATATGACCCAGATGTTCCTTGATGGGTACGGTATGAGCAGCTTTACGGGCACAAGGATCGGCACAGGACAGTATGCGAATCTCACCGAGATGTTCCGACTGGCGGGTGCCAATATTTGGTATTACAAAGCTGATGCGCTCGATCCCGTGTACACCGTTACCGACATGGGAACGAACACGGCCCTTATGGCCTATGTATTCGCTAGCGTTTTCCAATCATATGACACTGCCGCTCTCAAGACTGCTTCGATCAATTGGTTGAACTCCGGAACGCCTGGCACCATGGATAAGAGCGAGTATATGTTCTATCGCTGTGGGGCGACCAAGCTCAATATGACGGGAATGCCCAATATGGGAAGTCGTGTCTATGGAGCCACGAACAGCTACCCGGGGTATTTCATTGAGCTAAGCCGCGTCAAGCACCTCCGTAATTCCAACACGGATCTAGGGGATACCTACCTCACCTTCCGCAATGGCTATAGGATCATTGCACCTTACCGGGTATTCCAAGGCTCCTCTGGTCTTGAGACCGTGGATATCACCAATATGTACATGGATTCCTGGGCTCACTACTTTGTGGGATGTGCGAACCTCAAGACCTTCAAGGCAACGGGCATCGAATGCTCTGGTGTCTTTTGTGAGACATTCTACGACTGCCCCAAGTTGGAGAAGGTCGAATGGATCAACTGCACGGGCGGCTCGGATCGTATGGATGGCATGTTCGAGAGATGCACGTCGCTTACATACGTCGACATGGCTTCGCTCACCATCAATATCACCAACTCGCCACGCTCATACTTCGGGGGCGCTACGCACTTCGTCTCCGCCGATGGTCGTGGTGGTCCTGTCTCGGGCACGCCCGGGACACTCAAGCTTGGCAAGTGCAACATAACGAATGGGATGCTCTGGTTCCAAAGTGATGCAGGATGGTATTCACCATCAAGCTCAGTACCCTCGTTCATCATGGGATCGAATGTGAAGATCGAGATAGGTACCGGGCCTACCAGTATAAATACGCTCATTCCTTGCTTGGATATCACTGTGAATGGGGTTAACTACGCCTATGCAGGTGTGCAATCGACATTCACGAACCTCACCGTGCCCTCTTCCTATAAAGACTCCGTCTGGAAGAAACGTGGATACTTCGGCGGAGCGGGTACGAGCAGTAGTGGTGATGTGGGCTATGGCACCTACTCGGGGGGCGGATCCACCGCATCCACGGTCAAGTACCTCATAAGCGGAGACACGCTCTACATCTACTCCTACACACCCAATGGTCGCTTGCGCAACATCACACAATCCGCACCAGCGCCTTGGGCAGGCAACAAGAGCATCAAAAGGGTACAGTTCTCCTACAGCAGCTACACCACGCCCGTCTATGGCTATCAGTATCTTGACTATATATTCAACGGTCTATCCAATCTGGAATACGTGGATATGTCCAATCTGAAGATAACCTCTTCTATGAGCTCGATGGCGTATATGTTCCCAGGAACCAATCTCAAGGGAACGGTCGGAACCTCTGGAACCGCTGTCAAATGGCCATCATCCACGGACACCTCAGGCCTGAGTTCTGCTGCGAGCATGTTCCGAGGATGTACGGGAATCACAGGTGTGGATATCAGTGGTTTTGGGTCGAGGTCTGGCTGCACCTTTGAGTACATGTTCGACAACTGTACTGGCATCACTTCCATGAAGCTCACGAACTTCGGTACAGGTGGCGGTCATAGCTTCCATCAGTTCGCGAACAGCGCCGCGAGCATGACGAGCCTTCAGCTGAGCAATGTTGGTACCGGCGATGGAAACTCTTTCATCTATGCATTCAACCGTGCCGACAAGTTGCAGACGCTGACACTCACAGGGCTCTTCAATGGAAGGGTCGGACAGTCCTACTATATGTTCGGCAACTGCAGGGCCCTCAAGACGCTCACCGTAACCAACTGCTTCAACGGAGCGAACTCACGCCTTTGGGATATGTTCTCCAACTCCTTCGCCAGCGGCGCTAGCGTCACCCTGACCGATGTGGGCAAGGGTGCCGGTACTGTCATGCGCTATATGTTCACAGATGGCGCTGCTACCCGGATCAGCACCCTCAAGATGACCAACGTGGGTACGGGTGCCAACGTGAAGATGGGGCGCATGTTCTGGGGTGCGGACGGCTTCAGAGATGTCATGCTGAACAATGTGGGTACGGGAGCGAATGCAGAGCTCTGGCAGATGTTCAGGAACGCCTCCATATCGAGCAATGCATCAACTAAGGTCACCTATGACTTCACAGACGTGGGCAAGAATGGCGCCAACATGCGGGATATGTTCAGCTATTCCTTCTACAGCCCCATGTCTCCAGAGTCCAGTCTCACCTGGAAGTATACGGGGTCACGCGGTACGGTCGTCAGCATGGGCGTCATGTTCTCTCGAGGTGAGTACACTCCGGACAATCTGGATACGGTCAACTCCGGTACCTACCACGGAAACATGGCAGGTACCTTGGATTTCTCACCCGTCACCTGGAATGACACCGTTAACAATACGGGCTACTTCGATAGAGCAGGCTCCACCTACATGCCGAAGATGGACCTACGCGGGCTCCCTCAGATCGGGAGCTATTCCGGGGCTACGGCGGCAACGGGCTTGGACTACTCGGCAGATCATATGTTCCGGGAGATGGACGCCATCACTTCCATCGGTTCATCCGCTAGCGACTCCCTCTCGCTCGATCCCAACTGGATGACAGCGAGCGTCACCAAGATGAGTCGGATGTTCCAGGGCTGCGACAAGCTGCAGACGGTGAACATCTCCAACTTGGCTAAAGCCGCTAACGTTGAACTGGGTTGCGCCTTCGCTGACTGTCCCCAGATGAAGAACTTCACCTGGACGAGCACATCTGCTGTGGGTGCAACTCCCAATTTCTCCCAGTTGCTTGAGAATAGCGGCAAGAACGGGACAGGGATGACAGTAGCGTTCCCCTCTGCATCCTATGTGACAGCCCCGAGGACCATGGAATCCATGTTCAAGGGGTGCGCAAAGCTGAACAACCTGGACACCACCGGTTTGTCCACAGCGAGTCTCCCCAACAACTTCACAGAAGTGGCTGCCAACGGCAATGGTGGCACGGGCGACTGCGGCATGAACGATCTGTTCACAGGCTGCACGGCAATGTTCGACAAAACGAACCGCGCTACTGTCACGTTAGGCACTCAGTTCAAGAAACTCCTGAACGGGTTCTTCTGGTATAGAACGACTTCCACTGGCTCTCCGGTCTATGTCATCCAGGCCAATGTGAACCTGACGAACTCCGGTCCGACAACCGCAGCTGAGCTGCTGAAGCGGCCCAGTCTCACCATCACAGACACCAGCGGGAACAGCACCGTATACGACTACACGGGCACCATTCGGATGACGTTGGCAACGGATGCATCCGGTAACCTCACTGCCGCCAGCAACACCATCTTCAACGTGTGGCAAGGCAGGGATTACACCAACAACTCCGTCAATGGCAAGTCATCCACAGAAGCCGAGTATGGCGATGCCATAGCCACTGGCTACGTGGGCCGTGATGACGGCACCGATGAGTGGAACGGGACCAGCGTGCGTTGGTCCATCCGCACCAAGGATGGCGTGTCCTCGCTGGTACTCTATCCTTCTAATAATGTATCTGGCACGATGCGCACGTTCAATCGTGCGGATTCCACGAGAGCGCCGTGGAATAGCGGTGGTGCCTATGCGACATCGTTCACACAGGTAGTGTTCCTGGGACGGATAACAGCTCAAGGTTCCCTGTCTGGCATGTTCGAGGGCTGCACCAAGTTGGTCTCAGCTGACATGCGTGGCTTGACGATCACGGATGCCACCACGGACACATCCCATATGTTCCACGGGTGCACGTCCATCCCATTCGTGACCAACCAGAACCAATCGACGCCCTATGAGGCAACGCTCTCCATGCCAGCAGGGGTCATCCTGCCAGCAACCCTCAATCCCACCAACGCCGCCTCCATGTTCGAAGGCTGCACCGGGTTGACGGATGGGGACGCCGCAGGCGCGGCCGTCTTGGCATCCGAAGGACAAAAGGATCCTTCGCCTGCGGCTCAGAATGACAATGAGGCCAATGGTGGCGCTTCTGTCATCCTGAGCGAAGGGCGCAGCCCGGAGTCGAAGGATCTTTCTACGCACGCGGATGACGGCCTCACCGACGGCGCAGATCCGGTTGAGGGTCGGTTAGCGACGGCCCAAGGGGCCGCGCTGAACCGACACTACGGGGCGCAGGACCAGGATGACGAGACCGGCAACACCTCCGTGACGATGGGGTCAGGTCATTCTGTCACCAGCCTCACGGACGGCACCACCTCAGGTGCCACCGCCGGACAGGAACGAGTTCCTGTCCCTACGAGCCTTCGGAATCTGACGCGGGACGGGGGTAATGTCATATCCCAGGCGTCCAGCAGCATCGCCAACCTTGCCGACGGCGGGTATCCGGGCGCAGCCGATGACAGGCGTGAAGATCGACGCCTGTCACTACGAGGGATGGCCTCGGCCCTGGCCTCCGTCGCGCATGCGATCGATGCTGCGAGCGCTTCCGTAGTGACAGGCACCGAGGGACCCGCAGGGTCCGTGCCTGTCATCGGCAGCGACGCCGATGCAGCTGTGCGGGAGCCGGGAAGCGCCACGGACAGCAGCACAGATGATGTTGCGAGTGCTTTCGTAGGGGCGGGCATCGGGTCTCATGCCCGCCCGTCGGACGCGTCAGCGGCCGAGGGTGAACAAGCGAGCGCAGCGAGCGACACGGGCGAAGCCGCCAGGCGAAGCCCGTGGCAATCCCCCACGAAGCAGGACGCCGACCCGATGGGGATACGGCTGGTGGATGTCGCCTATGCCGATGAGACCGGTAACACTCCGGCTGTCGTGCTCAAGGGCTTCGCGACCAGGACCGCTGCCAATGACCTCTCCTCCATGTTCAAGGGTGCCCTCACCCCAGGGGCCACCGTCATCATGGAGAACGTGGGGGCATCATCCACGGCCTCGGGCAAGATGAACAGCATGTTCGAGGGGGCCAAGATGCCCTCCATCACGCTCAACATCGTGGGTGGCTCAGCCTCAGCTGACCGCATGTTCGCAGGATGCCCCAATCTCACTGAAGCCCATCTTGACAAGGTATGCTTCGATGGTGGGTTCGCGTCTCTGTTCGAGGGGTGTCCTAAGCTCACGACGGTAGAGATCACGAACTCCGGCAACGGGGAGCGGGCCAACCTGACCCGCATGTTCGCCAATACCCCGGCTCTCACCTCAGTGCAGCTGACCGGCGTTGCCAATGGCAACGGCACCCCGCGCTCAACCGGTGCGGGTGGCGCCATCACCGCAGGCACCCCCACCATGACGGACTTGTTCGCTGGCTCTACCGGTTCTGCTGAGGTGACGTTCACCAATGTGGGTCGCGTGGCTGACTTCACGGGTGCCCTCACCGGCTCCCATGTGAGGACGCTCACCTTGGATACCGTAGCCTCAGGGGAAGGCGCCACCTTGGCTTCCCTGGCGAAGGACTGCACCACCCTTGAGACCGCTACCCTGACGCATGTGGCTGAAGGGTCTGGTGTCTCGCTCCAAGTCGCGTTCTCCGGGTGCACTGCCCTTCAGAGCCTCACCATGCAAGACGTGGCCACGGGCACAGGCGACAGCTCCCGCTACTCTGATCTGACCTCCTTGACCGCTGGGTGCACCTCGCTTGCATCCGTCACCCTTGAGCGGGTGGCCACAGGCGCCCAGGCTGACATGACCGGCTCCT
>CANOIM010000027.1 GCA_947566075.1 uncultured Eggerthellaceae bacterium | reverse complement strand
CGGGTGCTCCAAGTTGGCGACGCTCGACATGACGGGGGTCAGCACGGCGGGGATGCCGGGCGACTACTCCACGCCGGGGAACCTGAGCGCGATGAGGCAGATGTTCGAGGGGTGCAGCCTCATCGTCACTCCCCAAGGCGGCCCTGCTGCAGGGTTCCAGGAGTTCGAGACCGGAGGTACCCCCTCAGCCACGATCATCCTGGGCAACCAGTTCCAGAAGGTATTGAACGGCTTCGTGGGAGCGCGGGAGAGCGGCTCTGCCACGCCTCAGTACGTGATGGCATCAAGCGTGCGCATCAACGTGGGCACCGCGTCGGTGCCCATCGCAGGGCCGCAGACCGCGGCGAACCTGATGCAGCGGCCCGATTGGACCGTGGGTGATGTCACCTACGCCTTCGCTGGCAAGGTCTTCGTGGCTGACCCGGATCTCTCCAACAACGTCTGGGGCGCCCGCGATTACGGCACCTGCCTGCGCTTCGATGAGACCACGGTGGCTGCATCCATCGGCTCGTTCGGGACCGAGTACGGCAATGTGTCTGCCTACGGGTTCATCGGCGCGTCCTCCCAGGCCTCTGGGCGATCGGTGGGCTGGGCGCTCCGGACCAAGGACGGGGTGGGGACGCTGCTGATCTCACCGAACAGCAAGCAGGGATACTCTGCCAGCAATCCAGGCACCATGCGGGACTTCGGCAACGAGAGCAATACGGCGGCTCCCTGGACGGCCATGGCGGCTGGCGGGGATGCGGGACTTTCTCAGTCGTTCACGCGCGTGAAGGTCTATCCCGGCGTGAAGGCCGGGGCGAAGACGGCCTATATGTTCTTCGGATGCTCCAAGATGACCGATGCCGACCTCACGAACCTCGTGAACGGGTCTGTTGCCACCGACGCCCAGCGCATGTTCAAGCAAAGCGGGTTGACGTCGGTCACCTATAGGAGCGACGTGGCGAAGACGAATGCATCATCGGCGATCCCTTCGGGCTTGAACATGCGCTCGGGGTCGGGAGCCTTCGATCTGGGAGGGGCCCGCTCCGGGGATAACGTGACCGCGAGCAGCAACGCCTATGAGATGTTCATGGATTGCGAGTCTATCGCCTCCGTCAATCTCAAGAGCGCCTTCAACGGGCCTGGGACCAACGTGGGCCAGGCGTTCTACAGCTGCGCCAAGATCGCGAGCGTGACCATGGATGATTGCCTGAACGGCTATGCCACGAGCGCGACGAATATGTTCAAGGACGGCTTTACACATGCCAGCGTCAGTACCACGACATCAAGCGTCTCGCTCACCAATGTGGGCAATTCCCGCGGGACAGGCATGGCCTCTGCGTTCTATGGCGCAACGCGTCTTGCCAAGGTATCTCTTGTAAACGTGGGCAATGGAGCCGCCGAGGGCGGCGGTGTAAGCATGGCCAATATGTTCTATGCTGCCAACTACACCCAGACGGTTTCACTCAACAATGTGGGGAACTGCCAAGGGGCGGATATGTCGCAGATGTTCAGGCTCAGCTTCCATGCAGGTTCGATCATGGATACAGAGACATCACTGAGCCTCTACAAAGTCGGGAGTCCTTCGAACATCACGACATCGGCTCCTACTATGCAGGCGATGTTCACGAGTGCGCGTTATCTCGATGTCATAACGCGTTTTGAGGATGTTGGACATCCTGCTGCTATTGCAAGTGAAGTAGCCGGCTCAGATATGAACTGCATGTTCCTTGATGCTCAGACGCTCCGACGCGTGTCGGCGAAGAATGTCGGCACTGCTTGGCATACCAATATGAAGTCTGCATTCCAAAACGCTGGTAGCCATAGCAGCCTCACCGCTTCGGATAAGACCATCGATTGGGTTTTCAATAATGTAGCGAGCAATATGTGCATGGTTAATGAGATGATGCGGAATTGTGCAAGTGGAGGCGCTTCCGATTACAAGAAGAGTATCGTTTGGACAAACTCTCGTACGCAGCAAACATACGGAGGTAGCAGTGTATTCAACGGAGCAGGGTTCCAAACGATGGACCTGCGAGGAATGCCAGTACTCAATAATGGGCCAGACTATAGCGTTGGAAGCGTATTTTCTAACTGCGGAGGGATCCGTCATGTTGGTCAATCGAGCACAGCTTCGTTGGGTGAGGGTTGGGTCACTCTCAACACGAGCTTCTCGACCCTGGGAGTGGATTATGCCAATTGGTTTATCTCTTGTCAGAAGCTTGAAGATGTCACATTCTCGGGCACCTTCAATAATCTAGGCTTTGGCATGTATACCTTCCAAGACTGTACAGCTCTCAAGAGGGTGACGTTCACAGGAACCGGTGTCAAAGCAAGGGTTCGAACCGGAGGATGGTTCAGCGGGTGCACGAACCTTGAGACCTTCGAGGTCAAGGATGGTGCATTCTTGGATTCTGAGCTAGCAGCCTGGACGTTCCGTGATTGCAAATCACTGAAAAAGCTCGATTTGACCGGCTTCACAACCGCTAGCTTGTCTAGACCAGAAACAGAATACCTCACTGGTGCTGGCGATTACTGGAACATGGTCAACATGTTTCAAGGTTGTCCGACTGTCGTCACGACCGGGGATGGCAGCCAGGCCGTCAGCAATCCTTGTACCATCACCATGGGTCAGGGCAGCTTCAAGTTCTGGAATGGCTTCTTCTCTATGCGCAACGCTCCAACAGCGATACCTACCTACATCATGGCTCCGAACGTCGTGATCAACGTTAATGCTGCAATGGAGGCGAACAACATACCTCTGCGCCTGAACATGCCGGTCGGTGATGTGACCTACGCCTACCGAGGGTCGCAAGTCGATAGTTACAACTCTACGCAAAACGGCCTCCGCCTTCAAAACAGCGCATGGTTATCAACATGGCAGGCAAAGGGGTATTTCGGCAGGAATCCACAGGATACGAGTGTCGGAAACATCGGCTCTGGCACTCAGGGGTCGACATCCACTACAGCGACGACCGTCCGGTATCTGATCACAGGCGGAACTCTGTATATCTATGGCACGCAGGACAATGCACGGCTGATGAACTTCAAAACCAAGTCGCAAGTTCCGTGGGCTGATGATCAATCCATAACCCGAGTTGTTCTCGGCGGACGATACAATTCAACAAGTGCGACTTCATATAACTCCGCGATGACCCCCAACGGTAGCAACGGAAGATACATTTATGCCAATGAAAACCTCGATTATCTCTTCACTGGCTTGACGAATCTAAAGAGCTGCGATCTCACCTATTTGAGGATTGCTAACAGCACGAAGACCATAAGATACACGTTCATGCAAAGCGGCATCCCCAAGGTGTCCTATGGGAAAGTTGCAAACTACTCTCCTGATGCTGATGGCGTCATCTGGAATGATGACAGCACGAACTACTTCGTCACGACCGGGATAACCGATATTCAGAGCATGTACAACCAATGCAAGGAGCTGAAGAGCGCGGTCTTGCAGAATATGATTGGTGCGAGCAGTACCAGTACGGCAACACTGGGGAATGGCAGGCCGGGAGCGGGCGAATATGCATTCAGCGCGAGACAGGTTTTCTATTCATGCAACAAGCTCGAAAAGCTAACCCTGACTAACGTTGGCACACAACCCGGCGCTTTCTTCTACGAATTTGCCTTATCCAGTACTCTTAAAGAAGTGACCATAGACCATGTCGGTACACAGCCGGGAACGCAAGGTGGTTCTTATACATACGCACTGTTCCAAAGCTGTGCTGCGTTAGAGCGAATAACGATGACCAATAGCTTCAATGGTCCCAATGCATACATGATCCATATGTTCATGAGCATGCCGAAGCTCAATTACGTCAATGTGGACAATTGCTTCAATGGAAGCTTTGCAACCATTTACAGTACCTTCCAAAACTGCTTCAGTAACAAATACGCTGATATCGTTCCAGAGGGTGCACCTGCAGGAACAGCTAAAGGCACTTACATCCGGCTGAACAATGTCGGCACTGGCAATAGCGCCATGATGAGGAAGATATTCAATGGTTGCGGCTATCTTGGCACATTGGACGTGAGAAATGTTGGCACTGGACCATCTGCTTACCTTGAGCAGTTCTTCTCGTATGTGACAGAGCCGCATATCGTCAATTTGAATAATGTCGGCACTGGAGATGGCACGAAGATGTGGGCCTTCTTCAATGAATTCGCAAGCTACAGGACTGATACTGCGCCATATGCTGTCGAATGCAATTTGACAGATGTCGGAGGCAATAATACGAACCTGCGAAACTTCTTCTATGCCTCTTTTGCCTGCGGTTCACTCGATGCTTCGTCTTATGTGAAATGGAAGGTTTCAGACGGGAAGGCCGTTGGAACCGCAACGTCTCTCTTCGGATTTGACGGACATTATCTTGCTGCACCTCCTCTGCCACCAGAGAACACGGGTTACACGCATACAAATGAAACGCGATACATGAACTACCTGACAGAGGTCACGGCAAATCCAACCTATATGAACTATATGCCCACATGGGATCTTAGAGGGATGCCCCGACCGATCAAAAAGGATAACGTTGACTATCTCAATGATTCAATGAAATATGCCTTTTCGGGTCTATCCAAAACTGAGAAAGTGCTTACTGCATCTCCGACATCAGATATAAATGGAGCGGCTTATCAGAATGCATTGATTCTCTCCCCCGATTGGCTCTCATCGTCAATTGCTGATACTTCTTCTCTATTCCAAGATAGCATCGGTCTCAAAGAGGTAACCCTCTCCAATCTCGGCACCAACACCAATATGGACATGACATCCATGTTCCAAGGGTGCTCCAACTTGACCACCTTCACCCACACCGCCACCAAGGCGTTGGGTGCCAACGTGGACATGACATCCATGTTCGAGGGCTGCGGCAAACTCACCACAGCTACCTTCGGCTCCTCGAACCCCAGTCAATTCGCCATCCGTCCGGATCAGCTTCGGCGCGCCTTCGCATCCTGTGCCGCACTATCCACACTCGACTTGCGCGGACTGGATATGTCAGGTCTCCCGGGCGCCTATAGCGTAGACGGTATAGGCAATTGCGGGATGAATGAGATGTTCACCGGATGCACTGCTCTTGCGAAGTCAAACGCAGACTCCCCTGATGTGCCGCGAGCGACCATCACGATAGGACCCAAGTGCACCAAGCTCCTGAACGGCTTCTTCTGGTACCGGGAATCCAATCTGGTGAACCCGGCCTATGTCATCCAGGCGAACCTGGAGGTCTACGGCGGTCCCACCGATGTGTCCGGGCTCATGACGCGCCCCGCCCTTGAAGGCCATGAGTACACCGGCAATGTGAACCTGGCCGACGATGCGGCTGCTTCGCGCTACACCGTCTGGATCAACCGTGACTACACCAACTACACGGTCATGGGCGTGGCCTCCGGCGAGGGCGAGTACGGCACCGCGCGCGTCTACGGATACGTGGGGTATGAGGGCACCTACACCGCCCCTGACGGGCGCGTCATCGATGACCCCGAGGGCAAGAGCGTGCGGTGGTCCATCCGCACGGAGCCCGAGAGCGGCGTGACCTCTTTGGTGCTCGCCCCCACGGATAACATCTACGGATACATGCGGGCGCTGAACCGCTCTGACTCCACCCGAGCGCCCTGGAATGGAAGCGGATCCTACGCGGATACGTTCAGCCAGATCGTCGTTCTCGGTTCCGTCAAGGCGGCCGGTTCCCTATCTGGCATGTTCGAAGGCTGTACCAAGTTGGTGTCAGCTGACATGCGTGGCCTCACCATCACCGACGCGACCACCGATGCGTCCCATATGTTCCACGGGTGCACATCCATCCCGTTCGTGACCAACCAGAACCAATCGACGCCCTATGAGGCAACGCTCTCCATGCCAGCAGGGGTCATCCTGCCTGCAACCCTCAATCCCACCAACGCAGCCTCCATGTTCGAGGGCTGCACCGGGTTGACGGATGGAGGCAGCGCACAAGGCGCTGCCATCACCAACGAGAAAGGAGCGGATCATGCAGACGACGATATGGGACGAGATCAGAACGCCGATGACGCCGTATATCAAGATGGAGATAGCGAGGTTGGTCCTCGCGGGATTGACGGTAGCGTTAGCGGTCTGGGAAGCGCGAGCCTGTTGGCGGGGGATACAGGAAGTGATGGCAAGGTAGCATCCAGCCTCACCGACGGCAACGCTTCGGTTGAGGGTCGGTTAGCGACGGCCCAAGGGGCCGCGCTGAACCGACACTACGGGGCGCAGGACCAGGATGACGAGAGCGGCAACGCCTCAGGTGTTACCGCCGGACAGGAGCAAGCTCCTGTCCCTACGAGCCTTCGGAATCTGACGCGGGACGGGGGCAATGTCATATCCCAGGCATCCAGCAGCATCGCCAGCCTCACGGATAGCGGGCATCCGGGCGCAACCGATGACAGGCGTGAAGATCGACGCCTGTCACTACGAGGGATGGCATCGGCCCTGGTCTCTGTTGTGCAGGGCGTTGATGATGCAGCAGGAGCGGCCATGGAGACCGCATGGCCGCCTACGGGTGACAAGGACGTTGATGTTGCGAGCGCTTTCGTAGGGGCGGGCATCGGGTCTCATGCCCGCCCGTCGGACGCGTCAGCGGCCGAGGGTCAATGTCTGACACAGGACGCGGATGATGTCACATCCCAGGCGTCCGATGGGCGCGCTTCGGCGCAAAGCGCCATCAGCGCGGCTACGGCAAGCTCTGGCCCGATGGGGATACGGCTGGTGGATGTCGCCTATGCCGATGAGACCGGCAACACTCCAGCTGTGGTCTTGAAGGGCTTCGCTACCCGTACCGCTGCCAATGACCTCTCCAGCATGTTCAAGGGCGCGCTCACCCCGAACGCCACCGTCATCATGGAGAACGTGGGTGCATCATCCACGGCCTCGGGCAAGATGAACAGCATGTTCGAGGGGGCGCGCATGCCTGAGATCACGCTTGCAGGTGTGGGCGGGGCTGCCACGGCTGATCGCGCCTTCGCCGCTTGTCCCAACCTGGTAGAGGCCACGCTCACCAATGTGTGCGCCACGGGTGGGTTCGCCTCTCTGTTCGAGGGATGTCCTAAGCTCACGACGGTAGAGGTCACGAACTCCGGCAATGGGGAGCGGGCCAACCTGACCCGCATGTTCGCCTCGACCCCTGCCCTTGAGTCCGTCACGCTCTCAGGTGTTGCCAACGGCAATGGCACCCCGCGCTCAACGGGTGCGGGGGGCGCCATCACCGCAGGCACCCCCACCATGACAGACCTCTTCGCTGGCTCTA
>CANOIM010000026.1 GCA_947566075.1 uncultured Eggerthellaceae bacterium | reverse complement strand
TCGCCCGAACAGGCCACGCATCTGAGGAAAACGAACAACCCCTCAGATGCGCCCGAACCAGGACCCACCCAGCAACCCAAGGTCCGTCCCCTGTGTTATCAGTACACAGTTGCAGACTTCGGGAGCATCCCCTTTCGAGCAGGGAATGGGATAATGCATCTGCTAACAGGTACGAGGAGGGCACATGGTAGAGGCGCTGGACATCTGGGTGAAGGGCATCGTGCAAGGCGTGGGCTTCCGGCCGTTCGTCTATCGGTTGGCCAAGCGCTACCTGGTGAACGGGTGGGTGCTGAACGCCATCGACGGCGTGCATATCCACGCAGAGGCGGAGTCCCATCTGCTGGACGGGTTCGTGCTGGAGCTTTCGGAGAATGCCCCTGCAGCTGCCCAGGTGACGGAGATAGAGTTGCATGAGGTTCCCCTTGAGCAGTTCGACTCCTTCGAGATCCGCTTCTCCGAAGAGGATGATGCCCAGGAGAGCACCTTGGTCTCGCCGGACCTAGCCACCTGCGCAGATTGTGAGCATGAGCTCTTCAATCCGCAAGACCGCCGGTTCCGCTACCCTTTCATCAATTGCACCAACTGTGGCCCCCGCTTCACCATCACGGGCAAGTTGCCCTATGACCGCGCGAACACCTCCATGGCGGTCTTCCCCATGTGCGCGGCCTGTCAGACCGAATACGAGGACCCGGCGGACCGACGGTTCCACGCGCAGCCCGATGCGTGCTTCGTCTGCGGCCCGCATCTCACCTGGTGGGACCCAACGCGAACGGCCCCGCAGGCCATGGTGGCTGAGACCCGAGAGCAGTCGGATGAGGTGCTGGCGAAGGCGGTGCATCTGCTCTGCAGCGGCGGCATCTTGGCCGTCAAAGGGCTGGGAGGCTATCACCTGGCTTGCGACGCCCGTAACCCTCAAGCAGTGGAGCTGCTGCGCCAGCGGAAGCATCGGGATGGGAAGGCCTTCGCCGTCATGATGGGCAGCGTGGAGGACGTTCGCCAGTTCTGCGAAGTATCCCTAGAGGAAGAGGCCCTGCTCACAGGGCCCGAACGGCCCATCGTGCTGCTGCGGAAAGGCGCGAAAGGGTCAGATCAGCTGGCTGCATCGGTGGCTGGGGATCTGCCTGAGTTGGGCGTGATGTTGCCCTATACCCCCGTGCAGCACCTGTTGTTGCATGATCTTTCCGAAGCTCAGGCTGGGGAGAGTACGCCGGGGCCCGTTGCCTTGGTGATGACCTCGGGCAACCTCCATGATGAGCCTATTGTGATAACGGATGGGGAAGCCCGTGAGAAGCTGGCGGGGATCGCCGATGGTTTCCTGGGGAATGATCGAGAGATCCTCACGCGCTTCGATGACACGGTGCTCCGCGTGCTGGAGCTGGGCGAAGCGGGCGGCGCCGTGCAGTTCGTCCGCCGCGCCCGTGGCTACGCGCCCGCACCCATCCTGCTGGGTGAGCGTGCCGTGCCCAACGCCTTCGCCACCGCCGATCTGCCCCGAACCATTTTCGCTGCCGGGCCAGAGCAGAAGAACACGTTCGCGTTCCTGCGCGGCCGCGAGGCGTTCGTGTCCCAGCACATCGGGGACGTGGAGAACGCGGAGACCTTCGATGCTTGGCTGGCTTGCAAGGCGCGTTTCCAGGAGCTGTTCGGCCTGCACGCAGACCAGCTGGCCGCTGATAAGCATCCGGAATACCTCACCACGAAGTGGGCGTTGGACCAGGCTGCCGCGTCCTGTCAGGAAGAGAAGCCGGAACCCGTCGTTCAGGTGCAGCATCACCATGCGCACATCGCGGCTGCCCTGGCGGAGAACGATCTGCCAGGCCCGGTGTGCGGCATCGCCTTCGACGGCACGGGTTACGGTGCGGATGGCAACCTTTGGGGCGGGGAGGTGCTGCTCTCCAACCTGAGCGCCTTCGAGCGCTTCGCCAACTTCGCCTACGTGCCCATGCCGGGCGGCGCGGCGGCCATCAAGCATCCCCTTCGCATGGCCTACGGCGTGCTTTGGGAGTTCGAGCTGCTGGAGCATCCGGAGGCGCAGCAGGCGCTGGAGCTGCTGGGCCGGGAGCAAGCGCAGATCTGCGAGCGCATGATCGAACAAGGGCTGAACACCCCCGTGACCTCTTCCGTGGGGCGGCTGTTCGACGCGGCAAGCGCGCTTCTGGGGGTGTGCACGGAACCCACCTACGAGGGTGAGGCGGCGGTATTGCTGGAGGCAGCGGCCTGGGAGAAGGGCGCTGACCCGGATGCATTTCCGGGAGCATTCGCGGAAGAGGATGGCGAAGGGGCGGCCGAGCGCTACGCGGTAGCTGTTGTGAAGAACGTGGCAGGCGAAGGGGCCACGGCGGAAACCACTTCCGTTCTGCTGCTGGACGCTGCACCCACTTTTGCGGCGCTCTTGGATGATCTGGCGGCGGATGTTTCGGTGCCTGTGATAGCGAGGCGGTTCCATGAGGCTCTGGCAGGGGCTATCGTAACCTGCGCGCAAATGGTGGAAGCGGTCTATGACATCAAAGACGTAGTGCTCACCGGAGGCGTGTTCATGAACCGCTATTTGATGCAGCGAACCGTGCCCCAGCTTGCCGAAAAGGGGTTCACGGTCATCCTCAACCGAGAGTTGCCGCCCAATGATGGGTGCGTATCCCTTGGCCAGGCGGTGGTTTGTGCGAACGTGTGAGAAGGACAATAGCCTACGTCCCCGTTGTCCTCCCTGCTAAGAGATCGTGGGTTCCGCCACTTCGGGCAAGTCAGCTGCACAGTGGTAGCAGCGGGTGGCACCCACGTTCACCTCTTCCAAGCAGAAGGGGCACACCGGCGCCTCTTCCACCACTTCCGTGCCATCCTTGCGACGGATGACAGACAGCCCCTTCATCTTATTGAACGCCTTCACCAAGAAGAACACGCAGAGCGCGATGATCAGGAAGTTGATGATGGCGCTGATGAACGCGCCGAAATCGATGCTTTGGGTATCTGTCACAGGAATGGCCAAGCCGCCCACATTCGCCCCATTGCCGCCAGTGATCAGCGTGATGAAGGGGTTGATGATGTTGTCAACGAACGATGTGACGATGGCTGTGAACGCCGCTCCGATGATGATGCCCACTGCCATGTCCATCACGTTGCCGCGGTTGATGAATTCCTTGAATTCGCCAATGAGCCCCTTGCCCTTCATAGCTGCCTCCTGTCAGGTTCGCCCACCTTCGCGATACCCCTGTGCAGCCGAGGCTGGGCGGGGCATCATTCCTCATAGAGAGGCAGTGTGACGATGAAGGTGACCCCGGTCCCCGCGGATGAGTCAACTGTTATTTCCCCGTTGTGTTCGTGGGCGATCTGTTGCCCAATGGCAAGCCCCAGCCCGTAACCGCCCTTGCCGCCGGTGCGTGCCTTATCGGCCCGGTAGAAGCGGTCGAACAGGTGCTCCTGGGCCTCTGGCGGGATGGGTTCCCCGGAATTATGCACACGCAGGCAGGCGGCATCTTCCAGAAGCGTTTTGGAAGGGCGAACGTCCAACGTGACGCTTACGTGACCGTTCTCATCCACGTACTTGCAGGCGTTATCTACCAGGGTGGCCACCATACGTCCCAGCTGTTCGGCATCTCCCGCCACCTGGACGCCCTCTTGGATGCGGCTCTCGATCAGCACTCCGTGTTCGAAGGCCACGGATTCGAATTGGAGGACTTCCCCTTCCACCAGGTCAGACAGATCAACAGGATCCCCCTGCCGGGCAGCCTTCGCCGCTGCCATCTTCTGATCCTGGGGCCGCGCCAGGCTCAGCATGTCGTTCACCAAACGCTGCATGCGCTGGGCCTCTGTCTCAGAGCTTTCCACCCACTGCATCTGCTCAGCCACCGTAGCCTGCGGGTCTGAGCGAAGGATGGACAGGTTCGCCAGGATCACCGTGAGGGGCGTTTTGAGCTCATGGGAGGCATCGGCTGTGAACTGCTGTTGCGCCCGAATGCTGCGGGCCACCGGGCGGAGCGCCCAGTTAGAGAAGCCCAGGTTGATGAGGAAGAACAGGATGAGCGCGATGAGCCCCACGATGGTGAGCATCCCTGCGAGCTTTCGCCAGCCATGGGTGCTGGAGGCGTCTGCATAGGCAACGAACCAGCCACCTTCGGTAGAGGCCTTCTCGAACATGAGGTCATACTGGGGCAGGTAACCGCGGGCGTTAGGGCTTTGGATCACTTCTTCATCAGCCCGCAGCAGGATGTTCTCCGGCAAGGTTGCCGTGGTGTAGGAGGGAATGGCGGTATAGATGCCGCTCTCTTCCACCTTGAACACGGCTGTCAGAACGTTGGCGCCTGTGTCGATGTTGCCAATGGTGGGAGGCGCAACCGTGTTTCCCGTCCCAATGTAGACTTCTGCGGGCGAAGGGGGTGCGTTAGAGGCTTCCGTGCTGTCAGGGGCTTCCATGCTGGTGGAAGCGTCAGAGGAGGCCTCGTTCGCCGTTGACCCCGAAGCGCCGCTGGTGGTGCCGCTGATGGCATTGGCCTGCTGGTCCATCCCCTCCCTCAGACCCGATGAGGGAGAGCTTGACGATTGCAGCAAAGTGATGGGCGCACGGTCTACATCCGAGCTTTCCAGCCGCTGCACACCCTGAACCTGAGGCGCTTGCTTTTGAGATGAGGCCACGCGCAAGAGCACGCTAGTGAGGTGCGTGTTGACCTGATTCACGCTAGCCGTGTGGTCAAGTACGCAGATGGTGCCGAAGGTGATGACCAGCACCAGCAATGCCAGCCCCATGTTGATGGCGATGAACTTGATGCGCAGGCGCTTGAGGATGCCCTGTTCCATAGGCGCTTAGGCTTCCAGCTTGTAACCCGCGCGACGGATGGTCTCTATCTTGCAGGTGCTCCCCACGTGCTTCAGCTTCTTGCGCAAGAACGAGATGTAAGCCTCTACGTTGTTGTCGCCCGCGCTGGAGGTCATCCCCCAAGCCTTCTGAATGAGCGTGTCCTTCGACACGATGACCCCCGGTTGGCTCATGAGGATCTTCAGGATGGAGAATTCCTTGAAGCTGAGTTGGAGCGACTTGTCTCCGCAGGACAGCTCATAGTTCTCAAGGCTCAGGTGCAGATCGCCCACGTTCAGGCTTTCGAACTGGACTTCGCCCTGACGGCGGGAAAGCGCGCGAAGGTGGGCCATGAGCTCAGCCGGGGAGAAGGGCTTGGTCATGTAGTCATCTGCGCCCGCGTCCAGCCCGGTGATCTTGTCTCCCACAGCATCCCGCGCGGTCAGCAGCAGGATGGGCGTAGAGACGTTCGCCCGACGGATCTGGCGCGTGGCCTCGAAGCCATCCATCTTCGGCATCATGACATCCATGACGATGACGTCATAGGACTGCACGGTGGCGTAGTCCAAAGCGTCCTGGCCATTCTCTACTTTATCGATCTGGTAACCATTATCCACAAGGATCTTTTCAAGCGCTGCCGCCAGGCGCTCATCATCTTCAGCTATGAGAACATGCATAGGTGCCTCCTCGGTTTGCATCATTCTACCGCCGGGGGCGAACGGAGGGAGTTGGGGAACCTGAAACCAACCTGAAAACACAAACGTTGTTTCAGGAACTTTTAAGGTAGTGCGCGTATATTGCATGACAGTGTTTCCCAGCACTAGCGTGGCGCGAAGCTCATCAGGGAACTGATAAGTTCGGGTCACGCAGCTTGACAACAGATCCGGGTGAATCTTAACAACCACGTCAGCCTGACCAACTGACACGCTGGCCTGACCAACCAGCAAAGATTCCAACCACCTCACCCAGATATGCAAAGGCGCCGCGGACTACCTCCTCCCGGCGCCTTCTTTTTTGCCTGGCGAAAGGGCCAGGACAATAGCCTACGTCCCCGCTGTCCGGATGCCCGCTTAGTATCGGCTGTCGAAGATGCGCTTGGTCTTCTTCTCAGAACGAGGCAGTTCACCGAGCGGAACGCCCTTCGCCTCAGGGGTGCACCCGATCTTCGCCTTGAAGATGGCCGCCAGCTGCTCTTCAGCCCGCTGCCGGTCTTCCCCTTGAAGGTTCGTCTCGAAAAGCACCGTTAGCACGTCAGTGCCGCTGATGTTCTCGATCATCACCTGGTATTCGCTGGACGTACCATCAGTGATAGCGATGACTTCTTCCACCTGAGCGGGGAAGATGTTGCAGCCCTTCACCTTGAACATATCGTCAGTGCGCCCCGTCAGCGTGTCGATGCGCGGATGGCGTTCGCCGCAAGCGCAGGCGCAAGAGCCGGGGATGATGCGCGTCAGGTCATGGGTGCGGTAGCGGATGAGGGGCGCGCCCTGCTTGCGCAGCGTGGTGATGACCAGTTCGCCCACTTCGCCATCGGGCAGCACTTTGCCGGTTTCCGGATCCACCACTTCTATATAGCAGAAGTCTTCCCAGATATGCATGCCTGCATGCTGCTGACATGAGATGCCGATGCCCGGGCCATAGATCTCAGTCAGGCCGTAGATGTCGAAGATCTCAATGCCCAGCTCATTCGCTATGCGCGTGCGCATCTTCTCGCCCCAGCGCTCAGACCCGATGACGCCGCGGCGCAGTTTCAGCTTGTCGCGAATGCCCCGGCGGCTGATCTCTTCCGCCAGCAGGAGAGCATAGGAAGAGGTGGCGCACAGCACCGTAGAACCCAGATCCTCCATCATGCGGAGCTGCTTTTCGGTGTTGCCAGGGCCCATGGGGATAGCCATGGCTCCCAGACGTTCGCACCCCGCTTGGAACCCGATGCCCGCCGTCCACAGGCCGTAGCCGGGGGTGATCTGAACCCGATCCAGTACGCCCACGCCCGCGGTTTCGAAGCAGCGAGCGAATTGCACCGCCCAATCCGTCACGTCCTGAGCGGTGTAGGGAATGATGACGGGTGTGCCCGTGGTGCCGGAAGAAGAGTGGATGCGCACGACCTCTGCGTCCGGAACAGCTTGGAGCCCCAACGGGTAGACCGCCCGCAAGTCGTCCTTTTCCGAGAAGGGGAGCTGTTCGAAATCAGCCTGGGTGGTGACGTCGGCCACATCTATCCCTGCGAACTTCTGCGCATAGAAGGGGGAGCGATCCTTGATGGTGTGGAGCTGCTCGCGAATGAGCTCCATCTGGTCCGGTTTGATCTGCATGGCAGTCCTTTCACTTGACGGGCCCATTGTAGCGCACGGGTCAATGCAAAGGTCCGTCCCCTGTGCTATTTTGTGGGATGCTGGAACGGCGGTCGGAACGCATCTTCGGGGTTGTTCGTTTTCCTCAGATGCGTGGCCTGTTCGGGCGAGGAGGCCTCGGCT
>CANOIM010000025.1 GCA_947566075.1 uncultured Eggerthellaceae bacterium | reverse complement strand
CGCCTTGGCCAGACTACGTCGGTATCCAGTTCTTTGCCCATGGAGATGCCTTTCAGGGGATCCAAGAAGCCCTAGGAGAGCGAGGGCTTCGCAGCAACGTTGGAGGGAGCCGCTTGGCCGCTTTGGCTCAGGAGGCCCAAGAGCAGATCAAGGGAGCTAGTGGAAGGCTCGTAGCTCAGCGTGGAGAGCCCTCCTGGCTCCCCCACCAGGTCAGAGAGGTAGACCAGCGCGTCTTCGAAATAACCGATCTCATCGGCCAGGCCATTTTCCACCGCCTGAGAGCCCGTATAGGGCAACCCGTTCGCCAGCTCCTTCACCTCAGCGATGCTCATCCCACGACCATCGGCCACGGTCTGGATGAAATCAGCATCTATCTCATCCACCATGGCTTGATACCATTCGCGCTCCTCTTCAGTGAGGGGCCGGTTGCCATAGCCCGCATCTTTGGATTCAGCAGAGACGATGGTCTCTATATCTATTCCCAGCTTCTCATAGAGGCCGGACAGATCCGTCACCTGAAGAGCCACGCCGATAGCGCCTATGCTGGTGGTCTTCGCGCAGAAGATGCGGTCTGCCTGGCTTGAGATCTCATAGGCGGCGCTGGCATTGGAGGCCGTACTCACCACCACGATGGGCTTGGGGAACTCAGCCACCAGCCGGGCCATCTCCTCCCCGGCCGTAGCGGTGCCACCGCCGGAGTTCACACGCAGGATGACACCCTTGACCTGATCATCAGCCCGGGCCGCCCGAAGGCGCGAAGCCAGGCCATCCGGACTGCAGGCAGAACCGTCATAGTCTATGGTCGAATCTATGTCTATCACCACCGCAGAGGGAGACGTTGCCTTGGCGATGCTCGAGGCATCAGCTTCTCCTGAGAGCACGTCCGTCATCCCGCCGATGGCCGCTGAGCAGGAGAACCCTACCAAGGCGATGACCACTAGGATGCACAGGATCACGATGGCGGCCACCCGGCCACCATTGCCCTTGGGGGGAGCCGCCACGGGCGGGGTGGCCATGACCGCTCCGGTGCGTTGGTCCCGGGCAGCATAGGCGCTCGCATAGGCGTCTTCTTGGAAGCCGTTGGGGCCTCTCCCTGTCTCATTCATCACAGCTCACCATTCTCTTCGAAGCGGCTCTGGCTCTGAGCCCGCTTAGCCGTGCGCAGGATGAACTCCTGATTGGTCTCCGTGCGCTTCAGCGAGCGGATGAGCATGTCCATGGATTTCTCGGTGTTGTTCATGTTGGCCAACAGGCGCCTCACGCCCCAGATGAGCGGTGCCTCCTGGCCGTCCAGCAGCAGATCCTCCTTGCGGGTGCCCGACGTGATGGGATCTATAGCCGGGAAGATGCGCCTATCCGCTAGGCTGCGATCCAAGCGCAGCTCCATGTTGCCGGTGCCCTTGAACTCCTCGAAGATGACCTCATCCATCTTGGAACCCGTTTCCACCAAAGCAGAAGCCAAGATGGTGAGCGAACCGCCGCCTTCGATGTTGCGGGCCGCTCCCAAGAACCGCTTGGGCGGATAGAGGGCGGTGGAATCAACGCCGCCAGAGAGGATGCGCCCGCTGGCGGGCTGTGCCAGGTTGTAGGCCCGGGCCAGCCGCGTGATGGAATCCAAGAGGATGACCACGTCCTCACCCTGTTCCACCAAGCGCTTCGCCCGCTCTATCACCAGCTCTGCCACGGCTATATGGTTGTCAGAGGGCATATCGAAGGTGGAGGAGATCACTTCACCATGGATGGAGCGTTCCATGTCAGTGACCTCTTCGGGACGCTCATCCACCAGCAAGCACATGAGATGCACTTCAGGGTTGTTGGCATGGATGGCCGCAGCTATGTCCTTCAGCACCGTGGTCTTGCCTGCCTTGGGCGGAGACACGATCAGCCCGCGCTGCCCCTTGCCGATGGGCGCTACCAAGTCTATCACCCGAGCTGTCAGCGTATCCTTGCCGTGTTCCATGGTGAGGCGCTCATCCGGGAAGATGGGCGTCAGATCAGAGAACTTCGGGCGAGAGGATATGTCATCTATGGGGGTGCCGTTCACGCTGGTCACCTTTTGGATGGCAGCGAACTTCTCCCCTTCCCGGGCAGGACGGGTCTGGCCTGCCACCATATCTCCTTTGCGCAGGCCGTTGCGACGAATGGTGGAAAGCCCCACATACACGTCATGTTCGCTGGGAAGGTAGCCTTTGGTGCGCAAGAAGCCGTAGCCATCTTGCAGGATATCCAGGATGCCCTCCACCTCCAGAAAGCCCTCGGCGATGCACACGGCCTCGTAGATGGCGTCGATCATCTCAGCCTTGCGCAGACCAGAGGCATCTATCTTGAGCTCAGCAGCCTTCTCACGCAGCTCAGGCAGCTTGCAGGCTTCCAGCTCTTCCTTGCTGACAGAGGGCTTGTACTCCCGCTGGCGGTTATTGCGTTCCCGGCGGGTGCGGTGCTGGTTGTTGCTACGCCCGTTATGACGGCTGTTCCTGCCGTTGCGGTCTTGGTTGGCGAAGGAGTCCGGGCGAGCCTTCGCGCGCTTGTGATCCTGCTGGCCTTCCTCGCCCGGCTCTGCGGCTTCCTCGGCCGTCTCAGCAGGCGCGCTGTCAGCAGGTTCCTCAGAGGGCTTATCAGCAACCGTCTTCGCTGGCTCTTCTTCCGCCTTAACCTTGCGGGGACGGCCTGGCTTGCGCTTCGGCTTCTCCGGCGCTTCCTCAGCTTGAGGAGCGGAGGTGTCCGCGGTGGCCTCTTCTTCGGGCTTCACCTTGCGGGGACGGCCCGGCTTGCGCTTGGGCTTCTCTTCGGCGGCTTCCGCTTCCGCGGCAGGAGCGGCCTTCGCCTCAGCCATGGGTTCAGCCGTCTTCTTGGCCCGGCTCACGCGCGTCTTCTTGACGGGAGCCTCTTCGGCGGTTTCCGGGGTCTCTATCTCAGGTGCTTCTTTGGTGGTTGCCATCTACTTGACTTTCTCCCAATCCTTCATGAACGATTCGATGCCCGCTTGGGTGAGCGGATGCGTGACCATCTTCTTGAGGACGCCGAACGGCACCGTGGCGATATCCGCACCCATGAGCGCGCATTGGGTGACATGGTTGGCGCTGCGGATGGAGGCGGCGATCACCTCCAGCTTCTCACCGTTGACGGTGTCCTCAGAAAGATCGTAGTTCCCCACAGCCTGGACGATATCAGCCACCTGGGCGATGCCGTCTTCGGAGATATCGTCGAACCGGCCGATGAACGGCGATATGTAACGAGCGCCCGCCCGGGCCGCCAGCATGGCCTGGGGCACCGTGAAGCACAGCGTCATGTTCACGCGGATGCCCTCATCCGCCAAGGTGCGCGTAGCCGCCAGGCCCTCTACCATGGTGGGAACCTTCACCACCACGTTGGGGGCGATGGCTGCCAAGCGTCGGCCATCTTCCACGATGCCCTGCCTATCCATGGCCACGCTCTCTGCCGATACCGGGCAGTCAGGGCCCACGATCTGGCAGATGCGACCGATGTGGCTCTCGAAATCAGCCAGCTTGCCGCCCACCCGCGCATAGAGCGTAGGATTGGTGGTGACGCCCGCCAAGGCGCCCCAACTGGCCGCTTCCTCTATCTCAGCCAGATCAGCGGTGTCTAGGAAGAACTTCACAGGACTCCTCCTCAAGGTCTTGAGCCATGCGCACCTTGATCCGGGCGCATGCCTTCTCTGCATGCCTGTTCGCTAAGGGGATTCTAAAGGTGATCTGCACCGAAGCTTTTCTGTGCGGGGACAAAGTAGCACAACTCTGGCGCGGCGGCAAACATCTCATGGCCCCCTTCCCTGTGGGGATACCAATGCTGACCTCTGGCTCTGTCCGGTCAAACGAAGCGAAAACAACTGAGCTTTGCTGTTGCGTTTCCTCCTCGCTATGAAGATAATCTGCAATGGATCTCAAAGCTCATTCTTTATAGGGCCACCATGGGAAGGCGGTATGCCAATTGGATGACATCACCTCCGCGCGCCTGCGCGAAAGCCGCGATTGGCTGAGGGGGCAGCTGGATATCTGCGCTGATTTCTGGCTGGATCACGGGATGGACCGGAAGCACGGGGGCGTCTACACCTGCCTTGACCGTCAGGGACGCATCTATTCCACGGACAAATCAGTTTGGATGCAGGGCCGATGCGCCTGGACCTACTCCTACCTCTGCCACGTCTACGGACAGCGGCCGGAATGGCTGGAGGCAGCGAAGAGCTGCTTGGATTTCCTGGAGGACCACTGCGTGAACCGCGCTGCGGGTGGGCGCCTCTACTTCACGGTCACCGAAGAGGGGTTGCCTCTGCGCCAGCGCCGCTACAACTTCTCGGAGGGGTTCTACTGCATCGGCAACGCGGAATACTACGGAGTGACCGGGGAAGCCGTCCATCTGGAACGGGCGCGAGCGGCCTATGAGATGATCTACGGGCTGAACAACGGGCTTCTGCAAGACCCCACCGGGTTCGGGCCGAAGACCATCGCTTCCACCCGGGCCGGGCGCTCCTTGGGAGATGCCATGATCTTCCTGAACATCATCTCCATCATGCGCCGGGTAGACCCTGCGAACACCGAAGAGTATGACCGCCACGCCAGCGAATGCGTGCATCGCATCGTGGACGATCACTACCGCCCTGAGCTGGGCTGCACGCTGGAAAGCGTGAACCTGCAGGGAGAACCGGAGCTCTGGTACACAGCCGGGCGCGTGGTGAACCCCGGCCATGACATAGAGTGCAGCTGGTTCCTCATGGATGAGGCCACCTATCGCGGAGATGACCAGCTCTACGCCACCGCCTGCAGTATCTTCAAGCTGGCCATCGAAGCCGGTTGGGATGACGAATACCAGGGCATCCTCTACTTCATAGACGCCCAGAAGCTTCCCCCTGAGGCCTATGAGCATGACATGAAGCTCTGGTGGCCCCACAACGAAGCGCTCATCGCCAGCTCAAAGGCCTACAAGGATACCAGGGATGAGTATTACCTCACCTGGATGCTCCGTGTGCTGGACTATTGCAAGGAGCACTTCGCTGACCCAGAATACGGCGAATGGTATGGCTATCTACGCAGAGATGGGCTCCCCACCATGCCGCCTACCAAAGGCTCCACCTTCAAGGGCCCCTTCCATGTGCCTCGGGCCCTGTGCATGACCGAACAAGCATTGACCCAGATCCTAGGAGAGTGACATGAACTATCTCGGCATCGAATACAGCATCAAGAACACCCCCGTGCTGGATCCTGATTTCATCCCCTTCGGCGTCTGGATGCGTGAATACCTCAAAGAGGCCACCCATCCCATCAAGATAGCCGTAGAGCGGGAAGATGGTTTGATCTCCGTGCGTGAGAGCTTCATCCGCGGCGGAGCGTTCGCCGAGGCGGACCTGCGCTTCGTTGAGCGCCTGGTCAAGTTCGAGCTCTGGTCCATCGGCGGTTTCCGTGTCTATATCTGCGGCGCTGATGACATAGCTGCCCAGCTGGCCCAGACCTACTCTCCTCAAGGGAGCCGCGCTTTTGACTATGAATTCGTGGGAGATGTCTACGAGAAGCCACTGGAGGTACTGGCGGTATCCGAAGCTGACTTCCCCGCTGCCAATGAATCAGCCAAGCAGATCGGCGGCCATATGGAAGGGTGTCGCATCGGCTTCGATGCGGGCGGCTCTGACCGAAAGGTATCCGCCGTCATAGACGGAGAACCCGTCTATTCCGAAGAGGTGGTCTGGTATCCGAAGGTGACTGAAGACCCGGAATACCACTTCAATGAGATCGTCACCGCCTTCAAGACGGCAGCTTCGAAGATGCCCCGGGTAGATGCCATCGGCGTTTCTTCTGCAGGCACCTTCGTAGGCAACTCCCCCATGGTGGCAAGCCTGTTCATCAAGGTGCCTCGGAATAGGCGCGAAGAGGTGAAGAGCATCTATGACCGCGCCGGGGCTGAGATAGGGGATGTGCCCCTGGTGGTGGCCAATGACGGTGATGTCACGGCCTTGGCTGGCTTCATGAGCACCGGTGAGGGCAGCATCTTGGGGATAGCCATGGGCACCTCAGAAGCCGTGGGTTATGTGAATGCCGAAGGGAACGTGCTGGGCTGGATCAATGAGCTGGCATTTGCGCCGGTAGACCTCTCCCCCAAAGCCATGCAAGATGAATGGTCAACGGATTTCGGCGTGGGCTGCAAGTACTTCAGCCAAGATGCCGTCATCAAGCTGGCACCTAAGGCGAACATCATCCTGGATCCGGAAGACACCCCTGCTGAGAAGCTGAAGGTGGTCCAGGCCCTGGCCAATGACGGGAACCAGGATGCCCTGGATATCTACCGTTCCATCGGTTGCTATCTGGCCCACACCCTGGTGCTCTACAGCGCCTTCTATGAGATCAAGACGCTGCTGGTGCTGGGGCGCGTAGCCTCAGGAGACGGCGGGGATCTGCTCATCAGCGAATGCAACCGCGTGTTGGCTGAGGAATACCCCGAACTGGCAAGCCAGATCACGGTCACGCTGCCGGATGAGAAGATGCGCCGCGTGGGACAGTCCGTAGCCGCTGCCAGCCTGCCTGAGCTGTAAGGGCTGCTCTAGCCTATCTGTACAGCGCCGTTGGTCAACTCAAGGGCCATGGGATCATCCATGGCCCTTCTCTTCACCTTCACACGTGAGTGGGGCTGCCTATCACAGGCCGAAGAACATGCTGGCGGAGTAGGTGAGGAAATGGTCAGCATGCACGTAGAGGAACGTGATGGCATCTGAGGAGCGTTGAACGCGCACTGAAGCGATGGGACCTTCCACGGGCGCTGCATCGCCATCGATGAACAGGGTGGCTGCCATGCGGTCCTCCTGCCTGTCGAAGATGATATCCACCACATCATTTGCATCGGCCAGCACGGCCCGCGCCGTCAAGGTATGGGGCGCCAAGGGCTGCACCACCATGCCCGTGAATCCGGGGGTGACCAGAGGCCCTCCTGCTGCCAGTGAATAGGCCGTTGACCCCGTAGCTGTGGCAACGATGAGGCCGTCTCCCGTCAGACGCGCCATGGGCACGTCAGATATGCCGAACCGATATCCCAAAGTGCGTCCCGCCGCCCCCCGGCTGATGCACGCCTCATTCACCGCGAAGAAGCGCAGCTCCTCCTCATCACCCTCCCTCTCCACGATCACATCCAAACAGGAGCGCCGTGAGCTATGGAGGTCACCGGCCAGGGCGCGAGACACCAGGCTCACCACGCCCTCTTCGCTATCGTTGGCAAGGAATCCCAGGTGACCGAAGTTGATGCCCAGGATGGGTGCGTCTTGGGCATGGAGCAGAGATGCCGTGCGTATGATGGTGCCATCTCCCCCTAGGACCACCGTAAGGTCATAGGGCCCCTCGAGTCTCTTGCGCAAGCCCGAACGAGAAGGAATGTCCGCTATCTGATCCGCTTTGATGGCGTCCACCTGATACCCCTGATCGGCAAGGTAGGCGCTCAGGGTGAACGTGGCGTCAGAGGCGGCTGGATTGGATTGATTGCGCACGATGAGGACCTTCATGGGAACAGCCTCCTTGGGAACGCGGCCGGAAACGAAGAAGCGCCGCACCCTGGGACCCAAGATGCGGCGCCTGCCTTCGGATATACGAAAAGCGAACTACTCCTCAACAGCCCCTGTATAGTTGCGCTGGACTGCCGGATCAACCGGAACGCCCGGGCTCATGGTGGAGGAGATGGTGATGGACTTCACATACTTGCCCTTGGCTGCCGCAGGCTTCATGCGGATGATCTCATCGTAGACAGCACCGTAGTTCTCAGCCAGGTCCTCAGCAGAGAAGCTCTTCTTGCCGAGGATCACATGGCAGATGCCGAAGCGGTCAGCGCGATACTCCACACGTCCGCCCTTGAGCTCATTGATGGCCTTGGCCACATCGTTGGTGACAGTGCCCAGCTTCGGGTTCGGCATGAGGCCACGCGGGCCGAGCACCTTGCCCAGCTTGCCCACCTTGCCCATCTGATCCGGGGTGGCCACAGCAGCGTCGAAGTTGAACTCGCCGCGATTGATCTGCTCGGTCAGCTCATCGGTGCCCACGATGTCAGCACCGGCCTCCTCGGCGGCCTTGGCGGCTTCACCCTCAGCGAACACAGCCACGCGAACGGTCTTGCCAGAGCCATGGGGCAGGCTCACGGTGCCGCGGAGCTGCTGATCAGCCTGACGGGTGTCGATACCCAGACGGAAATCACCCGTGACCGTCTCATCGAAATTCGCCGTGGAGACCTCTTTCACGATCTTCATGGCCTCGATGGGGGCTACTTCCGTCTCCGGGACCTCTGCCAGTGCTGCCTTGTACTTCTTCGATCTCTTGGTCATCTTTCCTCAGATCCTTTCGTGGTATCTGGCGAACGGCCCATGGCCGTTCTCCCACTTCCCTTTCCTTCAGCGGAGCGCTTAGGCGGCGCTGCCTTCGCCCTCATCCACGGACTCGCCCTTGAGGAGCGCTGCCAGCTTGCGAGTGACCTCGTACTTCTTCTTCAGCTCACGACCTTCGATGCGAACACCCATGGAACGGGCAGTGCCTGCGATGATCTCCTTCGCAGCATCGATGTCGTTGGCGTTCAGGTCAGGCATCTTGATCTCTGCGATCTCAGTGAGCTGAGCATCGGTCAAGGTGCCCACCGTCTGCAGCTGCGGGATGCCCGCACCGCTCTGGATGCCGAGCTTCTCCTTGATGAGCACGGCAGCCGGAGGCGTCTTGCAGATAAAATCGAAGGACTTGTCCTCATAGACCGTGATCTCAACAGGGATGATGGTGCCTGCCTGATCCTGGGTCTGGGCATTGAAAGCCTGGCAGAACTGCATGATGTTGACGCCCTGGGCGCCAAGGGCAGGACCTACCGGGGGTGCCGGATTCGCAGCACCGGCGGGGATCTGGAGCTTTATGAATCCCGCTACGTTCTTATCAGCCATGTTCCTCTTACCTCGCTAAATGTTGCTTTTTCTTTCGTATATCCACAAGCCGGGCCCGTAAGCTGAGCGAGAAGCCCCGGTCCACGCGGGCGCCCAGCGGATGAACCCTGCTATGTGAGCTAGATCTTCTCCACCTGCTCGAAGGTGAGCTCCACCGGAGTCTCACGGCCGAAGATGGATACCATGACCTTCACCTTGCCAGCATCGGGCATGACCTCTGAGACCTTGCCATCGAAATCCTTCAGAGGGCCGGATATCACATGCACCGACTGGCCCACTTCCATGCTGGTGGTGGTCTTCTTCGGTGCATCCACGCTGGCACGGCGCATGATCTTGTTGTATTCGTCACGGGTGAGCGGAGAGGGGTTGCCTTGGCTGCCCACGAACCCGGTCACACCCGGGGTGTTGCGGACCGCCGCCCAGCTGCGATCATCCATCTCCATCTTCACCAGGACATAGCCGGGGAATATCTTCTTCTCGGTCTCCTTGCGGCGGCCGCCCTCCTTGATCTCAGACACCTTCTCAGTGGGTATCTCGATCTTGAAGACGTTGTTCTCGAGGCCCATGGTCTCGATGCGCGTCTGGAGGTTATCCTTGACCTTGTTCTCATACCCGGAATAGGTATGGAGAACGTACCATTTCCTTGCCATCACTGACCCTCCGTGCTGGTCTCTTCCGATGCCTGGCCATCCCCTGCATCAGATGCCCCTGCGTCCGAGGAGGCATCAGCGCTACCGCTGACATCCCCCGAAGCGTCAGCACCCGAAGATGCATCAGCGGCTGATGAGCCGTCCGTGGAGAAATCTCCCCCGGAGAAGACACTACCCCAATCGATGGAAGAGGGGTCAGCTCCCGAGAGGAGGATGAGGAGCGGGGTGATGATGAGGTTGTCCAGGATAGCGACGAATACGCCGAAGAAGACCAGGGCCACCAGGACCACGCCCGTCCAACGCATGACATCCACGCGAGAGGGCCAGGTGACGCGCTTGAGCTCCGCCTTCACATCCCGGAAGAACTGGAAGCGCTTCTTCTTCGGTTTCTCTTCAGACTTCTTGAGCTTCTTGTCAGAGGAGCCGTTCTTCGCTGCTTCGGGCTTCTCTTCCTTCTCGGCCTTCTTGAAGAGACCCTTCTTCGGCGTCTCTTCCTCTGCTGCGTCTACAGCTTGAGGCTGATCCTGTTCGGTAGCATCAAGCTGTTCACGCTCAGCTTTCCTAGCCTGACGAGCAGCCGAGGCCTTAGCTCTTTGGGTCTTTGATCTCTTTGCCATGAGGGTCCTTATGCACCTATTCCACAACTGCTATAACATCAAACAAGCAGCCTTGGGAAAAGGGCTGCTTATACCTTGAAAGAATGGCACGCCAGGAAGGACTCGAACCCTCAACTTTCGGTTTTGGAGACCGACGCTCTACCAATTGAACTACTGGCGTGTGCAAATCAGCTATCGAAAACGAGCTTAGCGAGTCTCGCGATGCAGCGTGTGCTGCTGGCACCACTTGCAGTACTTCTTGAACTCGAGCCGCTCGGGGTTGTTCTGCTTATTCTTCGTGGTCGTGTAGTTACGGCGCTTGCAGTCAGTGCACGCCATCGTGACCAGGGTACGCATTTGCTCTCCTTATGCCTTCATCTGTTGTTTCGAGCTTCGAAGATCTGCACATGGACGTCCTACGCATCAGACCGGGCCGCCCTGAAAGGGCGAACCCGGTCCTGGATCCAAAAGCTATCAGCTATTTGATGATCTTGGTAACGCGGCCAGAGCCAACGGTGCGGCCACCCTCGCGGATAGCGAACTTGAGGCCCTCTTCCATGGCCACGGGGTGGATCAGCTCACCAGTGATGGTGACGTTGTCACCCGGCATGACCATCTCGGTGCCCTCAGGCAGGTGAGCAACACCGGTGATGTCAGTGGTGCGGAAGTAGAACTGCGGACGATAGCCATCGAAGAACGGAGTGTGACGGCCACCTTCGTCCTTGGTCAGGATGTAGACCTGGCCTTCGAACTCAGTGTGCGGGGTCACGCTGCCCGGCTTGCAGAGAACCTGGCCACGCTCGATATCCTCGCGCTTGATGCCACGGAGCAGAACGCCGATGTTGTCGCCAGCCTGAGCCTCGTCCAGCAGCTTGCGGAACATCTCGATGCCGGTGCAAACGGTGGTCTGGGTCTCCTTGATGCCGACGATCTCAACTTCGTCGTTCATGTGGAGAACGCCGCGCTCCACACGACCGGTGGCAACGGTGCCGCGGCCGGTGATGGTCATGGTGTCCTCGACAGCCATCAGGAACGGCTTGTC
>CANOIM010000024.1 GCA_947566075.1 uncultured Eggerthellaceae bacterium | reverse complement strand
GGAGGCGCTACCAGCACACGGGTCTCACACCGTTGAGCTAAGCGGAAGTGTACGCCTTTATCCTAGGAAAACAAGCCTTTTATCAGGCATTTCTTTTCTTGATGAGATCGTGAAGGAATTCGCCAGATCTTTGATGAAACGGGAACGAAAACAGCAAGAATCGGGATGCCACAGCCTCCGTTGTCGTAGCCGTGTTCATGCTTGAGCGTATGGCACGCGCTGGGCGAGAGATTCTCAACTGTGAGAAGCTCCTGTCTTTCTGCAACCTTTCCAGCATTTGTGACAGCGGTCGCACGCCAGCCTCCTCTTTAGGATGAATCCAGATGTTGCCCTGATACAGGGAGACTCGAGGAGAATCACGGAGGAGCTATGGGGAAACAGATCACGACCACCATCAAGACGATGGGCTTTTGTGGTCCGTGCACCGCATCGGACCCGGCAGAGATCGACGTTGCTGACGGGAGGATCTTGCGCACGCGCCCGTTCAGCTATGTCAAACATCAAAGCAAGGATGGTTTGAACCCGTGGACCATCAAGGCCAAGGGGAAGGAATTTCCGGCCAAGGACAAATCTGAGCTATCGCCCTTCGCCATTGCGCACAAGCAGCGCGTCTATTCGCCGAATCGCATCCTCTATCCCATGAAGCGTGTAGACTGGGACCCGAACGGCGAGCGTAACCCGCAGAACCGTGGCAAGTCCAAGTATGAGCGCATCAGCTGGGACGAGGCTACGGATATCATCGCCGCCGAGATCCTGCGCATCAAAGACACCTATGGCTTGAATTCCATCCTCGTCCAGTCCGACGGTCATCATCTGGTGAAGACCATCCAAGGTCCGCGCGGTACTGAGGGGCATCTGTTGGATCAGATAGCCCTCAAGGAAACTGGCGTTGAGCTGGTGAATGACTTCTGGATGCATGAGGATGCCGGTGCTGTAGAGGTGGGCCGCGTCAAAGGCGGCGGTTACACCATGCAAGCGCGCAACCCCGACTCTTGGGAAGGTTGGTACTGGGGTGCCAAGCACATCTGGGGACAAGACCCGGTGGGTGAGGGCGATCAGTACAACCTGTACTACGATGTGGCGAACAACTCTGATTCAGTGCTGTTCTGGGGCTGTGATGTGGAAACGACGCCCTGGGGTTGGGGTGGTTGCTTCCCTAGCCGCTACTGCTTCTTTCTTACTGATGTGGGCGTCAATCAGATCTACATCTGCCCAGATGTGAACTACGGCGCTGCTGTACATGCTGATAAATGGATTCCTATCCTTCCTAATACGGATTCGGCGTTGCAGCTGGCTATCGCCTGGGTGTGGATGCAAGAGGGCACCTACGACAAAGAGTATCTGGAAACCCATGCCATTGGTTTCGACTGGTTCGAATATCACGTTCGCGGTGGGGATGACGGCATTGAGAAGACGCCGGAATGGGCCGAAAGCGTCTGCGGCGTTCCAGCCCGTCAGATCAAGGCGCTTGCTCGCCACTGGGCGAAGCACAACGTCTCCATCGCTCACTGCAATGGCGGTTCATTCATTCGCGCTGCCTATAGCCATGAACCCGCACGCTTGGAAGTGGCGTTGCTGGGCATGCAGGCGCTGGGAAAGCGCGGGCGCAACCAGGTGAAGATGATGGAGTGGCAATTGTTCGGCCTTCAGAGCCAGATGCCTGCACCGCGAAGCGAATTCGTGCCGAACTTGAATGACATCCTCTGGCCCTACGCTGCTGACCAACGTGAATCCCTCGTGCCTGAGACCTTGATCCCTGAGGCCTTGGCGGGGGACTACACCCATGAGCATCCGCTGGAGTGGTATGGCGTCACCTGCGCAGGTCTACCTACGGAAGATCAGTTCGTGAAGTATCAATACCCCGTTCCTGGCAGTGAGCGCATCCATATGGTGTGGACTGACTGCCCGAAGTGGACCAGCTCTTGGAACGGTGGCAATAAGTTCATCGATGCCATCCGCACAGACTACATAGAGACGTTCATCGCCCAGCATATCTGGATGGAGGACGACTGCCTGTTCGCAGACATCATCCTGCCTATCAACACCAAGATGGAGGAGCTTGATATCAATTGCGATATCTCCTCTGGCAACTACAACGTGCTCATGATAGAGAACCAGTCCATCGAGCCTTTGGGTGAATCGAAGTCAGACTATGAGAGCACCTTGGAGATAGCGAAGAAGCTTGACTTGGTGGATGAGCTCACTGGTGGTGAGAGCGTTGAGGATAAGATGAAGCGTGGCTTCGAAGGCTCCGGTGTGAATCAGCGCATGACCTGGGAGGAATTCAAGGAAGCGGAATGCTATGTCATACCCACGGTGAAGGATTGGGAAGATGATAAAGCTGGTTTCCAGCGCTTCTATGAGGATCCGTTAACTTATCCGCTGACCACGCCCTCGGGCAAGATCGAATACTATTCTCCGCGCTTGGCGGAGCATTTCCCGGATGACATGGAACGGCCTCCGTACCCCCATTGGATCAAGGATGGCGAAACGCATCCCGATGAGCGCCTCGGTGGCGAACGGGCCAAGCAACATCCCTTCCTCATGGTGTCCAATCATCCTCATTGGCGCCTGCATTCTCAGATGGATGATTGCACCTGGCTCCGTGAGATCCAGACCTGCAAGGTGATGGGGCCAGATGGCTACCGCTATGAGCCTGTGTGGATCAATCCGGTGGATGCCAAGAAGCTGGGTATCGAACACGGTGACATCGTCCGCATCTTCAACGACCGTGGCTGGACCATGGGCGGTGCCTATGTCACTGAGCGCATCATGCCTCAGACCGTCCTGCAAGACCACGGTGCGCGTATCGATCCCATTGTTCCTGGTGAGAGCGACCGGGGTGGCACGAACAACCTGATCTGTCCGAAGGCCATCACTTCCAAGAACTGTGCAGGCGAGGTGACCAGCGGCTACCTAGTGGGCATTGAGAAGGTAGACGTCTTTGCCCTTGCCGAAGAGTATCCGGAGGCTTTCAACCGGCCCTACGATGCAGATTTCGGCGTACTGCAAACCACTTGGTTCAACTTGGAAGAGCCTACGCAGGCCTAAGGCAGCGGCGGACAGAGAAAGGAGATACCTATGAAGGTATTCGTCATAGACATTGACAAGTGCAGCGGCTGCCACAATTGCCAGATCGCCTGTAAGGATGAGCATTGTGGCAATGATTGGATGCCCTATGCGGCGCCCCAACCGAATTCCGGCCATTTCTGGATGCGCGTGAAGCAGAAGGATCACGGGCAGGTGCCGAAGGTGCGCGTGGAATACACCCCCTGGATGTGCATGCATTGCAGCGATCCGGCTTGTCAGGCGGCGGCTCCGGAAGCCGTGAGCAAGCGGGATGACGGCTTGGTGCTCATAGACCCGGTGGCTTCCAAGGGCAAGCGCAGTCTGGTGGATGCGTGCCCCTATGGTGCCATCTTCTACAACGATGTACTAGACATCCCTCAGAAGTGCACCGGATGCGCGCATCTGGTAGATGAAGGAGAACTACCCCATTGTGTGGACCTTTGCGCCACGGGTGCGCTCCGCTTCGGCGATGAGAGCGAATTCCAAGCGGAGATAGCTGAGGCTGAGACCTTCGACATCAATGGAGCAGGGCCCCGCGTCTACTACCTGAACTTACCGCACTTCTTCATCGGCGGAGAGGTATGGGACCCGCAGGCCAATGAGATCATCGAAGGTGCCAAGGTAACGCTCACCCTGCCTGATGGTACGCAGCGCGTGACCACTACGGATGACTTCGGTGACTTCTGGTTCCGCAAGATAGATGCAGGCCTCTATGGCGTGAGGATCGAGGCTCATGGCTTCAAGCCTGTGGAGAAGACCGCTATCCAGCTGGACGAGAGCCTGAACCTGGGCGACTTCCCGCTGGAGAGGAACTAGGAGGCATCATGCCACAACTACACTTCAACAAGGACGCCACACCAGCAGTCACCACCTTAGAAGATGGGACCGAAGTCCATCGGACGTGTTCCATGGGCGTGGGGTGCCACAATCTGGGCTGCGGTCTCAAGGTGCATGTCAAGGATGGCAAAGCTGTGAAGATCGAGGGCGATAAAGAGAACCCCATCACTGGGGGGCGCCTCTGCGTGCGCTGCTTGACCATGCTGGATTACGTGTATCACCCAGATCGCATCCTGTACCCCATGAAGCGTGCCCATGAAGACCGCGGGTTAGACAAGTGGGAACGCATCAGCTGGGATGAAGCCTTTGACATGATCGTGGAGAAGTACAACTGGGCCGTTGAGACCTATGGCATCAACAGCGTGTCCTGCTGGAATGGCACGGGCCGCGAAGCGTCGAAGTACCACTTCCAGATGAGCAATGACGTGTTCGGCACCACGACCGCCGTGCATCCGAACAGCGGTTGGTCCTGCCTCGTGCCGCGCATGGCTGGGATGCTTTGGAATATGGGCAGCTCCTATATAGAAGCTGACAATTCCATCGGCTTCGTGAACCGTTACGATGACCCGCGCTGGGTTTGTCCGAAATACATGCTCATCTGGGGCCGTGATCCGTTGCGCTCGAATGCTGACGGCCTGTTCGGTCATTCGGTCATCGACATGATGAAGCGTGGCATGAAGCTCATCGTGGCTGATCCGCGGGTGAATTGGTTGGCTACCAGGGCTGAGGTGTACCTCCAGCTGCGCCCGGGCACTGATGCTGCCTTGGCGCTTGGCTTGCTGAACGTGGTCATCAATGATGACCTCTATGATCATGACTTCGTGGAGCGGTGGACCTACGGCTTCGATGAGCTCAAAGAGCGCGTGCAGGAGTATTCGCTGGAGAAGGTTGCTCAGATCACGGGTGTGGATGCAGAGGATGTCATCCGTGCTGCCCACTGCCTGGCGAACAAACCCTCAACACTCTCCATGGGCTTGGCGGCTGACCAGAATCCCAATACCTTCCAGATATCCCACGCCTTGTTGTCTTTGTTCGCCATCCTGGGAGACATGGATATTCCCGGCGGTTGCTTCATGGGCCTGCCGCCCACGTTCGCGGGCATGGCGGAGAATGCCCCCACGGAAGAACAGGATGCGGGGGAGCCAGAGGGGTTGGCGAAGTTCGGGAACATCGGTGTGGAGCCGTTAGGGCATGATAGGTTCCCGGCCTACAGTGCCATCATCAACACCACGGTGCCAGACGCCACCTTAGATACGCTGGAAACGGATGTACCTTTCCACATAGCTTTCGCCTATATCTTCGCTCACAATCCCATCTCCTGCATGGTGCCGCAACCCAAGCGCTGGCTGGAGGCCCTTCGTCGCATCGACTTCATCTGCGTGGCGGATCTGTTCATGACGCCTACCATCATGGGCGCAGCTGACCTAGTGCTTCCTGTGGCATCCTTGCTGGAACATGACGGCTACGTTTCCAACTCCAACGCTTCTCAGCCGGGGCAGTTCGGCTCTATCACCAAGGTCATCGAGCCTTTGGGCGAATGCAAGTCTGACCTTGAGATCATGCTGGAGCTGCATCATAGGCTCTATCCGAACAGCACCAATGAGAAGTTCGCCAGCATTGATAGCTACATCAACTCTGAGATCGCGGGCATCCCGGGCATTGGTGACACTACCTATGCTGATATGCAGAAGAACGTCATCGGCCAGTACGAGCTGGAATATAAGAAGTATGAGAAGGGCATGCTGCGCTCTGATGGCCAGCCGGGCTTCAATACCGCTACCGGCCGGATAGAGCTCTGGTCCACCATGCTGAACAAGCTAGGTGATGATCCGATGCCCTATTACCTAGAACCCAAGTTCAGCGCTCTTTCCCGCCCCGATCTGGTGGATGAATATCCGCTGATCCTCACCACGGGCGCTCGGCGCTTCACCTCGTTCCATTCAGAGAACCGCCAGATCGAACGTCTGCGTGAGATCCATCGCTATCCCACGGTAGAGATCAATCCGCAGACGGCGCAGGCGCTGGGCATCACAGAGGGAAGCTGGGTCTATATAGAGAACCTCTTCGGTCGCGTGAAGATGGTGGCCCATCTGACCCCCATCGTGCAGGAGGGTGTGGTCTCTGCTGATCACGGCTGGTGGCTGCCGGAGGCGGGCCCCGAAGATCTCTACGAGGTGTTCAGCCATAACGTGGGCACGCTCATTCCCCATGAGGTGAACGGTCCGCTTGGGTTCGGCACCCATTACAAGAGCATGCCCTGCAAGGTTTACCTTGCCGATACGGAGGAGCAGATAGCATGACCTCATACGGACTTCTCATAGATAACGAATACTGCACCGGTTGTCATAGCTGTGAGATAGCTTGCCAGAACGAGCATAGCCTTCCCGGCGACCAGTGGGGGATCAAGGTGCTGGAGCTTGGTCCTATCAAGCTGATGGAAGCGAAGAAGTGGGAGTGGCGTTATATCCCGGCGCTGACGAGCTACTGCGACCTATGCCATGAGCGTACGGAAGCAGGGGAAGACCCAGCCTGTGCACACCATTGCCTCGCGCAGGCCATCCAATACGGCCCGCTGGAAACGCTGGCTGAGAAGATGGCAGAGAAGGGGCATATGGCATCCATCTTCATCCCCTAGAGAGCGCAGAGGAATATGCGGTCTGTACAGGTGAGAAGCCACCTGTACAGACACCTTAAGCATACAAAACTTACCTTTTTCTCGGTAGGCTTCGAAGAAGATCGGGCAGCCGTGGGCCTACATGAGGAACACTACTAAGGGGAGGGGGAGCGTTCTTGAAGCACGACAGAACGGCGCATCCGGTCCGAATCCTTTTACGTCATTTGAAAGGGGAAAGAAATGGCAGGAAAAATGAAGATCACGCCGGGTCAGATCGGTGTGTTCGTAGCATTGATGACGATGTACTTCATCGCACCGACGCACAGCGCCATCAATGCTGTTTCTGCAAATCTCATTGAGATCTACGGCGTTGACGCGAACGCCATCTCGTATCTGGTATCTATCACGAATCTGCTAGAGGTTCCTGCAGCGTTCGTGATCGGCCTGGTGGGCGGGCGCAAACTCAGCTACAAGGCCTGCACCATGCTGGCCACAGCCCTCGTGTTCATTGGTGGCCTTCCGGCCATCATCGGCGAAAGCATGTCTTGGGAAGTGCTCATGGCCACCCGTTGCATCTTGGGTCTAGGCCTGGGCTGCTTCATGCCCATCGTCATGGCGGTCATCTCCCTCATCTTCCAGAAGGAGTCCGTCCGCGCAACCATGATGAGCGTGGCTTCTATCGTCTTCAACATCGGCATGATCGTGACCACGTCCGTGGCGGGCTTCCTAGGTGCTATTTCCTGGAATCTGGCTTGGGGCATCTACCTGTTCTCTCTGGTGCCGTTCATCCTGGCCATCTTCCTGATGAACCCGAAGAACATCCCGGCTGCTCCTGAGACCGATGCCAAGGGCGAGAAAGTGAAGATCCGCCTCCCAGCACCGGGCTGGTTCCTGCTCGTGCTCTTCCTGTGCGGCATCATCATGAGCCAGTCCCTGTTCAACCTGGGCGGCGCTACCATTGGTGCTGTGGTTGACAACCCGGCAGTCATCGGGACCATCTTCTCGCTGTTCTCCATCGGCGCCATGGGATCTGCACTGCTCTTCGGCCCGGGATACAAATTCCTCAAGGCCAACGTCATCCCCGTGTTCTGGATCGTGGGCCTCATCGGCTATGTGCTGTGGTATGTGGCTCATCTCACGGGCAACATCCCGCTGTTCTATGTGGCTATCATCCTGGCTGGCTTCGGCACCAACACCTTCACCATCGGTGTCCCCATGATCCTGTCCACGCTGGTTCCCCCGGCGGTGGTTGCTGCGGTCATGGGCTTCAGCTACGTCTTCCAGAATGGTGGCGGTTTCATCGCATCCCCCATCGACCAGGCCATCTCTATGATCGGTGGCGCTGATCCCATCATGAGCTCTGTGTGGATCTTCAACATCATCCTTGGCGTCATCGTTTGCGTCTGCCTCTTCTTCGTAGCGAAGAACGCTAACAAGATCGCGGCAGAGCAGAAGGCTGAGGAGATCGAGGACGGGACTGCCATCGAGGCATAAGCTGGCTTTTTGGTTCCCCCTCAGGGTGGCCTTCGGTCAACGGAGGCCACCCTCCCTAAAGAGGAACACCTTCAGATCCTGTTACCTGTCATCTGATCCCGTAGGCCCGTCGATGCGGTTGAGACGATCTAGGAGGAGCATCCTATGAAGCCCTTCAATACTGAAGAGATGGCGCCGCTCTGCGTGCAGCCCGGTTTTCCCGGTGCCCCATCTCGTACCCTGTGGCATTCTCCTTGTACGCCAAGAGAGAATCTCTTGGCGGCCATTCGGACGAAGGAATGCCTGTTTCTTCCCAATGTTCTTGATATGAGAGGCATGAATCCGGCGTTCCTGCTGGATAATCGCGCCCGTGGCACGGTCATGGATGGCGGAGAGCCGTTCGTGCCGGATCCTGCAGGAGAGCGTGACGTATTCGGTGTGGAATGGATCTATGACCCTGAGATAAACGGTTCCATGGTCCGACCGGGTTCTCCCTTGATAGAAGATATAGAAGATTGGGAAGAGGCTATTCAGTTCCCTGATCCATCCCAGTGGGATTGGGCTGGCCAGGCCAAGGCCAGCCAAGAGTACCTCTCTGACCCCCTCTGGGCACGCAAATCCACTATCTTCACCGGCTTCTTTGAGCGGCTGGTATCGTTCATGGATTTCGAAAACGCCGCCGTGGCCATGGTGGATGAGGATTCCCAACCCTTCGTGCATGGATTGTTCGACCGGTTGGCTGATCTGTACATCACCTATGTGGAGCACTTCAAGGAACACTTCAGCATCGACATCCTTGAGATCCATGATGATTGGGGTTCTCAAACGGCTCCATTGCTCTCCGCAGATACCCTTCGGGAGATGGTGCTCCCCTATCTGACGCGCGTGGTGCATCGTGCTCATGAGCTAGGCGTAGCGGTGGAGTTCCATTCCTGCGGCAAGATCGAATGTCTCGTACCGCTCATGGTGGAGGCAGGGGTGGATCTTTGGATGGGTCAGGATGTGAACGACAAGAAAACGGTCGTTGACACCTGGGGAGACCAGCTGATCGTGGAAGTGGAAGCGCCGGAGCTGGGAGAAGATGCAACGGATGAAGAGATTTGGGAGGCAGCCCAAGCCTTCGCAGATGAATTCATCATCCCGGGCAAGCCAGTAGCGCTCTCCATCTATTCTGCTGCCCGTGCGAATCGCCCCCTTTTGACGGAAGCGCTCTACGAGATCTCTCGCAAGAAGCTCTGCGGAGAGGAGTAGCCATGAACAGCATCAACGCTAAGGAGAATCTGCTGGATTTCTACTGGCATCGTCCTATCCAGATCATGCCCCTGACAGGGCCGGGGGAAGCCACCATCTATCCCGTGAATGGGTTCGAGGAGCGGCCTCCCTACGACAAGGGTGGCATTGACTGGTTCGGAGGCCAGTGGGAATACATGGAAGCAGCGGGAGCCCCCGCCCCTGATTGTTCGGTGCATCTGCTTGAGGATATCTGCGACTGGCGCGAGAAGGTGATCTTCCCTGATCTGGATGCTTGGGATTGGGAGCGAGCCGTGAAGCTTGACGGTGTGGATGAGATAGACCGCGAAGCGAACCTGGTGGATGTGGTGGTGCTCATCGGACTGTGGGAGCGGCTTCATGTGCTCATGGGGTTCGAAGAAGCACTCTGTGCCTTGCTGGAAGAGCCGGAAGAGGTGGGTGCCTTCTTTGATGCCCTCGTGGATCACAAGGTCAAGCTCATAGATAAGCTTGCCGAATACTACAAGCCGGACGCCATCACCTTCCACGATGATTGGGGTACGCAAACCGGGCCGTTCTTCTCTCCCGATACCTGGCGAGAGCTGATCAAGCCACGACAGAAGCGGATCATCGAAGCGGCCCACGCCCATGGCATCGCGTTCATCCAGCATTCTTGTGGCAAGTATGATGAGATCATCCCTGAGTTCCCCGAGATAGGGATAGATGTGCTCCAGTGCATGGACATCAATGACATAGGCGCAGCGCTAGAAAAGACAGGGGACGCTCTGTCATATCTGGTGAGCGTTCATTCCCAAGAGTTCTTCGCTGAGGATTCTGCGGGTATCCTCACGCCTGAGAAAGTGCGAGATACCGTGCGCAAAGAATTCAAGGAATGGGGTGCCACGGGCCGCTATGCACCCTTCATCTTCCCGCCCGCCACCTGGTATGAGGAGATCGTCCTTGAGGAATACAAAGAGGTCCGCCAAGAGTTGGCTGGAACGTACCGTTGAGATGAAGCTCGCAAGAAAGGATGGACGATGATAACGAAGAAGGAGAATTGGCTCATTGCAGCCCGGGGTGGCAAGCCCGAATGGGTGCCCAGTTTCACGGAGGATGCGAACGTATTCTTGCCGCCCATTTGGGGCACAGACCCGGAAACGGGCGTTGATTTCATGAACGTGAAGTGGGTGACCGATGACACGGGAGATATGCCCGACCCGAATTGGCAGGCCATGGAAGAGATAGGGGATTGGCGGGAGACCATCAGATTCCCTGATGTCGAAGCGTTGCCTTGGCAGCAATGGGCTGATGAGTTCTTCAGCTCGGATCACTATGACCCGGATAAGGTCACTATCTGCATGGCTAATACCCACGGTATCTTCCTCATTCCCATCAATATGCTGGGATGGGTGGAAGGGCTCATCGCTATCTATGAGGACCCAGAAGAATTAGAGGCTTGCACGAGCGCGATCACGGATTTCCTCACCCAGCTCATCAAGAAGTTCGGTGAATACTTCCACCCGGACATCATCTTCTCCGGGGATGACATAGCCTCGGGAGACGGCCCCTTCTTCTCTCAGGAGATGTTCGAGGAGTTCTACAAGCCCTACTTCCAGAAGATCGTGGATGCTATTCACGAGCAAGGAGCGCTGGCTGAGTTCCACTGCTGCGGCAATAACGGATACCTGATCGAAGAGGTCTTGGACATGGGCTATGACATCTGCCAGCTGCCTGTGCCCAATGATGACCTCCGAGCGGACAAGAAGCGCTTCGGGAACCGCTTGGTGATCACGGGCGGATGGGAGCGCCATGGCGATGCGGGGCTGCCCGGAGCCAGTGAAGAGGTGGTTCGTGCTTCGGTGCGCAAGGCCATCGATGATTTCGGCAGCGAAGGCGGCCTCATCTTCTGGGATGGCGGCATCATCGGCACGAGCGAAGATTCGAAGCAGAAGATGGAGTGGCTCATGGATGAGCTGCACGAGTACGGCTCAAAGGTGTATCGATCCTAACAGGACCAAGAGAAGCTCGATCGGAGCACGGTTGAGAAGAGAAAGGAACATGACATGGAGCTTTATGAGCAGATCTCAAGCGCGGTGCAGCGGGGCAAGAAGAAGGAAGTGAAGCCCCTGGTGCAGCAGGCCATTGATGAAGGTTGCGATCCGGTGGAGGTCCTGAACAAGGCATTGGTGCCCGCCATGGACATCATCGGTGAGAAGTTCAGCGCAGGTGAGGTGTTCGTCCCTGAGATGCTGGTGGCCGCGCGGGCCATGAGCGCGGGTACGGATATCCTGAAACCGTTGCTGGCAGACGAAGGAGCTGAGCCGGTGGGCAAGGCTGTCATCGGAACAGTCAAGGGCGACATGCATGACATCGGCAAGAACCTCGTGCGCATGATGATCGAATCCAAGGGCTTCGAGGTGACGGATCTAGGTGTGGATGTGGCACCGGAGCAATTCGTCACGTTCTTGCAGGAGAACGATGACGTGGATATCGTATGTTGCTCGGCTCTCCTCACCACCACCATGCCAGAGATCCAAGCCACCATAAAGGCTATCGAAGATGCTGGGTTGCGGGACAAGGTGAAGATCATGATCGGCGGCGCTCCCGTCACCCAGGCTTTCGCAGAGGAAGTAGGCGCAGATGCCTATACTCCTGATGCAGGTGCCGCTTCTGTCAAGGCGGTAGAATTGGTCACTGCGTGAGCTTGCTGCTCACGGAGCGGTACTGATGAAGATATTGATACTGGGTGGTTTTCTGGGCTCTGGGAAGACCACCCTTCTCTTGAAGCTCATCGAAGGTGTTCGGCAGGGGTCGAATAAGGAAATGCCCGTTGCCATCTTGGAGAATGAGATAGGGTCTGTAGGGATAGACGATGATCTCATCTCAGCTCAGGGGTATCAGGTGTCTACCATGCTCTCAGGCTGTGCCTGCTGTACGTTGGCAGGAGAATTGCCCGAAGCGGTCATGGGGATAGAGCGCGATCTTGATCCTGATCTACTGGTCATCGAAGCCACGGGGTTAGCGGTGCCTTCGGTCATGGCTGACAATCTGCACAAGACCATGGGGGTACAAGCGCGCATATGCGTGTTGGTGGATGCATCCCGGTGGCGGCGAATGCAGGTGCCACTGGAGGTCATCTTGCGTCAACAGCTACGCGGCTGTGATGTCATCTGTTTGAACAAGGCCGATCTGGTAGATGAGGCTGAACTGGCCTATGTTGGCGAAACGCTGAATGCCTATGATGAGAGCGCCCCACGCATCGTGACCAAGGCAGCTGAAGGCCTTCCTGCAGAGGCTGTGGCTGCTATCTTAGGGCAGGACGCATCATGAGCCACCATGAGCATCATCACGAAGCGCTCTCCTGCGTTGAGCAGCTAGGACCTCTGGATTTGACCTTCGAGGCTCATGAGCACGAAGGGGCGGTTGCCGTTTCCTGTGTCTTGCGGCTGAAGGAGGGTTGTGAAGTCCCGTTCTTTGCTCTTGTAGATGCGCTCGTCTCTGCGGCTGAGGCACTGGAAGGGGCAGGAGCATTCATCGGTCATATGAAGGCGTTGGCAACCAGGGGATCCACCACTGTGAACGCCTCCCTTACTGATCTTTCCCAGGGTATCATCGTGAACGGTGATGCTGCTCTTCTCTTGACACCTGATTCACAGGCCCAGGCCGTTGCTATCGTGGTGGGTATTTCCTTGCTGAATGCCTATTCCCTTGTGCGCTCTTCTTTGACCAGCGTGTTGGCGATGGTCTAGCTTATATAGGTCAATGAAAAAGCCCTGGCCGTATGGCAAGCCAGGGCTTTTCGTTCGCTCGGGTGATCGGTGGCGGCTAGGGGTCACGCCCCGGTCAGATACCCGGTGATCAGAGGTTGTTCTTCGG
>CANOIM010000023.1 GCA_947566075.1 uncultured Eggerthellaceae bacterium | reverse complement strand
GCTCATAACTCCCCTACTTCTCTCTAGTTTTGTCTGAGCATACGCAAAAGAACTCGAATCCGAACACATTGACAGTATGAGGCCACATAGACTATTTCGCAATCATAATCTTGCTAAGGGCAGATTTATTCCAACAGTCTACCATTGACACCACCATCTGCCCCTGTCACACTTGATTGATTGGAACCCATAGAGAGCGGGACGAAGTGAGCAACGGGCGGTGGCGTTTTCCCAGCAACAACAACGGTGACGTGAACGGGATCAACAACGCTGGTATCCGCATCTTCGACGCTGACATCTCTTCTTCCATCATCCGTGAGAGCATCCAGAACAGCCTTGATGCAACAGTATCTGACAAAGAGCCCGTCCGCGTTGAGATACAGCTCTTCAAGATGCATCCTGATGACCTTCCGGGGCTAGAAGACTTCAAGGAGACCCTCACCCTCTGCAAGCGCTATAACGAAGGCAAGAACGAAGACGCTGTGGAGTTCTTCGAAAACGCCTTGGGCCTCCTGGATCAAGACCTAGACGTCCTGCGCATCTCCGACTTCGGCACATCAGGCCTGCGCGGGGCAGATACCTGCGAAGTGGGCTCCGACTGGAGCAGGCTCATCAAGGAAAGCGGCACTTCCAACAAAGACAGCGCTGCTGGCGGCAGCTTCGGGATCGGCAAGTTCGCCTCCTTCGCCCTGTCGCAACTACGGTGCGTATTCTTCTCCTCTTTGGATGATGCGGGCATCTCCTCCAGCTTTGGCGTTGCTCGGCTCGTCACCTTCGAGAAAGATAGCAACCAGACCACCGGTACGGGCTACTTCTCTGAGAATGAGCGCAACACTGCCATGCATCAGCAGCTGGATATCCCTGGCGCCATCCATCGAGAGCCGGGTCAGGAAGGCACGGACATATACATCGTGGCACCTCAGCTTGATGAGAGCTTTGAGGTCCAAACCGTCTTCAACGTGCTCTCTAACTTCCTCGTGTCCATCTGGAAGGGAAAGCTTATCGTAGAGGTGGCCAACACCACTATAGGGAAAGACACCTTGGGCAGCGCCGTGGGACTCATCGAAGGCGCTTTCGGCAAGCAAGCCGCTGAGATCATCGAATACCACGACCTGCTGACGAACGGATCAGGAGCCACCATCGAAGTGCGCTTTGACCCATCTTCGTCCGAGAAGGCCCAAGCATATGCTCAGGAATTCGGCTATGGCCCCGGTGAATGCCGTCTGCTCATCAAGGGAGGAGAGCAGCTCAACCGCAAGATCATGCGCACACGCGCCTCAGGTATGAGCCTCTTCGCCCGAGGCAGCATCAGCAGCAGCATTCAATTCACGGGCATCCTCATGATCGAGGGCAAAACCATGAACAAGGACTTTCGGAAGATGGAATCCCCTTCCCACGACCGCTGGGATCCCGGCCGCACCAAGAGGCCCAAGCGGGCGAAGAAGAACGTGCAGATGCTCGACCAATGGATGAAGTCCGTCGTCTTGGAGAAGCTCGCGAAGCCCATAGAAGATGAGCTGGACGCCTTCGGCATAGGGCGATTCCTCCCCGCTAACCTCGCCTCCCTGGGCAAGGCGAAGAAGAGCCAACCTGGGTCTGCACGAAAAGCCTCGAAGACCCAGGTGAAGGATGTTCTTCCGGCAAGGGGTACCGCCTCCAAGCAAGAGGAGACCATCGAATTCGGAGCCGACGACGATTTCTCAGCTCAGGGGAAGAAGAAGGGAAAGAAGCGGAAAGGAGCCGGACGGAGCACTGGGCCTGGAAAGGGTGATAAGATCGGCTTCCGGCTAGCGCCCTTCTCTTCAAGGCTGATCTGCGTCTCTCCGGCCACAGGCACCTATCGCCTGCTCTTCGAACCGGATGAGGATGCAGCCGCTGCCGTACTCTCCTTCTCCATCCAGGGGGAGCAGAACAAGAGCAAGCCCATCATCACGGACGCCCGGGCCCAAGAAGACGGTTTCAAGCTCGGCTCCATCCGCGATAACAAGGTCTTTCTCTACGATGTCCCGGGAGGGAAGCGATCGGTTTTGGATATAGTGCTGGGAATGAAGGGCTACTGCATGATGGAGGTCAAATACTATGAAGCCTCATGCTGACCTGACGCCCTACCCCATCCTCGTTGCCTCAACGGATGATTACCACGATGCAACCCTCCGTGCTGCCGTGTCGGTCCAGCCAGTCTCGGACAAGTACACGATTACCTGCGACTTCACTTTGGACGAGCCAGTGATTAAGCAACTCCTTGCCGAAGGCTCTGTTCAGTTCGCCACCCATATCGAATGCCCCCGTACTTCATTCCGCACGATTGTCAGATCCACGGAGACCTATGTCCAAACGAATATACCCGCTGATGAGGTATCTGGATTCCTGGAAGTGTGCACCTACCTCATCTGCGCAACTCCCCTTGAAGGGTTCTGCAGCCCGCGCTTCCATCCAGACTACGCAGGGCTCTCCTTCGATCTGGAAACAGGTTCCATCCTAGGGATCGCTGAGAGTTGCCGGGTTGAGATCGATGATGACGAAAGCGACGAAGACACCGCCTCGATCGTCAGGATAGCCAGATCCCAACCAGCACAGGTTGATGATATGTCCGTGAACACGGATGGGGACTACATCTATATCACCCTCACTGCAGCAACCTATGACAAGTATTATCGGACGGGAAAAGGGTTCCTCAATGAAGCCGTGGCCAGCACCATCGTCCTGCCTGCACTGGTGGTGGCGCTCCTCCGATTGAAAGAAAGCTACGATCCGGATATCCTTTGGGCGCGCGTGCTCACTGACTGGATGACCGTCCACGGAATTGCTTTAGAGGATATGGACCTTACGAGCATCGAAGGGCAGTCCGTCCTTTCCATCGCCCAGCGCATCTTGGAGAACCCCATCGGTCGAGCATTGGCCGCTATCGAGGAGGCTGATTCCTCCGATGCAGATTAAGATCTTCACTGATGACGGGCTTGCCGCTCTAAAAGCTGGCGTCAAGGCCAATGCGAAGCATTACATCACCGGAAACAAGGCCTATTTCGATAGCCTGATCGCAACGGAGGGCTATGCCACAGAGACGGTATTCAAGGTGCCTGATCTTGAGCTCATCACGCGTGAGCCGCTCAAAGCAGCCGATTCGAGCAATGTTCGCATCATCCACAATGCCCTGAGGGGCCTCCCCAAGCGTCTGCTGGCCAAAGAGGCACTCTGGGCAGAGCTCGCTCATGATGAGCTGTGGGATTATGTGCAGTTCAGGCAGGTCAAGAAACTAAAGGGTAGGAAGCTGGATAAGATCGAGCAGACCTATTTCTTCACCACAGGCTTCAAGCGGTCCCTCTTCGTTCATTGCATTGCGAAGCTCTGGTGGACGGGTGAGCTCGTCTATGACGAAGGAGTCGAGGACCCCTACCACTTCCTACGCCTCTTCGAGAAGGGAATGAGCGGGAAAGCCGTGCTCTTCTCATCTTCCAACTTCACTTCGAACAAGAACGTTTCGTTGGGAATCCTGGATGCCATAGCCGCCAAGCATCCCTCGGGCAATGAGGTGGAGCGCATCTACTTCACCGAAGCCACCAAACATCTCAACAGCATCAGTGGCGTGACTCTCCTGGATGCTATCCCCCGCGAAGAAATAGCCCAACGAGTCATGACGCACTTCGAGCAGGTAGGGCTATAGAGCACATAGCCCTCGCATCACTGCTTGAGGATGGATTCCAAGTCTGGGGTCTGCTTCTTGCGGGTGAGGAAGAGGGCCACGGCCAACAGGGCCAGCACCACGGGGATGCCGATGGAGAGCGCCACGAGGGCGGGGCTGATCTGGGCTGCATCTTGGGAGACGCGATCAGGATCAACCGTGGGCACCCGATGGCCCCGCACGAGCAACCGATGGGAGTTCACGCCGTAGGGAGTGCACGTGACCAACGTGCAGAGGTCCTCCCCCGGTTCGATCTTGAGGGTTTCCACCTCAGCTGGCTCCACGATGCGGATCTGATCCACTTGATAGGTAAGCACCTCGTTCAGCGTATGGAGCCGGAACAGGTCCCCCTCCACCATCTTGTCCAGGTCAGACAGGATGACTGCTGAGGGCAACCCTCGGTGCCCGCTGACCACGCAGTGCGTGCTGGGACCGCCCACAGGCAGCGAACTGCCTTCGATATGCCCAATGGCCACCTGAAGGACCGTATCCTCTACCCCGTGATAGATGGGTAACCGCACGTTGATGTTGGGAATCTCCAGGTAGGACATGACACCGTTGCCTGCCACATCAAGCTGCTGGGCGTATTCCACCTTCTCCTCGTCAGTCAAGGTGAATGAAGGGGTACGCAGTGCCAGAGCCTCGTTGTACTTTTGGGCGTCCGTCCAGATCTTCTCGTAGGTCTCAGCATCCAGGTTATCCACCGCTTCGGTATAGGTGTCAATGGCACGGGACTGATGGAAGGAGTTCCACCAGTCGCTCACCGTGGGATAGGCCACCAGCGCCACACCGACAAGGAGAACGAGTGACACGATGATGGTTGAGAGATGCTTCTTCATGGATTGAGTGTATCAAAAGGGAGAAGATGATGAAAAGGAACGAGTGCTTTTCATCATTCCACCGCAAAGATAGGGCCCGTCCGAGGACGGGCCCTCTGAGGTTCATTGGCGAGAACCGAAGTTACTTCGTCTGGTTGGAGCGACGGCGAGCGATGAAGAAGATGACCGCACCGACGATCAGCACAGCACCAACGATGTAGAAGATCATGGTGCCGACGCCACCCGTAGAGGGAAGCACCAGACCGGACTGATTGACGATATCAGCTGAAAGCTTGCCCGCGGAGAGCGTACCGTCTTCACCAACACCGAACGTGACACCAGCATCATTGGTAGTGATCACTGTCCAGTTGACACCCTTGGAAGGGTCTTTTGCATCCACAAGAGTTGCACCAATGGTGAACTCGATGTCAGCAATGGTGTTATAGCCCTCAGGCGTAACGGTCTCGCTCAACATGTAGTCACCCACATTCAGGCCGGTGAAGGTGAACGAAGTGCCAGCCTCGTTCGCAGTACCGGTCGTGGAGACTGCAGGGTCTCCACCCGTCAGCGTGAACTGCGCACCCGTCAGAGGATTCCCGTCCTGATCGATCTTGTTGATCACCAGTTCAGTGACGAAGGTGTAGGTCTCAACCTCAGGAGTCTCTCCCTTGCCATTATCCTGGGGGTTGTTGGAATACTCTAGATAGGCGGTATTGGTGTTGGGAACCAGGCCGATCTCAGCATTCTCATTCACTGTGGCAGAGTAGGTGATGAGGATCTCTGCCTCAGGAGCGTACCCTGCAGCCACAAAGTCAGGGAAGGTGATGGTGAAAGCACCGTTTTCCCCAGCAACAACGTTGACGGCAACCCCAACCCCGCCAACTGTGGCCTTGACATCGTCATTGAAGGTAAGACCCTTGGACATGGTGTCATGGACCACATACTCATACTTAGCATACCCAGTGATGTCAGGCACCTTGCTGGTCAGCTGGTACTGGATCACATCACCGACAGCAGCGGTGTCAACCTTGTTGTCAGAACCAGGGATAGCAGCATTGGCGTCCGTGTCGACGATGTCCTTGTCCAGAGAAGGAGCATCCTTCTTGGGCGTGATGGTGGTGGGACCCGTGACCACGACGATGAATCTTGAGAACGCATCACCCTTGTCGATCGTAGAGCCATCAGCCATACGGTCGATGATCAGGTAATAGCCATTGGGCACTGGAATGGACGGATTCATGCTGGTAAGCTCAGCAATAGGATTGCCCGCCTTATTCTCATTAGCGTAATTACCCTGAGCGGTTTCCGTCTGCAATGCGATGATGGCATCGGCGAAAGCCTTAGCCTCAACGCCCTCCTTCAGATTGGCGCCACGCTCGATGTTGGCAACCTTGCCAGATCCATCAGCTAGCTCAGACACGTCACCCGTCAGCAACTGATACACATCGTAGACATGATTCTCTACCGGATCATTGACGGTGAGCGTCACCTCGTCCTCAGCGGCGAATGCTGCCATAGGCGTGAGCGCAACGACCATGAGCATGGCCACCACTGCACTCATGAACTTTCTGATCTTTACCATTGTTCCTTCTTTCCTCCTTTTTCCCTTTCCCCAAACATCTTTTCCTGTATTCGTAATACGCTCCTCCTTCCAGCCTCGCTGAGCACTAACACCTCAGCTGATCGGTCACTCCCCTCTTAGTGAACTCGGGCCGTACCCGAGAAGGAGGCTTATTCTTTGGCGTCTATCTTAACGTGCCTCTTCCGTAAATGCAGAATGAAAGCCACGAGAATGAACGCGCTACCCACGAGCACGATGACGTTGGTACCAAGACCACCGGTAGCTGGAAGGGCATACTTGTAGTTGACGAAATCAATGACATCTACGCGCTTGATGATCCCAGACTCAGCAACGGACCCTTCTTGAGGAATCCCGTTGATAGAGACCTTCGGTTCATAGTTCGCTTCAGTGATCTTATATCGAGCATTCTGAGGCAAGCCTTCAATCTCGATGAACTGATCATCCTTCAGCTTGAATATGTTTCCACTGACGATCTTTCCACTTTCAAGCACCTCATAGACGCCATTTGCGTTATACCCTTCCTTTGTAAAAGGATATTCATTTACGAGGGGTGAATCGCTCTCGTCCGTAAGCTCGATAGTGAACTCGAACTCATCTCCAGAGGTGAACCCATTGCCTTGGGCGTCCTTAGAGATCTGGATGGCAGCGGTATCCTGGGCCACTGCATCAGAGGTAACCGAAGGAAGTGTGAAGTTCATGAAGCAGGTAGACCCGGAAGCACCACGCTCAGTGTAGAAGATGGAGAGCGTATGCTCTTTTCCGGCATCCGTTTCCCGATCAAGGTAATCCCAAAGGTTCACGTATTCGCCTACAGAAGAGTGCACGCCGCCGATATCCAATACAAGCTTGCCATCAAGGAAGACCCAGAGATCATCATCGCCGAAGAAAAGATATTCCAGGGGCCCGCAGTAGTCTGAGTCGAATTCGAAATCGACTGTGTAGTGCATGCCAAAGTATGAATTATGGTCTAAGCCATCATCACTAGTAGGCAACGCTGTCCATTCTGAAGCCCCATACCTTCTATTCTTTGCCAGATCGGTATTACCGAACTTCAGATCATGACCATTGGTCCCATGGGAAGGAGCATTATCCATGGGCCAAAAACCATTCGTCCAGATAGACTTTGAATCCTGTACGCCATCATACTTCCCTGGGTGAGAGAACTTCTCCAGCCCGTTCAAAGTTTTGTCCTTCACCGTAGCGCTTGTAAGCGTATACGTATCACCAATTCGAGAAAATGTCAGACTGTTTCCATCGCCGGAATACTCGGTTTTCCCTGATACAACTCCATCGTCGAACAAATTCGGGACCGATACCCCGTTGGTGTATTGAATCTTCTTTCCCACTGAGTCATATCCAGTAACGAGCCCGAATGTACAACCGTTGGCTTTATCATTTTTGTTCTTATTATTGTACTTGTTGAGCTCATTGCCATCCCATACGTTAGTGCCAAGCCCGGTATTCGTATTATTGTTACCAAAACCGTAGCGCACACCGCTTCCAGTGTAATTCCCACCACTATTGATGCCCTTCGTCCCTGTATTCGCATACCAAATGCTGCTATTTTGCGTAGAGGTCTGCTTCTTGTTCTTTTGACTAGCAGCATCGCTGGCACTGGCGTAGATATATCCATCGGTGATATCGTAATCATAGAAGCTTGCTGGTTTTGAATCCGTCTCTTCATTCGAGCAGGTGCTCACGAGGCGAAGGGTGAAGTTCTCGCCAATGTAGATATATCCCTCTTCGTCTTTGTATTGGATATTGTTCGTGAATTTGCAGTCGGTCTCATAGACTGTCCAGTCTGCTTCATCCAAGCTGCTGGGGTCTTTGCCTTCCTTCAGGACCCAGATCTTGCTCAAGGTGTAATTGTCATTCTTCTGCAGCTTATCGAAATACTTCAAGCTAGGATGAGGAAAGTATTCGTATTCATCATTGGTGTAGATCTGGGAAAGCGTATCGATGGTTTGCACCACACCGTCATTGTTCAGAGTCAGATACTTCACCGACGGAGTAACACCATTTTGAGGCAACTGACCTCCAGATGTATCGATGACCGGCAGAGAGTTCGCGCCTGTATCCTCGTCCACTTGCTCCAACAACGGCACATAGGCATAGTACTGAACTGTGAAGTTCGGGTTTGCGGTGCTAGACGCTTTGGCCAAGAGATTATTAGCCTTCAGAGGCAGGTCGAAGGTGGAAGCATCAGCGCTGTTGATGACTACCGTCTCCTCTGCATCCTCTTCTTGCTCGCTCAAGGGGGTTGCTTCATCACTCTCGGCAGGCTGGGCGAAGGTCACCTCGACGCCTACCTCGTCCTTGATCTCTTCCGCCACGTTCTCGAGGTCCATCTCGTTCAGGATAGGCTCGACCGCCTGGGGCTTCACCATCATCTTCGCCGTGATGCCCAGTTCGCTGATGTCCTCAACGAGCTCGCCATCCAAAGTAGCGTTGATGTGCAGGTCCACCGTCCATGCGGGGGCATCCTCATCCGAGGCAGCAACATCCTCGGTTTCCATTTCAGGCAGAACATAAAGTTCTGCGCTACGGTCATCTGTAGTGCTCTCTGCAGCTTCATCACCTTCGGTAACCGTGAGCTTCAGCTCACCTTCCAGGTCCTCCGGCACGTCGAAGACCACCTGGATCTTGTCATCCTCATAGGCCAGGCCAGCAGCAGCCAACTGAGCGAACTCGCCCCCCGAGACCGCCTCCCCCTCCACGGGAGCGCCCGCCTCTTCCTCAGCCTTGATCTGCTCCTTGTTGGCATCTCCCGCCTGGATCATGTGGTAGGTCTCCACGTCATAGCAGACCTCATCATGGGCATGCTCTTCGATGGTGCAGTTGAGTTCCTTGGTATAGCAACCTTCGCCATGCTGATGGTCTATCTCAACGGCCTCTTCCTGGCCGCAGATCAGCTCGTTCGCAGTGGTGTAGCACTCCGGTCCATGCTCGTGGTCCGGATCCTCCACCGTGCAGGTCAGGGTTTCCATGGGCTGATAGCAGAGCGCCGTGTGCACGTGGCCCGCCGAGGGCTCCTCGCAGATGAGGCTGCCGTCAGCGTCATAGCAGGTTGCCCCATGGACATGGGCAGCTTCGCTTTCGCAAATGAGCGCCCCTTCGCCATCAAAGCAAGCGGGCGTGTGGATGTGAACCGCTTCCTCCAGACCGCAGACGGCCTTGCCCTGATCGTTGAAGCAGCTAGTCAGGTGCATATGCAGGCCATCGGCAACACCGCAGCCCAAAGAGCCAGCGTCGTCATAGCAAGCGCCTGTGTGCACGTGGGCGGTGCCCTCCGGCAGCGCGCAGACCTGCACCTGGTTGTAGCAGGCATCCCCATGGGCATGCTCTTGCTTGCCACAGATGGGCGCGCTGTGTTCCATGGTCACACCCGGCAAAATGAGCGCGTAGATGGTGACGAAGGCTACCACCAAGGCCGCCACTGCCAACGCCTTCGAATACTTGCGCTTACGCTTGTTCTGCGCCTGCATCTGATCCATGTTCGACTGTATGGTTTGCTTGTCCATGGCTATCCCCGTACCTAACCTACTGGTCCCAGCTTATCCAATGGCCATATGCCCGCTATCACCTTGCCCACCAGCTGATCCGTTGACACGCATCCGATGGCAGAGCTGCGCGAATCCACCGAGGTGGCCCGATGGTCTCCCATGACGAAGTAGCGGCCTTCGGGCACCTGATAGGGCAGCTTGATATCAACCTCACCCAAGGCGGGCTCTTGGATGTAGGGTTCTGAGATGGGCACGTTGTCAACCAGCACCGTGCCATCGTCCTTGATGTCAACCCAGCTGCCCGGACCCGCGATGACGCGCTTCACGAGCACCTTGTTGTTGTAGTAGAAGGCGATGACATCGCCCGTTTCGAAGGAGTTGGTCTTCAGACAGGCCACCATGTTGCCTTCGGAGAGCGTTGGCGTCATGGAGCTGCCCGTGATGCGCAGGATGGGCATGAACAGCGTGGAGACGAGCACGGCCAAAGCCGCCACCGACACGATGGCCAGCACCGTATTGCGCACCGTCTGCTTGAACTTGCGCTTGGTGGTGACACGGTTGAGCTCTTCGCGCAGATCCGCGGTGTCTGGGATCTCCACAGGAGCGGGAACTGCCACCGCATTAGGGTCAGTCGGGGTCATAGGACGCATCACCTCCCCAGGCTGTTACCGATTCGCTCTTGGCTTCTTTCACGCCTGCGTCAGCAACTGCACTAGTGTTCCCATAGGCATACGCGGGAGCGCTATAAGAATTGGTGTAGGCATAGCCCTGGTACCCTTGGCTTCCCTGATAGGCCTGGTTTGGATAAGCCCCGTAGGTGCCGGTGTATCCACTGGAATACCCCGAGCTGGCAGCGTCAGCGTAGGCGTTCTGGTAGGCCTGATAGGGATAGGGAGAAGCCGCAGGGGCCTGAGCTGCCGGTTGTTCTGACGGTGAGACAGGTTCTGTTCGTGCTGGCTGTTCAGGCTGTTCCATTTGCAACGGCTGGATGGTTGCAGAAGGTGCCGGGGCCTCTTCGAAGGTGCCTGATGGAGCTGAGACAACTTCCCCAGGAGCCTCACCAGCCTCTTCGGCAGCTTCACCATTCCCGTTCTCAGGGTTAGCCACGATTCCCATCTGGGCTTTGACCTCACCCAGAGCGATGAAGTACTGCTCTTTGGCCAGGGAAGCAGCTTCCATGATGCCATGCAACCGCGTGACAGCCTCTTCCGCAAGACGAGCGATACGCTCTTGGTTAGCGGCTCTCTCTTCGGCCGCTGCTAGCGCTTCCTTCGTGGCATCAAGCTGTTCGCCCTGTTGCACGAGCAACTCGAGCAGTTCTGCCCGCCCCAGGTTCTTCAGCTCTTTTCTCATCGATCTTGCCACGTTGTTCGTCTTCTTCCCTTTACCGTTCTCTCTTCTGGCAGAACTGAAGTTCTGCACTACGGTCCTTCCCGCCTTTTCCCTCTTCGGCAGAACTGAGGTTCTGCGCTACGAAGAGCCTTGCTTTCTGAGACGGCCTCCCAGGATGACCATCATCACCCCGCAGGCACCGGCCGCCAGTAGGTACACTTTGCCGACCATGGTGTCCAGGGCGGCTAGGATATCCCCCACCACCGGCGTGCTGATGACCACCTTGCCTTGCACCTGATCATAGGTCACCGGCATGAGGTCCGCTTCGGCATTGGCATCCCCCTTGGTGGTGAGAGCCCCCTCTACCGTGTTGTTCGCCTGCACACGATGGGTGATCACCTCACCTCCTCGGCTGAACACCACCACATCTCCTTCCTGCAGTTCCGCAGGTACCACAGCCTGCACATACACCACCGAACCAGGCGGCAGAGCAGGAGCCATGGAACCCGTCTGCACCGTCAGCGCCTCCCAGCCGAAAGCCGCTGGAGCCGCCATGAAGATGGCCACTGCAACTACTCCCAGCAAGAGCCCGTACCCGATGACCATCAACACCACTCCTAGCGGCGTTCGCTTAGCTGCGGTGCTGGTACTCATAGGCAGCCCGCTCCCGCTGCTTGCGACGCAGGATGATCACGACCAGGACAGCAGCTACCGCCACCAAGGCGGCAACGCCCGCGATGACCATCCAGTTGGTATCCACGATCTCAGCCCCCGAAGTGATGACGCCGCCCGCTGAAGCCAGGGGCGTTTCGTCATCTCGGATGCTCTCCACCTCTTCGGGAGCAGCGAGGGGCGTGCCGTCATCAGCGATGACCTCCGTACCGGGCTCTGCGGCAGGTTCAACCGTTGCAGGAGCGTCAGCAGCTACCGCCGCCTCCGCAGCCGCCGCTGCAGCTGCGGGAGGAGTTGCCTCAGGGGGCGTGCCCGGCGTAACCAGTTCCTCCGGTTCGGGCTCAGGCTCAGGAGTGGCAAGGGCGGTGTACACGAACCGGTAGACGTTATCTGCCGCGTTAGGCAGAAGCCTGCCCGTCAAGTTGTAAGCCTGAGGCTGATAGCCTTCGATGTAACGATAGGCGATGACCGGACTGTCCCCCACGTTGCCGTAGAAGCTCTCCGAAGGGGCTAAGGTGTTGCCCGCGCCATCCACGTATTCCACCGCGTAGGACACCTTGTCACCCAGGATGCCATAGGCCACCACCAGGTCCATATCGCGCGTGACTTCGAAAGAAGGTGCCTGCTGGCCGCCATTGCCCCGCGCCTCGGCATTATCCTTCCCGGCTTCGCGAATGCCGCGGATATAGTAGCGGCCATCATTGTTGAGCGTGACGCTTCCCTGATTGAAGGACCACTGATCCCCCGCGGGAATGCCCTCCGTGGTGAACACGGGCTCACCGTTGAAGGAGCCTTGACCTCCGGCGAACACACGCACGGTATAGGTATACGGTGCCTTGCCCGCGTTCGCCACCCCCTGGTCTGCGGGAGCCGCGCTGGCTGTGAGCACGGCGAAGGGCGCGCAGGCCAAGAGCACCGAAAGCAGGGCAGCCACCACAAGGTGCCTAAGGGACAGGATCTGTGAGGCGATACGTGCCATAGCGCTAGGCCTCCTCTTCCTCATGCTTGCGAAGGGTGCGCCCATAAATGCCGAAGAACAGCAGGGCCAGTCCAGCTATACCACACACAGCGAACAGCGGAGCAAAGCGCAGCAGGTCTCCGGTCTGGGGCAATGACTTGAGGTTGGGGTTGCGATTGCCCGGATCTCCCACATCGGTCACCGGTTCAACGGCAAAATCCATGGAGAGGTCAGCCAACGTGCTCTGATAGGCATTGCCCTGGGTCTCGCCATCAAGGGTGACCGCCAAGGTGATAGTAGAGCTAGCCCCGGCAGCCATGGTGTCAAGGAGGAAGTAGTCTTCCAGGGCGCTGGTGGCCTCATGGAGGCCTTCGCGAGAACCAGCCGCATTCTCACCGCCCACCGTGTCACTGGAGAACAAGCTGGTGGTCTGACCGTCAGGCTGGGTCAACATCAGCTCATAGGTGTAGGCGCCACCCGCAGCCGATGCGGCTGACTCTTCCAGGCTGCTGATGATCTTGTTGGTCATATACCAGTTCGTAGCCTGAGCGTTCTTGTTCTCTAGCTTGATGGAGATCCGTGCCGTATCCCCTGCCTGGAGCCCTGCAATGGTCTCATTGATATCGGTGGTGGTGAAATCGCTCTTCAATTCGCTGTCAGCGGTATAGGTGACGTGCCATAAGGTCTGATTGGTCAATGTTTCTGCCTGGGCCTTCGGAACCAGGATGCAGAGGGAGAGCACCACCAGCGCGATGATGGCGAAAGCGATGCCCGTGGCTTTGCGTACTGTTGTCATCTTTTCACCACCCTAGACCAAGCTCATGATGCCGTCAGTGAACTGCACGTGCGCACCCCAGGCGCTCAGGATGCCCGCCTGAGCGTTATGGTCTTGGACCGCATCCACCGTAGCTTCCAAGCAGAAGCGCATGCCGTCATAGTCATAGGTGGTCTTCAGCGTGGTGTACTGCTTTCCATCCTCACCGGTGGTCACCTCAGAGGCTTGCGTGACCTTGGTGGCCACCGCAGGATCGATGCGAATGGTATCCGTGAGGTTCGTGGTCTCTTCGCCCGGCTGAAGGGCAGTCTGGTAATAGAAGACCTCACGCTCTTCGGTGGAGGCAGCCTCGTCCTTCAACCAGCCATTATCCTCAGGGATCCCCAACTGGATGAGCTCAGGTGACACGGTGCGAACCTTCGCATCATCTGCTTGAGCTTCGGGATCTTCCCAGTACTTGCGCAGGGTGACGCGAACGTATTGGCCGATCTGACCGGTATTCTTAGCGAAGAGCTCTTCTTTGTACTCCTTGCCCAGCTTCACCGCTTCATCCGATGCGAGCATGGTGGTGAGCAGCTCCGAAGATCCTTCGTCCCAACGGTCATCTCCCGCATAATTGCGCCAAGCGACCGTCTGCGCCTCTTCTGCCTGGGCACCGCACTCCATCAGCGAAACGCCGATCTGAGAGACTTCCAACCGTGCCGTGTAGGTCTCAGAGAAGTAGGTGAGAGCCGCAAGGGTTCCTCCCACTCCTGAGAAGCAGAGCAGCACGATGGCCAAGACGAGCAGGATGATGGAGGTGGCTGGACGCATCAGAGCGCGCTTGAAGCCAGAAGGCTGAGAAGTGCCCTGCATCATGCCTCACCACCTTCCACCCGACCTGTATCAAGCTTCTTCGACCAGTCTGCATAGGGCGTGCCGTCTGCGCGGTAAAGGACAGGCGTGGTCTCGTAGATGACCACCACGTTGAACTGATCCCCCTCCTGGGGTGTTAGGGGGATGCCAGAGATCTTGATGTCAAGGACGCTGGTGGCTTCACCGGGCTCTACCGGAAGGTTGTAATAATAGAAGCCTTCGGCATCTGGCCCGGGCGTCCAGTTGTCCTCACCAGTGTACTGGAGCTGGTAGGTACTGCCGCTGAGCGCCTTGACGCGTACGAAGACTGGAACTGAATCAGCGCTGTTCTGGATGCTGACATGCTTGGTCCAGCTGTCGAATTCCTCAGTGATCTGGGTCTCAGCACTCAGGTGCAACTCTTGGGAACCATAGGTGCTGGCGTAGCTGGTGAAATACGCCCAAGCGCTGCCCACGGGAATGGCCAGCGCAACGCAGAGCCCGAGCGATGTCAAGATGGTAGCCGTCCGCCGTTTAGGCATTGGCCTCACCCCCGTCCCAGTTCCACCCGGCATCTCCGTTCTCGAACCGGTTCACAACGCTTCCACTATGGTTGGAGTTGTCATTGAAGTCATTGACGAAGGACACGCCGTTGCCCTGAGGCAGATCCCCTCCGCCGACGGGGTCAGGCGCAAGGGAGGAAACGATCTGAAGGCCTTCCCCTTGCACGGTATAGGAAGTACCGCTGTAGACCTCAGTCACGCGAACGTAGGATCCCGCAGGGATGCGACCCACCGTGACTGACTGCATACCCGCAGCCGTGAACGGGATGCTCTCTACCGTGCTGAAGATGGCTGCTGCGCCATTGTTGTAGTCAGCTTCGCTGTTGTAGGCATCTATCTGGAAGACGAAGCCAGCAGGATGCTGGTCATCATAGGTGAGCAGCGTCTTGTTGATCTGAAGGGTGCCGTAGCGCGGAGCGATGCCGGGCTTGAGGTACGCCGTCACATCATTCTGCCATTCGCCTGTACCTGCCGTGGAAGGAACCTGACCCGCTTCAACGGCCCGAGAAGGAACAGCTACCACCTGGGGCTGGAAGGTGAAGACATTGCGCTCCGAAACGGCGATGGTCTCCCCCGGCACATCAGTCTTATACTGGTCAGGCCCAAGACCGGAACCGTAGGCGATGATCAGGTAGAGACCTGCATCAAGCCCTGAAGCGGTCTCGCCCAAGGGAATAGATTGCCTTACAGGCTTCAGAGCCGTGCTTTCCGAAGCCCAGGGGGCAACCTGAGCAGTCGCTGCCTCAGCGATGGCCTTGTAGGCATCAGAGGATGGCTTGGCCCAATCAACGCCAGAGATGTTCGCAAGGGACGCAATGGGCTCGAAGTGATAGGCATCATAGCCTGCATCTTGAATAGCCCCCGCTACCTTATAGAGGTCATAGGAAACCCTGGCTTCGGCTTCCTGAGCGGCGATGATAGGATCTGTGGACTGCTGCATCTTCACCGTGATGGTAGATTCCATCGGCGTGAGATTCACCGCGACAGCCCGCTGAACACCCATGAGAACAAGCCCCACACACAGTATGGAGGCTATAGATATCAGCAAGAGAGTCAATGGTCGGTTTTCACCGGGAGCTGCATGGCATATATGCGGCTTCATCTTCAGTACCTCCATAGCTCTGCCTGAGTGCTTCATCCGCCTGAAGCTGGCGAAATGAATCCGTTAGGCAATAGTTACCTAACTGTGATTCTACAGTACAGAGCCTGTCTATGTCACATTCAATGAAAGCAGCGACAAGAAGAACATGAATGGAGATATGAGAAAAGCGCCCCTCGTGGGCGGAACGTCCTAGTCTCCCGCGGCCTCGCGCCGCA
>CANOIM010000022.1 GCA_947566075.1 uncultured Eggerthellaceae bacterium | reverse complement strand
GGGTAGCCGTAGGTGCGCTCATCCCCCATGACACCCACGCTGCGCACATCCGGCAGCACGGCGAAGTACTGCCACACGGGCCTCTCACCCGTCTCCTCGAAGGAAGCCTGGTTGTAGGCATCCAGCTCCGCGCGCACGATGGCGTCCGCCTCTTTCAGCAGCGCTAGCTTCTCCAGCGTCACCTCGCCGATGATGCGGATGGCCAGCCCCGGACCCGGGAACGGTTGCCGCTGCACGATGTAGTCCGGCAGCCCCAGCGCCGTGCCCAGCGCACGCACCTCATCCTTGAAGAAGTGATCCAACGGCTCGATCAAATCAAACGAAACCCCTTCGGGAAACGGGATCAGGTTATGGTGGCTCTTGATGGTGGACGCCTTGCCGCCCGTCTTGCGCGCGCCGCTTTCGATGATATCCGGGTAGATGGTCCCCTGAGCCAGGAACTGGACCGGGCGGCCATCCTCAGCCAGGTCCTCCGCCACGGCGAAGAACTCCTTCCAGAACTGGCTGCCTATGATGCGGCGCTTCTCCTCTGGATCAGTTATGCCCGCCAGCAGCGCCGCGTACCTATCCTCCGCATGGACGTGGACGAAATCCACATCGAACTGCTTCGTGAAGACCGCTTCCACTTCCTCCGGCTCACCTTTGCGCAGGAGCCCATGATTCACGAACACGCAGGTGAGCTGGCTCCTGATAGCCTTCGCGCAGAGCGCCGCCACCACGCTGGAATCCACACCGCCGGAAAGCCCCAAGATCACGCGGCTTTCCCCCACTTGCTCCCGAATGGCTGCCACGCTGTCCTGGATGATGGAATCCATGGTCCAGGTGCGCTCAAGACCGCAGATGCTGAACAGGAAGTTCTCCAGCATCTGCTGGCCGTAGGGCGTATGGCGCACCTCGGGATGGAACTGGGTGGCATACAGCTGACGTTCGGCGCATTCCATGGACGCCACCGGGCACACGTCAGTCCGCGAGGTGACCACGAACCCATCCGGCACCTGGCTCACCGCATCCCGATGGCTCATCCACACCGTCTGCTCACAGGGCGTTCCTGCCAGAAGCACGCTTTCGGGAACACCTTCGCCACAAGGGCCATCAAGCCGCACCAGCGGCGCTGGCCCGTATTCACCCTTATCCGTATGGCCCACCGCACCGCCCAAGGTCACCGCCATGATCTGCTGCCCATAGCAGAACCCCAGCACCGGTACGCCTAATTCGAACACACCGGGGTCAACTGAAGGCGCATCTTCGGCATAGACGCTGGCAGGACCTCCTGACAGGATGAGAGCCGCCGGGTTCAAGGCGCGCAGCTCCTCCGCCGTTATGTCACAGGGAACTATCTCTGAATAGACTCCCAGATCACGCACCCGCCGCGCTATGAGCTGGCCGTACTGGGCTCCGAAATCCACCACGTAGACGGTTGGGATGGGAGATGCAGCAGTGCTCATAACGGTCCTTTCGCGGGGAGGGGAAGACTGCCTTGGATTATACAAGGGAACGCAGAAGGGAAGCTTGCGCGCCTAGGGCAGGTAGCGCTGCTTCACGGCGAAGATGCGGCGGAGCGAATCATCGATGCGCTCTTCGCTCACCTCACCCTCATTCACTGCCGCAAGCAGGCCCTCATAGGCCGCGTGCAGATCCGCGGGCATGAGCACCACATCGCACCCCGCCTGCACAGCGGCCACTGCCGCCTCGGCCGAGGAGTAGTAATCCGTCACGGCCTGCATCCCCAAGGAATCCGTGACCACCACGCCTTCGAACCCCAGCTGATCCCGCAGAACGCCCGTAACCATCTCCTCAGAGAGGCAGGCTGGGGTGTCATCCCCCACCACTGCAGGGACTGAAAGGTGCCCCATCATCACCAGGGGCGCCCCAGCGGCTATCCCCGCCTGAAAGGGTTTGAGCTCAGAAGCCCTAAGCCCGTCTAGGTCATCCGTAATGGTGATGCGCGCCGTGTGGCTATCCCCCTCGGCGCTCCCCAGCCCGGGAAAGTGCTTGAGACAGCAGGCCATGTCAGCCTCTTCGAAGCCCCGCACCTCTGCCGCCACCATGGATGCCACCTGGACAGCATCAGCGCCAAAGGAACGTTTCGCCAGGGTTGGATTGTCAGGGTTGTCCGCTACATCAGCCACGGGCGCGAAGTCAACATTGAACCCCAGCGGCTTCAGGTAGGCCGCAATCTGAGCGGCAGCCGCCTTTGACTGATCAGGGTCACCGGATGCCCCTATCTCAGCCATATCGCCCACATTCTGCACCTCGAAGGCCTCATTCTTCGCGATGCGCGCCACGCTGCCACCCTCCTCATCCACGCAGAGGAAAGGAGCTACGCCGGTGGCCGCCAAGGAGCAATCCCGCAGCTGGCTCAGGAGCGCCTGGGTTTGCTCAGGATCTTCCAAATTGTTCCCGAAGAGGGTGAAGCCGCCCACGGGCAGGGCGCCGATAGCGCTGGTTATCTGGTCTGTCACCGTTGTGGCAGGTTGGAAGAAGCCTGCCTCGTTCACTGCTACAGAGTCATCTTCATCTTCCGCCTGCAATTCCGCCCGATAGACCCCCAGCATATCCTCCGGCCGCACCACAAAGAGCTGGGCTACCTTCTGCTCCAGCGAAAGCGACGCGATCAGCTCCTCCACCGGATCCGGTTCTACGGGTGCATCTGCTGAGCCCGCGTCTGCGCCCGCATCCCCTTCCCCTGAAGGTGCCTCCGCTGAGCCTGCGCACCCCCACAAAGACCAGCTTGAAAGAGACAAGGCTCCCAGAGCCGCTGCCCGCACGAACACCCTCCGCGTCATCGTTGCCATGGCTTTCCCTTCCCGGCCCGTCAAAGCCCCACGGCGGTTGCAGCCGCCTCAGCCTGGGGGCCGGTGAACCCTTCGTACATGAGCTGGTCTATCAGATCAGCCCGCGTGAATTCCATCGTGTCCACGTATTGGGCTGCCATCTCAGCGGCCTTCGCGCCCCAATCCGCGTTGAGCTTGTCAACGGCGTAGACGGCATCCTCGTGGGAGAACCCTTCGGATTCCAACTGGGCCACCAATCCAGCATGGGAAAAGGGCATCTCTGCTATGTGCAGCTTCGCCGCCATGAACGCGTTCTCTTGCGAAGGTGTCTCCGGTACCGGTGCTCCGCCTTCAGGAACCTCTTCGCCAGAGGCACCCGGCGCGCTTTCTCCCGAAGGCACCGTAGCGCCTCCCAGGATGCCAGCCCCTTCGGCAGCTTCACCTCCCGCCTGGGCTGGGCCCGCGCCTGCCCCTTCGCCAACGCCCGCTTCTATGCCCACACGGGACGCTTGACCAGCCTCAGCCTCCGAAGGCACTACCTCCGTTGAGACAGCCCGTACCAGCAACAGGATGAACAGCACGAAGAAGGCAGCCGCCAACGCAACCGCTAAGGCCCACATCTTCCATTTCGGATGGCGCGCCAACGCGGCTTTCATCCGCGATGCGCCCTCAGAAGGCTGATCCACTCACACCTCTTCCAGATACAGTTCTCGAAGAGTCTGCTTCTCATCCTTCCCAAAGTCAAGTTCGCGTTCCATATAGGCATCAATAGAACCGAAGACCCCATCCATGGCCTTCAGGGCTGCATCGTAGAAGACCTGGTGCGCGTAAGCGTAAGCCTCTATGCCCCGGGCCAGGCTGCGCGCAATGTGCAACCGCCGCAGGATCTTCTCCAGGATCACGATGCCGCCCCCCACGAACAGGTTGGTGGCCAGGTAATCAGCTAAGATGACCTCACGGCGCACCCCCAAAGCGTGCTCCACCAAAATGGCCGCGATGCCCGTGCGGTCTTTGCCCTGAGTGCAATGCCACAGCGTTGCTCCCGTCTTCGCCTCCAAGAGGTCATAGAGGAAGCGGCGGTAAGCCACGATGCCCATCTCCCCCAGAAGCGCCTTCGGGTAAAGGTCCATGAGGGTGTCGAAGGGATGGCTGGTGAATTCTCCCAGGAGCTTCTTGTCCTTCGCTATGTTCATGCGCCCGATGGTCACGATGGCGCCATCCGGCAGCGAAGGCATGTTCACGTATTCCACACCGGTCAACAGCGGCATAGGATCTGGCGTGCGGTCTACCTCAGCAGGAGCGCGGAAGTCCACCACGTATTCCATATCATGCATGCGCACCAGCTGCTTGATGTCTGATGCCGTTGCCCCACCCAGCGCTCCAGAACGCAGCAACCGCCGCTTGCGGATGCGCCTTCCATCGGCCGTGGGCATGCCGCCCAGATCCCGCGCGTTGCAAACCCCCTTGAGAGCCATGTACCCGAAGTTCGCGAAACCGGGAACCGGTTGGGGCTTCTGAGGCGCAACGGCCTTGGGCTTGACCGGTTTTCCTGGCTTTGCCTGCCTCTTCCGTATGGTGGGCGTGTTCATGGATGCCTTCCGTCCTTGGTTTCCGTGATGATAGAACAGCAAGCATCTGAGCATCTACACCGTGAACGTTTCGTTGACCATTGCGGCTGTTGCACGCCCACGCCCATCTGTGTATACTTATGAACAGTTGTTCATATGATTCAATATAGAAGGAACTGTCATGAGCCAAGACCAACCTATCATCGAAGAAGCCCAAAGTATCCTCAGCTCCACCGCCATGGGCACCTACACCTTTGGCGACGAGATGCCTGAAGATGAGCTGCTCTACGAACTGGCTGACCTCTTCAAGGTGTTCGCGGACACCACGCGCATCAAGATCCTCTACGCCTTGATGGACCAAGAGCGCAGCGTGAATGATATCGCTTGCATCGTCAACGCCACCCAAAGCGCCGTTTCTCACCAACTGCGCATTCTGAAGCAGGCGCACCTGGTCAAGTTCCGCCGGGATGGCAAGAGCGTCATCTATGCCCTAGCCGACGCTCACGTCTATACGATGCTAGCCCAAGGCCTGACCCATATCTGCGAATAGGAGCGAAGAGGAATCACCATGTGCGAAGCTTGCGAATCCCTCAGAACGTCGCCCGCGCCTTCTTCCGCCCAGAAGGTTGGCGAAGGGGATGCCCCTTGCCCCTCCGAACCCGCTGACGGGTGCGGATGCAGTGGCGGCTGCGGCCATGACCATGGCGGCGAAGATGCTGCCAAGCTGAAGCGCTGGCGCAACCGCATCCTGGTCGCGCTACTGCTGTTCTTCGCTATCCTCGTTTGTGAAGGAACGGGGCTCATCCAGCGCATCCTTGGCCCCACCAACGCCCTCTACGGGGAGTTCATCCTGTTCCTGATCCCCTACCTGATCGCAGGCTATGACGTGCTGGGCCGGGCCTGGAAGAACCTGCTCAAGGGCCATGGCCTGGATGAGAACTTCCTCATGGCCATTGCCACCTTGGGCGCCTTCGCCTTGGTCTTCTTCCCTGATTCAGAACCCCACATGGCCGAGGGGGCAGCGGTCATGCTCTTCTACCAGGTGGGAGAGCTGTTCCAGAGCTACGCCGTGGGCAAGTCACGCAGATCCATCGCCGCCATGATGGATATCGTCCCTGAGTTCGCGAATGTCCAGCAAGGGAACCAGCTGGTCCAAGTAGACCCTGCCACTCTAGAAGTGGGAGCTGAGATCGTCATCAAGCCGGGAGAGCGCATCCCCCTGGATGGCCTGGTGCTCTCAGGGGAATCTCAGGTGGACACCTCGGCGCTCACAGGCGAAAGCGTGCCGCGCCACGCGCAGCCGGGCGAAGAGGTCATATCCGGCTGCGTGAACATGACAGGCACCCTGACCGTGCAGGTCACGAAGCCCTACGCGAACTCCACCGTGAGCCGCATCCTGGAACTGGTAGAGAACGCCGCTGACAAGAAGGCTCAAACGGAGAACTTCATCACCCGGTTCGCCCGCTACTACACCCCCATCGTCGTTGGCCTGGCGGTCATGATCGCCGTGGTACCTCCCCTGGTGGTGGGAGGCGCGTGGGCAGACTGGATCCTGCGCGGACTCACGTTCCTGGTGGTGTCCTGCCCCTGCGCCCTGGTCATCAGCGTGCCGCTCTCGTTCTTCGGCGGCATCGGCGGCGCCTCCCGGCTGGGCATCCTCATCAAGGGGTCCAACTATCTGGAAGCCCTTTCCCAGGTTGACACCGTGGTATTCGACAAGACGGGTACCCTCACCTCAGGCACCTTCGAGGTGACCCACCTCCTGCCCGCCTCCGGCATCAGCCAAGACCAGCTACTGGCATGGGCAGCGGCAGCGGAATCCCTCTCCAACCACCCCATTGCCACCTCTATCACCCGAGCCTTCGGGAAGCCCGTGAGCCTAGAGCGCATCAGCCAAGGGAAAGACCTTTCCGGCCGCGGCGTGCAGGTGCATCTGGATGATGACGTCATCTTGGCAGGCAACGGCCGCTTGATGGATGAGAATGGCATCAGCTACACCCCCACTGACCTCATTGGGACCCAAGTCCACGTGGCCGTGAATGGCCGATTCGTGGGCACCATCGTCATAGGTGACGTCATCAAGCCGGATGCGGCAGAGGCCATCAGCGCCTTACGTCAGGTGGGTGTCAAGCACACCGTGATGCTCACGGGGGATCAGACAAGGGTGGCGAAGGCGGTAGCGGCTGAGCTGGGTGTCAGCGAAGTGCGCTCTGAGCTGCTGCCCCAAGACAAGGTGGCCGAGGTCGAACGCTTGTTAGAACAGGACGGTAGCGGCAAGGTGGCCTTCGTGGGCGACGGCATCAATGATGCTCCGGTGCTCATGCGGGCCGATATAGGCATCGCCATGGGAGCCATGGGTAGCGACGCCGCCATAGAAGCAGCGGATATCGTGCTCATGGATGACCGGCCCACCCAGGTGGCCCGGGCCGTGCGCGTGTCCAAGAAGACCATGCGCATCGTTTGGCAGAACATCGTGTTCGCCCTGGGCGTGAAGTTCGCCGTGCTCATCCTGGCGGCTTTAGGGATAGCCAATATGTGGATGGCTGTCTTCGCCGACGTGGGCGTAGCCGTCATCGCCATCCTGAATGCCATGCGCGCCATGCGGCCCTGATTACCTGTTTGACAAGGACGCAACCTTTGAGCAACATATCCCGCCGGTTTGCATCGGCGGGATAGGGCCGGACTATGCTTGGTTCAGCATCAAGTTGACCAAGGAGGCCCACTATGAGAAAAGAACGCACCCGTGAACTGGCGGATCATATCCATCTGACCACCTTCCAACCCAAGGTCTTCTCGAATGAAGCCCCTGCAGGGGGCCCGCTCGTATCCCTCTATGTGCCCATCAAGCGGACCGAACGTGAAGACAGGCGTGACGAATGGGATCGCATCGAATTCAAGGACCTCTGCGAAGAGGCCTTCCGTAGGCTTGAGGAGCACTACCAAGAGAATGACTATGCGGGCATCAAGCAGAAGCTGACCTATATCCTTGACCATGAGGACCTGCCTCTCTGGGTAGACGCCTCCCAGGGTCTGGCTTTCCTCATCACCAACCAAGATGCCTACATCATCAACATGAGCACCGCCCCAGAAGCCAGTGTCACCGTGGGGCCGCAGTTCTATCTGAAGCCGCTCTTCCGTGACGCCATGTTCGAGATGAGCTATAAGCTGCTCCTTCTGAACACTGACTTCTTCGCCCTACTAGACGGTGACTACAACGGCGTGCACTACGTGCCGCTCCCTGATGACGTGAAGAGCTACTTCGCGGAAACGTTCCCGGAATTCGATGGCGAGACCACGGCGCTGGATTACTACAGCCTGACTGATCACGAATCCCCTTACCATGACCACAAATCTCGCAAAGAGGTCACGAAGGAAGAGGCTCTGAAGTTCTTCCGCTACGTTGATAAGGCCATGAACGACACGCTAGTCCGCAACTGCGACGACCCGGTCATCTTGGTCACGGCCCCTGAGCATGAGCATATGTTCCGTGAGCTCTGCACCTTTGAGACCTTGCTCCCCGAAGGCATCAAGAAGGACCCGCGCACTCTCTCAGGTCAGACGCTCAGGGATGATGCCGTTGCTATCATCATGGAAAAGCGCGCGAAGGGCCTGAAGGAGGCCAACGAGGATTACGCCTTCAAGGCTTCGAAGGGCAAGGCCACTGATGACATCCCTCAAATAGGGCTTGCTCTGGTGGAACGCAAGGTTGACCTCCTGTTCCTGGAAGAGGGCAAGGGCATTCCAGGCACGTTCAACGACGAAACGGGCGCTGTCACCTTCGATGGCTCCTCGAATCCGGTTGATGACAAGGAACTGGACCCGGCCAGCCCTGATGTTGCAGCCGCCTTCGCAGAAGCCGCCGTGCTGCAAGATGCCAAGGTGCTCATCTTGCCTTCTGATCAGATGCCCGTTGCAAGCGGGATGGCAGCCACCTACCGGTTCTAAGCCAAGCGCTCCAATGTTCTCAAGGGCGGTCTTCGGGCCGCCCTTTTCTCTGCCTTGGAGGCGCTGATGCGCTAGGATATCCCCATGGAGAACATTCGCAGAACGCTTGCAGAGAACATGCGCGCCTACCGCAAAGAAACTGGCTTGACCCAAGGGCAGCTGGCTGAAGCTTGCGGGCTGCACCGGACCTATATCGGCGGTATAGAGCAAGAGCGCATCAATGTGAGCTTGAACAACATCACGAAGATCGCCCGAGCTTTGGGCGTCTCACCGGCAGACCTCCTGGCTGACCATGAGAACCACCGCGGCAGACTGCAGGATGCCCTGGCGGGAAAGGACCTGCTGGAAGATTACGCTCTCTGCGAATTCAATGGTGATGAGGTACAGATACAGCCGCTTTCCATGGAAGACCCTAACCTAGGAGTCCAGATCCTCGTGTCCCTCATCCAAGAGGGCGTGACGGATGAAGCAGAATTGGCGCAGCGCTATAAAGAGACCGAACGCACGCTGCTTCGATATTTCAGAGCGAACAAGCTCTAAGAGAAGAGCCCGGGCAATGCCCGGGCTCTATCATCTCAATAGAAATTCGGTGAGAAGCCGTGTTATTTCACGGTCACCGCGGCGCCAGCCTCTTCCAGCTTGCCCTTGATCTCATCAGCCTTGTCTTGCGGCACGCCCTCAGCCACGGGGGTGGGAGCACCCTCAACAGCCTCCTTGGCCTCCTTCAGACCCAGGCCGGTGATCTCACGGACAACCTTGATGACAGCGATCTTGTTGTCACCGAAGCCCTCCAGGATGACGTCGAAGTCAGTCTTGCCAGCGTCAGCAGCACCAGCGTCGCCACCGGCAGCCGGAGCAGCAGCCACAGCCACAGGAGCAGCAGCGCTCACGCCAAAGGTCTCCTCGATGTCCTTCACCAGCTCAGAAGCCTCCAGCAGAGACATCTCCTTAAGTGCCTCAAGGATCTCTTCACGAGTTACAGCCATTGTTCATTCCTTTCGGTTGGCCAAGCCCTTCGCCTGGCTCATCTTGTTCTTTCACGCGGCCACTAGGCCGCCCGGGAAACCTGCCCTTTTAAGCAGCTTCCTTTTGCTCGGCCACCTGGCTGATAGCCTGAGCGATCCCGCTGGGCACGCCGTTGATGGACGTTGCAAGCCCGCGGGCCACACCGCTGATAGCACCAGCGATCTGCGCCATGAGCACCTCGCGAGACGGAAGGGACGCGATGGCCTCCACCTCTGCCGCGCTGATGGCTTCGCCATCCATGAGGCCGCCCTTGATGGTGAGGTTCTCGTTCTCTTTCGCGAACTCCTTCACGGCCTTGGCTGACGCTGCCACATCTTCACCCGCGAAGACGAAGGCTGACGGCCCCGCCAGCAGGTCATCAAGGGTGGGAAGCTCTTCCTGAGAGAGCGCCAGATGCATGATGGTGTTCTTGTACACCTTCATCTGACCGTCTGCTTCACGGATGTTGCGGCGAAGCTGCTGGATCTCTTTCACGGTGAGGCCGCGATAGTCAACCACCCAGACCGCTCCGCTTGCCTCCAAGTCTGCCTTGATGTTCGCAAGCATCTCTTGGTTCTGTGCGTTCGGCATATGCTGTTACACCTCCTTCGCTTGTAAGAGCGTTCTGCCGAACTTGACCGGGCCGAACATGAGAACGGCCTCCGCACATCAGGGCGGAGGCCGACATCAAGTCATGTCGTACAACCACCTCGGCTGGCCGCTTTCGCGATTAAACCCTTTCAGGTACCGGCTGTCTTAAGCAGCAGAACTAGTCTTTCGTTAGCGCCGCTCCGAAGAGCAGCCTATATATGATAGCGGACCCGCTACCTCTGTCAAGCGGCGGCTTGCTGTTCGGCGGATTCATCCACCGCCTGCTCTTCGCTGTTGTTCTCAGCCGTGGCCGTCTGCTTCTCACCATCTGGCCCGATGATGGAATACACCTGGTTGATGCCGCCCGTGTTCAGGTAGGTGAAGGTGACTTGGTCTCCCACCTTGTACTTGAGGATGTTCAGCAGCCCTGGCAGCGGGAAGTCATACATCTCATTCTCATCATCCACCACCACGTAGAAGTGGGAATTGCCTTCGACGACCGCCTGGGCCATGGCCGTGATGGTACCCGTCTTCTCTTCAACATCTGTCAAGTCCGTCTCATTGGATAGCACGCCATTGGTGGCCAGCAGCGCCTCATAGGCTGTCTGGGTGTCAGCCACCGTGTCACCCACTGCTACGTTCTGGTAGCGCTGGATGTCTATCATGGCGAATTTCTTCGGCAGGCCGCTGCCATCCTTCAAGGCCATGAAGTAGGTGGGCTGGTTCGCCACGTTGATAAGCAGTGGGAACGTGGCCGTGTAGCGCAGGTTCTGCACCTGGCCCTCGGCCGAGTTCTGGGCTGATTCTTCCGTAGCGCCGGAAACGCTGTAGAAGTGCGAATCCTGGGTGCGCTGGTTCACCAGGACGAACCCGATGATGGAATTATCCGCCGTGGCCGAGGTGACGCCCGTATACACCCACACGTCATCATCCTTGGCAATGTAGTTGTACCCCAGGGACCCGTCAGAACCCGGCGTGGTGCGCACCACGCCTTCCTGGCCCAGGAACGAATTCAGCCAACCATTGTGGTAGGCGCCGTACCAGTTGTACTGCTCTATCAGCAGCTCCGCCGGATACACCCGGTCAACCCATTGAGGCACCTCACCCACAGACATCTCCGTGCATTCGCCAGTGGTGGCGTTGCAGAGGATGACGCGGTCAATGGTGTAGCCACCGAACAGGCCGATGGTGAACGTGCGCACAGGGCAGATCCACCAGGGCTTGCCCTCTTCGTCTATCTCGAAGGAGAGCTCATCGAAGATATAGAAGGGGTATTTGAGCTGCACGTAGCGGTCAATGTTACGGGCCAGCGGTTCGCTTTGGGAATAGTAGATGGGGTTGTCGCCCAGGCGCACGATCTCTGCGTCTTGGGTGGTCATGTTCACCAGTGAATAGGCCGGGATGCCACCTTCGCGGTTCGTGAACCACTTGAACAGGTCAGCGTAGTTCAGCGGGCTGACGCGCACGGGCGTACCCTTGTAGTTGATCTGACTGTAGAGCGGGGATATCTCGAACTGGCTCACGTATTCGGGGATGGAGCCCATCTCACGGTCACCGATGAGGATGGCAGAGTCGCGGTCGATCACCGGGATCTCAGAGTAGTTCACCTCATGGATGTCCTGGGCGAAATCAAGCGTGTCCGTCTGGAGCACGTTCGAATACTTCTCGGCGTTACCGGGGATGATGGCGTTGGACATAACTGCCCCCAGCACGCCCACCAGGATGACAGCCAGCGGGATGGCCATGAGGACGGTCGAGCGCTTCTCCTTGCTGGGGCTCTTCTCGAACTTCCCCTGACCGTTCTTGTAGGCCATGCGACGCATATAGAAGAAGGCAGCCAGGATCAGGCAGATCAGCCCGATGAACATCCAAAGGTCAACGGAATTCAGGCTGATGGCCGGGTGGAACCACCAATAGGCGGCCGCGATCACCAACACCGCCACAATGGCCAGGATGACCCAGCCTGCTTTGCTCTTGGGGCCATGGACCTCTTCCAAGAACGAGAAGTCTATGTGGGGAACGTCTCCCCCCTTGCCGCCGCGGCCCTTTCGGCCACCTGCGCCGCCACCCCCATTGCCAGCGCTTCCCGGCTCTGCCGAGGAAGCGCCTTCTTTGCCACCGATACCTTCGGTGTTCATGCCAGAGTTCTGGAGCGCCTCCAGAAGGGATTCGAGTCCTGATGCCACCTGCGTCTCCTATGATCGAAAAAGGTTTCGGGACATGGTACACCATGTCCCGTGACTCCTTGGCTAGACCAGCGAACGCAGCACGTATTGCAGGATGCCACCGTTGGAGAAGTAAGCCCCTTCGGTGGGGGTATCCACGCGCACTACAGCCTGGAAGCTGCCTTGGCTCCCGTCAGGCCGGATGAATGTCACCGTAACCTCTGAGGGGTTCGGCAGGCCTGCGGAGAAGTCAACCCCTTGTATGCTGAACGCCTCACTGCCCGTCAGCCCATGGGTCTCAGCGCTTTCGCCTTCCTTGAACTGGAGCGGCAGGATGCCCATGCCGATCAGGTTGGAACGATGGATGCGCTCGTAGCTCTCAGCGATGACCGCGCGAACGCCCAGGAGCTTCGGCCCCTTCGCAGCCCAGTCCCGGGATGACCCGCTGCCGTACATCTTGCCCGCAATGACGATGGCAGGCACCCCTTCGGCCATGTAATGCTCAGCGGTGGCGAACACGGTGGACACCTCGCCGGTCAGCATATCCCGCGTCCAACCGCCTTTGCGGCCTTCGGCCAGCTTGTTCACCAGCTTCACATTGGCGAAGGTGCCGCGAGCCATCACCTCATGGTTGCCCCTTCGGCTACCGTAGGTGTTGAAAGCAGCCTCTGCCACGCCACGCTGGCGCAGGTAGTCAGCCGCCGGGGAATCCAAGGCGATGGCCCCCGCCGGTGAGATGTGGTCAGTGGTGATGAAATCACCCAAGAAGAGCAACGCGCGAGCCCCTTCTATGGTGCCCGGAGCGCTTCCATCAGAGGTCATGTCATCAAAGAAAGTGGGACGGCGCACATAGGTGGAGCCTTCCGCCCAAGCGAAGGCTTCCGTGGCGTCTGCTGTAAGCGCCTGCCACTGAGCATCCCCTTCGTACATCCCCTCGGTGCCCTGGGCGTAGAGGTCAGCTGTCACATGGGCGCGCACGAGCGCATCCACCTCTGCCTGGTCAGGCATGATATCTGCCAGGAAGACGTCATTGCCTTCCGCGTCTTGCCCCAGCGGAGCCGTGGTGATGTCAGCATCCATGGTGCCCAGCAGCGCGTAGGCGATGACATGGGCCGGGGTGGTCAGGTAGTTCTGCGAAACGTCTGGAGAGATGCGGCCCTCGAAGTTGCGGTTACCAGAAAGCACGCTGGTCAGCTCAACCTGGTCAGCCACCTCATGCATGGGTGCGTCCAGCGGGCCGGAATTGCCGATGCAGCTCATGCAGCCGAAGCCGCAGGTATAGAAGCCCACCTGCTCCAGGGCTTCCTTGCAGCCTGCCCGTTCCAGCAGCAATTCCGTGGCATGGCTTCCCGGTGCCAAGATGGTCTTCACCCAAGGCTTCGCATGCAAGCCGCGTTCCGCAGCATGCTTGGCCAGAAGCCCCGCCTGGACCATCATCTCAGGGTCAGTGGCCGTGGTGCAGCTGGTCACCGCCGCAATGGCGATGCTGCCATCAGTCACCTGGCAAGCTTGCCCCTTCATCTGAATGGTGTGCGGCGCACGGCTCAAACCCCGCTCTTCGCAAAGCTCACAGAAGCGCCCATGGACGTCCGCCAGATCCATGCGGTCATGGGGCCGCGAAGGCCCGGACACGCTGGGCTGGATGGAAGAGAGGTCAAGCTCTAGAACATCCGCGTACGAACGGCCTGCCGCATCTTCGCTATTCCAGAACCCCTGGGCCTGGGCATAGGCCTCAACCAAGGCTATCTGATCCTCCGCGCGACCTGCAGCCCGCAAGAACTCCAGCGTGCGCTCATCCGTGGGGAAGAGCGTGCAGGTGCTGCCGTATTCAGGCGTCATATTGGAGATGGCTGCCCGCTGTTGGGCGGAGAGCGCCTTCGTTCCTGGTCCGAAGCATTCCACGAAGCAGCCCACCACGCCCTGGGCGCGCAGGAGCTCAGCGAAGGTGAGCGAGACGTCCATGGCAGATACGCCCGGGGCCAACTGACCGGTCAGATGCATGCCGATGACCTTCGGCACCAGCGTAGTGATGGGCTGACCCAAAGCCGCAGCCTCGGCTTCGATGCCGCCCACGCCCCAACCCAGCACGCCGATGCCATTGGCGGTGGGGGTATGGGAATCCGTACCCACCAGCGTATCGAAATAGGCAACGCTCCTGCCCGCATCATCTGCAGCAGCCGTGACCACGTTCGCAAAGCATTCGATGTTCAGCTGATGGCAGATGCCCTGCTCAGGAGGCACGATGCGCACATTCTTGAAGGAGGACTGAGCCCATTTGAAGAACTCGTAGCGCTCTTGGTTGCGCTCGAATTCGATGCGGGTATTCTCAGCGAAAGCCTCCGGCGTACCCGCAACGTCAGCGATGACCGAATGGTCGATCACAAGGTCACAGGGGATGTTCGGGTTGATGCGGGCCGGGTCTCCCCCCAAGGCGGCGAAGGCCTCGCGCATGACGGCGAAGTCAACGAACACAGGGACACCCGTCAGGTCCTGGTACAGAACGCGGGCGGGCATGAATTCCACTTCATCCCCTGCCTGGCCCGCTTGAGCAGCGCTGACGATGCGCTTCGCCATGGAAGCAGCGGCTGCCTCATCATCAACGTTGCGCAGGACGTTCTCTAATACCACCTTGAGCGAGAACGGAAGCTTCTCAGCCCCTTCTATCTGATCGATGGGGAAGTAAGCGTATTCCTGCCCATTGACCTTGAGCGTTGATGCGAAACGGTCTGCCATGAAGATCCTCTCTATGCCATCTGAGCTACGACTGCTTGGGTGAATTCCGTGGTGCTGGCCGGAGCCTTGGCCTGACCTTCAGCCCGGCGGATATCTCCCGTGAGCACCTGGCCCTGGGCATAGACTGCCCGAATGGCCGCGCGGATGCGCTCCGCCGCCTGTTGCTCTCCCAAATGATCAAGCATCATGGCCGCAGACAATATCTCGGCCGTGGGGTTCGCCAGATTCTTGCCAGCGATGTCAGGGGCAGAGCCATGAACGGCCTCGAAGACAGCGTATTCCTTGCCGATGTTCGCACCCGGGGCTATCCCCAAGCCACCCACGAGCCCCGCTGCCAGGTCAGAGGCTATATCCCCATAGAGGTTCGGGAATACGATGACATCGAACTGGGACGGATCCATCACCATGTTCATGCAGAAGGCATCGATGATGCGGTCATCGAAGCCGATCTTGCCTTCATAGGCCTTCGCCACTTCCCGCGCCTCCTGCAGGAACAGCCCATCGGAGTGCTTCATGATGTTGGCCTTGTGCACGGCGGTCACCTTGGAGCGGCCATGCTTCTGGGCGTAGTCGAAGGCGAACTGCACTATGTTGCGCGTGGCGGTCACGGAGATGGGCTTGATGGATATGCCGGAATCCTTCCGAATGGAGCCCTTGCCCATCTTGTCTATGAAGCTGATGAGCTCCAGGGCCTCTTCCGTTCCCTCTTCGAATTCGATGCCCGCATAAAGGTCTTCGGTGTTCTCGCGCACCACGATGAGGTCTGCGTCATCATAGCGGCCGCCTGCGCCGGGAATGGACATGACCGGGCGCAGGTTCGTGTACAGGTCCAGTGTCTTGCGCAGAGCCACATTCACACTGCGGAAACCCGTTCCCACTGGCGTGGTAACGGGCCCCTTGATGGCCACCTTGTACTGCTTGATGGCCTCGATGGTCTCATCGGGAAGAGGGGTGCCGAATTCATCTATGACAGCAGCACCCGCCTTCGCGATGATCCAGTCTATCTGAGCGCCGCTGGCCGCGACGACTTCCTGCATGGCCGCAGAGGTTTCAGGCCCTATCCCGTCACCCGGGATGAGCACCACTTCGTGACGCGTCATATTGTCTCCCTACTTTGAAAGGTTCTCTTCTATTTGAGCGGCTCGTTTGCCTAGCTGGCCCTTACCGTTCTCAGCGTCGAACTTCATACGGGCGGCCAGCTCTTCCTTCACCTGGGGTGCCAGCTTGCCGGAGGAGAAGTCTATCACTGCCACCAGCATATCCAGGAACTCCAGATCCCCGTGATAGCACTGGATAGCCTCGTCCAGAAGCGGCCAGACCTTCTCAGAACGGTTCTCGGTGGTAGACCCCAGTGCGCAGAGGAAGCGCACTGCGGACAGCCGAAGAGGGCCGGAGTCTTCATCGAAGAGCGCGGTTTCTGCCCCCAGAAGCGCCTTATCACAAGAACGGGAATCCAACGCGACCAGTTCGGTTAGGGCATCGAGCACTTCCCAGCGCGTCTGCGCCTCAGGACGATTCAAAGCATCGATGATATCCACCGTGAAAGGAGCCACCTTCTCTGGAGAATCCTTGGCAACAACAGCGATGATGGCTGCGGAGTTCTGACGGTCACGCCGCGATGACCCAGCAAGGTTCGTAACATGCTTCTCCAAGGTCTTCTTGTTCTTGATGGCTGCCGCTGCAGCTTCTTTGACATCATCGCTGCGTGTGCTCATGCAGATTGCTCCTTACACATAGGAAAAGGGTACAGACCCCCAGGATGTTCCCATTATATATGAGAAAAGGGAGCCTGTAGCTCCCCTCCTGGCTGTTGTGCGTCTCATGCCCCCAAGACGCAGAAAAGCGCCCCTCGTGGGCGGAACGTCCTAGTCTCCCGCGGCCTCGCGCCGCA
>CANOIM010000021.1 GCA_947566075.1 uncultured Eggerthellaceae bacterium | reverse complement strand
ATTCGCTTGACCGGGAAGCCAATAGGTATGGCATCAGCAGGCAGGCGCTCATCAAGGTATGGGTGACTGAAAGGTTAGACCAAGAGCTAGCAAAAGCCTGACCCCTGAGTTGGACGCATCCCTTGAGCGTACCGTGCTAGAATCTTCAAGCATTCGAAAGCACGGAAGTCACCCGTCAGGAGAGCCCATGTCCAAGGAAACCTATTCGGTCACTACTCCCATCTACTATGTGAACGCAGCCCCGCACCTGGGCACTGCCTACACCACCATCGCCGCTGATACGGTCACCCGTTACCAGCGCATGAATGGCAAGGATGTGGCTCTGGTCACCGGCATGGATGAGCACGGCCAGAAGGTGGCGGATACGGCGGCCGAACATGGCATGGCGCCTCAGGAATGGTGTGATTCCATGGAGCCCGCCTTCCGGGATGCCTGGGAGGCCCTGGACATCCAATACACTGACTTCGTGCGCACTACCGAACCACGCCACGCCCTCACGGTGCAGCAGTTCTGGCAGAAGCTCTATGACAAAGGGTACCTCTACAAGGGTGCCTATGAGGGCTGGTACTGCGTCCACGAAGAGACCTACTACGCCGAATCTGACCTAGAGAAGAACGAGGACGGCCAGTTCGTCTGCCCTGATTGCAAGCGTCCGGTGCAGCTCATGGCCTCGGGCGAAGAGAACTGGTTCTTCAAGCTGTCCGAATTCCAGCAGCCTCTCCTTGACTTCTATGCCAGCCATCCTGATTTCATCCTGCCTGAGACGCGTCGGAACGAGATAGTCTCCTTCGTGAGCCGCGGCTTGAAAGACCTCTCCATCAGCCGCTCCACCTTCGACTGGGGCGTGCCGCTGCCCTTCGATGAGGGCCACGTGGCCTATGTCTGGGCTGACGCCCTTTTGGCTTACCTCACCGGCATCGGCTACGGCAGTGATGAGCGGGCGGGAGAATTCGAAGTCCGCTGGCCCATGCAGTACCACTTCGTGGGTAAGGACATCATCCGCTTCCATTGCGTCATCTGGCCCGCCATGCTGATGGCTGCGGGGATGGATGTGCCCTACCGTGTGTTCGGTCACGGCTTCTTGCTCACCAAGGGTGAGAAGATGTCCAAGAGCAAGGGCAATGCCTTGAAGCCCGCTGACCTGGTATCCATCTTCGGTGTGGATGCCTACCGCTATTACTTCATGTCCGACGTGCAATTCGGCGCGGACGGGGCCATCTCCATGGAACGCATGGTGCAGGTCTACAACAATGAGCTGGCGAACACCTGGGGAAACCTGGTGAGCCGCGTCATGAACATGACGAAGAAGTACTTTGACGGTCAAGTGCCTGCCTCCTGCGAAAGCGCCTGCAATAATCCGCTGAAGCCCCTGGCCGAAGCGCTCTATAGCAAGTATGACGCTGCCTTGGCAAAGGTAGACTTCACGGCGGCCGCCGCTGCCGTGCAGGAACTGGCAGCTCGGGCGAACCGCTACATAGAGGAAACGGAGCCCTTCAAGCTGGCGAAGGACCCGGAAAAGGCTGATGAGCTGGCCTGCGTGATGTACAACCTGCTGGAGGCCATCCGCGTGATAGCGCTCTACATGGCTCCCTTCGCGCCGAACACCTCGGCTGAGGTCTATCGTAGGCTGGGTCTGGGGGATATCCAGGCGGTGGAGGATATCCAAGCTGCCAGCGCCTGGGGGCAGCTGCCTGCGGGCAATCCCATCGAAGTAGGGGATCCGCTCTTCCCGCGCCTGGATGTTGACAACCTCCCCGAATTCGAATGACCGTCAGAGACGAGCTCTTTCGCAAGCCCAAGAAGAACGGCAGCGCGGTGGTGGTGAACGCGCCTCACCTGCTGACGCCCATCGCTGATACCCACGCGCACTTGCAGATGCTGGATAACCCTGCTCTTGCCTTGGCACGGGCAGGGGCCCATGAGGTGGCCTTTATAGAGACCATCGTGGATGTGGCCGAAGATGGGGGCTCTCAGTCTCTCACCTTCCAGCACCTGGAGGAGTGGACCCAGGCTGCTCAGCTGGATGTGCGCCAGATGGGCAGCCTCTGCTGCGGCCAGGCCCCCTATGACGTGCCGCGGGTGCGCATCGCTGCGGGCGTGCATCCCCACAACGCTAAGGACTACACCCCTCAGGTGGAAGCGGACCTCATCCAATGCCTGCAGGATGAGCGTGTGAGCGCCGTGGGGGAGATAGGCCTTGACTATCACTATGACCTCTCCCCGCGGGAAGACCAGCAGAAGGTGTTCGCGCAGCAGATAGCCGTCGCCCGGGAAGCGCAGCTACCGGTGGCGCTCCATGTGCGCGAAGCCTATGATGATGCCTACGACATCCTTGAGAAGGCGGGGTGGAACCCTGCGGGCGTGCTCTTGCATTGCTATACGTCCAGTGCCGAAGAGGTCAAGCGGTGGGTGGCTGCGGGGTGCTACGTAGCCTTCGGCGGCGCACTCACCTTCGGCCGCTCTGATGACATCCGGGCCGCTATCCATGAGGTGCCCCTGGACCGCCTGCTGTTGGAGACGGATGCCCCCTTCATGGCACCGGTGCCTCTGCGGGGTCAGCCCTGCGAACCGGCCCAGGTGATCTTCACGGCTGAGCGCGCTCTCACTGAGCTGCTGGGCGAGGGTGCCTCTCAGGCAGCATGCACCGAACTCCTCCAGACAACCTATCAGAACGCCTTGGCGTTGCTCGACCGCGGGCCTACAACCTGGCAGCAGAGAGGGGAAGCCCATGCATAGGACCATCTTGGTAGGGTCTCCGCGGCCGGACGGGAGATGCGCGCACCTGGCCGATGAGATCTTCGATGCCTGCATCGATGAGTGTCCCGATGACGGCGTATCGGTGGTGTCTGTTGGGGCGCTGGAGATAAGCCCTTGCATCGGCTGTGACCGGTGCAAGGTGGCTTTGGCGAAGGGAGCGAAGGGGTATCCGCAGCTCCCTGAGAAGGATGACCCTCTCCGGCAGAACCCGCTGGCATTCAAAAGCGATGCTGCTGCCCACCAGTGCTTCATGGTGGATGGCATGGCTGATGTGCGCTTGCATCTGGATGCAGCTGACCATGTGATCGTGGTGTGCCCGTTGTATTTCGCGGGTCCCCCTGCCCCGTTCAAGGCTCTCTTGGACCGGCTGCAACCCTACTTCTGGTCTGATATCCGCGCTCGCACTGAGCGCCGCCGCACCTTCGAGGTGCATGTGGTGGGGGAGGAGGACAACCCCTATGGGTTCGGTCCGCTCGTGGGCATCCTGCGCTCAGCCTTGGGGGCGTGCGGCTTCCATCTGACCAGCGTCCTGGATTGGCGCGGGCGCATCTCTGAAGCGGGGGTCATCCTAGAGGATGCCGAAGAGCTCACCGTTGATGCCGAGACGGCCTATGGCTGAGTTCTCCACCCTGGCAACTCCCAGCGCAACGCGGGCGGTGCTCCAACGCTTCGGGCTGGCACCCAAGAAGGCCCTTGGTCAGAATTTCCTCGTGAATGACACCGTCATCGGTCGCATCCTGGATCTGTCAGAGGCGAACGAGGCAGATACGGTCTTGGAGGTAGGCCCCGGCATAGGAACGCTCACCCATGCCCTGCTCCAGCATGCAGGGTTCGTGGTATCGGTGGAACGGGATGAAACGCTCCCGGAGGTTCTGGAATACACGTTGGCTGAGCTGCGCCACCGCTTCCTCTTGGTCAAGAAGGACGGCCTTGACCTCAAGGAAGCTGACTTGGCAGGCCATGTGCCCACTAAGCTCATAGCGAATCTGCCCTACGGCGTGGCAGCCACCATCGTGCTGGACTATCTGGTTCGCTTCTCTTCGCTCCAAAGCGTCACGGTCATGGTGCAGCGGGAAGTGGCTGAGCGCATGGCGGCAGAGCCCGGCCGGAAGGACTACGGCGCCTACACCGTCAAGCTGGCGCTTCGGGCAATGCCGGTGGGTTCCTTCGCGGTGAGCCGGAATGATTTCATGCCGCCACCCCATGTGGATAGCACGGTCATCCGCCTGAACCGGCGGGATGACCTGCCCGCTTGGGCGGATGAAGCCGTGATCCAAGCAGCCTGCCTCATGGCTGATGCCGCCTTCGCTTCGCGTCGGAAGACCATCGTGAATTCCTGCAAAACCTACTTCGCTAGCCGGGGCGCTTCGGGTGCCCACATCCTAGAGGCGCTACCGCAGATCCTGGAAGCTGCCGATGTCAGTCCCCGCACGCGTGGTGAGACGCTGCCCCCGTCAACCTATCTGCTCCTGGGACGCTCCCTGCTGGAAAACGGTGATGAAACCTGAGTCATTCGAGATGGATTCGTAGCGCAGACTCAGTCTGTCATTGCGGGCAAGCTAAAGCTTGCACTACGATTCAGGGAAAGAGAGTTGGGAGAGATAGTGGACGCATTGCAGATAGTCTCTGTGGTCGTGTTCGTCATCGTCATGGCGTTGGTGGTCTCAGAGAAGATACACCGGGCCTTGGCGGCATTGTTGGGTGCGGTGGCCCTCATCATCATCGGCGTGGTGGATTTCGACACGGGGATGGAATCCATCGATTTCAATACCTTAGGCGTGCTTTGCGGCATGATGATGTTCGTAGCCGTCGTGCGTCAGTCCGGCCTCTTCGAATACGTGGCCATCAAGTCAGCGAAGCTCTGCAAGGGCAAGCCCTGGCTCATCATGGTGGCCTTCGTCATCATCACCGCCGTCTTCTCAGCGCTGCTGGATAACGTGACCACCATCTTGCTCATCGGGCCTATGACCATCATGCTCTGCCGTACGCTGAAGATAGATCCGGTACCGTATTTGATAGCTGAGATCCTGGCCTCCAACATAGGCGGGACGGCCACCTTGATCGGAGACCCGCCTAACATCATGATAGGATCGGCGGCCAACCTCACCTTCTTCGATTTCATCATCTATGATGCGCCTGCGGTGGTCATCATCCTGGCGGTGGTGATCCTCATCTTCAAGTTCCTCTTCGGGCGCAACCTGAAGGTGGCGGAAGAGGACGTGCGCCAGGTCATGGCCCTTTCTGAGCAAGAGGCCATCAAAGACAAGCCCCTGTTCAACAAGAGCCTGGTCATGATCGTTCTGGTCACCATCGCCTTCATGATGCATGGGGTGCTGGGGCTGGAATCTTCCGTCATCGCGCTCACGGCGGCAGCCATCATGCTGCTCATCTCCCGGTGTGACCTGGAGGTGGCCATCGAAGGCGTGGAGTGGGGCACCATAGGGTTCTTCCTGGGGCTGTTCATCGTGGTGGGAGCCATGGAGCATACCGGCGTGATCACCATGATCGGCCAGTGGCTGGTCTCCGTCACCGGGGGAGATGTGGTATTGCTCATGCTGGCGTTGCTGTGGGCCTCGGCCATCCTCTCAGCCATCCTGGATAACATCCCCTTCGTGGCCACTATGATCCCCATCATCACGGTCATGTCCCAGACGGGCATCGATGTGTTCCCGCTCTGGTGGGCCATATCCCTGGGCGCATGCCTGGGCGGCAACGGCACGCTGGTGGGCGCGTCGGCCAACGTGGTGCTCTCAGGCATAGCTAGCAAGGAGGGCTATGACATCTCCTTCATGGGCTTCACGAAGTATGGCTTCCCCATCATGGTGGTGAGCGTGATCATCGCCACGGTCTACCTGCTGGTGATCTTCTAAAGCTTACAATCAACCGGGAGCTAACGCATGGGAATATCCCCTCGGTTACGCAGGGATGCATAACAGATGAGGGGAGAAGTGCGCCCTGTTCCATCAGCGCTACAATGAGGCCTTGATCGTAGCAGTCATCCACGCTGCAGGGAGGTCTCATGTCTGAGCGCAATGTCTACCAACAGCCCGAAGATCGCGTGCTCCTGCGTACGGCTGACGTCTATCAGACGGAAGCCCAAGATGACATCACCTCCTATTCGGACCGGTTGCTGTCCATCGTGGCTGATTTCAAGAACTCAGGGCAGCCCGAAGGGGCGAACGCCCAGTCCATGGTGGGCAAGTCCAAGCGGGGCGAGGTGGCCTGCCGCCTGTTCGCCCGCATAGATCCGGACATGGGCATCATCCAGGCGGCGGGATTCAAAGCCCGCGGCTGCCTGGCCATGACGGCGTGCGCCAGCGCCGCTTGCCTGCTCATCCAGGGCAAGGGCATCGAAGAGGCATGCCAGGTGGGCGTGGAGGACATCCGCGCCTTCGTGGATGGCGTGCCTGCGGGTAAGGTGAACGCCCTTCACTATGCAGCTTGCGGGATCAAGGCGTTGGTGGGGGATTTCCTCCTGCGGGACGGGGCAAGCCTGACAGAGCTAGAGGAGGCCGTTCCCTGCGATGAAGGCTCTCTCTCCTGCATCATGGCCGAGCACTGCTCTTACCGGCAATCGCGGCTAGAGAAGCGCATGGAAGAGGAAGAGCGCCGTTGTCAGGTGGCCGAGGCCAATGCGCTGGCGGCAGTGCTGGACCGGGTGCGCAGCCGCAGCGCTGTGGGGCTCTTGACCTGCCCTGCTGATTGGGATGACCTTGTGCCAGGCCATCTGATGCCCGATGAGCTCACCCAACGGGTGATGGAGAGCCTGGAGCCAGAGAGCCAGCTTGATGCCCCCGCAGCGGACGCTCAGCCCTCCGCTCCTGAAGGGCCGTCGTCCGCTGGGCCGTCTGCTTTCGCGAACCGGGGCGTGGGTATCCCGAAGCTCTTCGCGGGCGAAACGTCAGCCCCCATGCCTGAGACGAAGCGCGCTATCCCGCGGCCGGTGGCCTCTTCTGAACTGCCGGACGATGACCTTGACCTGGTCCCCCCGGAGGGCTTCAAGCTGGTGGAAGTGGAGGGGGAGTGGGGTCTTGTTCCCACGAGCGATGTCTCTGAGGCTGCAGTGCGCGAAGCGGATGCTGCGGGCATCCGGTCTCTGCAAGGGAAAGAGGTCACCTACCTCTATGACAGCGCCCAGATGAAACCCGCTTTTGCCCGCTGGGCCTTCCTGAGCCAAGAGGATGACCCCCGCGTTACCTTCGCCTACTGCGTCCGGGAGGATTCCCGCACCTACCCGCGCCCCATGGCTGAGAGCTCCTTCGCCAACCATCCCTTTGACATGAGCGCTGAGGCGGTGCGGGCGGTGTGGGATGAGGTGCGCACCATGCCCGAATACGCTGACCTGGGCCAGGTGCAGGCCAGCAACGGGGATGTTTATTACTACTCTTCTGATCACCTGACCGAAGAGCACGCCCGGTCCTTGGCGGAATGGGAATCTGTGGAGCGCCTCTGGAACGTATGAGAAAGGGCGCACCGAAGCGCGCCCTTGGAACCAGCGGGATGGTTGGAACCTGGCTTTAGGGCAGCAGCCCCAGGGAGGCTAGCTCTTCCTTCACGTCTGGCATGTCGTACTCATCCAGGCAGGCGGCCGTGGGGCAGCCCAGCTGCTCATCCCAGCCGAAACACTTATACAGCATGGTGAGGCCTGTCTGGTAATCCTCTTTCTCCATCTTGTCCGTGCCCTCAGTGAACGGAGCCTTGTCCGGGTCCTTCGCGAAGGGCCATTCCGTGACGCCGTCGTGGTAGGTACGGAAATCATTGGTGCCCATGGCTCCTGAGGCATCGGTCATGCCGCGGGCCGTGTTCGCCCGTTGGAGCGTCATGATCTTGGCCCCAGCCTTATACAGATCCTCAGTGGTGAGCTCTTCGCCGGTCACCGCTTTGAAGAACTTCGCTTCCAAGTCCAAGTCTCCGCGGTAATCCCGGGCCTCAACGGGGGATACGGTCATGGGCCACACCCAGTTGCACAGCGTCAACGAATCATGGAGCACATCGGTCACCACTGACCACCAAGTGAAGTTCGCTTTATGCTCGTTCATGGGGGTGTAGTTCTTGTCCATGTCTATGGCGTCTGCTCCTCCCCAGATCTCAGCGGCTATCTGCTGCTTCAGTTCGAAGGGCAGGCCGCTGCCCTGGAAGTTGACGGCGGAGTGCACCATGTCATCACGGTTGAAGAGGCAGTTGTACAGAAGCCCCACTTGCCCGAAGCACTCATGGGCGTGATGGACCGGCCAGCCGCGAGGGCTGATCATGCATGATGCCACCGTGTCGTTCCATTGCATGTCATCCCAGCGCTGAGTCCATTCATAGGTGCCGTGGGCGATATAGGCCAGCTCAGAGTCATTCTGGGCGATCTTCCGCAGCAGGGGCGGCATGATGGAAGGATCATTAGTGTAGAAGCCGTTCCAATCGAAGGCTGCGTATTCCTCAGGAGGCAGCACGCGTTGGAACACGCCCGTGGCCACGCAGTGGGCGATATCCCGGTAGAGCTGGGCGTAGTTGCACCACAGCCCCAGGTCATCCACCGTAGAGCCGATGACCTGGTTCCAGATGAGGCTCTCCTCGGAGTTGTCTTTGATGTCAGTGCCCAGGATCTTGATCATGTACTTGAAGGGGAAGTTGGGCACGCAGGTGTTGCCCGTGGTGGCATAGCCGCCGTTGTCAGCGCTTTGGGGCACGTACATATCCGAATAGCAGTGGATGGGGCAGCTATGGCATCCGTCCATCTTGATGGTGTACTTCTCAGCGGCCGGGCCGTCATCCTTGGTGGATTTCATGCAGCGGTATCCCACGGTGTTGATCTCACCGGGCTTGGGTTCGCCCGTTTCGATGGGGCCGCCTTCAGCCAAGGCCCAGTACAAGCCGTTCTTGGCCGTCCAGCGGGAATCCTTGTCATAGTACTGGGCCCACTGCTGCTGGGTTGAGGGCACCACATGGTTGTTGTTGGAGCCGATGATCTCACGCAGCATGTAATCTGACAGGTCAGCCACTGCTTGCGGGTCCTTCACGTTCACCGTGCCTGTGCCGCGTACCACCAGGGCCTTCATGTTCTTCGAACCTAGCACGGCGCCCACGCCTGCGCCTGCAGAATGGTTGCGTGAATTGATGAGGCAGGAATAGGGCAGCAGGTTCTCACCGGCCGGGCCGATGGTGGCCACCACCGCATCCAGCCCTTCGCGGCGGTTCAGCGTTTCCGTGGTAGCGCGGGTGCCCAGCCCCCAGATGCCGTCAGCGGACTTGATGCGCACGTCATCGTTGTCAACCATCACATAGACCGGCTTGGCAGCCTTGCCCTCTATGACGATGCCATCATAGCCCGCCTGCTTGATGCGTGCTCCTAGCATGCCGCCGCAATGGGCATCTACCACCAGGTGGTCTTTGGTGAAGGTGGAAAGGGATGCGATGGTGGTGCGGCCTGCCAGGGGAACGCCGGAGGCGGTCAGCGGGCCTACCGCGAAGACCACCTTGTTCTCTTCGGAGAGTGGATCGGTGCCTGCGGGCACTTCGTCGAACATGATCTTGTTCGCGATGCCCATGCCGCCGATATAGCTTTTATAGGGTTCAGTGGAAAAAGTGCTCACGCGGCCATGGGTAAGATCGATGCGCAGCATCTTACCGGCCCAGCCATAGGACTTTCTTTCAGCCATGGTGGATCTCCAACTCCTCGGTTGCTTGCGCGTTGTGCAGACGGGAGAACCGGCAGCGGAGTTCGCATGACGAGAATGGTAGCACTCAACGATGACCAATCAAGTCAGATTCAAGCCTTTTAACAAGGGCGTAACCTTGTTCCCGCGGAATATGGCGAATGGGTTACAAAGTCAGCTTATCCCAGCGTATAGGCGTAGAATCCCGGCCATCAGCAGTGTTGTGCAGGGGGATGGGGAAACACGGCTTCGGAGCTCTCTTTTTACCGCATAGAGTGTAAGAGGAGGCTTCAATGACATCCCAGAACAAGGGGACTGGATCATCCAAGATCCCTTTCATAGAAGATGCTTCGCTGAATGATCCGCAGAATGCGGAGCCTTCGCCTGAGAGCGCGGCTCCCAAGAAGAAGCATGTGTTCACGCGCCGGGAGGTGCTGGCCATGTGCGGCTGCGGTGTTGGCGGCTTGGTGGTGGGCGGCGTGCTGGCCAGCTGGGGCGTGACAGAGAAGTCCATCGCCTCAGGGCGCATGGAGATCCGCACCACCCCGCTCAAGATGATCGTGACAGACCGCGCCCGCTGTTCTGGGTGCCAGCGCTGTGAGATGAGCTGCACCCTGAAGAACGATGGGCGCGTCTGCCAGCACATCGCCCGCGTGCGCGTGTGGGATAACTACTACTTCGGGGCGGGCGTTGACACGGGAGATGGTATCTTCGAGGACTGCCAGTTCACCGTTGCCCATTGCAAGCAGTGCGAAGACCCTTGGTGCGCGAACTATTGCCCGGTCCACGCCATCTATGCTGATCCGCAGACAGGGGCTCGCGTGGTGGATGACGCGGTCTGCATCGGCTGTGGCATGTGCGCCCAGGCGTGCCCGTGGAACATGCCGCGGATAGATTCAGAAACGGATGTATCCACCAAGTGCGTCTCCTGCGGCCGGTGCGCCGCCCAGTGTCCGAATGGGGCTATCAAATTCGTTGACTGGAAGAACATCGCCCAAGCGGCCCTGGATGCGGGCGTGGTGCGCACCATCACCCTGGTGGACGCCTGAGCGCGGAGGAGGACACCATGACTACACGACCTCTGACGCGCCGGTGCTTTCTCACCGGATGCGCGGCCTTAGGCGCTGCGGCTGCTTGTGCGGCCGTAGATGCTGCCCCTGCCTTCGCCCAAGGGGGAGACATTGGCGTTAGCGCCCGGCCGGATGCGCAGCAGATCCATACTATTTGCCAGGCTTGTCCCCACGCCTGCGGCTACACCGCCTATGTGGTAGATGGCAAGCTCACCAAGACCATCGGAGATGAGTCCAACCCCCATGCGGCGGGGAGGCTCTGCGCCCGCGGATACGGGTTCACCCAGAGCGCCTATTCTGAGGCGAATCTGAAGACACCGCTTCGCCGTACCGAGGATGGCAGCTTCCAGAACATCTCTTGGGATGAGGCCTTCGAAGGGATAGGGGAGCGCCTGGGCTCCATCATCCAAGAGGCAGGCCCCGGTGCCGTGGCGCTCATCTATGACGGCGCGTCTTCCGTAGGGGCGGCCTACGGCCCCCGCTTCATGCATGGGCTGGGCAGTGCGAACGCCTATGTGGATGACGTCACTTGGAATGTGAACAAGGAAGCGGCTCTCACCCAGGTGATAGGCGCTCCTGCTTACATCCCGGACTTCCAACATGCCTCGCTCATCCTGCTGGTAGATACCAGCTACGCTGATGTGGCAACACCGTCAATGGCGGCGGCGCTGCAGGCAGCCCGAAATGAGGGGACGCCCATTATCGCCTTGGATGCCCGGTTGGGAGATGTGGCTTCCTTCTCAGATGCCTGGGTGGCGGTGAACCCGGGCTCAGAGCTGGCGGTGCTCATGGCCGTTTGCAATTATCTGATAGCCAACGGCCTCTATGACAAGGCCTTCGTGGCTGCCAACGCTTCCGGATTCAGCACCTGGGCTGCTTCTCTTTCTGAATGCACCCCTCAGTGGGCAGAGGACATCTCAGGGGTCACGGCTGCTGAGATAGAGCAACTGGCTGTGCGCCTGCATCAAGCAGCGCCCCATGTGGCTATCGAATTCGGCAACGGGAACATCGGCTTCTCAGCCTTTTCCAACTCCTCGGAAACTGCCCGCATCATCTGTCTGCTGGCCATGCTCTTGGGTGCCTGGAACGTTTCTGGTGGCCTCTATCTTCCCTATGACCTAGAGGGCTTCTCCTTCAGCGCTGTCATGGGGTCTGACATCCCTGCCACGGGGTTGGCAACAGCGCCTTCGCTGGCAACCTATCCGCTGGGACACCCCTTCGGTGCCTCGGCGGCCAATGGGCTGCGCATGGCGGGCAACGGGGCCATCCGGGCGCTCTTCGCCGTTGAGGCGGATGTGGCCTATGACTACGCCAGCCTCACGGATCTGCCGCGCAAGCTGGCCAACCTGGATCTGTTCGTCTGCGTTTCCCAGAAGATGACGGAAACGGCCCAGCAGGCTGACTACGTCCTGCCGGTCTGCTCTTACCTGCAAAGCGCGTCCCTGCCCCAGTTCTTCCAGGGGGCCGTTCCCTATGCCACCTTCGGAGATGCGGTCTTGGTCCAGGAGGGCACTACGGCGCTTCCCTTGAGCCAGATCTTCGAAGGGCTGGCTCAAGGCTGCGGGATAGGGGAAGCCTTCGCCTTCACCCAAGAAGAGGCTGCAGCAGCCATGCTCAGCCAAGCGGGGCTCACCCTTGAGGGTTTGCAGGCAGCAGGCAGCGTAGAGCTGGGCAGCCAGGTGCAGCGCCTGACGGGCTGGCCTACGCCCACTCAGAAGATCCAGTGCGTGAGCCAAGCCTGTGCGAACGCGGGGCTTCCCGCTTCTCCGGTGTGGGTGCCACCGCTCCAATCTTCGAACATCCAGGGCGTGGAAAGCCTGGATAAGAACCTGGGCACGCAGGATGTCACGGATATCCTCACTGAAGGCCTGCGCTCGGGGTTGAAGCTCCATCTTCTGACCGGCCAGCAGACGGTCCTCGGTTCTGTGGGCTATGACGTTGCCGAGCTGACTGACATCGCAAGCCAGTATGGGCTTGATGGCCTCTGGGTCAATGCTGATGTAGCCGAAGCCCTGGGCATCCAGTCCGGGGATGAGGTCTTCATCTCCAATGAGCTGGCCTCTTCCAAGGTCCGCGCCTTCGTCACGAGCCGCATCGCGCCCACAGCCGTGTACCTGCCCTCCGGGTTCGGCCATGCCTCCAGGGGTCATGAGGCTGCTTCGGGCATCAATCCCGCTCGATTCTCCCCACCGGTCCTCGAAGGCGGCTACGGCACCTTGTGCACCCAAGAAGCCTGCGTATGGCTTCGGAAAGAAGGTGAATGATGGCTCGCTATGGAATGCTGATAGACACCACGAAGTGCATCGGGTGCTTCACGTGTCGGACGGCTTGCCAGCGGCAGAACGGCCTGCTGCCAGACCAGGATTTCATCCGCTTCGAACAGCGGGAGGTGGGCTCCTACCCTGAGGTCAGCGTAGAGAACGTGCCGCTCCAATGCATGCATTGCGAAGATGCTCCTTGTGCCCAGGTGTGCCCCACGGGGGCTGCCCACATGGGGGCGGATGGCATCGTGGAAGTGGACGAGGGCCGCTGCATCGGTTGTCTGTATTGCATGGCCGCCTGCCCCTATCAGGTGCGCGTACGCAACCCTGAAACGGGAACGGTGGACAAATGCCGCTTCTGCACCGTGTCTGCCCAGCAGTCAGGGACCAAGATGTGCTCCTGCGTGGAAGCCTGTTTGACTGGAGCGCGTCTCTTCGGAGACTTGGATGACCCTGATTCTGAGATATCCCGTGAGATCGCGCGCACCCAGGCGGCTCCCATCGCAGGGGATCTGACCCGGTCCAAGATCTACTACGTGAGGTGATCGCTATGGAGTTCGAACCTATCTGGGGAGCCATCATCGCAACCTATCTCTTCTTGGCAGGCCTGGGTGGCGGTGCTTTCGCAGCCTCCACTTACCTGCGCCTGCGCACCCCGCGCTGCGTGCACCTCATCCGCTACGGGCGCATCATCGCGCCCATCACCGTCATCATCGGATTGGTGCTCTTGATGTTCGACGCAACGGCTGGGTTCCATAACCCGCTGCGCTTCGCCCTTCTGCTCACCAACTTCGGATCGGTCATGACCTGGGGCGTGGTGTTCCTGGGGGCATTCACCATCCTCGCGCTGATCGTTCTGATCATGGATCTGCGCGGCAAGGGCCTCAAGATTCCCGTTTGGCTGGATGTGACGGGTGCTGTGCTGGGCATCTGCGTGTGCGTGTATACCGGGTGCCTGTTGGGCGTGGCGAAGACGTTCCCGCTGTGGAACAACGCGCTGCTCCCGGTGCTGTTCCTGGTCTCAGCCGTGTCTACGGGCATGGCGGCCATCCTGCTGGTGGGCATCTTCCGTTCCCCGGAGGAATTCCATCAGTCGGGTGATTTCAAGAAGTTCCACTTCTTCCTGCCTATCTTCGAGCTGTTCTTGGTGGCGTGCTTGCTGTTCATCACGGCGAATAGCGCCCAGAGCGCTGGGTGGGCCTCCGTCATGAATCTGGTGGGTGGCGCCTATGCTGCGCCCTTCTGGATCATCTTCATCCTGTTGGGCCTGGTAGTGCCTACCATCTTGGAATGGAAGATGCTCTTCATGTCCACCAAGGAAGTAGAGGAGTCAGGCTTGGGCCACAAGATCAGCGCTGCCTCTGATATCTTGGTGCTCGTAGGCGGTTTCACCTTGCGGCTGCTCATCTTGCTGGCAGCCATGCCCATCACTATCGTCCAGCCTTGGATGTGAGAAAGGAAATGATCATGATCCATTCGAAGAAGCTCATTGCGGTGCTGACCGCAGGTATCCTCATGAGCGCAGCCCTCATCATGACCGGGTGCTCCGGGCAGGAAGCCTCCAGCTCATCCAGTGCTGCTGACTCCAGCTCGGCTGCAGTCGAAGAAGAACCTGAGATGATGACCGTGCACCTGACCATGCAGGAGGATGTCACCAGCCCAGAAGCGCCGGACAGTCCGCTCCAGTTCGCCGATGAGGAGATAGACGTCCAAGCTCCCTTCAATGCCACCGTCCTGGAAGTGCTCCAGGCCAGCGGCCGGGAGGTGAAGACCGAAGGTACGGGTCAAGACCTCCAGGTCATCGCCATCGGCGGTCTTGAGAACGGGGATGCGGGTGAAGGCAGCCATTGGGAGTTCACGGTGAACGGCGATGAGATCGGCTCTTCTCCGGCACGCTATGGGATGGCCGAGGGAGATACCTTGGCCTGGACCTTCGTCAAGTAGCACCGGTCAGCGCTCTGCCCGCTCCTCTTGGGAAAGCCGGTCAGGGGAGCGGGCCGATAAGCCGGGTTCTGTCTTGGACGACCATTTATCTAGGACCTGGGTCACCCCAGGCCTCCAGCACGCAACCCGGATGCACGGCGGGCCACCGTATCGCATCCCTATTCGCGCTTGCTCCAGATGGGGCTTGCCAAGCCGCGCTGTTGCCAACGCGCTGGTGCGCTCTTACCGCACCGTTTCAGCTTTTCTCCTGCTTGCGCAGGGGAGTCTTCTTTTCTGTGGCGCTATCCGTCGGGTCACCCCGCCCAGCCGTTAGCTGGCATCTTGCCCTCAGGAGCCCGGACTTTCCTCATGCCCCGGAAGGGCCTGCAGTCGTCTAGCCCGCTCCGGCGTGGTATTCTAGCAGACCGAAGCCTGTCCCCCTCCAGTCCCAAGGAGCCCTGAAGCCGTGAAGACATTCGCCTTGATCGGAGCCTCTGACTTCAACCGGGAGGAGTTCTTGCGGATGGACGCGGCGGGTGCGTTCAGTCAGGTCATAGCCGTGGATGGCGGCCTAGCACGCCTGGAAGCCATAGGGCGCAAGCCTGACATGGCTCTGGGTGATTTCGATTCCTTAGGGTACATCCCCAAGGGGATGCGGGTCATCCGCTTCTCGCCGGACAAAGACAAATCTGACATGGAGCTGGCCCTAGAGCGGGTGAAGTCCCTCCATGGGGAAGAGGTCTTCATCTTCGGCGCCTTAGGAAGGCGGCTAGACCACACCTTGGCGAATCTCCAGCTCTTCACGCTCTTCAGCGAACGCGGGCTCAAGGTGAACGCCATCGGGGATGATGCCGCTCTCATCTTCCTGACAGGCCCGGATATCTTCGAAGCCCCCGCCCGGGAAGAGGGGACCGTTTCCGTGTTCGCCATGGGTGATGAATGCACGGGCGTCTTCGAGCGAGGGCTCAAGTGGGAGCTGGATGATGCCACCCTCACCAACCGCACCACCCTGGGCCTCTCCAATGAATTGAAGGGCGAAGCGGTGATGATCGGTGTGGAATCGGGCACCGTGGTCATCTTCTATCCGTTATAATCTCCGCTTGCAGGGGAGCTCGCAGGCAGCGGGCTGAGAGGGGACGTGCCCGTCCCGACCCTTCAACCTGATGTGGATAATGCCAACGAAGGGAGACTCATGGAACCATTTGCCTTAGGGCGTGCGCTCAGCAGCGTCCGCGAATCCACACCGCTCGTCCATTGCATCACCAACTACGTAACGGTGAACGATTGCGCCAATGCGCTCTTGGCTCTGGGGGCATCGCCCATCATGAGCAATGAGCCTCAGGATGTGGAGGACATCACTGCGCTCTGCAATGCTCTGGTGCTGAACATCGGCACCCTCAACCAGCAGACCATCGCGGCCATGCAAGCATCCGCGGCGAAGGCAGAAGAGCTGCAGCACCCCCTGGTGTTAGACCCAGTGGGGGCCGGTGCCAGCCATCTGCGCACGCGCACGGCCTCTGACCTTCTGGATGGCTACAGCATCAGCATCCTGCGGGGCAATATGTCCGAAGTGAAGGCCTTGGCCGGAGCCAGCGCCACCACCCGAGGCGTGGACGCAGACCCTTCTGACGCGGTGACGGAAGAAAACCTCTCGGTCAGCGCTGCCTTCGCTCAGAAGCTGGCTGCGCGCACGGGGGCGGTGGTGGCCATCACGGGGGCCATAGACGTGGTGGCAGATGCCTCTCGGGCCTTCGCCATCCGCAATGGCTGTGCGCTCATGGGGAGGATCACCGGTACGGGGTGCATGCTCTCGGCTCTGCTGGGCGCATTCGCGGGCGCGCGCCCTGACGTTCCCCTTGAGGCGGCGCTTGCGGCTGTGGCGGCCATGGGAGTGGCGGGAGAGCAGGCTGCCGCTCGCATGACGGCGGTTGACGGCAGCGGCTCGTTTCGCGTATACCTGATGGACGCGCTCTTCAACCTGAGCGCCGCGGTGCTGGAAGAGCACGCGAAGGTCTCGCGGATATAGGGAGGGTCATGGGTCTGCCCCGGCATATCTATCGAACGTGGACCGCAGCGGATGTGCGCGCAGCCTGCAAGCTCTATGCGGTGACCGATCCTCGCTGGCTCAAGCGGCACAGCTTGGCTTCGGTAGTGGCGGAAGCTCTCGTGGGAGGAGCCACCTTCGTGCAGCTGCGCGAGAAGGGGAAGTCTTCCTTGGATCTGGCGCGCACGGCTCGGGCGTTGGGTTCGGTCTGTCGAGTGGCGAACGTGCCCCTGGTGGTGAATGATGACCTGGAAGCCGTGAAGATGAGCGGCGCTGACGGCATCCATGTGGGTCAGTCAGACATCTCCTGCGCCCAGGCTCGCCAGGAATTGGGCGAAGATGCCATCGTGGGGGTTTCCGTGCAAACGGTTGACCAAGCCTTGGCCGCCGAGGCGGCAGGAGCCAGCTACTTGGGGGTAGGGGCGGTCTTCCGTACAGCAACGAAGCAAGATGCTGATCTGGTGGCCTTGAGCACTCTGCGCGATATCTCCTTAGCCGTGAGCATCCCCGTGGTGGCCATCGGGGGCATCGGGCCGGAGGAGGTTCCCCGCTTGGCGGGAACGGGCATCAGCGGGGTGGCGGTGGTGTCAGCCCTCTTCGCCGCCCCTGATGTGGAAGAGGCGGCGCGTACGCTGCGGGCCGCGGTAGATGAATATCTGTGATGAAGGAGGATCCATGCCTGGATACGCTCATACTGCAACCGTTGCCTCTCTGGAAGAGGCTGATCTGAAGAGGTGTGCCCTTCTGGTCATCGATGAGCTGGGAGATGCGGAAACCAGCCCCGTGGCAGCTCGCATCCTGCAGCCCACGCTGAATACCGCCAAGATCTGTGATGCAGCCCGAGTGGCGGGTGTTCCGGTCATCTTCGCCAATGATGCCCATATCAAAGGGCTTGACCGGGAGCTGGACCTGTGGGGAGACCACAATCTGGCTGGCGCACCGGAATCTCAGACCTCGCCCCAATTGAAGCTCAGCGAAGGGGATTTCATCATCGAGAAGCGCCGGTACTCTGCCTTCTTCCAAACCTCCCTGCGCCTGCTCCTCGATGAGCTGGGGGTGGACACGCTGATCCTCTGCGGTTTCGACACCAATATCTGCGTAAGGCACACAGCGGCCGATGCCTACTTCAACAATTACCGGCTCTTCGTGGTGGCTGATGCTACGGAGACCTTCCTCATAGGTGACCAGCAAGAGGGGCTGGAATACATGGAGAAGTGCTATGCCGCCAAGACCATCACTACCGAAGAGGCCCTCAGCGCCCTAGGCGCGTGAGGGGATGAGAGGACGGCCTCCTATGGCAACCATGCGTTCGGTCCTCACCATTGCCGGGTCTGACTCCAGCGGCGGCGCGGGCATCCAAGCGGATATCAAGACCATCCAAGCCCATAGGCTCTTCGCCACCTCGGTCATCACGGCCATCACAGCCCAGAACACCGAAGGCGTGCGCTCTGTTCAGGATATCTCCCCGGATGTGGTGCGCGATCAGCTTGATGCGGTCTTCGAAGACATCCGCCCTAACGCGGTGAAGATCGGCATGGTCTCCTCTGCCGCCATCGTAGGGGTGATCGCGGATGCCCTGCGGCACCATAGGGCGCGCCACGTGGTGGTCGATCCGGTCATGGTGGCCACCAGCGGCTCTACCCTCATCAAGACCAGCGCCATCCAGGCTTTGGAAGAGCAGCTGTTCCCCTTGGCTCAGGTCATCACGCCGAATGCGCCCGAGGCCGAGGCGTTGACGGACAAGGCCTTGAGCACCCCGGAAGATGTGGTTGAGGCAGCCCATAGCCTGGCGAAGGCCATCCCTCAGCAAGAGGGGGCGCACCATCAGCCTGCCATCCTCATCAAGGGTGGTCATGGGCTGGATGACGCGCGCACTTGCAATGACCTCCTGTTCCAGCCCGGCGGCACCATCACCTGGCTGCGGGGAGACCGCATCCCCAACCCGAACACCCACGGGACCGGCTGCACGCTCTCATCCGCCATCGCCTGCGGATTGGCGGAGGGGATGGATGTGGAGAAAGCCTGCCGCAAGGCCAAGGCCTTCATTGAAGGAGCCCTGGCTTTCGGGTTGGATCTGGGGAAGGGTTCCGGCCCCATGAACCATATGTGGCAATATGCTTGACGCGGGGCGGCAAAATCCGTAACATACTCATTCGCGCTTGAATGCGGCAGCACTCGGGCGCAGGGAATGCGTTGGGGTGTCGTCTAATGGCAGGACAGCGGTTTCTGGTGCCGTATGTGAGGGTTCGACTCCTTCCACCCCAGCCATTTGCCGCAGCAGCGCAAACCATGTGGCTCCGTCGTCTAGCGGTTTAGGACGCCGCCCTCTCAAGGCGGAGGTC
>CANOIM010000020.1 GCA_947566075.1 uncultured Eggerthellaceae bacterium | reverse complement strand
GGTTCTCTGCCATACTGAATGCAACAAGCGTTGCGTTTGCTTTGTCAATTAAGGGGGCTCTGCTTGCCAGGCCTGATCAGGCAGGACAAGATCAGCATGACCACGGACAGCGGCACGATGGTCACCAGACACGCATCCCAGTAGGACATGCCCGTGTCGATCAGGGTCCCATAGATGGGGCTGAAGCAATTGCCGATGCACTGGGCGAACTGCATCACCGCCATGCCCATAGTGGCCGCCATGGCCGACTTGTTCATGATGGTGGGCGCCAAGGGGCGCAAGCCGCCTCCGCCGAAACCAGCGCAGATGCCCATGAGCACGATGCCGATCCACAGGAACACATCAGATTGTGTCTGGAACAGGAGATAGAAGTCGAACAGGTAGATCACGGACACGATGATGGGCGTGATCCTCTTCAACCGGTGCGGCATGCGGGAGGTGAACCAGCCGCCGAAGGGGTTGGAGATAAGGCCTACGGTGGTCACCGTGGCCAGCCCCAAGCCTGCTGTGGCCGCATCCCAACCGAAGCCCGCAGGCGTGGCATTCGGCGGCGTTTGCAGGAAGTTGGGCAAGTAGGTGTTCACGATGCCGGTCTGACCGATGATGAACACCAGGAATACCACGAAGAGGAACCAGATGTTCTTGTTCTTGAGCAGCGCCATGCATTCACCGAAGCTACCCTCCACGTTGTAGTTGGCGCCTTCGCCTTCGGGAACCTTGTAGAAGATCAAGAACAGCGCCAGAGATACCGCCGTGAAGATGATCACGAACCAGAACACGCCCTGCCATCCGAACTGCGGGGCGATGGCGGGGCACACGATGGAGTCCAGCGTGATGGACAGCGGCACCCAGGTGCACCACAGACCCAACATCACGCCGCGGGTCTTGTCCGGGAACCAGAGCGTGATGAGGGTGGGTGCAGCCACGCCTACCAGGCCGATGCCCAGCCCTTCTATGAAGCGACCGATGAACATGGCGGGGATGTTCGTGCCAGCCAGCACCGGGATCAGGCCACCCACGATCACACCGATGCCTGACAAAGCGATGGTCCACTTCAGCCCGATCCTGCGGCAGATGAACGCCGCTGGAAAGGCAAGGAATATGCCCACCAGTGACACCATGGTCATGAGCATGCCGAAGCCCGCAGCGTCGAACATGAAGCCACCTTCCGGGCTCACGCCAGGAATGTAGATGAATGAAGTGGGAATGGAGACCAGCTTGAACTGCCCCAAAGGAGCGGAGAAGCTGATCAAATACGTGACCATGAAGATGACCCAGGCATAGCGCGGGGTCTTCTCGGCTTTCTGCGTGATGACCGATTCAGCGATCGGCCGGGGTTCTCTATTGTTGACTACGGAGCGGTCTTTCTCTTCCATGAACGTCACCTTCATCTTTCTTGAAGACTACAGCAGGTCATGCTTCCTTGGTCATTGACGCTTTCCTAAAGAACACGATGACCCTACCCAAGGGAGCAGAGAAAGCCTCCTGTGATGAGTATTGGATGGGCGAATTAGCACCAGGAGTATGAGAGACCATGGAAAGAACGGGGAGCCGAGCACTTCCTCACGATCAACCTGTGGTCAGGACGATGCCCGAATATCGGCAAAAGCACTGTCCAACGACAGGCTCCCGTCGTAGCGCTTAGATGGCCTGAACGGGTATCGCCTGTATGCTCTCAGTCAGAAGATAGGGCTTTTCGGTCTGGCAGATAACAGAGCCGAACCCCGTCTCATACCCCGCAATATCCTCTAAGGCCCTGAAATTCTTCACAGCATCTTTGCTTACGGTAGAAGCTGCCTTGATCTCTACAGGATGCAGGATGTTCCCTTCTTGGATGATGAGATCTATCTCCCGCTTCCTTGCATCACGATAGAAGCTCACCGCTCGCATATCGCGACCTGTATTCATGTACGACTTCAAGACCTCGCTCACGACGAATGTCTCGAACATATGACCCGCCATGGCTCCCCGCCGCAGCGCTTCAGGAGAATTCCATGCCGCCAGGTGACAGGCAAGCCCTGTATCAAGGAAATATAGCTTAGGGGTCTTCGACAAGCGCTTGTTCGTATTAGAGAAGAACGGACGAAGGATGTGAACGACCCCAGAAGACTGAAGCACGGAGAGCCATCCTTGCACGGTGGTGACGTCTACCCCAACCGTGCTGGCTATATCCGTAGCATTGAGGAGCTGTCCCGTTCGCGCTGCACACGCCACCATGAAATCATAGAAGATGCTCTCGTTCCGCACTTTGACTAGATCCCTAACATCCCGTTCTATGTAGGTGCGAACATAGGATGAATAGTAAGCATAAGGGTCTATTGCAGCATCAGCCAATTCCGGCATGGACCCCCTTTGGATGTGGGTCCACAGATTGAAAGGGATAGCTGGTTGGTCCTCTTGCTTTATAAGATGTGGAACGAAAGGCTCATGCCTGAGATGTCCAAGGACCTCGCGTAAAGAAAATGAGCTCATCTCCAGGACACCCACTCTGCCCGCAAGGGATTCAGACACGTTCTTCATCAGGTGATGCGTCTGCGAGCCCGTGAGAACGATGAGTCCTTTCTCGCTCTTTGCATCAACGATATGCTTGATCCGCATGAACAGCTCAGGTGCGTACTGTATCTCGCCTATGGCCAACGGAAGATCGTGCTCAAGAAAGAAGAGAGCGGAATCGCCTCGTACTCGCGATAGAAGCTCAAGGTCATCAAGCGAGATATAGGCGAATGCAGGAGGTAACGTATGCTTGAGCATCGTCGTCTTCCCCACTTGACGCGCGCCCGTCACCAATACCACTTTGAATTGATCGAGATAAGCTTTGATGACAGATTCGATCTCTCGCTCAATGTACATGGAAGCACCTTTCTCCTTCCTGATTCATAGTAGCCTCTTACACGGGTTTTGTAAAATCTTGGATTGAATCCAAGATTTTCACATATAGGAAAGATCATCCGCTGAACCACGCGCCACGGGCTTTTATCCTCTTTTATCCTTTCCTCGTTGCCAAGGGAAATGGCAGATTCCACCTCAGTTAACCCAAGCAGTTTGATATGGCTTCAGCACGATAGAAGGAATCTGGTTCTTCTCGTCGCATCAATTTCGTACTACAATTACTGTAGTACGAATTAGGAGATCGATCATGAACGTCATCGTGCATCCAAGGGTGATGGAACGGCACCCGGAACTGACCCAAGAGGACGTGCTCAGCGCATGGGAGAACGCGCTTGCGTATCTTCCGCGGCTCGGTGAAGACCCGGACCGATATATCGCTGTTGGAGCGGATGCACATGGACGTCTCATCGAAATGGTGGCAACTCACACCGAAAAAGGAGATTGGGTCATCTTTCACGCGATGACCCCTCCTTCGAAGAAAACATTGATCGAATTGAAGCTGGCAAGGAGGTAGATCCTATGAGCGAGAAGAAGATGGACGAGCTGACTGGCATGTCCGTGAAAGAAATGGAATCTTTGACGAAAAGCTTCGAGGACGGCACCTGGGACCGAACAGAATACGGCTCCCCTCACGCAGGACGCCCCGCAGTATTCGGCGAAGTCATGAAACCAGTGACCTTCAAGGAGCCACCATCCGTCATAGCCGCCATAGATGAGCGTGCAGCCAAACTGGGATCTACACGCTCTGACTACCTGCGGGACTTAGTGGCACGGGATCTAGCGCTTGCATAACCTTCATAGATAATGAACCGCCGATCGAGGATTTCCAACTAGATTAGATGTCGTTTTAGGGTTTTTTCAACCGTATTGAATGTCTCTAATCAGGCGCATACCCCAAAGCGTATATCAAGCAACCCCAGGTGGCTTGATGTGGCGGGCCGCTATCACGGTTCCCATGTCGGCCAAACCCAATTCCTTGCAAGCCGCAGATACCCCTGGCGTGGCACCGCTCACGGCATCGCATGCGCCATCATCTGCCTCGATCACAATACCAGGAGCATGGGGGATGGGAGGAGGCGCGGCCTGACCCGTATCCAACCGCTTCGCCATAGAGGCCATGTCCGTGGCATGGCTCACCGCATCCACATCCTCAGCCGCCGTGAGACCCCAGGCTGTCGCGCATTTTCCACAGCTGATGCAAACCGCGCAGCGCTGGCCTGACCATATCCCGTTCGGTGCGGGCTTCTCTACCTTAGGCGCTTCGAAGCACTTCCCGCATAGCACGCAGACCGCGCACCGCGTACCCTGACGTTCCAAACCTGCCCCCCTTCCATGCTGCTTGTCCTTTAGAGAGACCGACCCCGGAGATCCGGGGTCGGTTCGCAACCTATGAGCTTGCGCAATGCAACGCGCAAAAACTACTTCTCTTCCGGCTTCTTCTCAGCTGTAGAAGGAACCGCAGAGGGCTTGATGAAGAACGAAGCGATCAAGCAGACCGCTGCCACCGGAGCCACTGCTGTCCATGCCGCCATGGAAGTGAACCCAAAGGTGTCGATAGCAGTACCGCACAGGAACACGAACATCTGACCCAGATACTGGAGCACCGTGATGACCGCCAGTGCGTAGGTGACTGCTGTTGCACCGCCGCGTCCCACCAGCATGGGAGCCATAGGACGGCAGGTGGCAACGAGGATGGCGTTGCCGAGGATCTGGAAGATCAGGTAGACCCAGAAGAACAGCGTAGAGTTCTCGAATCCGAAGATACCGGCCAAGAGAAGCGCCAAGCAGCCGAACACGATCATCAAGTACTTGCGATTCTTGTTGATACGGTCAGAGATAGCACCGAAGAGCGGAGCGATGATGCCACAAGCAGAGGCAATGGAACCGATAAGGGCTGCCATGGTCTGATCCATGCCCATGCCCGTCTGGAAGAAGTCCACATTGTAGGTGGTGAAGCAGTAATTCACATAGTTGAAGCCTAGCCATGCGATGCCAAGAGCCACCAGCTGGCGCGATTTGAGATAGGGCAGCGCTTCCCGCAGCGAGCTCTTCTTGACTGAGATCTCCGCCTCGTCCTCACGCGGTGAACGATATAGCACGATCACCAGAATGGCAGCGATCACGGCAAGAGCGCAGATGCACCACCACACCATATGCAGGCCACCCGCATTCGCGATGGCAGGACCAGCATTGTAGACGATCAGCATACCCACCGGTACCCAGGTTGACCAGATAGCCATAGCCGTGGCACGGGTCTTGCCAGGGAACCAGATGGCGATCACCGCAGAGGCGGTCACGGCCGCCAGGCCCACCCCCGCACCCGTGATCACACGACTAACGAGCAAGACGTCGAAGCTCTGCCCAGAAAGCGCGGCGCAAGCACATCCAACGATCAAGCAGATCGAAGACAGCACGAGCACTGCCTTATGGCCGATCTTGTTGGCCAAAGGACCTGCCACCAAAGCAGCTATCAGGGCTGTAGTGGAAAGGTATGACATCAACAGGCCGAAGTTCGCCCGCGCAGCACCTTCTAGAGCATAATTCGCGAAGATGTTCATCTTCAACGGAGGGCAGCTGAACCACTGCATGGGGATGACGATGCTCAAGAAGAACACCACCCCTAAGATGGTCCACGCGTATTTTGGCGTTGCAACGGGCTTCTCTGCCGCTGCAGCATTGGGATTGCTCATGATTTTCCTCTCTTTTACCGCGCTCTGGGCTTATCAGAGCGCCTGTTGTACGGCGGGACGCTTTCGCGAAACGCCCCACCTGATCTTGAGAAATGGAAAGGTTCTTTACAGGTTGAACAGTCGCGCTGCGTTGCCGCCGAGGATCAGCTTGCGATCCTCTTCAGTAATGTCCAGCTCGTTGATGGCGCCCACGCTCTTCGCCATCCACTCGTAGAACACGGGAAAAGAGGAACCCAAGAGGATGTGGTCAGCGCCGCACACCTGGACCGCGCACTCCAACTCTTCTTTGCTCCAGCTCATGGGGTGGGTAGAGTCGAAATAGATGTTGTTCTGGAGGTAGCGGAAGTAGTCCTCGCGCGTGATGTTGGTGGCCAGGCGATTCATGGCCTCCTTCTTGACCTTGGACACGTGGGGCGCCAGCAGATTCTGAAGCGCGAACCAGTTACCGCCGAACATGGTGTGCACGAACTTCAGGTTCGGGAACTCGTCGAACATGCCGGAATACAGCTCGCGACCCACCGCAGTGGCTTGTACGGTAATGCGGCCCAGCTCACGGCGCAGCGGCGTGTACTCTTGGAACATGCCGAAGGAGTTTTGGCCGGGCGTGTGATGGATGACGGCCGGGATCTTGTGATCGTTGATGTATTTCATGTAGGGCTTGAACAGCGGGTCGTCCAGGAATTTGTTGCCGTAGGAGCAGGCTAGCTGCACGCCCACCATGCCCAGCTCTTCGATGCAGCGCTTAAGCTCATCGATGTCCTCTGGGCGCCCCCAAGGCGGCACCACTGCGTTGGCTACCAAACGGCCACCGGACTTCTTGCACATATCTGCCGCCTGATCGTTCACGATCTGACAGGTGTCCAGGTGGAGCCATTCCTGCCACACCGGCATGCGCAGCATAGCGATATCCACACCCACTTCATCCATGGCGTTGATCTTCGCCTCAAGGGTGTAATCGCCGTCCACGTAGTTGAGGATCTCATCCCCCTCTTTGGTGGCAAGGACCAGCTGATCCTTGGTGCCATCCGGGGTCTTATCCAAGTAGGCCTTCACGCCGAAGGTGATGGGGGCAGAATAGAGGAACCCATTCAGCACCTTCTTGTTGGTGAACAGATCGGTAGGCAAGAAATGGACATTGTCATCGATCACTTTGAAATTCTCAGACATCGTCTCCTCTTTCCTTCGTTACTTCTGATAGATGTCGTTCACGGTGTGGGTCTTCATCTTCTGCATGTTCTCGGCGTTGCGGATGCGCCAGTCGATGCGTCCCTGCTCACGCTGCTCAGGCGTCACCCTGTGGGAGAACTCCCGCGGTGCCCGCACGTCCACGTGGTCCAAACGCTCGACGATGTCTTCCATGCCCATCTTCTGACCTTCCTTTCCTCTGGATCTCTACCCTCAGACTGAAGCCCGAGGGATGGTGCCGAACTCTATGGAAAAGCCGGGAGGGGTTTTGGGGGGTAGGGGGCCCTCCCGGCAGTTTCCCTCTGTCAGAGCGCGAGAGCCTCTAGGCCTCCTTGATGGCGTAGACCACCTGCTTGGGAGAGGTGACCGCCCGCATCAGCTCTTCCATATCCCCGTACTCCAAGCATTGGGCCTGACACATCTGTACGCAGCTGGGGAGCTTGCCTTTGGCAGTGCGCTCTTCGCACAGGTCGCACCAATCTGTGAACTGCGGGATGAAATCGAACTCGTAATCCTTTTTGTCTGGTGTGATGTGGAAGGGCCCTAGCTGGGTCACTGTCACGCCGAATTCCTTTTCGGTGAAACCGCGTTCTTGCTGACAGGCCAACACGCAGGTCTCACAGCCCGTGCAGTAGTTGACGTCTACCTTGATTCCTTTGAATGCCATGATCGTCCATCTCTCCTTAAGCCAGCGGCCGGTCTTCGGTGGTTATGGTCTCCGTCTGGGCTGTGGGGTCATTGCCGTCCTTGCCGCTGGCAAGGGGCAGATCCCCCAAAGGCGCTGGCTCGTCACCATCCTTATAGATGCGGCACATCATGGATTTGTAGTTGGAGCCGAAGCCGGAAACGCCTGCATCGAAGGGGACCAGGTTGTTGATCTGGCTCTCGAAGACGCCGAACAGGCCCGCCTTCTCATCAGCCGTGTTCTCTTCCGCCTGGTCCTTGCGCTCAGGGAACCACCAGCCATGATCGCACTGCATGACCCGCGGGTCGTAGTTCTCATCGAACTTCGCGCGGTACTTGCACTTGCCGTGCTGATTTTCCAGCCACATCCAATCCCCTTCGCTGATGCCATGCTTGGCAGCGGTATCAGGATGCAGGTAGCAGAGCGGGTCAGGGTGTAGGTTGCGCAGCTTCTTCACCTGGCGCTGCTCAGAGTGGAAAAAGTGTGGCACGCGAGCGCCTGAGGTGACGATATAGGGCAGCTCTTCCACAGCATCCGGGTTGGAATAGGGGCTTTCCACCGGCTCAACGTAGCTGGGCAGCGGATCCAGGCCGGACCAAGAGGTGTGATGGAACACCATGGAGTAGATCTCTGCGCGGCCCGTCTCCGTTGAGAAGCCCACGCCGCCATCCGGACGCAGAAGGCCCTTCTCGTACTTGCGGTATTCGAATTCCGGATACTTCCAAACGGAATCACGCAGCTCTTCCCAAGTGAAGCCGCCGTCCTCCAAGGCGTAGTCCCACATCTCCTCAACGCTGTCCCAGGGCCAGGCTATGTCTTGGTTCTGCGGACGGAGTGCCTCTGCCAGGCGCTTGCCCAGCTCAAGGAAGATGGTGTTGTCCGGCTTTGCTTCACCCACCGGTTCGATGGCCTGAGTGATGCAGCTGATGCGATAGGGGTTCAAGCCGCCGAAGCCGTTGCGCTCAGCATAGGTGGCTGCAGGCAGCACCACGTCAGCCAGGGCCATCATGGAGGGCGTCATGAACAGGTCTTGGAAAACACAGAAGTCTATCTGCTTGTACCATTCCAGCTGCTGCTCAGCCTGAGCACCCATGGTGGCCAGGAAGTTGTTGGTGACGAAATAGGCGGCATGGATGGGCACCTCACCCCGCTGCCAGGCTTCTATGGTGGCGTTGGAGGAGAGGTTCTTGAAGCCCACGGCGAACATAGGATAGCGCTCGATGCCGATGCGCTTCGCTGATTCCTCTTCGGTGAGCAGCTCATCGTAACCCCAGCAGCCCGTCCAGTTCGGCTGTTCGATGCCCCAACAAGCCTGACCGATGACGTTACCGCCCGGCACATCCAGGTTACCGGTGATGCACCAGAGGGCTGTCACGGCATGGGCCGCCTGCTGGCCGCCGGTCTGCTGGTCCAAGGCCACGCCCCATTGGATGGCTGCGGGCTTCGCCGCCGCATAGGTGCGGGCCACGCGCTGGACGTCTTCCACGGATACCCAGGCCTTTTCGCAGAGGTCATCCAAGTCCATGGCTGCTACGCGCTCGCAGACCGCATCCAAGCCGTAGACCCACTTGTCGCAGAAGTCCTGGTCATAGAGCTTCTCATCACAGATGACCTTCAGCATGGCCATGGCCAGAGCGCCATCGCCGCCGGGGCGCACGCGCAGCCAGTCCTCGCCCGCCTTCGCCGCTATCCACGTGAGCTTCGGGTCTACCACGGCCACCTTCATGCCCCGCTTCATGAGGTCTATGATCCAGTGGCCGTAGAAGCCGTCAGCGTTGGAGTAGAACGGCTGATGGCCCCAGATGATGCAGTATTCGGGCACGATATAGCGCGGATCATCGTAGCGCTCCGGCAGGAACTGGCTGCAATCCATCACGCAAGGGTCTCCCAGCATGCAAGCCATGGAGGCGATGCGGGGCAGATAGCAGGAGTTGCCCGCGAAGTAGGGCACGCCCTCATTGGGAGAGCCGCAAGTGGCATTGATGCGCGTCACCTGGTGGATGTCGCGACCGGTGCCCTGGCAGCAAGCTATCTTGTCTGCACCATACTCATCGGCTACCTTCTTGAAGTTCTCCACGATGATGTCGTAGGCCTCATCCCAGGTGATGCGCTCGAACTTGTCCTTGCCGCGGTCTTCGCGGGCGCGCTTCATGGGGTAGAGAAGGCGGTCCTCATGGTAAACATAATCAGGGATGCAGAGGCAGCGGCTGCAGAGACGCCCTTGGTTGTAGGGGTCCTCCGGGTCACCCTCTATCTTGACGAGCTTCCCGTCCTTCACATAGGACAAGATGCCGCACACATTGTGACACCCCGGTGCGGACCGGGCGGTGCCACGGATGACGGTCATGCCGTCCTCTTCCCAAGTCCAGGGAACGTCTGGGGTCTTGGCTGCTGGCTTAGGAGCCGTTGCATCCTTGGCAAGACGGGTGCCACGACGGTACTTCTTGCCATGGGTCTCACCCCAGTGATACTCGACTGGCTCTTGCTGAGTCATGTCCTCTCCTCGCTTTCTCTCTTGCTTTGAGCTTTCAGCTCGCATGGCTCAAAGACTACGAATGGCTTTGGAAGCCATATCCCCCACGAAGGGCGTATTGAGAGAAATCAGCTTCGGAACATGAGAGATGAGCCGTCTCATCCCGATAGACTGAGGCGTTGAACGGGCGTTATGATGATCTGAGAGAGGAACGCCATGACAGATGACTGCAGAGCGAAATGGACTGAGGCGCGCTTTCGCGCCTTCGACACCCTGGTAGGCCTGCGCGCTTACGGGAATGCTTCAGCCATGGAGCAAGCTTTGGATGCCGCTCGGGAGGATTGCGAACGCTACGAGCGCCTGCTCTCACGCACCCTTCCCACCTCAGACATCTCACGGGTGAATGCGGCTCAGGGAAAGTGGGTACCCGTTGACCCTGTCACCTTCAACGTGGTGGAAGCGGCCCTAGGTTATTGCGAAGCTAGCGGTGGTCTCTTCGATATCACCATCGGTGCGGTGAGCAAGCTCTGGGACCTGAAGCAAGGGATCATCCCCAACCGCTCAGCCCTTGAGGAAGCGGTGCGCCATGTGAACTGGCAGCAGATCCGCCTTGACCGTCAGGGGCACCGCATCCGCTTAAATGATCCAGAGGCCATGATGGATGTGGGCGGTATTGCAAAGGGATGGATAGCCGATGAGTTGCAAGGGCTCTTTGAGGATCACGGAGGCCGGGGGTGGGTCATAGACCTGGGCGGGAACATCCTAGTGGGTGGCAGCAAACCAGATGGCAGCCCCTGGAAGGTGGGCTTGCGTGACCCCTGCGCGCCAGAGAAGACCGCCCGCGTCATCACCCTTGAGCATGGTAGCGTGGTGACCAGCGGCACCTATGAGCGTAGCTGCGTAGTGGAGGGCGTTCCCTACCATCACATCCTTGACCCAAACACAGGGATGCCCGCGCCGGTGGAATGCCCTTCGGTATCTGTGGTCTGCGAACGCTCCCTGGATGCAGAGGGGTTCTCAACCACGCTGCTCATGCTGGGACCTTCCCGTGCCTCAGCCTTCGTAGATGCGCATCCTGAGATCTTGCAAGTGCATTACCTGCCATGATCAGACATTGGAGCGGCAAGATCCGGTGCTGTGGTTGCCTTAGACGTTGAATTTGAAGTGCATGACGTCCCCATCCTGCACCACATAATCCTTGCCTTCCTGGCGCAGCGTTCCGGTCTCCCGGCAACCCTTTTCGCCACCGTTTGCCACGTAATCCTCAAAGGAAGCCGTTTCAGCCTTGATGAAGCCTCGCTCGAAATCAGAATGGATGACGCCAGCTGCCTGAGGAGCCTTGGCCCCTATGGGCACCGTCCAGGCCCGGCTCTCCGTTTCACCACTGGTGAAGAAGGATTGCAGCCCTAGAAGCGCGTAGGCCTCACGCACGAGGCGCGCCAGTCCGCTTTCCTCTAGCCCCATGGCCTCCAGGTATTCCGCTGCCTCTTCTGCATCCAGTTCTGCCAGGTCAGCCTCCACCTTTGCAGAGATGGGCACGGGTGCCAATCCATCTATCTCTGGCAGGTCAGCGCTCAACTGATCCTCATCCACATTCGCCACATAGAGCATGGGCTTCATGGTGAGCAGGTGCAGCTCATAGATGGCCTCCTGCTCTTCCTCGTCCAGCCCCAGCGTGCGGGCCCTGTGCCCCTCATTGAGCCCGTCCAGCACCTTGCGTGCCGCCTCCAGCTTCTTGACGGCTGCCTTGTCGCGCTTGGCCTCCTTCTCCAGCCGCGGAAGCGCCTTTTCAATGGTAGCGATATCCGCCAAGATGAGCTCCGTCTTGATGGTCTCCACGTCCGAGAGCGCATCCACCTTGCCCGCCACGTGCACCACGTCCGGGTCAGAGAAGAAGCGCACCACCTCGCAGATAGCATCCGTCTCACGGATGTTCGCCAGGAACTGGTTACCCAGGCCCTCTCCCTGGCTGGCTCCGGCAACCAGACCAGCAATGTCAACGAATTCCACCGTAGCGGGCACGATCTTCGCCGGACTGTCTATCTTTGCCAGCGCATCCAACCGGCTGTCCGGCACCGGCACGATGCCCACGTTGGGTTCGATGGTGGCGAAGGGGTAATTGGCAGCCAAGCCGCCTTTGTTAGTGAGCGCCGTGAACAGCGTGGACTTGCCCACATTCGGCAGCCCTACGATCCCGATGGAAAGCGCCATGCGAAGACCCCATCCTTCCTAGAGGGATATCATCCCTGCCGTGTTCATGACGTAGGCCACCAAGATGACCACCACGAACACCGGAGCGATGTACTTGATCATGACCACGAACAGCTTCTCGCCCGTGAACTTGCTGGATTGCTTGATCTCAGTGATGAGCGTCTTCGGCTTGATGATCCACCCCACGAAGATGCAGGTGAGCAGCGCCACGATGGGCATCATGATGGTGTTGGACAGGAAGTCGAAGAAGTCCAGCAGCTGAGAATCCTGATACTCCCCAATGCCGAAGAGGCTGTACATGAGGTCAACGGAGAGCAATTCATTGTAGCCCAGGTTGACGATGGTGGCCACGATGACGATGAACACCGTGCATACCAGGATGGAGAACGTGCGTCCCTTCTTGGTGGCGTCATCCACGATGGATACCAGCGTCTCGAACAAGGAGATGCAGCTGGTGAGCGCTGCGAAGAACACCAGGGCGAAGAAGAGGAACCCAACGACGTTCGCCGCGAAGCCGAAGCCGAGGAACACCTGAGGAAGCACGCCGAACATGAGACCGGGACCAGCCGTGGTGGCCACTGCCTCACCGCTTCCCTGCACAGCAACCGCCGCCGGGATGATCATGAGGCCTGCCAGAATGGCGATGCCGGTGTCGAAGAGCTCGATGCGGCGCACAGAGTGCTCCAGGTCTTCTTGCTTCGAGAAATAAGAGCCGTAGGTGATCATGATGCCCATGGCCAAAGACAGGCTGAAGAACATCTGACCCATGGCAGCCACCACCAGCTCTGCGCTGAACTTCGTGAAGTCAGGGATCAGATAGTAGGCAAGGCCGTCCAGAGCGCCGGGCAGCGTGAGCGCGAACACAGAGATGATGATAGCCATGATGATGAGAGCGGGCATCAGCACCTTGTTGACCCGTTCGATGCCGCGCTTCACGCCGAAAGCCACCACCGCCACCACGCAGGCGATGAAGATGAACATCCACAGGTAGCTCTCTACGTTCTGCAGGATGAAGCCGCCGAAGAACTCGCCGTCTGCTATCTCAGAGGCAGGCTGCACCACGTAGGCAGCCATGTACTTCGTCACCCAACCGCCGATAAGCGCATAGTAGGGCGTGATGATGAAGGGCACAGCCGATGCCAAGATGCCGATGATGGTGAACTTCTTGCCGAAGGCACGGAATGCACCGATGGCGGACTGCCCCGTCATGCGGCCCAAGGCCGTTTCTGCCATCATGAGCGCGAAGCCGAAGGTGACCACCAAGACGATGTAGGTGATCAGGAACGCGCCGCCACCGTATTTCGCGGCCAAGTAGGGGAAGCGCCACAGGTTCCCCAGACCCACCGCAGAGGCCGCGGCTGCTAGGATGAAGCCCCACTTGCCAGACCAGGAAGCGCGGGCGGGAGCTGTTTCGGTAGATGTTGAGTTCGTCATAGTTTGTTCCTTGAACGAAAAGATGCAGAGCGGCGTAGATTATACGGTTCAGTACTCCACATCCCACAGGACGAGGCCCTTGGCGGGCGCGTTCTCCCCGGCAGCGGAGCGATTCCTTGCCTGGAGAGCTTCAGCCACCCACGAAGCAGGCTTCGTGCCCTTCCCCACGTTCACTAATGTACCCACCATGGCACGTACCATGGAATGCAAGAACGCGTTGCCGCGCACCTTCACGAAGAGGAGTTCTTCGCCGAACTCTTGGCACTCATGGAACGAAATCTCATCCACATAGCGAAAGGTCCGGCGGCCTTCGGCTGACGCGGCCAGGCAGAAGCTCTTGAAGTCATGCTCCCCTATCAGATGAGCGGCTCCTTCCTCCATAACCGCCACGTCAAGCGGCTTCTTCACGTGCCAGGCAAAGGCGTCCGTGAATATGGGAGGGCATTCGTGATTGAAGATGAAGTAACGGTATTCGCGCATCTTCGCGTCGAAGCGGGCCGAGAAGCCGGGTGCACGCTCGTCCAGACTGCGCACTGAGATGCCATCATGGGTGAGGGCGTTCAGGGAACGCAGGAACGGTGCGGGCTTGCGGCCTGCCATCTCTGGGGAGAGCACATCGAAGCTCACCACTTGGGCCCTGGCATGGACCCCCGCATCCGTCCGCCCCGCACAGGTGACTTCGACCGGGCGGCGGAAGAGCGTGCTCAAGGCACGTTCCACTTCCCCCTGCACCGTGAGCTGGCCTGGCTGCCGTGCGAACCCCGCGAAAGGCGCGCCGTCATAGGCCAGCGTGAGCGAATATGTGAGTCTCTCCTCATCCATCCCGCGAGTGTAGCATAGGGACATGTTCGCAAGCTTCCGTAGGGACAGAAACTCGTTCCTAGCCAAGGTTGTCGTAGGGACAGGAACTCGTTCCTAGCCAAGGTTGTCGTAGGGACAGGAACTCGTTCCTGTCCGGGGGATGCAAGGGGATCAATGCTATCGGCAAGGCAGGATGGGTGCAGCCCGGCCTCAGCTCACGCAAAACGCTTCCAGGGTCGTCTCCCGCGGACAGGAGCAAGCTCCTGTCCCTACGGTGAACGCTTTCAGGGTTGCCGCCTGCAGTTCTGTCCCTACGGATTCAACCAGAAGCTCCTTCACGCCCGCTTTTTGCGTCGATGCTGTCGCAAGCCCCAGGCACACGCAGACGCAGCGAAGGCCACTGACAGGAACGCGAAGGCTTGACCAAGGGCGACATCACCTGTCTGAGGCAGAGGCTCACCGCCAACAACACCCTGGTTCGGCTGCGCCGGATCGGTGAGCACGGCATCGTCACCGCTATCAACGCCGCCATTCGCATCAGGACCATCGCCTGATCCGCTGCCCCCACCTTGGCCACCTTGGTTGCCATTGCCATTCCCGTCATCACCGCTCCCCTGGTTCTCGTCGTCGGGATCCTGCGGTAGCTTGCCCGGGTCGTCCGGAAGCTCCCCTTCACCAGGATCCTCAGTGGCGGCACGCTCAAGGCGCTCTAGGCTATCAGCATAGGTAACGACATCTGACGCAGACACACCCGCAGCATCCTTCTTCCCAATGACATAGATGCTGAAGTGATTCGGGTAGAACCATACGTAACCATCGCGCACCGTGGGTGGATAATCTGTGCGCGTATCATCCTCATCAATGCGGGTGACGGTATATTCTTCGCCATCCTCTGCATCCATGAACACCTTCACTTCGATATCATCATCCGATGCGCCTGGCTTCTCTGCTTCAGCCTGCACTTTCGTCAGATCCAACACCACTACTTCATCATCACCTTCGGCAGCCTCATATTCCATCTCCATTTCCATGGAATAGCCGCAGTCCTTGCAGACCAGGTGGCGCTTCGTAGTTGCCGTGTAGGTGCCTTCGTTGGAGAGCACCGTGGTGAAAGCATGCTCAGCCAGCGGAGCCTCCCGCGTCACCTCCTCTTCACCGCAAGCGCACACGTTATGCACCTCCATGCCGTCAGTGCAGTAGCCTGTCTTGTAGGCCGAGGCGGTGTAGGCGTGCTTATGGCTCTCCGTGACAACGGCGGTGCAGGTCATATCACCAGAGGGCATCGAAAGCGGCGGTGCCGGTGACCATCCAGCCACCTCATAGCCTTCAGGGATAAGGTCGCTGACATCGGGCACGGCTACCGCAGAACCAGGCGTCAGATGAACGATGCGATCAGTGCCATTCACTACCCAATGCATGGCGTACGTCCTGGTCAGTGACGTTGTCTCGAATACGGCCACGGGTCCCGTCACCTTCGGGTCCTGCAGCTTCTCGAAGGCAAGCCAGCGAGCCAGGTCAGTGTCAGGCGCTTCTATGGCATCACCCATTTGCATTTCTCGGATCTCATAGGGCACGCCATCCATGTTGAACACCACTAGGCAGCGGTCTGCAGGAACCGTGATGTTCGATAGACCATGTTGAGACGCCTCGCCCATACAATCCACATCCACGCTTCCCATGGGTACCTGTCCCGAGGTGCCGGGCGTGGCGGACAGCTTGAAGCTGACCTGGGCCACAAAAATAGGTACGCCGTCTTTGAGCGTCTGCTTCACGGGTACATTGCGGAACGTGAGGATGGTCTTGCCGTTTTCCCGCAAAACGGAGATATCGTTACTGGAGATGCCCTGCGCTTCAAGGTCAGCACGCATCTCCTCCTCCTGCTTCAGCGTAAGCGCAAGCCCTGCAGGCACCTCATAGCGCAGCGTTGCACGGTCGAACACCTCAACGGTGTAGACAGTGCTCATGAGGATCCGCGTGAAGATGCCATCAAGGGCGCTGGTGTTCGTAACCGGCATGTAGTAACCAGCGTCCTTGGAACCGGGACCCATGTTCCGCATGCTCGTCGCAGCGGGAAAGTCCGAGGATACTGCATGGAGGAAGCGATTGAAATCGAAGCTTACCTCGCTTGAAGGCCACATCGGCTTCTCGATGCCGTTGTCGCCATAGAGGTTCTCGGCGGCAGCGTTCGCCTTGGCCTCGACGCCTATGCTGTATATCCTCGCGCCTTGGCTCTGCTTGAGCGAGCCTGCCTGCTTGATGGCATCGGCGGCTACGACATTGACTTGATCGTAAGCGGACGTTTTGTTGACGGTCTGATTCGTGTAATACAGAGTGGGAGTTCCATCGGTAATGAACAGGACGATTCGCTCCCTATCGCCCGCAGCAGTCCCCTGGCCGACAGGGTTGCTGGCAAAGATGCCCGATGCCATCTCCAACCCAAGATGGGCTGCGGTTGCACCGTTGGTGCTAACGTTCCGTATTCCCGCAAGGATTCTCTGGTTGACAGACTCGCCCACATTGATGGACATGAGCGCATTGCCGTATTGGGCCTTCGCCCTGGAGTACCCGACGAAGTTGCTGCTGCTATTCGTCGCAAGCAGGCCGCTGCCCGCGTAGTTGCCCTTGAAGTTCGTGCAACCGAACCCGACCAGCGCGACACGATGCTCAGCTCCGGTCCTCTTCGCGTTCTCAGACAGCTTACCAACGAAGTCGTTTGCACAGTTCACAAGGGCATCGCGCTTCGTTATGCCGCCGCCGAGTTTCTGGTCCATGCTCCCTGACTGGTCACACACCAACACCACATCCACGGGCTTAGTGGAGCTGGACTCCACGCGCACGTTGCGAGAACTGGCGCTGGCCCGCAGGTTCACCGTAACGACGCCATCCTTGTACTCGGCATCGCCACCGCCCTCTACCTTAGACACCGCGTCGGGGTCTAGGGGTGCGTAAACGCCCGCCACCTCTACATCTGTAGTGGCGCTCGAAAGGTCGAACTCAGCCCAGGGCTTACCTGCAGTCTCCCACTGGCCTACATAATTCGCCTTGGGCGGTAACGCCGGAGTCTCAAGTGACGTATCACCTTCGGCAAAGGTCACCTGCCCTATCACCTCATCCCCCACCTTGAACGTGGCAACATGGGTAACCGGGGCAGGAGGCTCTGTATGCCGCTTGACAAAGAACTTGATCTCGTTGCTTGTACGCATCAAAGGCGTAAGATCTGCACGATCGTTCACAGCATCATAACCAACAACGCCTTTCGCTTGAGCACATACCGTAAAAGCAGATGAAGACCCAGAGGCATCAAGCGTGGCCCGAAGCGATGGGTCCACCTTGATGTAACCCTGTTCATCGATCTGGAAGAACCTGGTAACGTCATTACCACTTTCATCCTTCACGATCCAACTGAGGTTGGGCCAGCACGGATCGTCAAACCCATCAAGCACGCGAGCTCGCAATGGCTTGCTCGACCACGTTGCGCCCTCACCAAGCTCGATCGTCTCATCCCCTCCACGAAGGTCGAGCGTATAAGGAATATTCATCAAGCTGGACTCGCGCTCAATTCTCAGATTAAAATCGACTTTCCCTTTGATGGAGGGGTTTTTGTAGGTCCATGAGATGGCATAGGTCCTGTCTGGCGCCATGTTTTCAGAAACTATCTTCTGATCAGGGGCTCCTGTTATACGAAAGCCACGCTCTTCTGTATGGTCCGTCACATCTTCATTGCTCAAACTGTCGATCACCAGAGCGTCTAATTCATCAAAGACGGTCTCATAATATCGATTGCATACATCGATCGTCATTTCATGATCTGCAGTCGAATAACGACCATACGCCTTCAATGCTCTGGTAGCACCTGAAGAAATGTGTTGACCATTAACCACAAGGAGACACTGATCTTCATTTTCCCGAGTCACATGAAAGGTAGTGACAAGAACATCCCCTTCTGATTCATACTCCTTGGGCGAAATCTCTACTCGGTAATCACCTTCTGGTGATACTTCTGGCACTTTTATCATCTGTGCCGCTTCATCGTAATAGGGCTCCCGTCGCCCTGACTCCCAGTATTTGTTTAGCGGCCTTTTCCTTGCTGGAGCCTCAATATTAATACCAACCTTATCGGTGATGTTAGCCCCGCCCTCGTCAAGAACCTGAATCGAACACTCATGCGGCGCAACATAGCTCCATTGATACCCGACCACGGTTAGGTCAGTCACCTCTTTGCCATTCCTGATTATCTGGGCTGTGCTCACCTTTGGCAATCCTTCAGGTTGATAACCAGATACAACATAACCCTGCCATGTTGGCACGCTTTGGGTCGTGTTGATAACACTTAACCAAGATGAAGCATTGTGCGGATACTCAATAGTCACTAATCCCGCATCAAACGACGCACCCGTATCCACTGCAGGGGTTACAGTCGGAGGCTCACCCGAACATATGACGCGTTTGAGTTTCGGACAATTAGCAAAAGCAGCAGCGCCAACACTTTTGATCATTCGATGCAGAACAACCTCTTCGAGGTCATCACTGTCTCGAAATGCACCATCACTGATCCGCTCGATCGATAGATCGAGCTCAAGCCTCGTAAAGTACTCATCGTTTTGCAGCCACATGGGCTGTGCAGTCGAATAATCCATCATCACAGCACTGAGGCTGTTCAGTTGAACATCTGATACGACATGCAGCGTATCCTGCATATCCACGTAATAGAGAAGTTGGTCTTCACAAACTCCGAAGCTTTTGACATCGTAGTAGCGCTTTGAGGAAGTCAAAGCGGAATTACCAAAAGAGGCAATAGATGCCTTTGGCCACTCGCTTTCGCGGCCTGCATAGAACACGGTTAACCCGTCACGCCCCTTTTCCGCAACATGCCAAAAGGCGTACATCGCTACCGTTTCCAATGACATAGGAATACGCACGGCTGCGAGATTAGCGCATCCATAAAAGCAATCCCCTTCGATTGATTTGACGCCATCCGGCAAACTGACGCTTTTGATGGTAGAACGATAGTAAAAAGCTCTGGAATTGATCGTCTCAACACCCCCAGGAATCCTTATATGGGGATTGCCGGAATACTGCGTCGGACAATAAATGAGTCGCTTCATGTCCTTTGTGTAAAGGATGCCATCCGCAGACGCGTAGTGTGCATTATCCTGATGTACATTTATCCAAGCTGAGCCACCAGGAGAGACAATCTCCTCGACAGAGGCCGGAACGGTCAAGTTTACGCATGGCGGGCACCGTAGAACCACCTTCGTCCCTTCCGGCAGCGCATAATCCGTATATTGCTTAGACGAGGGGCATGCACACAAAACGGCTGTCTTGCTCTCGTATTCCTTGTCTCCATTGCAGCGCGAGAAAAGCATTCCGTCTTGAGCGATGTAGTTCGGGTTATCCGGATCCACGATGAAACCTCGCTCCACACCGGCGGGCATATTGGTACGAGGGGAATAGGTGAATCGGTCCAAACTGGCTGGAAGCTGAATATATTGACAATCGCAACTCGATACAACTTCATTTGCTGCGGCCGTTGACATGCCTTCCGACAAGATGAGCGTTCCCTCAACAGTGTAATAACCAAGATATGAAGGGTTATATTTCAATGCCGGAAGCATGAAATCGCTGTATATGGTAGTCGAGTGGAAAGCACTGCTACCAATAAACTCAAGGCAAGATGGAAGTTCTAGAGTAGTAAAAGAACAGCGAGACAATGCGCTTGCACCGATTCGCGTGATACCGGCATGCAAGCTAACGCTGAATCTGTTAGACGCTCCATACACAGTCCCGCAACCCGCCAGCACTGAATCGCTCAGTTCAGTCAGCCCGCTTGGCGCTTTAAAGGATCTAAGCCTAGAACAATTTTCGAAAGCGTGAGTACCGATTATCTCAATGCTATCTGAGAGGTGGAACTCGGTGACTTTCTCGTTGTAGTAGAACGCATAATCCCCGATTCGTATCAGGCTTTCAGGAAGAACAGCTTCTGCAAGGATCCGACTTTCATAGAAAGCATAGGCGCCGATGTTCTCAACGCCCTCTTCAATGGTGAGCTTCTCCACCGTACGCAGGTACGCATTCCATGGCTGGCCGCCGTCTTCCGTAAAATCAGGCATCGCTCCCGTGCCGGATATGGTCAGGCTGGCATCATCCTTGTAAACCCAATGGAGCACGTCCTCTTCACCGAAGTCACCCTCTTCCAACACAGTAGGTCCCTCTTGCACGCCACCATCACCTT
>CANOIM010000019.1 GCA_947566075.1 uncultured Eggerthellaceae bacterium | reverse complement strand
TCATGGCATTCCCGGCGCTCATAGCATTGCTGCTGGTGGTCATCAGGAACAATTCTGCACGGAACGTGCTGGTGGTGGTAGGGGCTGTGGTCACAGCTGCGGCCTCGGTCATCCTCACCTGCATGCACCTGGGCACATCCCTTGTGCTCTTCGAATGCTCATCGGCTTTGGCTGATGCAGCCTGTACGGCAGTGAGCTGTATCTGCGTGTTCGTGATCTTGGCCTATGCAGCCAAGTACAAGAACGTGCTGGCAGGGGTGCTGGGCATCGTGCAGCTGGTATTGGTGCTCTATGTGGAATTCGCCCATGCCCATGAGATGGAAGTGGCCCAAGGGCTCTACCTTGATTCGCTCTCCTTGATGATGGTGCTCATCATCGGCGTCATCGGTTCGGGCATCTGCATCTACGCCATCGGCTACATGCAGGACTTCCAAAGCCATGAGCCCGAAGGGGCGCCCGATAGGCGGCCTACCTTCTTCGCGCTCATGTTCATCTTCCTCTCTGCCATGTTCGTCATCGTGCTGTCCAACAATATGGCCTGGATGTTCACTGGCTGGGAGGTGACCACCCTCTGCTCGTTCTTGCTCATCGGCTACACCAAGACCGAAGAGGCTATCTGCAATGCCTTCCGCCAGATCATCATGAACCTGGCCGGTGGCATCGCCTTCATCTTGGCGCTCTTCCTCTGCGCCACCCAGGTGGGAACCTTCTCCTTGAATGAGTTCATAGAGATGGGCATCATGAACCCGGCTCTCGTGCTGCTGCCCGTGGTATGCCTCGCCTTCGCAGGCATCACCAAGGCAGCCCAGATGCCCTTCCAAACCTGGCTTCTGGGAGCCATGGTGGCGCCCACGCCCACCAGCGCCCTGCTCCATTCCTCCACCATGGTGAAAGCCGGTGTGTTCATGCTGGTGAAGCTGGCCCCGTGCTTCCTGGTGAGTCCGGTGCCCTCGGTCATGGTCATGTTGGTGGGATCGGTCACGTTCCTGCTGTGCTCATTCATGGCCATCTCTCAGACCAACGCCAAGCGCGTGCTGGCCTATTCCACCATTGCCAACCTAGGGCTCATCACCGCCTGCGCCGGGGTGGGAAGCCCTGAGGCGGTCTGGGCGGCCATGTTCCTGATCCTCTTCCACGCCATTGCGAAATCCCTCCTGTTCCTCTGCGTGGGCACCGCTGAGCATCACATCGGCAGCCGTGACATAGAGGATATGGACCTGCTCTTCGAGCGCATGCCCCGTCTGGCGCGCTTCATGATGCTGGGCATCATGGGCATGTTCATCGCCCCCTTCGGCATGCTCATCGCGAAGTGGGCCACCCTCGTCTCCTTCGTCGCCATGGATCAGGTGGCTCTCATCGTGATCCTGGCCTTCGGGTCCGCGGCCACCTTCATGTTCTGGGCGAAATGGATGGGAAAGCTGGCGGGGATCGCTGGAGAACCTCAGAACGTGGAGGTCACCGTCCATGGCAGCGAATGGTTCTCCATTCTGCTCATGGCGGCGCTCCTGGTGGCAGGCTGCGTCCTTCTGCCGCTTCTGTCCTATAGCCTGGTAGAGCCCTATGTGGCCTCCGTCTACGGCTTCGGTGGTCAGGATATCTCCGCTGACAACCTCTGGATCGCCAGCATCTGCGTTTGCGTGGTGGTGATTGCATTGTTCTGCGGCCTCGGTCGCTCCAAGAAGAAGCGCGTGGGCGTCTATCTCTCCGGCGTCAGCCGCGAGGATGAGACCCGCGCCTTTCAGAACTCCCTGTCCGGTGAGAGCCTGGCCACGGCCCGCAACTGGTACATGGAGGAAGAGTTCGGTGAGAAGCGCATGGCTCCCATCGGGGTCACGTTCAACAGCATCCTGATAGCCGCAGCCGCCGTGATGGCGCTTCTCGGCATGACGCTCGTATAGGAGGCGGCAATGGTCGTATTCGGATTCATAGCAGCTATCCTGGGAACCCTGGCCTTCGCCATCTTGGCTCCCATCATCGGTTGCCTTCTGGCAGGCCTTGACCGGATCATCTCGGCAAGGATGCAGGGGCGCGTAGGGCCGCCGCTGCTCCAGCCCTACTTCGATGTGCGCAAGCTCTTCGAGAAGGAGCGCGTGACGGTGAACGGCGTGCAGGATGCCTATGTCATCTGCGCGCTCATCTTCGCCATCATCGCGGGCGGCATCTTCTTCTCAGGGGGTAATCTGCTGATGTGCGTGTTCGTCATCACGCTCTCCAGCCTCTTCTTCATCATCGCGGCCTATTCCTCCCGCTCACCCTACTCAGAGCTGGGGGCGGCCCGGGAGACGCTTCAGGTGATGTCCTATGAGCCCATGGTGCTCCTGTTCGCCGTGGCCTTCTATATGGCCACGGGGCTCATCCTGCAGCCTTATATCTCCTCCATGATGCCTGCAGGCTCCTTCGATGTGGCATCGGTGTTCCTGCTGGACAAGCCGGTCATCGTCTACATCTGGCCGGTCTTCTTGGGGCTCATGTTCATCCTCACCATCAAGCTGAGGAAGTCTCCCTTCGATCTGTCCATGTCCCATCATGCCCATCAGGAGATCGTCCGGGGCATGACCACCGAGATGTCCGGCTCTACCTTGGGGTTCGTTGAGATCCTCCACTGGTATGAGAACGTGCTCTTCTTAGGGTGGGTGGGGTTGTTCTTCGTTTGGGGCGGCCCGGTCACGCTCATCCTGGGCGTGGTGGCAGCCCTGGCGGCTTACTTCCTTGAGATCCTCATCGACAACAACTTCGCGCGCGTGAAATGGCAGTTCATGTTGAAATCGTCCTGGGCCGTGGCCCTCATCCTGGGCGGCATCAACATCGCGGTCCTGGCGTTTCTGTAAGGAGGGATGACATGGCATACTCTTCAAAGTCTCCGTGGGTCATCCATTACGACGGTTCCAGCTGCAACGGCTGTGATATCGAAGTGCTGGCAACGCTGTGCCCCGGCTTCGACGGTGAGCGCTTCGGGGTCATCAACACCGGTAACCCCAAGCATGCGGATATCTTCCTGGTGACCGGTTCGGTGAACGAGCAGAACATAGACGTGGTGCGCCAGATCTACGACCAGATGGTAGAACCGAAGGTGGTGGTGGCCTGCGGCATCTGTGCTTGCTCTGGGGGCATCTTCCATGACTGCTATAACGTCATCGGCGGCGTTGACCAGGCTATCCCTGTGGATGTCTATGCACCAGGCTGCGCCGTGCGGCCGGAAACGCTGATCGACGCCATCGTCCAGGGCATCGCGGTGCTGGATGAGAAGGCCGAGAAGATCAAGGCCAAGAGGAAGGGGTTGGCTTAAGATGGGATTCTCCACTGAGTTCCGCACCCTTGAGGTGCAGTCCTTGCACGAGGATGCTGCATCGCGCAAAGATGAGGGCTGGCGCTACGTGCAGATGCTAGCGGTCAACAATGATGAGAGCGTTGACTTGGTCTACTCCTACATGAAGGATGGCCTGTTGGATAACGCGGTGGTGGAAGCGCTTCCCAAAGACGCTGAGGTACCTTCCATCACGGATCTGTATCTGGAAGCCTTCGTTTGCGAGAATGAGATCCATGATCTGTTCGGCATCACCTTCCAGGGCCTGGCCATAGACTTCCTGGGCAACTTCTATCGGGTGTCCGAAGAGGTTCCCATGACCATCATCTCTCCGGAGAAGCTGGCAGAGCGCGAGAAGCAACGGAAGCTGGCTGAGAAGAAGGCCAAGGCTGAGGCAGCGAAGCAAGCGAAGGCCGAAGCGGAAGAGGGTGCGTCAGACATCTCTGGCACTCATTCGCAAGCATCCCTCGTAGACGCCGAATTGGAAGCGAAGCTAGCCGCCATGCCGCCGGAGAAGGCGGCGAAGGTGCGGGCAGCCATGGAGGCCAAGGCTGCCAAAGCGAAGAAGGAAGCAGAAGGGGAGGGCGCATAATGGGCAAGGCAACGGTCATTCCCTTCGGTCCCCAGCATCCGGTCCTGCCAGAGCCGCTCCATCTTGATCTAGTGGTGCAAGATGAGACGGTGGTGGACTGCCTGCCCCAGATCGGCTTCGTCCATCGCGGGCTTGAGAAGCTGGTAGAGACCAGGGATTACAACCAGTTCATCTACGTGGCAGAGCGCATCTGCGGCATCTGCGCCATGGGCCATTCTCTGGGCTATGCCGAAACGGTGGAATCGCTCATGGGCATCGAGGTGCCCTCCCGGGCAGAATACCTGCGGGTCATCTGGCATGAGCTCTCTCGTATCCATTCCCACCTGCTCTGGTTAGGGCTGGCGGCTGACGCCTTCGGGTTCGAATCCCTGTTCATGCATTGCTGGCGTTTGCGCGAGCGGGTGCTGGATATCTTCGAGAAGACCACAGGCGGCCGCGTCATCCTCTCCGTTGTGAGGGTAGGGGGCGTGAACCGTGACATCGAAGACTCTGAGCTTGCGGCCATCTGCCAGACGCTGGATGGCATCAAGGGCGAATACCGGCAGATCATGGACACGCTTCTGACGGACATGTCCGTCAAGAACCGCACGGTAGGGGTGGGCACGCTCTCCCATGAGCAGGCCATCGCCCTTTCCATGGTTGGACCCTTCGCCCGCGCCTCGGCGGTGAACTACGACGTGCGCTCCTTCGGCAAAGGCGCCTACGGCGCGCTCACGGAGTTCCAGCCCATCCTGGATGAGCAGGGGGACTGCTACGCCCGCGTGAAGGTGCGCTGCCTGGAGGTGCTGCAATCCATCGACATCATCAAGGAGTTGGCAGCGAAGATCCCCGCGGGAGATATCTCCGTCAAGGTGAAGGGCAACCCTGAACTCGGTGCCCGCGCGGCGAATGTGCTGGAGCAACCCCGGGGCGAGTGCTATTACTACGCCCAGGGCAACGGCACGAAGTTCCTAGAGCGCATGCGCATGAGGACGCCCACCTCCCAGAACCTGGCCGGTATGGTGGAGGCGCTCAAGGGTGCTGACCTGGCCGACGTGAACATGATCATCCTGACCATCGACCCGTGCATCAGCTGCACTGAGAGGTAGGAGTAATGGGAAGCTTCCATCTGGGCGGGATGACGTTCGGGTCGCTCTTCAAGAAGCCGGAGACGCTGCTGTATCCGGTTGAGACGAAGCCGCCCTATGCGGGCCAGAAGGGCCACGTGGTGAACGATGTTGACGCCTGCATCCTTTGCGGCATGTGCCAACGGGTATGCCCCTGCCACTGCATCACGGTGAGCAAGCCGGAGCGCACCTGGGAGATACAACCCTTCATGTGCATCCAGTGCGGCAGTTGCGTGGCAGCCTGCCCCACCAAGTGCCTCACCATGGACCCAGCCCCCACAGCCGTGGCCCACAAGAAGCACGACATCACCTGTCAGGTACCTGAAAAGGAATAGATCGCTCTGGGGAAACCACCGTAGTGGCAGACATGAAGATCGGTGCCTGTCACTACGGTGAACCGCTCGGTATCTTTCAGGTATCTATCTTCTGAAGATCGAAGAACGATTGAATGCAGATAAGTATCGAGCGCAACTCCTTTTGGGAAAGGCATCCCAGCTTTCTGGCAGGTCGGGCCTCAAGATCCATGGCGCGTAATTGTTCCATGACAACGCTTCCTTGAACACAACAATCATCAGGGAGCTCTTGGTGAAGGAAGAAAGGCTTCATCCTTGTGGTTATGGGACAGAGGATCGTCATGGAATTCGTGATATTGAAATCATAATTGCTGATAACGAGGGCTGGCCGCTTCTTCGATGGTTCATGACCAAGAGTCGGATCGAAATCAACCTCGATGATATCTCCTTGATCGTATATCACCAAAGCTCCTCTCCCGTAGGGCTTCCCCAATCGATCTCTTCGCTTGTATAGCGGGCTCCATCCCATTGCTTCATTCGTTCTTGGATGGTGAATCGTTCAGCTGCTGGCTCTATGACAAGGCGTCGATTGTCTTCTATCGAGACGACAACATCGTCACCGATGCGGACTCCGATCATCTGACAGAGCGCTTTCGGCAGACGTATGGCAGAGGCATTTCCCCATTTGCCGATAGTGGTTGTAGTCATAGGATCCTCCTTACGGATATACATAGTATATTATGCTGAAGCGAACAGGCATAGCAACCCCTGCGCTACCGAAGAACAAGAGAAGTGTCGCAATCCTTGATGATTCATGGACTGCCCGTAGTGTCGGTTCAAGCCCGGCGCATCATGCCGCGGCTTAACCGACCTTTCCTGACTGCATGGCTGGTTAACCTCACGCCCTTGGACGGGCGCAAGGTTGAACCAGCACTACGAAGGCACTGTGCCAGCCCTGTAGATGGGCATACGATCTTCATGCCCAGCCTCCGTCAGGATCCGGTGCATCCGCTGGCGCGGATGCGTTTGAACACGGCCACACCCCCAAACCCGCATCGGAGAGCACGGCGGCTGATGCGCAAGCTGCTCCTTCAGTGCTGACAGGTTGGCCTCGTAGTGCAGAACTTCAGTTCTGCCTGATCCGTGATCGGAGATGCTACAGGCAGCACTAAAGTGCTGCGCTACGATGGCTTGTAGGATCAACGATGCCGGTATTCAAGCGATCAAGCTCCCACTTGAGCGGGTTGTCTCGGATATATTCGCGAAGGCGCAGAAGATCCCATTCGTCACGCACGATGTGATCATGGAAGCTATCTTGCCAAATCCGGCCTTGGCAACTCCTCTTTCTACCCTCAAGGGAGATCTGAGCCTTGAGGGTCCTGATAACGCTGCTCAAAGAATAAGAGCTGCCAGGCATGATAAGAGCATGGATGTGATTGGGCATTATGACGAAGCTGTCCACCATGCATCTTCGATGAGCAAGCTCTTCGTTCAGGAAGATGTCCTCGCAAACTCTTCCCAAAGCGGAAAAGGACATCTTGCTATCGATGACCTTTCCAAGCAGGTGCTTGCGTTCAGATGTGCAAAGCGTCACGAAATACATGCTCGGCGTACGATAATCCCAATCCTTCAGTCTGCGTCGTCGAGCTTTGTATCCGATGATATCCACCTTCTTCCAATGTCGAAGTGATTTTGGATCAGCGTTGAGCCAACATCAAGGATTGACTTTGCGTGAGAGTTGATCGCTAGGTCCCTTCGTAGTGCAGAACTTCAGTTCTGCCTGATGCTTGATCGGGGTCGTCTCAGGCAGCACTAAAGTGCTGCGCTACGGACAACCTGACCTGAAAGACCATGGGTGGGATGATGCCGTGCGGAAGCTGGATGCAGGTTGCAACCCGCCCACCCTCACGGACAGCGGGCATCCCCTTGTCACCCCCGGGCGGGCATGCACCCCGATGCCCGCCCCTACGAAACGCGTATGCCAGGTTGACTTCGTAGAGGAGGACACCGGTCTGCGTGCCCGCCCGCCGTTGCCTGACAGCAACGGCCACCATGCGGCAGCTTCCGCTGCCGCAATAAGTTAGGCGCCGCCGAAGGCAAACGGGTTTGGGAACCCTACCGGCGCACACCCTTCAGGTGTGAAATATGGCGTGTGAGGACCTCCTGGATATCGCGTTACCCGGCTGTTACCTGGCGCGGACCGTGATAGAATCCGGCTTGCGACAACCATACCTTGGAATGCAAGGCCATATTTTGATTCCACTGCTTAATCAGGAGAGCATCTGCCTCTTGGAGCAGTGGGTACTTTTGGGTACTTGCATCCGTATGGTTGTCGCGACCGTGGCGGATGCTCTCCTCATTGAGTCGCCTTGAGCCTCCTTCTCGGTCTGGGGAACACAACCGGGAAGGAGTAACTTATGGCTGACAGACGGCAAGCGGCGCAAGACGCTTTCATCAATCAAAAGGGATATATCGAAGAGACATCTGATCTTCAGATGTACATCGACATGATCGATTCGCTAAATGAAGCTGAAGGTCTTAGCGAAGAATTCAAGAAGGGCTTCGTTAAGCTCTACAAGCTGCGTCGCAATGAAGACTTTAGAAAGGTCTACTTCGATCTTCTACAGAATTACGACAGCGGCTTTAAAGAACAAAACCGAGCAGATGCTTTAAGACTGATCATCGAAGAACTTCAAAAGGCTCCTGGCAATGTTGAGCTGTCATTCGCCACAAAGCTCATGGCAACTGCAGATGACAGCGTTCCCATCTGGGATTCCTATGTTGAGGCTGTCATCAAGCAGTGGTATCCCAAAGAATTTGCTGCTGCCAGCAAACAGAAGGGCATCGATGCAGCCATTGCCAAATTCAGTCTTCTAGAAGGCTTCTATGAAGAGTTGGAAGCAAATGGCGAAGCTCAGGCCTATGTGGAAGTCTTCGACCAGCAATTCCCTAACTCGGGTATCTCTGATGCAAAGAAGATCGATTACGTCCTATGGGCTTACGGCAAACAGCTTCTTGAAGACCAAAAAGCGAGGAAGAGTGAGCGATCATGAAAGCAATAGCGAAGGCCTCATATGCAATTGTTTTTCTTGCAACCCTTTTCATGCTTCTGCTCTTTGCGGTGAATGCTCCCTCAGCATGGGGAGAAGAAACAGCTGAAGATGTGTCTGAGGAGGCAACTGAAGAGTTCGTGGGTCCTGTGCTGTCGGGTGAGGAAGAACAACCAGTTGGACAAGCTGATGACGCCCTGACGATTTCAGAAGAGTGGACACAGTCAGGCACGTGCGAATGGATGTTTGACGATTCTACGAAAACGATAACTGTTAGACCAATCAATAATGCAGAATACGGATCGCTTGTCGTAAGAAATAGCATGATCCACATTTGGAGTGATTATCGAGACATAGTTAAAAAGATAGTCTTTCAAAAAACCACATCAATCTCAGACTGTGTCGGATTGTTTAGGGACTTCAAAAGTCTTGAGGAAATAGAAGGTTTAAATAAAGTAAATACGCGCCTAGCAACGAGCATGAAGGATATGTTCTATGGGTGCTCTTTATTGAGTAGCGCAGATTTCTCCAGTTTCAATACATCAAGCGTCACCTCTATGTATGGAATGTTCGAAGGGTGTCGGTCCATTACAAGCCTGGATCTTACTAGCTTTGATACGTCTAGTGTCACCGATTTTTCGCGGATGTTCGATCATTGCTCAGCGTTAGAGACAGTGAATGTTACGAGCTTTAATGTAGCTAATGCCACGCTTTACGGTATGTTCCGATCGTGCGCTTCCCTGAAAACCATCGACTTTTCAAGTTTTGTTACCAGCGGTTCAGGTAGCTATCTTCTTGATGGATGCACTTCTTTGATGCAAATTGCAATTGGAGATGGTTATACGTTGTGGGAGGAATTTCCAGAGGGCTCTTGGGTGAATGAATCCGGTAAATCATTCATGAAGTATTCCATTCCTGCCAATACTGCTGGTGTTTATACGTTGGTTACTGCATCTCCAGGGTGGAATGCGTTCGGAACTTGCGAATGGCTCATAGACAGTGTGGGTTGCTTGACGATACGCCCTGTGAACAATGGAGCCAATGGCTCTCTCCCGGTATTGCCAGAAGCAGAACACGGCCTTGATAACAGCCCTTTCCCGTGGATCGGGGAAAGGGCATTTACGAATAAGCCAACTGATATGGCAAAACAGATTAAATCTGTAAGTATAGAAGGCAACGTCAAAGCGTCTAATTCGTTGGAAAGGATGTTCGAAGGATGCATCAATCTAAAGCAGATTCGTGGCTTGAGCAATCTTGAAACTTCGTCAGTGAAGACAATGAGAGGCATGTTCTACGAATGTGCCTCATTGAATGATATCGACCTGTCTTCTTTTGACACTTCCAACGTCGAAGATATGTCTTTTATGTTTGCTGGGGCCGATGATAGTGATCTTGGCAGCCCGGGCGTTGGTTCCAAAACATTGGACCTCAGTTCGTTTGACACATCGAAAGTCAAGACTATGAGAGGGATGTTTTGGAGATGCTCAAAGCTCGAGAGACTTGATATCAGCATGCTCGATACTTCAAATGTTGAGCGAATGGATTTCATGTTCAGTAGATGCTCTTCATTGATAGATTTACAGCTTGATACTATAGATACTTCAAAGGTTGAATATATGCATGGCATGTTCAGGGGCTGTTCATCTCTATCCTCCCTTGAGGTATCAAGCTTTGATACCTCTAATGTGAGGGTAATGAGCGCAATGTTCGCATGGTGCTCCTCCTTAAAGACGCTAGACCTTTCTTCATTTATTACTTCGTCATTGCAAGAAGTGGGATCATTGATGGATCCCGAAATTATGATTACTGGGATGTTTGTAGGTTGCACATCATTAGAGCATCTCAACTTGTCTTCTTTCGACACATCTAGTGTTACGAAAAGCGATTACATATTCGCAGAGTGCGATGCCCTCTGCGAGATCACGGTAGGGGAGAAGTTCACGCTCCAGAAGAAGTTCCCGCAGGTCAAGTGGACCAACACCAAAGGTCAGCAGTTCTATCCCGCTGACATCCCCGTAGGGGTGGCTGATACCTACACCTCCACCGCTCCTCATGTGTCCATCAAAGTGCCTTCTGGGGCATCAACAGCACTGGATGCAGGCGCAACCCTTCAGCTCTCTGTGGACGTGCTTCCGTCTTCGCTGGCTTCTTCGCTCGCGTGGTCTTCCTCCAATGCAGCTGTGGCATCAGTGGACAGCTCAGGTAAGGTGAGCGCCAAGACGGCAGGGACAGCGACTATCACCGCTAAAGCGGGAGACTTGAGCGATTCCGTTACGGTGACGGTCAAGGCTACTGGCACGCCTGAGGTGGCCGTGGAATCCATCACGTTGGATAAGACCTCTATGGCCCTTGCAGGTCAGGAGATGCGCACTATCACTGCTTCTGTGCTTCCGGCCAACGCCACCTATAAAAGCGTCGTCTGGTCATCATCCGATGAGAGCGTGGTGCGGGTGAGCGCCCAGGGTTCCGTGACGGCTACGGGCAAGGGGAGCGCCACTATCACGGCCCGAAGCGCTGATGGCAAGAAGTCAGCCACCTGTAAGGTGACGGTATCCAATCCCGTCACCTGGGCTGGCCTCTCCGCCACACCTACTAAGGTCTACGTCAGCAAGAGCTATGACGTCTCGCTCTCTTCTCGCGGTGACCTTCCGGGAGAGACCGACGGGTTCACCTCCGTTGCATGGTCTTCATCCGATGCATCCATTGCAGGCGTGTCCGGATCTGGCACGGAAGGGTCCATCACCGGTGTTGCCCCTGGCTCCTGCACGTTGCAGGTGTCAGCTGTGAGAGATGGGAAGACCTTCGACATCGCTGAGCCCATCCAGGTGGAGTGGGATCTGATCGAGAGGATCACCTTGTCTGAGGCTAGCAAGAGCGTAGAAGTGGGCAGCCCCTCCTTCACGCTGAACTACGCCATCTCCAACCCCTCCGCTGCAGGAAGGCTGGGAGAGGTGAAGTGGTCTTCCATCTCCATCGCGGAGGTCAAGGGCTCTGACGGCACCCTCACCATAACCCCGAAGCGGGCAGGCCATGAGGTCATCCGCTTCTGGGGCCCCGGCCATTCTGCTCAAGCCTCGTTCGAGCTCACCATCACCCCGAAGGTCGTAGAGGCCACCGAGGACTCTGATGTGGAAGGCTACATGCACATCAATGATTCTGAGGCGGTGGACCTCGTGGGCAGCAATCGCCTGCGCATCCTGGAGAGCGAGGACAAGCTGGAACCTGATGTGGTGAAGCTGGCGGTGTCCTCTGCGGGGGAGGCGAGCTTCATGGTGGATGCCTATGACATCGATCTGGTGGATGATGCAGGCAACGTGGTGCCCTGGGATGAGCCAGACCACGCGCTCTCCATCTTCACCAAGATGAATGATCCCATGAAGCAGCTGAGCGCCACCCATGATCTGGGCGTGCATTACGTGGATGCCCTGAGCAACAAGGCCGAGGCCAAGAGCACCTGGGTAGAAGGGGAGAACCTGGCGTTCCAGACCACGCACTTCAGCACCTATGCCATCACGGCTACCGAGCGCCCTGTGGAGGTGACGCAGCCGCCTGTGAAAAACGACGCGAACACCGGCGGTCTTGCCCAAACGGGGGATACCACAGGAACGGTATTGTTGCTGCTCCTGGGGATGGCAGCCTCAGCGGCAGGCATCGTGATCATCAACCGCCGCATGCGGAAGGTGCTGTAACTAAATGATGTGAGCGGCCATCCGTTCTTGATGGCCGCTTCCTCCTACCCAAGGCTGGGCATGAAGATCGCATGCCCAGCTACAGGGCTGACACGGTACCTTCGTAGTGCTGGTTCAACCTCATGCCCGTCAAGGGCTGAGGTTAACCAGCCTCACCCGGATAAGGTCGGTTAAGCCACGACGCAAGGCGCCGGGCTTGAACCGACACTACGGGTTAACGGTTGGATATCTCTTTACTGTGGAAAACCTACAGTCCGTTTTTCACCATGAGGGTGTTGAGGGCATCGGGGTCGTTGGCAACGGCCTCGAGGTCTGAGAGGCGGCCTCCCAAGGTGAGCTTGGTTATAAGAGCTTTGAAGCGGTCATTGGCTTGAGCCTCACCAGCCTCTTCGCCAGCGGCATAGCCCCTGGCTTCACCGATGGCCTCTCCCTCTTCCCGAGCAGCATCCATGCGAGCAAGAGCATTCATCTCCAACGTCATGAAGCCCATGGCCTGCTCCTTCCATGCCTCTTCGGTGTTGGCGAGCTTGACCTGCTCATCAAGCGTAGTTGCAAGCGTGCCTTCAGCACGTCCCGTATGGACATATTGTAACAGGAGGGAGAGGCTCTCATCGGGGGCTTTATCCCAGGCAGGGGCGTTCAGGATGACCCAATGGCTGCCCTCCTCCAATAGGATGCTCTCATCCTCTCTGCAGATGCGCTCCACCGTGTAGCGAGGGAAGTCGGCTCCGAAGGCATCGTGGTCACAGATGAAGATCACATAGCTCTCGGGGAGCTTTCCGTAGCTTGCGCCCTCAGGGAGAGCTGCCGTATCCATCACTGCCTGGTAGTAGCGCATCCTGCGCGCTATGTGAGGTTCCCGTACCGTCTGCATCTCGATGTCATAGACCTTGTTGCCTGACTTGGCGAACACATCCATGCGAACGCCATGGCCATGCAAGCTGGGCTTCTCCGAGTGCTCATCGTCGATGTACTCGATACGCCCCACCTCTATCCCAAGTATGGTCTCCAGCATCATGGCGCAAACGTGCGGGTCCCTTACCACTCTGTCGAACATGGGCCAGTCCCTGATGGTGAGGTCTCTCATACACTTTCTCCTTCCTTTGGATGATGTCCCCAAGGAAAGACCTTAACCATGGGACCTGACAGATATCTGACAGGGATGCGTCACCTCATCGCACGGGATTTGCCAGATTTCTTCATGGATCTATCGAAGATCCGATTCATCCTTGCATCGTTTCCCCCAATAGTCCTCCTGAAGCTGTAGGTAGCCTCAGATGGGATGTTTGGTGTTCGTTGCCACCTTGGGCCTAGGTTCTGGGGCGGTTGCTTGATAGAATGCATCTGTTATGAGCAACCACGATCCGAAGGCAGGACGTGCCAACAGCTAAGATGACCACCCAGGCGGCTCCCGAAGAGGTGACGGATAGGATATTCACGGCGGCGAACGTCATCTCGTTCGCGCGCCTGTGCTTGATCCCCGTCTATCTCTACCTGCTCTTCGCAGGCTATGACGTGGCTGCCATGGTGGTGTTCGCCGTGGCAGCCCTCACGGATTTCCTGGACGGTCAGGTGGCCCGGCGCACCCATACCGTTTCCAAGCTGGGCAAGCTGATGGACCCAGCCATAGACACGCTCCTCATGATGACAGGCGTCATAGGCACGTGCCTCGTGGGCCGCTGCCCGGTTTGGGTGGTGGTCCTCATCATCGCCCGCGAGGCATTCCTCTTGGGTGGCGGGGCGGTGCTGCTGCGCCGTTTCCACATCCAAGTACCCGTGGTCTACCCGGGCAAGGTGGCCACCACGCTCCTCTTCGTGGGCTTCGCCGCCTTGCTCTTGAACTGGCCCCTAGTACACGGTTTGGGCTGGACGGATATCCCCTGGCTGCCGGGTTTCACGGCAGGGCCGGTCTGTTTGGGGATCTGGGCCGTCTACGCGGGGCTCATCCTCCAGATAGCTGTCACCATCTACTACTGCATCCAAGCCTATGGACGTCTGAAGACGATGAGGTCCCACCATGGCCTATAGCAGCAGCTTCAACCTTGACCCTGAGGATAGGGAGCGCTTCGCTCCCGAGGCGCGCAGCCGCAACCGTGACCGCTCGGGTAGGCTTCCTTCTGACCGAGGGTCCCGCTCCTTCGATGATGCCGGCAGGGATAGCCGGTCCATCCCCCCATCGCCTCGCTCCCAGGCCCCTCGTACCACCAACCGCATCACCGTGAATAGCAGACCGCTCAGTTCTGCTGATCGGCAGTCCCGGCCCGTGGGCAGCAGGGCATCAGAGCGTATAGGGGCGAACAGCCAGCGGACCCGGACGAACAGGGCCTCTGAGCGCCTTCCCGAGAGGAATAGGGACCGCCGGACCGAACAAAGGTCCCAAGGCAAGCGTGGCCAGCAGAGCCACGCAACCATGAAAGGCCAGCCCAAGCGTCCGAAGCAACCCAAACAACCGCAGCCTATGTCCCAGCAGACCTACGCGCCCCACCGAAGCGATTCCATCCTCGAGATGATCTTCAATGTCTTCAAGGCCATCCTGGTGGGCATCGCCAAGGTCATCTTGCTCATCGGCAAGGGCATCGGCCATGGCTTCGCTTGGATCTGGGGCAAGAACAAGATCGTGGGCGGCGTCATCGTCATAGCCCTGGTCCTCGTCTGCGGATTCGCAGTGGATACCATCGCCACAGGGGATCGGGTCTATAAGGGCGTCTACGTGGGAGACGTTGACCTGGCAGGCAAGACCGAATCCGAGGCTGCCGAGGCCATCACGGCCCGCTATGGGGATAAGCTGGCCCAGACCAGCGTGTACATCTTCAAATCAGAAGAGGCAGCCAAGGATACGAGCGCAGAAGAGGCCCTCAAGCAACAGGAGGCCTTAGCAGAGCAGACCTCTGTCCAAGAAACGCTGGAGAACAAGGTGCTCTGGATAGAAACGGCTGATTCGCTGGGGGCGAAGCTGCCGGTGGAGGACTTGGCGCGTGAGGCTGTCCAATTCGGCAGGTCCACAGGGCTCTTCGACCGGTTCAGCACCCTCATGGGAACCCACGTCATACCGCCCCGGATAGACTACAACCAGATCATCTTGGGCAAGCTCATCTCTGACCTGGACACGGCCATCGGGGATCCCATCAAGGAATACGGCATTGCCATGGAAGAGGGCGTTGCCACTGTGGTAGAGGGTCATGATGGCTACATGATAGATGAGGATACCTTCGTGGCCACCCTCACGGACAAGCTCTTGAACAGCGAAGTGGATGACCCGCGCTACATCCCCGTGGCTGATTACACCCCCCTCAAGGTTGACGGCGTATCAGCCGCCCAAACGGCAGATGCCATCAATCAGGCCCTGACCGAAGGGGCTTCCTTCAGCTATGACTCTGAATCGGCCGAAGTGTCCAAGGAGACCTTGGCCTCCTGGATCGTGGCAGAACCGGCCCAGCGGGGGGATACCTGGTTCTTGAAGCCCCAGGTATCCGAATCCAAGGCCTTGGAGACCCTCACCAAGGATCTGACCTTGGCTCAGAACGGCCAAGATTATAAGGTCACCTTCACGGTAGAGGATGAGAGCGTCACCGTGAAGCCAGACCAACCGGTCACGGTTCCCACGGTGTCAGGGGCGCTGGATGATCTGGATCAGGTGCTCTTCGGCAGCTTCTGGGAAAGCGGCAACCAGAAGGTAGCGGGGGATAGGTACAACATCCCCATCCAGACCGAGCAGACCGATCAGCCGCTCTCCCTAGATGCGGCTCTGGCCTATGGGGTGGTCACGAAGTTCAGCACCTTCACCACGGAATTCAACCAAGCCAGCACCACGGCGAACAGGCTCTATAACATCCAGAAGGTGGCAGACCTCTTGGATGATTCCGTCGTCCCGCCCGGGGGCACGTGGTCATTCAATGAGATAGCGGGGGATTGCAACGCCGAAGCCGGGTTCAAGGACGCTAACGTCATCGCGGGGGATGAGATGGTCCAGGAAGCAGGGGGCGGTGTATGCCAGGTGGCCACCACCGTCTTCAACGCCGTCTATGACTCTGGCCTTCCCATATCAGAGCGTCACAACCATTCCATGCGCTCTGGCTCATACCCTGACGGCCTGGATGCCGCTATCGCCTTTCCCACCCTTGACCTACGCTGGGAGAACGGCACTGATTCGGATATCCTGCTCACCACCAGCTACACCTCCTACAGCGTCACCGTAGACCTCATCGGCGAGGACCCGAACCTCACCGTGACCACGGATACGGGGGAGTGGCAAGAAGGAGACCCTTACAAGGTGAAGGTAGAGGTTGATGACACCTACGCTGACACTGCGGTGGTGAAGATGACCAACGGCTCTGACGGCTCCAAGATCAATGTGGTGCGCACCGTCACCGACGAATCAGGCAACCAGGTGGAACAGAAGACCTTCTCCAGCGTCTATTCGCCTATAAACGTTGTGGTCAAAGTTGGCCCGAAGGTAGACACCGCTGAGATCCAGAAGAAGTATGCACGGCCCGATGAGGACGGCTCGGACTCGGATCAGCCAAGCAGCTCTTCTGCTTCTGCCTCTAGCTCGTCTTCGCAGGGCTCAAGCCAATAGTGATCCATCTTTTGAGCAGACGGGCCATGACCTGCTTGCAACAACGTGGGAAAGGAAGCAGATGTACTACCAACCTGAGATAGAGACGATGCCGCGAGAGGAGCTGGCCGCCCTTCAGCTGGAGCGCATGCAATGGAGCGTGCGCCACGCCTATGACAACATCGATTTCTTCAAGCAGAGCTTCGATGAGGCAGGCGTGAATCCCGATGACCTCACCAGCCTGGAAGATCTTGCCAAGTTCCCCTTCGTGGTCAAGCAGGACATGCGAGATGCCTATCCCTATGGCCTGTTCGCCGTTCCCATGAAAGACGTTGCGCGCATCCACGCATCCTCGGGCACCACAGGGCAAGCCACGGTGGTTGGCCACACCAAAGCGGACCTTGAGCACTGGGGTGACTGCTTCGCCCGCGGTATAGCCATGGTGGGAGGCTCAGACGAATCCACCATCCAGGTATCCTATGGGTACGGGCTGTTCACGGGCGGCCTGGGCGGCCATGCAGGTGGCGAGGCCATGGGCTGCACGGTCATCCCCGCCTCTTCGGGCAACACCAAGCGCCAGGTGCAGTTCCTGGCCGATTGCGGCACTGACATCCTGGCCTGCACGCCTTCCTATGCCTTGTTCATAGCCGATACGGCCATAGAGATGGGCTATGATCCGGCCAAGGATTTCAAGATATCCGGCGTCATCTGCGGCGCCGAACCCGCATCCGAGAACATGCGCCAAGAGATAGCCGACAAGCTAGGTGTCCAGTATTGCGATGTCTACGGCCTCTCTGAGATCATGGGACCGGGCGTCGCCATGGAATGCATCGAGCGGGGCGGTTTGCACATCGCGGAGGACCAGTTCTACTGTGAGATCATAGATCCTGATACGGGAGAGCTGCTCCCTGATGGCGAATGGGGGGAATTGGTCATCACCACGCTCACCCGGGAGTGCAGCCCGCTCATCCGCTATCGCACCCGGGATGTCACCCGCATCAACTCAGAGCTGTGCGCCTGCGGCCGCACCCATCGCAAGATCGACCGTTTGCGCGGCCGGACGGATGATATGATGATCATCCGCGGCGTGAACGTCTTCCCCTCTCAGATAGAGCAGGTCATCACCAACTTCCCTGAGATCGCCACTCAGTACCAGATCATCCTCACGAACAAGGGACCGTTGGATGCCATGGAGCTCCAGGTTGAGACAGAGCCTGATTTCCCCATCGACGAGGTCAGGAAGCTGGAAGACCTCAAGACCCGTCTCCAGGCAGAGCTCAAGGGCAATCTCCAGATAGCCGTGGATGTCAAGATCGTAGAGCCGAAGACCATAGAGCGCTCCATGGGCAAGGCCAAGCGCGTCATCGATAAGAGGGAGGTTTCCAGATGATCTCACAGCTGACCGTCTTCCTGCAGAACGAGAAGGGCAACCTCTCACGGCTCGTTCGCCAGATAGCTGACAACGGCACGAACATGCACGCCATGTTCCTCTCTGACACCCAAGACTTCGGCATCGCCCGCATCTTCTGCGATGAACCCGATGCTGTGGCCGCCATGCTCAATGAGGCGGGCTTCAGGGCCTCTGTCACCCAGGTGAATGCCGTCTATGTGCCCAACAAGCCCGGTGGCTTGGCCAGCCTCTTGGAGTTCTGTGACAAGGCAGGGCTCAACATCGAGTACGGCTATTGCTTCAAAGCCGGAGACGAAGAGGCCATCGACGTGTTCAAGATCAATGGCGAGAACATAGATTTCGCCTTGGAAGATGCGGGTTTCCGCATCGCCCGTCCCGAAGAGATCTATGCCCTCTAGCCTTCGCGCCACCCCCGCACCCTGCTCATCGAAGCGCAACGCTGTTGCGCTTCGATGCTTTACTGCCGCCCTCCTGGCCCTCCTGCTGGCCTTCCCGGTAGCCCTTTGCTGCCCTCCGGAGGCTCAGGCAGATATCCGCCGGACCGATGTCATCTACGGCACCACCATGGAGAGCCGCGGGCTCAAGCCCACCTCCTGTCCGAACATCGGCAGCGAATTCGTCTACGTCTGCTCCGAGGATGGCACGGAATACTTCTCCCGCTCTGCCGATGAGCCCACGCAGATAGCCTCCATCACCAAGGTGATGACGGCGGTGATCGCCTTGGAGAACTCTGACATGAGCCGGGAGGTCACGGTCAGCCGAACGGCTGCCTCGGTGGGGGAGTCTAGCGCGAACCTCCAGGCGGGAGATGTGCTCACCATGGAGAACGCCCTGAAGGGCTTGATGATCCCCTCGGGCAATGATGCGGCCATCGCCATCGCCGAGACCATCGGCCCTGACTTCCAGGCTGAGGCCAAGCGGACGGGCAACACCCTCCATCGGGCCGACGGCTCTGCCATAGACTCCGATGACCCTGCCAGCGCCCTGGATGCCTTCGTGGCGAAGATGAACGAGAAGGCTGCTGAACTGGGCTGCCAAAATACCGTGTTCGAGAATCCCCACGGCTTGGACGGGAGCCAGTTCGCGGGGGACCTTCATAGCACCGCCCGGGAAGTGGCGAAGATCTGCGCCTATGCCATGGGCATGGATTCCTTCCGCTCTCTGTGTGACATACCCCAGGCAGAGATCCCCGTCAAGCGCAACGGCGAGGATGTGACGGTAACACTGGAGACCACAGACCTCCTCCTGGGGAACTACGAGGGGGCCTGCGGCATCAAAACCGGCAATACCGACCTGGCAGGTCCCTGCTTCGCTGGCGCCTGCAACCGCGGCGGCTCTGACCTCTACGCCATCATCCTCCATTCCGCTTCTGAAGAGCAGCGCTTCATAGACTGCAAGACGCTCTTCGACTGGGTCTATGACAACCAGATAGCCTATGACCTGGCCCACAGCCCCCAGGAAACGGAGATGACCTTGGACGGCCAGACCCGTCAGGTGCCGGTGGTGGCTGAGGTGGCTTTGAGCGCCTGGGTGGACAAGACGGTGCCTGCCACCTTCAAAGACCCAGATGCCCAGGTGGAGGTGTTCGCTCCCCAGGGCAACGTGAGCCAGCGGTTCGAATTCGGTGACGTGAGCGGTGGCGTCAGCGCTGGCCAGGTCATCGGCAAGGCAACGTTCTACCAGCAGAACCAAGAGATAGCTTCGGCGGACCTGATCGCCTGTGAGGATGTGGCCGCGCCCTCCTTCTTCGAGAGCATAGGCATTTGGTGGGACAAGGCCTGCCGCACCTTTTCCGGCCAGCCCACCAGCGCAGAATCCAGTATCATCAATGAGACGCCGTTGATCTTGGAGAAGAGCTGACAGGTCAGCGGCCCAACAGCTCAGAAGAGGAGGTCTTCGTGACCGAAGGATCTTGCCCCATATGCCAAAGCCCCTTGAAGCCCGGACAAGCCGCCTGTGAATCCTGCGGGTTCCGGTTGGCAGGCAACACCCAGAGCTTCTCGCCCTTGAGCGTCCCGGCCCCGGAGGTGCGCACGCCCTCTGAGGAGCCAGCCACCTCACCGGTGCTCAGGATGGTGCGCGGCCCCCAGCGAGGCGCTGAGTTCAAGGTGAACCCCCAGGTCACCTCTATCGGCCGCAACCCTCAGTGCGATATCTTCTTGAACGATATGACGGTATCCCGGCTCCATGCCAGCATCGCGGTGAAAGACGGGGCCTACATCCTGCGGGACGAGCAATCCTTCAATGGCGTGTGGGTCAACAACGCCTCGGTCAACAACAAGGTGCTAGCCCAGGATGATTTCGTTCAGATCGGCCGTTTCGGCTTCATCTTCGACACCGGCGAATAGGGGAGGGATCAGTGGAGCTTCTTTCAGGCAATGAGGCGGTGGCGCTTGGCGCTCATCACAGCGGAGCCCAGGTGGGAACCGGCTATCCAGGAACGCCTTCGACGGAGACCTTAGAGGCCTTCGCCACCCATGAGGACGTCTATGCAGAATGGTGCACCAATGAGAAAGTGGCCCTGGAAGTGGCTCTGGGCGCCTCTGCGGCAGGGAAGCGCTGCCTGGTCACCATGAAGCACGTGGGGGTCAATGTGGCGGCAGACCCGCTGTTCACTGCCGCCTACACCGGCGTGGGGGGCGGCCTCGTCCTCTTGGCTGCCGATGATCCGGGGATGTACTCATCCCAGAACGAACAGGATTCCCACTACTATGCCAAGGCAGCCCACATCCCCATGCTGGACCCTGCTGATTCCCAAGAGGCCTATGATCTCACACGGCGGGCCTATGACCTTTCCGAGCAGTTCGATGTGCCCGTGATGATCCGCTCAACGGTGCGGATATCCCACACGAAGACCCCGGTTGAGCCTGCAGCGCCTCAAAGCGCTCCTGAGCGCGCACCCTATGAGACCAACCCTTCCAAGTGGGTGATGATGCCGGCGTTCGCCAAGGGCAGGCGCGCAGAGCAGGTACAGCGCGATGAGGCCCTCAAGGCTTGGGTCGAAGGCTCTGATCTGAACGTGAGCACCCTACGCTCCTCTGAGCGTGGGATCATCTGCGCGGGGGCAGCCTACCAGCACGTAGCTGAGGCGCTCCCGGAGGCCAGCATCCTGAAGCTGGGGGTGACGAACCCCGTGCCCGCTGAGACCATCCGCGCCTTCGCTCGTGAGGTGGATGAGGTCTACGTGGTGGAAGAGGCCTCGACCTTCCTCAAGGATGCCGTAGCTGCCTGCGGCGTGGATGTGGTTCCCTTCCCCCATCCGCTCCCCGAAGCGGGAGAGCTCTCCCCGAACCTCATCCGCCAGGCCTTCGGGCTGGAGGTACCTGAAGGGCTTGAAGGCGTAGAGGGGCTCCCTGCTCGGCCACCAGCGCTCTGTCCCGGCTGTCCCCATCGGTTGGTGTTCAAGGAGCTCTCGCGCAAGAAGGCCATCATCTGTGGAGACATCGGTTGCTACACCTTGGGTGCCTTGCCGCCCTTGTCCGCCATGGACACCTGTGTTGATATGGGAGCATCCGTTTCCATGGCCCACGGTTTCGAAGTGGCGCTGGGAGAAGGCTCTGAGCGGCCAGTGGTGGCCGTCATAGGAGATTCCACCTTCGCCCATTCAGGCCTGAGCTCTCTCATCACCACAGTCTACAACGCCGGCAGCGGCACCGTTTGCATCCTGGATAACCGGACCACAGCCATGACCGGCCGCCAGGGGAACCCCTTCAATGGGGTCACGCTCCAGGGGCGCCCCAGCGTTGAGCTGGACTTGGAGGCCGTTGTGAGGTCCTTGGGCGTAGAGGCGGTCCAGGTGATAGACCCGAACGACATGCGGGCCGTTCGCAGCGCGCTCAAAGAGGCAACGGAGGCCCGTGACCGGCTGGACGTCCTCATCTTCAAGCGCCCCTGCGTCTTGCTGGAGCGCACCCGTCAGCAGCCCTATTACGTGGCTGCTTGCACCGGCTGTGGCGTATGCTTGAGCCTGGGTTGCCCGGCCATCGGGAAGTACCCTGACACCGGCCTTTCCTACATTGACCCGCAACTCTGCATCGGCTGCGGTCAGTGCGCCCAATACTGCAACTTCAACGCCATCGTCCGATAGGGGAGCAGAAGTGAAGAAGATACTGCTATGCGGAGTAGGGGGTCAGGGCACCATCCTGGCTGCCCATATCCTGGCTGACGTGGCCCTGCGCTCGGGCACTCAGGTGAAGGTCTCTGAGATCCACGGCATGGCCCAGCGCGGCGGCGCTGTTTCCACCATGGTGGCCTTGGGGTCTGACGTGAAGTCCATGGTCATCGGCCAGGGCGAAGCTGACATCGTCGTAGCCTTCGAGGAGCTGGAGGCCTTGCGCAATCTGAGCGCGCTCAAGCAGGGCGGCAGCCTCATCGTGAATGAGGAGGTCATCAAGCCCGCCAGCGTGCTCACGGGCAAGGCCAGCATCCCTACCCGAACGGATGAGGTGCTCCAAGGGGCACGCGCCCTGCTCGTGCCCGCTGAGGCCACCGCCCGGGAAGCGGGCAGCCCCAAGGCGGCCAACGTGGTGCTCCTGGGCGCCCTCTCAGCCTACCTGAGCTTTCTCGAAGAGCCGTGGCTGGCATCCGTACGCAGCCACGTGCCGCCCAAGACCGTTGAGATCAACTGCGCAGCATTCCAGGCGGGCAGGCAGTTCGTACACGAACATGCAAGGGGGTAGCCATCCATGGCAGTGAAGCAGATCAGCACGTTCCTCCAGAGCAAGCCAGGACACCTGGCGCGGATCCTGGAGATGCTCGAGCGCGCCCAGGTGAGCGTTCGAGGCTATTCCGTCTCTGACACGGGCGAATACGGCATCGGCCGCTTCATCGTGGATGACCCCGCCGCAGCCATCGAAGTGCTGGAAGGGGAGGGGGCAGCCCACGCGGAAACGGAGGTGCTCTGCCTCCTTCTGGAAGACCGCCCCGGTGAGCTGGCGCGGGTCATGGGTCTTCTAGCATCCTGCGGCATCAACGTCATCTACAGCTATTCGCTCATATCCACCTATATCGTGATCAACACCGATGACATAGAAGGGGCGGCCCGCGCCCTGGCCGATCAGCCGCTCACCATGATCAGCCAGGAAGACATCGCCCACGCCTCAGCACTTCGGCGGGAAGGGGAGTAGCCCATGGGATGCGCATCCTATGACGTCACCCGCAAGGGAGACGCGCTCAAAGCCGCAAAAGCGGGGGATTTCAGCGCCCTGCCCATCTTCGACGCTGAGATGGAATGCGCCAGCCGTGCCTACATAGAGGCGCTCCAGCTGGAGAAGCTCAAGCGCCAGGTGCGCTATACCTATGAGCGGGTTCCCTATTACCGTCAGAAGATGGATGAGAGGGGCGTCAAGCCCGCTGATATACAAACCTTGGCCGACGTGCGCTTGTTGCCCTTCACAGACAAGACCGCTCTGCGCGAGACGTTTCCCTACGGCCTCTTCGCCGTTTCCCTAGACGAGGTACGTGAGATCCATGCTTCCTCTGGCACCACGGGCAAGCCCATCGTAGTGGGCTACACCGAAGCGGACATGGACGTTTGGAGCGATTGCATCGCGCGTTTGGTGCAGATGGCTGGGGTGGTGCCCCAAGACAACGCCCAGATGGCCTTCGGCTACGGCATGTTCACCGGTGGCTTCGGTCTGCACTACGGCTTGCAGAAGCTGGGATGTACCATGATCCCAGCGGGTAGCGGTAATACGGAACGCCATATCCAGATGATCCAGGATTATGGCACCACCGTGCTCATCGCCACCCCCTCCTACGCCATGCACATCTGCGAAGTGGGCGAGCAGCTGGGCTATGATTGGGCCTCTTCTCCGCTGCGCGTGGGGCTTTTCGGGGGAGAACCCTGCCCTCCTGGCCTGAAAGCTGAGATAGAGCGCCGCATGCACATCGTCTGCACTGATAACTACGGCTTGACGGAGGTCATGGGGCCCGGCGTGTCCGGTGAGTGCCTTGCCTCCCGCGATCAACAGCACATAGCGGAAGACCATTTCCTCTGGGAAGTGGTCGATCCTATCACCGGAGAGGTGGTAGGCCCCGGCGAAGAGGGAGAATTGGTGCTCACGCCCCTGGATAAGCAGGCCATCCCCGTTCTGCGCTATCGCACCCATGACCTCACGCGCGTGACCAAGGAGCCCTGCCCCTGTGGACGCACCCACGCCCGCATGGACAAGGTGCGCTCCCGCTCCGATGACATGCTCATCATCCGAGGCACCAATGTGTTCCCCTCCCAGATAGAGGACGTGCTCTCAGTCATAGACGAGGTCACGCCCCACTACCGCATCATCGTGGAGACCGTGAACGGCATGGATGCGCTCACGGTGCAGACAGAGATCCGCCCGGAGGCCTTCTCTGACTCCTTCGAGCAGATGGATGCCATGCGCAAGCGCATCGAGGAGAAGCTCAAGGGCGTGCTCTTGGTGGGCGTCAAGGTGTCTCTGGTAGAGCCCGGCGGGATAGAGCGGGCAGTGGGGAAGACCAAGCACGTGGACGACAGGCGATGAGCCTGGCTGCTGGGAGGTTCGCCCCTTCTCCCACCGGAAGGATCCATGCGGGCAACATCTTCGCCTATCTCATGGCCTGGCTTCAGGTGCGCTCCCAGGGCGGAACCATGGTCTTGCGCATCGAAGACCTGGATGTTGAGCGCTCCAAGCCGCGCTTCGCTGACCTCATCCAGCGTGACTTGGAGCTTCTCGGGCTCACCTGGGATAGCGGCCCTTTCTACCAGAACGGCCGCCGCGAAGCCTATGAGGAGGCCTTTGAGCGCATCGCCCAGCAGACGCGCATCTATCCGTGCTTCTGCACTCGAGCTGATCTGGCAGCCGTCTCAGCGCCGCATCTAGGAGAGAAGGCGGTCTATCCGGGCACCTGTCGTTCCTTGAGCACCGCCAGCGCTGAGGAGCGCATCCAGGCGGGCAAGGATGCCGCCTGGCGCGTAGAGGCGCCCCCGGTCCGCATCGGCTTCGAAGACGGGCTTCAGGGAAGCTATAGCCAGCTGCTCTCAGAGGACTGCGGGGATTTCATCCTGCGCCGCAAGGATGGTGCCTTTGCCTATCAGCTGGCCGTGGTGGTGGATGACGCCGCCCAGGGCATCACCTCTGTCACCCGCGGCATCGATTTGCTCTCCTCAACGCCCCAGCAGATGTTCCTCCAAGACCTCTTGGGCTTTCCGCATCCCGAATACCTTCATATCCCATTGCTGGTGAACAGAAGCGGGCGGAGGCTCTCCAAGCGCGATGGGGATGCCTCGCTGGATGAGATGCTCATCCGCTTCGAAACGCCCCAGGGGATCATCGGGCACATCGCTTATCTTGCGGGACTACAGCCCGAGGATGCTCCCGTGACCCCTGAGGAGCTGGTGGCGGCCTATGATAGGGAGGCGCTGCAGAAGCGCCTCCAAGGCCGGATAGCCATTCCGTGGACTTGATCAAAGGAAAGGAAGCGCCTTCGTGCAAGACCTCTCGAAATGCGTATCAGCCATCCTGGGCTCCTTGGGCCCTGAAGCCGAATCTGCGGCTCAGATATCCTCGAACAACGCCATCTATGCGGCAGCCGTGCGCGATGTCTGGAAGAGCGAATCGGCCGTGCGTCTGATACTGGATCATACCAATGCATTCTACGTGCGGAAAGATGACAAGCCGCGCATCGGGCCTGACAAGGACAAGCCCTACATACTGTGCGAGATATGCTTGGATGAGCCGCTCGTGCGCTCAGAGATGGACGCGCGGCGGGAGTTCATGGCCCTCAAGCTGCGCGAGCGGGGGCTCACGTTCCATGAGCTGCGCATCATCCCAGCCCGCCGGGGAATGCGTCAAAGGCACCCGTTCAGGGACGCCTGAGCCGGTCCTTGGTTAGTTTACATAACATATATTATCCGTTATTTATCCCAGAGAGAACCTTCAGAGGCAGCATCCGTCCCTGAGGCGCTTCCAGAGCCGTTCGAGTCAAAGCCCATCATCTGAGTGAGCTGTGAGAGGTCACCGGATTGCATGGCTTGCATGAGGTAGCCGAACATGAGCACCGAGAAGATGCCATTGATGACCAAGGTGGCGATGCTCACGATGAGCGCCACCTTCATCTGGCGACGCAGGGCATCCATGACCGCTTGGCTGGCTTCATCCGTGGATCCCAAGGCCTTCAGCTTGCTGCGTCCCACCAGAGCGCACACGAGGGCAACAAGGCTCAGCAATACGCCTCCGAACACCAATGACACCGGCGAGGCGATGATGGCGATAGACCCTAAGGTCTGGATGGTCTTTATATCCCGCATGGCTTGATCGTCTGGATCCATATCACACTCCACTGCTTCCGAAGCCCGTCTCCCCCCGCGAGGTGTCATCCAGCTCAGGGGCTTCCATTAACCGAACCTCCGGCACGGGGATGATGAGGAGCTGGGCGATGCGGTCCCCCTTCGCTATGGCGAAGGGCTCCTGGTCATCCGTGTTCAAGAGGATCACCTTCACCTCACCCCGATACCCTGCATCTATGAGGCCGGGGGCGTTCACCACCGTGATGCCATGGTGCGCCGCCAGCCCGCTGCGCGGCAGCACGAGACCCGCGAAGCCAGGCGGCAGCCCTAAGGCGATGCCACAGGGAACACAGGCGCGCTTTCCAGGAAGGAGCTCTAGGTTGACAGCGGCCCTGAGGTCAAAGCCAGCATCTCCCGCTTTCGCCCGCACGGGCAGATCCAAAGAGCCATCCAGCCGCTTCACGGGTATCTTTAAGGCGTCCATGGCTTCAGTTGATCTCTTCCAGGGCTGAGGCGAATTCCTCCACGCTTTGGAAATCCTTGTAGACGCTAGCGAAACGGATGTAGGCCACATCATCCACAGAAGCCAGGCGCTCCAAGACCATCTCGCCCAATTCCTTCGAGGTGACCTCACCCGAAGCACAGCGAATGGCGGATTCTATGTCAGTGATCAACTCATCTATCTTCTCGGAGGTGACCGGGCGCTTCGCGCACGCCACCAGGATGGAGCGCATGAGCTTCTCCCGGGAGAACGGCTCAGAGGAACCGTCAGATTTGACGACGATCACCGGACGCTCACCATAGCGCTCATAGGTGGTGAAGCGCTTCTCGCATTCCAGGCATTCCCGCCGCCGCCGGATGGCTGATCCGTCCTCAGCGGGCCGCGAGTCTATCACCTTGGATTCTTCGAATCCACAATATGGGCAATGCATGGCAACTCCTTGCTTGATGTTAGGTTCATATCATACTACATATTGTGGTCGAACGATTGTTTGGAAAAATAGCCATTCTCAGCGGTAGAACCTTTGTACGCTGTTATAATCATCGAACATCGGTACACCTTTTTGAGTGGATGGAGCCTAGGGCCATGACCATTAAGATCACGAAGCGCCAACAAGCTGTTCTT
>CANOIM010000018.1 GCA_947566075.1 uncultured Eggerthellaceae bacterium | reverse complement strand
TCTGGGCCTGCTGAGCCGCCAGAGAAGCCTGGGCGGCCTTACCCGTGAAGGAGCCGAACGAGCATCTGAGGGCAGGGCTCTTACCCCGAAGATGCGCCCACCTTCGGGGGTGGTTGAGCGGCTGCCTATCTCACGCGGCTGCCTATTTCACGACGAGGACCGGCTTGTTCGCCTTTTGTAGCACGGAATAGGCCACAGAGCCCAGCATGCCGCGGATGACGCCCATGCCGCGGTGGCCCATGGCGATGCAGTCATAATCCAGGTCATTGGCGTAGGCCACGATGGTGTCATGGGGGCTGCCATTCACGATGGCGATGTCAACGTAGGGGGCGTCTCCCACGATATCAGCGATGCTCTTCGCAATGCGGTCCATCTCCCGCACCTCAGCTTCGCTACCGATCTCAGAGATGGCATTCATATCCAGCGAATCACCCAGCACGCCGCTCATGCGGGATGCGATCTTGAACGTCTCAGCGTTGTAGTCGTGCCATTCCACCACGTTCAGCACGGTGACCTGCGGATCATCTGCCTCGCTTACCAGGTTCATGGCGCTCTGGAGCGCGCGGCGCGCGGGTTCGGAATCATCGAATGGAACCAGAACCTTCTTGTACATTGCGTCCTCCTTTTCGACAAAACCCACGTTCGCGGGCCCTTGCTGCGCTTCCGGCGGGGGCGCGCATTCCCATTGCCCGTGATCTTGCCGTGATGATACCTCCTCTTCCTGCGAACCGTCTAATCTGCGAACCACCTGTTGCTTTTGCAGAGATTCGCGCCGCTGCGGCGGGGGCCGAGCCCAAGGGGTAGAATTCGCCCATGAAGAAGTGGACGGTATATATATGTAGTGCGGCCCTGGCGGCGGCATTGGCGTTCGGCCAGCCCGCTGCGTTGGCGTTCGGCGAAGCGGGGCCCCAGCCAGGCCCGTTGCCTCCTGCCTCTTCGGAGGCGGAAGAGGTCAATGGCGAAGGGGCTGCGGCGCCCGAAGCCAGCTCCGCTGCTGACGCCGCTGCAGGCACCGCTGCGGACGCCCCCGCTGACGCCGCTGCGAACGTTGCTGATACCGCCGTTGACCCTACCCAAGCCCCTCGCTACCTGTTGCCCAACCTGGGCCAGGCTACCCCTGCGAAGCTGCAGACCCCGTGGGGCGCTTGCTGGGCCTTCGCCGTGGCCGGGGCCCTTGAGAGCTCTATCCTGAAGGCTGAAGCGGCCGCCGCGGGGGTTGCCCAGGGCGCGTTGCCTTCGGATTCGCCCGCTTTCGCCGAACTGGACCTGACGAACCTGCCCGTCACTCCTGATATCTCGGAGCGGGCTATCGCATGGTTCGCCCATGAGGCTCAGACGGTGGAGAGCGCGGGGGCCCAGGCAGGGGAGGGCTTTCCCCTCATGGAGGCGGCGGACACCGAACAGCTTTCCAGCGGCAATTTCGCCACCGCGGCCTCTGCCCTCACAGCCTGGCAGACGTTGGTCACCGAAGAGGCGGCTCCCTACGCCTACAACGGCTTCGAAGCGGGGAGCAGCCTGCCGTGGTACCAGCTCAGCGGCGGCTTCGACGCGCGCCAGGAGAACTGGTCGCTCTACGATGAGGTGCGCCTGGCGGAGGACACGGGCTGGCGCGTGAGCGAGGTGCTGCGGCTGCAAAGCCCGGCGCGATTGGCCGTGGCTTCGGATGGCAGCAGCAGCGTGTATGAGGGCTATGACCCGGCGGGCACCGCGGCTATCAAGCGCACGTTGGCGAACGTGGGCGGGGTGGCCATCGCGCTGCAGATGGAGCAGAGCATCCCCCAAGACGTCTTCGCCGGAGACTATCAACAGGCCGAAGCGGGCAGTGACATCACCTTCGCCACCTGGAGCCAGTATTGCGCGGCAGAGGCGCCCGTGCAGAACCACGCCGCGCTGATCTTAGGCTGGGATGACGCCTACCCGGCCGCCGCGTTCCAGGGGACCAGCAGCGGCCAGCCTCCGGCTGATGGCGCGTGGCTCTGCAAGAACAGCTGGGGCAACGATGACCTGTTCAGCGGCCTGGGCGGCAGCGAAGACGCCACCCACTGGGGGCTGCGTGATGGGAATGGCCAGTCCAGCGGCTATTTCTGGCTATCCTACTATGACCATTCCGTGTCTGATGCCGAGGCCTTCGCCGTGATGCCCGTGAGCCAGAGCTATGACGCCATCTATCAGCATGACTACGTGGGTGCCGCGGAATTCGTCACTCCCTCGCGCTATAGCGGCGAAGTGCGCTGCGCGAACGTCTTCCAGGCGGAAGCCACGCAGCTGCTGAAGGCGGTGGGCGCGTGGACCTTCGACGCGAACGGCAGCTTCGCGGTGGAGGTGAGCACGCTGCCGGTGGGGTTCAACTCTGAGGGCAAGGATGCCACCCAGGTGATGGAGGCTGCCACGCTGATGACCACGGCCACGGGGGCCTTCGCGGACGCGGGTTATCACATGGTGGCGCTGGACGCGCCGGTGCTGGTGGAGGCGGGGCAGCGCTTCGTGGTCTCCGTGGTGATCAACGCCGCCCCTGAGGAGGGTGCCCAGGCGGCCGATGGGCAGGTTGGCGAAGAGCCGGGGGATACCTATCTGGGGCTGGAGGTGGCCTTCACCGTGTCTGCCCAGGATGGCCAGACCACCCAGGGCCAGGTGGTGGCGAATGAAGGAGAGACCTTCGTGAGCACGAACGGTGAGACCTGGCAGAGCCTGGCGGAGTATTCCCAGCGGCTGGCATCTCAGTACCAGCAGACGGGGCGCACCATGGATTACGCCTACGGCAACGCGCTGGTGAAGGGGTTCGCGGACGGCACCACCATGGGGGAGGAAGGCCGGATCTACGAGACGGTGGCCCTGACCATGCCCGGGAGGTAAAGGACAATAGCCTACGTCCCCGTTGTCCTTCAGGATGAATGGTATGATGAATGTTCACCTATACACGCTGGTTGAATCGCAATACGAAGGGGTGAGGGCAACGCCATGGGCTTCCTCTCCAAGTTCGAAGGCAAGATGGAAGACACCGTCGAAGGAGCGGCAGAGAAGCTGGGCGGCGCTTCCATATCCCCGGTTCAAATAGCCAAGAAGGCCGAAAAGCAGATGCGTCGCGGCAAGGTGGTGGGCGCGGGCAAGCAGTTCGCCCCCACGCTCTACACGGTGCTGGTCTGCCCTGAAGATGATGCCACCCTGTTCAACTATTACCCCACCATCGCCGGGGAAACAGAAACGTTCCTGCTGGCGAAGGCAGCTGAGCTGGGCTTGGCCATGGATGGTCACCCCCTGGTCCGCTTCATCGCTGATGACCAGCTCAAGCGCGGGAAGTTCGATGTGGTGGCTGAGCTGGTGGCCGCTCAGATCCTCGAACGCCTGCGGGCCGATGAGATGGCCCGCTACGGCATCAGCCCCCAAGGGCAGGCACCCCAGCGGGGCAGGCGCTCCCAGGGCGGCTTCGCGAATGCTGCCCCCGCCCGGCAGGAAGCCGCAGCGTACCCCTATGGGGGCGGCCAGGGTTCGCTGGTCCCTCTGACGCCGGAGGCGCCCCAAGGGGCCTTCGGCAGCCAAGCCTTCGATAGTCAAGACATCAACCCTGAATCCGGTTACGACCCATCCGCCTATGACCCTGACTACGATGAGATCAACTCCGCCAACATCGCGGAGCCGGACTACTACCCGGCCCCGGTGCCCCAGCCAGCCCCTTCTCCCGAACCGGCTGCCCTGCGCATGCCCATGCCGGAGACGGGCCTGCGGGAGGTGTACCTCTATGATGAGGCGCGGGATTGCGCCTATCAGCTCACCGGCGCGCCTGAGCGCATGGGCCGCGAATCCTCCAACAGCATCATCATCCCTGACATCAACGCCTCGCGCGTTCACGCAGAGATCCGCTACGAACCCAACGGGGCGTGGGTCATCACAGATCTGGGCTCGCTCAACGGCGTCTTCGTCAACGGCCGCCGCATCAAGAGCGCGCCGCTGCGGGATGCGGACATGATCCGCATCGGCACCACGGAACTGGAATTCCAGGATCTGGAGCAGTCGTAGCGTGATCGATATCATCCTGCTCATAGCGCGCCTGCTCTTCGTAGCGCTGCTCTATCTGTTCCTCTTCGCCATCGTGCGCACGGGCATTGGCCAGATCAAGGGCACGCGCAGCGGCGGCAAGGCCTGGACCATCTCCGTAGAACAGGGGCCGAAGGAGCTCCGCGGCGTGCAGATGCCGGTCACAGGCCCGGTGGTGGTGGGCCGCGCACCCGGGGCTGATATCGTCATCGGCACCGGCTTCGTTTCCGGCCGCCATGCCCGCTTCCAGCTCATGGGCCAGAACCTCTTCGTGGAAGACCTGGGAAGCCGCAACGGCACTATCGTGAATGGCAACCCCATCTCTGATCCTATCGCCTTGCGCAACAAGGACGTGGTGACCATCGGCGATGTCTCCATGCGGGTGAGGCACGAATGATGGGGATCAGGGCGAAAAGGCGGGACAACGGTAAGGTGGGACAGGGGTCGGTTCCGCGTTCCAGTTTGGGCCGCGCCCAAACTGGAACGCGGAACCAACCCCTGTCCCACCCGCCTGATGAGGCCTATGGTGCGCGCACGGATGTGGGCTATGTCCGTGAGCACAATGAGGATTCCCTCCTGGTGCGGCCGCCGCTCTATGTGGTATGCGACGGCATGGGAGGCCATGAAGCGGGCGAAGTGGCCTCAGAGATAGCAGTGCGCGAATTGGATCGCTATGCGCCTGACCGGCCGGATGCCGAAGCGCTCCGGCGGGCAGTGGATGAGGCGAACCTGGCCATCATCCGGGCGGTGTCCGAGGGCATCGGCCGTGAGGGGATGGGCACCACCTGCACGGCGGCCATGCTGGAAGAAGACCACCTGGTGATAGCCCAGTGCGGTGATTCGCGGGCCTACCTGCTCCACGGCGGCTACCTTCAGCAGCTCACCCGGGACCATTCCCTGGTGGCTGACCTGGTGGAGCGGGGAGAGATCCAGCCCGAAGAGGCCCGGGGCCACCCCTGGCGCTCTTACATCACCCGCGCTCTGGGGCTTGATCCGCGCATCCATGCTGACACCTATGAACTCACGGTCATGGCCGAAGACAGGCTGCTGCTCTGCTCGGATGGTCTCTATTCCATGGTGGAAGACGATCAGATAGCCCGCATCCTGGCAAGTCACGCTGATCCGCAAGAGGCGGCTGACGCCCTGGTGGAGGCAGCATTGCAAGGGGGCGGCTCTGACAACGTGAGCGTCATCGTGATAGATGCCACGGGCTCAAAGAAGCGCCACCGCAAGCTGGCGCGCAAGACCCGCATAGCGGCCATCACCACCATCGTGGCGCTGATCTTGGCCATTGGCGGTGCCGGTTTCGCCGTGAATTGGTGGATGACCAATTCCGCCTATCTGGGCGAAGTGGACGGGAACGTGGCAGTGTACCGGGGGATCCCCGGTCAGGTGCTGGGCATGGGCTATTCGGAACTGGACGAGGTGACCGAAGTGCCCTTGGATGAGCTTCAGCCGGGCACGGCCGCCCGCATCCGCAACCAGGAGATCCGCTGCGAATCCCTGGAGGCCGCCAGGCACCTGGTGAATGAGTATCGCGAAGAGGCCGCGAAGTGATCCGTTGTCCCGCCCAGGTGAGCACTCATGAATGGAACGCAGAACCGACCCCTGTTCCATTCAGACAGGTGAGCACTCATGAGTAGGCGCAATATAGAGCTGTTGCTGCTAGTGGTGGCGGCACCCATTGTGATCGTGCTCTTCGCCATGCTGGTGGTGACCGGCGGCCAGGAGCTCTCGTTCAACACCCTGGGCGTGCCCATCGGCATCTTCGTGGCCTTCATCGCAGCCCACGTAGCCGTGCGCAAACTGGCCCCCAACGCTGACCCGGCGCTGCTCCCCATCACCTTCGCCCTCTCAGGCATCGGCATCGCCTTCGTCACGCGCCTGGCCCCCAACGCCGCTCCCCGTCAGCTCATGTGGCTCTTCGGCGGCGTGGCCATTCTGGTCATCCTGCTGCTGGTCATCCGCAACATGGACAAGCTGGCCGGGTACAAGTACACGCTCATGATCGTGGGCGTGCTGCTGTTGCTGGCACCCATGCTGCCCGTGGTGGGCACTGAGATCAACGGCAGCCGCCTGTGGCTGCGCATCGGGGACCTATCCTTCCAGCCCGGTGAGCTGGCGAAGATCTGCATCGTGCTGTTCCTGGCGGCCTATCTGGCCCAGAACCGCGAGATGCTCTCCATCTTCACCTGGCAAGTGGGGCCCGTGAAGCTGCCCTCGCTTTCCACGCTGATGCCGCTGTTGTTCATGTGGGCGTTGGCGTTCCTCATCGTCGTGTTGGAGAAGGACCTGGGCAGCGCATTGGTGCTGTTCCTGGTGTTCCTGGTGATGCTCTACGTGGCCACGGGGAAGAAGCTGTATTTGATCGTAGGCGTAGTGCTGGCGGGCATTGCAGCCATAGCCCTGTACTTCATGTTCGGCCACGTGCAGACCCGCGTGGCCATCTGGCTTGACCCCTTCGCCGATGCTCAGGACAAGGGCTATCAGATCGTGCAGAGCCTCTATTCCCTGGCAGATGGCGGCCTGTTCGGCCAGGGCATCGGCCGCGGCATGTCAACGGACATCCCCTATGTGGAATCTGACTTCATCTTCGCGGCCATTGGCGAGGAGACGGGGCTTCTGGGCGCGGCCGGGGTGCTGCTGCTCTACCTCTGCTTCGCCATCCGCGGCATCCTCACGGCGGCCCGGGCCAAGAGCGATTTCAGCTCGTTCACGGCCGTGGGCGCCACCTCCATCGTCATCCTGGGCGCGTTCATCATCGTGGGTGGCGTGACGCGGCTCATCCCCCTCACGGGCATCACGCTTCCCTTCGTCAGCCAGGGCGGCTCATCGCTTTTGGCGGGCTTCATCATCGTGGCTCTGCTGCTGCGCATCGGGGATCAGGCCACCGGCCGCGAAGCGGAGATGACCTCCGCCACCAGCACGTCCCTCCATGCGAACAGCGTGCTGGGCCGCGTGGCCCTGGGCAAGCGCCTCACCGGCACCATCATCATGTATTCGATGCTCTTCGCCGCTTTGGTGGCGAATCTCACCTGGATCATGGTGGTAGACGCCGAAGCCATCCAGGCCATGCCCGGCAACAACCACACCATCGTGAAGGAAGAGCATTCCGAGAGGGGCACCATCTCCACCTATGACGGCGTGGTGCTGGCCCGTTCCGTGGAACAGGATGATGGCACCTATCAGCGCGAATACCCGGCGGGGGAGCTGGCCACCCATGTGGTGGGGTACTACTCCGGCAAGTATGGCATGAGCGGCATCGAAGCTTCCATGAATGACACCCTGCGCGGCCAGGAGAACTACGCGAACTGGACGGATGTCATCAATTCCCTGGCGGGCATCGGCAACCCGGGCAATGATGTGACGCTCACCTTGAATTCGAAGGTGCAGACGGCGGCCCAGGAGGCCTTGGAAGGGCTCACCGGCGCCTGCATCGTGATGGATCCCACCACCGGCGCCGTGCTGGCCATGGCCTCTTCGCCCACCTATGACGCTGCAGCCTTCAACGAAGTCATCGCGAATGCCAGCTCGGGGTCATCGGAGCTGCTGAACCGCGCTACTCAGGCGCTCTACGCACCCGGGTCAACCTTCAAGACGGTGACGCTGTCTGGGGCTTTGGCGAACGGGGTGTGCACGCCGGATTCCGTCTACGATGCCCCCGCTGAGATGGACATCGGCAATGCGCCGGTCACGAACTTCAACGACAAGGGCTACGGCCAGATCACTGTGGCGAACGCCTTCGAGGTGTCGGCCAACACGGTGTTCGGCCAGATTGGTGTTGAGATGGGCAGCGATGCCCTGGTTCGGGCTGCTGAGGCCTTCGGCTTCAACAAAGAGATCAAGTTCGACCTGCCCGTGGCGAAGAGCCTCATGCCTGACCCGGCCGAGATGACCACCTGGGAAACGGCCTGGGCCGCTGATGGCGAACCGGTAGGCGAACATGCCTCCCCGGCGGGCCCTCAGGCTACGGTGCTGCAGATGGCCCTGGTGGGGTGCGCGGAAGCCCATGGGGGAGAGGTGCTCAACCCCTACTTGGTGGAGGGCATCTATAGCGCCAGCGGTGAGCGCAGCTACGGGGCCGCGCCCTCCAAGTTCGCCGATCCCATCAACTCTCAGGTGGCGGATCAGGTGCTGGATGTCATGCGCGGCGTGGTCACCCAGGGCACGGCTACGGACGCGGCCATCCAGGGTGTGAGCATCGCGGGCAAGACGGGCACGGCGGAGAAAGAAGGCCGCGAAGACGATAGCTGGTTCATCGGCATTGGCGATGCCGATGGGGCGCGCAATGTGGTGGTGGCCATCATGGTGGAAGATGCGGGCCGCTCTGTGCACGCGGCAGGGCTCTCCCGGGAGGTCATGCGCGCCGCCCTGGAAGTCCAAGGGGCGCTGTGATGATGAACGGGCGGGACAACGGGGACGTAGGCTATTGTCCTGTTGGAGAACAGGACAATAGCCTACGTCCCCGTTGTCCCGCCTGTCTGGGTTGGCTTATCTTCGTTCTGGTGGTGCTCATCCTAGAGGTGACCCTCTTCAACCTGCCCCACTGGCAGACCGCCAACCTCACGCCCCAGACCTTGGCCACCCAGCAGATCCTCACCCAGGACGAATCCGCTACCTTCCCGGTGGATGCGCCCCAGCCGGTGCAGACCCTGCGCATCAACCCCAACCAGTCCTGCACGGTCACCCTGGGGTTCCGGGACGAAGGCTCTCCTCTCAACTACACCACCTCCACCCATGAGGTGTTCGTGGGCGTGGCCTCTTCCCAACTGCTCCCGCTGCACCCCTATGGCACCATCAAAGACATCTCTCTCACCCTGGATAGCCTGAGCGACCCTGCGCTCAGCCGGGGGCTGGAGGAGAGCGAAGCGGCTCAGGTCAGCATCACCCTCATAGCAAACGAGCCCGTTCCCTTCACGTTCTCAGCCTTGCGGATTGCTGCCATCCTAGGGATAGGGGTGCTCATCTGGGCGTTCCTGCCGAAGCGGCGCATCTATCAGCGGCCCGCGTTCGACGCCTCCTGCGCCTCGGATGATCCCGCACCCCGCTCCTTGCGCCTTACCCCCTTCGCCCGTCATCTCCTCACGGCTGTGACCGCGGGGCTCTGCGTGATCTTCCTAGCTCAGCTGGCCATCCTTCCAGGCACGCTGGGGGAATTCGGCAAAGGGCATTCCGCTATCACGCGCCAAGCCAGCAACACCACTGAGATGAGGCAGTCCTCAGACCCGTCCCCCTTGGCCTACGTGTACCCGGCCACCTATGAGAGTGAATACGCGAAGCTGGCGCGAGCATTCGCAGCGGGGCAGCTGCATCTGCTGGATGAGCCGCCCGAGGGGCTGGCAGGGGCCCAGAACCCCTACGATTCTGCGTCGCGCACCCAAGCGGCCGGTCCCCGGGTGGCTGACTATTGGGATACTGCTTACTATAACGGCAAGCTCTACGTGTATTTCGGGGCGCTGCCTGCGGTGGTGTTCTACCTGCCCTACTTCCTCTTGACCGGCCAGGATCTGCCGAACTTCATCCCCATTGGCCTGTGCCTGGTGGCGCTCATGGCGGGGATAGCCCGGCTGCTGGTGCAGCTGGCGCGTCGGTGGGCACCGAACCTATCGGTGGGCGCTTTGGTGCTGGCGCTGCTGCTGGTCACCCTAGGGGCGCAGCTAGGATGGCTGGTGCTCTCGCCCTCCATCTATCAGGTACCCGTGGCTATGGGGCTGGCGCTTCTGGTATGGGCGGCGGTGTGCATGACCTCCTTGGACCGGCGGCCGCTGCTGGTGGTGCCAGGAGCCCTGATGGCGGCGCTCGTCTTCGCCTGTCGCCCGCAGATAGGCCTCTTCGGGCTGCTGCTGGTTCCCCTGGGCATCCAGGCGCTGTTGGCGAAGGGGACGGCGCGCGGCCGTGGAGGTTATCTGGCAGCGGCGTTGGGGCCGGTGCTGGTGGTGTTCGTGGCGATAGGGCTGTACAACGCACTGCGGTTCGGGAACCCCCTGGATTTCGGCGCTGCCTATAACCTGACCACCAATGACATGCGGCTGCGCCCGGTGACCTTGGACGCGGCAGGGCTGGCGTTGTTCTCCTACTTGTTCCAGCTGCCCGTGGTAGAGCCCTTCTTCCCCTTCCTGGAACCGGTGTGGCCCTACCCTGGCAGCGCAACCCGCAGTGCTATCCAGACGGCCTGGGGCTACGCGGGCAACCTCACGGTGGAAAGCCCCCTGGGCGGCCTGCTGTGGCTTTCACCCCTGGTGTGGTTCATCCTGGCGTTATTCTTGGCGAAGGGGCCCCAGAGCTTGCAGAAGCCTCGATTGCGCCCATGGCTACTCTCCTGGAAGGGGGCAGCGCTCCTAGGCTTGGCATTGGTAGTGGTCGTGGTGATCGTAGATGGCGAAGGGGCGGGCATCCTGCCTCGGTATGCCCTGGACTTCTCAGGGCCGCCCTTGGTGCTGGGCGCTATGGGCTTCATGGCCCTAGATGCCCGGCGCAGCCCGGGAGAGGGGCCGCGTGGATGGTGGGTGGCGCTGGGGGTCATCATGCTCCTGGTGGGCGTGGTGGTCACGGTGGGCATCGCGTTCCATAGCGATGTGATCCAGCTCAAGAGCATCTATGAGATGTCTCGTATCCAGGCAATCGTGAACGGTCTGCTGTGGTGATCCTGCGTCCCCGTTGTCCCGCCTATAGCCTACGTCCCCGTTGTCCTGCCTGTCCGCGCAGCGGCCGCGTAACTTAAAAACTCATTTGTGAGGGTTATTTGAAGAAACTTCGAATCCGTTACCTAAGGGTATACAAACCGATGCCAAGCGTGTATAAAGAATCACGGTTGTTAAGAATGGTCAAATCAACAAAGGAGGAAAGACCATGAAACTCACGAAGATGGCTGGCGCTTTTGCACTCACCGCTGCAATGGCAATGGCAACCGTCCCGGCGTTCGCAGCAACCAGCGCTGAGAACGTTGAGCAGTTCGTTTCTGCTGGCGATGGCTCTGGCGCTACCGCTTCCACGGACGTCAAGTTCGAGGTTGTTGACGCGGCTCTGAACGCTACCATCCCCACCAAGGTGGCTATTGTCATCCCCTCTTCCGGCGGCACCATCACTGGCCCCACCAACTATGAGATCACCAACAACTCCACCGGTGGCATTCGCGTTGCTAAGCTGCAGGTGAGTGCTCCTAATGCCAACATGAGCATCCCCACCACCTCTTGGACCACTGATCCCAGCACCCCCACCACTGGTGGCGTTGCTCTGGCTACGCTGTCCATCGGTGGCGGCTCCCCCATGCAGCTGGTTGCTTCCACGGCTGGCATCACGGTTCAGACTTCCTACACTGGTGCTACCATCGCTCAGGGCGGCAAGGCCAGCCTGGAGCTGGGCGGCAAGGTTCTCGCAACCACGCTGTCTGCTTCTGAGCTGACCTCCACGGCCATGAAGATCCAGTACACCATCCAGACTGCTTAGTTGATGGAATAACGTACTACACACACTGTGCAGGATCGGTACTGATTCGGCTCAGAGGAGGAAGGGCGGCCGAAAGACCGCCCTTCTTTTGTAAAGAAGTCAGACCTACCGCAAAAGACAAGCTAAGGTGAGCGGGGCAGAGGGCTGAAGGCCAGAAAGCCTCTGGATAGTGAGCATTCATCCATAAACGAAGGTTCTCAGGCTCTTTGGGCGAAAAGTTGCTAGAATATTTCGCGCATATAATCTGTAGGTGGCGCTTGCCTTAAATGATTGGAACGGGAAATGCCAAACGAAAACGTTCAATACGAGTTTCAAGATGAGGGCACTGCTGGCGGACACAAGAAGAGCTTCATTGTTTGGATCGTCATTGCATCCATTGCATTGATCTTGGCACTCCTGGTAGGTCTGTACTTCTTTATGAGTTCTACGCAATATCAAGACGCTGGTGGCGCGTTGGGCCAGCTTGACGGCAAAACCCAGGAAGAGATCCAGGAAGAACTGAATCGCTACGTGGAAGAGGGCATGCTGAACATCTCCATCGCTGCTGTTGTCCGGTTCCCGGATGGCAACTCTGAAGGAGAGTTGCGCATTGAGAACTCTCCCGCTAACCATTATCTGATGCAGGTAGACATCGCTCGCAATGACAACGGGGAAGTCATCTATTCCTCTGAGCCCATTGAGCCGAACTACCACATCCAGTATGGCAAGCTCAATCAAGATCTTCCTGCGGGAACCTATGAATGCACTGCAACGTTCTACGCGTTGAATATGGAAACGCGGGAAGTTGAGGGTCAGGCAGGCGCCGTCGTCACCATCGTCGTAGAGAGCTAGGCGAACGCGAAAGACTCTTATAGATCATCTTCAGGAAAGCTCTTTCGCGGAAAGCCAGTTCTCTGCCCTACGGTTTCAATGCTGGGAAGCAGAAGGAAATGGTGTCTGCGATGAAGAAGGCTCTTCATAAGCTCATAGCGCTGTTCACAGCCGTGTGCCTGTGCACCTCCATGGTGCCGGCCACGGCTTTTGGTGCAGGTAATTCGGTGGGAACCAGCGCCTCTGGCCTGCAACAGTTCCAGCCCGGGGAAGAGATGAACGGTCAGAAGACGGCCACGGCCACTTCCGATGTTGCGTTCTTCCTTCGGGATGACAGCTTCACGTTCAAGGATGCAACGGAGAGCCGCAGCTTCAGCACTCCCCAGCAGGCCATGGACCTTACGAAGGCAGATGCCACGGGCCAGAACGCTGGTCCGCTCACGGCTACCTTCACTGGAGGAGACGGCAGCTATGAATACCTGTGGACGCTGGTTGATGTTGAGTATGATGAGAACGGCAAAGAGGTAGAGAAGCCTCATAACGTTGATAGCCTCACCTTCACGGGCCCCAGCAACAACCCTGAGGGGGGCGGCGCCTTCGGCACCATTGATGAGGATGGCAACCGTACAGGCAAGTTCGTCAAGGGTCAGGTGACCACTGATGCCACCTTCACCCACTCCATCACCGAAGCGGACGGGTTGGAGCAAGATAAGACCTACCGCTACACCCTCTACATTGCCACTGACAGCCCCACGCGCATGGAAGCCCGGGCACAGATGCTGGTCAGCATCTATGAGGGCTACAAGCTGATGTCTCTCTACGTGGAGGGCAACGGCAGCCTTCCCCCCAGCGTGCGAGGCTCTCTGTTCACCCAGGGGCTTCCCAACCCCATCATGCCCACGCTTTCCGCAGACAGCGTGGCTTCCACTGACCCCATCTACAACCAGCTGACTCAGGCGGCAGCTCCTTCCCAGGCCATCACAGAACCGGTGAAGCTGGTGCTGACTGACTTGGAGGACAAGCCGGGTGACAAGGATGCCTATATTGGGGAACTCAAGGTGTTCCTGCCCTTGACCAATGAGAACCTTGCCGGTCTCAAAGAGGGAGACACTGTTTCCGTCTTCCACTATGACCCGGCTACGGGAGAAGTGAAGGAACGCATTGCTACCGTGGAGCGTCAGAAGGATGCCAACGGCAATGACGTGGCTGACTCAGAGGGCAACCCGGTGCTGGTGGCCCAGCTGGGCGTCACGGGGGGATCCACTGACCTGGGCACCTTTGCCGTGGGCTATAAGGTGGAACGGGGCACATTCAACGTGCAGTCTTCGGCCGGTGAGGGCGGCACCATATCGCCCGTGGGCGCCAACAGCTACCCGGTGCCCAGCACGGAAGTGGCCGAAGGGGATCCTGCTTGGCCTGATTTCATCCTGTACCCCATGGATGGCTACCGCATCAAGGGCGTTTCCCTTACGCGCAACGGCGTAGCCGTGACCACGGCTACAGGCAGCCTAGTGGGTAACACCTTCACGTTCGATCCCAGCCTGTATACCATCGAGCGGGGAGACAACTGGACGGTTGAGGCTCAGTTCGAAAAGCCCACAGGCCTGGAGGCTCAGTATTCCGTTACTGGCACCCTAAAGGGCGTGGGTAACGGCACCATGACCTTCGCCTCGGCGGCGCCGGGCTTGAATCCGGTGGAAGTGGCCATGGGCCAAACGCGGCCGGATACGGGCGAAGAGCTCTTCATGATGCCCTCTACGGCGGGAGTGAACGTTTTCTTCAATCCGGGAGACGGTCATCGGCTGAAGAGCTTCACCATCAACGGCACGCCCTACAGCGTGAATGGCTCTAGCTACTACATCAGCGTGCTGGATCAGAATATGGATCTGGTGGCGGAATACGAGGAGGGGCAGCCGTCCACCGTTGTGATGCGCAAGGTCAACTTCGAAGTGGAGGATGGAGAGTCCGGTCACGGCACCATTGGCTTAGATGACGGCAGCTTCGGCACCTCTGGCAGCCGGGAAGTCAATTTCGGCGGCTCTACCACTCTCACTCTGAAGCCCGACGAGCAATACGTAGTTTCCAAGGTGATGGCTTACAAGCTGGATGCCAGCGGCAACCCCCTCACCCCGGGCACTGAGCTCACCGGCGTGCAGGATCAGACGAACCAAGAGGTCTACAACCTGCAGGTGAACAACGTGCTGCAGGATATGAAGATCGTGGTCACGTTCGGATTATCTGACGCTACGGTGGATATCAAGAACCTGAAGGTTGATGGGGGTACGGTGAACTACGCTGGCCCTCAGACGCTTGCCGCTGGCAAAGTCCTCCATCTAGTCATCACCCCCAATGCTCCTGACTATGAGATAGGCAAGGTCACTTTCAACGGTGAAGATGTCTCGGGCAAACTGACAAACCGGGGTACCTACTCCACGGTGAACCTGGCGCGAGCGGTCTCCAATGATCCCGGCTACGGGACCAATGACGATGGCACTACAGACAACGTGATTCTTGTTGATAAAGCAAGCAACACGTTCGAAGTTGATTTCAATCCCGTCACTACGCCTGCTCCTAGCTATGTCACCATCACTACGGTAGTGGCTGATCCGGGTGGCGGTAAGGTCACTCCCACCCAAGAGGTGCTGAGCGGCCAGGATGTGGATATCTTCTTCTTCCCTGATGAGAATAAGACCATCGGGAGCGTGGACGTGGATGGTCAAGACATGACCACGGCGGTGAATGCCGATGGCAAGCTGACGCTTCCCAATGTGCTGAACAACACTACGGTCACGGTCACCTTCACAGACGGCAACTCACCGCTTTCCAAGAAGAAGCGCTACACCCTGCATCCCTCTGCAGGCCTGGGCGGCTCCATCTCTCCGTCGGAAGAAGTGTTGGTCTACGAAGGCCAGTCTCAGAAGTTCACGTTCAGACCCTCCACGGGTTATGAGCTTTCCACCATTCGTGTGGATGGTGTGGTTCAAGACCTCACAAAGGAGGAGTTCAATAAGGACAAGCTGACTTATACGGTTGTTCCCGAGGGAGACAAGCTTGATGTTAATGTTTGGGGTTCTTTCGCCAAGTCTGACATCTCTGGAGATGAGAAGCCTACTTATACTGTTGATATCAGCGCGGGGCAAAACGGCGCGGTGAGCCCTTCTGGGCTTGTCACCGTGGCGCGCGGTAGCCTTCTTCCCATCACCATCCTTCCCAAGGAAGGCTATCATGTGGCGGCTGTGTGGCAGGGGGAAAAGGGCGCAACTGATGCGCAGCTGATCGATCGGGTTGGCGGTGTGACCAATGGCGTTTACTCTCTCTACGATGTTCAGGCTGACATGGTCATCAAGGTGGAATTCGCTGAGGGGGAAGAGCCGGGTCAGCCTTCTATTGGGGACGAGAACCTCATCAAGCTGGGTACGGAGAATTACGGCGCTGATGGTGCCATCACCATCACTCCTACCATAGAGGGCTCCGTTTTCTTCAAGGAAGAGGGCACTGATCACGCCAGCGTACCCCTTGAGTTGACCATACAGGTAGCTACAGGTAATAAGCTGGGTACTATCTATCTTGATGACGAAGAGGTCCAAGCCACTGAGGTGGAACCGGGAATCTATCGGCTGGTGATCTCCAAGGAAAAGGTCACCCAAGATATGTACCTCTATGTGGGCGCTTCGCCTGAGCCCCCTTCCACGGAGAAGGTCCCTCAATTCAAGATCACCCTAGACGTTACTGGAACGGGCAAGGGCTCCATTTCTCCGCAGGGTATTTCGAATATCGTATACGTGGAGAAGGGGACATCCCAGACATTCACCTTCATTCCTGAATCTGGCAACAAAGTTGGTACGGTGAAGGTCAACAACAAGTCGGTCACTTTCGGAACGAAGGAGTTCGATCAGGGCGGTGGCCAAAAGGCGGTGGGTTACTTCTACACATTTCCTGCGGTCAATCAGGATAGCCGCCTGGAAGTGGAGTTCGTAGAGGACCCATCAGCTCCTCCTACGGTCACACCCTATGATGTGTCCGTTAACATCGTGCCGGGTGACAATAGCAAAGACAATGGCACTGCGTCCGTCAGCGCCGCCAAAGTGTTGCCTGGCAACAGTTTGGGCATCACCTTCCAACCTGATCCTGGTTACGAGACCCATGTTTATAAAGGCTCTACTAAGGAAGACTGCACGGCTGCTAACGAAGTGACCAGTGAGCTTGAAGGCGGGACGTTGACCGTTGGGCCCGTGGAATCTGACCTGCAGTATGTCGTGTGGTTCCAGCCCAAAGGGCAAACAACGGTCTATCACACCGTAACTGCCATGGAGGCTGAGAACGGCTCAATCTTGCCCCCGGGACGTACTCAGGTGCAAGATGGTGGCGAATTGACCATTGCCCTCGAAGGCGCTGATAACGCTTATGTGCCAGACGAGGTTTACATCACTCGCGGGAATGGTGCCCCAGAAGAGATCTGGGCAGCTCAGGGTGGTACGGATGTTGAGATCATAGGGGCTGCGTCTTTCGTGATCAAGAACATCACAACTGATGTGGTCATTGAAGCAAAGTTCAAGCCTGGTACACCTGAGGTCAGATTAGTGCCCATCAAGGTCACTCCCAGTTCTGGTGGTACTGTGAGCCCAACTGAGGGGAAAGCTGAGCCCGGAACGCCGTTCACTATCACCATCACGCCAGACCACGGTTACGAACTGAAGAAGCTCACGAATGCTGTGGGAGGGGGTTCGCCGCAAGATGTTACTGGTGACGTCACTGGTGGCACGTACACATTCACCGTTACCTCTAATCCGGCGGATTACCAGGCGGGTCACGTTATTGAAGCTACCTTTGAGCAAGTGGAGACGCCTACCCCAGATCGGGAGTACTACCTTGTCCATATCAACCCGGGCGCCAATGGCACTGCTTCTCCTCGAGGTGAGGTCAAGGTTCCTGCAGGAGGCAGCGTACCCTTCACCATCATTCCTGATGAGGGTTACAAGGTGAAGCATATCGTTGTTACCTCCGACAGCAATTCCACGGGCACTATGACCTCTGGCAATCGGTTCAGCCACACGCTGTTCTCCGTGAATGAGGACATGAATGTCAATATTGAATTCGAGCCATTGGCAGGGGGCGAGGTGATCAATCGCCCCACCTTCCATACGATCTCAGCCAGCGCCGGGGCTAACGGCTCTGTTTCTCCTGCAGGAGATATCCAGGTAGAAGAAGGCAAGATGGCCATGTTCACCTTCAAGCCTGACGATGGGTATCGGCTGAGCTACCTGACGGTGGATGGCGAGGATGTTCCTCCCAGTGCTTTATCTTCAGCGGGGCAGTATATCTTCAGTGGAGTGAAGAAAGATCACACCATCCATGGCGTGTTCATTGAAAAAGACGTGACAGCTGATAACTTCGTCACGGTGAATGCAGTGGGCTCTGACGGAGGTACTATCTCACCGCTGGGAGCGAAGCTGGTTTGGAAAGGGAAGTCTGCGGCCTATACCATCGCGGCTCACTTCGGCTATGAGCTGACGGATATCCAGCTCAAGTATGGTGTCAATGGCCGTCCTGAGAGCATCTTCCCTGATAATGGTGCGGGCGGCAAGAACACAGGGAATATCAGCACTTCCCGCTTCACCTGGGCCAACGGCACACTCACGCTACTGAACCTGCAAGAGGACACCAACATTCTGGCGAGCTTCAAGAAGACCGAGACTCCGGGCGATCAGCCCCAGGTTCGGTACACCACCATCAAGATGAGCGTTGGGGCAAATGGATCCACATCACTGCCCAATGGCGTCAATGTCATAGAGGCATTGCCTATGAATGGCACCATGAACGTATCGGTCATCCCGAACGAAGGCTATGCGGTGGATTCCGTTGACTTCACCTACGCCAATGGCACTACTCATACCACCACCGCTGCTGAGGCTAAGGCCATTTGGACGAACGGGTACTTCACCTTAACTGAAGCTCAGGTGAACTACCAATGCTCCATCACGGTGGCCTTCCGCACCCAAACAGAGGATGAGAAGAAGCAAATAGAGAATGGCACATTGACGCCTGCTAAGTTCCGCACTATTACGGCTTCATCTTTGGGCAAGGGGCAGATCACGCCTAGGGGTGCCGTGAAGGTAGCTACAACCGCGTCCATCACGTTCTCTATGATTCCCACTGAGGGTTATGAGTTGGCCGCGTTGAAGGTCAATGGCGCCGATGCCATGGGTAGCCTGTCTGGCTCTCGTAGCTACACGTTCCAGCCGGGCACAGCCGATCAGTCCATCCAAGCATCATTCAGCCAGATAAAGGGCTCGGATGAGGGCGTGAGCTACGTGCTGGTGGCTAAGACCCAGGGCTCAGGTGGCGCCAAGGGCACCGTTTCCGTTGAGAGCCAGAAGATCCTTGCTGGCGGGAGCGGTGTGGTGTATTTCATACCGAATGATGGCTCAAAGCTGGTGCGCGTGGGTGTCAGCGTGAACGGTGCTCCTGAGGTGTATACCGAACAGCAGACCCCAGAGTTCCGTATCTCGAACATCACGGCAGACACTACGGTCACGGGCTATTTTGAGCTGGGAGACTCTCCCGTAAAGGTCACGCCCAAGGATATGGATATCACCGTGGCTTCCAGCGGCGGTATGGTGAGCCCTTCCGGTACTCCAGCTGCTAAGGTGCCTGCAGGGGCCGAGCAGGTCATCAACCTGTTCCCGGATGCGGGCTATGAGATCGATTTCATCCGCGTGAACGAAGAAGTCAACTACATCACCGCCAGCATTCGTAGCTATTCGGTGATAGCGGATCCCAGTGCAGAGAAGACCGTCGTTGAGGTGTACTACAAGAAGATAGAAGGCGAAGCCGAGGACGTAACGATCACCACGAAGGTGACGGCTACGGTGAATGGCGCAGCTGGCGGAGCCACGGTGTATCCTCCGCAGCAGACCGTTCCGGTGGGCACGCCGGTCACGTTCTATGTGAAGGCTGCTGATGGGAAGACCATCTATGCGGTGTACGTGGACAAGAACGGGAAGAAGCATTTCATCGCGTTCAAGGGCGTGACGGGCAAGAATCCAGAGTCTTTGAATGGTGATCAGTACTGGTCCAGCATTGGGCAGCAGGCTCAGTCATCCCAGGTATCTGGCGAAGAACGCGCTGCCGCTGCGGCGGGGCTCTATAGCGGTGGTGCCATGGCTGCTCCTGCCCTCTATCGGGGCGGCGCAGATCTCACCGCCGTGGATTACGGTGAGAATGGCCCCGTGGAGTCGTCCCCTGATAAGAAGTACTATGAGTACTACGAGATAACCATTCCGCCTGAGCTGTTAGCTGAGCTCATGGATCCTGTTACTGGTGAGATCCTGATCGATATCGAGATGCGCGACATCACAGAAGCTGAGACTCAGGATCCTGATTTCGAGTTCATTACTACCACCCTTTACGGTGCGGGTATCTGGACAGGTAACACCGGCGGTATGGTGCAGCCTTCAGGCGAGGGCATCATGGATTGGGGCTCTAAGCAGAACGTCCACATCACCGCCTTCGCAGGCTACTATGTTGACTACATCACGCGGACCTATACCTATGGTACGGAGAAGGTGACCGAAGAGATTCCCTACTCTGGTGGTGTGTCCAGCGGCAACGTGATGATCGAGTTCGGCGAAGGCACGAACTACAACCCGGATACGGGAGCAGGGCGTGAGCCTGATCGCATGGATATCAACGTCTACTTCAGGCCCCTGGGCGAAGCATCCTTCGTCACCGTGGAATTGGGAACCGTCACAGGCCCGAATGGCACCATCAGCAATGACAAGGTGACCGTAAAGCCTGCGCTTGTGGATGAGAACGGCAATCCGAAAGAATTCATTCGTGATGTAACGGGCACGGGTGAGACAGAGACCTTCATCTTCGAGACTGCGGAAAAGGGGCCGAATGGCGAGGAGCTTATCCTAGAGAGCGTTTACTATAACGGGAAGCCTGTGGCCATCGTCCCCGGCACCAACATGGTGAACGTCCATCTGACGGCTAACGGTAAGTTCGACGTGAAATTCCGTCCAGTGGAGCCGAACGAGGTGATCCAAAAACCTGAAATGTTCACCGTTGAAGGCAAGGTCATCAGCGGCCAGGGCACGGTATCTTCAACCCTCAAGAGCAAGGGGAGCACGGCCCAGATCGGGTTCAAGCCTGCCGATGGGTATATCCTGGATCAGGAGAACAGCTTCGATTACTATGCCGATGATCCTTCGGGGGCCACGATGACCAAGCATGCTCTTGATCCCAAAGGCCTTTCGAATGCTGATGGCGTTTACAACATCTTCAACATCGATCGTAACCACAGGGTAGAGCTAGCTTTCGTGGAATCGGTGGAGGTTGAGATCAAGTGGGATACTAATGATGGCTATGTGTCGCCCAATACCATGAACGGCGGCCCGTTGAAGTGGAAGAAGGGTAGGGCCCTTGAGTACATCGTGGCGCCCTATGTTGGTTTCAATGTTAAGAGCTTTGACGTCACCACCAACGGAGTTGAGTCCAGCAAGATGACTCAACTGACGCAGAGCACGACCACCACGAACACGCTGCATAACAAGATGGCTGCGAATGGGTATGGCTTTACGGTGCAGAACACCATCAATGGCGCTGGCGTCTCGGTGGCTTCGGGCGCATCGGCCGCTGAAGCGGCTCAGGGTGCTCAACCCGTGGCTCAAGCCGAGCGGGCTGAGAATGGCACCTTCTACGGAGCTTCCCCCTTGATGACTGATCAAGAGGCCAGGCCATTGAAGGATTTCAACTATGCCTACGGCTACATTGCTCCCGTCATGGCTAACACCTATACAAGGGCTACATGGACCGAGGAGGTCAAGCCCGAGAAGGAGCGCCGCACCATCAACATTGAGATCGTTCCTGATGGTGGTGGGTATCTGAATGGCTCCGTTGAGCCCATGGTTGGCTATGGTGTTGATGGGGATACCATTTATTTCACGGTGAAACCCGATTGGGGCTATCAGCTGGGTGACGTGTACAGCGCGAATAATCGCCAGATCAATCCTGTGCAGGAAGGCTTACAGCAATTCGCCTATGGGCCTATCAGCGGTAATGACACGATCTATGTGAAGTTCGTCCCGGTAGGCTCTGGCGAAGATTGGTTCACAAGGGCGCTGCGCACCTTGAAGGCTCTGGCCCAGACGGGTGACCTGACGGCACCGCTGGTGGGTGGCCTGGTGCTGATCGCAGTGATCGGCTTCACGGGCGCGGCCATCTCCAGCCGTCGTTCTCGCAAGAAGCAACAAGCACGGTAATGGTTTCGGGCGCGGTTTTCACCGCGCCCGATCTTCGTAGGGGGGCATCCGATCTTGATGCCCGCTTGCTGCCGGAGAATGGGCATAAAAGTCGCGTACTCATCTACGATCTTAAGAGGATCTCGTAGTGCTGGTTCAACCTTGCGCCCTTCAAGGGGCGTGAGGTTAACCAGCCATGCATCCGGGAAAGGTCGGTTAAGCCACGGCGCAAAGCGCCGGGCTTGAACCGACACTACGGACAATCTGGCGAAGGAATGTACTGGATTCTCGGGTGATTCTTTGCAGCATGGTGATGGATCGGTGAAGGGATCTGGCAGATCCTGCATGGATGGGTGACACGCTCCTGTCAGATATCTGTCAGGTCCCATGGTTAAGGTCCTCTCTTAAGGGATACCTAAAGAGAGGAGAAATGACTATGAGAGACCTCACCATCAGGGACTGGCCCATGTTCGACAGGGTGGTAAGGGACCCTAAGGTCTGTGCCATGATGCTGGAGACCATCTTAGGTATTGAGGTGGGGCATATCGAATACATCGACGATGAGCATACAGAGAAGCCTAGCTTGCATGGCCATGGGGTCCGCATGGATGTGTTCGCCAAAGCAGATAACAAGGTCTATGACATAGAGATGCAGGCGGTACGGGAACCTCACATAGCACGCAGGATGCGCTACTACCAGGCTTGCATGGATACAGCGGTGCTCAAAGAGGGAGAGGACTTCGACCGCCTTCCAGAAAGCTACGTAATCTTCATTTGTGACTACGATGCCTTAGAGCACGATCTCCCTCGCTACACCGTTGAACGGATCTGCAGAGAGGATGAGGGCATCCTATTGGAAGAGGGCAGCCATTGGGTCATCCTGAATGCTTCCGCCTGGGACAAAGCCCCCGATGAGAGCCTCTCCCTCTTGCTACAATACGTCCATACGGGACGCGCTGAAGGAGACCTTGCCATCACATTAGATGAGCAGGTGAGGCTCGCCAACACCGAAGAGGCATGGAAGGAGCTTGCCTTGGGCTTCATGACACCAGAGATGGACATGCGGGTCAGGCTGAATGCTGCTCGGGAAGAAGGCAAGACTGAAGAGTTCGACCGCTTCCAAGTCCTCATAGCCAAGCTCACCGCAGAAGGGCGCCTCTCGGATCTGGAAGTCGTTGCCAACGACCCCGATGCTCTCAACACCCTCATGGTGGAAAACGGACTGTAAGTTTTCCACAAAGAAGATGACGAAAAGGAACAGGTGCTTTTCGTCATTGGGATAGTGCTAGAGTAACCTGAAAGCCTTTTGCAATGATGAAGAAGACGCCCGTCCTTTTTCATCATCTTCGCGAATTCGGAGGATCCATGGGTCTCACACGCAGGCAATGGATGGCCATCGCGGTCATCATGGTAGGCACGTTCGTCACCGTTCTCAACCAAACGCTGGTGGCTCCGGCACTGCCCTCTATCATGGAGGACACGTCCGTGGACGCAGCCACGGCTCAATGGCTCACCACGGGCTTCACGTTGGTGAACGCCATCATGATCCCTATCACGGCCTACCTGCAGGACCGCTTCACCACCAAGCGCCTCTTCCTCTTCTCCATGCTGGTGTTCCTGGCGGGAGCGCTGCTCTGCGGCGTGGCTGTGAACTTCCCGGTGCTGCTGACGGGGCGCATCGTGCAGGCCATTGGGGCGGGCATACTCATGCCCATGTCCATGACGGTGCTCCTGGTCACCTTCCCGGTGGAGAAGCGCGGCGCTGCCATGGGCATCTTCGGTCTGGTAGTGGCCTTCGCTCCGGCTATTGGCCCTACGGTGGGCGGCATCGTGGTGGATACGGCAGACTGGCACATCATGTTCCTGGGGATCGCCGTGCTCTCAGCCATCACGCTGGTGCTGGCCGCCATCCTGATGGAGAACAAAGAGGTGGTGGGCGGCAAGGGCGATGCCGCCTTCGACGCCCTGTCCGTGGCCCTTTCCACCTTGGGCTTCGGCGGCATGCTCTACGGGTTCTCCGCCTTGGGGTCCACCGGACTCACCCTGTTCACGGGGGCGGCCACGGTGGTGGGATGTGCCTGTGTGGTGGGCTTCTTCATCCGCCAGACGCACTTGGAAACGCCCATGCTGCGGGTCAAGGTGCTCTACAACCGCAAGTTCCTGATATCAACCATCATCGGCATGCTGGTGCAGGGCTCCCTCCTTTCCGCTGCCATCCTCATGCCCATCTACGTGCAAACGCTCCTGGGCTTCCCGGCAACAGTATCGGGTCTGGTGCTCATGCCTGGCGCCATTGTGATGGGCGTCATGAACCCCATCGCCGGTAAGCTCTTCGACAAGCACGGCCCGCGCATGCTGGGGCTGCTGGGCATGGGTCTGTTGCTGGCCACCACCGTGGGCTTCGGCGTGCTGACCTTGGCATCTCCTCTGTGGTATATCGTGGTGCTCTACGTGCTGCGCATGTTCTCCATGGCCATCGTGAATATGCCCATCACCACCTGGGGCATGAACGCCCTGGACACCAAGCTGATGAACCACGGCACCAGCGTCAACAACACGCTGCGTCAAGTGGCCGGGTCACTGGGCACCGCCATCGTGGTGTCGGTCTCAACCGGCGTGCAGAATGCGGCATCGGGCAGCATGGGCCTCTCAGACGCCACTATGCTGGGCATTGACGTGGCCTTCATGGTGTGCGCGGCCATGATAGCGGCGGGGCTGGTGCTCACCATCATCTTCGTGAAGGATAAGCCAGGGACCACCGAAGCAGTGGGGCAAGAGCAGCCGGAAGCCATGGCGAAGGGGGCGGCGAAGGCGGCCGTCCCGGCAGACACCGGCAGCGCCCAGGCGAACAAGGAGCTGCTGCGTCGCATCATGAAAACGGATGTATACACGCTGCTGCCCAGCGCCACCGTGAAGGAGGCCATGGAGCTGTTCATCAGCAAGCACATCAGCGCGTGCCCTATCGTGGATGCGAAGGGCGAACCGGTGGGATTCATCTCTGATGGGGATATCCTGAAGCAGCTATCCCGCCAGAGCGAATCCTATATGGATCCCATCGTGCTGATGATGATGTCAGCCAATGACACCGCCACCTACAACGAGAAGCTGGAGCACCTCATGGAGCTGCCCGTGAGCACGGTGGGGGCGAAGGGGACCATCGGCGTGAACATCCACGCTGATCTGGAGGAAGTGTGCCGCGTGCTCTCAAGGAATCACCTGAAGAAGGTGCCGGTCATCGAAGAGGGGCGCATCGTGGGCATCATCAACCGCAGCGACATCACAGAATACAGCATGGAAACCTACCTAGCGAAATGACGAAGGGCGGGACAACGGGGACGTAGGCTATTGTCCTGTATTCCGATAGCGGTAACTGAGCTGGCAAGCCTCTTTGGGAAACAGGACAATAGCCTACGTCCCCGTTGTCCCGCCAACGAAAGGAGCGCCCATGACGCGCCGCGCCATCACCCCGGGCACCTTTGACCCTATCACCAACGGCCACCTGGATGTCATAGCCCGGGCTGCCTCTATGATGGATGAGCTCATCGTGGCCGTGGCTCAATCTGCGGGCAAGCACCCGCTGTTCTCCCTGGAAGAGCGCACCCGGCTCGTTCGCCAGGCTACGGAGCATCTGCCCAATGTCACTGTGGAGCCCTTCGATTGCCTGCTGGTTGATCTTGCCAAGCAAAAGGGTGCCCACGTGATCGTCAAGGGCTTGCGTGCCATCACTGATTTCGAATACGAGTTTCAGATGAACGCGCTCAACCACCAGCTGGATTACGACCTGGAAACCACCTTCATCATGAGCCCACCGGAGTATATGTATCTGTCATCCTCTATCGTGCGCGAACTGGCCAGCCTTCAGGGGAGCGTGGCCCCGTTCGTGCCGTCCTGCGTAGTGCAGGCCTTAAAGGAGAAGTTCGCGCAGGCGTGAGAAGCGCTTCGCGTGCTTGACGGGTAGAGAAAGGAACCTCCCATGGATAAGCCAAGGATAGCCGTGATGTTGGCCGATGGAACGGAGCCACTGGAAGCCATTGCCCCCATTGATGCCTGGCGGCGCGGCGGGGTTGATGTGGCCACGGTGTCTATCATGGATGGCCGCGATGTGCGCCTAGCCCAGGATATCCTGATGACGGCAGACTTCGGGCTGACCGATGTTGACCTTCTGGGGTTCGATGGCATCCTCGTGCCGGGTGGGTCTGTGGGGGTTGAGCATATGACGAAGTGCTCAGCGCTGGCAGAGGCGCTCAAGGCGTTCATGGATGCGGGGAAGCTCGTGTTCTCCATCTGTGCAGGCCCTATGGTGTTGAACGGCCTGGGGCTGTTGGAAGGCAAGCGCGTGACCTGCTACCCCGGGTGCGAGGAAGGGTTCCCTGTTGGGTCTTACATGGGCCATTCTGGCGTGGTGCATGATGGGAACCTGGTCACCGCTTCTGGGCCTGGGTTCGCGCTGGATTTCGCTTTGGTCTGCCTTGCGGTGATGACCACGCCCGCCAATGCGGACGAAGTGGCTGCAGGGATGCTTTCCACCGTGAAACGGTGATCCGCGAGGAAGGGTGTCAGGGGTCGGGTCCGTTGACATCATTTGCGAGCAAATGATGTCAACGGACCCGACCCCTGACACCCTTGTCCCCTGTGTTGTTCCCTTTACTCCATGCCCTTCTTGAATTCTTCTTTGAAGTTCTTGAACATGCCCTTGGTGCGGCCGATCTGCTTGCCGGTGGCGTACACGCCCTTCTCCACGGCGTTGCTGGCGGTTTCCGTAGCCTTGTTCTGAGCCTTCTGCACCTTCGGCTTCACCCGTTTATAGGTGCGTGTCACCTTGTCTTTGGCTACAGCTGTGGCGGTGCCCGCTTTCTCTGCGGCCCCGCCCACTACCTGAGCATCCTTCGCCCTGTCCTTGACCAAGAGCGCCCCTAAAGCCCGCTCGTCGTCATCATCGGCCATGTAGAGCTGGGTACCGATGCCGCGCTTGAACCCGCAGATGTCCTCTGGCGGCAGCGTGCGACGGCCCAAGAGCGTGTTCGCCGTGGCCCCTTGACTGACTTCCAGGGCCACCACGCGGCCCGTCTGGCTGTCAAAGGTGACCGAATCCACGATACCCAGCTGCGTGCCATCTTGGGTGATGACGGGCAGCCCCACCCAGATGACGCATTCATCCAGGTTGATGCTCAGTTCCTTGCAGGCGCTGCGGTCTTTCGAACCTGCGGTGTTGTTCAGGATGATGTCACCGTCTTGGATGTGCCAGCCATTGAAGGCCACGAACAAGTCCTTCCGGTGGAACATGAGGGCAACATCAGGCCGCTTGACGAGGAACCCTACCAGGCGCGGTTCCTTCGGGTGGAACACGAACGCGTGGATGCGCCCCACCTTCTTGGTGGCTTCCGGGTCATCCTTGCGCGGATGCTCCGTCCATACCTTACGCGTGGCCAGATCTTTCGTGTTGATATCCATGGGCGTGATTATACCGACCCCCAGCATTGCCATCGTCAACAAACGCGCAGCAATCTTCCCACCTTCGCCAGATATGCACTAGGATACATCCAGCAAGAAATCTGCTTCTGACGCACTAAAGAGAGAGTGATACCCATGCCGGAAGGCGCATACATTGGCATTAGCCTGGTGCTGGTGGTCCTATTCCTGTTGATGAACGCATTCTTCGTGGTAGCGGAATTCGCGCTGGTGCGCGTGCGCAAGTCGCAGCTGGAGATAGCTGCGGCGAAGGGAACGAAGGGCTCCAAGAATGCGCTCCTCATTGCGAACAACGTGAATGCGTATCTGTCTGCCTGCCAGCTGGGCATCACCCTAGCTTCCCTAGCATTGGGCTGGCTGGGCGAACCGGCCTTCTCTGAGCTCATCCGCCCTGTGTTCGAACTGTTCCATGCGCCTGAACCCGTTATTGCCGTGTGCGCGGTGGCCCTGGGCTACTTCATCATGACCACGCTCCATGTGGTGGTAGGTGAGCTGATCCCTAAATCCCTGGCCATCTTCTCCACGGAGAAATACGCTCTGCACACGGCCACGCCGCTGCTCATCTTCTATAAGGTCACCTATCCCATCATGTGGCTGTTCAATACCATCACGAATGGGGTGGTGCGCCTGTTGGGCCATGATCCGGCGAATGAGCACGAGGTGTACACCGGTGATGAGATCAAGATCCTGGTGGACGAATCCACCGAAAGCGGGCTCATCAATCCTGAGCAGAACGAGTTCGTTGACAACGTGCTTGACCTGGGGGATAAGGACGCGGAATCTATCATGACCCCGCGGACTGATGTCATCTTCTTGGATGTGGAAGACCCGTTGGAAGAGAACATGGAAACCATGAAGCAGCACAAGTACACCCGGTATCCGGTCTGTCGGGGGAGCCGTGACCATGTCATCGGGTTCGTGCACATCAAGGATTTGTATGGCTTGCCGGTTGATACGCCCATGAGCCAATGGAAGATCCGGGAATTGCCGCCCATCCCTGAGACGGTGCCCATCGCGCGGCTCATAGACCTGCTGCAGGAGGAGCGCACTGAGATCTGCCTGGTGGTGGATGAGCATGGCGGTACGGCGGGCATCGTCACGCTGGCAGACATCATGGAGCAGATCGTCGGGCGGATAGATGACGAATACCGCCACGACGCTGATGATGAGATAGTGAAGCTGGAAGATGGCACGTTGGTGATAGATGGCAGCATGTCCATTAATGAGGTGGAGGAGCTCATCGGCTTCGCGCCCCCAGGGATGGATGATGTGGAAACGGCTGCTGGGTTGATCCTCATGCTGCTGGATCGCATCCCAGATGAGGGCGATGAGGTGACCATCGAAGATGCCGAAGGCATCAAACATGAGAAGGCTACGTTCACCGTGGTTGCCATGGACCGTTTGCGGGTGGACAAGATAGCAGTGGCATTGAAGTAGATGGGCATGCGCCCGGTGTGCCAACTTTGTGATCTTTAGTAGATGTAATAGAAGATGAAATACTAGGGATATGGTGCCCGGGGTGGGATGGCTCCGCATCAAGGCCAAGCCGCTACGCGGTTGCTTCGCAAGCCTTGACCCGTCGCAGTTCGGGGCTTTCGCTAGCGTAAGCCCCGAATGGAACCCAGTGGGTTCCCATCTACACCCGCAAACACATATCCCCTGTACACCTGAAGGTGCACAGGGGATATGGTGCCCGGGGTGGGATTTGAACCCACACGCTCTTGCGAGCGGCGGATTTTGAGTCCGCTGCGTCTGCCGTTCCGCCACCCGGGCACAGGCATGGATGGGATTATAGCTCACCGAAGGCCATTCGCCACCGAAGATACCGTGAGAAACGGCAATGAAACGTTCGGCGAACGCAATCGCTTTTTCCGCCAGCGCACGCGCCGTTGATTCAGTACCGTTGCGTTTTCCCGGTGAACGGCAGAAAACTGGTCTATAATAGGGCATCCGCGCTGCGCCCAGCCCGCCCTAGGGCTGTGGCGGCCAGCGAAGAATGCATAGGACACGGGCGCACTGTTGCGCGAAGAGTGGGGGTAAGAGAAGTGCTGAAGGCAATCATCGTTGATGACGAAGCACCTGCGCGCTCTGAATTGACATACCTTTTAGGTGAAGTGGGCGGCGTTGAAGTGGTGGCGGAAGCCGCGGGCGTTCGCGAAGCCATCGAAAAGCTCAAGGAATATCCGTGCGATGTCATGTTCCTTGACATCAATATGCCGGAAGCCACCGGTTTGCAGCTGGCTGAGGCGCTCCAGCATCTGAAGTTCCCGCCTGAGGTGGTCTTCGTCACCGCCTATAGCGAACATGCTCTGGATGCCTTCGCCGTGAATGCCATTGATTACTTGGTCAAGCCGGTGGAAACAGAGCGGCTGACCCAGGCCATCCAGCGGGTGCGCGAACACGTGGCATTGCACGTGCAGGCTCAGAAGAGCGAGCGCATCCCGGTGGAGAAGGGTGGCAAGAAGATCCTCATTGGGATTGACACCATCCGGTTCGTGAAGGCCCGGGATGACTATGCCTATCTGCAAACGGATGCAGACCGCTACTTCTCTACGGTAAGCCTGGCGCAGCTGGAGAAGCGCCTTGATGGTCACGGGTTCTTCCGGGTGCATCGTGCGTACCTGGTGAACCTCTCCATGATCGAAGAGGTTGAGACCATCAAGGGCGGCACGCTTTCCCTCACGCTGAACAGCGTGGAAGAGAAGATCCCCGTTTCCCGCCGCAGGGTATCAGCCCTGAAGAAGGCCTTGGGGATCTAGGAGCTTTCTCTAGTAATTCGTAGCGCGGATCTGAAAATGCCCTTTGTCGTGATGGCAGACAGGGCATTCCTCTGGCGGCTCAGTACCGATCTCAAGATGCCCGCAGACGGTGCAGTACCAAACCTGTATATCAGTGCGCTTGAATACCTCGCCGTTCTCGATGCGGCTGATCAGGGTTTGGAAGCGCTCGTAGTGGCTCTTCTCGATGGCGGCCAGGCCATCGAAGAATTCCGCCAGCTCATCGAAGCCCTCTTCGCGGGCTACGGCTGCATAGGCTGGATAGTTCCCATCCCATTCTTCCCGCTCTGATTCGCAGGCCAGCTTCAGGCAATCGAGGGTAGGCGGCACGCCATCATCATGGAGACGCTTGAACAAGAGCTTCCCATGATGAAGCTCATTGTCTGCCGTTTCGGCGAAGAGATTGGATATCTGAACATAGTCCTCCTTCTTCGCTTGCTGGGAATAGTAGGTGTATTCCACGTAGGCCAACGCCTCTTGGTTCAAGGCTGCTTCCATGTTCTTCCATGACTGCGACTGCTTGATATCCATAGGTTCTCCTTCCGTCATAGGATAGAGCGTTCGCACCATGGTACGGGTAGCTCTTCGTCTGAGGCTCTCAGACAGGAACGGTGGGGTGACCGTTAGGAAACTGCAATCTATATGCGATGCTTTTGCTCACTGCTCTGGTGATAATGAGAAGCGGTAACCGCAGCGTCAGCGGGTTTGGGACGCTTGAGAGCATGGAGGGGAAGAGGCGGTCATGGGCGCATCCAAGCAACGTCGGGGGTTGAAGGTGCTGGCGGGCATCGCCATGGGCCTCATGGTGGCTTTACTGTTGGCCTTTGCGGGCGTGAACATCTTCGTGAAGGTCACCTATGGCCCGTTCTTCGCCCAAGCTGAGCGGGAATTCGCCATTCCGGGCATTGAAGAGGGCTTCATCCCCCAAGACTTGGATTGCCTGGAAGATGGCACCTGGGTCTTCAGCGGATACATGACCAAGGGCGGCCCCTCTCCCGTCTTCTTCCTGAAGCCCGATGGGTTTACGGGAAGCTTCCAGCCGGTGCGGGCGGATGGCTCTGACTATGACGGCCACGGTTCCGGGATCACGTCAGATGGTGCCCATGTGTTCCTGACCGATGACGAGGGGATCTTGGCCTTTGATCTGGCGGATGTGCAGGCAGTCCCTGATAAGGGGCGCGTTCAGGCAAAGGGGCGGCGCTCTTTGGAGTTCGCTCCGGCGTTCTTGAACATCGAAGAGGACATCATGTTCCTAGGGAACTTCTATCATCCCGGGGCCTATGAGACGCCGGACCACCACCGCATGGATACCCCAGGCGGAGACTGGAACCCGGCGGTGATGTATGCCTATCCGGCTTCTCCGGAAGCAACGCTCGGCTATGAGGAACAGGCGGCCTGGGTCTATTCCATTCCCCCGCGCATCCAAGGCATGTGCCTGACGGATGCCAGCCAACTGGTGCTCTCCCAGTCCTACGGGCTGAACAGCTCTCATCTGCTGGTCTATGACCTGATGGCTGTGGCGCTGGACGAGGCGGCCCAGCCCACTGAGGTCTTCTTCGCTGACGGCCGTGAGGTTCCCCTCTATTATCTGGACGCCCTGAGCTTGGCGGAGGATATCTCGGCACCGCCCATGTCTGAGGGTATCGAATGGCACGAGGGGCGCGTGTTCATCTCTTGTGAAAGCGCCTCGGATAAGTACCTGTTCGGGAAGATCTATGGGGGCAATGCCGTTTACGGGCTGAGCCTAGAAGAAGGCTAGCTGTACTAAAAGCAGGATAGCTATATCCCCGGGGGTCGATATGCTGGCATCATCTCAGAACGCAGCAGGAACGTACCAGGAGGCCCCTCATGAAGATCTGCGGCATGACCACTGAAGAATTCGCCCGCTTGCTCAATGATTCCTTCGAAGCCATCAAGAAGACCACAAGAAAGCAAGAAGCGCTCCATTACACGAAGGAGCGCATGCTGGCTGATAACTTCGAACGATCTTTAGAGCGCCTGCGCGCAGCGGCGTGCTAGGGCTTCAGGAACAGGATGTTGTTGATGCTGCGCAGCCCCTCTTGCTCATCCGCCTCTTGCCATTTGTTGTTGACCAGCTCGTAGTCAAGGTTGACCGTTTCGTCTTTGATGGGAAGGCTGTTGAGGTCAGCCATGAGCTTCTGGCCCGCAGCGTCGTATTTCTCTTCCTGGGACATGGTGGCGAAGGTGGGGTCATCAGCCAAGGAAGCGGTGATGTCGCTGATCATGGCGAAGTAGTCCTGATAGCTCTTGCCCGCGAAGGTCATGGTCACCACAGCTGTGTTCCCTTGCACGGTGATGTCATCTATGGCGTAGTCGAACCCATCCACCACAGCCGTGGCGAATTCCTCGTTGTCTATCCCCAACTTGCTGAGGCTCTCGTTCTCAAGGGCGGAGATGATCCCCGAAAGCGCCTCGTCTTCGGCATCTTTGTACTTGTCGTACTTGGCGGTCACGGCCTGCCGGATGAGCTCTTCATCACTGGGGCCGCACCCCGGAAGGACGGCCACGACGCCTGCCAGCAGGGCACAGCAGCAAAGAGCAGCGATGATCTTCTTGAAAGCCATGGGCGTTCCTTTCGCGTGATGGTGTAGAAGGGGTACCCGTGAAGGATGTTCCCTGTCAGAAGGAGTCTACGGCAAATGCGTGGCTGCAGCCGTCAGCTGGCCATGGAGAGGAGCGTTTCTTCGGTCTGTTCGCCCGTCTTCGTCTCCTGGAGCGTACCATCCACGAAGAGCACATAGGTGGGGAACCCGTTGGGGGCGTATTCGGAGGCCAGATCAGGAGACTGGTCTACATCAACCTGGTACACGGTGCACTGCCCGGCCACCTTCGCCGCCACATCATCCAAGATGGGCTGCATGCGCTGGCAATGGGGACACCAAGTGGCGAAGAACTCTACCAAGACCTTTCCCTCAGATCCAAGCACCTTGGAACTGAAATCCGTGCTGTTCAATACCTCTTGCATGATAGGGCCTCCTTGGGTTGCGATCTAAGCCTGTGCGATGAGTTAGCGAACAGCATGGTAGGTTCGTTCCGGCCTTGCGAAAGGAGGAATGGGTATCGCTTTTCCAAGCGCAGCCGATTCGTTAATGCAGCGTTACGCGTCCTTGGCAGGATTCCCCTGGGGGCGGTGCGGATGGTATAGTGTTCCCACACTGCCAAGGATCAAGGAAGGCAACAGCCATGGTCAAAGATATCGTGAAGGATGTAGAAGTCCTGTCGAAGCCTTGCGAAAAGGCCACCATAGATGATATGCCCATCGTGCAAGACTTGCTGGATACGGCAGGATCCATGGAGGAAGTGGCAGGGCTTGCGGCGAACCAGATAGGGGAGGCGAAGTGCGTTGCCATCTATCTGACGGACGATGATCAGATGAAGCCCATCTTCAACCCGAAGCTGGTAAAGGCGCTCTACCCCGTGAAGATGGAAGAGGAGTGCTTCTCGGTTGACGGGGCCCATAAGGTCACGCGTTTCGAATGCGCCACCATTGCCTATGAGGAGCCGGTGGATGGCAAGCTGGTGGCCCGGAAGCGCGAATTCCACGGGCGCGAATCCCAGATCATCCAGCACGTGATAGACCACTGCAAGGGCAAGGTCATCTAACCTGCCGCTGCGATAGGCCCCCGCCTGCGGCGTGCCGGGGGTGAGCCCATGACCACCCACGTGACCAATCCCAAAGAGCAGCGCACCCGGCGCGTAGAACGTGTGTTGTGGGTGGTGCTCGTGCTGAATCTGGCGGTGGCGGCTGCCAAGTTCTTCTATGGATTGGCATCGGGTTCGGCCTCCATGCAGGCCGATGGCATCCATTCCATCTTCGACACCCTGGGAAATGTGGTGGGCTTGGTGGGTATTGCGTTGGCGGCACGGCCCGCTGATAGGGAGCACCCCTATGGCCATTCGAAGTTCGAGACCTATGGGTCCATGGTCATCGGCGTGTTGCTGTTGGTGGCAGCTTTCGAAGTGGGTACAGGGGCTGTGGAGCGCCTGGCCAGCGGTCATTACACTGCTCAGGTGACGGTGGTCTCCTTCGTGGTGATGGTGGGCACCCTGGTAGTGAACCTGGGGGTCTCTTTCGCGGAACGGCGCGCGGGCAAGCGCCTAGGGTCAGAGATCCTGCGGGCGGATGCGGCCCATACGCTTTCGGACGGGTTCGTGTCCATTGGCGTCATCGTGGGGCTCATCTTCGTCAGCCTGGGCTTCCCCATGGCGGATCCCATTGCTGCGCTGATCGTCACCGTGTTCATCCTACTTTCTGCCGTAGGTGTCTTTCGCCAGGCGCTTCGGACGCTCTCTGACCACGCGCGCATCTCGGCTGAGGACATCACGAAGACGGCGGAGGCGGTGCCTTCCGTTCGCCAAGTCCATGGAGTGCGCACGCGGGGGACGGAATCTGAGGTGTATGTGGATCTGCACCTGCTAGTTGACCCGGCCATGACCGTGGCCGAGGCGCACCAGGTGGGAGATAGGATAGAAGAGGCAGTCAAGGCGGCTCACCCAGAAGTGCAGGAAGTGTTGGTGCACATTGAACCGGACACGGAAGCCGAGCGCCAGGAGGCCTGAGTCCGGCCGTCTGTTGCTTATAATCAGCTTTCCAGTGGCTTTCGAGGGTTCGGGGGTATCCGTGAAGAAAAGAGCGCTTCTCTTCCTGGTGGCGGCATGTTTGGGTGCGCTTCTCGTGGGCGGTTTGAGCGCCTGCTCTGATGAGCCTTCCGCGTCTGAGGCCGCGGGCTCTCCCGTGCGCATCGGCACCATGCCCACCGAAGACATCCTACCGCTTTGGATAGCGGAGCAAGACGGCCTGTTCGCGGATGCGGGGGTAGAGGCGGAGGTCATCACCTTCGATTCTGCCCAAAGCCTGTCCGCGGCCCTCACGGCGGGTGAAGTAGACATGGCCATGACGGACATCATGCGAGCGGTGAAGCTCTGCGAATCCGGCACGCCGGTGGTCATGGAGTGGGTCACCTTGGGTGAGACGGTTGACCAGGGCCGCTTCGGCGTGTTGGCTCCGGCCGATGCGCCCTACAGCACCCTGGAAGAGATGGCGGCCTACGCGGCCAGCGGGGATGCGCCCGAAGGCTTCGGTGTGGGTGTGGGGGCGAACACGGTTCCGGAATACGTCTTCGACATGCTCTGCGAAGAGGCGGGGCTTGAAGCGGGGGCCATCCCGGCGGTGGAAGTGGCCAGCCTGCCGGAGCGCTACGGGCTGGTGGCCAGCGGGAATCTGGGGGGCGCGGCGCTGCCTGCGTCTCTGCTCACCTTGGGGGAGGCCTCTGGGTTGAAGCTCCTGGCCGATGATACGGCGGGTGAGAACTTGTCCCAATCTGTCATGGTGGCCCGAGCCACCTTCGCCGAAGAGCACCCCGAAGAGGTGCTGGCGGTGGCTGAGGCCTGGGATGCGGCGGTGGCTTCGTGTGCGGCGGACCCGGATGCCTACCGGGGGCTGCTGGCTGAGAAGGCGAACGTCAACGCGTCCATTGCGGATAGCTATCCCATCAGTGATTATCCTCAGGCTGAGGAGAGCCATGAGATGAAGCGGCCTACTCTGGCTATGGTGCAGCCCGTTCTGGCTTGGATGCAGGCCAAGGGCTATGGTGGCGAAGGCGTCAGCTATGACCCGGCCACCGGCGCATTCACCGTTGGGTAGGCGGTAGGCTGCTGTGAACCGCGCGCTGGGCTATGTCTGGGGAACGCTGTTCGTGCTGGTGGCCTGGTGGCTGCTGGCCGTCTGCGTGGGTTCGCCCGCGCTGCCTGGCCCCGTGCAAACGGTGCAGGAGCTGGGGACGAACGCAGGAGAGCTGCTGCCTCAAACGGCTATCAGTCTTGAGCGGCTGCTGGCGGGGCTTGCCTTAGGCGCGCTGATCGGGGCGCCTATCGGCCTGGCGGCGGGGATGATGCCCCAGGTGGACCGGTTCGTATCCCCGGTTCTGTACATCCTGTTCCCGGTGCCTAAGATCGTGTTCCTGCCAGTGCTCTTCGTGTTCTTCGGCCTGGGAGGTCAGGCGAAGGTGATCCTCATCGTCATAGCCGTGGCGTTCCAGATGATGGTCACGATGCGCGATGCTGCCCGGGCAGTGCCCGTGGGGCAGATAGAGGCTATGCGGTCTTTGGGCGGCAACGAACGGTTGGTATTCTTCCACGTGGTGGTGCCCGCAACGCTGCCCTACCTGTTCTCGGGGCTGCGGGTGAGCACGGGCACGGCCGTGGCCATCCTGTTCATTGGGGAATCCATGGCCGGGTCAACGGGGCTGGGGTATTACATCATGCATTCCTGGTCCATGCTGGAATACGCGCGGATGTTCTCAGGGATAGTTGCCCTGGCGGTGGTGGGTGTGGGGTTGTATGAGGTGTTCGACCTGGCCGAGCGCAAGCTCACCCGCTAAGCAACGGGACAACGGGTAGCCCGTTAGGAGGCGGCGAAGGCCAAGTCCCGGTCTACCAGCCAGCGGAGGTACTGAGAACGGGTCATGTCCATGCTGTGAGCCCGGGCATCCATGGCCTCTATCTTGCCTTGGGTCTCTTTGAAGGCAACGGGCTTCAGGTCTTCACCGAACAGCTTTGGCCGACCCACGATGATGTCTCCCACGGGCACCCCAGGCAGCTCACCGGCGGAGGCCATCTTTTCCCATTGGTCCAATTCTTCAGAGGTAACGCCGAACAGCTCTTCAAGCTCTTTCGCAGTCTTCGTTGGCATGGTCCGTCATCTCCCTAGCATGTCGAGCTCTTTCAAGAACTTCTTCGTTGGTGGGGTCAAGGCATGGTAGACCAGGGTTCCATAGGGTTTCATGATGCCGATCATCTGGACCATCTTTCCCTGTCTCGTCACTCCAATGGCAACGATCTGGTCAGTGCGAGGCGTTGCTCTGCTTTGACGCCTCACGAAGTTCTCCCAGGCGTAGCACACCTCATCTTCGGTTAGGCCATGCTTGAGCGCATGGGGATGGATAATCACGTCCATAGCCCGCTACCCCTTTCGTTATATAATATCGTATAACGAAACTCTCTAGAATGCAATGCTCATACCGCCCTTTCCCCTTGTATCGTCTAGGTCCTCCGTCGTATAATCAAGCTCAACGGATGCCCGTACTAGTTAGCGGGCAGCGCCGTTGGTATTTTGGAAGGGAGTAGTGTCCGCTACTCCCTATCCCCCTTACGGCTCCGCTCTTTTCGTGCTCTGGATATAAGCTCGATTGCCGCTTTGATCAGATTCAAGGTGGCAGTCACAAGCCCGATCAGGGTTGCGACTATGGAAATCTCAGTCATAGGAAGTACCTCCTTAAGCATTGGAGGCGCTACCAGCACACGGGTCTCACACCGTTGAGCTAAGCGGAAGTGTACGC
>CANOIM010000017.1 GCA_947566075.1 uncultured Eggerthellaceae bacterium | reverse complement strand
TGGTTCTCTGCCATACTGAATGCAACAAGCGTTGCGTTTGCTTTGTCAATTAAGGATTCAGGATGACCCAATGGCTGCCCTCTTCCAATAGGATGCCCTCATCCTCTCTGCAGATGCGCTCAACGGTGTAGCGAGGGAAGTCGGCTCCGAAGGCATCATGGTCGCAGATGAAGATCACATAGCTCTCGGGGAGCTTTCTGTAGCTCGTGCCCTCAGGGAGGGCTGCCGTATCCATCACTGCCTGGTAGTAGCGCATCCTGCGTGCGATATGGGGTTCTCTCACGGATTGCATCTCTATGTCATAGACCTCGTTGCCTGACTTGGCAAACACATCCATGCGAACGCCATGGCCATGCAAGCTGGGCTTCTCTGAGTGCTCATCGTCAATGTACTCGATACGCCCTACTTCGATGCCTAAGATGGTCTCCAGCATCATGGCGCAAACGTGCGGGTCTCTTACCACGCGATCGAACATGGGCCAGTCCCTGATGGTGAGGTCTCTCATAACGTATCCCCTTTCCTTGGATGATGTCCCCAAGGAAAGACCTTAACCATGGGACCTAACAGATATCTGACAGGAGCGTGTCACCCATCCATGCAGGATCTGCCAGATCCCTTCACCAATCCATCAAGGATCCTTCATGGGTTCGTTAGAGATGTTCCTAGAACCGGCATCAGGATGTGCGAGAGCCTAGGACAATCTGCAACCCTTCCCACCCTCACAGACAACGAATGCTTTCTTGCGACCCCCGGACAGGAACGAGTTCCTGTCCCTACGAAGCCGCAGCGTCAAACGGTTACGCGGTCCGCGAAGCGGCCGCGTAACCTAAGAAGCTTGAAGGAAGGCTTCGTAACCGCGCTTGGCTTCGTAGATATCTGCCTTGCTGGTGACTTCCCAAGGGCTGTGCATGGAAAGCACTGGCACCCCTGAATCTATCACATCCATGCCATAGCGCGCCGGGATGTAGGCGATGGTGCCACCGCCCCCTGCGTCAACCCGCCCCAGCTCAGCCGTTTGGAACGTGACGCCTGCATCTTCCATCACCTTGCGAATATGGGCCAGATACTCCGCCCGAGCATCATTGGACCCGCTCTTACCACGCGCCCCGGTGTACTTGTTGAACACCAGGCCGCTGCCCAGATAGGCGGAGTTCTTGGATTCGAACACGCTCTCATAGGCAGGATCAACCCCCGCAGACACATCCGAAGACAGCATACGACAGCGGCTGAGCGCCCGCCGCAGAGGCAGTTCTCCCGGCTCACCCGCCAAGGCCATCACTTCAGCGAAGGTGTTCTCGAAGAAAGCGGACTCCATGCCCGTTGCGCCCACGCTGCCGATCTCTTCCTTGTCTACCAGGATACAGACAGCAGTCCGCTCAAGGACACGGTCAGCCTGGGCCAATTGAGCCACCAGAGAAGTGTAGGCGCACACCCGGTCATCTTGACCATAGCCGATGACCATGCTGCGGTCGAAACCCAAGTCACGGGCTGCACCTGCGGGCACTACCTCCAGCTCCGCGGAGAGGAAGTCCTCTTCGGTAATGCCGTATCTCTCTGAGAGCAAACCCATGGTGAATGCACGGACCGGGTCTTTCTCGTCTTTGTCCGCGCCTTTCTCCTCCTGGGCCCGCTGGTTCCCTATGAGGACATCCAGATCCTCACCCTCTACCACCTCAGAACCCTTCTTCTCCATCTGCTTAGCCCCAAGGTGCGGCAGGAGATCCGTCACGCAGAATACGGGATCATCTGGGTCATCCCCCAAGCTCACGGGTACTATGCTGCCATCCGTCTTCGCCACCACCCCGCGCAGCCCCAACGGAATAGCCACCCACTGGTACTTCTTGATACCACCGTAATAGTGGGTGTCCAACAGGGTGAACCCATCCTTCTCATAGAGGGGGTTCTGCTTCACATCCAGACGGGGCGAATCGATGTGGGCGCCCAGGATGTTCGCCCCATCCTCCAACGGCTGCGAGCCCAGCTGCATCAACATGATGGCCTTGCCGTGAGAAGTGGCGTAGACCTTGCTGCCAGCCTTCAGCGCATCCCCAGACGCAAGAACCTCCTCCAAGGACCGATACCCGGCCTCTTCCGCTGCCGCCGCTGCCGCAGCGCAACACTCTCGTTCAGTCTTGTTCGCCGTGATGAATTCCTTATAACCCTCAGCAAGGCCATTCAAGGCCTCTCTATCCTCCGCGGTATATCCCTTCCACGCAGATCCTCGTTCCATGCTCCGGTTCCTTTCTGCTTTTCGTGCGGGGCGATACCTTGCATTCTCATTCACATTTATATCAAAGCGTAACGTGATTCGATACCTCTTGTACCTATAATGTTCAAAGCGCTCCCAGTCAGAGCGCGGGCATTCCCCACCATTCAAAGGAGAGCACCATGACCATGAAAGTACGCGACGTAACCCCTACCGCTGAGAATTCCACTAACTTCAACATCGTCCCTGATGTTGAGACCGTGGTGGGAAGCACCCTTGACAACCTGAAAGCAGCTGTTGCCGGTGAGACCGGGGCCAGCGCAAAGTACGCTGAGTTCTCACGCCTGGCGAAGGAGGCCGGTTACGACCAGATCTCTCGCCAGTTTGCCGCCACCAGCGCAGCTGAGCAGATCCACATCAAGCTGGAAGTGGCTGAGATCCAGAAGAAGGAGCCCACCTATGTGCCACCGGAGGCTGCCGACGCCAAGGGCTTCCAGACTGATGTCAACCTGATCAGCGGTGCTTTGGGTGAGATCTATGAGACCTCTGACATGTACCCGAACTTCATCAAGGTAGCCATTGACGAAGGGGAATCCAGTGCAGAGCTGGTCTTCACCCGCGCAAAGCTGGCTGAGGCCGTTCATGCTGAGCTGTACATGGATGCGTACAACAACATCGATGCCCCCGATGACCGCAAGTTCTACCTCTGCCCCGTGTGCGGCTACATCCACAAGGGTGATGATTTCGAGAAGTGCCCCATCTGCTTCGCTCCGAAGTCTGCATTCAAGGAGTTCTAAACCTCTTTGATAGATCTGTTTTGCGAAGAGGCCCCGGTAGGGGCCTCTTTTCGTCAGGGTTGACAGGAACGCACTCAAAGGGAACAGAACCGTTTCGCGCAAGAAGCGCATGAGCAACCTGCTTGCAAATTGGCTTTTCAAAGGGGCGTGAGCAGCGTATCGTTGTTGCGCGAAAAGGGGTTCCTCCTCCTTCCCCTTTCCCCAGTTGGGAAACCGACCCCCTAGGTTTCCTCCAGGCAGCACAGTCTCTCCCCAAGGCCTGCTGCCACAGATGGGCAGCTTTTCAAGCCGTCTCATCTGACCACTGCCGAAGGGTGCTAACCCCCTTGAAGCACCCTTCGGCATTCCTTTTTCTTCAGTCATTCTGGCAACGATTCCTGAATCTGGGTGCCCTGCGGTCAACATTCGGCTATAACGACTGTCAAACCAAGGAGGCCCACCATGAAACACGTCATCTCTACCGTCCGCGATGTACCTCAACCGGTACTGGAAGACATTCAGCTGTTGAGCGACGGATGGATCAAGAAATACCTTCTCACCTATCGGCAACCGGATGGGTCTCTATACGAATATGAAGCCGTCTCTCGCAAGGATCCGGAGGCCTATGAAGCTGCCTTACGGGCCAATGCCGAAGGGAAGCAGCGGTCAGCCGATGCCGTGTGCATCGTCCCCGTGCTACCTGATGATTCCCTGCTGCTCATCCGTGAATTCCGCTACCCCGTGAACGCGTGGGTGGTAGCCTTTCCGGCTGGCCTGATCGAACAAGGGGAGTCATTGAGAGACTGCGTTGACCGTGAGCTGAAGGAGGAAACCGGGTTCCGTATCCGTACTGATCTTGAAGGGGACCCGGTGATTCCCCTGGCCCAGTCCGGTTACTCTTCTGTGGGCATGGCGGAAGAGAACGTCCAGGTGGTCATCGCCTATGTAGAACCAAATGGTGAGCCCCAGCTAGATGACCGGGAACTGATCCAGATCTTCTCATTGCAGCGAGAGGATGCGGGTAGATTCCTTGAGACCAATCAAGACCTCATCGGCACGCGCTGCCAGCTCTTGCTGGAATCCGTCAAGCGCACTCAGGTGCTGCGCAAACGCTTGGAACTGGCTCAGAACCCGCTTTCCAGCAAGGATTTCGCCTGACGAAGGGACAACGGGGACGTAGGCTATTGTCCTGTTTTCCGATAGTGGTGACTGAGCTGGCAAGCCTCTTTGGGGAAACAGGACAATAGCCTACGTCCCCGTTGTCCCTTCTAGGATGTTCAAAGCGGCCTCGTAGCCGCCAGAACCATAGGTGAGGCACTTGGACACCCGGGCAATGGTGGTGGCCGAAGCTCCCGTTTGGGCTTCGATGGCCGCATAGGAGAGCCCTTGGTCCAGCAAGCGTGCTACGGCCAGCCTCTGGGATGTTTCCCGGATCTCCCGGATGGTGAAGAGGTCTTCCAGCAAGGCGAAGATGGTGTCTTCGTCATCAAGCTGAGCTAGCACGCGCAGCAGATCCTCCACTTCGGGCTTACGGATATCCGCGCGGCCCTCTTGGGTCTTGAGCTTCTCAGGCATCTTCCACCTCCGCTGCTCTCTCTATGGCCCTTTGCTTGCGAACAAGGCCATATTCGATGGATTCCACCAGGGCATTCCAAGAGGCCTCGATGACATTCTCAGAAACACCCACCGTGCCGAAGGAACCGAAGGCATCGGAAGTGGTGATGGTCACGCGGGTGATGGCATCTGTTCCCTGGCTCTCATCCAAAAGGCGCACCTTGTAATCAACCAGTTCGAATCCGGCCACTTCCGGATAGGATTCCATGATGGCAGCCCGCAGCGCTGCGCCCAGCGCTCCCACAGGACCGGCTCCCTCACCGGTAGCCACGAAGCGCTCATCCCCCACATGGATCTTGATGACAGCCTCAGAGACGGCATCTTTCGCCAGAGCCCCTGTGTCTTCCCGATCATCCACGATCACCCGGAAGGATTCCAGGGTGAACGCGGGACGGTAGGCCCCCACGTGACGCATCATGAGCAGCGCCAAAGACCCATCAGCCACTTCATAGGTATAGCCGCGGGCTTCGCGGCTCTTGATATCATCCAACACCGCTTGGATATCAGCTCCGGCTGCTTCGAGGTTGATCCCCAAAGAAGCCGCTTTCTGCAGAAGCGATGCCTTCCCAGCCAGTTCGCTCACCACTGTCCGCGCACTGTTGCCCACGCTCTCTGGTTCGGTATGCTCATAGGCCTTCGGGAAACGCGCGATGGCGCTGGCATGCAAGCCGCCCTTATGAGTGAAGGCCGATGTTCCCGAATAGGGGTAATGGGAGGACAGGGGCATGCCCGTGACCTCAGCGATATAGCGGGAGACCTCCGTCAGTTCCCGGAGCTTATGACCACCCACGACGGAAAGCCCCATCTTGAGCTCAAGATCAGCGATCACCGTGAGCAGGTCTGTGTTGCCCACTCGCTCACCTAGGCCATTGCAGGTGCCCTGCACCTGAGTGACGCCTGCACGGACCGCCGAGAGCGTATTGGCTACGGCGCAACCAGAATCATTGTGGCAGTGGATGCCGAAGGCTTGACCCGGGAGAGCCTCTACCACAGCGCCTACCACCGCTTCCACCTGGAAGGGGAGCCAACCGCCGTTGGTCTCGCACAGGTCAATGGAATCAGCCCCAGCTTCGCTGGCCGCACGAAGGCACGCAAGGGCGTAGGCGGGGTCAGAGGCGTACCCATCAAAGAAGTGTTCGGCGTCGAAGACCACCTCACGCCCCGCTGCCTTCAGATAGGCCACCGAGGCGCTGATCATGCGCAGGTTCTCTTCCTGAGTGGTCTGGAGCACTCGCACTACCTGCTCATCCCACGTCTTCCCCACGATGGTGACCACCGGAGCGCCGCAGGCTAATAGGTCATTGAGACCTTGGTCATCCTCAGCCGCCACGCCCTTCTTGCAGGTGCTCCCGAAAGCAGCGATCCTGGCATGGGTGAGAGGCATTTCGGAAACACGTTTGAAGAAGGCGATATCCTTCGGGTTGGAGGCCGGGAAGCCCCCTTCGATGACGTCTATGCCGAAGGCGTCAAGGTGCTCCACCACCTTGAGCTTGTCTTCCAAAGACAAGCTGACGCCTTCGCATTGCTCACCATCGCGCAGGGTTGAATCGTATGTGCGAACCTTGGTCAACTAGACTTCAGCAAGCCAGTCAGTGAACTCCGGATCCTTGCCGTAGGCAACCTCGAAGAACTTCTCCTGCAAACGGGTGGTGATGGGACCACGCTTGCCGATGACACGACCATCCACGCTGCCCACCGGAGTCAGCTCAGCGGCGCTGCCGGTGAAGAAGACCTCATCAGCGATGTAGAGGTCAGAGCGCGTGAGGCTCTCTTCGATGCAGGGGATCTCAAGGGCGTCCGCCAGCACCAACACGCTGTCACGGGTGATGCCTTCCAGCAGGCCATCAGAGATGGGCGGCGTTGAGAGGATGCCATCACGAACGATGAAGAGGTTCTCGCCCGTGCCTTCGCACACGAGCCCTTCCTCATTCAGCATGATGGCTTCGCCATAGCCATGGGACTTGGCTTCCAGCTTCGCCATGAGCGAATTGAAGTAAGAGGCCGTGGCTTTGACTGCAGGGGGGATGGCATTGATGGAACGCTGACGCCAAGAAGAGATGCCTGCACTGATGCCGTTCTCCAGGGCATCGGGCCCTAGGTAGGCATCCCACGGCCAACAAGCGATGATGACATCCGTAGGAGCGCCCGTAGGATCAACGCCCATGACGCCATAGCCGCGGTAGACCAACGGACGGATGTAGCAGCTGACCAGCTTGTTCGCGCGGATGACCTCCAGGGTGGCCTCACAGAGCTCATCCACGCTGTAGGGCAGGTCAATGGCAGCGATCTTCGCAGAACGATGCAGGCGCTCCATGTGGTCACGCAGGCGGAACACGAAGCTGCGGTCAGAATCAGGATCCTTGTAGCAGCGCAGGCCCTCGAAGACACCGGAGCCGTAATGCAGCGAATGGGACAGGACATGGGTGGTGGCCTCAGCCCAGGGGACCAGCTCCCCGTTCTTCCATATAAGATCCACTTCGGTTATATCAGCCATGAGCGCCTCCCGGTTTCCATTCACGATCTAGATGAATGGTCATTCTACTCCAACTGCTTTTATGCATAGAACAGTATCTCGTTATAAGTGGGGACAGGCCACTGTTCGCGAGCGACGATGATCTCCATATCATCCACGGCGTCGCGCAGCGCATCCATCACCGGGATGATCTGATGAGCATTCATATTCGCCCGCTCCTGCTGATCCGCTATCTCAAGGGAAGCGTAATGCAGCTCATGGAGCTTGGAGAGCAGCTCGTTGATCTTGGCTGCGCCGTCTACCAGGGCCTTAAGCTTCTTCTCCTGGGCCTCTACCGGCGCATCCGGCAGCATCTGCTTGATCTTCCAGGTGTTCTCAGCAATCTCCGCAGCGAAGCGGTTGATGGCGGGCAGGTAATCCCTGCGCACCAGGCGCTTCATGGTGCGGATCTCAATGTTCATGGTCTTGTTGTACTTCTCTAGCTTGACCTCGTAGCGACTGCGAACCTCCGCCTCATCCAATACGTGGAATTCGCCGAAGAGGTCAATGGACTTCTGGTCTATCAGGCAGGGCAATGCGTCGGCTGTGGTCTTGTGGTCAGCCAGGCCGCGGCGGTGGGCCTCCTCCGGCCATTCGTCAGAGTAACCGTCGCCATTGAAGATGATGCGCTGGTGATCCCGCAGGGTGCGCTTCACGTAGTCAAGGGCCGCACTGCGGAAGCCCTCTTCGCTCACGCCTTCCATCTCATCGGCGAATTCCTTCAAGGACTTGGCCATGGCCGTGTTCAGCACCATGTTGGCATCAGAGAGGTTCTGCTCTGAGCCCGGCATGCGGAACTCGAACTTGTTGCCCGTGAAGGCGAAGGGGCTCGTGCGATTGCGGTCAGTGTTGTCTTGGAGGAAGTTCGGCAGCTCAGCCACGCCCAGGTCCATTTCCGTGCGACCGTGGGAGGTGTAATCCCTATCTTCGATGAGCGCATCCACCACGCGGCCCAGCTCATCACCCAGGAACATGGACACGATGGCGGGAGGTGCTTCGTTGGCTCCCAAGCGATGATCATTGCCCGCAGATGCCGCCGTCATGCGCAACAGCTCTTGGTAGTCATCCACCGCCTGGATGACCCCGGCCAAGAACACCAGGAAGCGCAGGTTCGACATGGGGTGATCCCCCGGCTCTAGCAGGTTCTTGCCATTGGCGGACAGGGACCAGTTGTTGTGCTTGCCGCTTCCGTTGATGTGCTCGAAGGGCTTCTCGTGTTCCAGGCACACCAGGTTGTAATGGCTAGCCAACAGGCGCATCTCTTCCATGGTGAGCAGGTTCTGGTCAATGGCGCGGTTAGCATTGGCGAAGAGCGGCGCCAGCTCATGCTGGCAGGGGGCCACTTCGTTGTGCTTCGTCTTCGCCGGAACCCCCAGCTTCCACAGCTCATCATCCAGTTCCTTCATGAAGTTGTTCACCGTGGGGCGGATGGCACCGAAGTAATGGTCCTCAAGCTCTTGCCCTTTGCAGGGCGCATAGCCGAAGAGCGTGCGGCCGGTGATCATCAGATCAAGGCGCTTCTTGTAATCATCTTCGGAGATCAGAAAGTACTCCTGTTCGGCACCCACCGTGGCCACCACGCGCTGCTGCGGTTCTCCGAAGAGCGCCAGCACGCGGTTCGCCTGCTCATGAACCGCCCGCATAGAGCGGAGCAGGGGCGTTTTCTTGTCCAACGCTTCGCCGTTGTAGGAGCAGAAGGCCGTGGGGATGCAGAGCACCTCATCTTTGATGAAGGCGAAGGAGGTTGGGTCCCAGGCAGTGTAGCCCCGGGCTTCGAAGGTGGCGCGCAGGCCACCCGAAGGGAAGCTGGAAGCGTCTGGTTCTCCCTGGATGAGCTCTTTGCCCGAGAAGGACATGATGGCATGGCCGTCATCAATGGGGTCTATGAAGCTGTCATGCTTCTCAGAGGTGATGCCGGACAGCGGCTGGAACCAATGGGTGTAATGGGTTGCTCCCTCTTCGATAGCCCATTCCTTCATGGCATGGGCCACCACATTCGCTACCTCAAGATCAAGCGGCTCACCCTCTTTGATGGTGCGCATGAGCTGCTTATAGGTGGCCGAGGGCAGCCTCTCCTGCATGGTATGCTCATCGAACACCAGCTTGCCGTAGATCTCTTGTACCTTCGCCATGGTTCCCGCTCCTTGCTCATCCGATTGCGGCTCTCTTCATTCTACGGTAGGTGAGCCGTGTTTCCAGAAGTTTTCAAACAGCGAAAGCCTGGATGAACGCAGGCGCTTCGCCCCCACTTTCTTGCGCTATTCCTTGCCCGTCCAACAGTAGGTGCAGACCTTCGCAGGGTCTATGCCGATGGCTTCCAGCATGCCCGGCAGGGATTGGTACCCCAGCGAATCGAAACCCAGCTGCTCGCAGATGGTCTTGAGCATGCAGCGGCCCCGTTCGGTGGTGCTGTCAGCGTATTCGCTCAAATGATCCATCCCCTCTTCGCCTTCCAGTTGATGGATCACGCGCCGGGCGATGAGGTCCATCTCGGACTTGCTGGAAGAGAAGCTGAGGTACTTGCAGGAATACATGATGGGCGGACAGGCGCTGCGCATGTGCACTTCCTGGGCACCGCAGCCGTAGAGGAACTCCACCGTTTCCCGCAGTTGCGTGCCGCGGACGATGGAGTCATCCACGAACAGCAGCTTCTTGTCACGGATGAGCTCTGGGATGTGGATCTGTTTCATCTTCGCTACCCGGTTGCGCACCTCTTGGTTGGTAGGCATGAATGACCGCGCCCAGGTGGGGGTGTACTTGATGAAGGGCCGTGCGAAGGGCTGCCCGCTTTCGGTGGAGTAGCCGATGGCATGGGGCACGCCCGAATCCGGCACGCCTGCTATGTAATCAACCTGGGGCATGAGCCCTGCCGCTCGTTCATCCCGGGCCATGACAGCGCCGTTCTTATAGCGCATGCATTCCACGTTCACGCCCTCATAGTTGGAGTTGGGGTAGCCGTAGTAGACCCAAAGGAACGCGCAGATCTGCATGCGGTCTCCGGCGGGAGCCAAGGTATCAAAGCCGTCCGCATCCACCCGGACTATCTCACCAGGCCCTAGCTCATAGGCATCAACGAACCCCAACTTGTGGTAAGCGAAGGATTCGAAGGAGATGCAGTAACCGTCTTCCTTCTGACCGATGAGCACCGGCAGGCGGCCCACCGAATCCCGCGCGGCGATGATATCCCCTTCGCGGGTCATGATGAGCAACGTGAGAGAGCCTTCTATCTTCTCCTGGGCATGCTTGATGCCCGAGACGAAATCCTCTTTCTGGTTGATGAGGGCCGCCACCAATTCCGTACCGTTCACCTTGCCTGAGCTCATGGCCATGAACTGGTTCTCGCCGTCAGCGAAGAACTCATCCACCAGAAGCTCTGCGTTGTTGATGGCCCCTACCGTGGTGATGGCGAAGGTGCCCAAGTGCGACCGAACGAGGAGCGGTTGGGGGTCAGTGTCAGAGATGCATCCGATGCCCGAGGTGCCGTGGAACTTCGGCAGATCATCTTCGAAGCGTGAGCGGAAGGGGGTGTTCTCAATGGAGTGGATCTCCTTCTGGAAGCCGTCCTCCTTGTCTACGAAGACCATGCCTCCCCGCCGCGTGCCCAAATGGGAGTGGTAATCCACTCCGAAGAAGACGTCCAGCACCACGTCATTGTGCGAAACCGCCCCGAAGAATCCGCCCATGGCCCCTCCTTGGTGAACAGCGGACGATACGGGGGCAGTATACCGCTGTTTCGCCGCCCATCCGTTGCGCTGAGGTCAGACGCGCAGTTGCCAGAAGGCGATGGCGGCAGCCGTGGCAACATTCAAGCTGTCAACCCCATGAGCCATGGGAATCTTCACCCTATAGTCAGCCGCCTGGATGGTGGTTTCGGCAAGCCCTTCCCCTTCAGTGCCCACCACGATGGCCAGCTTCGGCTCTTCTGCAAGCTGGGCGTCATCCAGGGAGATAGTATCTTCAGAAAGCGCCATGGCAGCCACCTTGAAACCTGCTTCTTGAAGGAGCGGGATGCCCGAGCGAACCCAGCCTCCTTGGCGCTCCACGTTCCCATAGGCACCTTTGCCTGCTGCCCCTCCGCCCAGGTAAGTCCAGGGCACCTGGAACACGCCGCCCATGGAAACGCGCACGGCCCGCCTATAGAAAGGGTCATAGCAACCCGGTGTCACGAAGACGGCGTCCAGTCCCAACGCCGCAGCAGACCGGAAGAGGGCCCCCACATTGGTGAAATTGGTGATGTCTTCCAAGACGGCCACGCGCTGCGCATCCGCCAGCAGCGCTTTCGGCGCAGGCAACGGCGGCCTGCGAAAGGCTGCCAGCGCACCGTGGGCCAGCTTGAACCCCGCTAGCTGCTCTAGCTCCGCTTCAGGTAGCACGAAGAGCGGGATGTCTGGCGCAGCGGCTTCCAGGCGCTGCATCAGACCCGGAATGGTGCTTGCCAGCCGTTCGCTGGTGAGCAGGGATAGGGGCTCAAGCCCCGCATCCAAAGCACGACCGATCACCTTGGATGACTCCGCTATGAGGATGCCCTGTTCCGGTTCTAGCTTGTTTCGCAGCTGCACATCCGTCAGCCGCGCATAGGCATCAAGCCGAGGGTCTTCAAGCCTGTCAATGGGTGCGATCATAGCGGCATTGTATTCCATGAAGGGGCGAAAAAGAAAACCGCCTCCCGAAGGAGGCGGTTCGTAAGACCTTCTGCAGCGAACCTTAGCGCTTGGAGAACTGCGGACGCTTGCGGGCTTTCTTCAGGCCGTACTTCTTGCGCTCAACCATACGGGAATCACGCGTGAGGTAGCCAGCCTTCTTCAGCTCATCGCGATATTCGCCAGCCTCCAGGAGTGCCCGGGCGATGCCCAAGCGAAGGGCGCCAGCCTGACCGGTAGTGCCACCGCCATCGATGCGAGCCTTCACATCGAAGTGATCCACTGTGTCAGTCACCTTGAACGGAGTAAGGGCGCTGGCCAGCAGGCCTGCGCGGGTGAAGTACTCGTTGCCGTCACGGCCGTTGATGGTCACCTTACCGGTGCCCGGAACCAGACGGACGCGGGCCACAGCCGTCTTGCGGCGGCCGGTGCCGTAATACAGGGCCTCAGTCTTGGGCTTCTTCGCATCTGCCATGTTCCTACGCTCCCATCTCTAGCTTCTGCGGATTCTGCGCGGTGTGCGGATGATCAGGACCCACATACACCTTGAGCTTCTTGCCCTGGGCACGACCGAGGGTGGTCTTGGGCAGCATGCCAGCCACGGCGTGTTCGATCACGCGCTCTGGATGCTTGGCCATGGCCTCCTCGAACGTCTCAGACTTGAGGCCGCCCGGGAACCCGCTGTGACGGAAGTACTCCTTGTTGAGAGCCTTGTTGCCAGTCACCTTGATCTTGTCAGCATTGACGATGATGACGAAATCACCCACGTCAACGTGAGGGGTGTACTGGGGCTTGGTCTTCCCGCGAAGGATCTGCGCAGCCTTGGACGCAACACGACCGAGGACCTGGTCTTCGGCGTCGATCACGTACCACTTGCGCTCGACTTCGCCTGCCTTTGCATGGTAAGTCTTCATTCTTTCCCTTTCTTGTGCCCGTCAACGCCAGCTGAAGCATCCTACCCTGCGTTCCCGCCGATAGGCCCAGCGCATCCGTGCGTGTCAGTTTCAAAAGTGCGAACATGCTGCGCCCGTTGGGTTCCTACGCCAACCTGCTCATCTTCGGTCTGGACACCAAAGCCAGAGCAGTGCGCCCTGTTCGCTTACGGGGCTTTTGAAAGCAACCGTTGAATTGTACTGCAATCCTGTGAATGTGGCACGAGAAATATCAGCTGGGCGTGGCTCATACCTTGCCGCCGCGAACGGCATCTCCCGGATGGAGGGTCATGGACTGGAAGCGGTCTTCCATGAAGGTGTTGTCAAAGTAGTCAGCATAGAAGTGCTGGATGGGCGTGACCACCGGGTCATTCGAGAGGCGCTCATACCAGCAATCATAAGCCTGGAGAGACATCACGCAATCTACCACCATGAAGAGCGCTGCCACCACGGTGACCCCGTAGCGCCAGTTCCAGGGGATGAGGTTCACCAGCTTCAGCATGAGCGGCAGCAACAGCTTGATCCAGAGCACCCCCAGAAGCCCCCAGCAGCCCATGGCCCAGCCGCAGGTGCGGCCGCCAATGGAGAGCCATTGGCCCGTGTAATCCCAGGCCACGGCACCGAAGGTGTACTGCATGAAGACGCTCACGAAGTATTCGAAGGCACCCCCTATGACGGCGCTCACGAAGAAGATCAAGATGATGTTGGACTTGTAGAACCGATTCAGAAACAGCGTCATGAGCACCGCACCGCAACCGTAAATGGGAGAGAACGGCCCGAAGAGAAGCCCTGCCCGGTCTTGCCACTGGCCCGGATCTACCACCAGCACATGGACGATGGTCTCCATGGCGTCTCCCAAAAGGCTTGCCACCACGAAGATCCAGAACAGATTGAAGAAGTTCAGTTCGATATACCCTTTACCACTGGTATCACGCCCCAGGGTTCCCTCTTCCTGTTCTTCCCGAAGCTCTGAATCACGGAGGATGCGTTGGAGTTGCCGCTCCTGGCGCAAGGAAGGATCAAGGTACACCTGAAACGCCACCAGCAGGATGAAGAGCCCGATGTAGATGCCCAAGCGCAGGCTGACGCCCAGCAGCATGAGCGAACAGATGGCTCCCAGGAGCAGCAGGATGTACACCCCATAGATGACAACAGCTGCATAGCGCCGCTGATTGCGGAGCAGGCGGATGCCGAACACGGCGAAGGCCACGGCCAGCAACCCGATGACCACCAGCTGCAGAAATGTGACCACGGTGGTGGAGAGGCCGTAGTCTTTCATGCCGCCGCTGTTGAAAAGCTGCACAGCCCCGATAGAGGCCAAGACCACCTCATAGATGGCGAAGGCGGCACCGATGACGCAGAGCACGCCGAACACCTTCATGCCCACCGGCAGCTTCTCATCATCTACCGGCGCTGACAGCATGCGCTTATACCAGCTGATGGCGTGGTCTTCCCGCAGATCCTCCTTGAGGGCAGCGGGCTCTTCTATGGAGTCACGTTTCCTCATGAGGGCAGATTACTGGAAGTCTTGCAGGCTCACATCCTCAAGGGACATCCGAAACACATCTGCAACCCGGGAAAGGTCTTCCGGGCTTCCCGCCGTCATGCTGTCGAAAACGGCAAGGGTGCGATACCCTGCATCCTTCAAGGTGCGAACAGCATAGAGCGCATCCTCTACGCCCCAGGTGTGAGCCCGGTCAGTGCCCAGGGCTTCACGAGCCGTGTCATAGATGACCGGTTCCCGCTTGGATGCCCCCACATCTTCCACTGAGAGGATGGCCTCCATGGCGTCAGCCAGGCCCGCTACCTCAAGACCCGTACGCAGCAGCTCCGGCGGCGTGGAAGAGGCCACCGCCATGGGCACTCCTGCCTTCGCCAAGGCACCGACCAGCTTGACCGCCCCTGGCTTCGGCTTGGCCTCATGACGGTAGAACCTGAGCATCTCATCATGGATGAACCCCATGACATCTTCAGGGCAAGACCCCATGCCGAACCGCTGGTGGAGGAATTCCCCGCATTCCGGCAGGGTGGATGCCGTCAAACGGTCCTTATCAGCTTGAGAGAACGTGACCCCGGCCCGGGCCGCCAAGCGGTCATCCAGGGAATGCCACATGCCCATGGAATCCAGCAGCGTGCCATCGCAATCGAAGATGACGCCGAAAGCGGGAGCGGTACCGGGCAACACTCCTCTGCCTCCTGTTGCCAACTACTCTTCTACGCGGATGACAGAGGGCTCACCGAAGAGCAGGCCACCTTCGCCAGCGATCTGGTCAATGGCTGCACGCACGTCGGATTCCCGGGCCACATGGGTGACATAGACCACATCCACACGACCATCCCCCTTCGCGCCGCGCTGCATCATGGAATGGATGCTCACGGCATGGTCTGCGAAAGCCCCGGCCATCTTCGCCAGCACACCAGGCTTGTCCGCTACGGTGAAGCGGATGTAGTACTTCATGGAAAGGGTTTCGATGGGGCGGATGGGCAGCTCATCGGTGCAGAGGTGGGATTCCTTCGGGTCAACCCCTTGGGTGAGCCGCTCAGCAATGTCAAGCACATCTCCCATGACGGCGCTAGCAGCCGCGCCCGCTCCGGCCCCTTCGCCGAAGAACATGGTCTCGCCCACGAAATCACCCACCACGTAGATGGCGTTGAACACGCCATTGACCGCAGCCAGCTGATGGCCCTTGGGGATCATGGTGGGATGCACGCGCACGTCAATGCCATCTTCCATGCGGTGGGCGATGGCCAAGAGCTTCACCACATAGCCCATCTCATCGGCCGCCTCAAGATCAGTGGTGGTCACATCGGTGATGCCCTTCGTGTAGACATCTTCGATGGTGACCAAGCTGTCGAAGGCGATGGAGGCCAAGATGGCGATCTTCGCCGCCGAATCATAGCCGTCCACGTCCGCCGAGGGGTTGGCCTCTGCGAAGCCCTTCGCCTGGGCTTCCGCCAGTGCCTCTTCGTAGCTCATGGCCTCTTCGGCCATCTTCGTGAGCATATAGTTGGTGGTGCCGTTCACGATGCCCGTGACGGAGTTGACCTGATTGGCGATGAGCGAATGGCGCAGTGGGCCGATGATGGGAATGCCGCCGCCCACGCTGGCACCGAACATGAGGTCTTTCCCGGAAGCGTCCGCCGCATCCATGACCTCGCGCCAGTAGGTTGCCATGAGGGCCTTGTTCGCCGTGACCACGTTCTTGCCCGCGGCCAGCGCATCCAGCACCACGTTCTTGGCGATGGTGGTGCCGCCGATGAGCTCTATCACGATCTGGATATCCGGATCGTTGATGATGTCGTGGTAGTCCTTGGTGAAGAGGTGCCCCACGCCATGGGCCTCAGCCTCAGCGGAGTCAAGGGAACACACCCGAACCAGTTCCACGTCCACACCCAGATGATGCACGAACGAATCATGATGCTTCTGCAAGATGTCGATGCAGCCGCCACCTACCGTGCCCGTGCCTACGAGCCCTATCTTTATGGTCATGGATATCTCCCTTGCCTTCGCGAATGTAGATGTGATTGTAACGGATAAAGAGATCTACCGAACAGCCATCACCGCGAATGCAGGATCATATATCACGACAGTAGAGATCTTCGTAGGTCTCGCGGCGGGTGACCAGGCGCGGCTGGCCGTCCTTCACGAACACCACACCCGGGCGCGGCTGACCGTTGTAGTTGCTGGCCATGGTCTGGTTGTAGGCCCCTGTGCCGAACACGCAGACCACATCCCCCACTTCGGCTTCCTGCAGGGGCATATCCAGCACCACCGCATCCCCGCTTTCGCAATGCTTACCGCAGAGCGTGACTATCTGCGTGCGCGGCTGATCTGCCTTGTTCGCCAGGGTGGGCTCGTAATCAGCGTGGTAGAGGGCCGTGCGGATGTTGTCAGACATGCCGCCGTCCACGGCCACGAAGGTGCGGATCCCCGGCAGTTCCTTGATGGTGCCCACGGTGTAGAGGGTCATGCCCGCGTTCGCCACCAATGAGCGCCCGGGCTCCACCAGCAAGCGTGGCAGCGGGAAGCTGCGGCGCTCACAGGCATCCTTCACCGCGCCGCACAAGAGCGCGGCGAATTCCGAGATGCTGGCTGGTTCATCATCTGCCAGATAGGCTATCCCCAGGCCACCACCCAGATCAAGCTCTGGCAGGGTGACGCCAAGACGTTCACGGATCTGGTCCAGGAAGGCCACCATCACCTCAGCAGCTTCAGCAAAGGGATCCAGCTTGAAGATCTGAGACCCTATGTGGCAATGGAGCCCCGCCAGGCGCACGTTCGGCGTATCCAAGGCCTGGCTGACCACCTGGAACGCCCGATCGTCCTTCAGGGGGAAACCGAACTTGGAATCTTCGCAACCTGTCTTGATGTATTCGTGGGTGTCTGCCTCCACCCCGGGGGTGATGCGCAGATAGATGTCCTGCACCACGCCGTATTCCCCTGCGATGGAAGAGATGCGCCCCAATTCCTCAGGGCTGTCTACCACGATGCGGCCCACCCCCGCAGAGATAGCCTCATCCAGTTCCTGAGGCGTCTTGTTGTTGCCATGGACGAACACGCGCTCAGCCGGGAAGCCCACGGAAAGCGCGCAGGCCAATTCCCCGCCACCGGACACATCCAAGCAGAGGCCCTCTTCGGCCACGATGCGCACTACCGCCTTGTTCAGGAACGCCTTGCTGGCGTAGATGATGTCAGTGTTCGGATACTGATCTTGGAAGGCGGTCTTATAGACCTCCATCCGATGGCGCAGGTGGGCTTCGTCGAACACATAGAGAGCGGTGCCCAGCTCATGGGCGAGGCTCACCAGATCAACGCCGCCCACGCAGAGGTGCCCATTGCGAACCTCTGCCGTTTCAGGGAGCACGGGCCCCAGATCCAGCGTGGTGCGATGGTCAGGCTGCTTCGTGAGATCAGAGGCGGGAAGCGACATGGAGCTCCTTCAGTCGTGCTTGCGTCTTATAGGCCAGGATTGTATACCACGCCCGCGAAGAGGATGTTTCCATCCGGTGAAACCAGGGTGTAGAAGAATGGTCGGTCTAGCTTGAACTCCACCGGTTCCGCATCCGGCATGAGCGCCATCTTTTCGATGCCGATGGCCGTGTAAGCCGCCGCCTCTACGCCCGCTTCGTCCAGGTTCAGATGGGTGTCCTGGATGACGGAGCCCACGCGGAAGCCGCTCGAGCCGTCACTGGCTGTGATCATGGGTGCGAAATCATCGGGACTGGTAGGTTCGAAGATCTCTGTCACACCAAGGGCCTTGAGCGAATCGATGAGCTTCTTGAACGAAGAGGTGACCTGGAACTTCGGAAGCCACCAGTCAACGCTCCGCGGCTCCATTTCCAGGCTCATCAGGTCCAAGACGCTTTGGGGGTCTTGGAGAAGCGTAGAAAGAGAGGCGCCCTCATCCGGCAGGTAGAAGGTCATGGTGGCGCCCCCGGTGAACGAAAGGGCAGCCGCCGTGAAGCCCTCCCCTTCGCCATAGAGCGAATCCGTCACCTCTTGGCGCATGAAGTCAGCCTGCATCTCTTGGCCGGGTGCCTGGAACGGCGCGGCTTGGGTCTGCTCAGCGGTGAAGGGAGAAGCCCAGCCGTCCTTGAAGTAGATGGTGTTCACCAAAAGCGCTGCCTGACCATCTTCTGTGGAGAGCTCCGGTTTGAGGAGGCCCTTCGTCTGATCAGAGATCCAGTTGGCTATCTGCTGGTCAGTCTCAGGGGTGCCGAAGGCAACATCAAAGGCACCTGCGCCTAAAGCCTCAGTCTGCTGCTGGAAAGCATCGGTGAAGCGGTAACCCTTACCCGCCCAGATGGAATCCGCCACCTGCACCTGGGCATCCCCGAAGGTGTCCTCCAGCTGCTGGCGCACCCCTTCGTTGAGCGCCGCCAGCTGCGCCTCATCTTCCGCGCCCAAAAGCGTGAGAAGCTGTTCCTGGGAAGCACCCTGGGTACCCAGGCCCACCAATGAGCACGCCAGGTAGAGGGAAAGAGGTGAATAGCAGAGGTTCTGTTCCAGAAGGCTGTCCGCGGCCCCGGAAGCAGCGCCCGCATCCGGGCCGTTGAGCACTGCCGCGGTGGAATTGGCCGCGAAAGCAAGGAGCGGATCATCGGCCGTCACCAGAGCAAGAGGAGCCAGCGTGATATCTTCTTCAACCGTGGCTTGGCTTGAAGATGCGGGCTGATCCTGCCCGTTCACAGCCGACGAGGTGCAAGCGGTTGCAAGGCAGACGGAGAGCGCCAACGTGCCTGCCAGCCCCAGAGCCAATGCCTTTCGGCCCAGGGTTTGAGCGCCACGCGTACATGCATGCTTAGGCATAGATCTCCTTTTCGACCACCAGGTCATTCTTGATGTGGCCTACGAGCTTCTGCAGCGCATCGATACAATTGGGGCGGATATCCGCGCCGATGAGCACGTACATGATGGATTGACCCACTTCCAGTTCCCCCTCATTCAGCCAGACGCGCACGTAGTAGACCCCGGGCCAGGTGAGCGCCTGTTGAATGGCTGCTTCCACCCCTGCTTCGTCATAGGAGAACTGCACCGCGGTCACATCCCCGATGCCCTGGACCCCTTCGCGAACCTGCTTCTTGGGAGTCACGCGAACGATGCCGTTGTGAACGAGGAACATCCCACATTGATCAGCCTGGTCAGACTGCTTCGCTTCCGCCAGCCATGCATCCATAGAGGGTTCGGGTTTCGCCATGTCTGGTCCTTTCCGAAAAGGTGATTATCCTGTATTGAGAATGGTACCAGACGGAGGACAACGGGGACGTAGGCTATTGTCCTGTTTTCCGATAGTGGTAACTGAGCTAGTAAGCCTCTTTGAGAAAACAGGACAATAGCCTACGTCCCCGTTGTCCTCCGTCCGTCATTTGAAATCACAACGCTGGCACTTGCTGAGGGCGCTCTCATCTACATCACGGTAGAAGACGCCCGACCATTTGCAGATGGCTTGAAGCAGCGGAATGGTGCTCTGCCCTTTGGCGGTCAGTGAATATTCCACCCGGGGCGGGATCTCCTCATACTGACGGCGCGCTACCATATCCGCCTCTTGAAGCTCCTTCAGGGCTGTTGCCAGCGCAGTATCTGTGATGTTCACCAGTTCGCTTCGAAGAGCCGAATAGCGAAGGGGGCCTTCCGCCAAGACGCAAAGGATACGCGGCTTCCAGCGGCCACCGAACACGTCGATGCCGTATTCCAGGGGACAGCGGATGTCCTTTTCCAGCTTCCGTTTGTATGCCATGATGGCTTCCTTCCCGTTCGCTTCGCTCAGAGAAGCTTAGCTGCTCGCTCCCGCAAAGGGAAGTTGCTCACAAAATGTTGAGCGGCTCAATCGTTCGTTAACCACTTCAATCCCGTGATCCACCTCCCTAGAATCAAAGCGATCCATTGATCCGAGAAAGGAAGCATCATGCTCACCACATCAGAAGTCAGCATCAAGAGCTTGGGTGAAGGTTTGCAGGTGAAGGCAAGTGCTCGGGACTTCGATATCCTCTTCGACGAGCCAACGGATATGGGCGGCACCAACGCTGGCATGAACCCCATCGAAGGACTGCTCTGCGCGCTGGGTGGTTGCCAAGCCATCGCCCTGAAGATCTTCGCCCACAGCCAGGGTGTTGCTCTTGAGGACATCGAGATGAAGATAGAGGGCGATATCGACCCTGAAGGCTTCATGGGCAACCCTGACATTCCCAACGGGCTGCAAGACGTGCGCATCAGCGTACATCTGAAGTGCGCTGATGCCGAAGCCGCTCAGGCTTTGGCTGACTTGGCGGAGGAGCGCTGCCCCGTGGGCAATTGCCTGACCAACCTTGTCCCGGTAACGCGTACCGAGTTGACGATAAGCTAGCTCTTCTTGGAAAGGAGCCTACCCATGGCGAAGATGCCGCAAGCTTGCCAAGACCTCATCAATAACTGCTATGCCGCTGCATTCGCCACCTGCCATCATGGCATACCGAACGTGGTGCCCGTTTCCATGAAGCAGGTGATCGACGATGAGACGGTAATGGTCTCAGACCAATACATGCGCAAGACCCTGGCGAATCTGCAAACGAACCCGCAGGTAGCCCTCACTGTTTGGGATGAAGAGGGCGGATATCAGGTGAAGGGCTCCGTTACCTATGAGAACGAAGGCCCGCGCTACGAGGAAGTGGCAGCTCAGGTAAGGCAGATCCTGAGCTCTATGGGCTACGATTTCACATCAAAGGGTGTGTGCTACATCCATGTGGACGAGGTGTTCTCGGTCACTCCGGGACCCCAAGCCGGAGAACCATGCAGCATTGATGAATGAGCAGCGTTGATCCTCAGGCGGGCATCATCCCCCGGATGCCCGCCTCTCTCTGTGCAGATCTCCTTTGCGGAAAACCTACAATCCGTTTTCCACCATGAGGGTGTTGAGAGCGTCTGGGTTGTCCACAACGGATTCGAGTTCAGCGAGACGACCTTCTGAGGAGAGCTTGGTTATGAGAGCCTGGAAGCGGATCTGGGACTGAGCTTCGCCCTCGGCAAGGCCCTGAGCCACACCCTCTTCCCGAGCGGCATTCAGTCTGACCTGCATGTCCATCTCTGGTGTCATGAAGCCCATGGCGAGCTCCTTCCATGGCTCTTCGGTGTTGGCGAGCCTCACCTGCTCATCCAACACGGTCGCAAGGGTGCCCTCTGCACGTCCCGTATGGACGTATTCTAACAGCTGGGAGAGGCTCTCATCATGGGCCTTGTCCCAGGCAGGAGCGTTCAGGGCTATCCAGTGCATGCCATCTTCTAAAGTGAGGTCCTCCGCTTCTCTGCAGGCATGCTCGAGAGTGTAACGGGGCAGTCCCTGATCGAACGGGTCGTAGTCGCACAAGAAGATGATATAGCTCTCAGGGAGCCCATCGAAGCCAGCTCCCTTGGGCAGGGATGCCGTGTCCATGCAAGCTTGGTAGTAGCGCATCCTGCGCGCTATGTGCGGTTCTCGTACGGCCTGCATCTCGATGTCATACACTTTGTTGCCGGACTTAGCGAACACATCCATGCGAACGCCTCTACCGTAGAGGCTTGGCTTCTCAGAGTGCTCGTCGTCTACGTATTCGATGCGGCCTACTTCTATCCCAAGTATGGTCTCCAACATCATGGCACAGACCTTAGGATCCCTTACTACTCTGTCGAACATGGGCCAGTCTTTGATGGTGAGGTCTCTCATATGTCTTCTCCTTTCCTTGGATGATGTCTCCAAGGAAAGACCTTAACCATGGGACCTGACAGATATCTGACAGGAGCGTGTCACCCATTCTCACGAGATTGATCGATTTCCTGCACGAATTCCTCTTCGATCCATCACCATCCTTCAGAGGCTCATTGCAGATCCGGTGCATTCCTGAGGAAGCAGGAATGCGTTTTAACGCGGATACACCCTCCCTTCCGCACCTTTGTTCATCCGACTGATGCACAGGATGACGAAAAGGGGCGGATGCTTTGATCCAGGGAGTGATGAAAAAACACCCACCTGTTCGTTATCTGGAAGCGGTTGCGACGTTAGAGCCCGCGAAGCGGACGAGAATCAAAAAGCGAACGCAGTGAGCGTCGGGCATGCCATGATCTTCGGCATGCCCGACACCTTGATGATGAAAAGGGACAGGTGCTTTTCATCATTGCGCGTACCTTCCGGCCATGACGTTCAGAGCGATCAGAATGTCATCAGATCTAGCACCTTCATTCTCTCTCATGAATTCGATGATCTCATCTTCAAGCCCATCTACCCGGGCAAAAACTGGAAGAGCGTTCACGAAATCGGGATAAGCATCTGGAACACGCTTGGCAAGCTCAGAGATGATGCTTCCCTTATCGACACGATCAGACATGCTGGTGCCACCTAGTAGACCGAAATATAGTATTTGGACAGATCGGGCTTCTTTCGAAAGACTTGTACGACCTCACTCCTAACCAGATAGGAGCGCTTTAGGAATTCGAAGTACCTATCAAGCACATCTTTGGGGACTACCGGATGTTCTTCTGATGTCTCATACCGTGTCAAGTTGTCAGATATCTCATCACTCCAAGAATGACCCGGCTCGGAAGCCGTAGCCCTTCTGTCCTTTTCCTTTTCCGTAAAGCATAGATTCATATCAAAGAAGTACAGCTCATAGGTGCCTTCATCTACATAGAAAGGGGTCAGCAGCATCTCATCATCCAAGACAAGGAATTCTCCTTCGGCAGAACGCACTTCCCTTTGGAGATCGAGAAGACTGTAACGAACCTCTCCTTCACCAGGAGTGCCAATGGTGCTTGGCTTTCGATCCATGATGCCGATCAATTCCTGAAATGTAGTTGCCATTGGCAGCCTCCCTATTGACAGGCACGTTTAGAACGCAATGAATCCAAAGAAAGCTCGTGATATAGCTGAAGCTTCATTTTCAGAGCGATTCAGGCGGCCGAGTCCTTGGATCTTCTCAAGATATTCGATCAACGTCTGTTTCTTGATAACGGGATCGATTGGATCCAGCACACAACAACATACGTTTTCCAATTCATTGAATGCCGGAGACACCCGAGATTCGCTTGGAAAAGACGTCTTGTCTTCCTGGTCGTACGCGATCTGGGCATAAAAGTCATAGGGAAACCGAAAAGAAGAGTCCTGATTGGCATACGGGACGATCACCAATCCATTGTCCCTAATGAGAAGACCCTCATCTAGCTTGTGAATATGATTCCGAACATCAACGAAGCTATATCGATCCCCAGACCAGGTCCTTTGAGGATCCATTGAGGACAGGAACTCCAGGACGTCCATGGAGGACACCTCCCGCCAGAGAAATCGAACACCACCAACGATAGCATAGCGCTCTCAGATGATGAAAAGGGACGGGTGCTTTTCATCATTGAAAAAGGCTTCAGGTTGCGTTAGCGCTATCCAATGATGAAAAAGACACCCGTCCCTGTTTCATCATCCCGAAGCAGCCACAACGTTAGAGCCCGCGAATGCGGGCGAGATCGAATAAGCGAGCGAAGCGAACGACATGCAGCTCCGCTGCGCGGGGCTGCATGTCACTCCCGCCGCCTTGCCGCCGCGACCAAAAGATGCGACCAAGGAAGTGGGAGCGGCGGCATTTGGTTTGGCGCCGCAGAAGGCAAACAGGATTGGTGAATCAACCGGCGCACACTCTTGGGCGCGGAAGCGCCCACCATCCACTCGGGTGAGGCATCAACCCAGGCGCGCGGAGCGCCTGATCTCACGCCGAATGGCGTGATATAGAAAGGTTCCCCGAAGATCTTCGGGGAACCTTACACTTTGCGGCCGCGACTAGCGGACGCCCGCAGTGATGATGCGGGCCCGCAGGGCCCCATCAGCAGTGCGGGAGGATTTTAGTTGTTGCAGAAGAAGGCACTCGAGCATGCGGAGCCGAGGTCAAGCCAAAGGAGCCGAGAAATCCACTTTTCCGTGAGGTTCGGAAAAGTTAGTTCGAGGCGACGACGCGTCGAGGCGAGCATGCTCGGGTGCCTACACCAGCCGAAAGCGATCATGATGTTAGAGCCTGCGAAGCAGGCGAGGTGAATCCTTAGGCGAAGTAGTTGACGCCGGCGGTGAAAAGGGGTTGCAGCTTATGGCCCGGTACGTTCTGGTACAGGCCGCTCCCGGCTCGTTCGCTATGACCCATCTTGCCCAGCACACGCCCATCGGGCGAAGTGATGCCCTCGATGGCGAGCATAGAACCGTTCGGATTGACCGCCAGATCCATGGATGGCGCACCCTCTGCATCTACGTACTGGGTTGCCACCTGTCCCTTCGCCACCATCTGGTCCAACAGCGCGGGGGGCGCTACGAACTTCCCTTCGCCATGACTGATGGCCACGGTGTGCACCTCCCCCACCTGGCAATCCGCCAACCAGGGAGACAGGTTAGAGGCCACCCGCGTACGCACGAGGCTGCTCTGATGACGGCCGATGTCATTGAAGGTGAGCGTAGCCAATTCCGGAGAAGGATCCATGATGTCACCGAAGGGCACGAGCCCCAGCTTCACCAGCGCTTGGAACCCGTTGCAGATGCCCAACATGAGGCCGTCTCGCTTTTGCAGCAGCTCACGAACCGCTTCGGTCACCGCAGGGGCACGGAACACCGCACAGATCAGCTTCGCAGAGCCATCCGGTTCATCACCGCCGGAGAAACCACCCGGCAACATTATGATCTGAGACCGCTGGATGTTCTGCACCAGCTGATCCACGGACCCCCGCACCGCTTCAGGAGTCAGGTTATTGATGATCTGCACCGTGACATCCGCACCTGCTGCCTCAAAAGCCGCCTGGGTATCGTATTCGCAATTGGTGCCGGGGAACACGGGAATGATGACCCGCGGACGCGCCACAGCAGGGCCATGATAAAGAGCTCCGCCGCCTTCCGTGTAGCTGATAGGCGAGACGAGTTCGATGTCTTCTTGCCGGGTGCGATAGGGGAACACGGATTCGATGCCGCCCTCCCAGGCTTCCTGGACCACCGCTAGGTCCACCTGCTGATCATCGGCCAACAGGAGGTAGTCCTCCAGCGTGGTGCCCAGGTCATCCAGATCAACGCCCTCATCCAGCCCGGCCTCTTCCAAGGCCTGGACCAGATCGTCCACGCTCACTCCGTCAGCCGCCTCTAGCACGAAGGTGCCATAGGCCGGTTCGAACAGATCACCGATGCCCATATCATCCAGCTGCACACCGATGCCGTTGCCCACCGCCATCTTGAAGAGCGTCTCGGCCAGGCCACCATAGCCGCCGGACGCGCAAGATGCCACCAGCCCGCGCCCGATCAGATGCTCAACGGCATCCATGGTGGCGGTAAGGGACTGAGCGCTGGCCTCTGCAAAGGAGAGCCAGGCCAGGGCACTTCCTGGCTGCTTGAATTCGGGGGAGATCACCCGGCTGATATTCCCCACCGCCGTGGCGAAGGAGACCAGGGTGGGCGGTACGTCTAGGTCTTCGAAGCTGCCAGACATGGAATCTTTCCCGCCGATGGCCCCCACACCGAAGTCCAGCTGCGCCTCCAGCGCTCCCAGCAAGGCGCTCAAAGGCTTACCCCAGCGCTCTGGTTCATTTCGCAGCTTTTCGAAGTATTCTTGGAACGTGAGATAGATATCCTGACGACGGAAGCCCGTAGCCACCAGCTTCGCCACCGAATCCAGCACGGCCATGTAGGACCCAGCGAAGGGGTCCGTCTCAGAGAGATAGGGATTGAAGCCCCAGGCCAAGCCTGAAACCGTGGTGGTGTTCCCGCCCAACACCGGCAGCTTCGCCACCATGGCCAGAGAGGGTGTCAGCTGACGCGCGCCGCCGAAGGGCATGAGCACGGTTGCTGCGCCGATGGTGGAATCGAACCGCTCCACCAGGCCTTTGTTAGAAGCGCGGTTGATGTCAGCCATGAGCCCCACGAGGGCATCCTGAATGGAATCGTGTTCGCAAACGGCATCTACCACGGGGTCAGTCAGCTGATCGCAGGCTTCGAAGGCCCTCTCTGCTGCGCTCTCAGCGAAAGACTCTTGGCCTGGTACGGACACCTGCGCGAACTTGGGCGCACCGTTGCTAGCCAAGAACTCCCGGCTGACATCCACGATGGTCTTGCCGCGCCAGTGGATGCGCACGCGGGGCTCTTCCGTGACCACGGCTACCGGCGTGGCCTCTAGGTTCTCGGCCCGAGCCAAGGCGATGAAGTCATCCACATCGTCCGGTGCCAAGGCCACGGCCATGCGCTCCTGGCTTTCGGAGATGGCCAATTCAGTGCCGTCTAGCCCTTCATACTTCTTGGGAACGCGGTCCAGGTAGATGTCCAAGCCATCAGCCAATTCCCCGATAGCCACGGACACGCCGCCGGCGCCGAAATCATTGCAGCGCTTGATCATGCGGCAGGCCTCGGAATTGCGGAACAAGCGCTGGATCTTCCGTTCTACCGGAGCATTGCCCTTCTGCACTTCCGCACCGCAGGTCTCAATGGAAGTAGCACTGTGAGCCTTGGATGAGCCCGTGGCGCCACCGATGCCGTCACGCCCGGTGCGACCGCCCAGAAGCACCACCACATCCCCGGGGGCGGGCGTTTCCCGACGTACATCCCCGGCCGGGGTGGCCGCGATGACCGCGCCTATCTCCATGCGCTTGGCAGCATAGCCCGGGTGATACAGCTCATGGACCTGCCCGGTTGCCAAGCCTATCTGATTGCCGTAGGAGGAATAGCCCTGGGCCGCCGTGGTGACCAGCTTCCGCTGGGGCAGCTTGCCCGGCAGCGTCTCAGATACGGGAACCGTAGGATCAGCCGCGCCCGTGACGCGCATGGCCTGGTACACGTAGGCGCGTCCGCTCAAAGGGTCACGGATGGCACCGCCCACGCAGGTGGCCGCGCCGCCGAAGGGCTCTATCTCGGTGGGATGGTTGTGGGTCTCGTTTTTGAAGAGGTAGAGCCAGTCCTGCTCTTCGCCGCGCACATCCACCTTCACCTTCACCGTGCAGGCGTTGATCTCCTCGGATTCATCCAAACCCGTGAGCTGACCGGTGTGCTTGAGATAGCGCGCGCCAATGGTGCCCACATCCATGAGGCACACGGGCTTCTCTTCGCGGCCTAATTCCCGGCGTAGCTCTTGGTAGCGTTCGAACGCCCGCGCTACATTCGCATCCGCTATCTGAACGTCTTCCAGCACGGTGCCGAACGTGGTGTGACGGCAATGGTCTGACCAATAGGTGTCAACCATCTTCACTTCCGTGATGGTAGGGTCACGCCCCTCATCCTGGAAATAGCTTTGCAGGAAGCGGATATCTGCCAGGTCCATGGCCAATCCGCGCTCTTGGATGAAGGCCTCCAGGGCCGCATCATCCAACGTGCGGAAGCCCTCTAGCACCTCCACGTCAGCGGGCCGCTCGAAATCTTGAGCAAGGGTATCCACCTCATCCAGCGAGGCCTCCCGCGCCTCCACCGGATTGATGACGTAGCCCTTGATGGCTGCCACGTCCTCATCAGACAGATTCCCATCCAACCCATAGACCGTAGCGCTACGCACGAGCGGGCGCATGCCCTGGCTGATGAGCTGGATGCATTCGCTGGCTGAATCTGCCCGTTGATCGAACTGGCCCGGCAAGTACTCTACGGCGAAGACGGTGCGCGGGCCGGGGAAGGTGCACACGTTCCCCTCACAGTGAGCTTGAGGCTTATGCAGCTGAATGGCATCATCCAGCGAATAGGTCACGTCATCGGTCTGGGGCTCAGAGAAGACCCCCACCGCGCATTGAGCGAAGAGGTCATCATCTATGCCTTCCACGTCGTAGCGATTGATGACGGAAGCGCCGTCCAGAGCCAGGATGCCCAGCGTATCCCGCAGCTCTGTGACCAGCTGCTGCGCCTCTCCATCGAACCCGGGCTTCTTCTCCACATAGATGCGCTTGACCATGGATCCTCCTCTAGGACGCTTGGGGCTTACTCCTCTGCGCTCGCCGTGTCCTTCTTCTTGAACAGGCGGCTGGCGAACCCGGTTTTTGCAGGCTTCTCTGGCTCAGCTGCCTGGACTGCATCCTCTTCCCGTACGATCTCATCCGCAACGTGGCCACTCCGCTGCCCCTGGCGGCGGCGTTGCTCCTGGCGCTCTTTCTTCTCTTGGGCCTCTTCCAGGGCCACCATGCGCTCTTGGTAGGCGCGGCGTTCCTTCTTGATCTTCGAGAAATCAAGATAGAACGCGAAGATGATGAGCGCGTAGGCAGCGAACAGGCAGATGAAGGCGATCCAAGCAGGCTCAACGCCGCGCAGCACCCAGGAGAGCACCGTGCAGAGAACAGCTCCGCCCAGCGACACCCACCAGAGCCGCTTGAGCTTCTTGTAGCGCTCAGTGTCTGGCTTGTAGTACTTCCGATCCAGTTCGCGCTGGCGGTCTTGCTCCTTCTTGCGGGCCGCTTTCGCCTCCGCTTTCCGCTGCTGCTGGGTCTTCTTGGTGGTGCCCAAGGTAACAGAGGCGGCAGCCTTCGTCTTCGGCTTCGCGCTGGCCGCACTCTTGCGGGTAGAGCCCGTGTGCTTTTCCGTGGTGTAGCGCTCGTTCATGGGGTTTCGCTGGGACATGATGCCTCTCTTAGGGGTTGGAGTGCTGGTAGGTCTGGGTCAGGGCTTACGATCCGCGTCACACCTCAAGGGTGCGGCCGGTGATCATCTCAAAGGCTTGCTCGTATTTCTCAGCCGTGCGACGGATGACATCTTCGGGCAAGTAGGGTGGTTCGCCCTGCTTATCCCAGTTCGCGCTCAGCCAGTCACGGACGTATTGCTTGTCGAAGGAGGGCTGGCTCTTGCCCGGTTCGTAGAGATCAGCGGGCCAGAAGCGCGAAGAATCCGGAGTGAGCACCTCATCCCCCAGGATGATGGCATCTCCGATGCGCCCGAATTCGAACTTCGTGTCAGCGATGATGATCCCACGCTCAGCCGCATAGTCAGCGGCCGTAGAATAGATCTGGGTTGAGAGGCGCGAAAGCTCCTGGGCGTCCTCTTCGCCGACGATCTGGGCGCAACGTTCGAAGCTGATGTTCTCATCGTGGCCACCGATGTCAGCCTTGGTGGACGGCGTGAACAGCGGCTGGGGCAGCTTGGACGAATTCACCAGCCCCTCTGGCAACGCTATGCCACACACCGTGCCGCTCTTCTGGTATTCCGCAAGGCCACTTCCGGCCAGATACCCGCGCACGATGCATTCCACCGGGAACATCTCCGCCTTGCGCACCAGCATGAAGCGCCCGCGCAGCCAACTGGCGAAGGGCTGGAACGCCTGGGGCAAGTCTGCCACATCCGTGGAGATGAGGTGGTTCTCAACCACGCCTTCCAGCAGCTGGAACCAGAAGACCGAGAGCTGGGTGAGCACGCGCCCTTTGTTCGGGATCTCATCCGGAAGGATGTAGTCGAAGGCTGAGATGCGGTCTGTGGCCACCAGCAGCAGCTGGTCTCCCAGGTCATAGAGGTCTCGCACCTTGCCTTGGGACGTAGGTGCAACGGTGGTGATGGGTGATGCGAACATAGCGCCTCCGAGGGTCAGGAAAATGGTAGCAAGATGATAGCACGCGCCCTTCGCGGAACGATGAGAAGGAATAGGCGCTTTCCGTCATCTGCGCAGCTCATCCAACAGCTCTTCGGTGGAAACGAACCGAACGTTCTTGCTGGGAAGGGAGCGCAGGAACACCTTGCCATAGCTCTTCGACACCAGCCGTGAATCCGCCAGAATGAGCACCCCTGAATCATCGGCCCGGCGGATGAGCCGCCCTGCTGCCTGGCGCACTTCCAGCACTGCCTGGGGAAGCACGAAGTGGCGCCAAGCCGCATCATCCCGCGCCGCCCGCTCACAGGAGAGCGGGTCAGTGGGCTTGATGAAGGGAAGCTTCGGGATGATGACCCCCTTGAGCGTCTTGCCCGGAGCATCGAAGCCCTCCCAGAAGCTCTTGAGGGCGAAGAGGGAGAGCGTCTCATCGGTCAGGAAGTCATCCCGCAGATTCTTCACCGAAACGCCCCAGCGCTGACAGACCAACCTGAGGTCATCCTCTTTCAGGCGCGGAGACACCTCCGTGAAGCACGCCTCCATCTCTTTTTTGTTCGTGAACAACGTGAGCAGAGAGCCATTGTTGGCCCGATGCACCTCTACCAGCAGCTCCTTCAACTGTTCCAGGTACTTCGGGCTGTTGGGCTCAGCCATGTCGTTCACCACCAAGACCCGCATGTTACGGTCGAAATCATAGCTGGATTCCAGGGTGAGCGTGTTCGCTCGGGATTGTTCGCTGCTGTTGAGCCCAAGGGCATGCTCGAAGGGTTCGAAGGAGCCATTCACCGTGAGGGTGGCCGACGTGAACACCACCGAACGCGTTCGGGCGAAGAGCGTTTCGTCCAACATGGCCCCCACGTTGTAGAGGGATGCACGGATGACATCATGTTTCATGCCGCGCCCTTTGTCTGGCCGCTTGTTCAGGTAGGCAGAGCAAACATAGGCATCGGTGGGGTTCACGAAGATGACATCTAGCGCGCGGACAAGATCCTTCAGTTCCAGCGCCACCGCAGCTATCTCCCGCTGGACCACAGCGGCATGCTCCGCCTCATCCAGATAGCCCACCAATTCCTGGCACGCCCGGATGAGCGCTTCGGCAGCATCTGTCAGATCCTTCGCTGCAGCCACGATCTCACCGAAAGAGGTCATGGAACGCACCTGGTCATTGATCCAGATATCCGTCATGTCATAGCTGGACTTCTTGTTCGGGTCGAACTGGAGAAGATCATGGACGCGCACGAGGAAGGCGGATTCGGTCTCAGCGAAAGCACGCCCTGCCGTCTTCGCCTTGTTGGTCAAGGCGAAGAAGAGCGTACCGGAAGAAGTGGCCTCCGATACGAGCTTTAGGTCAGCTCCCTCAACCTCAGCCCCCTCAACCGCTGCTGGGATATTCGGCACTTCCGTCACATCCACGGTGCGCTCGGCCCGCACGAAGACGTTGCGCCCGCTCGCATCAACGCCCACCCGAGACACCAGATTCCCCAAGGCCTCCAGGCTGATCTCCAATGCCAGCGCCTGACGCGCTTCAGCTTCCGCCCCATGGGCCTCATCCACCACCCAATAGCGAATGGGAGGCAGCAGGCCCCCTTCAGCAGCCACATCACAGAAGAATAGGCTCTGGTTCGTGACCACGATATCAGCTGATTCCGCCAGCTTGCGAGCACCGAACACGAAGCAGGATTGGCCATAGAACGGGCATTTTCGTCGTAGGCATTCGTGGCTGGTAGTGGAGATGGCGCTGCGGGGCAGCGTGCGGAAATCCACCTTCAGGGTATCCATGTCATCGCAGCCGGTCTGTTCGATGAAGGAGAGCACCCCTGCAATGGCAGGTGCCTGGGTCTTCTCTTCGTTCATCACCAGCCGCATCTGCGCGCCCGCTTCCATCAGGCGCTGCACCTTGCGCAGGCAAGGATAATGCGAGAACCCCTTGAGCGAGGCATAGGTCAACGTGCCGCCCAACGCTTCGGAGAGCAACGGCAACTCCTTGTAGACCAGCTGGTCAAGCAGCGCATTGGTCTTCGTGGCCACGCCCAAAGTGATGTTGTTCTGTTGGGCCGTGAAAGCGGCGGGCACCAGATAGGCCATGGATTTCCCTACGCCGGTTCCGGCCTCCACGCAGAGGTTCACTGAAGCGGCGAAGGCATCACGCACGGCCAGGGCCATCTGCGCCTGCTCTTCGCGCGTCTCGTAGTCTTGATAGAGTGTGCCGATCAAGCCTTTCGGCGTGAAGGCATCCGCCACGGCTTCAGGGCTGGGGAAGGTGAGGGTGGGCATGCCTTCGCCTTCTCGCTCCACTCGAACGTTTGCTTGGCTCAGCACTTCCGCGGACACCATGTCAGCCGCATCCACCTTCGTCTGCCGGGGCACGTCCGCCAGCCGGTCCCGACGCACCTGCTTCAGGGAGAACCGCTCGGGTGCCAGGGCCTTCGCCTCATCAGGGTTCATCCCACCCTTGACCAGTTCATCCAGCCTGCGCTCATAGGCCCGATTCGCGAAGGCGGCGAAGAGCGGCTGGGTGGTCCATTCCTCGGGGGTGGCCAGTTGGCTAATGCTGTGCAGCAGGCCTTCTGGCATGGCATCCACCGCCGCCAAGAGCACCCGGTACACTGCGCAAAGGGCCGCTACGTCATCATCGGCCCGATGAGTGGACACCGGCGCACCGAAGGCGCGGACCAGATCTATCAAGCGATGGCTCTTCATCCGCGGCAGGGCGATGCGCGAGAGCTCAAGCGAATCTATCCAGATGTTCTCCAAGAGCGGATAGCCTGCCGGATGCTTGGTGGTGAAGTTGCGGTCGAACTCCGCATTGTGGGCCACCATCTTCGCGTCTCCGGCGAAAGCCACCAACCCCGCCAAGGCCTCCTGGGGCGAAGGGGCATCGGCAACGTCAGCGTCATAGATGTGAGTGAGGTGGGATATCTCATCAGGGATGGGTATCCCCGGGTTCACGAAGGTGACGTACCAATCGGTCACCTGACCATGCTCCAGCCGAGCCGCCGCTATCTGGGTGAGCTCATCCTTCTTGACTGACACGCCGGTGGTTTCCGTATCTACCACCACGATGTTCTCATCATAGGTGCCGAAATCTGATTCTTGGGCACGCTGCGGCAGCGAGGCATAACGCTCTATCACGTCAACGGGCGTTCCGTCAGTCACGCAGCGGGACATCTCTAGGCTCATGGACCACCTTTGGATCTTGTGGGAGACAGTCCGAATATTCTACTCGTTCGCTGGGTTGCTTTCAGCCTCAGATGCTATACTCACCCACCATCATGACTGATTTCTTTGGCGGATACTTCAACTTCGAGACCGCGTCCAAGAAGGACGCAGGCATCCTTCTGGGGGCAGACAATGCCGTGGGGGATACCTACCAGATCCATATCCTTCAAGAAGACGGCGTTCAGCGGGCTTGGTTCCAGAACGCGTTCGGCCAGCGCATCGGTTATCTAGAGCCCGATATCTCCCGCAAGCTCAGAACCCTCCAGGCAGAAGGCCTGGAGATGGTGGGCATCCTTGCTTTCGTAGCTTTCACGGATCACCCGGATGAGGGGCATTACTGGGGCCAGATGGCTGTCATCTGCTATCCCTCCCAGGAAAGAGCCGCCTTCGAACGCTTCGTCAAGGGTGTGAGCGCGCGCCTGGGCGAAGGGGTCCGCCCCAAGGTGGATCTAGGTGCCGAAGGGGTGGCGAAGGTACGCCAGACCGCAGGGGAATGGCTGCCATCCCAAACCGTACCGCTGCCGAAGCCTGAGAAGGGCACCGCCTATCTGAAGCAGCGGAGAAAGCTCTCTGAGCGCATGATTGACAAGGGACGTGCTGGAAATAAGGGCTGCTACGTGGTCAGCTGGGCATTCCTGCTTGCGCTGGTCACGCTGGTGGTATTCCTGGTGTATTCCTGCACCGCAGGTTGATTGGCGGGACAACGGGGACGTAGGCTATTGTCCTGTTTCCCCAGAGAGGCTTGCCAGCTCAGTTACCGCTGTCGGAAAACAGGACAATAGCCTACGTCCCCGTTGTCCCGCCCGCCCCTCGTTCGCTCATTTCCCCTTCATCACGCGTTGGCGTTTCTCCATCACCTTGACGGCCACACGGGCTTGAGCCAAGGAACGCTCCTCGTCGTAGAGTGGGAAGTACAGCGTGAAGGTTGACCCTACGCCTTTCGTGCCCTTCACCGCCACGCGCCCATGGTGACGATCTACGATCTCTTTCACCAAGGAAAGCCCAATGCCCAGGCCACCGCTTTCCTTCGCACGCCCTGAGTCAGCCCGCCAGAAGCGCGAGAAGACCATCTTCTCCTCTTCGGGGGAAAGGCCGATGCCCGTATCTTGCACGGCGATGGCAGCCATGCGCCCCTCGCGGAAGACGGATATGGTGATGGAGCCGCCTTCATCGGTGTAACGGATGGCGTTGGATATCAGATTCGTCACCGCTTGCCTGATCATATCAGCATCACCTAAGGTCTTCACATCCTGTTGGGCACCCAGCGAGATGGATATGCCGCAGTCCTCGATGAAGGCCTCGTGGGAGCTGACCACATCAACAGCCAAAGCAGTGAGATCAACCGGTTCTTCCCGCATGGGCGTGGTGCGCATCTCTAGCCGTGACAGCTTGAGCAAGCCGTCCACCAACTTCGACAGCCTACCCACTTCGGCATCTACCAGCATCAGGTGCTCTTCGTCCTTCTCATAGACGCCGTCGATCATGGCCTCCACATTCGCCTGGATGGCCATGAGCGGGGTGCGCAGCTCATGGGCCACGTCTGAGGTCAGCTGCTGTTCCAGCTTGCGGTCACGCTGGAATGATTCGGCCATGTCATCCATGGTCTCAGCCAGACGAGAGAGCTCATCAGAACCGCTCATGCCCGTGCGGGCTGACAGGTTCCCTTCGGAAAGCTCTCGGGCGGTGCGACTGATCTTGTCCAGAGGCCGGACGAGGGATCTTACGAACACCATGCCGAAGAGGATGGCAACCACCAAGGCTATGGCACCCGCTGCCAACAAGGCGAAGAAGGTATCCCTTTGGAACTGACGGTCTACCTTGCTCATGAGCGTATTAGACCCATAGACCCATACGCGAACATTGCCCACGTCATTGCCAGACACCTCAATGGGCGCGATGGCTATCTGGGTGGCAGCGCTCGGCCCCTGCTTAGCAGCCTCTTCGGGGGAGAGGCTATCCGTGGAATCGAAGAGCTTGTTGCCTTTGGAACTGACCACCATGACACCCAGTTCGTCAGAGCTGTCAGCAGCCTCCCTAGCCGGGATCAGCGTGTCCCCCTCCAGGGACAAGGTCTTCTGATAGAGGTCAGCGATGCGATTCGCCGTTTGCTGAGCCAGGGATTCGATATTGTTCGCCGCGTAGGTAGAGAAGAATTGGTTCCAGATGAGCGCCACCATACCCAAGGAGATGGCAACGGTCAGAAAGGAGATGGCCACACAGGTGAGGATCACACGGGCGCGATAGGAAAGGGTAGTGCGCACGGGTTCGCTCCCCGCAGCTCGGCGCGCAGGACGCATGTGAGGACCTTCATTCCGCTTCGCCTCAGCCGGTTCAACTACCTCAACAGACGGTGCTGGCCCTACAGGGGAAGGCGCTTCAGGGGAGGGATCGAACGGCGCTACGGCTTCTGCTGCATCTGAGGCGGCGCGTGCTTCAACAGCCTCTTCCCCGCTTGTCTCTGCAGCCCCTTCGCCAGCCGCGTCTCCTGCTATGACCTGTTGGGGCGCATAGGGCTCTACGGGCGCAACGGATTGCGCGAAGCCATCTTGATCGGTGTAGGATTCCTCTGCCCCCATGACCCCTCTGCGAAGCTACTTCTTGGTTGGATCCTCGAAACGATACCCTACTCCGTGCACCGTGTGCAGCCATTTCGGGCTTCGCGGATTATCTCCAAGCTTCGCACGCAAGTTCTTCACATGGCTGTCGATCGTGCGCTCATAGCCTTCGAAGTCATAGCCGAGCACCTTCTCAACCAGCTCCATGCGCGAATAGACCCGACCAGGGTAGCGCGAAAGGGTGGTGAGCAGCTTGAATTCTGAGGCTGTGAGCTCTATCTCTTCGCCGTTCACGAGCACCTTGTGACCGGACACGTCAATGGTGAGCTCACCGAATTCCAGCACCTCACGCAAAGGTTCCGAATCAGAATGCACCCGACGCAGGAGCGCCCGGGCGCGAGCCACCAATTCCCGCGGAGAGAACGGCTTCACCAGATAGTCATCCGCCCCCAGCTCAAGGCCGATGATGCGGTCTTCCACTTCGCCCTTCGCCGTAAGCATGATGATGGGCACATCCGAGGTGTCACGGATGACGCTGCAGACGCGCTCACCGGAGATGGTGGGGAGCATCAAGTCAAGGATGATGAGATCGAAGCTGTGCTTGGCGAATTCATCCAGCGCCTCTTGGCCGTCCCCCACTGCCGTTACCCAGTAACCCTCTTTCTCTAGGTAAGCCGTCACCGCCTCGCGAATGGACTTATCATCTTCCACCAAAAGGATCCGTCTTGTCTCAGCGCTCATGTATGTGTCCTTTCTGGCAGCGGACCGTGGGGATAGCCCGCATTCGCTGATGAACGATCTGCAGATATTGTATCCCTTGCAACGCACCCGGTGACGGCAGGTTTTCTGTTTGACATAATGAGGGGATGCATGATCGCACCGAAAAGCCTACCAGGCCCACCCCGCGCAAGAGCATTGCCGGGCGAAGCGTCACGCCCAAGGGCATTGGGGGGGCGCAGCGCTCCCGGAGCGCGTCAGCTGGACGCTCCGTTGCCCGGTCCGCTGCCAAGGGGGACGCCAATGCTGAAGCTCCCGTGCTCACCCGCCGTCAACTCCTCGTGGGAGGGGCGGGTATCGCTGCGGCCGCCCTCGTGGGCGCCGGTGCCTACACCCTGACCTCTTCAGCCGGGGGCGCTTCCAGCGCGGAAGCGGCCGAGGGGACGCTCAGCATTCCCCAAGATGCCGCCTTCACTACCGAACAGTGCGAATACGTGGATGACCTCAAGGGGCTGCTCACCTTGCGCACCCGCGCTTCCCTCCCTTTCGGCACCACGCTCACCTCCTGCTCTGAGAGCGTTGCAGTCTGCCTGATCCCCACCAAGAGCGCTGACCCGCTGCTCCAGGTGGGTCTGCTGCATCTGGGATCCGGCAACCTGACCACTGCCCTGAGGGCCCCGGTGGGAGCAGAGGAGGGCTTCCAGATATTCGATGCGCGGGCCAATGGCGCGGGCCTCGTTTGGCTGGAATCCAACGTGCTCTCAGGGAATTGGCGCGTCTATAGCACCACCCTGGATGGCGCTGCTGTGGGAGACCCTGTGCTGGCAGCCGAAGGGGATGGCTCGTGGACGCTTCCCGCTTTGGCTGTATCCGGAGGGTTCGCCTGGTGGCAGACAGCACCTAAGGGAGATGACGCCCCTCCCCTCATCTGCGGGAATGGCGAAGGGGAAGAAGTGACACAGGCTGCTCTCTGCCGCATCACCTTCGGAAGCACCCAAGATTCCGCCCAGGCAGCGGTGACCACTCCCGGCGGCTTCGCCTGTGCGCCTACTCCCGCCCCAGGAGGGGTAGCCTGCGCTCAAAGGCAAAGCGCGAAGGGCAAGACCTGGCAGCTCATCTTCGTGTCTGAGGAAGACGGCCAGATCACAGACCGGCTGACATTGCCCTCCACCATGAAGCCCATGGATGTTTCCTACGGGCCCAATGGCTTCGGCTTCTCCTTCGATGCCCTCTACGAATTCGGTGATGGCATGGCGAACCTGGGAACCTATGTGCCCGCTGAGGAGATATCCCTCACCACTGCCACAGCCACGGCTGATGCCCTGACGGCCTTGGAGCAAGAGCTTTCCAGCAGCCAGCAGAGCACCGGGCTCACCGACGCAGACCGGGCGAAAGCGGAGATGCAAGGAGATGACGCGGTGTGCAACCTGTACAGCAACGCGTCTTGGTTCCGTTTTCCGCGCGCGCCCATCACCTCCCCCGCCTTCTCGGGGAACTGGATGTTCGTGAAATCAACGAATGTCATAGCGGCTGTGGATCTGACCGAACGGAAATACATCACCATCCCTACGGAATCAGCCACCCAAGGCTATGGCGAATACCTGGCTACCAGCGGAACGGCTGAACGGGTGGTCACTTTCGCGAACGTGGATTACACCCCCATGTCCGGTGAGCGCATCAACGAATGCACCGTCCGCGTCTGGGAACCTGTTGGCCAATGATGGGAACGCGCTCATTTGCGTGACCATGTGAATATCTGCGGCATGTACTTGCCATCAAGATCGTCATTCTGAACCAGCTCGTTGAATTGTTCGGCGAAGGTATTCTTTTCCGTCTCTGAATAGCTTGCGAGGGTTATCTCGCGTCTATATTCATCATCCGTAAGATGCACATGATCGCATAGGGGACCTTCCAGTAAGCTATCAACGTAACCCCGGAGTTCCCTGAGCTCTTTCTTCGTCAGGAAGATCATCACGCTGGGCAAAGACTGTTCATTATGGTCATCATAGATCCTCATGATAGGCACCTCGCTTTCTTGCCAAAAACCCGCGTATACGATGCATATTCTATTGAAGCATTGCTGAAGGATCTCGTCTGTCTGTATAATGCAGCCAACGACACGCCTTTTTGCGGAGGCGGCGCCGTTGAAGTGTAACGATGAGACGCTGTTAAGCTAATGCTTGCGGCGTCTCAGCTTCTTCCTCAGGCATCCACCTGATGACGTGGATTCGTTTTTTGGTTACGCGGCCGCTTTGCGGACCGCGTAACCGTTTGACGCTGCGGATTCTTCTGACACACGATCTTCACCCTTCTGCGCTTACCCTCACAGCCCGCAAGGCTGCTCGGCCGCGCGGCGGGTGAATCTCGTGCGTCAGAAGAATCCTCGCTATCTTTGGTTCAACCTGAACCCTCTCATCATCACGAATGCGGTTGCGGTGTTAGACCCCACATTGTCAAAGAGCGCTACGATCTCACAAACAAGCTTTGCGGGCATCAAGACCGGATGGCCGCCTACAGAGCATATCCCTACCGTATGGGGAGATCCTTCGACTCCGGGCTTCGCCCTTCGCTCAGGATGACGGAGGATACGAAGCTCGAACCGCGATCGACCTGTCCCTACAGAAAGTGAGCACTTCCTTGCAACCGCCGGACAGGAACGAGTTCCTGTCCCTACGAGGCTAACCTGCACCCTCATCCGTAGGTGCTGGCTTGCCAGCACGAAGACCTTCAAGGCCG
>CANOIM010000016.1 GCA_947566075.1 uncultured Eggerthellaceae bacterium | reverse complement strand
TGTCTGATGAGGATATCGCGAAGATCCGTGAGACCTTCGAGCCGGAGGTCCTCCAGCGCTCAGGGGATCTGAAAGACGAAGAGCGGGCGGCTATCGAAGAGGAGCAGAAGAAGGCCGAGGCCGAGAAGGCCAAAGAGGAAGCTGAGCGCAAGGCGGCTGTGGAGAAAGAGCTGGCCGAGCGCAAGGCGGCCAAGGAGGCCCGGGGCGGCTCTTCGGATAACGCCTCTGCGAAGAAGGACCGCGTGGTCAAGAAGATCGAGACGAAAGCCTCCGGATTCGAGAGCCTGGCCTCTCAGATAGAGAACGAGAAGAAGCGGGTAGAGCGGGAGAAGGCAGAAGCCAAGGCGCGGGCTGCCGCAGAGAAGCGGGCGGCTGAGGTGGCCAAGAAGCAGGCCATCGAAGAGAAGCTGCGCCATCGCAACCAGAAGAGCGCCAAGGGGCAACCGGAAGAGAAGCCCGCGAAGGCCGCTCCTGCCACCGCGGCCCAGCCTGCCCAGGCGAAGTTCAGCTCGCTCCTCTCCCAGATCGAATCCGAGCAAGCCCGCATCCAAGCCCAGAAGGAGGCCAGCCATACAGCAGTGGCCCCTAAGGGCAAGAAGGGGAAGAAGGGCAAGCACCAGAACGTCCCTGAGCTAGAGATGCAGGGCGGACAGGGGGAGGACCGCTATGCCCAGATGGCCGTTCAGGCTGAGCAGCTCCAGCGTGACAAGGTGCTGGCTGAGGCTCGGGCTGCCGTGGCCGCTGCCGCAGGCAACAGCGAAGGGGAGGGGAGGCGCAAGAAGCGCAAGCAGAAGCGCGAGGCCGAGGCTCGGGAGCGGGCAGAGGCCCAAGCCATCGAGCGCGGCATAGATCCCACCTTGGTGCTGGATGATTCCGTGGTAGAGGTACCTCAGGGTGCAACCGTGGGCAAGCTGGCGGAGCTGCTGGGGGTTCAGCCCAATGACATCATCAAGCGGCTGTTCATGCTGGGTCAGGCCCTTACCGTCACCCAATCCATGAGCGATGACCTGATAGAGATCGTGGCCGATGACATGGGTCGCAAGGTGCGCGTCGTATCCCCTGAAGAGGAATACATGGTGGTCTACAACGACACTGAGGAAGACCTGAAGCCGCGGCCCCCCGTGGTCACCGTCATGGGCCACGTTGACCATGGCAAGACCTCCTTGCTGGATGCCATCCGGGACACGGGCGTGGTGGCCAGCGAAGCCGGCGGCATCACCCAGCACATCGGCGCGTCGGTGGTGGATATCAACGGACGTCAGATCACCTTCATCGATACGCCGGGCCATGAGGCTTTCACCGCCATGCGCGCCCGTGGCGCTCAGGTGACCGATGTCATCGTGTTGGTGGTAGCCGCCGATGATGGCGTGATGCCCCAGACCATCGAGGCCATCAATCACGCGAAGGCGGCTAATGTGCCCATCGTGGTGGCTGTGAACAAGATAGACAAGGACGGAGCGAACCCTGACCGCGTACGGCAAGAGCTGACCGAATACGAGGTCATCCCCGAGGAATGGGGCGGCTCCAATATGTTCGTCAACGTATCCGCTAAGAAGGGGCTCCATATAGATGACCTGCTGGAGACCATCATCCTCCAGGCTGACGTGCTGGAGCTGAAGGCCAATCCGGACGCGCTGGCATCGGGCTTCGTCATCGAGGCGAACCTGGATAAGGGCCGAGGCCCCGTGGCCACCGTCTTGGTCCAGCGCGGCACCCTCCACCCGGGAGATGCCGTGGTGGCAGGCACCTCCTATGGCCATGTGCGCGCTTTGGTGGACCCACGCGGCAACCATGTGGATGAGGCGCTGCCCTCTGACCCGGTTGAGATCTTGGGGCTCAGCTCCGTGCCCGTAGCAGGCGATGAGTTCCGCGTCTTCGAGGATGAGCGCGACGCCCGTAAGCTGGCGGAAGAGCGCGCTTTGCGTGAGCGCCTGGCTGAGCAACAGCATGTCTCCCATATGAGCCTGGATGACCTGTTCAGCCGTATCGAGGAGGGCAAGCAGACTGACTTGAACCTCATCATCAAGGCGGATGTCCAGGGCTCCATCGAGGCTTTGCGGGATGCCTTCGAGAAGATGGACCAATCCGAGGTGCGCATCAACATCGTGCACTCGGCCGTGGGCGGCATCACGGAGACGGACGTCACCCTAGCAGCGGCGTCGGACGCCATCATCATCGGCTTCAACGTGCGTCCCACAGGCAAATCCCGTCAGCAGGCTGAGAAGGAGAAGGTGGATGTTCGCCTCTACCGGGTCATCTACCAGGCCATAGAGGACATCAACGCCGCCCGCGTGGGCCTGCTCTCTCCGGATATCGTAGAGGCGGACACTGGCATCGCCGAGGTACGCGAGACGTTCAAGGTGCCGAAGGTGGGTCTCATCGCCGGTTGCTACGTGCTGGAAGGTGAGATATCCCGGGATGACAAGGTGCGTGTGGTACGTGACGGCACCGTGGTCTATGAGGGCGATATCGCCTCCCTGCGTCGCTTCAAGGATGACGTGAAGACGGTATCCCATGGTTACGAATGTGGCATCGGGATAACAGGTTTCCAAGACATAAAGGTGGGTGACACCATCGAGGGGTACACTGTCAAGGAAGTAGAGCGCACAGAATAGCGCTTCAGCATCCTTGGATAGGAGGCCTTGCCATGAAAGAGGGAAACCGCAAAGCAGACGAGCAAGCCCGGGAGGTCATCTCCAGCATCCTCCTGTTCGATGTGTCTGACCCCCGCCTTGAGCTGGTCACCATCACCAGTTGCAAGGTGAGCTATGACCGCGCCTATGCAGACGTGTACTTCACCTGCGAAGCCGACCGCTACCCTGAGGTGCAGGCCGCCCTTGATTCCGCCAAGGGCCACATCCGCTCCCTCATGGCGAAGAAGCTGGATTGGAAGCAGGCGCCGGAGCTGCGCTTCCATGTGGATGACACGGTAGATGCCGCTGAGAAGCTAGGGCGCTACTTAGACGCAGAGAAGCAGCGCCAGGCCACCTATGAGAAGACCGCGGGCAGCGGCGAAGAGTACTGAGAGGCCCATGACCGCTCCCGCAGATCAAGCCTCCTTCGTTGCCATCGCCCAAGCGCTGCGTGCCCACGATGATTACATCGTCTGCGGTCACGTGAGTCCCGATGGGGATTGCATCGGCTCTGTCTTGGGAATGACCGCCATCCTCAAGGCTCTGGGAAAAGAAGTCCAGCCGGTCGTGGCTTTGAAAGAGCCTCTGGATGCGGCGCTCTTGAGCATTCCCGGCGCAGCTTCCCTGGCCGATGTCTTGGAAGCGCGTCCGGCTGCCACCTTCATCGCGGTGGATGCTTCAGGAGATGACAGGTTGGGCCCGGCTGCCTGCGCGCTGCGCCAAGCTGCCCGGTTCACTATCACCTTGGACCACCATGAGGTGTCTGAGTGTCAAGCGGACATCTTCCACATTGACCCGTCAGCTCCCTCAGCCACCTGTCTGGTGTGGGAGGTGGCGAAGGCAGCCAAGGTACCGCTTGGCGTGGATCTGGCTGGCCCTTGCTATACGGGCCTCATGACGGATACGGGCCGCTTCCAATATCAGAACGCTGATCAGCGCGCCTTCGCCTTGGCCTCTGAGATGGCCGCTACGGGGATCAACATCGCTGGCATATCTACGGCCTTCTATCAGAGCAAGACCTGGGCGGCAGTGCAGATGGAAGCTCTGGCTGCCCAGCGCATGGAGCTTCTGGGAGACGGCTCGGTGGCCTTCAGCTTCATAGCCCAAGAGGATATGGACCGCTTCTGCGCCAGCTATGCTGATTGCGAAGGGGTCATAGATATCCTGAGATCCATCGGGCAGGTGAGGGTGGCCTGCATCCTGAAGGCGCGGGGAGATGAGGTGCGCGGCAGCCTGCGCGCGAAGGATGGGACGGATGTATCTGCCATCGCTGGCCGCTTCGGGGGAGGGGGCCATAAGGCTGCTGCGGGTTTCACCCTGGCTGGTCCTTTGGATGAGGCCATCGTCCAGGTCAAAGCCGCGCTTCAGGAAGCCCTCGGCTGTTAGGCGCCCATGAAGAGGGGACAGACTGATCTGAGCCTGCTGTTGGCTGTGGATAAACCTGCGGGCATGACCTCCCATGACGTGGTGAACCGGGTTCGGAGCATCTTCGGCGAGAAGCGGGTGGGCCATGCTGGCACCTTGGATCCCATGGCCACGGGCGTGCTCATCGTGTTGGTGGGCCCTGCTAGTCGCCTCAACGCCCACTTGGAATCCCAATGCAAGGGATATGAGGCGCGCATTTGCTTCGGGGCTGCCACTGATACCGATGATGCCGAAGGGGCTGTCATCCGCACGGCTCCCATGCCTTCCCAGCTGACCGAGGCCAGCTTCGCCCAAGGTGTCTTGGAAGGGTTCTTAGGGCCGCAGCTTCAGATGCCCCCCGCCTATTCCGCTATCAAGAAGGATGGCGTCCGGTCCTATGCGGCCGCCCGGAAGGGCACCGTGCTCCATCTGGAACCTCGCTCCATCGAGGTGAGCCGCGCTGAGCTGTTGACGGTGGGGGAGGAGGCGGGACGGTCCTTCTGGGATGTGGCCTTCACGGTATCCAAGGGTACCTATATCCGCTCCCTGGCCCGGGACATCGGCAAGGCGGCAGGCACCGAAGCGCACCTGAGCGCCCTCAGGCGCACTCAGAGCGGCCGCATCACCTTGGAGGATTGCGCATCCCTTGAGGCCTTGGAGGCCCTGAAGGCCCGGGCATCCTTGGATCCGGTCAAGGTGTTGGGCTTGCGCTTCGCCTATCTTGAGGGCAAGGCACGGGAGGGTGTCACCCACGGAATGCAGCTCCCTTCCGCTGAGGTGCGCCTCCATGAGCACACCCATGACCCGCTCCACAGCCCCTGTGCTTGCACGGCAGGGGTGGTGGAATCTTGCAGGCCCCCCGCTCCCGATGAGCCTGTGCTGATGCTGGGTGCTGACTGCGTCTTAGCGGTGTACCGCTTCAACGCTGCCAGCCAAGCCTACGTTCCTGACTGCGTCTTCTCGAAAGGGGTCACACGTGGGGTCATCTGAGCTGTGCATGCAGCCTGCCCGTCCTGTCTTCGCGGATTCTTCCTGCGCTTTCGGTGTATTCGATGGCCTGCATCAGGGCCATCGCTTCATCTTGCAGAAGGCCGTGGATGATGCCCGGGCCTCAGGCGGCGATTCCTTGGTCATCACCTTCGATGTGGATCCCGATGAGGTCTTCGCCCCTACGCAGCTGGAAAAGCTCATGACCAATGAGGAGCGGTTGGCAGCCTTGGCGGCCACAGGGGTGGATGAGGTGGTCACCATCACCTTCAACGAAGCGGTGCGCACCATGAAGCCAGAGGCGTTCTTGGATGCGCTGTTCTCCTCCGGGGCGCCCCGGAGACTGTTCGTGGGGGAGGATCTCCGGTTCGGGTGCCGGGCGTCGGGTGATGTCAGCCTGCTCAAAGCCTGGGGAAGCGCCCATGGCATGGATGTGGTGGCCGTTCCGCTTCTGGAATGCGAAGGGCTTCCCGTGACCTCCACCCGCATCCGCGGGCTCATCGCACGGGGTAAGGTTGAGGAAGCGGCACGGCTCCTGGGGCGTCCTTTCGCTCTGATGGGTCAGGTGGTGGCGGGGCGTCAGGTGGGCCGTGAGATGGGCATCGCCACGGCGAACCTCCAGGTCCCTGCGGGGGAGCTCATACCAGCCGATGGGGTCTACGCAGGCTATGCTCTGGTAGATGGCCAGCGTTACAAAGCGGCCATATCCGTAGGGGTGCCCATCACCTTCGAAGGCGTGGCTGAGCGCACCGTTGAAGCCCATCTCCTCGGCTTTTCCGGGGATATCTATGCCGAAGAGCTCCAGTTGGCATTCGTCCGCCATCTGCGTCCCATGATCAAGTTCGAAAGCCCGGATGCCCTGGCATCCCAGATCCGCCAAGACATAGAGGCCACCTCTCAGCTTCCCTGAAGGTCATGCGCCCGGCCGGGCCTACCATCTGCTGATTGATGGCTCCACGTCCCGCTGTTTTCCTGTACATTCACCCTCATATGTGTCCTTGAGGGAAAGGTGTGAGACAGTGACAACGGCAATAGCGTGGATAGCTCCCATCTGCGCCGCAGTCGGTATCTTCTTCGCGGCGTATCTGGGAAGCTGGGTCCTCAAACAGGATCCCGGATCCGAGAAGATGAATTCCATCTCCATCAAGATCCAGCAGGGCGCCAAGGCGTTCCTCATGAGCGAATACAAGCTCCTCGTGATCTTCATGGTGGTGGTGGCCATCGTGATGGCCATAGCGCTCTCCTGGGTGACGGCCCTTGCGTTCATCACGGGCGGCGTCCTCTCTGCAGCTGCCGGGTACGTGGGCATGCACGTGGCAACGCGTGCGAACACGCGCACGGCCTATGCTGCGGAGACCAGCGTAGCGAAGGCGCTCACCGTGAGCTTCCGCAGCGGGCTCACCATGGGCCTCTGCGTGGCCTCCTTCGCCCTTCTGGGGCTTTCTCTCTGGCTGGTGCTCTTGGTGTTCAGCGGCATATCTGGCATCGATGTGACCGGAGAGGTCATGCATCTGGCCCACGAGCACATCGGCATGGTAGAGGGCTTCGCCACAGGCGCTTCCGCCGTGGCGCTCTTCGCCCGTGTGGGCGGCGGCATCTACACCAAGGCAGCGGATGTGGGCGCTGACCTGGTGGGCAAGGTGGAGGCGGGCATCCCGGAGGATGACCCCCGCAACCCGGCTACCATCGCTGACAACGTGGGCGATAACGTAGGCGATGTGGCCGGCATGGGTGCTGACCTCTTCGAGAGCTACACCGGCTCCATCCTGGCTCCCACCATCCTGGCCATCACCTTCGGGGCCCTGGGCGGCTACTTCGTGGGCTCTGACCTCATCTGGGCCATGGTGGTCCCGGTGGTCATCGCCGCCTGCGGCATCATCACCTCCATCATCGGCCTGTTCGCCGTGCGCACCAAGGAAGGGGCAGACCTGCATAAGGCCCTGAACCGAGGCACCTATGTGGCTGCCGGTCTTGAGATACTCGTGATCTTGGGCATCTTCTTCATATGGAACGGCATGGCTGTGGAAGCTCAGCCGCTGTGGCTGTTCGGCAGCGTGCTCTGCGGCCTCATCGCAGGCCTGGCCATCGGCAAGATCACGGAGTACTTCTGCTCTGACCACTACAAGCCGGTCCATAAGATAGCCGAGGCGGCTGAGACCGGTGCTGCCACGGTCATCATCGAGGGCTTGGGAACGGGGATGCTCTCTACCATCGCCCCCATCTGCCTGGTGGCCCTGGCCATCATCGGCGCGTTCTTCTTCGGTAACATGGCCTTCCCGATGGCCTCCACGGAGAACGCCATCGCGGTAGGGCTCTTCGGCGTGGGCCTGGCCGCCACGGGGATGCTCTCCAATACGGCCATCACCATCGGTGTGGATGCCTACGGCCCCGTGGCTGATAACGCGGGTGGCATCGCTGAGATGGCAGGGCTTCCCGAAGAGGTGCGTGACCGCACAGACGCCTTGGATGCTGTGGGTAACACCACGGCTGCCATCGCCAAGGGCTTCGCCATCTCAAGTGCGGGCCTGTCTGCCATATCGCTGTTCGTGTCCTATCAGGCCACCATGCACAACTACATCCCCTCCTTCGAGCTGTCCCTCACCGATCCTCTGATCGTGGCGGGCATCTTCGTGGGCGCCATGATGCCCTTCATGTTCGCCGCCCTCACCATGGGTGCTGTCTCTCGAGCAGCCCACGCCATGGTGGAAGAGGTGCGCAGGCAGTTCCGTGAGATCCCGGGCATCATGGAATACAAGGCCCAGCCGGAATACGACAAGTGCGTGGGCATCTCCACCACCTCAGCGCTCCATGAGATGATGGCTCCGGGCATCATCTCCATCGTGGTGCCCATCGTCATCGGCTGCATCGACCCAGCCATGCTGGGAGGCTTTTTGGCAGGCGCGGTGGCCACGGGCATGCTGATGGCCATCTTCATGTCCAATGCTGGTGGCGCTTGGGACAATGCCAAGAAGTACATCGAGCAGGGTTACTTCGGAGGCAAGGGCTCCGAGGCCCATAAGGCGGCTGTGGTGGGTGACACCGTGGGCGATCCATTCAAGGATACGTCTGGCCCGTCCATGAACATCCTGATCAATCTGATGACTATCGTGTCTTTGACCTTCAGCCCGTTGTTCATCTTGATCCAGTCCATGCTCTAGAACGGAGCGCATCCGAGCCTTGCATGAGGTCCAGATATACACCGATGGCGCAGCGCGCGGGAATCCCGGCAAGGGGGGTTTCGGCGCGCTGCTGCGCTTCAAGGATGCGAACGGTCACGTCCATGAGCGGGAGCTCTCTGAGGGCTTCCAGATGACCACGAACAATCGCATGGAGCTTCTGGGGGTCATCCGGGCGTTCCAAGCATTGAAGCATCCGTGCAAGGTGCATGTCCAAACGGATTCCCGCTACGTGGCTGATGCCTTCAACAAGGATTGGATATCCTCTTGGAAGCGCAAGGGCTGGAAGAATGCGAAGCGGGAACCGGTGGCGAACCGGGACCTCTGGGAAGAGCTCCTCGCCGCCATGGATGGCCATGAGGTGACCTTCGGATGGATCAAGGGTCATGCGGGACACCCTGAGAATGAACGTTGCGATGCCCTTGCTACCGCGGCTGCTGATTCTGAGGATCTCTCCCGAGATATCGGCTATGAAGGTTGAAGCAGCCCCAAAAGAAAGAAGGAGCCATGAGCAAGCTGCATGAACTGGAGGATGAGCACATCATCTATGCCTTCTCCAAAGATGCTGAACCCGTTCTCAAGGTGGCATCGGGAGACACCGTGCGCATCCGCACCATGGATTGCTTCGGCAATCAGGTGCGCACGGCCGAAGATGAGCTGGATGAGATCGATTGGGATCGCATCAATCCGGCCACCGGCCCCATCTATGTAGAAGGAGCTGAGCCGGGTGGTGCCCTCAAGGTATGCATCCAGAAGATAGAGCTGGACAGCCAAAGCGCTTCCTGCACTGGTGAGGATGAGGGTGTTTGCGGTGACCGCTTCACAGGATGGGCCACCTCCATCAACCGTCTGGAAGGAGGCCATCTGATCTGGAATGAGAAGCTGAGCATCCCGCTGAAGCCGATGATCGGCGTGATCGGCGTGGCCCCCGAAGGGGATCCGGTCAACTGCGGCACCCCCGGTTCCCATGGCGGCAACATGGATTGCACGGAGATAGGAGAGGGCGCGGTGCTCTACTTCCCGGTGGCTCAGCCGGGCGCGCTCTTCGGGTGCGGGGATATGCACGCGGTCATGGGTGACGGTGAGATCAGCGTCTCCGGAGCCGAGGTTGCGGGCTATGCTACCGTGCAGCTGACTGCGCTGCCAGGGCTCTCGCTTGCGAACCCCCTCCTGGAAACGCCCACGCACATAGGCATCATCGCCTCTGAGCCCACGTTGGATGAGGCAGCGGATACCGCGGTCCATCAGATGGTGGATCTGGTCCACGAGCGCACGGGGGCCGATGAGGCGGAGCTTGTCATGCTGTTCTCATTGGTAGGAGATGTGCGCGTTTGCCAGATGGTGGATCCAGAGGAAACGGTCCGTTTCATGGTTCCCAAGTACGTGCTGGATGCCTACGGCTTCCAGATAGGAGCATAACAAGCCAAGGAACGCGAGGGCGTCCCATAGGGAGGGAAGAGCATGGCTAAAGAGATGATGGATTCCATCGAATCTTCCAGCGAAGCGCTGGAAGAGATGGGATACAAGCAGGAATTGAAACGGGCGCTCACTGTGCCGGACATGATCGTCTACGGACTGATCTTCATGGTGCCCATAGCTCCGTTCGGGATCTACGGGGATGTGTTCAACGGCTCTGGCGGCATGCCGTCGCTCGTGTACCTGATCGGCATGGTGGCCATGATCTTCACGGCTGTATCCTATGCCACGCTCTCTCGAGAGTTCCCGGTATCCGGTTCCGTCTACGGATACACTTCCCGCGGTGTCGGCAAGGGCGTGGGCTTCGTGACCGGTTGGACCATGCTGCTTGACTATATGCTGGTGCCCACTCTGCTCTACGTGGTGGCAGCTCAAGCCATGTCCGGTCTCGTTCCCGGGGTGCCAACGCTGGTCTGGGGGCTGTTGTTCGTGGTGTTCAACACCTTCGTGAACGTCCGTGGTATCGAGCTCACGGCGCTTTTGAACAAGATCGCCCTCGTGGCGGAGATCATCGTGTTGGTGGTCTTCCTGGCCATGGGCATCTGGTGGCTGGCCACCGACCCGCTCTCCAACGGCTTCACGCTCCAACCCTTCTACAATGCCGATACCTTTAGCATGGATCTGGTCATGGGCGCTGTGTCCTTGGGCGTGCTCTCGTTCCTCGGCTTCGATGCCATCGCCACGCTCTCCGAAGAGGCGAAGGATGCGAAGCGGGGCCCCTCACGCGCCATGGTCATTTCTCTTCTGCTCGTGGGCGTCATGTTCATGGCCCAAACCTATGTGGCTGGCTGCTTGAGCCCCGATGGAGCGGTGTTCGCTGATGACCCTGACAATGCCTTCTACCTGGTGGCATCAGTGGCGGGTGGCAAGTTCCTCTATGCGCTCTGCGCTGTGGCCACAGCCATCGCCTGGGGCATCTTCGACGCCTTGGCTGCCCAGACGGCCATCGCGCGCATCCTCTACGCCATGAGCCGTGACCGCCTCATGCCGAAGGCCCTTGCTAAGATCCACAGCAAGTACAAGACGCCCTACGTGGCTGCCATCTTCGTGGGCGTGCTCTCCATCGTGTTGGTGGTGATCTTCAACAGCCTGGGGATCGCGGCCATATCCAGCTGCGTCAACTTCGGCGCTCTGACCGCCTTCATGATCTTGAACCTGACCATCATCTATTACTTCATGTTCCGGAAGAAGTCGAAGAACATCCTCCGTCACCTGATCGTGCCCATAGTAGGCTTCTTCATCATCGGCTATGTGTGGATCAGCCTGGATAACCTTGCCATGACCTTGGGCATCAGCTGGGTCATCATCGGTACGATCTACTACTTGATATTGCACTTCGGCCTGAAGCGGGATGTGGACCTGGACGAGGTCTAGCGAAGGGCTTTGAGCGCGCTGTTTAGCTCCTGGATATGTTCAGGTTGGGTTGCCCAGGAGCAGACGAAGCGCATGATCCGCTCACCTTCGTCCGTTACACCGAAGGGCTCACAGCAGAACCGCTCCTCTAAGAGGCGGGCGGTAGGCTCGTCCACCTGGACGAACACCTGGTTCGTCTGTCCGTCTGCTGCCAGGTGATCAAAGCCATCGCGTCTCAGCGCTTCCTTGAGGGCAACGGCCATGGCGTTGGCGTGGCGCCCGAGAGAGAAATAGAGCGGTTCAGCCCCCTCGGCTTCAGGGATGCCTGCCTCGCATCCGCTAGAAGAGAAGAGCGCTTCGAATTGGATGCCATAGAGGAACCCCTTCGCCATGAGGGCCCCGCGCTGCTTTTGGGCAGCCTTGAAGTTGCCGAAGGGGATCGGGTTCATGAAGACGACTGCCTCGCCGAAGAGCGCGCCGTTCTTCGTGGCGCCGAAGGTGAAGGCATCGGCCGTGCCTAGGATGTCAGCCAGCGTGACATCAGTGGCCGGGCTTGCCAACCCCGCTGCCAGTCTGGCCCCGTCTATGTAGATGAGCAGGCCGTGCTCATCGGCAAAGGCGCGCAACGCGGCCAGCTGAGCAGAGGAGTGGACCATCCCCATCTCCGTTGAGAAGGAGAGGTACAGCATGCGAGGGATCACCATGTGATGGTTCTGGCCATAGCAGTGCTCTGCCAGGACGGCTTCTGCACCCTCAGCGGTGAGCACCCCGTCCGCATCAGCGGTGGTGATCACCTTATGACCGGTGGCTTCGATGGCCCCCGTCTCATGGACGTTGATATGCCCATCCAGCGCGGCGATGACGCATTCGTAGGGCCGTAGGGCGGAGGATATCACCAAGAGATTCGCCATGGTGCCGCCCGGAACAAACGCAATGGGTGCCCTGCGAGCCCGCTCAAGCTGCCCTTCGTCAGCTCCTGAGCGCTCAAGGGAACCCGTCATGGCTTCGCGTAGCAGCTCTCGCGCCCGCTCACAGTGGGCATCCTCCCCGTATCCAGGGTTCTGCTCTGAGGCGCATCGAGCAAGGGCCTCAGATACCAAGGGGTGGCATTCCTCGGAATAGTCGTTTCGAAAGCTATGCATGGTGGCTCATGCTCCTTCATCTGCCCTCTGTCATCCCTTCGCATCTTACCCTATCCCGTTCGCTGGTAAGGGAGGCTGCATCAGCCATGGACGCTATAATCTCTTCCAGAGAAAGCCCGGTAGCTTTCATCCCTCAACCCTGAAGGAGGCCTCAATGGATCCCAACGTCCGTCCTGATTCCATGGCTCGCATCAACACCCCTGAGCTCGCCCAGGCGTTCATAGAGGAGCAGGTGGAAGCCATCCGCCAGCAGGTGGGCGATGGCAAGGTGCTCCTGGCGCTCTCGGGTGGCGTTGACAGCTCGGTGGTGGCCGCTCTCATAGACCGCGCAATAGGGGAGAACCTGATCTGCGTCCATGTGAACCATGGGCTCATGCGCAAGGGCGAATCCGAGCAGGTCATCGATGTCTTCGAGAACCAGATGGACGCCAACCTCATCTACGTGGATGCCACGGATCGCTTCCTCAAGCTGTTGGAGGGCGTTGACGAGCCGGAGACGAAGCGCAAGATCATCGGCGCGGAGTTCATCCGCGTGTTCGAGGAAGAGGCGCGCAAAGTGGGGGATGAGGTGGATTTCCTGGCCCAGGGCACCATCTACCCGGACATCCTGGAATCCAAGGACGGCGTGAAGGCCCATCACAACGTGGGTGGTCTGCCGGAGGACCTCCAGTTCGATCTGGTGGAACCCGTGAAGCTGCTCTATAAGGATGAGGTGCGCGAAGTGGGCCGCGCTCTGGGCCTGCCCGCGAACATGGTGGACCGCCAGCCCTTCCCGGGACCGGGCCTAGGGGTGCGCTGCTTGGGAGCCATCACGCGGGATAGGCTTGAGGCGTTGCGTGAGGCAGACGCCATCGTGCGCGAGGAGATGGAAGCGGCGAACGTGGGCGCTTGGCAGTACTTCGCCGTGGTGCCGGACATGCGTGCCACAGGCGTGCGAGAGGGCGTCCGTGCCTATGAGTGGCCTGCCATCATCCGCGCCATCAACACGGTGGATGTCATGACCGCTGAGGTGCCTGAGCTGGATTGGGCGCTGCTGAAGCGCATGACCAACCGCATCACCCACGAGGTGCCGGGCATCTGCCGCGTCTGCTATGACCTCACGCCCAAGCCTGTGGGCACCGTGGAATGGGAATAGGCTGACGAGCAATGGATGGGCATCAGAAGCGGATGCCCATCTACGGTTACAGTTCTACGCGGCCGAACTTTGCCAGGATCTCCGTGGCGGCGGTGCAGGCGTCGCAATCGCACCACTTGGCTCCATTGGCTTTGCGCTGCTTTTGTTTGGCCAGAGCCTCGGCAGCAGCTTCTTCGCCGAACATCTCCTTGGCAGGGCCTTCGCAAAAGGCGATGACGTTGTCTATGGATTGGGGCCGCCCCTCTAGGGTGTCCAGCAGCTGTTCGGTGGCAGCGTCAGCCGCATCCAGGCCGCCAGCAGCCACAGCATCCTTCCAAGCGTTGGCGGCATCCTTGGTGATCTGAGTGCTCGCGTCCGTAGACGCCAGGATGTCTGCGCGTTCAGCGATGTAGTCAAAGGTGTTCTTGTTCATGGTATGCCCCTTTCTATGAGCCTTTCCTTGACTTGGGTTCATTGGTGGTGCAGGTTCGCGAAGTAGCCGCGCTTCTCTATCTCGAAGGTCTCTTCGGGGAAGAGCATCTCGTAGATGCTGGTGAAGTAGCCATCCGTCATGGAGGCGATGTAATCCACCACGATGCGATTCGGGTCTTGGCTGAGGTAGGACTGAGGCGAGATGGTGTGGGAGGTGTCAGCCAAAGGCTGCACGTGATGGGCGAAGATGGGGGAGGATTCATCCCCTGAGGCCAGGTCTTGCAGCAAGCGCTCATAGAGCCGCTCGAACATATGCTCCAGCACATTGGACGCATCCTCCAGCATGCCCTCCCGCTCGTAGATGCGCTCGTAGTTCTGGCGCTTGGCCCGCTTCAGGTCATCGAAGATATCCTGGCTCATGGCTATAGCATCCTTCCCATAGCTGTTGTTCACGATATCCACGGTCATGTTGTTGATGATGCGGCCGTTATCCTTGCCCAAGACGAAGCTATCGAACTGATCGATGCTCTGCATCACCCCCATCTTGAGGGCGTCATCCCGGTCTTTTCCTATATAGGCGATCATATCGCTCACGCGCACGACGCAGCCCTCTAGGGTGGAAGGGCGGAGGTGCTTGATCTGGGAGGAATCCTCTGTGCAGGCGGAAACGGCTGCCTCCAGATCAGCGAAGGTGCTCATGGTGCCGCGTTCCAGCCGCTGCTTCGCGAATTCCCCGTTGTGGGCCAGCACCCCATCCAAGGTCTGGAGCGAGATGTTGCGCGGATAGAGCTCATCCAGCACGCGGACGGAATGGACGTTATGATTGAAATGCTTGCCCGTCCGTTCGTGATAGCACTGGGAGAGGAACCGCTCCCCAGCGTGGCCGAAGGGGGTGTGCCCTACGTCATGGCCCAAGGCGATGGCCTCGATCAGGTCAGTGTTCAGGCGCAGCAGGCGTCCGATGCCCTTCGCCACGCGGTTCACCAGTTGGACATGGAGCCCACGGCGGGTGATGTCATCATTGTTGACGAAGCTGAAGACCTGGGTCTTACCCGCGTAACGGTTGTAGGCGGGCACGTTCACGATCTTCTCCACGTCGCGGACGAAGGCGGGTCGGGCGAGGGTGGCCCGGTCATTGGGCAGGTCCTCCCGGCGGACGATGTCCTCATCTCGGAAGGCGAAGGGGCTCATGGCCCCTGATCCCATATCCTGTTCGATCTGCCCTTCTATCTGCGGATCCAAGGACAGATAGGGGATGTCGGCATTAGGCTTGTTGTGCATCTGGTTCCTTCACGGCGTTTCCCTTGAACGGTTGGGCTATCATATCAAATGAACAGAGGACATCTGTTCTGTATCCTGAAAGGATGGCGTTCAGCTTCCATGGCATTCATCTCCGATGCTGATATCCAGAAGGTCCGCGAAGCCTCTGACCTGGTAGAGCTCATAGGTGAGCGTACCCGCGTCCAGCAGAAGGGCCGTGAATTCTGGTGCTGCTGCCCGCTGCATCATGAGAAGACGCCTTCCTTCAAGATAGACCCTGCCACCCAGCTGTGGCATTGCTTCGGTTGCGGAGAGGGTGGGGATATCTTCGGGTTCATCATGAAGGCCGATGAGGTCACCTTCCCCGAGGCGGTCCGGAAGCTGGCAGAGCGGGCGCGCATAGACATCCAGGAGGACGCCCGTGGGGGCGTTCCCCAATCCAAGAAGCAACGGCTACGGGATACGTGCAAGGCGGCTGAGGAGTTCTTCCACACCCAGCTCATGCGCTCACCGGATGGAGGCGCAGCGAAGGCCCGCAGCTACCTGGGCGGCCGGGGGTTGGGAGGAGACGTTCCCAAACGCTGGATGCTGGGCTACGCACCGGGCCGCTCTCAGATGACCACCCATTTGCTCTCCTTGGGGTTCAAACCCGATGAGCTGGTCATGGCGAACGTGTCCGTTCATAGAAACGGCCATCTCAATGATCGCTTCTATGAACGGGCCATGTTCCCTATCCACGACGTGTCCGGGGAGTGCATCGCCTTCGGCGGCCGCATCCTCGGCGATGGGGAGCCGAAGTACCTCAACAGCCAGGAGACCCCTATCTTCCATAAGTCCCAGGTGCTTTTCGGGCTTGACAAGGCAAAGAAGAAGATGGCCTCCACCGGTTGCGCCATCGTCTGCGAAGGCTATACGGATGTCATCGCCATGCATGAGGCGGGTCTCACAAATGCCGTGGCCACCTTGGGCACTGCTCTCACCAAGGCCCATATCCGCGTGCTCTCCAGCCATGCGGGCAAGCGCATCGTCTATATCTTCGACGGGGACGCCGCAGGCCAGCGAGCCACCGAACGGGCGCTCCAGTTCATAGACGACACCTCCACCCCTGAGGCGGGGAAGTCCCAGACGGAGATCTTCGCCCTCTGCCTGCCGGATGGCCAAGACCCGGCGGAATACCTGGCGGCCCATGGCCCGGAAGAGATGCAAAGGCTCATAGATGAAGCCCTTCCGCTTCTGCGCTTCGGCCTGGAGCGCAGGCTCGCTAACCATGACCTCACCAGCGCCGAAGGCCGGGCCCGGGCATTGCCGGACGCGCTTTCTGTGTTGGCCCCCATCAAGGATTCCATCCTGGCGAAGGATTACGCCGTGCAGCTGGCCCAGCGTCTGCACGTCCGGGAAGAAGACGCCCTTGGGCAGTTGGCACGCTTGAAGAAGCCCCGTGTCTTCGCTGATGCCGAAGACCCCAAGGCTTCCGCTGCCCCAGCATTCCAGCCGCAGCCTCAGCTCTCCGAAGAGGAGGAGAATCGCCGCGTGCTGGAACGGGAGCTTCTGGGCACCTTCGCCCAGAACCCCTTGGAGGCCCTTGGCTTCGCCGATCAAGTGGTGAAGACCCGCTGGCATGCTGCAGAGCATGAGCGCATAGCGGCGGCGGTCATCGGTGAGCTCATGCAGAACCTCAACGCCTCCCCTGCAACCCTCGTAGAGGCTGCGGCCCAGGCTGAGCCCAAGGCTGCCTCCATCCTCACTGCCGTGAGCCCCCATCCCAATGCATCCACGGCGGATGTCTTGGCCTACGTCCTGCAAGAGCTAGAGATAGGGGATCTGGAAGATGAGGCAGCTCAACTGAAGTCCCAGATGCTGGCTGCCCCCGATGGCAGCGCTGAGGAGTCGGAGCTCTTCCGGAAGCTGGTCGGCCTTCAGGAGCAGCTGGTGTCCCGTCAGAAGGGGCGCAAGCCGCTGGTGTGACGGCTCTGTGAAAGCAGAGCATGGCCTTTGCAAACAAATGTTCGCTCGTGTATCATGGGCGGACCTATGACACCGGCCGTTCAAGAGATGAGATCGGAAGCAGATGCCTCAAACAGAGATCGTGATCAAGGGTGCCCGTGAGCACAACCTGAAGGATATAGACCTGACCATACCCCGGGATAAGCTGGTGGTCATCACCGGTCTGTCCGGCTCTGGTAAATCCAGCCTGGCCTTTGACACCATGTATGCCGAAGGCCAGCGGCGCTATGTGGAGAGCCTCTCTAGCTATGCGCGCATGTTCCTCGGCCAGATGAGCAAGCCTGACCTGGATTCCATCGACGGGCTTTCTCCGGCGGTCTCCATAGATCAGAAGACCACCTCCAAGAATCCTCGTTCTACCGTGGGCACCACCACTGAGATCTATGACTACCTGCGCCTGCTCTACGCCCGCGTGGGTGTGCCCCATTGCCCTCAGTGCGGCCGTGTCATCAAGAAGCAGACCACTGACCAGGTCACCGATGAGATCCTGGGACTGGCTGAGGAGGAGGGTGCCCGGGCCATCATCTTGGCGCCCATCGTGTCAGGGAAGAAGGGTGAATTCACGAAGCTCTTCGAAGACCTGAAGAAAGAGGGCTTCACCCGGGTGCGCATCGACGGCGAGATAACCCGTCTTGAGAACGAACCGCTCACCCTGAACAAGAAGATCAAGCACTTCATAGACGTGGTGGTAGACAGGGTGGTGTTGAAGCGCTCAGCCACCAGCCGCATCGCTGAGGCTGTGGAACTGGCCACGAAGCTGGCCGATGGCCGCGTGCTGGTGCAGCTCATGGGAGATTCAGAGGATGTGCGCGCTGTGCAGGGGGGCACCTCCTCCGGTGCGAAGGGCGGCCTTGCCGAAGGGGAGCATGTCTTCTCCTTGGCCTTGGCCTGCCCAGAGCACGGTTTCTCCATGGATGAGCTGGAGCCGCGGGATTTCTCCTTCAATGCCCCCTACGGCTCTTGCCCTGATTGCTATGGCATCGGCAGCACGGAAGAGGTTGATGCCTCCCTCCTCATAGCAGACCCATCCCTTTCCATCCAAGAGGGCGTCATCCTGCCCTTCAAGAGCGGCAACTACTATCCGCAGGTCTTGGAATCCGTGGTGCGCCACATGGGAGAAGACCCATCCACGCCCTGGGAAGACCTCAAGCCCAAGACTCAGAAGGCCGTGCTCCAGGGCACGGGCTCTGACAAGGTGCGCATTGACTACCACACCTTGGATGGCCGCAACACCTATTGGTATCTGGAGTGGGAGGGCGTCATAGAGGCGGTCCACCGCAAGTACTCAGAGGCAGATACTGATTCCAAGCGCGAGAAGCTCCAGTCATTCTTCTCCATCGTTCCCTGCAAGACCTGCAAAGGGCGGCGCTTGAAGCCAGAGATCCTGGCGGTCACCGTGGGCGGCAAGTCCATCCATGAGGCCTGTGAGATGAGCGCGGCGGATTCCCTCCGCTTCTTCGAGGATCTCTCCTTCGCCGGAGCCGATGAATACGTGGCTGGTCCCATCGTCAAGGAAGTGGTGGCACGTCTGCGGTTCCTGGTGGATGTGGGCTTGGACTACCTCACCTTGGAACGGGCCACGGCCACCCTCTCTGGGGGCGAAGCCCAGCGTATCCGCCTGGCCACCCAGATAGGGGCCGGGCTCATGGGCGTGCTCTACATCTTGGATGAGCCCTCCATCGGCCTGCATCAGCGGGATAACGAACGGCTCATCGCCACTTTGGAGCACCTGCGTGACCTGGGCAATACCGTCATCGTGGTGGAACATGACGAGGACACCATCCGCAGCGCTGACTTCATCGTGGATATGGGCCCCGGGGCGGGGGAGCATGGCGGCCATGTGACCGCGGCAGGAACCCCCGAGGAGGTCATGGCCACCACCGGTTCCATGACGGCGGATTACCTCACCGGTCGGCGCTCCATCAAGGTGCCCCAGACGCGCCGCCACCCTCGTCGCGGCAAGCTCAAGATGACCGGGGCCAAGGAGAACAATCTCCAGAACGTCACGTTAGAGGTGCCCATCGGCACGCTCACGGTGGTCACGGGGGTATCCGGTTCCGGGAAGAGCTCGCTCATCACAGACACTCTGGCTCCCGCCCTTGCCAACCGGCTCAATCATGCCCATAAGCGCACGGGGCCCTACCGGAAGATAACGGGCCTGGATGAGCTGGATAAGGTCATCAACATAGACCAGAGCCCCATCGGGCGCACCCCGCGCTCCAACCCGGCAACCTACATAGGGCTTTGGGACGATATCCGCAACCTCTTCTCCTCTACGGCTGAGTCCAAGGCCCGAGGCTATTCCCCCGGTCGCTTCTCCTTCAACGTCAAGGGTGGCCGCTGCGAAGCCTGCAAGGGGGACGGCCAGATCAAGATAGAGATGCACTTCCTCCCCGACATCTACGTGCCCTGCGAGGTGTGCCAGGGTTCCCGCTATAACCGGGAAACGCTCCAGGTGACCTATCGGGGTAAGAACATCGCTCAGGTGCTGGATATGACGGTAGAGGACGCCCTTCATTTCTTCGAGAACATCCCCTCCATCAAGCGCAAGCTCCAAACGCTCTTCGATGTGGGGCTGGGCTACATCCGCTTGGGTCAAAGCGCCACTACGCTCTCCGGTGGAGAGGCGCAGCGGGTGAAGCTCTCCTCAGAGCTCCAGAAGCGCAGCACGGGGAAGACGTTCTATATCCTAGATGAGCCCACGACGGGGCTGCACTTCGAGGATGTCCGTCAGCTGCTCATCGTGTTGCAGCGTCTGGTGGATGCGGGGAACACCGTGCTCGTGATCGAGCATAACCTGGATGTCATCAAGAGCGCAGACCACATCATAGACCTGGGCCCTGAAGGGGGAGCGAATGGAGGCACCATCATCGCCGCGGGCACGCCGGAGGAAGTGGCTCAGGTGGAGGGCAGCTTCACGGGTCAGTTCGTGAAGCGCGTGCTGGCTGATGCGAAGGCGTTCGAGGAGGGGCTCTTCGCTGATATGGGGTGATGGGCAGGCCCCGGGCGGTATATAATCTTCGCCATGAGCAACGTAACCCGTGAAAGAGCAGCGCTCGTCATCTTCTTCGTGCTCATCTTGATGGGCGCTTTCATCCTCACGAGCTATTTCTACACCGGCCGAGGATGGTCCGTGGCTGCTACGGCGGTGGATGACAGCGTCGGGCAGCTTGAGGATTATACGGTCATCGTCTATAGCGGTGTTGCAGAGCCGGATCCTGCGGCTCGGGAAGACGCCGCATCCCCGGATGAAGATGACAAGATCACCGAAGCAGACCGCGAGATGGGGCTCGGGTTCGAGCTCTTGAACCTGACCCAAGAGGTGGAAGGGTTGGATGCGGGGCGCGTCTTCGTCTCCGACGTCCGAGAGCTCTATGAGACCCGGGGCGCTGACGTACTGAGCTTGGACCTTTCCCAGGGGGGCAGCCGCTATGCCGTTCCTCAGATCTTCAGCGTAGACGGGAAGAAGATAGGGGTGTTCTCCCTGGATAAGCGCCTTCCCGCTGATGAGCTGGCCGTCATCGTGGATGCCCTCAGGGAAAAGGGAGCCGTGAGCATCCTTTGCATAGCGCCCCGGCCCGCTCTCATCTCCTCCTATGAGGGCATCGATGTGGTCATCCTCACCACCGGCACCCACGGCTATTCCATCTCCAATGACCCTGAGGATCAGACTGTGGTGACGAACTCGCCTGAGATTGGGGATGTGGGCGTGATCCTCCTCTCTTCCAATAACGTACCCTCCGCTAAATCCGTAGATTCCCTCTGAGGCCACCCATGGACTGCTACCCTCATCTCATCCGCGGGATCATCTGCGCTCTTCTCGGGGGGATAGCCTGGGGCTTCTCGGGCAATTGCGGAGAAGTGCTCATGCACTATCACGGTATCCCTGCGGAGTGGCTCACTCCCATGCGCATGCTCATCGGATGCCTGTTCTTCCTGGGGTTCGCTGCCCTGACCGAGCGAGAGCGCCTCAAGGCTGCCATCCAAGACAAGGCCATGTTCTTGCGCATCGCCCTGTTCGGCATCCTCGGGATATTCCTCATGCAGTATTCCTACCTCTTGGCCATAGACCATGCCGGTGCCGGTACTGCGCTCACCCTTGAGCAGCTGAACGTCGTCTTCGTGATGCTCTGGGTCTGCTTCCGAGACCATCGCCGTCCCTCTCTCCGTGAGCTTGCGGGTGTGGTCTTGGCCTTTGCCGGGGTCGTGGCCATAGCCACTCAGGGGGATATCACCACGCTCAACATGCCGCTGTTGGGCCTGGTATGGGGCATCACCTCAGCGTTCGTCACTGCCCTGTACAACCTCCTGCCCGAACAACCCCTGAAGGCCTATGGCACCAGCGTGGTCAACGGCTACGGGATGCTCTTCGGGTTCCTCGCCTCTTCCCTGGTGACGCGGCCCTGGCGCTTCGACGTGCACCTCTCCGGGGAGGGATGGCTTGTCTTCGCAGGGCTGGTGGGAGTGGGGACCATCGCCGCCTACTTCCTCTACATCCAAGGAGTGAAGGATGCTGGTCCCATGCGGGCAAGCCTCTTGGCCTGTTCGGAACCGGTGGCAGGCACCTTCATCGCAGCGCTCTGGACAGGGGCGCCTGTCTCCTCATGGGATATCATCGGGTTGGTGCTCATCCTGATCATGGTGTTCCTGGTCACTCAAAAGCCCCAGAAGAGCGAACCTGTAGGATGAGCCTGCTACCGCTGGCCGCCGTGGGCTGACGGGGTTTGTTTCGATGGCATTAAATCAGCGTTCCATTCCAGGCCGTGATCCTATAATCGCGTTATGTAAACCAACAGCGCGCTTCGTCATGAGCGCCCGAGGTAAGGAGCAGGGCTTGAAGTACACAGAGCGGATCATCGAAGAGGTGAAGGCGAAGAACCCGGAGCAGCCTGAGTTCATCCAGGCAGTGACCGAGGTCATGCAGTCCTTGGAGCCAGTCATCGACGCCCATCCAGAATACGAGAAGGCCAGCATCCTGGAGCGCTTGGTGGAACCGGAACGTGCCATCATCTTCCGGGTGCCCTGGGTGGATGACAACGGCAACGTCCAGGTGAACCGCGCCTTCCGTGTGCAGTTCAACTCTGCCATCGGGCCCTACAAGGGCGGCCTGCGCCTGCATCCTTCTGTGAACCTGGGTATCATCAAGTTCCTCGGCTTCGAGCAGATCTTCAAGAATTCGCTCACCACGCTGCCCATGGGCGGCGGCAAGGGCGGCTGCGATTTCGATCCGAAGGGCAAATCCGACATGGAGGTCATGCGCTTCTGCCAATCCTTCATGACCGAGCTGGCGCGTCATATCGGCGCTGACACGGATGTCCCGGCGGGTGATATCGGCACTGGTGCCCGGGAGATCGGCTTCATGTTCGGTCAATATAAGAAGATCAAGAACGTCTTCGAAGGCGTTCTGACGGGCAAGGGCCTCGCCTTCGGCGGCTCCCTGGCTCGCACCGAGGCTACGGGCTATGGTTTGGTCTATATCGTTGAGGAATACCTCAAGAGCAAGGATGATACCCTGGAAGGTAAGACGGTATGCATCTCCGGCTCAGGCAACGTGGCCATCTACGCTGCCCAGAAGGCCATCCAGCTGGGGGCCAAGCCGGTGACCATGTCTGATTCCACTGGGTGGATCCATGACCCTGCGGGCATCGACGTTGAGCTGGTCAAGCAGATCAAAGAGGTGGAACGCGGGCGCATATCCGAATACGCCCAACGCAAGAGCGGCGTGGAATACCACGAAGGCCGTGGCGTATGGACCATCCCCTGTGATATCGCCCTGCCCTGCGCCACTCAGAACGAGGTCTTCTTGGATGATGTCCAGACCTTGGTCAAGAACGGCTGCAAGCTGCTGGCTGAGGGCGCCAATATGCCCACTACCATGGATGCCACGGAATATCTCCAGGACAACGGCGTGGCATTCATCCCCGGCAAGGCCGCCAATGCGGGTGGCGTGGCCACTTCCGGTCTGGAGATGTCCCAGAACTCCGAACGCCTCTCCTGGACCTTCGAAGAGGTGGATGCCAAGCTCAAGGGCATCATGGTCAGCATCTTCCACGCTATCGATGATGCCGCGAAGCGCTATGGCCATGAGGGTGACTATGTCATGGGTGCCAATATCGCTGGTTTCGAGAAGGTTGCCAACGCCATGATGGCGGAAGGCGTGGTCTGATCCTCAGCGCTTCTTCTGACGGGTCTTCTTCCGGGCGTCCTTGGGGCGCCCGGTTCGCTTTTGGCCTCTGCGTTGCTGGGAGGGCGGCTCATCTCCCGGCCGCAGGTCCTTGCGCTTCTTCTTTCCCCGACGCAGGTCCCCATAGCCGGTGTAGTCGTAATCAGCCTGCTTCTGCTGCTTCTTCTTGTCGCGGTATCGCTTGGCCCGGGCTGCAGACTTAGCGCTCTTCTTAGACACCCCTTCGCGCGTCTTCGCCTTATCCCGGCGGGAGGGCTTGCTCAGCTGACCCATGTCGATATCGAAGGAGGTTATGCGCATGATGGGGATGCTCCAGCCGATCAGGGCCTCGATGGCCTCAAGCCGATCCAGCTGCTTCTGAGCCACGAAGGAGACGGCGAAGCCTGCGTTGCCCGCGCGCCCCGTCCGCCCGATCCTGTGGATGTAATCCTCGGCCATATCGGGCAGGTCATAGTTCACCACGTAGTTAACCTCAGGGACATCGATGCCCCGGGCCAGCACATCCGTGGCCACGATGATGCCCGCATCTCCCCGGCGGAAGCTAGCCAGGGCCTTCTTGCGCTGGCCTTGGGTCTTGTCAGAATGGATGCATTCGCTCTTGAAACCGGAGCGGTTGAGCTCCTGGGCCAGATCTTCGGCCCTGTTCCGCGTACGGGCGAAGATGATGACCCGGTCATGGCCCTTCTCATCCAGCAGGCACTTCAGGGCCTCAGCCTTATTATTGTTAGAGACGGGCATGACGAACTGCTCCACGATCCTCGCTGTTTCCCCCTTCTGGGCGATCTGGATGATGTCCGGATCTGTGAGGAGGCTGGAGAGGTTCTTCTGGATGGATTCATCGATGGTGGCGGAGAAGAGGAGCGTCTGGCGCTGTGCGGGCACCTGGCTGACGATATCCTCGATGGCGGGCAGGAAGCCCATATCCAGCATGCGGTCTGCTTCATCCAGGATCAACACCTCCACCCCTGAGAGATCGGCTACGCCGCGCTCTATCAGGTCCGTCAGCCTGCCCGGAGTGGCTATCAGCATGTCAGTGCCGCGACGGAGGTCCTTGATCTGAGGGGAATAGGACTGACCGCCGAAGACCACAGTGGAGAACAACCCGCAGCACTTCGCTATCCTCGTGCTGGTGTAGGCTATCTGCTCTGCCAGTTCACGGGTGGGGGTGATGACCAGCGCCCGCGGCTTCCTACGTCCGGTACCCCGCTTCTCCATCTTGCCCAGAACGGGCAGGAGGAACGCTGCTGTCTTGCCGGTGCCCGTGCTTGCGGCAGCGATGATATCCTTGCCTGCCAGCACCTTCGGTATGGCCTGCTCTTGAACGGGGGTGGGGGAGGTGAATCCCAGCTTCTCCACAGCGGACAAGGCGCGCTTGGGAAGTCCTAGGTCAGTGAATCTCGTCATGAATATTCCGTATCCTACGAAGTGATGAAGCTCTTGATTATAGAGGACAGCGCCCTTTTCCGCCTGGGCATCCTCATCACCGGTGCCCTGGGCGTGCTAAACTAAGCACCCATGAAATACGGAAGAAGCCTTCAGGATATCCCTCCGGTGAACGTACCTGACGTTGCTCTCATCTTCGAAGGTGGGGGCATGCGGGCCAGCTATACCTCTGCCGTCGTGGCGAAGCTGATAGAGGAGGGCATCTCCTTCGGCCATGTCTACGGCGTGTCTGCCGGGGCCAGCAATACGGTGAACTACCTTTCCCGGGACATCCCGCGGGCAGAGGCATCGTTCACCACCTACGTTGACAACCCTGACCATATCGGCTGGCATCGGCTGCTCAAGAGGCAGTACTTCTTCGACGGTCCCTGGATCTACGAAGGGGCTGCCGCACGCTATGATAACCCCTCTGACCCCATGACCTTTGACTGGGAGCTGTTCCAGGCGAACCCCGCTGAAGCTCACCTTGAGGCCTTCGATGCCCTTACCGGCCAGAGCGTCCTCTGGACCAAAGCGGATATGACCAGCTGCGCCGATATGATGCTCAAGGTGCGCGCATCCTCATCCCTGCCGGGTTTCATGGAACCGGCCCGGGTGGAAGGGCGCATCTACATGGATGGTGGACTCACGGAGAACTGCGGCCTCTGTCTGATGCCTGCCATCAACGATGGCTTCGATCGCTTCTTCGTCGTGCGCACCCAGCCCCGGGGCTATCGCAAGAAGAAGCCCAATCCGGTGGTCATGGCTGCCATGAAGCGGACGTTCAAAGCCACCCCCTTGGTGGCAGCGCGCATGGCAGAGCGTTGGCGCGGTTACAATGACCTCTGTGACAAGCTGGAGAAGCTGGAACGGTCAGGGGCGGCCTACGTGTTCTACCCTGATGAGATGCACGTCTCCAACCACACCACTGATCTGGAGCAATTGAACGCCTCGCTCGCATCCGGCAAGGAGCAAGCGAGGCGTGAGTCAGGTGAATGGCGGGAGTGGCTCTTTCAATAGCTCGTTGGCTTGAGCCTCAGGCCTCTACCAGGTTGAACATCTCCTCAGCGTATTCCTGATAGAGCTGGATAGCTGACTGCTCTTGTTCGGTGAAGAGCCCTTGATAGGTGCCCAGGGTATTGGAGAAGGCGTTCACGGGATCCACGTTGGGTGCTAGCACCGGGGCTTCGGTGCTCCCCAGTTTGAGATCCGCTTCCGCATCCCATTGCTGCGCCCCTGCAAGCGCCTTTGCAAGGTCATCGGGCAGCTTGCCCTCAGCCTGAAGCTGTTCGATCCGGGGCATGAACTTGGCCTGTTCCTTCATCATCTTCTCGTATAGGTGCTCATAGGTCATCTTGGGTACCTCCTTGGCTGATCTTCGTCCTGGGGATGAGTCTATCCCTCTCCAAAGCTGAGGCTGCAGGATGGAGCAGCGGTTGCGAAAGGTTGTACCTCATGTTTTCAAGATGTTTAATTGCATTGAAGGCTACAGCCCTGCTCCCCTTCGCCTAGAATCCCACCCTATGGATGAACGTGATGAAGCCATCTCCGCTTCTAATCAGGAGACGCAGCAGGAGAAGCTCGCCCGCATCAAGGGAGAGCTGGCGAATGTGCCCACCGAACCCGGAGTGTACCTTTGGAAGGATGCGCAGGGTGAGGTCATCTATGTGGGCAAGGCCAAGCAGTTGCGCGCCCGTATGCGCCAATACGTGAACTTCCAGGACAGCCGCGCGAAGATACCGCTCCTGGTAGAGCGCATCCATTCCTTCGAATACATCGTGGTAGAGAACGAACATGAATCCCTGGTGTTGGAGAAGAACCTCATCAATCAGTATTCACCGTTCTACAACGCTGACTTCAAAGATGATAAGAGCTATCCCTTCATCTGCATCACCAAGGGGGATGTCTTCCCAGCTATCAAGTACACCCGAGAGAAGCATAAGAAGACATCCCGCTACTTCGGCCCCTACACGGACTCCCGGGCAGCCCGACGCCTGGTGGATATAGCCCGGCGCGTCGTCCCCCTCTGTGCTGCCACCTGCGCTGAATGGCGGGCCATGGAGCGAAAGCTGGAGAAGAAGGGCTATGGCGAATACCGCAAGGGCCGCGGGGATCAGGATGGACTGCCTGATCCCAGCTGTGTGATGGCGGGATGCCCTGAGTGCTTCGATTCCCATGTGGGATTGGGGCCAGGGGCGTGCTGCGGGAAGATCACCCAGGAGGAATACGCCCGCAATGTAGAGCGCATCGAACGCTTCCTGGCAGGGAATCGCAAGGAGTTCCTCGAAGAGCTGGCTGAGGAGATGGGAGCGGCTGCGGCGGAACTGGATTTCGAACGGGCATCCCGCGTCAAGGCCCGCATCGAGGTGATAGATTCCCAGAACGAGCGCCAGCATGCCGTTTCCTCCAAGAACCTGGATGCCGATGTGGTGGGCATCTACCGTGAGGAGACGGTGGCGGGCGTCCATGTGTTCCAGATCCGCGAGGGGCGCATCTTGAATTCCAATGAGTTCATCCTGAACCGCGGCAAGGATGTGCCGGATGAGGACCTGCTGCGCAACTTCCTCTTGCGCTACTACGATGCCACCACCTCCATTCCCCATGAGGTCATCTTAAGCCAGCTGCCCGATGATTCGGAGGCCATGGAGGAGTGGCTCACAGAGAGGCTCTCTTCGGTCCACGGAGCGAAGGTGCGCCTGGTGGAGCCCCAGCGAGGGGAGCGCTCTGAGCTGGTGGCCCTGGCAGAGCGCAATGCCCAGCACACGCTCATGCGTTATAAGGTGCGCACCAACTACGATGACAAGCGCATCAATGATGCCCTGGCTCAGCTGGAGAGCGCCCTGGCCTTGGACAGGCCCCCCATGCGGATCGAATGCTTTGACATCTCCACCCTCCATGGCGCCTATACCGTGGCCTCTATGGTGGTCTTCACGGGCGGCAAGCCGGACAAGAACCAGTATCGCCGCTTCAAGATCAAGGCAGAGCTCACCGAAGCCAATGATTTCCTCAGCATGCAGGAGGTGATGGGCCGCCGCTACGCCCCGGAACGCATGGCTGATGAGCGGTTCGGATCCAAGCCTGACCTCATCATCCTTGACGGCGGCAAGCCTCAGCTCACAGCAGCATTGGATATGTTCCAGGAGATGGGCATCAGTGACATTCCCGTAGTGGGTCTGGCGAAGCGCGATGAGGAGCTGTTCGTTCCCTGGCAGGATTCAGGCCCCGTGGTGCTGCCCGGCGGTTCCGCATCGCTCTATCTGGTGAAGCAGGTGCGCGACGAAGCCCACCGGTTCGCCATCACCTTCCACCGGGAGTTGCGCGGCAAGGGCATGACGGCATCCCTGCTGGATGAGGTGCCCGGTATCGGGCCTGTGCGGAAGAAGGCCCTGCTGCGACATTTCAAGTCCATGAAGGCCCTTCGCGCTGCCTCCTTGGAGGAAATCAAGGCTGCGAAGGTGCTGCCCGCAGAGGTGGCGGAAGACCTCTTCGCCGTGATCGCGCAGTATAATGAAGAGCATCCTTCGAAGGAGGGGAGCGGTTCATGACAGATACCATCAACATCTATAAGGCGGAGGAGCCAAGCTCCATGCCTGAGCTGGTGATCGTCACGGGCATGAGCGGCGCTGGCCGCACCGAAGCCATGCACGTGTTCGAGGACTTGGGCTATTTCTGCGTAGATAACCTGCCCGCCTCGCTCATCTCCAACCTGGTGCAGCTGAACCGCAACGCCAGTGCCGATGACCCTCATTCCAAGCTGGCTCTGGTCTGCGATGCCCGTAATGGCAAGTACTTCGGCTCTCTCATGGATACCCTGGATCAGCTGGAAGAGGACAAGGTCAACTTCCAGCTGGTCTTCCTGGATGCCGATGATTCGAAGCTGGTCTCTCGCTACAAGTCCAGCCGCCGTCGTCATCCTCTCTGCACCGAAGGCACCACCATAGCCCAAGGCATCCAGGCTGAGCGCCTGCTGCTCTCCAGCTTGCGCAAGCGGGCTGACCTGGTGTTGGACACCACTGAGATGCTGCCCCAGAAGCTGCGCAGCACCCTGCGATCCGCCTTCGCCGAAGGCACCGAACGCAAGGTGCTCTCGGTCACCGTCTATTCCTTCGGCTTCAAGCACGGTGCGCCCCTCGATGCTGACCTGGTGATGGATGTCCGCTTCTTGCCGAACCCCTACTATGACCCTGACCTGCGCAACCTCACCGGTCTGGATAAGCCCGTACGTGATTTCGTGATGCTGAGGGATGAGACCATCGAATTCCGCAAGCGCTGGCAATCCCTGCTGGATGTGGTGATGCCCGGCTATGTGGCCGAGGGCAAGCAGCAGTTGGCCATAGGGGTTGGCTGCACGGGTGGTCAGCATCGCTCCGTGGCCCTGGCGGAAGCCACGGGAGATTACCTGAGATCCAAGGGCTATCGCGTGTCTGTGGCCCACCGTGACCTGGGCAAGGCGGAACGCAAGACCCCGAACACGGATGACCTGGATGACGAATCCCCTGATGTCCATTCCCCTGAACCTGCCGCTCAGGCCTGAGCACACCCATGGATCCGCATCCCTTCCATATGGATCCCTCGGCTACGGGTGCCTTCCGGGCTCTGGATGATTCCGTTCTGGCGGGGGAGGTGCCCGCTGAAGCTGATGAACCCATAGAAGCGGTGGTCATCGGCGGGGGAACGGGGGCTCCCGTCTCCATCCGCACGCTCTTATCTTTGGGGATACCCACCTCAGCAGTGGTGGCCATGGCTGATGACGGCGGTTCTACCGGCATCCTGAGGGATAAGGCGAACGTGACCCCTCCCGGGGACATCCGCAAATGCATCGCCGCCTTCGCCGATGATCCCACTGACCCTTTGGTGAGGGCCTTCAAGTACCGTTTCGCCGTGGCTGATGACCATGCCCTGGGAAACCTCCTCTTAGCCGCCCTGGAAGATGCTTCCGGATCATTCCCCGAGGCCATCCGCATCTGCGAGAAGCTGGTGAACGCCCAGGGCCATGTCTATCCTTCCACCTTGGATCATGTGACGCTGACCGCGCGCACGAAGGATGGCCGCACCCTGGATGGGCAGGCCGTGGCGTGCCACTCCCATACGGCTCTGGAGTCTGTGAGCCTTCAGAGCAGCAGCGCTGCCATTCGCCCCTATCGCCCGGCTTTGAAGGCCATCGAAAGCGCTGATCTCATCGTGTTGGGCCCAGGGTCCCTCTTCACCTCCATCATCCCGAACCTCCTGGTCCCGGGCATCCTAGAGGCCATCCAGCGCTCCCGCGGTTCCGTGCTCTTCGTGTGCTCTTTGGCTGATGTCCAGGGGGAGACCTGGGGGCTCTCTGCTCGGGAGCACTTGCGGGCGCTCTTCGACCACGGCATGTATGGCCTGGTGGATTACATGCTGGTGCACACCCCCGTGCAGTTGCGGGCGGAAAGCCCGGCTACGGGCAGCTTCATCGCTGTGGCAGGGGATGAGCCCGAACATGGCTCCACGTCTGACCTGGATGATCTGCGCCTCTCCGGTGGCGTGCGTCCGGTCTCCATCACCTACCAAGACGTCCTGGCCATCCAAGCGGAAGGACCGGTGGTCTTGGCGCGCAACCTGGCCGATGCCCATCAGCCCACCTGGCATGACCCGGCAGCCCTGCGGGATGCCATCCTCCAGGTGATTCGGCTCATGCTCTCCCGGCGAGAATTCTAGGGGCTTTCCCATGTCCTTCACCACGGATGTCAAAGACGAGCTGGCCCACGTAGCCCCCACGTGCAGCCATTGCGACCGCGCCACCCTGGCCGCCCTCGTCCGGGTGGAGGGAACGCTCTTCCTGAGCGGGCCTGGTAGCTACCGGGTTGAGATAGCCACGGATTCAGCTTCGGTGGGACGGCTGGTCATCAAGCTGCTCCACGCCCTCTATGGGCTCAAGACCGAATTGACCATCCGTCGCTCCGTGCTCCACAAGACCCCGAACTATCTCATAGAGATCCCCACCCAGCAAGATCTGGGGGATGCCTTGCGTGATATGGGCATCGTGGCCGAAGACGGCGGCCTATCCTTGGGCATAGATCCTCGGCTGGTGTCGAAGAAGTGCTGTCAGGCAGCCTACCTGCGGGGCATCTTTCTGGGTAGCGGGTTCATCTCTGACCCCAAGAGCGATTTCCATTTCGAGATGATAGTAGAGAACGGCCAGTTCGCCCAAGACGCCGTAGATATCCTGAGCAGCCAGGGCATCGCAGCCAAGGTCATGGCACGGCGCTCCTCTCAGATGATCTACCTCAAGAGCGGCAATGCCATCCTGGAATTCCTGGCTTTCACCGGCGCCCATCGCTCAGCGCTCATGCTGGAAGAGGTGCGGGTGGTGAAATCAGTGCGCAATGATGTGAATCGCCAGATCAATGCTGAGATAGCCAACCAGCACAAGGCCGCCGATGCCGCCTTCCGGCAGCTGTTCATGATCCGGGATGTGCTGCGCATCCACGATGTGGCCTCCCTGCCCCCCGCCTTGCAAGAGTTCATCCGTCTGCGGGTGACCTATCCGGAGGCATCCTTGAAGGAGCTAGGGGAGCGCCATGACCCACCGCTCTCGAAATCAGCCATGAACCACCGCCTCCGCCGCCTTGAGCAGCTCCTCGAAGAATGAGCGGAGTTTGCGCTCAGCTGAGCACCTGGTATCTGCCGATATAGCCCAAGGCCTGGGCGTAGAGCACCTGATCGGTCTTTGAGAATACGTCGAAGATGACACGCTTGACCGATGTGTCGGGATGCGCGTCCAGCCAACCCTGCACGACTGCGACTCCCGCATGTTCACCAGAGCGCGGAAGGTGTCCCGCTGAGCGTCTTTGCCAGCAGGGATCGCGCATTCCGTGCCCCGCTCCCTGTAGAACATCCCTATGAGCTCAACCAGCAAGCTGCTGTTATCCATGGCGCACCTTCATGATCATAAGTGGATTGGGCAGCGCCGTCTAGCCTTGTCGTTCCGCCAGCGCCTGGGCGTTCACGCAGCTCTCGGGCTGCTTGCCCAGCACTACGTTGATGGCATTCTGTGTGCACCGCGTGCGTAGGTTGACGGCTGATTCCTCTGACCAATAGGCCGCGTGCGGCGTGAGCACCGTATGCGGTGCCTTGCAGATGAGCGCATCGCGCGAGACAGGCTCCTCCTCGAACACGTCGATGCCTGCTCCCCAGAGCTTGCCGGCAACGAGCGCGTCGGCCAGAGCATCGGTGTCCACCACCGCGCCGCGCGACGTGTTGACCACGATGGCGTCTTGCTTCATCGTGGTGATGCGTTCGGCGCTGAGCAGATGGTGAGTTTCAGGTGTCAGCGCCGTATGGAAGCTCACGACGTCGGATGTGGCTAGCAAGTCATCCAGGCCCACATAGGGGAAGCCCTCCGGCGAGGTGCGGCTGGGCATGCCCTTGCGGTCCCATACCACCACGTCGAAGCCTAGGCCGCGCGCCTTGCGGGCGACGGCCCGGCCGATGTGCCCGTAGCCCACGACGCCGAAGCGGCGCCCTTGCACCTGGCCCAACGGCCGACGACGCTGGAAGTCCCATACGCCCGCGCGCATGTCGGCGTCCATCTCATTGATGCGGCGCAGCACGCACAGCGTAAGCGCGATGGCGTGATCGGAGACCACCTCGGTGCCATAGCCGGGCACGTTGCAGACCATGGTGCCGTTCTTGGTGGCCGCGTCCACGTCGATATTGTCCACACCGGTGCCGGTCTTACTCACCACCTTGAGATGCGGCAGGGCCGCGAAGACCTCCGCGGTATAGCTGCCGTAGGAGGTGATGGCGCCGTCGGCGCCCTGCAAGTCCGCGACGAGGCTCTTGGGTGTCCGGTCCCCTTTGTAGTCGAACGCGGCGAACTCGATGCCGACGGCCTCTATCATCTTCTTCTCGATAGTGGTGTCTCCGAGGTCGGTGTCTGAGATGACGATCTTTGCCATGAGCTTCCCTTCGAACGCGTGCAGAGGTACTTGTTGCTCACATCTTAGCGCCGCTCGCCCATGATGGATCATGCGACTGCCTATCCCGTAAATCTCATGAGCACCTTGCAACTTGCAAGCAATACCGCCAGATCCTTGCGTCTGTGGTAAGACATGAGGTCTATCCCATATCTTTCAGATAGCTTTTTCAGGCGATACACCACGCTGTTCCTGTGCAAGTCGAGCTCCTCAGCGCAGGCTTTTATGTTGAAGCCACATTCGATATAGACAATGTTCTGCAGGCAGTCGTTCTGTATGGACGCGCCCGAACAGGACGCTTCATTCGCGCCGTGGCGCTATGGAGAGGACGCTAGGCCCCCAAGCAGCTGATGGGTATGACATGCACCCCATCATCGCGTGTGTACGCCAGACTTCCTACGCCGACGATGACAGCCAAGAAGGCGGGAGGATCGTTCTGCGCAGCCGGATTGGCAAGGACCTTCTCCTTGACCTTCAACAGATTGCGCGCTGCATCGTCGATCTTCGCCTCGCCCAGTTTCACTTCGATTCCCGCCCATAAGCCCGCATGCTCGATGATGGCGTCTACCTCGAGCCCCTTATCGTCATGGTAGTAGTGGATCGCATCTCCAATACCGCCAAGTGTCGAAAGATATATGCGCAGATCACGGATGACGAGGTTCTCGAAGAGGATGCCGAGGGTCTGCATGTCGTGAATGAGCTTACTGGGCGTTGCAGCAAGGAGAGCGGCGGCAAGGGACGGGTCGACGAACATGCGCTTTGGCCTGACGCGCACACGCGCCTTGGCTCGCATCGGCGGCTCCCATCCCGCCAGTTCCTCAATGAGGTAGAGCCGCTTGAACAGGTCGATGTAGGAGGCGATGGTGCCGTCGTCGAAGCCGCCCTCGTCAAAGCCTGCGTCCTTGCGGAGCGTTCGATACGTGGCGGCCTGGCTCTCATTGAAGGCCAGGGCTCGCAGAAGGGATAGGGCGGTCTCGGGCGACTTGCCCCCGTCCTCGATGTTCGTGCGCAAGACGGAGTCGATATACTCGGCGCTCGTCTCGTAGGCGATCTCGTCGTCGAGGCCTATGTTCGCTGGCCAGCCGCCGCGACAGCACCAGCGGGCGACGGCGTTCACGTCCGTTTCACGGCGAACGGGCTCGATGTGTCCAGTCTCAAACAAGCTTCGCAGGCTCACGCACGCTTCAGAATCGCCGCTTTCGGCAAGGGACATGGGCCGCATGACAAGGCGCGCAATCCGCCCTGTTCCTGAATGCCTGATCTTCTCCCGCGCTTGCTTGCCCAATGCCGATGACCCCGTGAGGACAAGGAGGCCTCTCTCGCCGGACGCATCATCGACATACCTGCGCGCTGCGTCCCAAACCTCCGGAACCTCTTGCCACTCGTCAACGAGATGAGGCGTTGGCCCCACAAGGGCGAGCGAGGGCTGGACGAGCGCTGCCTCTCGTTCGGTCGGGAGATCGAGCTTGGTGACGCTCGTGCAGCGCGATAGGGCAGTCCACGTCTTGCCTGACCATTTCGCTCCGGCTATCTCAACGCAGCCGAAAGCGCGCATCAGGGCATCGAGGCGTTCCTCTACGAGACGAGGAATGTAGCCCATTGGGGTAAGGGTGGCTTTGTCATCCATGTATGCTCCGAACTGCGTCAATATGCTTTATTCGGCATTTTACACCATTTTCATTCGGTATTTTACACCCATCTCATTCGGTGTTTTACACCTTACTAAGCTTTATCTTGGCGGGTGGTGCCATAGAGACGTTCTCATCGGCGAAGAACTCAGGATGCCACTGCACCCCCAGGACGAATGAGAGGTCTGGCACCTCGATGGCTTCTACGAGCCCATCCTCACCGTAGGTAGTGGCTACGAGCGTAGGTGCCACATCGCGAATGCTTTGATGGTGTATGGAATTGACGGGGATGGCCTCTTGACCCAGGAGGTCGTAGAGCCGCGTACCTCTTCGGATATGCACGTGGTGCGTAGGCTGGGAATGATCCTCCGTTTGAACATGTCCGGGGTAGCTCGCTTGCTTGTCAACATCTTGATATAGCGTGCCGCCGAAGGAGACATTGATCATCTGCATCCCCCTCCCGGCAGATGCCCAACACGGGCACATCGTATCGGTGCGTGAAGCTAATGATCAGGTATTCGACCTCTTCTCGGTCCGGTGTCAGCTCCTCCGCTTTGCCATAGATGATGTCTTCGCCATAGCGAACGGGATCGATGTCTTGACCTCCTGATAATAGGAAACCGTCGATGTTGGGCAAGAGCGTCTCGTAGATGCCCACGTCTGCAGTGAAGGGGAGCACCACAGGGGCACCCCTCCGCCGCCTTGAACAGCTCTTGGAGGGATAGAAGGGCTTAGAAGATGACCCGGGCCGGACGAAGGGGTTTCATCTTGACATAATACTATGCAACGAATAGTATCATGTGTCAGGAGGTATCATGGATGCTCAGTTGAAGAGAGGGTTCCTTGACGCTTGCGTCCTGGCTGCCATGGCCAAAGGCGAATCCTATGGCTATCAGATCATCAAGGATATGCCTGATTCCTTGGGCATGAGCGAATCAACGCTCTACCCGCTGCTCAAGCGGCTTGAGACGAAGAAGCTCATAGAGGTGCGCAAAGCCGAATACAACGGAAGGCTTCGCAAGTATTACTCGTTGACCAATGCGGGCCATGAGGCCCTTGAAGAATTCCTGAGCTCACGCAAGGAGATACATGACGTGCTCGATTACGTAGCGGGGATGGTGAGGGAATGAAGGCTATGGACACCGCAGCCATCGAAGGAGAAGGTGCAAAGGGAACGCCAATGGACAGAGAAGCATACAGAAGGCGGCTAGCTGAGCTCCTCGACGCGCTTCCAGAAGGAGACCAGGAGGAAGCGGTCGCCTTCTACATGGAGGCCATCATTGACCGCATGGATGAGGGGATCGAAGAATCAGAGGCGGTAGGGCAAGTGGCCACCCCTGAAGAAGCAGCCACTGAGATCATGAGGAACTGGGGGCTGCGCGGGGAGTCGCTCTGGTCTGTGGAGGAGACCGTCAGTGCGCCTGGGCCACAGCCTGATGCATCAAATGACAGGGAAGACGGTCCTTGCAGGCGGTTCTGGGACCGGCTCAGGCATGGTAAGCTGACCGCCCTTGAATGGGTTGCGCTGGTGGTCACCTCTCCGCTTTGGCTCTCTTTGGTCGTTGCCGCTGCCTCTATCGCGCTCAGCCTTGCTATCGTGGCGCTCGCGCTCTACCTCTGCCTTTGGATCCTCATCGGCTGCGTGTGGATCATAGGGGCCGCGCTCGTGGTGGCTGCTCCTTGTGTCCTTCTATATGTGGTGTGGGGGCTGCAGATAGGGAGCTATCCCTACGGGCTCGTGAATCTGGGTTACGGGCTCTTCGGCTTCGGCGCTGGCATGTGGGTGCTCAGAGGAGCGCTGCGCATCACCCAAGCGTTCTGGAAATGGCAGAGGAGGACCATCGATGCGCGGCTGCTGCGAAAGGAGAGCAGCGCTGAGATGATAAACGGAAGCGAACGAAGCAAGAGGCATTCCGCGTTCTTCGGAGCATGTGCGATCCTCGCTGCCGTTGGCCTCGGCTGCGTTGCTGCAGGATTCCTTGCCTCTGGGCTGGATCCTCTCGTGTTCACCTCTACCTGGAGGACCAGCGAAGGGATCATGCTCGGTGGCGTACCGGTGCCCGATCCCCATCAGCTCCCGTTCTTTCCCAAATGGCTGTAGCTGATCTATGGTCCTTCTTTTCAGGTGCGTGGGCTGTCAGATAATCAACGGTTTTGAGTAGAGCCAGGGGAGGGGTGGTATCCTGTAATGCGTGCGTGCAAGAGGCCCGCACGATAGGACAAACCGAAGGAGTCTCTATGACAACCAGGATCGCAATCAATGGATTCGGCAGGATCGGACGTCTGGTCTATCGCGCCATGGCGAATGACCCTGATCTTGAAGTGGTGGCAGTGAATGACCTGGGTGACATCCCCACCATGGCTCACCTCCTCAAGTATGATTCCGTTCATCGTCGTGCCTTCGATGTCATAGAGGTCGTGGAAGATGGCATGGTGGTAGACGGCCATAAGGTGGTCGTGCTGTCTGAGCGTGACCCGAAGGACCTTCCCTGGAAGGAACTGGGCATTGACATCGTCGTTGAATCCACTGGCTTCTTCACTGATGGTGAGAAGGCCAAGGCTCATTTGGAGGCTGGCGCCAAGAAGGTGATCATCTCCGCTCCGGGCAAGAACGTTGACAACACCATCGTCATGGGCGTGAACGATGACACCTACAACAAGGAAACGGACAACATCGTGTCCAACGCCTCCTGCACCACCAACTGCCTGGCTCCCTTCGCCAAGGTGCTGCTAGACAACTTCGGCATCAAGCGCGGCTTCATGAACACCATCCACGCCTACACCAATGACCAGAAGATCCTGGACCTGCCCCACAAGGACCTGCGCCGCGCCCGCGCCGCAGCCATGTCCATGATCCCCACCACCACTGGTGCAGCCCGCGCGGTGGCTCTGGTGCTCCCTGAGCTCAAGGGCAAGCTGGACGGCTTCGCCACCCGCGTTCCCACGCCGGACGGCTCCATGGTAGACCTCACGGTGGAGCTTGAAAAGGAAGCCACCGTGGAAGAAATCAACGCCGCCATGAAGGCAGCGGCCGAAGGCCCCATGAAGGGCATCCTGGAATACACGGATGACCCGCTGGTATCCATCGACATCGTGGGCGATGCCCACTCCTCCGTCTTCGATTCTGGCCTCACCATGGTGCTGGGCGGCGAAGGTAACTTCGTGAAGTGCATCTCCTGGTATGACAATGAGTGGGGCTACTCCAACAGGGTCAAAGATCTGGCCAAGATCATGCTCTAAACGGCTGCGGCCGCCTCTGGCACACCATCTCAGCTCTCCAATCCTCCGGTCGTTGGACGAAGCCAACTCTCTGCGGCTTTCGTGCTGATCTGGTTCACCAGAGGCGGCCTCGCTACGTTTAGAGACAATACGTTTGATCGAACGAAAGGACAACAGAGATGGCTGCTATAAAGTCCATCGATCAGCTGGATGCAAAGGGCAAAAAGGTCCTCGTCCGCGTTGATCTCAACACGCCCGTGAAAGAAGGCGTGGTGACCGATGACACCCGCATCCAAGCGGCATTGCCCACCATCCAGAAGCTCGTGAATGAAGGCGCGCGGGTGATCCTGGTGAGCCACCGCGGCCGTCCTTCCGGGGAGGGCTTCGAAGGGGAGTTCAGCCTGGGGCCCGTGGCGCGCCGCTTGCAGGAGCTCTTGGGCCAGGATATCGTGCTCACCCGCAGCCTTACCGGGCCTGAGGCCCAAGAGGCAGTGGGCGGCCTGGAAGACGGGGATGTGCTGCTCCTAGAGAACATCCGGTTCGACAAGCGCGAGAAGAAGAACGATCCCACCTTCGCTCAGGAACTGGCCCAGCTGGCTGACGCCTACGTGAATGACGCCTTCGGCACTGCCCACCGTGCCCACGCCTCCACCGCTGGCGTGGCTGAGCATCTGCCTTCCTATGCGGGCTACCTCATGCAGAAGGAAGTGGATACGCTCACAGGCATGCTGGATGATCCCAAGCGGCCCTTCGTGGCCATCCTAGGCGGCAGCAAGGTCTCTGACAAGATCAAGGTGATAGACGCTTTGCTAGACAAGGCTGACACCCTCATCATCGGAGGCGCCATGTGCTTCACGTTCCTCCTGGCGGAGGGTATGAGCGTGGGCAAGTCCCTGGTGGAAGAGGATTGGGTTGACCGTGCCCAGGCCATGATGAAGAAGGCGAAGGCCAATGGCGTGCGGCTCCTGTTGCCCGTGGATGTGGTGGTGGCCGCATCCATCTCTGAGGATGCAGCCACCGAAGCAGTTTCCGTGAGGGATATCCCCGCAGACATGATGGGCCTGGATATCGGCCCTGAGACGGCGTACATCTACGCCGATGCCATCAAGAAAGCAGCCAGCGTGTTCTGGAACGGCCCCATGGGCGTCTTCGAGATGAAGCCCTTCCAGCACGGCACCCGCAAGGTGGCCGAGGCAGTGGCTGAGAACCAGCAAGCAGACACCATCATCGGCGGAGGAGATTCCGTGGCCGCGGTCAACCTGTTCGGTCTGGCTGACCAGATGACCTTCATCTCCACCGGTGGCGGTGCATCCATGGAATTGGTCCAGGGCGAATCGCTCCCCGGCGTTGAAGCCCTCAAGGCATGATCTGATAGCGAAGGAGGCTCTCATGGCACGACGTCCGCTCATAGCAGGCAATTGGAAGATGAACAACACCATCGGAGAAGCGGTGGTGTTGGCTCAGGAGATATCGAACGAGCTGGAGCCGGATTGGCTGGATAGCGTGGATGTGGCGGTCTGTCCGCCGTTCACTGACTTGAAGCCTGTTTGGACGGTCTTCGATTTCGACAAGATGAAGGTGGGAGTGGGGGCCCAGAACGTCTTCTGGGAGCCCTCCGGCGCCTATACCGGTGAGATATCCGTGCCCATGATCCGGGAGATAGGGTGCACCTATTGCATCCTAGGCCATTCGGAGCGCAGGCAGTACTTCGGAGAGACCAACGAAGACGTGAACAAGAAGGTCCAAGCTGTTTTGGCTGACCGGACGCGCCCCATCAACCCCATCGTCTGCGTGGGTGAATCCTTGGCTGTGCGCGATGAGGGCACCTACCTGGAATTCGTCGATGCCCAGGTTCGGGCAGCCTTCGCGGGGGTTGATGGCAACCTGGCCCAGGATGCCGTGGTGGCCTATGAGCCCATCTGGGCCATCGGCACCGGCCGCACGGCCACCCCTGAGCAGGCCCAGGAGGTCTGCGGTGCCATCCGCACTACCTTGACAGCCCTCTTCGGTGTTGAGGTTGCCGCTCAGATGCGCGTCCTCTATGGGGGCTCCATGAACGAAGGCAACGCAGATCTGCTGCTGGCTCAGCCTGATATAGATGGCGGCCTCATCGGCGGCGCATCCCTCAAGGCCGCTTCGTTCGTCCAGATCGTCAAGGCAGCCCTGTAGATGGCCGCCACTCCCCAGGAACGGGAAGCGCTCACGCTTCCCGTCTGCCTTATCATCATGGACGGCTTTGGCCTGGCGGAAGAAGGGCCGGGCAACGCCATTGCCCAGGCAGCAACGCCGGTGCTGGATGATCTTTTCCAGCACCGTGACTGGGTGCGCTTGGAGGCATCCGGCGAAGCGGTGGGATTACCTGAAGGTCAGATGGGCAACTCAGAGGTGGGGCACCTGAACATCGGCGCGGGGCGCGTGGTATATCAAGAGCTCACGCGCATCAACCGTGCGGTGGCTGACGGCTCCCTGACTGACAACCCCGTGCTCCAAGAGGCCTTCGCCCAAGCCAAAGCCGAAGAAGGCGCGGTGCACCTCATGGGCCTTTTGAGCGATGGGGGCGTTCATTCCTCCCAGGAGCACCTCTTCGCGCTGCTCGAGGAAGCAGCCCGCGCAGGGGTAAGCCAGGTAATGGTCCACTGCTTCTTGGATGGCCGAGATGTGCCGCCCTCCAGCGCGGGGAGCTACATCCAGCAGCTGGAAGAGCAGATATCAGAGCTCTCCCTTGCCTTTCCCACCTGCCAGATGAGCATCGGCAGCCTTTCGGGCCGGTACTACGCCATGGACCGGGACAAGCGCTGGGATAGGGTGCAGAAGGCCTATGACACCATCGTCTGCGCCCAAGACCGAACGGACCTCTCACCCCTTCAGGCCCTTGAGGCCTCCTATGGCGAAGGCATCACGGATGAATTCGTCGTGCCCGTAGCCTTCCAAGACCGGGGGATCCAAGACGGGGATGCGGTCATCTTCTTCAACTTCCGCCCCGACCGCGCCCGAGAGCTCACCCGGGCCATCGTAGACGCACATTTCGACGGTTTCCCACGCCCGAGGCAACCGAAGGTGGCTTTCGTCTGCCTCACCGAATACGATCCCACCATAGACGCCCCGGTGGCCTTCCCCAAGGAATTCCCTGAAGAGGTGCTGGCGGATGTGCTGGCTCATGCCGGGCTCTCCCAGCTCCATATTGCGGAAACGGAGAAGTACGCCCACGTCACCTTCTTCCTGAATGGGGGAGTAGAAGAGCCCAAGCAGGGGGAGGAGCGCATCCTCATAGCCTCGCCCAAGGTGGCCACCTATGATCTGCAACCTCAGATGAGCGAACCGGAGGTAGCGGATGCCCTGGTCAAGGCCATCCGCGCAGGGGCGGCTGATGTCTACATCGTGAACTTCGCCAACTGCGACATGGTGGGGCATACGGGCAGCATCCCTGCGGCTATCCAAGCGGTAGAGGCGGTGGATGCCGGAGTAGGGAAGGTGCTGGAAGCCATCCGTGAGCAGGGGGGCGTTGCCTTCGTCACGGCAGATCACGGCAACGCTGATAAGATGCTCTCAGAGGATGGAACCCCTCACACAGCCCACACCACAGCCCTCGTACCGTTCATCCTGGCAGACTTCAGCGAAGAGGGCTTCAGGCTCTCAGGCGAAGATGGCGCGCTCTGTGACATAGCCCCTACCATCCTAGAGGCCATCGGTATCCCCGCTCCCCCGGAGATGACCGGTAAAAGCCTTATTGCCTCCCCTCTATGATTCGGATATACTTTCATATTCGGTCCTCATAAACCTATGGTAGAAAGAAGCGTGAAGCGTGACACCTCTCGTGATCATATTCCTGGTGCTGCTGTTCCTCTCCGGCATCGGCCTCATCATCTTCATCCTCATGCATTCCGGGAAGGGAACGGGCA
>CANOIM010000015.1 GCA_947566075.1 uncultured Eggerthellaceae bacterium | reverse complement strand
ACCTCGACGGCTGTGAGGACCCTCGCGCTTTCGGTAAACCGCTCAAAGGCAACAAAGCCGGAATCTGGCACTATAGGATCGGGGATTACCGCGTGCTGTGCGATATCCGCGACGAAGAGCTCCTTGTTCTGGCAATAGAAGTAGGCCACCGTCGGGATGTCTACGGACGCCAAGAGGGGCGGCTGGTCCCTAAAGAAGAGACTCAGTCATACAAGAGCGAAAGATGGCAAGGGCATCCTCAAGAGAGATGCCCATGACGATGGCGACAGCTTGACATTGAGTTCCTGGTGCTAAGACGAGATGTTCATTCCCAGTAAAGAAAGCGCCCCTGACAGTATCAGTGATCGATGCTGTCGCCGTAGCATCTCCAGCGGTGACCACTGCCTTAACGTGACCGATGAATGCTCCCTTGGCCTCTAGGGCAGCTGCAACCTCTTCCAATACCTTCACTAACCTAGAGAATGACAAGGCACAACTTTCCCGTGGGTGCAAGGCGCAAGAGACAACCGCTGCTCCCTCATGACAATGCGCCTCGAATTCCAACTGCATCAGCGGCACCACATCAAGCTGGGTCTCCCCATGATGATGCTTGTGTTCTGTCCTGTAGCTTGTCATAGAACATCGCGCCCTAAGATAGTGAGCAGATCAGCCTCGGAGAGGGTCTTTGAGGTTGCAGTGATGATCCGCGAGGCCTTCCGATCATACTCATCCAAAGATTCCTGCACATAGGAAAGCTCACCTGGCTCTACCAAGTCTGCTTTGTTCAGGCAGATGACGTCGCATCCCGTAAGCTGGTTGCGAAGAAGGACCTCTAGCGGTACCTGCATGCGCCGCCAGCGTGACACATCTACGACCACACAGATGCGCGACTGAGCACCTAAAGCCATATGAAGGACTTCTGCCGCGGTACGGGGGATAGCCACCCCCGTCACCTCGATGACCAGAAGGTCAGGAGCGAGATCGCGTTCTATCCCCGCAACGGCCACAGGAAGCTCACCTGCGAGCGTGCAGCAAGCACAACCTGAGAGCAGGGTTGAGACGTGGTATCCCTTAGAAGCGATAAGACTATCATCAATGCTAACAGAGCCTATCTCATTCTCGAGGATAGCAACGGGGAACTCCTTCTGGGATAGATCCCCTACACGCTCTGCTAATTTCAAAAGAAGGGTGGTCTTCCCAGAACCCAGGAAGCCACCCAGTATCACGATATCCATGATGATTCGAACGGACCGTCAAGCACGCCTAGCTAAGAGACCAGTTCCACGGCGCGCACGGCCGCCTCACCCGCATCTTCGGTGTAGGCATCTGCCCCTACTTCATCGGCATAGGCCTGGGTCACCGGAGCGCCCCCTATCATGACCTTCACCTTGTCACGCAGGCCCGCGCCTTCGATAGCTTGGATGGTGGCTTTGATCTCAGGCATGGTGGTGGTCAAAAGCGAAGAGCAGCAGACGATGTCCACATCATCATGCTCCTGCAGGAAGGACACGAACTGCTCCGGTGCCACATCCACGCCCAAATCCGTTACCTCGAAGCCTTTGGATTCGATCATCATGCGCACCAGATTCTTGCCAATGTCATGCATATCACCCTTGACGGTGCCGATGACGGCCTTACCCACCGGTTCGGTCCCCTCAGCAGCCAGATGGGGCTTCAGCACCTCTGTCCCTGACGACATGGCTCGAGCTGCCACCAGCATCTCCGGCACGAAGACCTCACCATTGGAGAACTTCTCCCCGATGACGTCCATGGCTGGGATGAGTGCTTGGTTCAGAATGTCCTCAGCAGCGCATCCTTCGTCTATGGCTTGCTGAACGAGAGGGGCCACTTCTTTGCGCTTGCCTCGCTGCACAGCACTGGAGATATCTTCATAGATGGTCATGGCTTGGTCCTTTCTCAGAATTCCTTACAGTTCATCAATGGCCGCATACATAGCATCGATGTTCTCGGCCGGAGCATTGGCCGGGATGCTGCAGGAGGGAGAGGCGATGAAGCTGTCCCCCATCACTGCTAGCTGCTCCTTCACCTCATCGTAGATCTGCTCAGGCTTGCCGAAAGCGAAGTTGGCCGGATCCACAGTGCCCGTGAATGCCATCTTCGACCCTAATATGTCTCGGGTCTTGATGAGATCGGTATTGCCATCAGAATCGAAGATGCACTTGCCTGCTGGGAATGACGCGAACAGGTCAAGGTTGTTCGTCCAGTTCGAATCCATATGGAACCGCACATAGGCACCCTGATCCAACAAGAAGTTCGTCTGGCGCTCGATCAGAGGCCAGCCGAATTCTTCGAACTGAGCACGCCCCAACAGATCGCAATTCGCCTGCACGCAGGGGGCGATGGTATACATGACCACTTCACCATGGGCTTCCGCATCAGCTACCTGCTCTTTGATGCTGTTGCCGATGCGTGCTTCCTCCTCATCCATGATCACGTTCATAGCGGCCTTCATCTCATCCGGCTGCTCATACATATCCATGAAGAATTCTGTGAGGCCACGACCGAAGGCGAGCACGTCATAGGGCGAAGAGAGCATGCCCTCATGACGGAAGAAGGGCAGTCCCGCATCATGATAGAGCTGCTTGTTGCGCATGCCCGCTTCAAAATCTTTCCCCATGGCCTCTGGATCATACTTGAGCTTGTCGAAGAGGATCTTGTCACTGAACTTCTGCCAACCTCCCTCGACGATCTCGTCGTAAACATCCTCGGTGAAAGAGTGGTCGAAATCCAACTGCCACATCTCATCGGCGGGGATATCCACCCCGGGGAGCAGTGTTCTCACCAAAAAGGCTGCGCCCAAAAACCGTGAGCTCATGCCCACGGCTGCCAGGAAATCCAGCTTCGGGAACCTCGGCAGTACCTCATCTACGATGGTCTTCGTCATATCCTCATGATGCTCGATCATATATTGGAAATCAGTCTCGGGCTTCGCGTAGCGAATGAGCGCCAGATCGCCTGCCCACATAAGAGGCGTGCGATCGATCTTCTTGCCCTGCATGGCACTCAAGATGCGATCTTGACGCTGCTTCCTCAATTCGTCATTCATAGGAATCTCTCCCTTCTTCTGAATGCGACATCAACCCATCCCCTCGTCTTAATGCTTGGAAGTGATACCCGAGTCATCGAAGATGGCATCTTCACCTGCTTGGGACATGACAGACATGGAAGCTTTGACATCACCCAGGTCACCCACGGCTACATCTGGAGTGTCGATGGGAGCCTGACGACCAATGGCTGCCTCTGGCTCTTTCGGTGCCCGCACTTCGTTGCCCGCCTCACGCTCCAGCGGGAAATCACCCACATTAAGCGACTTATCCAGCTTCACCTCTTTGGTCTGGGTGACGAAACCAGGTGCTTCGATCGTCAACGTATATGAACCCGGATCCAGCTTGCGGAACCAGAAATCACCGAATTCGTCAGAATTGGTGATCGCATCAGCATCGCCAGACAAGGTGATCTTCGCCCCTTCGATGATCTCATCCAGAGCCGGGTCCCACACCTCGCCACCGATGAAGAGATGGGGCAGGTTGAGGTAATAGACTCGCGGACCGTGCTCGGCTGATGCCACCGTCTCCGCCTGAGCTATCTCTTCGGCGAACTCCTCTTCCTCACCGAAGCGGAGTGCTCCCGTAGCGCACACATCAACGCAATGGGGAAGTTCTCCCTCATCCACCAGATGGGCGCAACCCGTGCAATGCTGCGGTACCTCAAGCTCCTCATTCCAGTAGATGGCGCCATAGGGGCAAGAATCCACCAGATCCCTGCGGCCCTTTGCTTTCACCGGGTCCATGATGACCAAACCATCAGAGCGCTTGAAGGACACCTCAGGGTCAGCCTTGATGCACGGAGCATCATCGCAGTGGTTGCAGAAGAGCGGCTTGTACTCAACGCGGACCTTCGGCACCTGACCGTGATCGGTCTGGGTCATCTTGCACCAGAAGTGCCCCGTATCGGGCTGGGGCAACGCATAGGGTAGCCACTCGTTGTTCCAATGCTCATCCTTGCAAGCAAGCTGGCAGCCATAGCATCCATTGCACTTGGCTGAATCAAAAACGAATACCTTCATATTCCATATCCTCCTTTTAGGCGAGCCAGTTCTCGATCTTGACGCCAGTGTCATTGAATTCGCGGGCGAAGGCTTCCGGGTATTCCTGAGCCAGCTGGAACACGTCTACCTTCTCGAAGTCAACCAGATACCCGCTAGTCACCTCAGCATTGGTGTTCTTCATAGCCACCTCAGAAGGAGCGATCAGATTGTTCGCTCCGCCGCGGTCAGCCTCTCCCACCTTGATAGGATCCAAGCGAGCGCCATGATCTTGATAGATGACACCTGGCTTGATGCGCTCAGTGATGTAAGCACCGCCCAGCACCCAACCACGGTCATTGAAGATCTTGACCACATCCCCCGATGCGATGTCATGGGATGCCGCATCAACCGGGTTGATCCACACCGGCTCATAAAGGTAGCCGTCAGGGCCTTTGACCTTGCAGGTCTCGATCTCACGGAACCAGGTGATGTCATCCATGTTGGCGTGAACGCGCCAGCGGGGGTGATTGGAGACGATCAGATAGGGATACTCTTCACCGCGCGGGGTGAGCAGGGATTCGGACAGACGATCATCATGGGTGATGAACTTCGGATAGGGTGGTCGAGATTCGTCATCAGGGAAATAGTGCTGAAGAGAGGTGGAGTAGAACTCCAACTTGCCTGACGGTGTTCCTAGAGGATGGGCTTCCGGATCCTCACAGAAGGGAGCGAAGCCACGAGGAGCATCTTCCCAATCCTTCGCCGTGGGAGCAGCATAGTAGCCCTTCTGTTCGAACTCCTCCCAGGTGATGCGGTCTTGGCAGCCAGAGTTCTCGAAGCCTTCGCGGATCCACTCATCCACGGTCTTACCACCCGTGAACTCCTCATAGACGCCCATCTTCTTCGCCACTTCACCCACGGCCTCGTAGTCGGACATGGATTCACCCCGAGGCTCGATACACTGCGGTTCGATCATCATAACGTTCTGATAGCCATTGGATGAATCCACCGCGATATCGCGCTCTTCGAACTTCGTGTTGATGGGAAGGAGGATGTCGGCATAGATGCAGTCGTTCTCAAGCCATGGATGCTGGATGAGGACGAACTCGATCTCCTCAGATTGCACCGCCTTTGCCAAAGTGTAGCCGCCGTTCCAGCAGGTAGACCAGCAGGGCGTATCAGACCAGATCATATGGATCCGCGTGCCGCCGCCCACCTCAGAGGGGTACTGATACTGGACGAATTGGTCTTGACGAGGCCAACCAGCCACACCGGTGCCATGCCAGGTGAGCGGATTCTCCAGGGTATAGTCACCTAGGATGGCCTTGGGCACCATGGTCTTCGGGATATGAGCCTTGCGGATATCCCAGACCTCGGAGTTGTTGTAATCCAAGGATCGATAAGCCGCTGCTGGCATCATGTACAGCTCAGAGCGCGGATTCGGGCACTGGGTAGGCAAGCCATAGAGGCCCCACTCGATGAGCTTGATGACATTGCGTCCCGGCTTGCCCAAGCCTTGCATGCCCATGAGGACCACTTCCATGCGCCCAGGCTCTGCTGAGAACTGAGAACGGATGAGAGAACCGCCGTTCACATGGCTAATGGAAGTAGCCTGCTTGTACCAGGCCTTCGCCAAAGCCTTGATCTGACGGGAAGGAACGCCGCAGATGGGAGCTGCCCATTCAGGGGTCTTCGGAACCCCGTCTTCGCCACCCGTGATGTAGTACTCGATCCAATCGAAGCCGATGGCGTGAGTATCCACGTATTCCCGGTCGAACCAGCCGTTCTGGATCCAGGTGTAGGCGATAGCCATATGCAGGGCCACATCGGTATTGGGGTTGACCGGGATCCACTTGTCTGCGTGGACCGCGCACCCATAGTTGACATCAGGACAGACATAGATCTGCTTCACGCCCACGTCAGTCAGCCAGAAGCACCAACGGCTGGGCAGCTGACCCAGCCAGCCCCAGGGCGTCGTCTCCTCGTCACAACCCCAATGCAGAAGGTATTTGGAGTTCTCAGCGATATCCAACAGCAAAAGGCCGATGTCACCTTCGCCTACCGGGTCACAGCCCCACACATGCTTCGCTCCCCAGTACCAACCTTCCCAGCTGTCAGGATTGCGCGCTTGGAAGGTGAAGCCACCTAGGATGGACATGAGACGCATCTGGCAACCATGGGTAGCATGGACGGTCTTCGTCTCGCCGTGGCCATCCCCCTGGCAGAAGACCGCGTAGTAGCCGTACTCCTTCTCGATGCGCCGCAACTCTGAGGCGATGATATCCGTTGCCTCATCCCAACTGATGCGCTGGAACTTGGACTTGCCGCGGTTCTGCGGGTTGCGCTCCCCGTTCGGATCCCAGTCCACGCGCTTCATGGGATAGAGGATGCGATTATCAGAATAGGCACGCTTCTTGTAGACCAAGGCGAACGGCGGAATATCGTTCTTCAGAAGCCCGGGGAGCTTCTTGCCATTCACCTCCAGCGTCCAAGGCCTGAGTTCCTCTTCGGTAAAGGCATTGTCGAAGTGGAAGCCACGGGTACGAACGATCTTGCCATCAGCCACATCCACCTCAGCAGACAGCGCACTCATGCCGAAGCTGCCTAGGCCCAACGTCTTGTAGTAAGTGGTCACTTCCTTGCGAGGTTCAAGCTCACCTGCGCGTTCAAGCTGCTCTTTCTCGAAATCTGTCATGCATCTCCTCCTTTTCTCTTCGCTTAGGCGATCCAGTTATCTATCAGGACACCACCGTCATCACGAACGCGGTTGAAAACCTCTGGGTACTCTCTTGCCAGAGCGTCCACGTCCACCTTTTCGATGCCCACCAAGAAGCCAGAGGTGACCTCACCCACAGCATTCTTGGAGGTGGTGGCCGTAGGAGCGATCAGATTATTGGCGCCGCCGCGGTCAGAGATGCCCGCTTCGATGGCATCAACGCGAGCACCGTGATCCTGCAATACTGAGCCAGGAACGATGCGCTCAGTCACATACACGCCGCCGAGAACCCAGCCGCGATCATTGAAGACCTTGACCACGTCCCCCGTCTTGACCCCTTCGCGCTCTGCATCCATCGGGTTCATCCATACCGGCTCGTAGAGATAGCCATCGGGGCCCTGGACCTTGCAAGTCTCTATCTCTCTGAGCCAGGTGATGTCATCCAGCTGAGCATGACAACGCCAACGGGGATGGTTGGAGACGATGAGGTAGGGATAGTCCTTAGCGCGGGGTGTGCCTAAGCGCTCAGAAGGATGATTGATGCCCGTCTCAACCCACTTGGGATAGGGCGGCCGCTCCTCGTCATCAGGGAAGACCGTGGCCAGCTCCTCAGAATAGAAATTGATGAGCCCATTCGCTGTTTGCATGGGATGCTCATAGGGGTTCTCAGCAAAGGGAGCATGGCCGCGTGGGTCGTCCTCCCAATCCTTGGCGGTAGGAATGATGAAGTACTCATTTTGGCGGAATTCGTCATAGCTTAGATAGTCTTGGCACCCAGAGGTTTGGAAACCCTCTTTGATGCAATCCTCTACGGATTGCCCTTTGGTGAATTGTTCATAGATCACCGGGCCGAAGCGCTTGGCAACCTCACAGGCTATCTCGTAATCAGACTTCGATTCGCCGATAGGATCGATGCACTGACCCTCGTAGACGATATAGTTGAAATCACCTGAAGCCGTATCGCAGTTGATGTCCTCTTCCTCGAACTTCGTATTGACCGGCAAGAGCAGATCAGCGAACTGACAATCGTTCTCGAACCAGATATGCTCAGTGCAGATGAATTCGATGCTGGGATGGCGATAGGCTTCGATGGCTGCATTGCCGCCGTTCCAACAGGTGGTCCAGCAGGGGGCATCGGACCAGATCATGTGGATGGGCTCGGCTCCGGGCAACGGATACTGATAGGGGATGAACTGCTGGTCGGCGGGGAATGAGGCATCTGGGAACGAATACCAGGTCAGCGGGTTATCAGCTGTCCAGCCCCCCGTCACCGCCTGAGGGAAGAGGGTCTTGGGGATGAACGACTTCTTGAAACCCATCATCCAGCCCTTGTAAGCGCCGCCTGGATAGGGGATCAGTTCGCTACGCGGACCAGGCATAGCGCTCTTCTGGCCCATCATCTGCCACTCGATGAACTTCATGACATTGCGCCCGGGCTTGCCGATGGCCTGCATGCACATGGCCAACACTTCCAAGCGAGCGGGCTCATGACTATAGATAGAGCGGATGTACGAGCCGCCATTGCCATGGCCGATGGAGGTGCGCTGCTTGTTCCATTGCCGAGCGAGCGCCTTGATCTGACGAGCAGGCACGCCGCATTTTCCTTCAGCCCACTTCGGGGTCTTCGGAACGCCATCTTCTTTACCCAACACGTAATCGAAGAAGACATCGTAACCGGTGGCGTGGGTCTTGACGTATTCCTCATCCCAGAGGCCCTCTTTGAGCCAGGTGTAGATGATGCCCAACTGCAGCGCCGCATCAGTGTTCGGAAGCACGGGGATCCACTTGTCAGCATGGCAAGCGGCACCGTAGTTCACATCCGGACAGATGTAAACCTGTTTGATGCCCAGCTCCGTGAACCAAAAGCAAAGCTTGCTAGACTGCTGTCCTTCCCAAGACCAGGTGGTGGTCTCCATGTCGCAGCCCCAGAGCATCAGCATGTCAGTGTTCTGGGCCACGTCCATCCATAGGTTGTACTGATCTGCTTGCCCTAGAGGCGCCTGACCCCAAACGTGCTTGGCACCCCAGTGCCAACCTTCCCAGCTGTCTGGCTGGCGGCCCTGATAGGTGTAGCCACCGAACAGGTCCAGCAGGTTCGTCTGGCACCCATGGGCAGCATGAACGGTCTTCGTCTCACCGTGGCCGTCTATCTGACAGTAGATGGAATAGGGGCCATATTGCTTATGGATGCGCCTGATCTCTGATACCAGGATATCCAAGGCCTCGTCCCAGCTGATGCGCTCGAACTTGGACTTTCCACGGTTCTGTGGGTTGCGTTCACCCTGCGGGTCCCAATCCACGCGCTTCATGGGATAGAGGATCCGATTCGTTGAATAGGCCCGCTTCTTGTACACCAAGGAGAACGGCGGGATCAAGCTCTTCATGGAAGCGCTGTATTCTGACCCCCGCGCATGGATGGTCCACGCGTTCATCTGTTCAGGCGTATAGCAGCGGTCGTAACGGAAGGGGCGCGTCCGGATGATCTTGCCATCCTTGACATCCACTTCACAGGTGTTCGAATTCACACCACCGCCGCAAAATCCAAGACCCTTGTAATAGGTCTTCATGCCCTTTTTCTCCACGTTCACACCCCTCTCTTCATTCTGCGAAGCTGGTCGCTACGCTTCCTCGTAATCGTTATGGACGCCCCACATGGATTGCGGTAACGCTTTGCCCGCGAACCATCCGAGGTCAACATCACCTTCGTTCTCTTCGATGTCGAGTAGCTTGTTGATGGGGTTGTATCCTTCAACATCCACGATGGATACGACATAGGACCCTGGCCCAAGCTCATCGATCTGGAACGCGCCATTGCTCAGCAGCGGCACCGTGAGATCAGCGTCGCCCGAAACGCGCACGGTTCCTCCATGGGTGATGTATTCGCTCGTGAGCTCATCGGCCATATAGCCGGTCACTTTCGGCATCTCTCCTCCCTTCATTCCCTGCCTGAACCCATTCAGACATCGAAGTATTGTGGGGAGGAGAGCAAGAAAGTTTTATCGTCAGATAGTATGAATTGCCCTTACAGGCTGACTGTTTTGTTCTAGCCCTTGAACTGGCTAGGCATTCAAGCCCGTAGGCCTATTCGCTTTGCTGAGAATGCTCTTTGAGGAAGCGATCCTCTACAACATCGATCAGCTGTTGCTGATTGTGGATATCCATCTTGCGATAGATGTTGTAGGTATGGGTCCGCACAGTGGAAGGCGCTATGCAAAGCAGATCATGGATGTACTGCCTATCACGCCCGCGAGAGAGCAGCAAGAATATCTCCCGTTCGCGCGGAGAGAGCTCATATTCACCAGAGAGCAATGAGCATACTCCCTCCCATTCGCTCATGATGGAATCCATGGACTTCTTATGGTTCTCGTCATGGATTGCTCGGCTCTGTTCGGGCATATAGAAGTTTATGGCAGCACAAACCAACAGTACGACGATGAAGAAATAGCAGTACACCACTAGCTGACCATCCACGAGGAAATGGATGACCGCAGCCGTAGCCCAGCCCACAGCCGTACCCGTCATATCCATGGTACGGGATTCGCAATTGAATAGATCATAGGTCATCCCGTCCGAATCAGAATACTGACCATCCCCCACAAAGGCCGTATTGAGCACATTGAAGATATTGACCAGGAAGAAGACGATGAACAGAGGAACTGCCTGCAGCGCGCCTTGCATGATGGAGAAGAGGAACATGCAGAGAACGGACACGGGCAAGAACGAGATGATGAAGCGGCTATCCACTGCGATCTTCTTCAGGCGCAGCAGCGAGAGCATCATGACCCCCGCTAAGAACGTTGCACCACCTATGAACAGGACAGACCATTGGGTTATAGCGAACTGAGTGCCCACTGACCCGGCAACGCCCATCACGAATCCGTAGCAGAACACGAAGAGTGTCGTCTTCCGGCCAGCTACGGTGCGCAAAGTGGTCAGCGCCGTGTTGGACTCAGGCGGCGCTGAAATGCCTTCGACGGGCTCGGATCCGCTTGCCTCCTGGATCTGAATGCAGCTCCAGATGATGAGCATCATCACTGGCATGGCGATGGTGATAGCGATGACAGCAGTCTTCTGAAGGGCGAACATGAGCGCGAACATGACACCGGAAAAGATGGCCGAAGCGGCAATATTGGCAATGCCCTGCATATGGGTGGACCGCGCTGACATATCGTAGCCCCAGATGAGCATCATAATGGCCACAGAGAAGCCCATGGCCCCCCAGGCCACATACAAGGCCCAAAGGTTCTGAGCATAGAATGCAGCAAAGGCCGGAACGATCTCACCCAAAAGGGCGAAGGGTGAGATGACAGTGGCCACTACTATCGCCACCGCCTTCAAACGCGTCTTATATACAACAAAGGGCAAGAACTGCACGGTCAGATACACAACGCAAAGCGCGCCCAGGAAGACCAACCGTAGCATGTGCATCTCGAAATCGGCCCCTGCAGAGAAGAGGGAATCCGGTATGACAATGGGTGACCAAAGAAGGATGGCGAAGTATGAGATGGCCAGAGCAACGCCAACGCTGCGGATATTCAGCGTCTCACTCGTGAACTCAGCTTCCATTCTAGGCATCTGGAAGTCCTTCGTTTCCATGAAGCCCCTCTCCTGCTAATGGCAGTTCAAGCCCAAGCATACCAAGGAGGTTCTTAGTACCTCTTGATTATAAGAATCAATAGCCTCGGCCTGTGTCCCCTTCTAGTATTAAAGAGTTTACCCAAAAGCAAGAAAAGCGGAGCGTGGCGCTGTCTAATACCACCGGTATGAGTCCATCCCTCCCCCTGAGAAGGTTACGACGAACTATCGTTTTCCCTTCCCAGCTTCCATGGGGTAGTGTCTTTATCCAGAGGTTCGACCGGTCGATCTTCTTGCCAATGGAATAGCTCTCCCTCACCCTCATGAGAGGCGGTTTTCCTCATGGAAAGAACCATTGCAACACCGAACAAGAACCTCGTGAAAGCAGCGCTCATCTTGAGCAGCATCGATGGGCAGGTGCAAGCAGCGCTCTATATGCCCATCCTGGCCTTGATCACAGCCACATTCAATGATCCGGCCACGATCAACTTCTCCTTTTCGGTCACTTCGGGCACCATGCTGATCATGACCCTGGTTGCTGGACACCTTGCTCGCTTCATAGACAAGCGCACGCTCATGCTCATAGGCACCGTGATCTTCATCCTCGGTGGCTTCGTCGGGTCTTTCTCCCCCACTGCTGAATTCCTCGTGGGTACGCGCATCGTGGAAGGCATTGGGGCAGGCTTGGTCTACCCCATGGTTCCCGCCATTACCGCTCAGCTCTTCCAAGGCCGCGAACGCACCCAAGTGATGGGTCTCCTGAACGGAGGGGCCTGCATCATCGCCTTCTTCCTCAATTTCGGCGCTGGCTGGGTAGGCGCGATGTTCGGGTGGCGAGTATGCCTTTGGATCTATGCCATCCTCACCATAGCCATATTCATGCAGATCAAGTACATACCGAAGATGGGCCCCGAAAAAGCCATCCAAGATGCTGAGCGCAATGCAGCGAAGAAGCATCTCTCCTATAAGGTGTTCCTCTTCGCTCTAGCGAACTGCGTCTTCTCCTGCTGCGGGATGATCTTCAATATGACACTGGCTGGATTCATCATGGATTCCGGCATAGGCGATTCCACCATCGCCGGCACCGCCGGGTCTATCCAGACCATGGTAGGCTTCTTGGTGGGACTCGTGTTCGCCCGTATCGTGGGACGGTTGGGGCGATTCGTGCCTGCGTTCTGCTTGGCCTCGCTGTCCGTCTGCTACTTCGGCCTAGCTGCCTCTACCGATGCCGTAGGCGTATTCATCAGCATCATGTTCATAGGGCTTTGCTGCGGCATCCTCTATCCCTATTTGAATGAATGCGTTGCTCGGAACACCACCCATGGCACGGTCACCATCGGCATGTCCTATGTGTCCATGGGCATGATGGTGGGGAACTTCCTGTGCGGGTTCTTCGTGAACTTCCTCTCCAGCATCACCGGTGGCGTCTTCACCGCCATGTTCCAGATCGTGGGCTGGGGCGCCATCATCTGCTCTGCCATCTTCTGCGCTGCAGCCATCGTGAACACCGTACGAGCCAAGCAGGATCAGAACGAAAAGGCCTCGTAGCGCAAGCTCAAGTTTGCTCGAAACGGATTTGGCCCTGTCGTGCGAACACGACAGGGCCAGTGGGGTTCGCTGTCCCTTAGATCTGAGAAGCAGCGAAATAGGCATCGCGCATGAGCTCCATGACACTGCCTGTACGCAGGCTATCCCCTATCACGAACATCCGTGCATCGCAACCAGCATAGGATTCCGCCTCATCCAGGCGCGGTTCGCTCCCGCAGGCCATGACCACACATGCGCAGGGTTCGGAATGCTCAACTCCTTCTGCATCGTGATAGATGACGGCATCATCTTCTATCCTGGTCACAGCAACGCCCGTACGGATCTTCAGGCCGTCCATATTCGACCAGACATCTTCCATCTGCGAGCGATAATGGAATGGTGCCGCATCTCTGGCTAAGACGTCACCGCGGTAGAGCACGGTCACATCTTTGCCGTGCTCTCCAGCCAGATGCATGGCGCACTCAACGGCGTTCTCTCCTCCACCCAGCACGACGATTTGCTGAGGAAGCTTCTCTTCGTGACCGAAGACCTCCATGACTGATCTCACATGAGCTTTATCGGCCCCGGGAATGGACAAGCGCCGGGGCTTCGATCCTAATGCCAAGATCACGTCGTCGTAGCCCTTCGCGTCTACCTCGGCCGGTATGAGCGTGCTATTCAGATGCACCTGCACACCCGTGCGGCCCATCTGCCCTATCAGATAGTCCTTCAATCGCTTGAGCGGCCACTTCGTCTGCGAGAAATCACCTACGCGCAGCTGACCGCCCAAGGAATCGCCCTTCTCGAAAAGGTCAACCTCATGACCACGGCCGCGCAGGATGCGCGCCGCTTCCATGCCAGCAGGGCCACCGCCCACAACCGCCACCTTGCGAACCTCTTGGGGTGCGTCGATGAACCGAGCAGCCCTATGCTCCATGCCCCAGAGCGGATTCACAGAGCAGCGTGTGACAGGAGGAGCTGTCCATGAGATCTTGAGGCATTTGTTGCAGCGAATGCAAGGCTTGATGTCCTCAGCCCGGTCCTCATAGAGCTTGATGCCGAAGTCAGGGTCGGCAATGAAGCCGCGGGCCATGCCGATGAAGTCCACCATGCCCTTGGCGATGGCCTCATCCATGAGCTCTGGGTCTTGGAAGCCGCTCACCGTGAGGATCTTCGCGTCGGTCTTCGCGTGTTGCTTCACATATTCAGCCATATAGAGGAAAGGTGGATAGTTGGGCGTGAGGCCAATGGGGTGCTGACCGTCGATGTCCCATCCGCGCAGATGCAGGATATCCACCAGCCCGCTCACCGCTTCGGCCAACCGCACTGAATCATCCAGCGTCCAGCCGCCAGGAATGAGCTCATCGGTGACGCGGTCCCGTTCTTCGCCCGTGATATGGCCTTCGATCAGGAAGTCTTGGCCGCATTCACGCTTCACTGTTTCACAGGTCTCTATCAGCATGCGGATGCGGTTCTCGAAGCTGCCGCCATACTTGTCCGTGCGCTTGTTCGAAAGCGGAGAGAGCGCCCGGCCCAACAGCGATTGCTGGTAGGACATATGCAGATACACACCATCGAAGCCGATGGACTGCAAGATCTTGCAACGACGCACGAAATCCTCAATGGATTCCTTGATGGCCCATTCAGGGATGGTCTCCTTCGGCGGCATCTCCTCCACATTGATGCCGGGGGCCGCGAACTGAGGAGCTTCAGGGCAGATGTCATACTTCGTATCGAAATAGAGGCGCATGGCAATGGTCATGAAGGAACCGAAGGCGTGCACCCCTTCCACCATCTGAGCCATGTAATGCTGGTTGCTGGCCTCTATGTCGAACTGAAAGTCATCCTTGAAGGCATCGGGCAAAAGGCTTGGATCAGAGAAATCTGGGATGCCGGAGCAGGTGATGAGCGCAGCGCCCCCCTTCGCCCGTTGGATGTAATGCTGCATGAGCGCTTCGGTAGGATAGCGCTCCTCCCCCTGGATGTTCGAAGGCGTGGTGGGCGTCATCACGAGATGATTCTTGAAGAGCCTGTTCCCCACGCGAATGGGAGAGAGCAGATGCTTGTAGTTCTTGGTCATGGCCTTCCTTTCTGTCAGATGAGCCAATCAGGCACAAATCCGGTCTTGGAAAACGACGAAGCCAGGGCTTAGACAGCACCTGGCTTCGTATAGAGGGAGGGCTTGAACGTTGCAAGACGCTGTTACTCCAGAGGAGCAGCCTCTTCCACATAGCCGTCGAGCTTCTCAGCCTTGTAGTTCCTCCAACCCTTGCTGGTAAGGTTGAAGATCAGGAAGATAGCGCCAAGGACGAAATAGCCTACTGCTGCGAAGATGACGGGGAAGTACACGTTGTCACCACCGATGCCCTGCAAGGCACCCAGCAGGAACGAGGACAGGAAGTTGCCCAGGTTCGTACCGATCATCATGAGAGATGCCGCCCAAGCCATACCGGCAGGAGAGGTGATGAGGCTGACCTCGAAGTTCACGAAAGCGCAGACGCACGCACCAATACCCAGAAGAGCCATGGCCACGTAGTAGAGCATCGTATTGGAACCGGCCACGAGCAAGCAGATCATGCCCGCACCCAGAATACAATAGAAGATGGGATCAGTGAACTTGCCGAGCGCCTTGAGGATAGCGCCACCGAAAGCGCAGAACACAGCCGTGAACACCGTGAAGATAGAAAGGCAATTAGCAGCATCACCAGCTGTACCAGCGCCATTGATATCCATGAACACAGAAGACAGGATGAGGCCCTGGGAAAGCAACATCTGGTAGCCCATGAAGAGCAGCATGACCACCCAAACGCCAGCACCTAGCTTCACGCGCTTGGCCTGCTGGAACTCCTCAGCGCTCTTCGCGCCCTCTTCCTGCACGATCTGCTCTACTGTCTTGGGCTCTTGGAAGCAGATGAGCATGATGATCCAGGCCACGAAGATGAATGCCAGGGACAGGAAGCAATAGTTCCACTGAATGGTGGCCAGCCAACCACCCAGCATGGTGAAGATGATACCGCCGCCAGAGCCGAACATCTGATTCCAGCTCAGATACTTGCCGCGCTCATCCTTATCACGGATCATGCGCATGAACCAAGTGGCGCCCAAAGACATGATGAAGCCCGTACCGAAGCCGCAGATCAGACGGCAGAGCAGGATGACCCAGATGGAGTCATTCCAGAAGGTGGGCAAGATGCCGAATATCCCACTGGAGAGCATGCCGATGTTCGCGATCGTCTTGAACTTGACCTTGCCGTTGGCAACGGATCCGAACACGAGAATACCAATGATGGTGCCTAGAGAAGGTAGCGTGTTGATGAGGGACAAAGCCACTGGGGTTGGTCTGCGAACTGCTCGAAGAGCATGCCCATGGCTGGGGTGGTGGCACCAGCCGTGAAGCAGACCAAGGTAATGCACATGACGCCGAAGGCGGCTTTCGTGCTGACTGGCGAGGCTTTAGTAGAAGCCATTCTCTCCTCCTTTGGAAAGGATTGACAAGAGGAGCCTTGGGCGAAAGCGCCCTACATCCCCCGTTAAGCAATTCCCCCTTTCCCTCTGGGATGAGTCGCTTCGCTTCAGGATCCGTTTCCATACCGCTCGTCCTCATACTTGAAGGTTCGCTTCCGTTGGATTCAAACTATCCGAAGAACTGCAAGTATGAAAAGCGGCAGCCTCTTTATATCCACCCCCTGCATCTTGGATAAGCGATAGGTGGTATCAAATGCCCGCTCACGGGTTCGTCGATTGGTATTAGAGGATGAGAGTATGACCCCTTGCACGGGACATCTTCAAAAAGAGCGCCTGCCAAGGAAACGGTGTCCTTGGCAGGCGCCCGACATAACGGACAGAGGATAGCCTCACACTGCAAGCGTGATAGGCGGTTGGCTTGCTCCAAGGAGCTCTTCGCTCACCTGAGCGATGGCTTTGCTCGCCGCCTCATAAGCTCCCGGGAAGGCAGTCATGGGGCCAGCAGAGGTGAAGCTGGGGATCATATAATTCACCCCGGTGGACTCCACGAGACTCTTCACATGATCATAGATCTTGTCGTAGGACCAATCCACCACATCGAACTTGCCATTGTCGATCCCGCCTTGGAATGAGATCTGGCCTCCGTATTCCTTGACTAGCGCCGGAAGGTCATTCTCGGTCACAGGGCCTTGCCAGATATCAACGCCCATGTCGATGAACTCTGGAACGAAGGGTGCGCTATAGGAATCATTGTGATGGACGATGAGCTGCACGCCATTGTCCTTCCAGAAACCATAGATCTTCTTGTACGCTGGCACGAGGAACTCCCGCATCACATCACGGCTAAAGAGAGTGCCTACCTGAGTTCCGAAGTCATCGGCATGGAAGAGCGCATCGGGCTGAAAGCGCTCCAACTGGATCTGCGCAACTTTGAGCTCCCAATCCACCATGAAGTCGATCAGCTCATGCATCTCATCCGGGTTCTCCATGAAAGCGCAAAGGGTATCCTCCATGCCCAGTAGGTAATGGATCTTCTCGAAGATGCCTTGGGCCACTTCAACGGTGACGAACTGTTGAGAACGATCGATCTTCGCTGCCGCCTCCAAATAGGGTGCCCAATCGTCTTCGGTATAGCTGTTAGGGTCAGGAGCAACGACGTAATCCCTCCATTGTTCGATATCCTTGATCACCCGGGTCTCAGCAGTATCTGATGGGTAAGGCCCTGGCTGTCCTTCAGCCCAGGTGATCGTGGCGCCCCAAGCGTTCGTCAAGGTCTCCCCTACATTGCAGAAGCCCACCGAATCAGCGATGATCGGATCAAAGGCGGCTCCAAGATAGGAGCGCTGATCCATGAGGTATTCTGGCTTCCCGCCCTGGATGATCTGCAATAGGTTCTCACGAGGTGTCAGCATGGGTTTCTCCTTCTGATCACAACGACCACAACCCTGTGGTATTTATGAGCCATCTCCTATAAGGCTTCCCTGATTCGTTATACCTGGAAGAGAAGAGGAAAACGAGATACTGCTGATATGAGAAGGGGGGACCCAGCATCGTCGTTTGATATTAAAGATGCCGAAAGAGCAAAAAGCCCTTGAGCCGCCCCTCAATGCCCTGTCTCGCGCTTGCCCAAGACAACAGGATGACCCACTCGTTTAATCACTCGTTTAATCACTCGTTTAGCTAAACGAGTGATTAAACGAGTGTGCTATCATCGCGAGAGAAGATCGTCGAAGAAGAGGGTAGGACCTTAATGGACATCACCCAAGAACAACTCCTGGAAACAGTCGATCTGATGAGGAAGATCGGCGTTGATCTTCAGAAATACGAAGTGAAGTCCACGCCGAAGGAAGCATCTAAAGATATAGCAAAGACGCTCTCTGCTTTCTCCAATGGTTCAGGTGGCTGGCTCATCTTCGGCTTGTCGGAAAAAGATGGATTCGCACCAGTGAAAGACATCGACATCAAGTCGCTACAAGATTCTATTGCCAATATCTGCAATGAGAAGATGCATCCACCCGTACGTCCCATCATATCTGTCCATGAGATCGAGGGTTATCCGATCTTGGTCGCCGATATAAAAGAGATGCGGCCAATGGATAAGCCATGCTATGTGAAGCAGAATGGCATGTATGACGGAGCCTTTATCAGAACAGGGGACGGAGACCGACGACTATCGCATTACGAGGTAGACCGTCTTAATGATGAACATCGTCAGCCTCGCTATGATCGTGATATCGTTGAAGATGCAACGATCGAAGATCTAGATGACAGTCTTCTTGCAGCCCTTTTGCAACGTGAGCGCATCGTGCATGCTAGGAATTTTGCACAGCTTCCAGACGAAGAAGCGCTTATCAAACTCAACGTGATAAAAAAGGATGCCCACGGCATCCTGCGTCCAACCTTAGCGGGACTCCTTGCACTGGGGGGATTCCCGCAACAATTCTTTCCGCGCTTGAACATCTCATTTGCCTGCTATCCAGGCACGAACAAGTCAGATGTAACTGAAATGGGACAGCGACTCATAGACTCCGCAACCTTGGTCGGATCAGTCCCCTTCATGATCGAGGATGCTATCGCCGCTATTGACCGAAACATGAGAACAGGAGCACTTATTGAAGGCGCATTTCGAAAAGATGTCCCTGATTATCCGATCGTCGCGCTGCGCGAAGCTATTGCCAATGCGCTGATGCATAGAGATTACTCCCCGCAATCCCATGGAACACCGGTTCAAATAGATATGTACATTGACAGACTAGAGATCCTCAATCCTGGAGGATTGTTCGGCAATGTAACCATTGACATGCTTGGTAAGGATTGCGTGAGCGCTTCGCGCAACCAATTCCTTGCCAATCTCCTGGAGAGCATTCCCTATTCCGATGGCCAATTCGTCGCTGAAAATCGAGGGACAGGCTATCAAACCATAGAAGCGCAGATGAGCGATGCATTGATGCCCCCTCCAACGCCAAAGGATACGATAGGCTTCTTTTCGCTCCTCTTTCAAAAAAGACACATCACGCCTGATGAAAGGCGCTTTTCTTCTCAAGAATCAATGAGAGCCATCATTCTTGGGTTGCTTGAGGACCAGGGGTCCATCAGCACCGGAGAGGTGGCGAAGCATTCAGGAAAATCAAAAGCCACCGTTGTGAAGTACATCAACGGCATGATCGAAGCCAATGTCTTAGAACCAACTCAGCCGAAAGGCAGTACGAAGCAACGCTATCGTCTTTCCCATTGACCCACTCGTTTAATCCACTCGTTTAATCACTCGTTTAGCTAAACGAGTGATTAAACGAGTGGATTAAACGAGTGGGTCGCTTCTTAGGAAACGCTGGAGCACTAGACCTGAGAGAGGTTGGCGCTCAAGTAAGCAGCTACCTCGTGGACGATCTGGTTCTTGGAAGCCGCATCATAAGCGAAGAACATCTGGCAAGGTTCGCTCTCATCCACGAAACGCCACTGCATGTCGCGCCGACGCTTGAAGGGCGCCTCTGCCGCGAAGGACTCCGGCAGCACGTAGACGCTCTCCCGAGGATCCAGTGAGAGGAAGTCAAGGAACTGCGTCACCATGCGCACATCCTCATAAAGAGACAGACCTGCGAAGGGACGCGTCTGGAAGAGATCAGCATGGATGCGGTAACTCCGGCCGTGGGAGAAGCGGTGCATGGCCATGATGGAGCATTTTGCCAATTCCTTGGCTGTCACGGCTTTGGCAGCCAGGATGGGGTGGTCAGAATGGGCCCAAACGATCATGCGTTCCGTGTCAAGGTGGATGAGCCCTAACCCATCGCGTTCCCGGCGGGTTAGTATGTCATCTATCTCTCCGAAGTCATACCAATATCCTGCGTCAGCCAGGTTCTGCCAGATGGAACCCAAGAGGCTGTCAGTGGTGATGGGCACATGACGCAACAGGACATCGTGGTGGCGGTCCAAGAAGGCTTCGATCAGCGCATCCACACGGGCACGGGGAGCAAAATAGGCCACCGTATTCTCGATGCGCAGCTCTTGCACGCCTTCCAGAGCGCACTTGCGCGAGCTCCTGACAGCCAGATCCACCTCATTGGTGATGCGCACCGCCGCTTCAGCCAGCATCCTCCCTGCTGGCGTCAACGTCAAACGATAATCCCGCCGGAAAAGGTCGGCCCCAACCTGGCGCTCCAAAGAGCGTAGGTGCTTGCTCAGCGTGGCCTGGGTGATACCCAAGCTGAGCGCAGCCTGGGAGAGGCTCTCATGGTCCAAGAGCGCCGTCAGCTCCTGGAGCTGCTGAATGCGAATATGGCCGATATCCATGGCAGATCCCTCTTCGGAGCGGTTGGCGGATATCCTTCCATGCCAACCCCCTGCTGTCAATCGCTTTCCGTGCATCTTATTTCCATTTTGGATATGACTTGCTGAAAAACCAGCATCTATCTGCATTGTGACGAAAGGGCAGCTTTCCTACCATCTCCCCAGTTTCCCAACGGATAGCGAGAGAGCGAGGAGCTATGGCGCCAGACGAGAAGATGGTCTATACGACCTGCCAAGGCTGGGGATGTCACGACTACTGCATCTTGAGCACCATCGTGAACGCCGATGGTCAGATCGAGCGATGTGAACCCATGCACGTCCCGAAGCATATCGAAGAGGACCCGCGCCAGCAGGTGCACGGTTGCTTCAAGGAGCGGTCGGGCATCTGCGTGAAAGGGTGCGCCTCGGTGAAGATCCCCTACATCGAGAACCGCTTGCTGCATCCTTTGAAGCGCGTGGGGAAACGGGGCGCTGGTCAATGGGAGGAGATCAGCTGGGACCAAGCCTACGCTGAGATATCCGAAAAGGTCAAGGATATAGCCCAGCGCTATGGAACCCGTTCCATCATCCAGAACTACTTCCCCTGCGGAACACCGAACTACAACATAGGTCTGGCCATGTCCTTGAACTTCCGCTTCTGCGAGGCCTTCGGCACCACCATGCTAGAACAAGAAGCCATCGACCTGTGCGACATCATCGGACCCACCACCTGGTCAGGCGAGAATTACCTGCTCTTGCTCAACAACAACGACCGGATCTCCGCCTCTGACTACATCGTGGTCTGGGGCGCCAACCCTCTAGGCGGCACGAGGGCTGCGAATACGACCCGCTACCTGGCAGACGTGCAAGATGCTGGGGTGAAGATCGTGGATATCGGGATCGTCTATGACTCGACCGCCGCGAACGCGAACCAATTCATCGGCATCAACCCGGCATCGGATGCTGCCTTCGTCTTCGCGGTCTGCAAGATCATCTTCGACACGAACCGCATCGACAAGGGCTTTTTGACCACAGAGACCGGAGCGCCGTTCCTCGTTCGCCAAGATACCGGCCGTTACCTGAGGGAATCTGACGTGGTGGAAGGCGGTCTGGATTGGTACATGGTCTGGGATAAGACCGCGGGCTGCGCCAAGCCCGTTGCGCCCCATTTCCATGATATGGAGGGCATCGATGCAGACCTCTTCGCAGACGTTGAGATAGAGGGCATCCCCTGCAAGTCATCCTTGCTGCTCATCCGCGAACGATGCGACCCCTATACGCCCGAATACCAGCGCACGTTCACGGGCATCGACGAAGAGACCTTGCGTCTGTTCGCCGAGGAATACATCGGCCACAAGGATGCTCTGATCTGGATGGGCGCAGGACTGCGCTATAAGAACAGCATCGAAGTATCCCGGGCTATCGCGCTCTTGCCGCTGCTCACGGGTAAGCTGTACAACGAAGGAGCGGGAATCACCTTCGAGGCCAGCGGCAAGAACTGGCCCGTCAGCTATAACAACATGGGCGTTTGGATCGACGGGCTGCCAGAGCTCAAGGGCACCTACACCGCCATGCAAGAGATCCTGGATTCCTTCGAGGATCCGGATGTCCAGCAGTACAAGGCATTCTTGAACTTCGCTGGCAACCCCGTTCACAACTGGCCGCCCCGCGGTATGTGGCGCGACCAGTTCTTCCCGAACATGGAGCTGATCGTGGTCTCTGAGATCCGGATGTCAGAGACGGCCTCCTTCGCAGATTACGTGTTACCGGCTGCCACCGTCTTCGAGCGCGAGGATGTAGCCGCCACGGGCAATTGCCTAGTCTACTGCGAACCCGCTATCCCTCCCCGGGGCGAATCCCATGACGATTGCGACATCATCGTGGACTTGGCTCGTTCCCTGGGATTGGGAGAGCATTTCGACAAGACCATGGACGAGTGGCGCGATATCTACTTCGCCTCTCCTGATCCTCAGGTGGCTCCCCCTGATGCGCCCATCACCATGGAACGCCTCCGCAAGGAGAAGGTCATCGCCATGAACACGCCTCCTGAGATGGCACAGTTCTACCGCTCTACAGAGCCGCGTACACCATCCGGCCGCTATGAGTTCTACACCGAAGAGCTTGCGGGCATCCGCGGAGGCGGCACCGTGGACCGACAGCTGGCCTTGATCGATGACCAAGAGCGCCGCCTGCTCTATCCCCTACACCTGTTCATCGGACGCTCCCGATACTTCATGCAAGGTCAGTTCCGCGAGATAGCTGAACTGGACCGCCTGGCAGGGCCAGGGCCATCCGTGGGCATGACCCCTGAGGATGCAGCTGCCCGCGGTATCCGCGAAGGGGACATGGTGGAGATATTCAACGAACGCGGCGTGGTCAAGGTGCCCGTGTACTTCACGCGTTTCGTGCAGCCGGGCACAGCGCACCTGTGGTACTGCTACGGTCAAGACCAGTACAAGGATTCAGAGCCAGCCCAAGAGATAGCAGCCTATGTGGGTGTCTATGACGCCATCACTGAGATCAGCCGCACATGGAACCCCATCGTGCTGGAGCGCATCGTGGAGACCGGTGTGCCCCAAGCGCTCACATTCCTTGACGGCGTCGTGGGCTGCGAAACGATCTGGGACGTCCTCTGTGACGTCAGGAAGGCGGAATAGATGACACAACAAGGGATACTCGTCGACCTGAACCGGTGCACCGGGTGCTGGACCTGTTCCATGGCCTGCAAGATGGCCTATCACTTGGACGTGGACGACTACCGCGTGAGCATCCGCACCATCGGAGGCAACCGCATCGACGAGCCATTGGGTACCTGGCCTGACCTCTCATTGAGCTGGATGCCCATCTTCAACAAGGATTGCACGATGTGCGGAGACCGGCAGTGGGAAGGAGAGCTACCCTTCTGCGAGATGTGCTGCCCCTCTGCAGCGCTCTTCTTCGGAGATGTTGATGACCCGAAGAGCACGCTTTCCCTCAAGCGCGAAGAGCTCCTCCAGAGGGGCTACGGCGAAACGATGCTCCCCGCTTGGGAGCGCTCACGGCAACCGGTCTTTTACCTGAAGAAGGACCGATAGAGCGCCTGGCCTTGCGAAGATGAGGCTCTTCCGCTCAACCCTCCTCCTCGCAAGAAGGCCTCCTATTCCAGGAGGCCTTCTTGCTGGGCGAACAACCCCCTCGTCATTTCGTCGTAGGGGCTGTTTCGTACGGCGAGGTAATTATCCGTACAGAATGCATCTGATAGCCTTGAACGAGCCACTGAGCAAATACGGTTCTCTTACCTGCGCGAGGCGAGAGGATGGGACGCCCATGGATGATGCTCCCTTCAAAAGCGACGCGACATCTCAGGTTCCGCCCATGCCTTGGGGCATCACTGCCGGACTTGCCTGCTTCTTCGCTTGGACGTTCAGCGTGCTTTGCTTGGATAGCGCCAAGAGCAGCTCTCTAGCTGTGGGCTTTGAAGGCCAGCTCAGCTTCTTCATCACGCGCTCTTTGTTCCTGATAGGAGCTGCCGCTACATCCCTCCTCTGCGTCTTTGCCATGAAGCGGCTCTCGCAGCCGTCCCCGCTCCTCTTAGGGGCTGCCTTCCTACTGATCTTCGGCCCGGTGATCTGCCTGCTCCCCCTGCCTCTCTTTCGGCAAAGCGAAGCCACTGAGGTTGCATGGATGGCCAGCGGCACAGGGGAGGCGCTCTGGTTCTTCTTCTGGGTCTTCCATCTACGCATGCTCCCCACTGATCGGTGTAGGCGCGTGGTATGCACTGCCATGGCCCTCGCAGGCGTCTTAACGTTCTTCTTCGCGCTCATGTATGCTGAGCTCATGGTAGTGGGCTTGGGGGCGCTTCCCCTAGCCTGGACCGTCCTCTTCGCTAGCTCTTCTCTGCGCACCCCCGTAACCGACCCATTCAAAAGCTCCTCCTTCAGAGCGCCGGGAGTTGAAGAGCGCTTCTGTGAGCGAGCAAGCCGCGTCATCAACATCCTGCGCGAAGAAGGTTTGTCAAAAGTGCTGCTCAAAGGTCTTCACTCATTCATGTTCGCCTATCTGTTCGGCATCGCGCTCATTGCTGCCGCATCGATCGGCGGGGCCGCAGTGGCAGGATCAGCCCTAGGGTTCGTAGTGGCTCTTGCAAGCCTAGGACTGCTCCTTTTGCTCAAACGAGATGAGCTATTGGCATCCACGGTCATAACAAATGCCTTCGTTCCCTTATCATGCGTTTCTTTCCTGGGGATAGCCTTCGTCTTCCCTTCCCCTGCTCTTGTGACTTTCGCTGCCTTGACAGGAGCGCTGACCACTATGCTCTGGATCATGGGCATCATGTCATCCTTCAACTACCTTTCCTTCATGCCTGTCCGATTCATCTTCGAAGGCTGGTCGGCGAAAGCCTGTTCATCGGTGGGCATGCTGGGCGGATGGCTAGTAGGTGGCCGCTTGCTTTCTTTCGGGCCTCAAGATGGTCACTGGGCCGTGCTGGTATTGTTCGCGTCCCTTTGCGCGGTGGTCATCCTGGATGATATCTTCTTCAAGAAGATGCGATTGGTGATGTCGCGAACCATCGTGAACGAAGAGGAGCAGTTGGCGGTTCAGGAAACGGCTACCATCCTCCCCTTCTCTCCCAAGGGGGATCGTTGGCTGGAAACCTGCGATTCCTTGGCGGAGCGCCATAACCTATCGCCCCGCCAGAAAGAGGTGTTCCTGCTCTTAGCGAATGGACGGAATACCGAATACATCACCAACGCCCTGGGACTTTCCACGCCCACCGTGAAGACCCATACCTATGCTGTGTATCAGAAGCTGGGCATCCACTCCCATCAGGCCCTGATAGACCTGATCGAGAAGACCACCTTCAACGGATGAGGAGCACGAATGCATCTAACGTCAGGATGAGCTACTGGCTTGACCAGGCATGCGGACAAGGGGCTTTCCGCACTTCGCACAAACCCCATCGGTTGGCTTGTTGACATGGCCACAAGCGAAGCAGGTGCCAAATGGCTTCGTTCGAGGTTTCGTGAGCCCGCATTTACCGCATCCGGTACAGAGGTATCCGCACATGAACTAACCCTTCTATTCCTTCTTCAATCGTTGTTCCACCATATCGATCAGCTCTTGATGGGAATGGATTCCCAGCTTCTGATAGATAGCGTAGGTATGGCTCTTCACCGTAGGAGTGGATAGCACCAGCTTCTCGCGAATGAACTGGACATTACGCCCCCGCGCCAGATAGATGAATATCTCAGTTTGACGAGGCGACAGCTTGAATTCACGGGCCATCTCTTGGCTTATGGAGAGATAGTATTCCTCCACTGCGGCTCCGGTGGTGTCACCAGGAACTCCCCCTTCCGAACCCATCTCCGCAAGATCATCATCCATGGGCTCTGCAGACGTCTCGAAGACCGAGCGACGGAAGAGGAAGGAATCCACGACCACCGCGAAGATGCTCAGGATGAAACAAGTCAGCAAGAAGACATAGCCGCTTCCGATAAGCCATTGGCCAAGCATCACCACAACAAGCCACCCCACGAAGAAGCCGAAAGCATTGCCCAGCTTCGATGCCTGGATCTCCCAGAACCAACGCACCGCATCGTAGGGCGTGCCCACATAGGCGCTATAGGCGTTCAGGATCTCAAGACAGCCGAACAGTGCGAAGAGGAGGAAGGCGCACAACAGCACCCATTCCGTTGGCCAAAGCGTTCCCAACATCACCATGCAAAGGCACGTGACGGGCAAGAACAAGCGCGGCAACATATCCTCTCGACCGCTAGTGGCATCTTTGAGGATCAGGAGCATGATGAGAGCGCTTGCGATGTTCCCCAACCCGATGACCACATCCTCAGAAGGCCCATGGTCTCCGGAGAGGACCATCCCTGTGACGAATCCCAAGAAGATGGAGTAAAGACAGGAGAACAAACCCCTGAAGATGACCATCTTCCGATCGCTCTTGAAGGGGATGGCATTACGGAATTCGAGGAATCCTTTCGGTCCCCTATTCTCTCCTTTCCAGATGGTCATGCGCTCAGAATGACCCTCGAATCTCTGACGCGCCAATCGCAGCAGCCCATAGGAAACCGCGGGCAGCAGAATGGATACACCCACTGCCAGCCCATGCATCACGAATGGCATGATGGCGAGGGCCGAACCCCCGATGACGAAGCCACAGCAGATAGCATAGAGCTGCTGGTCACGGGAGAGGATACGCAAGCGCATGCCCCAGAAGAAGACCATGGCTGATTGACCGATACCTGCAAGGCACCATAGTCCGAATGCCACTTCCTGGGGTATCTCCATGATGAAAGTAAGTCCTGCTGCCATGCAGAATATCGGTGACACCCATTCGGCAGGCTTGTTCTTGAAGTGGCGCAGAAAATCTCCTCGTGTGAGGAAGAGCACGGCGGCTCCCAAGAAGATACCACCGAACAGGAAGGCGCGAGAGATGAAGAAGACATCATCACCGTAGGAGGACGAAAGGCTGCGGCACCAACCGAAGAGAAAGGCCCAGGCAACGAAGCAAGAATAGCCCAGCATATCCCGCATAGGCATGAGCACCTGGCCCCCAACCGTGGAAGGAGCCATCTCTTCCGAAGCCTCCTCTGCCTGCACTGATCGCGTCTTCTCTTCGACCGCATCATCTGAAGGGATCTGAGACGCCTCGGATGACATCCCGGGATATGTTCCCTGCACTCGTATCATGAACCTGCTTTCTTACTCTGACCTGCTAAAAGGGAGGGAGTGCAGCCAGCGAGACCACACTCCGCATCCGATAGAGGCCCCCTGCCCTAAGCGAAATAGAAGATGACTGACTTCGATCCTTCGGGCACCTCATCCTTCAAAGTTGATACATCACCATAAGCCATCACCTTGGCCTGGCAATGATGCACACAGGTTGGTTCTTTACCTTGGCCTACCCGGTCTTTGCACTGATCGCATTGATCGGTGATAATGGGCATGAATGCATACTGGAACAGATCGGGCGCATATTCCCATGGACCCACCTGCTTGACAACGATTCCCCCTTCGTCGTCTGCGAATCCGTGTTCCGCCCGGCATGCCACTTCGCAAGAATGGCATCCTGTGCAGTAGTCATAGTTTATCAGCATGCCTGTGCGTGCCATGGCTCAAGCTCCTTTCACGTCTGGGTAGATCTTACAGATGAGAGATTTGCAGTTCGCACCGAAGCCGGTGGATCCGAACTCCGGGGGCACCAGCACGTTCGCATTGGAAGCGAACGTATCGAAGAGCCCTTCCGCATCTCGCTCAGGGAACCACCAAGCATGATCTACATTGACCACGCCTTGGGGCACAACGATGGTGACATCGGCCTTCATGCGGATCTTCCCATATTCGTTCTCTACCACGACCCAGTCATCTTGATTGATGTTGAAGCGCTCAGCATCAACCGGATTCACTTCGACGATAGGGTCTGGCCGTAAATGGCGCAGCCGCGGGATCTGACGTCCTTCCGAATGGAAATAAGACCAATTGCGCGCCCCTGTGGTAAGGATGAGCGGGTACTCTTCCATGAGCTCTGGCGTAGAGAGCGGACCCCTATCGGTCTCATGATAGCTGGGAACGCTTTCGAAGCCCCACTGCTCACAGAGGGTGGATTTGAATTCCAAACGGCCTGTGGGAGTGTTGAATCCTGGAGCACCGTCAGAGCGCTGCTTACCATTCTTGTACTTCTCGTATTCGAACGAAGGGTACATCCAGTTCATGGTCTTGAGCTGTTCGTAATCCACACCGGATGAACCCATCTGGGTGGTGAAGAACTCCTCCACGGTATCCCAGGGCCATTTCTCAGGTGCCCAACGCTTGCCCAGATCGAAGTTGATCTGAAGGTCAGACTTCACGTCTCGGTCTTTCGTGCTGACAGCAGGATTGATGGGCTGCATGTAGTACCAGATGCTGCGCATGCCCGTTTTCTCCGCCCAGGTTGCCACCGGCAGCACTACCTCAGCACAGGCCATGGCCGTAGGGGTCATGAAGATATCCACCACCACGTTGAAATCCAGATTCATGATGGCCTTATAAGCCTTATCCTCAGGGGACTGAGAGCAACAGGATAGAGGATTCGTGCTCTGCCACCAGCCAGCCTTGATAGGATAGGGCACGCCCGTGATGCAAGCATCATAGAGCATGTCTGGCTGAGCCACTACGCAGCCGCTGTACTTGTAGAGTGGATATTCGTGATAGCCGATGCGCTTCTGCACCACCTCTTCATCCAGGAAGGTCTCTGCTGCAGGAGGCTGCCAGATCTCAGCGCCGAAGGGCTGATGGGTGGTCACCATGCCACCAGGCACATCTATATCCCCCGTAAGGGCCCACAGAGCCACCAAAGCCATAGAACCAGAGATGCATTCGCGAGTCTGATCCAATGCCAAACCCCATTGCATAGTCATGGGCTTGCACTCCCATGCCATGTGGGCAGCTTGGCTGATCTTGGTTGCAGACACGCCGGTGATCTTCTCAGCCAGATCAAGAGGATAGTTCGCAGCCACATTCGCCAGATCACTGAACCCGTAGGTCCACTTATCCACGAATTCCTTATCATAAAGACCTTCTGAGATCATCACATTGATGATGGCTAGAGCCAACGCCGCATCGGTACCTGGACGCAGTCGAAGGAACAGGTTAGCCTTTGCGGCTACCCAGGTCAGACGCGGATCCACCACCACTATCTTGCTTCCGCGCTTCATGCAATCCACCATCCAGTGGCCGAAGTTGCCGTCTGCGTTGCTCACCAGTGGATTGTTCCCCCAGATGAAGATGACGCCGGGCGGCCGCCAGCGAGGATCCTCATAACGGTCAGCGAAGTACATGGAGCAATCGGGTACGCAGTAGTTGCCCATCATGATGGAAGTGGCCGTAATGCGAGGACCATAGCAGGCAACGCCCGTCTGCTGATAGGCTATATTGGGGCTACCGAAAGAGTAGGCCATCCGATACATGCCATTGGCAATGTCACGCCCCGTACCCGAAGCGAACAGGATAGCCTCTGGCCCGTAAGCTTCTTTGATCTCAGCGAACTTCGCGCAAATGAGGTCATAGGCCTCATCCCAAGAGGCTTTGCGCCAAACATCCTTGCCGCGGTCTTCCCGGTTGCGGATCATCGGCGATACCAAACGGTCAGGGTGTTCGATCACTTGATCGAAGGAGAGGCAGCGAATGCATAACCTCCCCTGGTTGAAGGGGTTCGCTTCGTCTCCCTCCAGCTTGACGAAGTTCCCGCTTGCATCTGTGTACACTTTAACGCCGCAACCAAGATGACATCCTGGTGCACTCCAAGCGGCGCTTCGCGTGACGGTCAGATCACCCTCTTGCCATTGCCAGGGAACATCCTTGCCCGTTGCAGCCACCTGAGCATCAGAGCCATCTTTTCCCACTACCCAGTCTTCCATACCGTCTGCGGTCATAGTGGTCTCATCGTTCATGGGTTTCTCCTTTCCTTGGATCCATCCTCTCTTAGCCAAGGAAAGGCGCATCCGCCCGGGCTGGCGGCGCTAGCATCAACACACCCCCATGCATGCTCTCCCCCTTCTCATAGAAGGTCACCTGCATCCTCGTAGCGCAGGCTTCAACCTGCCTATGGCGCCAGGCAAGCTGAAGCTTGAGCTACAAAACGACCTTGGGTCTTCACTCCCGATTCAGAGGCCCGCAGCCGAAGCTGCGGACCTCTTTCGAAACACTAGTTCTGAGCCACCACTGATGCGCGATCAGACATTGACATGAAGAACCATTTCCCTAGAGCATAGGTATATCCGAAGCCCTGTAGATCGGCCCTCGTGCATCCCAGTTCGTTCACGATATCTGTCACCTCACGGCCTGCATCCGTCTGTTCCGTGAGCCATGCCATCTGCTCTTCATCAGAGAGCTTCAAGAAATCGTCTTTCGTCATGGTCGTGCCTATCTCTTGATGGTGAACAATGTGCAAGGACGGTCGATCTCGTCCATCTTCGCAGCCAGCTCGTCCACCGGTCCGTAATGCATGCAATGGGAGCAGCAGTGCAGAACGCAAGCCGGTTGCTGGCCCGCTTCGGTGCGCTCGGCGCACAGATCGCACAGCTGGGTGGGAATGGGCACCCACTTGTACTCCCAGGTGTCCTCGTCCACCGCCCAGGGCTTATCATCAGCCAATTTGATGCCGAAGATGCCCGTGGGCAGGTCATGCTCAAGCTTGCAGGAGACCTCGCAGCTGTGGCATCCCGTGCAGAGCAAGTAATCGATCATTAGTCCATTTCTAGGCATTGAGGACCTCCTCGATCTTGCTCTCGTCTTCCGGAGCGTCAGCCTTGTAGATCTTGCACATGAGGCACTTCATGGGAGCACCCCAACCCAACTTGCCGATGGTCTTATAGGGCACCAGATTGTTGACGTTCACGTCATATACATCAAAGAGGCGCGGAGAAGATGCTTCGCGTTCCGGATACCACCAGCCATGCTGGGACGCCAGTGCGCCCTTCTTCTGACCGGGCTGCACGGAAAGCTTCATGCGGCATTTCCCGTTGGGATTCTCAAGCCACACCCAATCACCGTCGATGAGACCAAAGCGCTCAGCATCCTCGGGATTGATATCCACCAATGGCCAGGGCTCCACTTCGCGCAGCAGCGGCACATGGCGCTGCTCGGAATGGAAATAGGACCAAGTCCGAGCACCGGTTGAGAGCACCATGGGATATTCCGCAGCATATTCCGGCGTGGAGATGGGAGACGCGGGCGGCTCCTCGTAGTAGGGCAGCGGATCGTCACCCCAAGTCTCCAACATGGTGGAATAGAGCTCCACACGGCCCGTGGGGGTCATGAAACCGGGCTGTCCATCAGGACGCAGCTTGCCGGTCTCATACTTCTTGTACTCATAGTCCACGTGATAACAACCATGATCGAAGAGGTCCTGCATGGTAAGCGGCTTGCCTTCAGGCGTCTTCAACGTGCAGAGCTTCTGATCGTCGATATATTCGATATCCGTCTTGTACATCTCCCAGAGCTCTGGGCGCAGGCGCGTACCCAATTCACGCATGATGGTGATGTCAGACTTCGACTCGCCCACCGTGATGGCCTTCTTGATGGCTCCGATCCAGGTACCGCAGGCCCCGTAATGGGTGGCCACGTACATATCCCGTTCGGCATAGGTGTTCACGGGCAGGAACACATCGGCTAGCGCTTCAGCCGTAGGCGTCATGACGATATCCATGACCACGTTGAACTGGAGCCGCTTGATGGCGTCTTCGTAGCGCTTCGGCAGATTGCAGGGGTTTGCCAAGGCATTCGCGGAGGTGAAGAAGCCCATCTTGAAGAGAGAATCCTCTTTCTCAAGCTCATCGAAGGTCACGTCAGGATGGGTGAACTGCTGGGTGCGCACCATAGCAGGGTACTCATCCACGCCCACTTGCTCGTTGATCTTGGACTGAGGGTCAAGATCCGTATATCCAGAACCCAAGCCGCCGATGTCAATGGCACCCATGATCATGCCGCCAGGCACATCCAGGTTGCCCGTGATGGCCATCATGGCCAGGCAGCAAAAACCCATCTGGATGCCGTTGGGCTTCTGGTCTACCGCCAGGCCCCACTGCAAGGCAGCAGGCTTCGCCGTGGCGAACAGACGCGCCGCGGCATAGATCTTCTCAGCGGGCACTTCGCAGATCTCCGCCGCCTCTTCGGGGCTCATGGTCTTCACGCGATTGGCGAACTCATCGAAACCGAACGTCCACTTGTCCACGAAATCATGATCATAGAGGTTCTCGGAGATGATGATGTTGCACATGGCCATGCCAAGAGCAGCATCGGTACCAGGGCGCACCTGGAGCCAGATCTCAGCACGGGCTGCTTCCCAGGTGAGGCGCGGATCCACCACGATGAACTTGGCACCCATGGCGTACATATCAACGATGGAATGGCCCCAGAACCCGTCCGGGTTGCTCTTCAGCGGCTCCTTGCCCCAGATCATGATGACCTCAGGGCACTTCCAGCGGGGGTCATCATAGCTGTCCGGGAACTGAGAAGCATAATCCAGTTCAGGGTAGGGCGCGCCCAGCACGTAGGACGTACAAGCCATGCGCGGCCCGTAGCAAGACCACCCTGTCTGCATGTAGCAGATGTTCGGGCTGTTGAAGACGCGGCAGGACATGGTGGGTCCCCAGTTGCCCGCCTCGCGCCCGGTGCCCACGAATGTGACGATGGCATTACTGCCATATTCGTCCGTGATGCGGCGCACGTTGTTGCAAATGAGGTCATAGGCCTCATCCCAGCTGCACTGCTCCCAGGCGGAATCATCCCCGCGCTTCTCCGGATCACGCTTCATGGGATGCAGGATGCGATAAGGGCTGTAAACGTATTCCGGCAATGACAGCATGCGAATGGGCATGGCGCCCTTGGTGATGGATTGCTCAGGATCACCTTCCACCTTCTCTAAGATGCCGTCTTTCACATAGAGCTTCATGCCAGCTCCGGTGGGATGGTCCCCCGGCGGTGACCAAGAGTTGGTGCGCGTGACAGTGTATTCGCCCTCCTGCCACTGCACAGGTGTGGTGAATGTTCCGAATGCCAATTTCTCTTCCTCTCTATCGTAGATGCTTGATGAGGTTATCTACAGGGTGGTGTCTGCCTGAGGCTCAGAGGAGGTATCCACATTGGGATGCTCGTCCTTGCTCCAAGCCTTGTTGCGCATGTTGAACACAGCCCAGACGATAGCTAGGATGCCGAAACCTACGGAATCCACGATGAGGCACATAGTGGGGTCGTTCCCCACGATGCTGAAGACACCGCCCATGTAATAGGAGGCCACGAAGTTACCCAGGTTCATGGCCACCATGACCAAAGAGGCCACCATGGCAAGACCTGCCTTGTTCGTCACATTGCCGCATTCCAGGTTGATGACCGGAATGACCAGGCACCAGCCGAAGCCGAACACGAAGATGCCGATGGTGAACATGGCCACAGAAGTGGCGCTAGCGATGATGATGTTGCCGATGAGCGTGATGACAAGAGCCACCGCACCGGTGAAGCGACCGAACACGCCAACCAGCTTATCCATGATGACCGAAGACACAGCACCGGCCAGCACGAAGAGGGACAGCAGCGTACCTGCGATACCCGCCACGGTCATGGGATCCTCGCCAGGGATCTTGGTGGACATGAGGATGGCGAAGTTCATCATGGTAGGGCTGCAGACCATCTGAGCAAGCAGGAAGACGATGATGAAGAACCATGCGGTACCGGGGATGTGAGCCTTCTGGGATTCCCCCGTCTCCTTCGCCTCAGTCTCCAGTGACGGAGGCTCCTTGAAGCAAATGACGAAGATAGCTAGAGCCACCAGAGCAAGCCCGTAAGCCCAGAAGGTAAGGCGCCAGTCTATACCGCAGAGGAAGCCGCCTAGCAGCGTGAGCACAACGCAACCGATCTGCTGCATGGCGCCGCCGCGACCCAGGTACTTGGAGCGCTCTTCCTTATCATTGACCAAGCGCAGGAAGACCGCCGCACCCAACGGAGATACCATACCCATACCGAAGCCCACGCAGGCCCTGGCAATGAGGATGGATGTCAACGAGTCGTTCCACAGAGCCGGTAGACAGCCGAAGATCAAATAGACGACCAGGGCCACGATGCCCGTCACCTTGAAGGAGATCTTCTTGCCAGCGACCGCGCCTACAAGCAGCGTACCAAGGATGGTAGTCAGGGATGGAAGGCTCTGAATGAGGCTGATTGTAACCGGGTCAGCATCAGGGAAGGCCGATCCGAAGGCAGCCAGAGCAGGTGTGACAGCACCGGCACCAGCAACCATGATGTACAGCGCGTAAACACCCCAAGCCTCTCGAACGTTCAGCGCTTTTGCGATTGAAGCCATTGGATCCTCCGTACTCTCGTTTGCATTTCTCTTGAACCTAACGGGAACCGCCGTTCGTCCCCCGGCGCTCTAAGCGCCATCCTTCTCCCTCCTCTCTCCTCCTTTCAGCACAACGGCGAACACTGCAACAGCGATGGCGACGATGAAGAAGATCGCTGCTGTAAAACCGAATAGAGCTCGTTCGGTGGCAAAGCCCAAGGCCGCAACACCGATCATGTAATAGGGCGTGATGATCTGACCTCCCAGCTGGAAGATGCACATCATGGTCATCCCCAACGTCTTGCGGGAATCCGGTGCCACCTTCGACATGACAGACATGAAGAACGGGTTCATCGTTCCCATGGCCAAACCTTGGAAGGCCATGCCTACATACACCAACGCAAGGTCTTGGGCCAGAGCTATGAGCAGGAAGGCAAGCCCTGAGAAGCAGAGCGATACTGCCGGGGCGAATCGCTTGAGTCCCTCAAGAAAGTGCACGAAGACAAGGGAGATGAGGAAAGAGAAACAGGTCATGGTGGATATGCCCAGGCCACTGTCGGCAGGAGTGCCAATACCGCCCAATTCCAAGAAGATGGACAACTTGAAGGTGAGCACCATGGACAAGATCATGAAGCAGAGCATGCAGAGACATACGAACCACATCTTCCCATTCACTGGTTCGCGAACTATCTGCTCCTCTTTCGCCTCTTTGAGCTCTGGTTTGAAGTTCGGCAGGAAGAGCCATTGCAAGATGAGAATGGGCACGAAGATGAGATAGAAGAAGAACACGCTGCGCCAATCCAACATGGCAACCCAACCGGCCGCTAGGCTGAGGGTGAACGAGAGGAACGCACCACAGGCATTCATCCATCCCAGCATCTGATTCTTCTCATGTTCTTTGAACAGATAGGCAATAGACGATGGCACCAGGGGAAATGCGGTCCCCGCGCCCAATCCCAAGATGGCACGGGTCAAGACGAACACCTCTATGGTTGGTGCGAACATGGCTGAAAGGCCTGCCACCATGAAAATGACCGTACCGATCATGATCAAGTGCTTTTTATCGAAATGCTTCGCCAGGAAACTGGTGAACAGCATAGCTGGGATCATGGTGAGGGCTGTGATGGACATGGCTTGATCTACCATGAGCTCCGATGCATCGGGAAATGCCAAGACCAAACTGGCCATGATGGGCGAGATGAGTGCGGTCTGCACCATGCCGTCATCACCAGAGAAGAGCAGGGCCAGTTTTGCCCCTAGCTTAGACCTGCGACCGGTGCCCCACTGAGAATCATCATGCTTAAGCGCGTAGCCCATAGCTCCTCCCCCGTGTTCTTTCACCGCTGGTACAACATCACTGACTTTTACAGAGCTAAAGCGAATCCACTATTGGCCGCGAGTATGTTTTTCACGCCTTCTTATCACTTCATACCATCGGTATGAAGTGAATCCTGAATTTGCAAACTCCCCGATAAGAGACACGTTTTAGGCCCCTTGCTAGCATCGGATTCGCTTCATCGAAAGAACCTCAGAACCAAGAAAAGGAGAGAGGATGGACCAGCTATGAAGAAGTATTTGGAAGGGAACGCGTACGATCCAGAGATCTATCGCTCAGACGAAGACCACTGGCAAGACGGTGAATACACCGTCTATCGCACCACTCAATGGACAGCCCCGGGTTGTCATGACGGTTGCGGCATCTTGGTATATGTAGATCAAGATGGCAAACTGGCAAAGGTAGAGGGTGACCCTAACAATGGTTACAACAAAGGCGCGCTCTGCATGCGTTGCCTGGACCTCATCGAGTGCATGTATTCTGAAGACCGGTTAAAGTACCCCCTCAAGCGCGCCCGCGAAGACCGCGGCAAGGATACCTGGGAGCGCATCAGCTGGGAGGAAGCCTTCGACCTGATCGAGGAGAAGGCCCGCTATTTCAAAGAGACCTACGGGCCTCAATCCATCGTGGTGCAGCAGGGAACCGGTCGTAATACCACCTTCATACACTCCACAGCGCTCTGCTATGCCGGCTTCAACAGCCCCACTGATACGGGTGGCTTCCTATCCGGTAGCTCCTGCTACGGGCCGCGTGCATCCATTCAAGCGCTCATGGCGGGCTGCTTCATCATCGCCGATATGTCCCAGGGCTTCGAGGACCGCTTCGACAACCCCAACTATGTCCTACCAGAATGCATCCTCATCTGGGGCAATAACCCCATCGTGTCCAACGCTGACGGCTTCTTCGGCCATTGGGTAGTGGAATGCATGAAGCGCGGCAGCGAACTGGTTGTCATCGACCCACGCCTGACCTGGCTAGCAGCGAAGGCGAAGTTCTGGCTTCCCCTCCGTCCTGCCACTGATGCCGCATTGGCTATGGCCATCGCCAATGTCATCGATGCTGAAGGATTGCAGGACAAGCAGTTCATCGATGAGTGGGGCTATGGGTATGAGGATTTCATCGCGGGTTGCCGCACCATGTCTCCGGAACAAGCTGGCGAGATCTGCTGGCTTGACCCCGATCTCATCCGTCAGGCCGCCATCTTCATCGGCAACGCAAAGCCCATGGCACTCCAGTGGGGCCTGAAACTGGATCAGCAGATCAACGCCACCCCCGCCGGTCAGGCCATCATGGGCATCGTGGGAATGACGGGAAACATCGATGTTCCCGGCGGTAGCCTGCTCATGGTTGATCACGCTTACCACCTTGCTCTTTCCACTGAAGATGCCTGGCAGTTCGTGCCGGAGGATCACCGCAAGCTCATCCTGGGGAACAACTTCTATCCCATGCATTCCCAAGGAGACGTGGGCAACATGGCCCAAGAGGATGTGACCCTGGAGTGCATGGAATCTGACGGCAAGATCAATGACGTAGATCGTGATGAATTCCCGCTTAAGATGTTCGTGCTGTATTCCACGAATCCCATCACGAACATGGCCACAGAGGCTCCGCGCATCTACGACGCCTACATGAACCATTCGGAATTCAATATTGACATCAACTATGTGAAGACTCCTTCCTCCATGGCCTTCTGTGAGCTCATCCTGCCCATCGCCATGGGGCCAGAGCGCAATTCCCTGCGCGCTTGGTGGTGGCCACTGCGTGTCATCCGCAAGACCTCAGACCGCTATTACGAGACGAAGACCGACGAAGAGCTGGTAGCAGAGCTCTGCAATCGCTTGAACCCTGATAGCCCCATCCCGCCTACGGATATAGAGTGGATGGACCAGATCCTAGCGAAGTCTGATACTGACATGGATTTCGAAGCACTCACGAAGAAGGTCATCTCCTGGCCTGAATGGAATTACAAGAAGTACGAACGGGGCGATGTGCGCTATGACGGTCAACCCGGTTTCCATACTGTCACCGGCCGCTTCGAGTTCGCCCCCGCTATGATGGAAGCCTACGGTCTCCCGAATGCGCCCTACTTCGAAGAGCCCCATGAGAGCCCTCTCTCCACACCTGAACTGGCCGAAGAGTATCCGCTGATCCTCATGACCGGCCGCCGGAGCTACGAATTCTTCCATTCCGAGCACCGTCATATGCCTACCATGCGTGAGTTCCATCCCGACCCCTTGGTGGAGATATCTCCTGAACTGGCCGAAGAGCAAGGCTTCGTAGAGGGAGACTGGGTCTGGATCGAGAACCAGCGTGGCCGTTGCCGCCAGCGCGTGACCATCACTCCAGGCCTGAACCCCAAGTTCGTCATGGCCGAACATGGCTGGTGGTTCCCTGAGGATGATCCTGAGCGCCTCTATGGCGTCTTCGACTCCAACATCAATAACCTGACCACCCAATGCGATGTGGGCAAGAGCGGCTACGGCGCCCCTTACAACGGGCTCCTGTGCAAGCTCTACAAATGCACTCCCGAGAACAGCGACGTCCTCCCCACCGAACAAGTCACCCAGAAAGGCGGTTGGAACTATGAGCGCAAGCACCTCAATATCAAGTAAGGGTCTTCTGATCCAATATGACTATTGCACGGGCTGCCACGCCTGCGAAGTGGCCTGCAAGCGTGAGCATGACTACGGCTACGGGGACTGTGGCATCTCGGTCATGCAATATGGCCCCAGCCAAGACCCTGATGGAACCTGGGACTACTTCTACATCCCCGTGATCACGAATCTGTGCGACTTCTGCATCGATCGCCTAGAGGCAGGCAAGCTGCCTTCCTGTGTGCATAATTGCCAAGCAAAGGTCATGGAATACGGTGATGTGGAGGATCTGGCACGCAAGATGGCCTATATCAAGAAGTGCGTATTGTTCTCTCCCGGTCCGAAAGACCATATCATCTAGTCGCATTGTACCGCCATTACGTGCCCCTGCGCCTTCTCCACAAGCGACCCTAGCTCCTTTTCGCGCTAGGGTCGCTTTCTTTAGGTAAATGCCATATCAAATCCTATCTTCTGTAAAGCATGCGCTGCTTTACCGATCTTCTTCGAGTATTCCATGACGGTCTGCAAGACCCCCCCCATATGGAGTCCTCAGATTCGCTCGCTGTCAGAAAGACAGCGAAGCAGTAATCCTCTCATAGAAGAATCTTCGAGGTATCTTTATCTGGTGGGCACATCTCCGTTCAAGAATAGCAACCTGGTCATTTATGACATATAGGCAGAGACAGCATCGTCTTGCATCGGGGCTAGAAAACTTACCCTTGCTCAACGATAATCAACCCCCATCATGGGAGGGATGCGCGGTAACAACTACGTGCAAAGGTTCAAGGAGCACACATGAGACAGCTGCAATACCATTCCACACCGTCAGCCAAGAACTCATCTACAACCATGAATATGGTCCTTGATTCCCTGGAAGTCCATGGCTTCCGTGTGGTCAGCAAACCCACGAAGAAGCAACGCGGCCTACGACGTATCGCCATCGTATCCGAAGAAAGCGCTGACTCAGCATTCCTGCCGCCCTACGCCTCAGACCCGTCAGCAGTGATCCGCCTCTTGCAGTATCGGGATATTGCCAAACAGTCCGACCTCTCCGTGCCTCCTGCCATCGCTTTCATCGAAGAGGATGTAGTTCAACCCGCTCTTGATGAGGCGGCAACCCTCTGTCAGAAGAAGAACATCGCTCTCATCTGCCCGAAAGAGGGAACAGCCCTGACGTTCAACAGCCTTATATCAGTGGTTTCGAACTATCTCATCCAGGTAGGTGAGCTTGAAGCAGCCCTCACTCAGATACTCAAAACAAATGGTTCGTTCCAAGATATGATCAATGCGGTGGAGCCCTTCTTCAACCGATTCATAGCCATAACAGATGCGAGCGACATGCTCATCGCTCATACTTACAGCACATTTCCCAATGACCCTATCAACCTTTCCCTCATGAAAATTGGTTTTCATACCAATGAGATCACTGAGGGAGAGCGCAAAGGTGCAGTTATCTCAGAGAAGATCGAAGAACAAAAAGACTTCATGGTCTACAAACCCAAACCACCGTTTCCATACTGTCTCATAACCCATTCGGTTCGCATTAAAGGTAATTTCTACGCCTATGTAGTGATGACCTGCCCAGAGCAAGAATTCACCGACGGGATGATAGACTCCTTCCACCTCTTCGCCCGTATGTGCGACCAACTGGCCCGACGCAAAGCCCATGGCACCTTGAACGCCGACCACATCATGAGCAGCTTCCTCACCAAGCTCTTCACGAAGAAATCCCTGGATCGGGTCTTCTTGCGCGAACAAGCTGACCGTCTTCATATTCCCACCCATGGGGTATTCACCCTTGCCAGCATATCCCTTGAGCATCCGCTCCAAGATCAACTGGAGCATATCGCCCGCCGCATTGACCATTCCATTGACTGCAAGCACTGGATCCTCATCCGCGATGAGCGCATCTATATCCTCTTCCATGCAAGCACCTGGGCTGCGGCCATGGATGCGAACGTGCAGCTCTCCGAATTACAGCTGGATGAACCCTACGAGATGCATTCCTCAGATGTCTATGAAGGCCTGAATGACACCTATTTTGCCTATCGGCAACTGTTGGCTATAGACAAATATGCCGCCTATGCACATCACTGCCGGATGTTGACCCATAGCCAGAAGCATGACAACGTCATCGCTTTCCATGATGTGTTCTGCTTCTACTGGGACGATCCCTTCGCCGACGTGGAACTGCGCGGGTTCGCCATGGACCATACGCGCCTCTCGAAGATGGAGCACGATGATGAACGCGATGGCACGAACAACGTGCCGCTCCTGAATGCCTACTTGATCTTGGAGCGCAAAGCTACTCAGGTGGGAGAGCTCTTCCACATGCACCGCAATGGTGTCATCTATCGCATGGATAAGATAGAGAAGACCTATCACCTGGACTTGGATGATTACCTGACACGGCAGTACCTCCAAGTATGCGCCCGCATCAAGCTCATCGCTACGAACCGCTACACCATCATCGGGCTAGAAGCTGAAAAGGAGCCCGAAGGGGAGGGTACCTGACCATGGGAGCCTGCTATAGCTGCAACGGCTGCGGGAAGTGCACTGCATGGATAAAGGAAGCGGCGGCCAAATGCCCCTGTTGTGGAGAGCCCCTGGAACCCGAACAGGCTACCTGTCCCACCTGCGGAGCAAGACGGCCGCCCCTATCGAACGCTTCAGGTGTCCCCCGTCAACAGCTTGTTCCCAAAACCTAGCGGTCCTCAGACCCGAACAGCCGACCATCTGACAACAAGCGGCGCTGATTCTTGGAAGGCGGCGAGACCAAGCTTTCCATCAACGAATCCCAGATCATATCCAGATGACTGCTGTAATAGGCTTCAACCTCATTCGGATCCGTTGCTCCACGACGAAGGAATCGATAAAGATCCGTGCATTGCCGATAGACCCCCATCAACACCGACGCACCCAGCGTGGCCATTGCGTTCGGCTCAATGCCCTGACGCTGCTGCTCAGCCCGTAGGATATCTCGATAGATGGACTCAGTGGATAGAACATTGCGTATCTCGAACTTATTGAAGACTCCACTATTATCACGAGCCGGATGTAGGACATAAGCGATATCGAACAGGCAGAACATCATCCGGTAATCCTGAGTCATGACCGAGACCACCCGTTCGCGACAAGTAAGATCTGGGGACAGGCCTTCCGCGAAGACACGTAACTCCTTGATGTTATCCTCGCCGAACTTGCGCAGAATGGATTCCTTGGTTGGAAAGTATTTGTACAGCGTCCGCGTTGATACATCAGCCTCTACAGCTATATCCGCCAGGGTGGTCTTCAGATATCCCATCTCACAAAAGAGGTCCAATGCAGCATCGAAGATGCGCTGCTGCATGACCGCCCTGTTCTCCTCGCGCGTTGCCATTCGACCCCTCCCCCTGAGGCTGACCTCGATGAACAACCGTCTCCTATGAAAAGCTCCTTCGTAGGAGATACGCTATCTGCCGCTTCAGCTCTGAGAGCTCTTGCTCGATGATGCAGGAACGCCCGGTGGTGGTGGCTGGACCGCACCGCAAGCTGGGCAGACCCCCGCAAAGAGCTCCGGGAGCTTCTCATGGCAATGGAGGCATCGGCCTTGCCGCTCGAGGCATTTCCCACAATGGTTGCATGGGCAGCACATCTCGATAGCCTCCTTCATCATGACCAAGCTACCGTAAGCCTAGCAATCAAATGAACGTAGGGGCACAGGGGTTCCTACAGTGTTCGTCCACTATTGCTGTAGGAACCCACAGTGCACGGGAACGCGCTGGGCCTTCGCCCAGCTGCGATGACCTAATCCTTCAGTTCGACCAGCTCGATATCGAAATCCAATTCCTTTCCTGCCAATGGATTATTGAAGTCGATGGTGGCGATCCCTTCATTGATCTCCGTCACTACGGCGGGCAATTGGATGCCCTCTTCCGTGATGAAGACGAACCGCTTTCCTATCTGGATGTCCTTCGCGTTCGGGATGGTATACATGGGCTGGTGCTCGATGCGGTCCTCCCGGCGCTCACCGAATGCATCCCGGACCGAAAGATGCACATGGCGCTTCTCGCCCGGTTGCATGGTGGCCACTGCTTCATCGAAACCATGGATCACCAGCCCGTTGCCCACTTCATATTCCAGTGGCTCCTTGCCTTTAGTGCTGTCGAACACCGTTCCGTCTTCCAACGTGCCGGTGTATCTGACCACCGCTCGCTTGCCATAGTTCTTCGCCACGAGATCATCCTTTCCTTGGGCTTAAGCCATCTCAGGGTCTTCTGTGGCATCCCCTTGCCCAGCGATGACCCCCTCGCCATCCATGTCTCCATAGGGGAAATCCGAATGCCTACGCGTGATGACGAGATAGATCAACACCACCGCGAACAGGATGATGAAAGTGACTGACATGACTTCGAACAACGCTGCTGTGGAAGGCCCGATGATGTTCTCAACTACGCCAACATAGAGCGACGAAGCAGCTTGTCCGGCGAACATGGCCATGGACAGGATGGATAGAGCGTAGGTCCTCCGGTAGGGATGCACCACACCGGATACCGTTGTCTGCAAGTAGGGAATGATGGTGCCCAGGTATACGCCGTAGATGATGGCGCCAGCGAACACGCCCGCAGGCCCGGTGGACAAAGCCAGCAATGTGAACGAGAGCGCCACCGCTGCCATGGATATCAACACCGTATAACGTCTGAACACGCCGAAGATCCGCGAGAACAGAAGCGATATCACCAGAGCCGTGCAGGTGGTGGAAGACGAGGCCAAACCAGCCATGACCGAATCTCCGATGCCCGTCTCCTGGATGAAGATAGCCATCTTCAATAGGTACACCATGGCGATGGTCATGGTCACGAACATCAGCAGGGCGCACAGCCAAGCACGAGGGCCGATGCGACGCTCTTCGGGTGAGAGCTTCTGCACCTGCTTGACGAACTCCATATCCTTCTCCGGTGGCACCTTTGGCAGGAACAGGCACTGCATGATGAAAACGAAGATGAAGAAGATGTTCACCAAGAACGGGATGCGCCAGCCAATGACAGCTAACGTACCCGAAAGCGTAGAGAACACCATGGCGATGATGCTGCCCATAGCGTTCGCGCCGCCCATCATGCTTACCCGTTCTCTGCCTGCATAGAGGTAGGAGATCAAGGTGGGTACGATGGGGTACACCAAGCCACACCCTAGCCCAAAGAACACGCGAGTGACCAAGAGGAAATCGAAATTCGGTGCGATAGCGCCCCCTAATCCACCAATGATGAACAGAAGCTGGCCTACTCCTAAGATGGTCTTGCGACTGATGTAATAGGAGAGCTTCGCCGCGATGAGCGAAGCAGGGATGATGCACAGCGGCGGAAGAGAAACGAGCCAGTTCACATTCTCTCCAGGAAACGCCAGCGCGATGACCGCCAAGATGGGCGTCATCTCGCTACCGAGCGCATTGCTATCGCAAGCACAAAGCAGCAGAGTAGCTTTGGTGCCCAGCTTAGAGGTGGTCTTCTTAGTGGATGCCATATCGTTCTCCTTGTCTTTTCAGGTGCCCTATGCACAGATAGGGCACCCAACAAAGCATTCCGTAGGGAAAACCACGACACCCGACAGGAATCGAACATGCTCATCGACCTGTGCTGACCGAGCGTCGCTTCTCAGGGATCAACGACAGGCCTTTATGGGCTGCCTCCGCGAGGACGAAGCTTCAAGCGTAGCATTCGCCCCCAATCGGTTTCAGTGTAGCTGGTCATCAGAGAGCTTCCTGTTACGCTTTGACGGTTCCCGCATTCGGAACGAAGATGGCGAAGCGGGTCTTCCCGTTGAAGTTCGCCACCAGTTCGTCCACAGGGCCATACTGCATGCAAGCACCCTGGCAATGCTGGACGCACAGGGGAAGCTTCCCCTTCTCGGTGCGCTCTGCGCAGAGGTTGCACTGGTCAGTGGGTACGGGGACGAAATCGTACTGATACTTGTCTTCTGCGATCTGCCACGGACCGATCTTCTGGATCTTGATCCCCCAACGGTCATAGGGCAGGTCATGTTCCATCTGACAGGATGTCTCGCAGGAATGGCATCCTGTGCAGAATTCGTAATTGATCAGCAGGCCCAAAGCCTTGTCTTGTGCCATTTACACCAGCTCCTCATTGGGCGCGAACTTCTCCCAGATCTCGCGCATATCGGTCTCTCCATAGACTTCGTCATCAGCGCACTTGTACACGCGACACAGCTGTGATTTGCAGTTGTTGCCGAATCCGCTCTCACCGCACCCTGCCTGCACCAGCACATTCGCGTTGGAGGCATAGGTGTCATAAGAGCCTATGCGTTTTCCGTCTTTGTCGAAGCGGTCTTCTCCCTGACGCTCCGGGAACCACCAGGCATGGTCCAGCGCCACCGTAGAGGGATCCAGGATGGGTGAGACATTCGCCTTGAACTGCGCACGGCCCAGATGGTTCTCCACCCAGCACCAGTCACCGTGTTCGATGCCGTATTTCTCAGCGGTCTCGGGGGCTATCTCGAATTCGGGGTTCGGATGAAGCGCACGCAGATGGGGGAACTGCCGATGCTCAGAATGGAACGAAGCCCACTGACGCGCACCCGTGGTCATGATGAGCGGGTACTTCTCCAGATACTCTTCTTTGTTGAAGCGCTCGGGCACCTGGTTGGGGCTGAACGGCGGTTCTGCGTAGTGCGGTACGGGCTTTTGACCCCACTGAGCGAACAGCGTGGAATACAGTTCGATGCGTCCCGTAGGCGTATTGAAGCCCAGCTGACCATCAGGGCGCTGCTCACCCTTGGCATACTTGTGATAGTGGTATTCCGGGTAGATCCAATTCTCTTCGCGGGATTCTTCGAAGGTCATGCCCGTCTCCTTCAGCGTGTAGCTGAAGAAGTCCTCCAAGGTATCTCCCGGCCACATCTCCTTGCGCCACTTGCTGCCCAATTCGAAGCAGATCTCCATATCAGACTTCGCTTCGCCCGGTGCCTGACAGGCCTTATTAGTGTTCTGAATGTGATAGTAGATGGCACGGATGCCGTTGCGCTCAGGGTACATGCAGATAGGCAGGAACAGATCAGCACAGGCCTGGGCCGTAGGCACCATGAACGGATCCAGGAACACATTGAATTCCGCATTCTTGTAGGCTGCCTCCATGCGGGTATCCGGTTCCTGAGCTGTGCAAGACAACGGGTTCGATGCCATGATGAAATTCGCACGGATCTTGTACGGACGATCAGAGAGCATCTGATCGATGGTCATATCCGCTTGAGTGAGCACCACACCGGAATACTTGAGGGCGGGGAAGTCATTGCCGCCAATGCGATCATTCTGCTCTTGAGGGGTGAGCCACTCAGCCGGATCCGGCGGGTTCCAGGTCTGACAGTTGAATGGCTGGTGCACGGTGACCATGCCGCCCGGGATATCCACTTGACCGGTGATGGACCACAGATCCACCACGGCAGCAGAACCAGCCAGGCACTCCATGGTCATATCCAGCGCCAAGCCCCATTGCACGGCGGAGGGCTTTTCGGCCATCATCTCAGCGGCGCGGGCGATCTTCTCTTCAGGGATCCACGTGACCTCGGAGGTCTTCTCCAACGTCCATTCCTTGGTGGCTTCATAGTACTCATCGAAGCCGTAGCACCATTTGTCCACGAAATCCTTGTCATAAAGGTCATGCTCGATGATGTACTTGCCCATGCCCAGCGCCAGGGCCGCGTCGGTGCCGCAGCGGATCTGGAGCCACAGTTCAGCATGGGCAGCCATCCAGGTCAGCTTCGGGTCAACGACCACCAGTTTGCTACCGCGCTGCATGCAGTCGATCAGCCAGTGGCCCTGATTGCCGTCAGCGTTGGAGATGATGGGATTGTTGCCCCAGACGAAGATGTTCTTCGGAGCCACCCATTCGGGATTCTCGTAGCGGTCGATGTGATTCTGAGAGCAATCAGGTACGGTGTAGGTGCCCATGAGCACCGTACAGGCCGCCACGCGCGGAACGTAACAGCTATTACCGGAAAGCATGTAGGCGTACTGGGCAGTGCCGTAGGCATACATCAAGCGGCAGATATAGGGTGCGCCGCCGCGGCCGGTGCCCAGATGGAAGACGACGCTCTTGGTGCCGTACTTCTCCTTGTATTCGGCGAACTTGGTGAGGATCATGTCATAGGCTTCGTCCCAGGTGATGCGCTCCCACGCATCCGGGTTGCCACGCTCCTCACGGGCACGCTTCATGGGATAGAGGACACGATCAGGATGGTAGATGGCATCCTTCAGAGTGATGCACCGGGCGCACAGACGTCCTTGATAATAGGGGCTTTCTGGGTCACCTTCTACCTTAACGAACTTGCCCGTCTCTTTATCTGTATAGATGATCACACCGCAGCCGTCGTGGCATCCCGGGGCGGCCCAGGCACCGGAACGGGTGCAGATCATCCCATCCTCTTCCCATTGCCAAGGCAGATCGCCACCCGTGTACTTCACCGGCGGCTCCCGGAAGAAGTCAGGGCGTATCTCATTGCGTCCGCCCTGTTCGACTTCCAATTCGATGCGTTTGGTCATTGCAGCTCCTCTCTTAACACTGCTGAACCAACAAGACGAACTCCGTCCCCGCACATCCGAGAGCACACCCTGCGGCCTTTGAAGGACAGAAGCCGGGCCGATGGCCTTCGCAGAAGAGCGCTCATCCCACGGAGTGCGAGGCGGTCTGGCTTGCCTATTGATAGAAGATTCTCTCCATGAAAAGTAAGTTTTGAAGAGGCAAGGGAACCTCAGGAGCTGCCCCGCCCCTCTTTCCTCAACCCCTTTAGAACTTACTTTTTTGCTCCTACCATGCGCCCAAGCTCCTGGCCCAACAGAGCAGGGCTTCACCCAATGTCGTGCCATGCGGGGTCAGAAGACCAGAAGGAAGCAAGGATCGAAAGGGAGGAGTACCATGGCTTTTCATTACAAAGACAATCCGGCTCCCAAAACGGAGGTGCTCGATGACGGCACCATCGTTACCCGCACCTGTGCGTGGTCGCCGCCGGGTTGCCATGCCGTTGGCTGCGGCATCAAGCTCTTCGTCAAAGATGGCGAACTGGTCAAAGTAGAGGGTGACCCAGATCACCAGCTGACCCAGGGCAGGCTCTGCCCAAGGTGCTTGGCGCTGAAGGAAGCGGTCTATCATCCTGACCGCATCCTCTATCCCATGAAGCGCGCCCGGGAAGACCGCGGCAAGGATAAGTGGGAGCGCATCAGCTGGGATGAGGCAACGGATCTGATCATCAGCGAGACCGAGCGCATCCGCGAACAGTACGGCTCTGAGGCCATCTGCGTCTACATGGGCACCGGCCGCGAAGCGGTTCGCTATGGCTTCACGCTCTCATCCAAGGTGCTGCGCACGCCGAACAATTGCTATGCGCAATCCGGATGGTCTTGCATGGGACCGCGTCAGACAGCAATGACCATGATGCTGGGCAGTGCCTACATCGAACTGGATTACAACGGCGGATCCCTGGAAGTCTGGAACGACCCTGACTGGAAGCGCCCTGACTATGTCTTCTGCCTGGGCAAAGAACCCCTGGAATCCAACCCGGACGGCCTGTGGGGCCACGCGCTCATCGAGCTCATGAAGAAGGGGAGCAAGCTCATCATGGTGGATCCACGCCTCTGCTGGCTTGCCACCCGCGCTGACCAGGTACTGCAGATCATCCCCGGGACAGACGCTGCGCTTTGCCTGGCCATCCTGAACGTGCTCATCAACGAAGACCTGATCGACCACGAGTTCGTAGAGAACTGGTGCTACGGCTACGATGAGCTCGTGGAACGCGTGCAGGAGTACACCCCTGAATATGCGGCGAAGGAATGCGGCATCACCGCCGAGGAGATCTACACCTGCGCCCGCAAGCTCGGCTACGACGGCGGCAAGCATCACTGGAGCTTGCTCATGGGCGTGGCTGTTGACCAGAACCCCAACGGCTGCCAGGTCACGCAATGCCTGATCGCCATGGCTGCCATCACGGGTAACTTGGATGTGCCTGGCGGCACGGTGGTAGGCGTGCAGATGCAGTTCGAGATGACGGGCGCCACGGACTTCATGAGCGAGGAGCTGAAGAACAAGTGCATCGGCTGGGATGTGTACCCCATCGTGAAGGTGCTCCTGAACACCACCCATCCTGACATCACCCTGGAGGCACTGGAAACGGGCCGCCCCTATGAGCTGAAGATGGCTTGGCTGGATTCCACGAACCTGCTTTCCCCCACCTGCTCTGCCCAGCCAAAGCGCTGGCATGATGCGCTCATGAAGATGGAATTCACCGTAGCCAAGGATATGTTCATGAATCCTACCATCATGGCGCTGGCTGATGTGGTGCTCCCCCTGGCCACCTGGGCTGAGCATGATGGCATCGTCATGACGAACCAGGGTTGCCAGATGGGCATCGCCGGTGCCATCAACAAGGCGCTGCAAGTGGGCGAATGCAAGTCTGACCTGGAGATGCTCATCCACTTCGGCAATGCCTTCTATGAGAAGGCCTACGGCGAAGAGTACCCCTTCAAGACGGTTGAGGAATACCTGGTTGATGACCTCAATAAGATGGGTCATTCCTGGGAGGAGCTCTCTGAGAAGGTAGTGGCTTCCAATGACATCGGCGGCTACCACAAGCACGAGCGCGGCCTTATTCGCCCGGATGGCCAACCCGGCTTCCAAACGGCAACGGGCCGCGTGGAGCTCTGGTCCACCGGCTATGCTGGCCTGGGCGACGACCCGCTGCCCTACTACTTCCCACCGAAGCTCTTGGCCGAAGAGCGCCCTGACCTGGCAAAGGAATACCCCTTGGTCATGACCACAGGCCGCCGGTATTTCGCGTCATTCCACTCAGAGCATCGTCAGATCCCCAGCCTGCGTGACCTGACCCCTGAGCCCTATCTGGAGATCCATCCTGAAACCGCTGCAGAGCTGGGCATCAAGGACGGTGATGAGGTCACCATCGAGAACCCCTGGGGCACCGCCCACGAGCGCGCGCATCTCACGCCCATCATGCGCAAGGACGTGGTGAGCGCCGCCCATGGTTGGTGGTATCCCGAAGAGGATGGCGAAGCGCCGCATCTGTTCGGCGTTTGGAAGTCCAACGTCAATAGCCTGGTGCCCCATCGCGTGCTAGGCAAGATGGGCTTCGGAGCCCCCTATAAGCAACTGCCCGTGAAGGTGTACAAGACACCCGTTGAAGAATGTGTACTGTAAGGAGGTGCCTCTATGAGCAACATCGGTCTGCTGTTCAATTATGAGTGGTGCTCTGGATGCCAGAGCTGTGAGATCGCTTGCCGCAACGAGCATGGATGGCCGTTGGGTACGTGGGGCATCAAGGTGGAAGACCTCGGGCCGCTGGAGATGGAGGGCGGCGTCATGGAATTCGACCATATTCCCATCCCCACCAGCTTCTGCGACCTATGCGAAGACCGCGTGGCTGCAGGCGGCGTGCCCTCCTGCGCCCTGCATTGCCTATCGAACATCATCGAGTGGGGCCCGGTGGAAGAACTAGCGAAGCGCCTGCCGGAGCTTGGGCCGAAGACTACGATCTTCCTACCGAAGAACAACCTCTGATCACCGGGTATCTGACCGGGGCGTGACCCCTAGCCGC
>CANOIM010000014.1 GCA_947566075.1 uncultured Eggerthellaceae bacterium | reverse complement strand
CCGCGTCTATCGTCTCCTGAGGGGCAAGGGGCTTCTTGCTCACTTCAAGAGCGATTTCCTCAAGCTCTGCCTTCGTAGCGTCATCAGGTGCCACTGGCAGGCTGATCTCACCCTGAAGGTCTGAGGCTTCTGTAGATCCGGCAGTGAGTGCAGGGGTGACCACGAAACGACACCGTGATCCACAGCCTCCCGATTCCACTGTAACGAAAGATGAACCTTGGCTGACGGGAACAACACGCACTTTGTCATCAGCTAGTCGCTCTATTCGCACAATGCTCTCATCTTCCGAGAACCACTTAACCGTTACAGGAACATCCTGTTTCTTGATCACGGTCGCTGTAAGTACAACTCCGTTCAATTCATTGGTATCAAAGCGAAAATAATAATTATCTAAGCTGACCGATTCGACGATATTCAAATCACCCTTCTCATTATGAACTGCTGTTATTTTGAATGTATATGATTTGCCAGTAATATCCGTGAGCGTAATATCAGCTACACCTTCTTTAAGAGCAGTGAACGCATAGGGGCATTCTACGAACTCATAAGCAGATGGCGAATAAGCCCTTTCCACTTTAACGACTGACGAATCGGAAGAGGTCGCAGATTGGATGAACTCTAATAGACCACCAGGATTGTAAGCTCTGATATATTCGCTAGTGAAACCAGCACATTCATCAGGAAAGAACCCCGACCAGATAGCTCCTATTTCAACCTCAGGAAGAAACGAAAGAGTATATGTTGAGCCCGTTTCGGCCGTTTCATCCCTTACGGAAAGCTGCGGATAATCCTCTGCAACATTCACGATAAATGATGTTGATACTGCTGGGTTGCTTTTTAAGGACACAGTGACAGTCGCGGATCCTGGCTGTACCTCATCTGGCAGAACCACTGTATAAAGGTGATGCTCTTTCTCAACTCCATCACCAACAACCGGACTGATCACCACTCTTGAAACTGCATTTCCATTAATGCTGATATCAAAAAGTTCATCCGCGGGAATTGTAGAAGGACAATCGGGATTTTGCGTCTCAACAAAGATGCCCATATCGTAATTAGATAGACCGAACTGCGGCTGGTTATCCACTGATGAAATATACTGCTTCCATCCAGATGGTGTCTGCAAACACTTTAGCGTCCATGTGCTTGCGGTAGCTTGCAGCCCTGTCACTGGGTTTGCCTGATTCGTGACATAAACAGTGCCAACTGAATACGATCCCTTGTACTTTCCGAATTCATAACTGATGCTAATATCAGAGCTGCCGTTTGCATGACCCGTGATAATTAAACCCGGACGACCTGTAGGGGAACCATTTGCAAGATATTGCGCTGTCGCTACGCTTTCATTGCTTGATGTAACGGAAAAATGAGAGGCATCATACTTTTCCGAATCGCTGATCGCATCCCATTCGGGGGCATCGTCAAACCATGAGATCATAACTTCGACACCACAAATATAGGTATTGGCCTGCGAAGTATTGGAAAGATCGATCACCATTTTTTTGTTTGGTGTTACCGAGAAGATAACCTCTGTTGCTTCATTAGCTCTAGCTTCATATAGATGAGCCTCATCCCCTTGAATAGTCTCTTCTTGAGATTGAGCTTTTTCGGTAGCAATCTCATCTGCAAGCTCTAGCTCATCATCGAATTCGCTATCAAGATTCCCCTCATCTCTTTCTTGACAAACTTCTCCTATTTGCTCAACGCCTTCGTCTTCGCTTTCGTTAGCTTCTTCAACTTTGTCTTCTAGTACAAGCATCTCTCCATCGAGACTTTGCTCTGCTTCATCTTCTTCAGCAAAAGCGCCTGGTTCTATCAAAGCCCCTGCCGGAACCAGCAAAAGCGCCAAGCACAACGCCAAGAACGCTTTCTGAATGGATGCGGCAACGCTCCTCGCCTTCGCAAGGCTGCCGTTGCAAGCCTCTTTCCTCCTCATAGGACCACCTTCCCCTACGCGCCCTCCCCGGCGCATGAAACCAGTTGGAGTTGATTTTCGCGAAACGGAAAGCCGGTTTCATCCCCTTTGGAACGAACGCTGGCTTTGCTGTAACAACCCATGAGCAGCCCCGTAAGATTTGAGCGGTGAACGGCAATCCGCCCTCCTCATGATCTTCGTAGGGACAGGAACTTGTTCCTGTCCGGGGGATACGACCAAGGAAATGCTGTCCGCAAGGCGGAGTGGGTGCAACGTTGACCTGGCTCACGCATGGCTCTTTCAAGGCTGCTACCTGCGGACAGGAGCAAGCTCCTGTCCCTACGATGGGCATTTTCAGGGTTGTTGCCTGCGGACAGGAGCAAGCTCCTGTCCCTACGATGGATATCATCATGATCGTTATCTACGATCATGCGATCATAAAAGGAGTAGACTGAGCGAATGCCCCTTCCCCAACGAAAAGCCCAACGATCGAAAAGCTGGGATTATTCCAACAACGGAATATATTTCGTTACGTTCTGTACGGCTGAAAAGCGCAAGACCTTGGGAAAGGTGTGCCCCCTGTCACAAAAGAGCCAAGAAGGATATAAGGTGACACTCACACCCCTTGGCCATATGTGCGAGACATCCATCGAAGATGCATTGACCCATTTCGAACATATCTCTGTGATCGATCATATCGTCATGCCCAATCATGTGCATATGCTCATTGAGGTTAAAGCGAAGAACACGTGTCAGCTTTCTTTGTTCGTTGGAATGGTCAAGAGGTTAAGCAGCATGATGGCCCATCGTGCTGGTTTCGCGGGGCAGCTTTGGCAACGAAGCTTCCATGATCATATCGTTCGAGACGAAAGAGACCTCACGAGGATCAGAGAGTACATCCAAGACAACCCACGCAAGTGGGAAGAGGATCGTTATTTCGTTCCGTAAAGACAGGAATTGGTTCCTGTCTTTACGAGCCTTTCAGCATCTGGGCAGCCTCATCCAAGTAGGCTTTCGCGGAGGCAGTCTCGCCTCGTTCGCAAAGTCCCTCTACAACCTGCAGGTGGTTACGAAGATCATGACGAAGGCGCGCAGCATCCTTGAGCTGCTCTTGCACACCTACTGCCGATGCTAGGTATTCCGTAGCCTGCTGCTCAAGCGCCTCTGCTCGCATATCAATCAGTCTCTTATCGAAATAACGTTGTGCTCCAAAAAGCAGGTATCCATCCGCAGTCATGCTAAAGATTAGAGGAAAGAGAAGGCTACCATAGAAGAACGCGTCGCCTTTGATGCCTGCGAGCGCGAAGGTAAGGGTAATCTGCACAAGAAACAATTGGATGACCGGGAACCATAGAAAACTAGCAGGCAAAGAACTGCCTCTTTCCCAGGCATCGCAAGGTACCTCGTCCTTGGCAGAATGCAATAACGAAACCTTCTCACTGACTACGAACAGAATGCTCATAAGAAGGACAAATACGATCAGGTGAAATACGGTGACCACGACATGCGCAGGAAAATCATTGAGGACTGCATCATAATCCATTACCGCGTTGCCTGTAAGAGCTGACCAGAGAAGCGCGCTTGGCACATCAGCGCAAAGCATGAATATGGTTCCGATAGTCAGAATAATAGCCTTGGGAAATAAGGCGCCTCTTAGGAGCAGTCCCGGAAGCCCAATCATGAAGAACAATCCCCCAACAAGCAACATTGGGGCGGGAACCAATGTGCGGATAGGTGCCCATAAGGCGGTGCTAACCAAGGAGACAGGCCAAAATGCTTTTGCGTTACAAGGTTGGAAAATCCGTGAAAGCGTAAAAAGATAGACCGCTTGTGTAGGCATGACATTGAAAAGATCAATGGCAATACGTGATGGGTCCAGGAATTCAGGCAGCATGGGTACCGGTGCTCTCTGCTTCCTCGAACAGGAGGATGACCGATGTCTGAAAGACGCCTCCTTCGGCTTTAGTAGTGAGAGCGCCGCCATGACGAAGGGCTATCTCTTCCACGATGGACAAGCCCCAACCGTGATCTTCTATGCTCTTGAACGACAAAGGCTTGGAGTTACGCGCCCTCTTCGCTACCACCTCCTCATCCTTCGGCATGCTATTCCGTACGCTGATGGAAAGGATGTTGCCATGGACCTCAGAGACCATCACGACGAAGGGATCCTCAATAGAGGTGTCTTCAGCAGATGCCTTAGCTGCCTCCAAGGCGTTATCCAGCAGGTTCGAGAATACGGCACACAGTTCCACATCAGGAATGGCAGGGGTGTACCGCGGCACATCAAGGGAGAACTCAGCCCGCACCCCCGCAGCTTCGCAATCTGCGTGCTTCACGTCAGCGATCACATCGATGATGGCATTCTTGCAGAATCGATACATCGTCGTGCCCATCATCTCCCGAACGCCCGCCAATACCGATCGTGCATCCTGTGCTCCGTTTTCTGAAAGAAGGGCAGCCGCTCGCTCGAACTCTTGCTTGGCATTGCTGCGAATGCGGTCGATGTTCTTCGCGTCCTCTGCCAACCGATCGTTATAACGCTCTTGGACTTCCAATTGTTCAGCGAGCATCCGCACGCGCGCCTCGGCGAACTCCTTGTCTTGGGCTTCTTTCAGCTTACGGAAGAGCAGCACATCGATGGGACAACATGCCAATACGATCACCGTAACAAGGAGGGTCATGGAGTCAGACAGTTCAAGGGTGATGATCCATCCGTAGAGGATCACCGCAGTGAGCAACTGGCTGCCCGGGAACATGGCGTAGGCAATGCGTTGTGACAGACTGAGGTCTTTCGTGCTTCGCTGCAAGACGATGGTAGTGATCAAGAGCGAACCCACGCCTACGATGGCTGCCAGCATGCGCCAGTCCATGGACTTTCACCCTCTTTCTTTACCCGTGCTAGCCCTTGCTACTCTACTCCTGCAAGAGACGAAAAAGCACTTCTAACTGGTAGAGGGCTTCAGGGATAGCTGTGCGTCCATGGGCTCGAAAATGGATGTCATGAACACAGCCTGTATGGTAATGAACAGCGGACGCACGCCCAAGCACGACCGAATGCTCATAGTGTGTTACACTGTATGTACATTCTGGAAGGAGGCTCTCATGAGCACAACGTTCACCATGCGCATGGAAGAGGGACAGAAGACCCTTATCTCTGAATATGCAGCCGCCCAGGGGCAATCCATGGCAGATTTCATGCTAGAGGCAGCCCTTGAGATCATCGAAGATGCCACGGACTTGCGTGACTGGGAAGAGGCCTACGCCGAATACAAAGCGGATCCCGTAACCTACTCCCACGATGAGATCATGAAGGAGTTCGGGTTACGTTGAGATGGCATCTGGAGTACACAGCTAAGGCCCGGAAGCAACTACAGAAGCTCAACCCGAACCAGCGTAAGATCATCCTCTCTTGGATCGATAAGAACCTGGACGGCTGCACCAATCCCCGGGCTTTAGGCAAAGTCCTTACGGGAGATCATGCCGGGGAATGGCGCTACCGGGTGGGCAATTACCGTATCCTCTGTGAGATCCATGATGAGGAAGTGACCATCCTGGCTCTGAACGTGATCCACCGAAGCCGCGCCTACCGCCGCAGGTAGCCTAAAAGCTTAGGCCACTACGCGGCCGAAGAGGCGGGATATCTCCGTCTTCAGCACGCTGTTCTGGGAATCAACCGTGACAGGCAGCTCTGCCCGGAACTTGCGGCCATCCGCCTGACGCACCATCAAGACCACGCCGTCCCGGCCGGGGAAGGAATTCAGGATGGAGTTCAGCCGCTGAGAACGCGTGGCGTCGAATTCCTTGGATTCCAGCTTGATCACCAGATGGCTGGGAGCCCTGCGCGTAGCCTGGCTCTCATCCAGCTCCAGCTCTTCCACTTCATAGGCGATGATCTGATTGCCCCGATCAGACACCTCGAACTTACCCTTGATCTTGATGACCGCATCCTCATGGATCATCTGCGCGTACTTCGCGTGATCGAACAGGATGCAATCCACCATGCCCGTTGCATCTTCCAGTTGGAACGTAGCCATATTGGTCCCGCGCTTGGTGGGCTTGATGACCACCGTGGACACCAGCCCCACGAAGGTGGCAGACTTCAGGTCAGAGTGGCGCTCAGCCAGCTCGCCCATGTTGTGCTTCGTGATCTTCGACATCATCTCTTCATAGGGCTCCAGCGGATGCCCCGTGACATAGATGCCCATGATCTCCTTCTCATTGCGCAGAAGCTCCCGTTGGGACCATTCCACCCCATCCGGTTCTGGCACCTTCATCTCGAAGCCGGAGTCTTCAACATCCCCGAACATATCGAACATGGTGACCTGACCTGAGCTGGCGTCCTTCTGGCGCTTCTGAGCCTCTTCCAGAAGGGGCGTTTCCTCTAGGAAATACATCAACTGCTTGCGCGTATAGCCGCAAGAATCAAAGGTGCCACCCTTGATGAGAGCGTCGATGGCCTTGCGATTCACCGTCTTCAGATCAACTCGGGAAACGAAATCGTGGAGGTTCTTATAAGGGCCGCCCTTATCCCGCTCAGCGATGATGACCTCTGCCACATTGCGTCCGATGCCGCGCACGCCCATGAGTCCGAAACGGATACCGTCTTCCACCGGCGTGAATTCGATGTTGGAGCCGTTGATGTCTGGCGGCAGCACCGGCGTGCCATTATGGTTGCAACTGGCGATATAGCGGATGAGGCGGTCAGTCTTTCCCATGTAGCTGGAAAGGACCGCAGCCATGTAGTCGTTGGGATAGTAGGCTTTGAGGTAGGCCGTGCGCATGACCAAGATAGCGTAGGCGGCGGAGTGGGATTTGTTGAACGCGTACTTCGCGAACTTCTCAGCATCATCCCAGATCTGCAGGGCTATATCCTTAGAGAACCCGTTCGCGTCCGCGCCGCTCTCCCAGTCAGCCTTGAGCTCCTGCATGACCTCGAGCTTCTTCTTGCCCATGGCCTTGCGGAGCTTGTCCGCCTTGCCCGCAGAGAAGCCGGACATGGCCATGGATATCTGCATGATCTGCTCTTGGTAGACCATGGTACCGTAGGTCTCTTCCAGGATGGGCCTCAGGCGGTCGTCGTAGTAGTGGATGGCCTTGCGACCGCTGGCCACCTCCACGTAGTCATCCACCATGCCGGATTCCAGAGGGCCCGGCCGGTTGAGGGCGATGGAAGCCACGATGTCAGAGAAGCGCTTGGGGGGCAGCCGCTTGAAGAGGCTCACATACAGCGCACCTTCCACCTGGAAGAGGCCGTCCATGTTGCCGCTGCGCATGAGGGCGAAAGCCTTCTCATCGTCAGTGGGGATCTCTTCAGGGACGATCTTCTTGCCCGTGCGCTTGTAGACATTCTCGCAGGCTCGGGAAAGCACGCCCAAGGTACGCAGGCCTAGGAAGTCCATCTTGAGCAGGCCCAGCTCCGGAGTGTAGTGGCCGTCGAACTGGGTGATGATGCCGCCACCCTTGGTGTCCCGCTTCATGGGAACGTGGTCAGACATGGGGTCACGGCAGATGATGGTGGCGCAGGCATGGACGCCTTCGCCGCGCACGTTGCCCTCGATGGAAAGGGCCGCATCCAGCACAGCCTTCACTTCAGGTTCATTGTCGTAGGCGGCCTGCATCTCCAGATTCTTCTGCATGGCCTCTTCAATGGTGATGCCCAGCTCATCCGGGATCATCTTGGAGACGCGTTCACCCAAGGAGAAGGGATACCCCAGCACACGGGCTGAGTCCTTCACAGCATTGCGCGCCTGGAGCTTGCCGAAGGTGATGACGCCCGCCACGTGATCTTCGCCGTAGACATCCTTGATATGCTCGATGACCTCACCGCGACGTTCATCGTCGAAGTCAACGTCGATATCAGGCATCTCCACGCGTTCCGGAGAAAGGAAGCGCTCGAACAGCAACCCGTTGGAGAGCGGGTCCAAGTCAGTGATGCCCATGGCATAGGCCACGATGGCCCCTGCTGCCGAACCGCGCCCGGGACCAACGCCGATCCCCTGGCTGCGCGCCCATTCGATGTATTCCTGCACGATGAGGAAGTAGGCCGGGAAGCCCTGTTGAATGATGACGGACATCTCATAGTCTGCCCGTTCCTGAGCTTCCGCGGGCACCGGGGTGCCATAGCGCTTCTCAAGGCCCTCTTGGACGCGTTTGCGGAACCAGCTCTCATCCGTCTCCCCTTCGGGGAGGGGGAAGCGCGGGAGGATGGTCTCATCCTCTATCTCAACGCTGCACTTATCAGCCACTTCCACCGTGTTGTCACAGGCCTCCGGGAAATCCTTGAGGGCTTCGCGCATCTCCTCTTCGGTCTTCATGTAGAACTGGTCATTGGGGAAGCGCATGCGATCAGGGTCATCCAAGTTGCGCTTCATGCCGATGCACATCATGACATCCTGAGCCCGCGCATCTTCCTGCAGGAGATAGTGGAAGTCATTGGTGGCGATGGTCTTGATGCCTGCCGCCTTCGCCACCTCAGTCAGCTGATGGTTGAGCTGAGTTTGGGTCTTACCGGAATCAGTCTTGATGCCCTGGTTCTGCAGCTCTATGTAGAAATCACCCGGATCGAAGCACTCAGAGAACCGCTTCGCCCAATCAACAGCCTGCTCCGTTTGATCCGCATCCAGAAGCTTGGGGATGATGCCCGCTACGCAGGCAGAGGTGCCGATGATCCCATGACCGTACTTCTTGAGCTGCACCATGGTGGTACGCGGCTTGTAGTACATATTGTCAACGTTGGATTCGCTGACCAGCTTCAGCAGGTTGTGATACCCCTCCGTGGTCTTCGCCAAGAGCAGCAGATGATACAGCTTCGGACGCACGTCCGTGCGCAGCTCATCGTCTGTGGTGAAATATACCTCGCAACCGTAGATGGGCTTCACGGCTATGCCCGTCTCAGCTTCTACCGCCTTGCAGCAGTCCCGCAATTCGATAGCCCCGTGCATCACGCCGTGGTCCGTCACGGCAACGGCGGGCATGCCCAGATCAGCCGCCCGGCGCACCATATCCTTGATATGGGTGATGCCATCCAGCAGCGAATACTCCGTATGGTTGTGCAAATGAACGAATGCCATATATGGTGCCTTCTGTCTATTTGAGATGCGCCATATTGTGTTTTAGGTCCGTTTTCGGCGCTTGGATTCAGCGGGTGTCATCATAGCATCTGGGAGGAGGTTTTTCCATCCCGTAGCACCGAACATCCATGGCGCACGCCAAGCGATCAGCCCGGCGAAAGAGCCCTAGGATCAAAGGCAACAGCACGCGGGCATGGGCGCGGATGCGCTGATAGGGGCCGCCTCTGTCAAAAGCAGCGCCCCGAGACCACTGGGCTTGCCGCACCTGATCATATTCGCACGCGATCAGAGGAATGAACCGAAGCGCGATCGAGAGCACCATGGCGATATCGTCCACCGGCACGTGGAGCTTTCGAAGCGGCTTCATATACCAAAGAAAGGCCTTGACCAACTGGGTAGAGGTGGTGGAATAGCAGAGGATGAGCCCCGCCCACACCAAAAGGCAGATGCGCAAGCAGAGGAACCCTCCCTCAAGGAAACCCACCCAGGAGAGGTGCATGGCACCCTCTGAGAATGCGAGGCTCTTGCATAGGAGCGTGAGCGCACAGATGGCATAGACGGGCGCCGGGGTGAGGAAGACCGCACGCACCGGTAGCCTGGATGCCAGGAAGACCGCTACCGTCAAACAGGTTGCCACGAGCATCCCCCATCCGGTGTGGATGAAGAACAACCCTACGGAGAACAACAGCAATAGAACGACTTTCGCCCGCGCATCTGCACGATGCACGGGCGAATCTTCAGCAATGTATGAAGAGAAGCTGCGCAGAGGCTATTTGGCCTTCTCTTCGTCAGCCGCTTTGAGCCCTTCGGCCTTGGCTTCCTCGGCCTTAGCCTCTTCGGCTTTGGCTTCCTCTTCGCGAACCTCTTCAGCCTTTTCGGCTTCCTTGGCCTCTTCTTTGGCTTCAGCCTTCTTAGCCTCTGCCTTCTCCTCGGCCAGCTGCTCCTGACCCGCTTCCTGGACCTCAGCAGCGAAGTTCTCCTCGGCCGCCTCAACGGATTCTTTGATCTCCTCGACCACGGACTCAGATGCAGCCTCTTCGTCCTTCTTGGCTGCCTTCTTCGGTGCAACCTTCTTCTTGGCCGTAGCCTTGGAAGCAGCAGCCTTGCGCTCGGCCTTCGGCACGCAATTCTCAGTCACCAGCTCCATGATGACCATGGGAGCGCCATCACCCTTGCGCGGTCCCAGCTTCATGATGCGGGTGTAGCCGCCCGGGCGGCCTTCGAACATGCCCTGCTGTACCTTCTCGAAGATCTCACGCACGAGCTCTTTGTCATTGCCCAGGGCCGCGATGGCCAGACGGCGAGAATGCAGGTCACCCTTCTTCGCCCAGGTGATGATCTTGTCCACGTCAGGACGAATCTCCTTGGCGCGGCTCTCGATGGTCTTGATACGGTCATTCAGGAACAGCTGCTGCACCAAGCTGCGCTTCATGGCCTTGGTGTGGCTCCAGTCCGTTCCGAGCTTGCGCCCCTTGTACTTATGCCTCATCTTCTAGCTCCTAAAACTTGAGGTTCAGATCCATGGAGATCAGCTTATCCTTGACCTCTTCGATGGATTTCGCTCCGAAATTGCGGATATTCAGAAGGTCGTTCTCAGAGAACTCCACCAGCTGGCGAACAGAATGGATGCCCGCACGCTTCAGGCAGTTGTAGGAACGGACGGAAAGGTCCAGGTCCTCGATCTGCTTGTCCAGCTCTGCGTTCGTTTCCGTGTTCTCCGGCGCGAAGATGGAGGCGGATTCCACCGCTTCCTCATCAGTGTCATCATCCACCAGAGAGAGGAATGCCCCCATGTACTGGTTGATGATATTCGCACCGCGGCACACGGCCTCAGTGGGAGAGATGGAACCGTCCGTCTCAACCTCAAGGGTGAGACGGTCGTAGTCAGTGTGCTGGCCCACGCGCGTGTCTTCCACGTTCATGGTGCAACGACGCACCGGGGAGAACAGGGAATCCACCGGGATGATGCCGATAGGATCCTCCGTGCGCTTGTTGTTGTCAGCGCTGACATAGCCGCGCCCAACACCGATGCGGATGGACATATCCAGCTGGCCACCATCAGCCACAGTGGCGATGACATGCTGGGGGTTCACCAACGTGAATTCCGTGGGAACCTCAAGGTCAGCGCCGGTGACCACACAGGGGCCTTCGGCGGAGACATGGGCCGTGGCTTCCACGATATCATCCGTCAGCGCGCTGAACACAAGGCCCTTCACGTTCAGGACGATGTCAGTGATGTCTTCGATAACGCCTTCTGCTGTGGTGAACTCATGCTGCACACCATCGATCTGGATGGCCGTTGCCTTCGCCCCATCCAGGGACGAGAGCAGCACCCGGCGCATGGAGTTCCCCAGCGTGTTGCCGTAACCGCGCTCCAGCGGTTCGACGATGTAACGAGCAACCGTGCTGTTGACTTCCTCAGTGCTTACAGTAGGCCTCATGAACTCTGTCATGTGTGATGAGCCTCCTTAAAAGTCCAAGCTTATTTCGAGTAGAGCTCGACGATGAGCTGCTCGCGGATATCGGAATCGATCTGATCGCGCTGCGGGAGCGAAAGGACGCTGCCCTGGAGCTTCTCGATGTCCACTTCCAGCCAAGCAGGTACGCTCGTGCGCTCGTTGGAGATGAGAGCGCTCTTGATGACCAGCATGTCCCGAGCCTTGGGAGCCACAGCGATCAGGTCACCCGGACGAACGCGGAACGACGGGATGTCCACGCGACGGCCGTTCACCTGGATGTGCCCATGGCGCACCTGCTGACGAGCCTCAGCGCGAGACTTCGCGAAGCCCAGCCGATAGACCACGTTGTCAAGGCGACTCTCCAAGATGCGAAGCAGGTTCTCACCCGTAACGCCCTGCTGACGGCTGGCCATCTCGTAATAGTGATGGAACTGCTTCTCCAGCAGACCGTAGATGCGCTTGGTCTTCTGCTTCTCACGAAGCTGCATGCGGTATTCGCTTTCCTTGACGCGCTTGCGGCCGGCCTCGCCGGGAGCGTAATCACGACGCTCGATGGCGCATTTGTCCGTATAGCAGCGGTCTCCCTTGAGGAAGAGCTTGCATCCCTCGCGCCTGCAAAGGCGGCAGGATGGTCCAGTGTATCGTGCCATAAAGTCAGATCCTTTCGAACTACACGCGGCGGCGCTTCTTGGGGCGGCAGCCGTTGTGCGGGATGGGGGTGCAATCTTGGATGCTGGCGATCTCAAGCCCAGCCGCCTGCAGGGTACGGATGGCCGTCTCACGACCAGAGCCGGGGCCCTTGACGAACACAGCCACCTTGCGCAGGCCATGCTCCATGGCGATCTTCGCACAGGCCTCCGCTGCCATCTGAGCGGCGAAGGGCGTGGACTTGCGGCTTCCCTTGAAGCCGACGGTGCCAGCAGATTGCCAGGCGATCACATTGCCCTGGGGATCTGTGATGGAGATGATGGTGTTGTTGAACGTAGACTTGATGTGAGCAGCACCCACGGCGATGTTCTTACGTTCAGAGCGCTTGACGCGCGCAGTTACGTTCTTCTTAGCCATTATGCTTCCTCACTCTACTTTCTCTTGCCGCCGATTTGCTTGCGCGGGCCCTTGCGCGTGCGAGCATTGGTATGCGTGCGCTGACCACGGACCGGCAGGCCCCTGCGGTGGCGAAGGCCGCGATAGCAGCCAATCTCCATGAGGCGCTTGATGTTCTGGGAAACCTCACGATGCAGGTCACCTTCCACCTTCAGGTGGCTCTGGATGTAATCGCGAAGCTTGGAAAGGTCCTCCTCAGTGAGATCCTTCACGCGGGTGTCCGGGTCAACCCCGGTCTCTGCGAGGATCTTCTTCGAAGTGGTGAGGCCGATTCCGTAGATGTAGGTAAGAGCGATCTCCACGCGCTTGCTCTGCGGAAGGTCTACGCCTACAAGACGTACTGCCATGTTCTTCTTCCTCCCTTAGCCCTGACGCTGCTTATGGCGCGGGTTGTCACAGATGACGAGCACCTTGCCATGGCGTCGGATGATCTTGCACTTGTCGCACATCTTCTTGACCGAAGGACGTACCTTCATCTTTCTTCCTTTCGGTAGATGTCTTTCTTCCTATACCTGCACGCCCAGCCGCTGGCGAGAATCTTCTTGCTCTTGGGAAGCGAGTTGGGAGCGTCGGCTCTCCCTGGGTGTGATACCCGCGATCGATTCCCGTTCAATGCTGATGGACTACTTGAAGCGATAGGTGATGCGCCCACGGTTGAGGTCATAGACGGAAAGCTCTACCGTGACCTTGTCCCCCGGAAGGATCTTGATGTAGTGCATGCGCATCTTGCCTGAGATGTGGGCGAGGATCTCATGCCCGTTCTCAAGCTCGACCTTGAACATCGCGTTGGGCAGCGCTTCACGCACAGTGCCCTCGAGCTCGATCACATCTTCCTTAGCCAAAGGTTCGCCTCCAAAAGCTAGCTTTTACACAGCGAACGTTGACTTTAGCAAAGATCCTAGAGAATGATGACGAGAAATCGAAAAAAGGCATACAAAAATTTGAAACCGGCTTGGCTGGTCTTTGAATGCCTGCATGTCAGGCGTGCAGCTTGAAGCTGCGCCGCTCATCTGGGCTTCAAGATGCCAGGAGCAGCCAGGTATTCGCGCGACCACACAACCTGTGCGCGCAACCGCCTTGTCGGTCAGCCGGGAATGATAGCAGAACTGCCTGAGCCTGCGCAACCGGAGGAGAACGGAGGCATTCGAAGCTCCCTTGGCAATGTCTTGGCTGGGCCGTTGCGCATAGAGACCCTTCGTGGCATGATGACCAACGACGAGAGGAGAAAGAACCATCCTATGACCTTGCAACAACTGCGCTATCTCATCGCTGTGGCCCAATGCGGCTCCATCAGCAAAGCAGCCCATGAGCAGTTCATCTCCCAATCCAGCGTATCCGTTGCGATCAAAGACCTTGAGCGCGAATGCGGCACGGTCATCTTCGACCGCTCCGCTAAGGGCATCACGCTCACGCCGGAAGGAGCAGAGCTTCTGGCCTATGCCCGTCAGGTGGTGGAGCAGGCAGATCTTTTGGAAGAGCGGTTCTCCCCCAAGGCCAAAGCCATCCCCCAGCGCCTTGCCATCTCATCTCAACACTACGCCTTCCCCGTGGAAGCCTTCCTGGAGTTCGTCGAACGCTATGAGGGCGAAGGCTACACCTTCAGCCTGCGGGAGACGCGCACCGCAGAGATCATCGAAGACGTGCGCGACTTCAAGAGCGATATGGGGATCATCTATCGCTCTTCGTTCAATGAGCAGGTGATCGATCGAACGCTGGAGAACGCTGGGCTCACGTTCCATCCGCTCTTCCAGGTCAAGCCCCACATCTTCGTGGGGGAGCATCATCCGCTGGCGGACCGCAAGCGCCTCCGCATCGAAGATATGGAGGCATACCCCCGCTATTCATTCGATCAAGGGAGCAACAACTCCTTCTTCTTCGCCGAAGAACCCTTCGCAGAGCTCCCCCATGAGAAGAAGATCATCGTGAGCGACCGGGGGACGCTTTCGAACCTGCTTGCCCACCACCAGGGTTACACGGTATCCACAGGCGTGCTATCCAGCGAGATGCATACCGGAATCGTCTCCATTCCCCTGGAAACCGACGAGCGCATGGTAGTGGGCTACATCATCCATACCGAACGGCAGCTCTCCCCGCTGGCCCAGGAATACATCGAGATGCTGAAGATGGTCATCGAGGATTTCAACATGGGTTGCTCCAACCTTTGAGAGAAGTGCCAAGCGAAGGCGGACGAGGGTATAGATGATTTCTACTATAGATAATATCTATGCCCACGCGTCCTGATCCTCCGCGCCGTTTCACTAAACTGGGATGCCAAGCCACTACTCTTCAGAACGCCACACGTTAGGAGCTTGAGCATGACCATCCATAAGAATGTGATAGACCTCGTAGGGAACACGCCTCTGGTAGAGCTCACCCACTACGAACAGAACCACGGGCTGGATGCGAAGCTCATCGCGAAGGTGGAGTACTTCAACCCCGCAGGATCAGTGAAGGACAGGGTTGCGAAGGCGATGATCGACGATGCGGTGGCGAACGGCAAGCTGGATGATGACACCGTCATCATCGAACCCACCTCAGGCAATACCGGCATCGCCCTTGCAGCCATAGCCGCCGCCCGCGGCAACCGCATCATCCTCACGATGCCCGAGACGATGTCCGTCGAGCGGCGCAATCTTGCGAAGGCCTATGGAGCTGAACTGGTGCTGACCGACGGAGCCAAGGGCATGAAGGGGGCCATCGCCAAAGCGGAAGAACTGGCCCAAGAGATCCCGAATTCCTTCATCCCCTCTCAGTTCACTAACCCCGCCAACCCTGCCATCCATGAGAAGACCACCGGGCCTGAGATCTGGGAAGGGACGGATGGCAACGTGGACATCCTCATTGCTGGCGTAGGCACGGGTGGCACCATCACCGGCACCGGTGCCTATCTGAAGTCCAAGAATCCTGATATCAAAGTGGTAGCTGTTGAACCCGCAGACTCCCCCGTCCTCTCCCAAGGATGCGCTGGCTCTCACAAGATCCAAGGCATCGGCGCAGGTTTCGTACCGGACACCCTGGACACGGCCATCTATGATGAGGTGATTCCCATCGAAAGCGAGGAGGCTTTCGAAGCGGGACGAGAGCTAGCGGCTAACGATGGGCTCTTGGTGGGCATCTCTTCGGGGGCGGCCGTGGCAGCCGCCGCCAAGCTTGCCCAGCGGCCCGAGAACGCTGGCAAGAACATCGTGGTCATCCTCCCGGACACCGGGGAGCGCTACCTCACCACCGCGATGTTCGAATGACCCAGAGCAACATGAAGTTACGCGAGGAAGAAGCGCTTGGGCCGCAGAGATGGGGTGCATGGGAAAGGAAGATGGCTGGGGTACCAGGGGTCAGGTATGTCAAGGCACGCTTCGCTCTTCGGCCTTGACATACCTGGTTGAGGGCTTAAGGATCATAAGCCCTCAATCGAACCAACGGTTCGAATCTTCGCTATCGCGAATCAACAACGGCCGCCATCTTTGCAAGATGACGGCCGTTGTTGGCTGGGGTACCAGGATTCGAACCTAGATAGCTGGCACCAAAAACCAGAGTCCTGCCGTTGGACGATACCCCAGCGTTGCACGGTGATGATACCATCACGAGGCGATAGAGGAAAGCTGCATTTCCCGTAAAGCCTCTGCTTCGGCTTGGCGGTTGGGAGACAGATAGAAATCACAGAAGCCCTTGAGATGCGGGGCTGGGCATTCATCCGCAGAACCTACCCCACCCGGGTGGAAGAGCAGCTCCACGTCCTGCCCCGTCTCCTTCGCCAAAGCCTTGACCTCTTGGAGGAACACCTCATCTGAGGCATGCTGCATGCAGCCGGAAAGCGCCAGCCCGAAGAAGAGCGCCGGAGCGGGCCAATCCGCAGGATACCTGTCCTCATCCTGCTTCCAGAGCCAGTTCAGCAGCTTATTCTTCACGATGTTCACGGGCGTCACCTGCTTGCGCACCTGTGACACCGCCCCGTAGGGGCCGAAGGGCTCTGCCGGGATGCGCACGTATTCCAGCGTGCAGGCTTCGTCCTTAATGGCTGCCGCCAAGCCGTCGAACACAGCGGGGATCAGGTGGAAGTGCTGGTGGCTATCCACCCGCAGGGCGCCGCGCAACTGTGGGAACGCCTCCAGGAAGGCTTGGATCTGGGTGCGGACCTCCTGACGCACCTGCTGGGTGAGAACCTCGCGCTTCGGACCCAACGAGAGCAGGAGCATTTTCGCGAAGCTCTGGCGCAACACTCCGTTCGCATCCACCAGCAGGGGGGCTTCCTCAGGAGAAGAGAGCGCAGGACCCTCCACCAGGTTCACATGCAGCCCCATCTTGATGAGCCCGGCGTCCACAAAGGGCTTCGCGAAGGCAGCGCATTCGCCGAAATGAGGGGAAGTGACCAGGGCGCTGGTGGAATTCAAGGCCCCGGCCCCGCCGCACTGGCTTGAGCGTGCAAGGATCAGCTTCGACTGATCCAGTGTGATGCCGAAGTCATCCGCATGGACGATGATCTCCACGTATGCCCCCTGTCAAGCCGCTTCCCAACCTGGTCAATGGTACACTCTCATCCTATGGATCTGTCGCTCATCATACCGTGCCATAACGAAGCGGGGAACATCCATCCCTTTGCAAAGCGCGTTCTTGAATGCATGGGCGAAACCGATGCTCCGCAGACCCTTGAGCTCATCTTCGTGGATGATGGCTCCTCTGATGGAACGTTCGCGAAGGTGCTTCAGCTGATCGAGAGCGGCTTGAGCCCGCGCATCAACGTGGAGGGGATAGAGCTCTCCCGGAACTTCGGCAAAGAAGCGGCCATGCTAGCTGGCCTTGAGCATGCTCAGGGAAGCATGGCGGGTTTCATCGACGCTGACCTGCAGCAAGACCCGGCCATCTCTTTCCAAATGTTCGCCTACCTTGCAGCCCATCCGCAAATCGATTGCGTAGCAGCCGTTCAGGAAGAACGGCGCGAAGGGCGCGTGCTCAAGTGGTTCAAGCACCGCTTCTACAAGGCGTTCAACGCCGTAGGTGATGTGGAATTGCCCGCGAACGCCAGCGATTTCCGCGTGTTTCGCCGCAATGTTGCTGAAGCGCTCCTGTCCATGCCGGAGTACTTCCGGTTCTCCAAGGGCCTCTTCGCCTGGGTGGGATTCAACACCCATACCATCCCCTACACCCCTGCTGAGCGCCATGCGGGAGATACCTCTTGGTCATTCCGCAAGCTCATGGGGTATGCCCTGGGCGGTATCGTGTCCTTCACCACCTGGCCCCTGCGGCTGATCCTCTACCTGGGGTTGCTCACTTCCCTCATATCCGTCATCTATCTGATCGTGGTGCTGTTCGAATACCTCATCGTGGGGATCAACGTGCCCGGCTATCCCACGCTGGTCTGCCTGATCCTGCTGTTCTTCGGCATCGTCATGCTGGCGTTGGGCATCTTCGGGGAATACCTGGGGCGCATCTATATCGAGGGCAAACGCCGACCGGTGTACATTGCACGGCGCACCGTCTCTGGCAGCAACCAAACAAGAACACAGCCCGCGAATAGCGATGAACTCTAAGCTGAAGACCGCCCTCTATGGAACGGGCACCTTCCTACTTCCCATAACCATCTTAGCGTTAGCGATATGGATCAATGGCCTCTATCCATTGGGACCGAAGCTGTTCATCGTCGCTGATCTGCGGACCCAATACATCGATTTCTTCGCTTGGTACAGGGACGTGCTCCTTGGCAACGCAGATCCTTTCTACACCACCACTCAAGCGCTTGGCGGTTCTACCATTTCGATGATCTCCTATTACCTAGCAAGCCCCTTCAATGCCCTCCTTGTTCTTTTCAACGAAAAAGATATCCCCGTCTTCTATTTCGTCATCACGCTCTTGAAAGCGGGATGCATGCAGCTTTCGATCCAGTTCTTCCTGCAAAGGCGATTCTCATTGCCGCGTATTTGGGCAAGTGCGATCGGCCTGGGATTCGCCTTATCGATATGGACCGTCACGCAGCTGCGAAATCCTATGTGGATGGACGGATTGATCTTCCTTCCCTTGTGCGCTTGGGGCGTTTGCTGCCTCTTGCGTGATGGACGTTGGCGGCTCTTAGCGGTCTCCTTTGGCACATGCGTTTTCACGAATTGGTACATGGGCTATATGATCGGGTTGTTCCTCTGTTTGTATATGCTCTTTGAAGATTACATGCTGAGCTATGAGGCTGTTCCCTCTGGCCGATCTACTGCAAAGCGGATGCTCCTCTTCTGCGGTTCTATGTTCATGGGACTTGCGCTATCCGCAGTTCTGTTCTTGCCAAGCGTTCTGAGCATGATGAGCAATGGCACGACTCGTAGCGGAGCTGTGAGATTCAGCAGGTCCCACGAGATCATCGCGGAGCGCTTCCCAGCTCTTGCTAACGTTCCCATGGAGGCCATCATCGTCGCCATCGCGATCATCATTCTTTGTGTTGTAGCCCTCGCATTCTGGCTGCTCAGGAAACGCTCTCTGCGTTTTCGATGCTCCGTGATCCTCTTTGCTGCGCTCATGCTTTGCCTCATCGGATGTCTTGCCATGCCATCGTTCCAACATAGCTCAGCTCTCGATGTATTCAGGGGCCTCGCCTTTGGAACCTGGATCTATGAGAGAACACCCCAGCTATTCGCCAGCTTCTTGACGCTCATCCTTGCCATATACCTATTCTTCATGAGGCAGATTCCACTCAAGCTCAAGCTCGCACTTGGGCTCTTTCTGCTCTTGCTGCTCTTCAGTGCATGGCTCTCACCTCTCCGTTATATTTGGGGCGGTTTCAGGATCCCGGCTGGCTACCACAGCAGGGTGTCGTTCTTGTTCATCTTCATGCTCACATGGAGTGCGGCATTCGCGCTTCGAGCAATCCTGAATAATGCCAACACTACGCTGAATCTACCGCGCCTTGCACGCAAGACAGCTGTCGCCGCAGCAGCACTGGCGCTTGTCACGCTTGGCGTCTTCGTCCGAACTACGACCACCCTATATCACTTCTACGATAACTATGACCAATCCTCTATCGACGATTACATGGCATCGGCCACAGAGCAGATCGCTGAACTTGAAGAGCACGACCCAGGAGTGTATCGCGTCGAAAAGACCTATATGCGCTTCAATGAGTATGCACTGAACGAAGGCATGTCCATCGGCGCCAACCAGATAGACTCCTATACCTCCACTGGTGACGCAAGCGTATTGAGCTTCTTATCTGCCCTTGGCTTCGGCGATGACTATTTCTTCACCTATGTTTTCTATCCGAATCTAGCTGGTGATTCACTCTTCGGGGTCAAGTACAAATCCTCTGACACCACTCCGCGAGGCTATGTTGACGTAGGACTCACGCCTATCGAAGTGCCCGAAGCGAAGTTCTATGAGAACCCCTATGCCCTGAGCTTGGCCTATGGCGTGCCCGAGAGCATCGTGGATTTCCAGATGCCCGAAGGGACCAAATGGGAGTGTGTGAACGCCTTTGCAAGCGCATTGACGGGTCATGAGATAGCCATCTATCCTGACACATCGCTCATCCAAGATAGTCAAACTATCGAACAAGAACTGGACATGGCCGCATTCACTCAAATGATTGATCAACTCAAAGCTCATCAATTCACCTTCGATGAATTCGGTGGCTCCCGCATCTCAGGAACCATGAATGCCGTTGAAGATCAGATGCTGCTCATGACCATACCCAATCAGGCTGGCTGGAGCGTGACGGTGAACGGAGATCCCGTTGAACCTCAAGATGTTGCCGAAGGAGCGCTCATGGCTATCCCCGTGCAGCCGGGTGAGAACCATGTGGAGATGCAATTCATGACCCCCGGTCTCATTCCCGGTGCGATCATTAGCCTGTCGGCATTGCTCTTTTTGTTATTGGCACCGCGCCTTCGCCGAAGGATCACCTGCCTTAGCACTTAGAAGCCCATATTGGTGAAGAACCTTCTTCTTGTATCATGCAAAGAATGAATGCACAGGATCCCCCAAAGACACGTTCGGAACGCATCTACTCCTTAGACGGGTTGCGCGGAGTCGCATGCCTTGTCGTATTGCTCTTGCACATCGGGATCATGATCCAGCCTTTTGGACCAAGTGATGGCTATGCTTTCATTCCAGGAACCGCTGCAGTTATGGTGTTCTATGTGCTCTCTGGAGTGGTCCTATCACTTGTTCCTCTGAAAAGACTGCACCCCATTCGCAAGGATCCTCACCTTCAAGAGGAGGCCTCAAAGCCTGAAGAAGGAGGATATGATTGGTTCGCCTACTATCCTAGACGTGTCGTTCGCCTTTGCGTTCCCCTCTTTGCAGCAATCCTCTTGGGAGTGGTTGCAGGTTTTGTTGCCCAAGGACTTGGATCAACATCTCGTTCTGCCATAGCCGTCGACTACTCAGGAAGCCTTCAAAGCATCATCCATGACATCCTCATGCAGTTCGACGTCCTCTTCAATGTCTCTGATGATGGATTCACGCTTTATGGAGATCCCCTCGTCCGGGTTGATTCTCCCGTTTGGTCAATGAGTTGGGAGCTCTGGTTCAGCCTTACCCTCCCCCTTTGCATCTTCTTCGCACTGCTCTTCAAACGAGATGGGATCGCGATCGCTTCCTTGCTCTTCTGCGTGTTCGCCGCTCACTTTACGGGCTACTTCCCTCTGCGCTTCGGAATCATGTTCATCTTGGGAGTCATTATCGCCAAGCATTATCGTTCATGCGCAGCAAGACGCCTCTCCCCCCTGCTAGAGGGAGGACTGCTCATTGGCTGCCTGCTCCTGATCGAACTCTCCTACACTTTCGAGCGAGGCACCTTCCTCTATGCCGTTGGGCAAACAGCTATGAACGGCGCTTGCGTGGGTCTCGTATTCCTGGCGCTGACAAACGGGTTCGTACGCCGGATGCTATCCACAAAGCCCTGCCAATGGCTCGGCAAGATCTCCTATAGCATGTATCTGACTCATGCTATAACCATTGGCGGTCTTCAGGCTCTTCTCCCCCGCTTCGGGATGACAGGGTCCCTGCAAGCTGCATGTGCGCTCATCTTGAGTTTTATCGTTGCTTGGGTCTTTTGGTATTGCGTTGAGCGCCCGAGCATCACCTGGTCTCATCGGGTGGGGAAGATCGCGGCATCGGCAGAGAATCCTCATGAGCAGTAGGGCAGAAAAGGACAACGGGCGAATGAGGCAACGCACCTTGTTCTTGGCCTATAACTTTGTGAGCTTCCTACTACCTGGAATCGTCCTTTCGCTCGCTAGCTGGATGAACGGTCTTTACCCATTCGGATCTGAGGCTTTCCTCTTTGGCGATCAGCGCACCCAGTACCTTGAATTCTATTCATGGCTCAAAGACGTCCTCTCAGGAAATGCTGATGCCACCTATGCAACAAACCAAGCATTGGGAAGCTCGACGATCCCTATGGTGGGCTATTACCTCGCAAGCCCCTTCAACCTGTTTTTAATGCTCTTCGATAAAGAAAAGCTATCCCTATTCTGCTTCCTCACCGTGCTACTGAAAGTAGGTTGCATCCAGCTTACGATGCAGTTCTATCTACGCAAGAGGTTCGCACTCACGCGTATATGGGCAAGCGCTATCGGCTTGGGCTTCACGCTTTCGATGTGGACCATCACTCAGCTGAGATGCCCTATGTGGCTGGATGGCCTCATATTCTTACCCCTCTGTGCTTGGGGCGTATGCTGCTTGCTGCATAAGGGAACCTGGAGGCTCTTGGCCTTTTCCTTCGGCGCCTGCGTCTTGGCCTGCTGGTATATGGGTTACATCATCGGGTTGTTCTTATGCCTATATTTCCTCTTCGAGCAATATGCACTCCGCTTCGATACCCGATTGGCACCCACACCCAATACCGGGAAACAGCTCGCATCCGCTTTCGGTGCCCTTGCTTTGGGGCTTTGCCTCTCTGCTGTGATCTTCTTACCGTGCGTTCTTGCCATGCTCGATAGCGGCACAGCAGAGAGCGGTGTTCTCAAAACCGCCAGTGATCGAGACCCGATACTGGAGCGACTTCCTTTTCTCGAAACGATGCCGCTTGAGCACCTGACCATCGCACTCATCCTCATAGCCGTTGTGGTCATCCTTGGGGTATTCTGGTTGCTCCGGAAGCGATCGCTTCGTTTCCGGAGTTGCACCGTGCTTCTTGCAGGGCTTATTCTTTGTCTTATTGGTTGCCTTGCTTTCCCCGCCCTTCAGCACGGATCGGCTTTGGACGTTCTTGGAGCGCTGTTCTACGGTAAATGGGTCGATTCGAAAACACCGCAGCTATTCGCAAGCTTTCTTGTGCTCGTGCTCGGCATCCTCTTCTTCATGAATGCAAGGGTTCCCACAAAGCTCAAGATAGCAGCAGGTTCATTCCTCTTCTTGCTGCTTTTGAGTTCATGGCTCTATCCCCTCCAATTCATCTGGGGAGGCTTCCGTCTCCCATCAGGCTTCAATAGCCGGATGTCCTTCCTCTTCATCTTCATGATGGTGTGGTGCGCATCTTTTTCATTACGCATCCTTCTGGACGACAGCGATAGCCCGAAGGCACTATCAACATGGGTGCGGAGATCATCTATCGCTGCTCTCGCGCTGCTGCTCACCATAACAGGGGTATCAATGAGGACGACCATCACATGGGAGAGCCTTTACGTGGAGCCTGATCAAATAGATCTTGACTCGTATATCGAGGCCGCCTTTGATCAGGTTGCAGAATTAGAGCAACTCGATCCAGGTGTGTATCGAGTTGAAAAGAGTTATCTTCGCTTGGATGAACCTGCATTGAACGAAGGCCTATCACTGGGGATTGACCAGATCTCATCCTATACATCAACGGGAGATCAAGCCGTGCTTGATCTCCTCTCTGCTCTTGGATTCGGAGATGGTCATTTCTACACCTATGCTCTCTATCCCTCTTTGTTGGGAGATTCATTGTTGGGTGTGAAGTATATGTCTAGCGGCAGCCTGCCCTTCGGCTTCGAAGACGTAGGGCTCACGTCTATCAAAGTGCCCGAAGCGAAGTTCTATGAGAACCCCTATGCCCTGAGTTTGGCCTATGGCGTGCCTGAGAGCATCGTGGATTTCCAGATGCCCGAAGGAACCAAATGGGAATGCTTGAATGCCTTTGCGAACGCGTTAGCTGGTACCGAAACAGCCATTTATCTGAACACCGAGGAATTGGATGATCAGACGCTCGAGCAGACAATGGATATGCCTGCCTTCACCCAACTGATCGATCAGCTCAAAGCTCATCAGTTCACCTTCAATGAGTTCGGCGGCTCCCACATCTCAGGAACCATGAATGCTGCTGAAGGCCAGATGTTGCTCATGACCATACCCAACCAAACGGGCTGGAGCGTAACCGTGAACGGTGAGCCCGTTGAACCTCAAGATGTTGCCGAAGGGGCGCTCATGGCTATCCCCGTGCAGCCGGGTGAGAACCAAGTGGAGATGCAGTTCACGCCTCCTGGCCTGATCCCGGGCACGATCATCAGCCTATTGGCATTGCTGTTCCTGCTCATGGCACCGAACCTTTCCCGACGTATGACGAAACGGGACTGGATCTTTGTCAACCCGCGCCCTGTGGCCACAAAGCAAAGGCATCCCACAAGGGGTTGAGGCCGATTCTGCAGGCCGAGAAAAGCGTGGTATAAGCGGAGCACCACGTCTTTTCGAAGGACGAAGCCAAGGCCGAATGCCCCTTGCGGGATGCCTATACCGGTAATACAAAAAGATTCTTCGCCTGCAGCTCAGAATGACAGAACGGGATGACGCGGCTCCCCGATTTATGCCACTGCAGGCCTCTTTGCTACGCCCAATGACTGAGGATCGCGCTTTCCAAAGCAGGCATGTCAGCAGCAGAGAATCCATAGGTCACCGTTTGGGGACGACCGTCAGGGGTGACTCGTTCTACTCGCACGAAGGTGGCCTTCACGGTACTGAACCCAGAGCGCAGGAGGGCATAGGCATAGCACTGGGCTTGGAGCTGGTGCTTCGCGTGGAGCTGCTCCGCCGTCTCCTGTTCGCTACCGCCCGTCTTGTAGTCCACGAAGAAGGCCGCATCCCCCGTGGTGGCAAGGGCGTCTATCTCACCCTCGAGGTACAGCGGACTGCCATCAGGGCCCGGCAACGGAACCATGAAGGGCACCTCCGCCTCCAACCCATCGTAGGTGCACAGCTCCTGAGCCTGGGGGCTGGCGAACCAGCTGTCCAATGCCTGCCGCAGCCGAGCCTCTTGGGATGCCGTGACCTCCAGCTTCTGCACCTGAGCCTGGATAGCCTCTTCGCCTGGACACGTCAGGTGGTCCGCACCCGTCTGACGCTTGTGGATGATGGCCAGCTGAGCCAGCCTGTGGAACGCTGTGCCCAGGGCTGTGGCATCTTCCTCAGCCCCTTGCGAAGGCGCCTCCCCAGGCCTCAGGGTTTCTTCCTCCTCCGGCAGCTCAGGCAGAACGAGCCCATGATCCAATGAGCTGTAGGAGCGCACATCAGCCCGAGGCCCCACGAAGGGCACGGGCTGCAGCTCAGCGCTTTGCGGCCGGATGGGAACGAGGAAGCTTGTGTCTGCCGGAGCAGCAGGAACACTAACGCCCTCCTCTTCTACCTCTCCCACGGTGAAGATGATCTTCGCAGGCAGCGTGCCACCATAGCTGCACGTGGTGGTATCCACATAGCTTGCCCCAGCGGTATCCCAATAGAGGGCTTCATGGACGTCCTTGAAGATGCCATCACGGCAATAGGGAGCACCCTTCTGAGGATGCGGTTGGGAGCTGGTCAGGTAGCTCAGATACAAAGAGCGCACTGCTCGAGTGAGCCCTACGTAGAGGAGCCTCCGCGCCTCCCCCATGCCCTCTTCCTTGGATACCCGATTGAGCATATAGAGCAGCTGAGCCGGGGACTCAACATCAGAGAGGCTCTTGAGCCCTGCATCCTCAGCCCGCTGCTGGATGACAGCTGCCACTACAGACGGAGGACTCATGCCCTTCTTGGAAAGCGCATAGGTATGCTCCCCCTGGTTCTCCGCCAACAGATACGAGCTCGACCACCCGCTGGTCTTTATCTCCGCCACGGCTACATGGTCGAATTGCAAGCCCTTGGACCCATGGATGGTCATGATCTGCACGAAATCAGATTCCGTCACCGAAAGCACACCGGGGGATTCCTTGGCGAAGATGAGCTTGGATTCGAAGGCGGTCACCGTCTCAACGAAACCGCAGCTCTCCCTTTCCACCTCTTCCAGCATGCCCAATAGCTTCGACCAATTCCCCACCGAGGCGATCCCCTCGGCCCCTGTCTCTTGCATACGATCCAGATACCCTGATGATACGAGCGCTTGGCGCACCGAAGATGAGAGCGCTTGCCTACGCGCCCCCCGGACGAAACCACCCAGGACCTCTTGAGCGCAAAGCAGGGCTTGAGCGCTCTGGTCCGTGAGCTTGAATGTCTGCACGTGTTTGCGGTCTTTGAAACCCGCCGCAAGAGAACCATGCTTGAACGTGCCGTCAGCTTGATAGAAGGCAAGGGCAAGCAGGATATCGTCAGATATGGCGAAGAGGTCAGAGGTGAGGCAATCAAGGAGCGCTTGCTCATCTCCGGTATTCACAGCATAGCGCAGAAGCGCCTTGAGCGTCTTCGCCTCATCGGAGGCTGCGAGGATAGAACCCGCCGTCATCAGCGATTCCAGCCCCGCTTCCCTCAGCGCCTTGATGTAAGCATCTGCATGCTTCGTCCTGCCCAGGAGCAGTGCGTAGGTATGCTTCTCGGTCACCCCGGCTTCTTGATAGGCCCGTTTGATATCCGCGAAATGCTGAGCGATCCTGCGCGCAGAGGCCCTCAGGGCACGTTCTTGCTCTTCAACCCCTTCGCTGCCCCCCTTGTAGTGCTGGATATCCACGGTGACCCGCGGACGCCCATCCATCACCGGATCCTCCTGCTGGTTGATAGCGCCTTTCGGCGTGAGCTTCAGATAGGTGCCTCCGAATGAAGAGCCCTGAGAGAAGATGGCATCCACGAAGGCCAAGATATCCCGGTGGCTCCTGAAGTTCTCCGTCAGCTGGGGCTGCAGCTGCCTTTCGGTAAGCTCTGGATGGGCGGCAGCTAGCTCTGATCGGTATTCCCTGAACGCTCCCACATCCGCTCCGCGGAAGCGGTAGATGCTCTGCTGAGCATCTCCCACCACGCATACATTGGCAAGACCGGGCTGCGCCAGCAGCTTCAAGAGGGCGATCTGCACTTTGTCAGTGTCTTGGAATTCGTCCACCATGATGAGCTTGAACTGGTCGCGATAGCGCTTGGCCAGATCAGGGTGGGCCGTAAGGGCCTTCAATGCCATATGCAGAAGGTCATCGTTGTCAACCAGCCCGCGCTCGCGCTTCATGCGGTCATAGTGGGCGGTATAGGCCTTCGCCAAGCCAAGGGAGGCCAAAGCGGCCTCCTGACCGAACGCGCCATAGGTGCCGAATACCAGCTTCCCTTGGACATCCTTATAACGGCTGACGATATCGTCAGTTGCCTTCTTCTTGCCGAATGTGGCCGAAAGCGCTGGGAAGGCCTCTATGACCTCTTTGAATCGTTCCCGGTCGAAGAGGTCATCCTCAAAGCCAAGGGTTGCCTGATCAGAGCACAACCACGCTTCGGCAGCCTCAAGGGCATGGGGGATGGCGTCTATGCGAGCCTGCTCATACTTCGTCGGGCTCTTCGGCCAGCAATGGGTGTCTGCCAAAAGCGCTTCCGCGAGCGCCTTCATGGACCGCAGGGCAACACCGGGGGCGAAGGGTGAGGGGAAGGTGATGAAGGCATCAGAGCCCGTGGGCATCGCCCCCACCTTCCGGCGCAGCTCAAGAGCATCATCCAGCAACCCGCTGATATGGTCACCCGCCCCCAGAAGGCTCCAATTCCAGCCCGTCTGCCCGAGGTCTATCTCACCCGAACGCACCTGTTGGAGCACCGCTTCCCTAGCCTGGGCAGTCAGTTCCATCGTCTCTCGCTCAGAGATCATCTTGAACTCAGGGTCAAGGCCTATCTCCAGGGCGTTCTCTCTCAATAACCGTGAGCAGAACCCATGGATGGTGGATATCCAAGCGCTATCAGCCTGGCGCGCCTGCTCTGAGAAGCCCTCAGCGAAAAGGGCATCCTTGATGCGCGTGAGGAGCTCTTGGGCAGCTTTATCCGTGAAGGTGATGGCCAGCAGCTGATGGATGGAATCCAGCTTGAACCCGTTCTCAGCCCCGACGAACGCATTCGCCGTCCTGAGCTTCAGCGTGAATGTCTTGCCCGAACCAGCCCCAGCCGCAACGAACAAGGGGCCGGGAAGCGTAGAGATCACGCGCTTTTGGGCATCATTGCATCGGCTCAGATCCATCTAGACCGCCATCCTGGTTCGGCAAAAGGTCCGGGGGCAATAGCGGCAAGCGCCGAAGCGTGGATCCGGGGAGATATCACCCGCTTGCATGCGGGCCACATAGGGAGCAACCAGAGCCTCGATGCTCTGGAGGAATGCGTCGAAGTTCCCTTCCACGACAGAACCCACATTATCCGTCAGCCGGGAGACATCATAGTGGATGGCATCGAAAGAACCCGCGATCGCCCTCTTCTCGGTCCCAGCCCTGTAGGAAAGGTATATCGCCCCTACGCAGGCCATGTCGGCGAACCGCGGTAGCCCCTTGAGCGCCTTCGCGTAGATCAGCGCTTGGATCTTCCGCGGCAACTCCTCTTCATCTTCCCCTCGCCTCCCTGCCTCATGGCCTGCAACGCCGCCTTTATAGTCAAGCACGGCATAGGCGCCATCCGGGTTGACATCCACCCGATCCACCGATCCGCGCAGCACGGCCCCTGCGTAGAGGAGCCCGTCCTCATCAGAGAGAGCCACTTCCTCCCCCTCTACGAAGAACTCCTCGGGAAGATGCTCCATATACCCAAGCACCCTGAGGATGGACTGCTTGAGGTCTTCCAGGCGCGCACGTTGTTCGGTGGTGCGTACCGCGCAGCGCTCTCCCGGTGGCAGCGTGGCTTGAACGGCTAGAAGCTCATCGAAGATGCGTGCCGCCACCGCCTGAACTTCTTCGATGTTGTGAGCGCTCACGCGCCGGATACCCCTTGAGGCCAGCGTATCGAAGGTCCTCTGGAGAACCTGATGGGCAAAGCTCCCTACCGATTGGGCGTCAAGCGTCTCATCAAGGGACTCTATCTCCACTTTGCGGGTGATGAACCATTTATACGGGCAGTCCGCGTAGAGCTCGATCTGGGAAGCCGAAAGCAGAGGAGCCGTAGGATGGGTTGTGCTCTTCGGGATGAACGGGCTCATAGACAGCTCCTGGAGCTGCCCTTGAACAGGCTGTTGCAACGTGAGCACCTTTTCCGGCTTGGCGAAGGTCTGGCCGAACCCCTGGAGCACATCGCTCTCGTCTATCACCTTCGATGTACCCTTGCACGCCTGGGGTATGCGGAAGATGCCCTCTGGATCGATGTCCCACACAGCCCCTTCTGACACTGCCTCCACCAATTCGTCGAAGAGGAACGAGGGGTATTGCTGGATGCCCGAGAAGCTGCGCTCAGGCGTGAGTAGCACGACGCGCTTCCGCGCGGCTGCAAGCGCGCAGGAGAAGCCAGCTCTCAGCTCTTCGTGGACATCAAAGCCCTCTTCGATGCCCAGCGCGCTCAAGAGGCTGGTGGTAGCGGGTTTCGCCAAGGGCAACGGGAACGCGCTCTTGGAGGCATCGCAGAAGATGACGACATCCGCGCACCCCGGAGCAGCCGCATCCAAAGCTTCGTTCCCTCTGACCTCTACCCAGATACCGTCTCCCTGCATCGGGGCGGTTGCCTGCGAAACCGAGATGCGCAGCCGTGTCAGAAGCTCTAAGACCTCCTCTTCGGACCCATGGTTTGATGCTTTCTCAGAGAGGCTCTCCAAAGCACCCAAGGCCGCCATTTCCTGTTCTCTGCAGCTGAAGGGGACGGTCTCAGCCTCTTGGATGGCCTCCCGCAAAGCCCGGGCCGTTTCTATGCCAGGTGCTTCCACGAAGGCCCAGAGCTGCTGGAATACCGGTGACTCCTGCGCCAAAAGGCCCCGAGCTGTCTCCTCTTCCATGAGCGCATCCTGACGCATGCGGCTGTTCAGAGCTTCCGCAGCCAAGGGCGCCAGCCCCAACAGAGGCAGGTAGGCAAGATCAGTCAAGCAGTCACGCCAATCCCCTTCCCCTCGGCGCAGGCTGAGGATGTCGATGAGCGCACACCCCAGGAGGGTTTGGTTGAAGGGCAGCGAGGACTGACAGGCAGAGGGGATGCCCACGTCCAAGAGGATGGGCGCCAGGGTGCGGAAGAGATGCACCGGGTCAGGAGCGAACACGAGGATGCGAAGGGGCTGCCCCGAAGCGCCCAGGGCTTCCGCGCTATCAAGGATCTCTTCGCGCAATGCGCGCACCAAAGAGGTCACCCCTGTGGTGAAGGTGAAGCGCAGATCCGCTCTGTTGCCCGGCGGCTCCACGATGGCGGTCTCAGGCACTGCAACACCTGATCCTGTGAGCCATTCATGCATGGCAGGGGCCAGGAAGAGGGCTTCTTCCGTCTGCACAGAAGCTGCAACCCCGCTTTCCCTCAAGGCCCGAGCGGCGCTGCCGGGCTCTACGAGCCCTGCTTGAGAAAGCGCCTCAACGTAGCCTGTGAGGATGCCCATGACCTCCTGCTGTTCTTCAGCCAGAGACCCTGACTGCAAGGACGCAGCCCCCAATGCGTTATCAAGCTGGGGCACCCCTGCATAACGGGAGATGAAGGAGGCTAAGAGGTTCGCAGTGCCCACCGAGGGGCGCAGGTGCGCATCGGGCTTGCAGGCATGCTCAGAGAGGCATCGCAGCATCAGGAGGGTGCGGGTCTGCCCATCCACCAAGCACCGCCCGTCACCGAAGAGGTCCCACATCTCTTGGAGGTAGGACGTGGGCGTGGTCACATCTAGCCCCAAGACGGAAGCCACAGCTGCAACCTGTTTCCGCAGGCTGAGCGCCCGCTGCGCATTCCGCACCAGCTTCGTCTTCCGTTGCATCAACGCTTTCCCCTCTAAAGATATCTCACAACTCTACTGCTTCATAGTCTACATTCACTGGCTTGAAGCTTTTCACGAATTCCGCGGGAGACATGCTCTTGACGGGAGAACCCATAAAGCCCTTCTGGTCACGGGTCACGATCAGATCCATCCCATGGCGATAAGCCGCTGCCGCTATGAGAGCATCTTCGAAATCAGCCATGCCGGATGCAGCCGCAGCTTCGCAATCAGCCCGACTCACGTCTATCACATTGAAGAGCTCAAGGAGCAGCGGTACTTTCTCCGCCGCCTGCTTGCGTGACAGGCCTCGGCGGTGTAGGACATAGACGATATCAGACACTGCAGAAGCGGAAACAGAGACAGACCAATGATGCAAGGTGGCCACATCGAAGGCTGCCAAGGACTGCTCAACCCAGTCAGACTAAGCGAGGATGTCTATGATGACATTCGAATCAAAGTACACCCTCATAGGAGATCCTGGAACTTATCTTCCAGCCTATCTTTCCGTGCGGTCACAGGGTCAAAGTTTCCCTTTCCCTTCGCAATGCCCACCAACGACCGCATGGGCGCACGCTTTTCCGACCAGGGATCATCATGGTCAGACGCTTCCAGGAAATCCGGCAAGTCCTGTTCCCGATCAAGGTATTCATAGAGCCCACGCACGGCCTCTGAGGCTGAGAGCCCATGGCGTTCTAAGACCTGACCCCCATGGCGCTTGAGATCTTCGGGGAGCCTGATATTCAGCGTTGCCGTAGCCGCCATGGTGCCCCCTTTTCCGTCAGCCTTGCTTATCTGTATTCTACTTTTTGCATTGCGTAATGCAATAATATGATGCAGTTATGCCACCCTTTTGTCTGCTGTGCTACCCAAGCCTCAGCAGAGATTCGTCCCACAGAAAATCCACCAAACGAAGGTGCGTGATGCCATCGCGACTCAAGGAGATAGGGTCCATTGATACAACGTAGCGTGGATAACCATCTCGCACATTACGAAAGGCACCGAATTCGCGTTCGACCGTTTCTTCGTCGGCCATGACATAGGCCACCTGGATATAGCATCTTCCGCCATCTTTCTCAGCGATGAAATCTATCTCTCCCTTGGTCGTCTTACCCACGTAGACCCGCATACCCCTTGAGAGCAGCTCATTGAAGACGGCGGTCTCAAGAAGATGCCCCCATTCTTCTTTCACTCTATTCTTGCGCATATGGAACAACCCCAGATCGCATACATATTCCTTGGATTCAAATGCCAGAACCCTCTTCCCGCGGATATCGAAGCGCTCTGCGCGGTTGATGATATATGCCTCTTCTATTGATCGGATCAAGTCATATACGGTGGGAGCAGACACCTTTCGCGCACTATCGGATAGAGCAGCTGCGATGTTGTTCCCTGACACGGTAGAGGAAGAATTCGCTATCAGATAATCAAGGACGCTTTCGAGCGCTGTGGCTGACGCGACCCGATTACGCTGGATGATATCCCTCAACACGATGGAACTGTACAGATTATCTAAGACGACACGCTTTGATTCAGCATCTTCGCGTTCTGCTACCAAAGGAAAACCGCCCCATTCCAAGAATTCCGAAAGTAGGATATCAATGTCCAAATGCCCGGTTGAAACACCGAACAGCTTATGCTCCTTGAACTGACAGTATTCTCTGAAATTGAACGGCATGATCAAGAACGAAAGCGTGCGACCACCGAGCGTACTCGCCAATTCCCCTGAGAGAAGCTTTGAGTTAGACCCCGTCATGAAGATGCTCACATCCTCAGTAGAGTTGAGGGAGTTGACCACCGCTTCGAACCCAGTAACATTCTGGATCTCATCGAAGAAGAAATACGTCTTCCCTCTCTGCGAAAGCTGAGATTTGATGTGTTGATAAAGCGCATCAGGGTCAAGAAAGGGCCTGTTCTCATAATCATCAAAGTCAAGCATGACGACGTTCTTCGAGATACCTTCTTCTATCTCCTGCGCAATCTGTCTCAGCAACACTGATTTGCCACAACGCCTGACACCAACGATCACCTTTATCATCGATGAGTCATAGAAGGGCCGTATGCGTTCAAGGTATGCCGTCCGAAGTATCATTGAAACCCCCTCCCGCTCTCTGTTCCCATGATTACACAGAATTAATGATTCTTTATTTTATCGTATTTTAACGAAATGAATTAAATTTATTTAATTCTACTCTTTCATAGAGTATCTTTCCCTTAGGGGAGATATTGCTGCGGTACCATCTTTCGAGCGGGATACGACAACTTCCAAAGGAGCCCTCATGAGACCCAGCCAGCGCTTCTATGAGCTAGCCATGCCGGTATGGCAGACCTATTTCACTCATCCCTTCGTCCAGGGGATCGGTGACGGAACCCTGGATCAGGAGAAGTTCCGCTACTACATGATCCAAGACCACAAGTATCTGATGCAATACGCGAAGGTCTTCGCACTGGGGCTTGTCAAGGCGAATGACGAAGGGGATATGCGGATGTTCGCTGACCTCATCGCGGCCACTCTGGATACCGAGAACGCCGTTCATCAGGCCTACTTGAAGGAGCTGGACGTCACCGAGGAGGCCATTCGCGCAACACCCATGGCGCTCAACAACAAGTCCTACACTGACTACATGATAGCCCAGGCAACCAAGGGTGGCCTGCCGGAGATAGCCGTGGCTGTGTTGGCATGTTCCTGGAGCTACAAGGTGATCGGAGACCACCTGACCTCAGATCCTGGGCGGAACAAGGAATCGTTCTACGAGCGCTGGATAGGCATGTATTCCTCTGAGGAGTATCGCTCAGCCAACGATGCCATGATCGACCTAGTGGACCGCTATTGCGAAGGCCTCAGCGAAGAGCGCATGACGCACTTGGATGAGATCCTCTTGGATTGTAGCTATTACGAATACCAATTCTGGGACATGGCTTGGTCACTGGGCAAGACCTACACGCCCGTCCCCACTGCTTGACGATCATAGGCAGATAACAGGGGTCAAAAAGCATTACCTCAGGGCAATACGTCATATTCCTCGTCGGTCACCGGTTCACACCATTCATTTGACATGCCGGTCCCACAAGCTTCGAAGGCCACATGGCTCATCCAGCTATCCTTCGCTGCCCCGTGCCAATGCTTCACGTTGGCCGGAATGGTGATGCAGTCTCCCGGATGCAGCGCACGCGCATCGCTTCCCCATTCTTGATACCAACCACGGCCATCGGTCACCAGCAGTATCTGACCACCTCCTTGTTCGGCGTGATGGATATGCCAGTTATTGCGGCACCCCGGCTCGAAGGTGACGTTGGCGACGAACTGCGTCTGTTGAGGATCAGTCAGCGGATTCAAGTATGACTTCCCAATGAAATACTGCGCATAGGCATCATTAGGCTTACCCAATCCGAACAATCCGCCATGGGCCTTAGGGCCTTCAGTCCCCTGAGGATCATCTGCATACACCTTGACCGCAGCCCGGAATGCTGCCCACGCGTTGGGCCAACCCGCATAGAAGGCAACGTGGGTGAGGAGCGCTGCCATCTCAGAGCCCGTAACGCCATTTTTCTTGGCCGTAGCCAGATGGTATTCAAAGGAGGCATCCACAAGCCCTTTGGCCACGAGCGTGGTCACCGTGAGCATGGAGCGCGTCTTCAAGTCAAGGGTTTCGTCATTCCATACCTCACCGAACAGCACATCATCATTGAGCGCTGCGAACTGGGGAGCGAACGTGCCCAACGCGTCACGCCCTGCTGTTTGCGTCACCTTCGCCATGAGAAGCTCCTTCTGCTTGGGATCTTGTACTGTGACTGTATCATGATGTCATTGTCGTACTTGAACCTGAGTTCAAGTCAAGGGTCTATTTGTCATGTAGTTCGAATGCAAAAGAGACCGCTAGCAGCATTCATGCTTCTGCAGCATAGACACGGCGACGGGTGTTGCCCTCGGCCCGTATAAGCCCCTTTTCCATCAGGCGCTTCAAGATGCGGAGCAGCGTTGCCTGAGAGAAGTCAGTGCGCTCCTGAATGGCCTGACGCTTCAAGGGGCCGTCTAGCTCTATCATGGTGAGCACCAACTGTTCTTGGCGCTCCAGTTCGCTGTTCACAGCGGCCTGCCGTGCCCCTTCCGCGGGAGCGCTCATATCAGCATTGCCCAGATCAACTTCTGCCGCGGTTTCCTGCAACGAATGAGTAGCTGCCCGCACAAGCGGCCCCTCCGGCGGCCGATTCCGATTCGGCAGCACCACGCGGAACAGATTCGGCGTTATATGGAACTCAGGGGCAACGTCACTCCCTTCGTAGGCCTCGAACATGCGCACGATACCTGTACCATAGGCCTCAATGAGCCCAAGCCGATAGAAGATGGCGGCCAGCTTGGGGTTGCGTGGCACCGATACGTCCATCTGGAACTCTTCCATTGAAGCGCCTCCGGGCAGGCCTCCATGAGACGTGATCTCAAGCCGATCATCCAGAACGCTGATGAGGCTGGCTGCAGGAACGGCATAGTCACGGTGGACCACGGCGTTGAACAAAGCTTCCCGGGTGGCATCAGGCGGGAAATCCTCATAGTCAACGCGACGCATATCCACGAACTTCGTCTCATAGTCAGTGTATTTCGCTAGGAAATCTAGGGCTTCTTCCACCTGTTTGAGAAGCGAACCTTCCGTCTCAGTGCGGCCACGGAATTTGGTGCGCTTCGTGCCGAAGAACGCAGCCAGCTTCATGGCGGATGAGCATTGATCAGAAAAGAGAAGTCCTAGATTCGTGAACTGGCCGTCCTCATCCGTCAGGCCCAGGGAGCGCATCTGAGCACTACCTAACTCCATACCATGCTCAGCGAACGCCTTCCGGGTGTAGTCGAAGGTGAGATCCTGCTGCAAACTGCGACCGTCTTCGTGGTAGAACCCCTCCGCTTGCTTCAGCATCTCGCGGATCTCTGCTTCGGTGGCCATGTATGACGCCGCACCTTGTCGCACGTAGACGCCTTCGGGCCGCATGCCCTTCGATGCCAGATAATAGGGGCGCTTGGCTCCGCGTTCAACGCGCACGCCCACGAGCTGCTTCCCATCTTTCTCTAGCACCTCGCACTGAACGACTACCGACGCGTCAGGCTTGATGGAGTCACGAATGCAATTGGTGAAGGCAAGCATGGCTGCTTCCGGATCATCAATGCCACACACGGTTCCATCATCTTCGATGCCGATATAGATAACGCCACCATGCGTGTTAGCGAAGGCGATGACGGTCTTCATGAGAGCCTTGGATGGCTCACGCTTGAATTCCACCATGTCGTTCTCAGCGAACACGACCGCCACCTTTCGTTTTTCGTCATTCTAATCTTTTTCATCATTCCGTCAAGAAGCTAGGATGCGCTGGTGGAGGCAGCCGTTCCCTGGGATAGGAGCAGTCCCACGATGGTGAGGCAAAGCCCAATGACGATAGGGACGCTCAGCGGTTCGCCGATGAGCGCGATAGATGCAGCTGCAGTGATGGCGGGCACCAGATAGATATAGGTGGTGGAGACAACGGCACCAAGCCTGCGCACCGCCACACCCCAGGTGACGAAGCAGGCCGCTGAGGCCACGAGCCCCAGGAATAGCAAGTTCCCCATGTTCTCCAGAGAAAGCGCCTCAGGCAGGGCAGGCAGGTTCCCGCCGAAGAGCACCGTGGCGGGCGCGATGAACGCCAGCCCCCAGAGGAACGTGCGCTTGGTGGAGGCGATGGTCTCGTAGCCCAGATCAGCCAGGCGCTTGACCAACACTGAGTAGATCGCCCAGACGAGCGCGGCCAGCAGAGCAAGCAGATCACCGAAGAACGAAAGGTCTCCGAAGGCTGATAGGGAGTCCTGGGCACCGGTACTCGCACCCACAAGGACGAGGCCTCCTATCGCCACGACGAATCCGAGGAAGAAGCGGACGCTCAGCCCAGAGCGGTCTCCCCGCGCCGCCGCGATGAGCGCCGTGAACAGCGGTGAAATGGCAACGATGACCCCTGTAGCGGTTGCCGTGGTGAACACGAGTGCAACGTTCTCTAGCAGGTAGTACCCGGCAATGCCGGTGGCTCCGGCAGCCATGAACAGCCACTCGTGGCGCCACTCATACAGCTTCAAGCTATGGGGGCGCAAGACGCAGAGCGCAAGGAAGCCGATGACGAATCGGATGCAGAGGATCTGCAGGGGCGTGAAGTCAAGGAGCAACACCTTGGTCGACACGAACGTAAGCCCCCAGACCAGGACGGTGAACAGCGCCACTAGATGGTATCTCGCCTGCGTCATTGAGGAGCACCGCCTTGGACCATCGAGCGATATGCAGCAGGGGTTGACCCGATGCGCTGCTTGAACGCGCGCGTGAGATGCGCTTGATCTGAGAACCCAGCCTGCGCCGCCGCATCGGCCGGGCTCATGCCGCCAGCAAGCAGGTCACGTGCAAGACCAACGCGCAGGGACAACAGGTGCTGTGACGGCGTGATGAAGAATGCCCGTTTATAAGCCCGGATAAGGGCGTATTCCGAAAGCTGTTCGCGTTTCGCAAGCTCACCAAGGGGATCAGGGTTTGCGACATGCCCTCGCAGATGCCCATAGGTGCGCATCGCAGCGGAGTGATTGCGTCCATACACCACAGCTTCTGACACGCCTTTCGCTGCCTTCGAAAGCGTAATAGAAAAAGAGAGCACCACAGCCTTGATGCCCTTCTCATCCGAGACGGCCTGCACAGCGTGCGCAAGCTCCTCGAACGCAACTCTCACCCAGGAGCCGCGAAGCACGGGCCCGGGCAGCACAGCGCCGTCAAGGGCAGCCTTCGATAGCACGATGCTGTCGAAGGCGAAGAGGACACCGTCACCCTGAACGCATCCGTGCGCATCGCCAGGATTGAACACGACTACGTCACCCGCAGCGAGGTCATGCTCCTCCCCGTTGCAGAGAAGATGACGCCGCCCGTTGCGCACGATCCCAATGACGTAATGATCGTGGGAATGCGTCGGGAATGGCTGGGCGAATCCAGTGTATCTCCGCCATTCGCATCCATAAAGCGCCAAGGGCTCTATTGTACAGACGGGTAGTATTTCAGGGTTCTCCATGCAGCGCGTTCCTCCTTTTCGCTGAAGAGGATACTGCCACATGCAGGGAAGCTCTTGAACAGAATTGCGGACGGAGTTGTAACGGAGATACCCCGCTGGAAAAGAGTCAGAGACGGTTTCAGTTACTGACCTCTCCAGCGCTTGAGCCCAGGGAGCACGATGCCCATGAGCGAGATGGCCTCATCAGGGGAAGTCCGTCACATGCCTCCTTCGAATCTTATGCGCATGCCGCCAACCAGGTGGCCAAGTCGTGCACTTCAATACCCTCATAGGTATAGGTGTCGTGATGGGTGTTGGCGAGAATGAACTTGGGATAGGCATCGCGAACGGCTAACAGTGGCGCACATTCGCGTTCGAAGGTTGAAGAGTCGGTTATGTTATCGCTCACCTGGATATAGATCTTCTCGCTGTGGCGCATGGCCACGAAATCGATCTCCTTTTTGTAGAGCATCCCAGCATAGATCTCATATCCCTGACGCATCAACTCGATAGCGACCATGTTCTCATAAACACGACCGTAGTCCATATTACGCATCCCCAGCTTCGCATAGCGGAAGGAGTGATCAACCAGATAGTACTTATTTCCCGAGGAAAGATAACGCTTACCACGCGTATCGTAGCGGCGCATCTTGTAAAAGGCGAAAGCGTCACAGAGATAGCTCAAGTAAGCGCCTACCGTCTTGTCATTGGCCTTCAATCCGCATGAGGTGAGCGCATCAGCAACCCTCTTCGGTGAGGTCACATTTGAGGTATTGTCCATGAGGAAGTCGGCTACGCGATCAAGCATATCCACATTGCGAATGTCATGCTTTTGGCGAATGTCCCGCACGATGAGCGTGTCGAACACATCAGCTACATAGGAGTAGCGCGTCTCGTCGGTTCGGTAGACGTAGGAGCCGGGCATCCCGCCTTCAAGAACATAGCGCTTGAAGGCACTCTCCGCATCGGTCAATCCATAGTACTGCATGAACTCAGAGAGTGAGAACGGGTAGACAGGGATCTCAAAGGTGCGCCCCGTGAATAATGTTGCCAGATCGCTGCTCATGAGGAAGGCATTGGATCCAGTCAGGTAGATATCATAGCGCTCAGTGGCATGCAGGCTATTCACTGCTCGCTCGAATCCTTCGCACATCTGCACTTCGTCAATGAAGATATAATTTACAGCGCCCTTGATGTATTGACTCTCAACATGGTCATACAACGCGTGCCACTCCATCAAGGGTTCGGATTCGGCGAGATTGAAATTCACCTGGATGATATTCGCGCCAGAGCCGCGCTCGCGAATATCATCTGCGAACGAATCCAGGAGCTTCGACTTGCCACAGCGTCGCACCCCTGTGATCACCTTGATGTCAGGTGTTCCTTCCACCTCAGTGAGCTTCGACAGATAATGCTGTCGACGAATCAGCTTCATGGCATCTCCTATTTCGATAATCTGAACAATTCTTATTTTCTCGAAATAGAATGAGAAGCGCAAGGAGAAACTCCGGACAGACACCGGAGACGGTTTCGGTTACTGACCTCTCCAGCGCTTGAGCCCAGGAAGCACGATGCCCATGAGCGAGATGGCCTCATCAGGGGCTACATCGTTGCCCTGAGCCATCATGGGCGCGCAGGTTTCGATCATCTCATCCATCGTGCATTCGTTGGCATAGCTGCCGTCTTCGTTCACACACCACTTGCACCACTCATCCGAGAGCGTCCCGTCGGCATTATGCGCACGGTTCTCATCAGGCGTGAGGAACATGCCGCAGCTCTGGCAGAACGTGCCCTCAGGAGGCATTTCCAAGAGCATGGCCACCGGCACATCAAGGGTAGCGGCGATGAGCTTGAGCATGTCGATGCCCGGCTTCGTCTCACCGCATTCCCAGCGAGATACTGCTTGGCGTGTCACGAAGAGCTTCTCAGCCAACTGTTGTTGCGTGAGCCCTCGCTCTTCGCGCAGCTTGGGGAGCAGCTCGTTCACGGGCATACCGAAGGCCGCTTCACGCAGCTTCGTCTGAGCGCCCCCGTTTCCGGCGGTAGACGCAGTACTAGTCATGGCAGATCCCCTTTCGGGTTGCGGATGGATGGCTTCATTCAAGCACGTCCCTGGGCTCCCGTAAAGCAACGAGCTGTTGCCTATTGTAGTCAGAGAGCGGCCGAATCATTCCTTGAAGCTTGGTTTGCCTGTGCCGTCCTGCTTCCAGTACTCGGGCAGCGTCCTCTTCCCGCTGATGCTCTCCAACGTGATGCGATACACGCTTGTGATGGGCAGCCCCAGGCAGACGTCTATGGGGTGGCCGGCGTACCCACAGTGCTCGCAGAGCAGCTTGAGACCATGCGCCTTCTCCTCATCGAAGACCTCCTCACACTTCCCGAAGCCGATCACGCTCTCGTAGCGGGTGTCTATCCCCCGCTCCAGCAGCTCATACGAGTAGTGGATATCACCTTCTACGCACACGTTCGGGTTCTTCCGGAGCAAGTCGACCTTCATGCCTTTCTTCCCGCAGTGGAAGTACACTGCCGCCTTTCCTTCTATCACCTCCATACCGAAGGATACGGGCACCACGTAGGGGTACTCGCCCCCGAAGATGCCCACGTGTACTGTCTTGCAGCGGGCGAGTATGTTGAACACCTCCGAGATGTCAGTGACTTCACGCTTCTTCATCCTCATGTCGGTTCCTCCTGTCGTGACGGACCTCGAATGCCTCTCACCAAAGGCTAACGAAGCCGGAAGGATGGATTGGCCGCTTTCGGACATGGATGCATTTAGGGGTAAGCGGGGATGGAGGTGTGGTACCAAAGGAATCAGGCTGTTTTACCGCTTCGCCAATGGAACCCTATTCGCTCACCTCTCATCAGTGGTCACGCAGGCCACCATGATGCACATGAGGATGAGACCAGCTATATCGAAGCCAGTGAAAGCGGTGCCTAGGAAGATGGCGGCGAAGGCGGTGGCGCTGACAGGCTCGATAGCTCCCAACAAGCTCCCCTTCACCGAACCTACCAGAGACACTCCATGCAGGTAGAGCCCATAGCCGCCGATGGTGCCCACAACCACGAGGCACCCCAGGAAGATCAGCCATTCGAAGGGACTGAAGCCCCCCAGGACCACTACTGCTGATGCCAAGCTCCCGCCCTGAAGGAAATAACCGGGAACAGCGAATACCGTACCCAGGAACATGCCCGTTCCTACGACTGTTAGACTGCCGAAGCGCTCGAACAGGTGGAAGCGCCGCGGTACGATGATATAAACAGCCGTGGTGAGGCCACAAACGATGCCCCAGGCCAAACCTGCGGGATTGATGCTCAGGGTATTCATATCCCCCTGAGTGGCGATGAGCACGCTGGCCAGGATAGCCAAGGCAAGGCCTATGAGCTCACGTAGCCGGGGCCATGCGCGCCCGGTGATGCAAACGAACAACATCACGAACACTGCCCCCAACATTTGAAGCACGGTGGCAGTGCCCGCGTTGGTCAGCTGTACCGTTTGAGCGTAGCAGAGCTGATTGCCATAGAGCGCGAAAGCGAACAGCAGGAGCCCGGCTACCGTGCGTTTTCCCACGAACAGGGCACGCACTGCTTCTCGCCGCTGCGTCAACAGGAAGATGAAGAACAGGCCACCGCCCACCAGGACGCGTAGAAGCGTCACCAGCGGCGCAGACGCACCTCCTGTGGTGGTCAGATACTGCACGCTGGTACCGGAGATGCCCCAGAGAGCACCCCCTAGCAGCGTGCAGATCACGCCCGTCCCCATCTTCTTACCCGCGCGTTCCATGGAAGCCATGATACGGCCAAAAACCAGTGATGCCCTTGGCAACGAACCTTACTTCGGCATCAGCAGCTTGAGCAAAGCCATCTTCGCCTCATTAAAGGGCGGATTGCGCACGCCCACCTCGATCCAAGTTGGGTTCTTCATGGTGGACTTGTAGTGAGTGAACGCATCGAAGCCCACCTTCCCATGGTAGGCGCCAATGCCAGAATTCTGCACACCACCGAACCCCATGCGGTTGCTGCTGGCGTGGATGACCACATCATTGATGGTGGCACCACCGCTGGGGACGGCGTCCAGGATGCGCTTTTGGAAGGCCCGGCTCTCTGAGAAGATATAGCAGGCCAGTGGGTGCTTGATGGACTGCTGGATGGCCAGGGCCTCATCCAGGTCATGCCAGGTGAGCACCGGCAGCACCGGCCCGAAGATCTCTTCGCTCATGAGCGGATCATCTATGGTCACGCCGGTGACCACGGTGGGCTCTATCTGCAAGGTCTTAGGATCCCGGCCACCGCCCACTGCCACCTTCGTCCCCGCCGGGCGATCATCTATGAGCTTGCATACCATGTCATAGTGCTTCTGATCGATCATGTGGGGATAATCAGGGCTGGCAAGCGGGTTCTTGCCGTAGTAGGCATGGAGCCAGTGATCCATCTGACGCACGAACTCATCGGCTACGGACGCATGGACCAAGGCATAATCAGGCCCCACGCAGGTCTGACCGGAATTGAGGCACTTACCCCAGGCCACGCGCTGGGCCGCGCGCTTCACATTGGCATCTTCGTTGATGAACACAGGGCTCTTGCCGCCTAGCTCCAGCGTCACACTGGTCAAGCTGTCAGCCGCATGGGCCATGATGAGCTTGCCCACCCGGGGGCTGCCCGTGAACATGATCTTGTCGAACTGCACTTGGAGCAGCCAATCGTTCATGGCGCTGGAACCCTTCCAACAGTAGACGAAAGCAGGGTCGAACACCTCCTGGCAGAGCCTCCGCAAGAAATCAGAGGTATGGGGTGAGGTCTTCGACGGCTTGATGGCCACGCAGTTGCCTGCACCGATGGCGTCCACCACCGGCACCAGTGTTAGCTGCAACGGATAGTTCCATGGTGAGAGCACTGCCGCCACTCCGAACGGGTACGGGTACACCTTCGACGTGGCCGGAAAGAGGGCAAGCGACGTTGAGACGCGCTGGGGGCGCACCCAGTGGGGCAGCTTCTTGATGACCAACCGCAGCTCATCGTAGACCAGCCCCAACTCCGTAGCGTAGGCCTCGAAACTGGATTTGCCCAGATCAGCATGGAGCGCCTCCAAGGCCTCGCGCTCATGGGCCCGCAGATAGGCTTGCAGCCGCTTCAGTTGACGCAAGCGGAACTCCACGGGCAGCGTCTGGCCCGTTTGGAAGAAGAGCTCCATCCGGTTGATCTGGTCTTGCACATCAGCCGCTGACTGGGCAACACCATAGGTATCACCAGCCAGCGTTGGGGTTTCGTTGAGGGTGCTCATAGCTTGCGGATCACCTCCCAGCCTGCCATGGTCACGCAATTGGGGACCACCTTGCCGATCATCCGCAACGCCAAGGATTGGATGGAAGCGCAGGCAACGGCGAAGTGGGCATCGTTCGCACAAAGGGCCGCCCGCACCACAGACGCGGGTTCTTGCGCCCCCAGCAGATGACGCACATCATGACCACCGCCGGAAGCCCGAGCCACCTTCTCAAAGCCTGTCTTCACCCAGGTGGGACAAAGGGCCGTCACTGTGATGCCCGTGCCGTGTAGCTCCCAGCGCAAAGCGCGGGAATAGCGCAGAACGAAGGCCTTGGTGGCCGCGTAGACATTCATGTGCGGCAAGGGCACGAAGGCGGCCGCCGATGCCACCTGGATGATGCGGCCACCTCGCTCCATGTAGGGCAGGCACGTACGCGTCATATCCACCAACCCGCGGCAGTTGAGATCTATCATAGAATCAATGGCCGCATCCGATATGGTCTGCCAATCCCCGAACTTGCCGAAGCCTGCGGCATTCACCAAGAACGTCACCTTCGGCTGCTCTTCGCTGAGCAGATCCGCAATGGCCTGGATATCCTGCGGGGAGGTCAGATCAGCCTCCACGGCCCTGCCGGGGGTGTCCAGCTGGCCGATGACCTCTTCCAGCGCTTCCTTCTTCCGGGCCACCAACCAGATCTCATCAGCTACCTGCTTCTTGCTGATCTGGAGTGCGAATTCGCGTCCGAGCCCTGATGAGCCCCCTGTGATGATGGCAACGCGCTTGGGAAGCGTGCTGCTTGGCGTTGATGGATGGTCCATGATGATCCCTGCCTTTTTCGCGTCGAAAGGAGTGTCTCTACGCTAGCACCCCCGCAGGGTTCCCCGTCAAAGAGCGCCCATCCGTTACACACCCGGCAGCAAAGGGTGAGCCTCAGCAAGGGCCCTAGGGGGCAGTATCGCAGTGCGCCTTTATACTGTACCCCATGGAAGATGAAGGGAAGCAGCTTCAAAGCCGTACCCGGCGAGGCATCCTCGCGGGCTTTCTCTGCTATATCCTCTGGGGTGCATTCCCTCTGTACTGGAAGCTGCTGGACAACGTCAACTCCCTTGAGGTGATCTGCCAGCGCATCATCTGGTGCGCTGTATTCTCAGCCGTTGTTTGCATCCTGGGCAAGTGGAACTTCATCGCCCTGCTGAAGGACCGCCGGGCACTGCGCTTCCTGGTGCCAGCCGCGGTGCTCATCACCTTGAACTGGAGCCTCTACATCTTCGCCGTGCATATCGACCGCATCGTGGAAACATCCCTGGGCTACTACATCAATCCGCTGGTGTCCATCCTGCTGGGGCTGGTGGTGTTCAAAGAGCGCCTGACGCCGTTACAGTGGGTGGCTGTGGCGCTCTGCTGCGCTGGCATCGTGTTCTTCGCCTCCAGCTATGGGCGGTTCCCGTGGATATCGCTTGTATTGGCGATCAGCTTCGGCGTGTATGGGGCCATCAAGAAGAAGGGCGGCTATCCGGCGGTGGAGGCCATCGCCGTGGAGAGCTGCATCATGGCACCCCTAGCCGTCATCGTTGCCCTTGGGCTGGCTTTGGCGAATGGTGGCCAGGCGTTCCTGGGTGATCCGTTCACCATTGAGGGCTGGACCACCACCGCTTTGCTCGTAGGCGGCGGTGCCGTCACGGCCATACCGCTGATCCTGTTCGCCGCCGCGGCGAACACCATCCCGCTCACCCTGCTGGGTTTCATCCAGTACATCAGCCCCACCATCGCGCTCATCATCGGCGTCTTCGTGAATGGCGAGTCCTTCACGCTAGCCCACGGAGTGTGCTTCGGCTGCATCTGGTGCGGCCTGGCCTTGGTGGCCATTGATGCCATCCGCAAAGGCCGCAAACGGTAAAGCACCAAGCACCTTCCCGGTATCTGCTAGTGCAATATCGCCCCAAGGTCCCCATGGTACCCATAAAGAAATCCGTTCAATGAAATGCCGACTTTTTGTTAAACATCAAAACCGTCCAATGAAATGATGACTTTTGTTCTACAATCATTGAAGATAGATCAGATGGTGTTTCAGAAAGGGCGTTCGCCATGGCTCGCGATCATATTCTGGTCCCCCGCCCACGCGCGATGGAATGGCTCGACCGTTGGCGTGACAAAGAGCCGGTAAAAGTGATAACCGGCTTGCGCCGTTGCGGGAAATCAAGCGTGCTCGAGTTGTTCCGCGATCATCTGAGCGCAGAGGGTGTTGCGGCGAACAACATGCTGTCGATCAACTTCGAAAGCTTGGATGAACCATACCCCACTGAAGCTCGCGCCCTCTATGAGTATGTTGTAGGTCACCTTTCTGCAGGAATGAACTATGTCTTCCTTGATGAAGTCCAGCACGTGAAGGATTTCGAGCGCGTGATCGATGGCCTTGCGCTTCGCGATGATGTTGACTTGTATGTGACAGGATCGAATGCCGACATACTCTCTGGAGAATTGGCTACTTTGATCACCGGGCGCTATGTTGAGCTTCAGATGCATCCTTTCTCATTCTCCGAATACCGGGCGGCATTGAAGGATATGGAAGATGATGTGCTCTTCGAGAGGTATCTTACCTATGGAGGGATGCCTTATATCGCGAACCTGAGGGATGACCAGTCCATCTCCGACTACCTCGGTGGCGTATTCAATACGATCGTGATGGGCGATGTGACGCGCAGGCATCCACGAATGAACATGCAGGCGTTCCAGAGAACAGCGTCCTTCTTGGCTGATAACATAGGCAACATAACCTCTCTCAGCCGCATATCTACGGGATTGAAGGGGGTCGGCGAACCTGTCTCGGTTGGAGCTGTGGGCGAATACACAGCCGCACTCATTGAGAATCTTCTTCTCCACAAGGCTCCCCGATTCGACATCAAGGGCCGCGAGCATCTGGATACACTTGAGAAATACTACCTGGAAGATCTTGGCTTTCGCTTCTGGCTGCTCGGCAAGCAGCAAGGAGACATAGGGCATCGCATAGAGAACGTGGTCTATGTCGAGCTCCTTCGCCGATTCACCCATGTGAGCGTGGGGAAGGTGGGGCGTGCGGAAGTCGACTTCGTAGCTATGAAAGACGGGATTCCCACATACATCCAAGTCACCCAAAGCGTTCTGAGCGAGGAAGTACGTGAGCGGGAATATGCTCCGCTACGCGCCATAGCCGACAACCATCCTAAGCTAGTACTGACCTTGGATCGAATCGGGAATGGAGACTACAACGGCATACAACAGCTTAACCTGATCGATTGGCTTCTTAGCTAGGCGTCATGACACCCGCGTATCCACCCTCTGACGCAGGGCTTGGACATGGGCAGGGCTGGTGCCGCAGCAACCACCTACGATGGCAGCCACTGCATCCATGATCTTCCCGTCATCTACATCCCCGCTGCTCTGGTCAGCTCTCCCGCCAGAGGCTCTGTCATATACCGGGACACCTCTTCGGAGGAGAGCCCCGAACCGAAGAGATGCATCATCTTGGTCAGCGCCGCTTCGCAGGTCATATCAAGCCCGCTGACCACGCCCGCTTTCGCCAAGGCATCCCCCGTTGCATAGCGCTTCTCCTCTACCCCACCAGCCGGACATTGGGTCACGTTCACGATCACCTTGCCCGAACTCACCGTCTCAGCTAGGAGCTTCGTGAACCAAGCCTCCGTGGGTGCATTACCAGCCCCGAACGTGCGCAGGACGATGCCCTTGACCGCCTTGGATCCCAACTGCGCCCGCAAGACCTCTTCGGTGATGCCCGGATAGAGGAAGGCCACGCTCACAGCATCGTCCATGGCATAGGCCGGGCGCAGGGGCCCTTCGCTCTCAGGCCGCAAGAGCATCCCCCGTTCGAAGCGGATATGCAGATCCATCTTCGCCAAAGGTGGGTAGTTGAATGAGCGGAATGCACCGAAATCAGTAGAGCTGACCTTGGTGGAACGGTTGCCTCGCCACAGGAATCTACCGAATGAGATGGCCACTTCCTGCACCATGGGCGCTTCCCCATCTTCATCCCGGGCTGCGGCGATCTGCAGGGCCGTGATCAGATTCTCAGTGCCATCTTCGCGAATCTCTCCGATGGGCAGCTGCGAACCAGTGAAGATCACGGGCTTAGTGAGCCCCTGAAGCATGAAGGAGAGCGCTGAGGCGGAATAGGCCATGGTGTCTATACCATGCAGCACGACGAAACCGTCATGGTCATCGTAGCCCTCAGCGATCAGTTGGCATATCTGACGCCAATGGGTAGGATCCATGTTCGACGAGTCCAGGGGCGGATCCATGATCACATGGCTGATCTCATAGCCCAAGCGCCCGATCTTCGGTACGTTCTGGATCAGGTGGGCAAGATCGAAGGGGACGAGCGCCCCTGTCTTCGGATCTGCCGTCATGCCGATGGTGCCCCCGGTATAGATGATGAGGATGCGGGGTGCCCCTTGGGCTATGCGTGCTGCGTTCATGAGAGCCTCCTGTCAACGGCGATGACGCTCCGTGAGGGCCATTCTAGCGAACCAAAGAACAGGTAGACCAAAGGCTCGCTTTCGTGAAGAGAGCGTTGCCCGCCCTCACATGAACGATGAGAAGCGGATAAGCTAAAGAGGGCGCCCCGCTGTGGGACGCCCTCTTCAAACAGGCTCAATATGCTCGGAGGAACGCTGGGATCTATGCGTTGTTCTCCTTGTAAGCGATCTGCGTCTCATACCAATCCAAGCGCTTGCGGCTGACCCGCAGCTCAACGCTGGGTTGTTCGTTTTCATTGTTCAGTACGCTTATGGCCTATATCTTTTCCTTTTATCGCTCCGAAATCGATAATCGCAAGTTCAGAACACTTTATATATGGACATATATGGACAAATACATTTGTCCATATATGTTAAAGTCCCATCTGAACCAAAGCGATATCCTACGGAAGAGGCTCAAATGAACAAAGACGATCTTGCTAGGATCTTAGCCACTGGAGAGGGCGTCAACATCGAGTTCAAGCGGTGTGGAAATAGACCTGAAGGCGATACCTTTGAGACCATATGCTCCTTTGCTAACCACTCTGGCGGCAGTATATTTCTCGGAATCGAGGATGATGCAACTGTCAGTGGCCTCTCGCATGGTTCCCCTATAGATATACAGCGTAATATATCGAATGTCGTGAATGACCCAAATCAATTCAGGCCTCCCGTTGCGTTGGAGTTCGAAGCGATAGAATATGATGACAAGGAGATCTTGCGCACGTGGGTACCCTACGACTCGGAAGTCCATCGATTCAAGAATGAGATATATGACCGATGCGCCGATGCCGATATCAAACTGAGGACTGATAGCCAGATAGCAAATCTCTATCTTCGAAAACAGAGTACATTCACGGAAAACAAGCGATACAGATTCATAACAGAAGATGATCTAGAACTGGAACTCCTGAATGAAGTACGGCGCAGAGCGAATGCCAAGCATCCTGACCACCCATGGTTGGGGATGTCCGATGAAGAGCTTCTGCGTAGCGCCAATCTCTATGTTAAAGACTATGAAACAGGGGAGCAGGGATTCAATCTAGCAGCAGTTCTCTTGCTTGGCAAAGAACAAGTAATCCGGTCTGTTCTTCCCGCTTATAAAACTGACGCGATCTTACGAGTCGAGAATACCGATCGCTATGATGATCGACTTGAGGTCAAGACCAACCTGATTCACGCATATCCGCTGCTGGAAGAATTCTGCAAAAAGAATATGCAAGATAGGTTCTTCTTGGATAAAGGGCAAGCGGTAAGCCCTCGTGACGTCATCATTAGAGAGCTGATCTCCAATACTTTGATACATCGTGAATATACATCGCCTTACCCAGCAAAGATCCTGATCACCGATGCAAGCATCTCGACCGAAAACGGAAGCCGCCCGAGTTTTGAAGGCCCAATAAATCTGCGTGAATTCAATCCCATGCCAAAAAACCCTATTATCGGCAGCTTCTTCAATGCAATCGGCTGGGCTGATGAGCTAGGGTCGGGCGCGAAGAATCTATTGAAGTTCGCAGAAGCTTATTCTGACCAAGCTCCATTGCTCATAGAAGGATCTGTTTTCAAAGCTTCTGTAGCACTGAAATCTGATCCAAAAGCAAGCATCATCAATCCACAGATCTCGAAGATGGTTGCTGAGCTGATCAATACGCAGGGGTATGTCACCACCGTAGACATACGCGATGGTATCGGCCTGGATCATAAAGCAGCTCAACGTGAGCTGAATAGGCTAGCTGAAAAGGGAATCCTCAAAGCAATAGGACGGACCCGGGGAAGGCGCTATATCTTGAATGATAATTGATCAAGCTTTTGTCCTTATTGACCATCTTATATCCAATAATAGAAAATACCAGTTCAGAACACTTTGTATATGGACATATATGGACAAATACATTTGTCCATATATTTGCCAATGTAGCCTACAACCCCCATGCGAAGCCTCACCTTCCAAACTGCATGCGGTAGTAGGCGGCGTAGATGCCGTCTTGAGCCAACAGCTCTTCATGGGTACCCTGTTCCATCACCCGGCCTTCATCCACCACGGCGATAAGCTGGGCATTACGGATGGTAGAGAGCCTGTGGGCTATCATGACGGTGGTGCGACCCCGCGAAAGCTCTTCCAAAGACTCCTGTATGGCTCGTTCGCTCTCATTGTCCAAAGCGCTGGTTGCTTCATCTAGGATGAGGATGCGCGGATCGCGCAGGAACACGCGCGCGATGGAGATACGCTGCTTCTGACCGCCAGAAAGACGCGCCCCGCGCTCCCCCACCAGGGTGTCATAGCCTAGGGGCAGCGTAGTGATGAACTCATGGATGTTCGCCTTGCGCGCCGCTTCCTGGATCTCCTCATCCGTGGCACCCGGGCGCCCGTAGGCGATGTTCTCCCGCACGGTGCCTCCGAACAGATACACATCCTGCTGTACGATGCCGATAGCCGCGCGCAGGGAATCCAGGGTGACCCGGCGGATATCAACGCCATCTATCTCCACAGCCCCTTCGTCTACATCATAGAAGCGGGGCAATAGCGAACAGGTGGTGGTCTTGCCGCCTCCCGAGGGACCCACCAGGGCCACCGTGGTACCGGCAGGCACGTGCAGATCAAGGCCATCTAGCACCGGGGTGATGCCATCGTAGGAGAAGCCCACATTCCGGTAGCGCACATCACCTTGCACCTGGCTGCCTTCCACGACCTCTTCCAGAGGCAGCGCCCCTGACCTATCCGCTACGTCTGGCCTCTCAGCCAGCACTTCCATGAAGCGGCGGAAGCCCGCATAGCCCTTCTGCAGCGTTTCGGTGAAGTTGATGAGCTGCTCCACCGGTGCCACGAAGATGCCTATGTAGAGCGCATAGATGGCCAGATCTGTCACCCCTAACGTGCCTTGGGCTACGAAGAAACCGCCGCCCACCACGGTGAGGGTGTACAGCACGCCCAGGAACAGGGAGCTCATAGCATGAAAAGCCCCCAGGAACCGGTAGGACCGCTTCTTCGTCTCCAGGAATGCCTCGTTGGCCCCACCGAACTTCTCCCGTTCTGCCCCTTCGCCACCGAAGGACTTGACCACCCGGATACCACCCAGAGAATCTTGGACCGTAGCATTGATGCCCGCCATGCGCTCTCGGTTCTCTCGGAACACCGTGCGTCGGCGATAATTGATGGCGAAGGAGGCTACAGCCATGAGGACGGTAGCCAGCAGCATGATGGCCGTGAGGGGCACGTTGATCATGAACAACAGCACGAACGATCCGATGATCTTGAGCAAGCAGATGAAGAGATTCTCAGGCCCGTGATGGGCCAGCTCTGAGATATCGAACAGGTCCGTGGTGATCTTCGACATCATGGCACCGGTGTTGTGGCGGTCGTAATAGCTGAAGGTCAGCCGCTGGTACTGCTCGAAGAGGTCTCGCCGCATATCCGCTTCCATGTAGGCCCCCATGATATGACCCCAGCAGGTGATGAACCACTGACAGCCCGTCCGCACAGCATAGAGGGCACAGAAGAGGAGCCCTACGGCACCTAGCGAACCCAAGATCACCTCAGCAGGCTGCAGGAAGAACTCCTTGGTGAAGAAGCTGAGAAGCTGCGGGAATGCCAGATCCACCCCGGCTAACACCGTAGCGCAGAGCAAGTCCAACACGAGCAGCCCCTTGTAGGACCCGTAATAGCTCACGAACCGACGCAGCACCTGACCGGCCGTCACGGCGGCATGGGACTCACGGGCTGTGTCGTAGATAGCAGCCATCGGATCAGGGGCGCCTTTCTCGCGAGAGCTGACCTTCGAGATTCTACTCCACTGGCAGAAGCCGTGGAGTAGCTTAGCAAAGCATAAAAGCTAAAGAGGGCGCCCCGGTGTGGGACGCCCTCTTCAAACAGGCTCAATATGCTCGGAGGAACGCTAGGCTTTACGCGTTGTTCTCCTTGTAGGCGATCTGCGTCTCGTACCATTCCAAGCGCTTGCGGCTGACCCGCAGCTCAACGCTAGGTTGTTCGCCTTGCTCTTGTTCCAGCTCAGCGATATGGCCACGCATGGCCTCGGCCTTCTTGCGAACCTCGTCAACGTTGATGGTGTCAACGTCACAGCCGAAGCGGCCGAGCACCGTCAGGATGTTGTTGAACACCTGGCTGGCTCCTTCATAGAGCAGGAACTTGCGCTGCTCCTTGCCCGCTTCATCCAGGT
>CANOIM010000013.1 GCA_947566075.1 uncultured Eggerthellaceae bacterium | reverse complement strand
GATGGAGCCTAGGGCCATGACCATTAAGATCACGAAGCGCCAACAAGCTGTTCTTGATGACATCGAAAGGCACATCGCTGAGAAGGGCTATGGTCCTACGGTCCGTGAGGTCTGCGAAGACCTGGGGCTCTCATCCCCTTCTACCGTCCACGTCCATCTGAAGGCTTTGGAGGAGAAGGGCTTCATCAAACGAGACCCCCTGAAATCCCGGTCCATCTCCCTCACCTACGCGGTAGAACAGGCCATAGACAGCTTCGTCTCAGACGTACGAGATATCGTGAGCGTCCCCCTCGTCGGGTCTGTGGCGGCAGGCATGCCCATCTTGGCCGAAGAGAACATTACGGATTATCTGAAGCTCCCCACTGAGATCGTGGGAGAAGCCCCCTCCTTCATGCTCTCTGTCCGAGGAGATTCCATGATAGAGATAGGCATCAATGACGGTGATTACGTGGTGGTCAAGGAACAACCGGTGGCCAATAACGGTGATATCGTAGTAGCCCTTCTGGAAGATGAAGCCACCATCAAGCGCTTCTACAAGGAGTCGGATCATATCCGCCTGCAACCTGAGAATTCCCAGATGGAACCCCTCATCGTGAAGGATTGCTCCATCGCAGGCACGGTAGTGGCTGTCTTCAGAAGGCTCTAGGAGCCCCCCCCTTTTTTTACCGTTCTTCCCTGAAGCCCTCATAGGCACTCCTGAGAGCAGCAGGGCATCGGAGGGTCATATGCACGCCATCCGCTTCGAAGCGCTCTGACAGCACGGCGCAACGTCTGTGGGAGGCGCTGATGAGGTCTCCTTTGCTATAGGGTATGACAACGCGCACGGTCTCTTCGGCCGCTCCTGCAGCCAGGGTGATCCGCTGTATCAGCTCATCCAATCCCGTGGCTTGAGCGGCGGACACGAAGACGCCATCAGGGTAGCGGCCCTTGAGCACCTCACGCTCATCAGGGGTCAAGAGGTCCGTCTTGTTGAACACCAGGATGCGGGGGATCCTCTCCGCATGGATCTGACCCAGGGTTTCCAGCACGGAATCTATGTGCATCTGCTGCTCATCGGAGGAGGCATCTACCACATGGAGGATGAGATCAGCCCCGGATATCTCATCCAAAGTAGAACGGAAGGCCTCCACCAGGGTGGTGGGGAGCTTCTGGATGAAGCCCACCGTATCCGTAACCGTCACTTCCCTGCCCTGAGGCAGCGCTATGGAGCGCGTGGTGGAATCAAGAGTGGCGAACAGAAGGTCATCGGCATAGACGCTGCTGCCGGAAAGGGCGTTCAGCAGGCTGGATTTTCCCGCGTTGGTGTAGCCCGCTAGAGCCAGGTTGATGATGCCGCTCTCGTAGCGGCCCTCGCGTTGGATGCCTCGCACCTTCTTCAGCCGAGCCAGCTCCCGTTTGATGGAGGTGATCCGGTTCCTCACCATCCGGCGGTCCACCTCCAGCTGGCTCTCCCCTTCCCCGAAGCGCGAACCCACGCCGCCGCCCATGCGATTGGAAGCCAGATGTGCCCACATGCCTCGCAGCCGGGGGTAGAGGTATTCGTTCTGCGCCAGCCTCACCTGGAGCTTACCTTCTCGGCTCTTGGCGTGAAGGGCGAAGATATCCAAGATGAGAGCGGTGCGGTCGATGACCTTGATATCCCTATCCACTGCCTTCTCAAGATTGGATTGCTGGGAAGGAGTCAGCTCATCGTCGATGATAATGACATCGATGGCCTCGGCCCGCGCCAACAGGGCTATCTCCTCAACCTTGCCGCTGCCCACGAAGGTGGCAGGATTGGGGGACCTAAGCCGTTGGGTCACCGTGGCCACCGCATCCGCCCCAGCGGTATGGGCCAACCGTCCCAGCTCTTCCAAGGATGAGGCCATGCTCACGGGAGAGCCTGGGCGGTCGATGCCCACCAACAGCGCCCGCTCCCGAGGCTCTGCCGTGGAGTGGAGCGGGAACCTCCCCTGAGAGGCTTGGCCGCTTTTCTGCACGCCTGATGAGCCCAAGGGCTACACCTCTACCGTACCTGAGAAGGATTCGCAAGCAGGGCCCGTCATGAGCACAGGCCCGCTGCCGTCCCAGCTGATATCCAGGCTCCCACCCAGAAGGCGTACCCGGGCATGGTCTTCAATGCGGCCTGTCAGCACACCAGAGACCAGCGTGGCGCAAGCCCCGGTGCCACAGGCGAAGGTCTCTCCGCAACCGCGCTCATAGACGCGCATGGCTATCCCGTCTCCTTCGCGGCAGGCGAATTCGATGTTCGCCTTCTCGGGGAAAGCGGGGTGGGATTCATACCAGGCCCCTATCTCATCTATCCGCAGGGTATCCAAGCCCTTTCGGGAAGCATCTGCGAAGAGCGCATCGGGCAGGCCCTCCCAATCATCCACGAAGCAGACGGCATGGGGATTGCCCATGGATACACAGGTGAAGGAGAAGGGCCCCCAGGGTGAATCCAGAGGAGCTTCCTTCACATAGGGGCTTCCCTCCGGGGTGGTGGCATTGGATGCGAGGGTCACAGGCACCTGGGCGGGATCAAGCTTTGGGGCACCCATATCCACCGTGGCAGATACCATATGGCCTGCATCATCCACCTGAAAGCGGATAGCGCGGTCTCCCGCCATGGTACCGGCTGTCAGCATGCCTGAGGAGGTATCAGCGAAACCCCTGTCTACCAGGTACTTGGCGAAGCAGCGAACACCGTTGCCGCACATCTGCGCCAAGCTGCCATCAGCGTTGATGTAGTGCATATAGGCTAAGGACCCTTTGGTCTGAGGCGGCCGCACCAGGATGACGCCATCAGCGCCTATGCCGAAGTGCCTCTCGCAAAGCCGCTTCACCTGATCTTCGGTGAGCTCTATCTCAGCTGAGAGGTCATCCACGAAGATGAAATCATTGCCCAACCCATGCATCTTGACGAATTCCAGTTCCATCCTATCCTCTCCTAGCCTACGCCTGTGCTCTTGAGCGCTCTTACAGCCTGTTCCACTATATCCTCAGCCGATGCATTCGTCACGTCAAGCCACTGGATGCGCCCATCGCGCCTGAACCAGGTCATCTGACGCTTAGCATAGCGCCGGGTAGCCTGCTTGATCTGGCTGAATGCCTCATCCATGGAGCACTGCCCGTCCAGGGCGCTGATGACCTCTTTATACCCGATAGCTTGCCTAGAGGTGAGCGCCTCCTTGAAACCGGCATCCAAGAGGCCTTTCACCTCTTCGATGAGCCCCTCTTCGCGCATCCGATCCACCCGAGCGTTCACCCGCTGGTAGAGCGCTTCGCGTTCCATGCCAAGCCCCAGATAAACGGCAGGTATGACCGGACGGACAGAGGTGAGGCCATGGGCGCGCTCAGCATAGCTCTCCCCCGCCTCCAGCATCTCCAAGGCCCTTACCACCCGTTTGAGGTTATGGGGGTGGATCTCCCGGGCGCTGGCCTCATCCAAGCTGTTCAGGATATTCCAGACATGCTGTGCCCCTTGTTCCTGAGCTAAGGCCATGTACTTCTCACGCACCGGGTTATCCGCTTGTTCCCCTTCGGGAAAGCTCAGGTTATCTAAGGCTGCTTGGATATAGAGTCCCGTACCCCCTGCCATGACCACCGGTGTGAGCGTCTGCTGTTGGCCGCTGATCACAGAGCGCGCATAGCTCTGGTAGAGAGCTGCCGAATAGGGTTCGTCCACGTCCACCAGGTCAAGGCCGAAATGGGGCACCCGGCGCTTTGCTTTGGGCACTTTGGCCGTACCGATATCCATGCCTCGATAGACCTGCATGGAATCAGCGCTCAAGACGCAACCCGAGACCCTTTGGGCCAAGGCGCAAGCCAGATCTGACTTACCCGTAGCCGTGGGACCGCAGATGACCACCACCTGTGGCGCGGCCTCTCTCAAGGGATGCGCACCTCACCAGAGAGGTACCAGGTCTTCGCCTGGGTGATCTGCACAGGGATGATGGTGCCCTGAAGGTCTTCCACCGCAACCCCTGAGGGCAAGGGCGCGTGAACGGTCTGATTCTTCGGCGTCTTGCCCGAGAGCATCCGGGCGTCCTTCTTGGATGCTCCCTCCACCAAGACCTGGACGAGGGAACCCTCATCCTTCCGGTTCTCAGCGAGGGCACCGGCCTCCACCACCTCAAGGAGCCGCTCGAACCTATCCTGGGATACCTCCCGCGGCACTTCATCGGGGTAGGTGGCGGCAGGAGTCCCTTCCCGCTTGGAGTAGATGAATGAGAACACCTGATGGTAGCCCACCGCTTCCACCACATGGAGCGTCTGCTGGAAATCCTCTTCGGTCTCACCGGGGAACCCGACGATGATGTCAGTGGAGAGCGCGATATCGGGCCGTGCGCGCCTCAGCTCCTGGATGAGGTCCAGGTAATGGGCCTGGCTGTAGCGGCGATTCATGGCCTGGAGGATCTTGTCAGAGCCAGATTGGACCGGGAGGTGCAATGCGGGCATCAGATGCGGAAGGCGACTGAAGCGCTCTATCACCTCAGCGCTCAAGTCCTTCGGATGGCTGGTGGCGAAGCGGATGCGCTCGATCCCGACGGCATCCATGGCATCCAAGAGCTGAGCGAAGCGGGGCTGCCCGTAGAGGTCGCGCCCATAAGAGTTGACGTTCTGCCCAAGGAGCGTGACCTCCTTCACACCCTGAGCCCTATAGCCCTCAGCCTCGGCGATGACGTCCTCCAGCTTCCGGGACTTCTCCCGTCCCCGAACATAGGGCACGATGCAATAGGTGCAGAAGTTGTCACAGCCAGTGGTGATGGGAAGCCACGCGCTCCAAGGAGTCTCCCGATGGGTGGGCAGATCAGTGGAGAACCCTTGGCTCATCTCTGCCAAAGCCACTCCCCTCTTGGAGCTGAGGGCATCTTCCAAGAGACGCGGGAGCTCAGAGAGAGTATGGGTACCGAAGACCACCTGGACGTGGGGCATCTGAGCGATGAGCTTCTCGCCATCCCTCTGACCGATGCAACCACCCAAAGCGATGATGCGCTCTGTGAGCGGAGAGCGCGGACGCATCGGCTGGTCTTTGAGCGACATGACATGACCGAAGAGCCGGGTGTCCGCCGATTCGCGCACGCAGCAGGTCATGAAGACGACGATGTCAGAATCCTCAGGTTGGCTGACCTGAACGCACCCCTCTGATTCCAGCATCCCTACGATGCGTTCGGAATCGTGCTTGTTCATCTGACAGCCGAAGGTTTGGACGGAGAAGGTCAGCCCTTCAAGATGAGGGAGCATCTGCTGTAGCAAGCCCTAGGAGACGGCTTCGCGGGCCACGGAGGAAGCTCCTAGGCTTCGGGGTTCCACAGCGAAGCGGATAGCGGTGCGGTATTCCCCGTCTATCACGATATCAGCGAAGGAGGGGATGCAGATGATCTCAATGCCCACAGGAGAGAGGAAGCCTCGCGAGATGGCGATGGCCTTGACCGCCTGGTTCACCGCTCCTGCGCCCACAGCTTGGATCTCAACGGTGGAACCGTCTTTTATCATGCCAGCGATGGCACCGGCAACGGATGCCGGAGACGACTTGGAGGATACCTTCAAGCAACCGATCTCAGTCTTGACTTCTTCTGCCACGTGGATCACTTTCCTGTTTATACCGTGTTTCAGCTATCTTCTTGCTGCGTTGCGCCAACTCTAACAGAAGGACTAAGGTTTTTACCGTTTCTACACCAAAAGCCCTAAAACAAGCGGCTAACGTGCCGCTCAGCCGTCCGCTTCGCCCTCTTCAAGCTCATCCCCTAAGGGAGCAAGGGGGATCTGGATGACCAACTGCCCTTCCTTGACCTTCAGGAGGGGTTTCACATCCGAAGAGAGGTAATAGGCCTGGGCAAGGGGATGGAAGGCCTCCATCACCGCCTCCAGGAACGTTGAGCGCTCTTCTGGACTCAGGCGCATGGTTGAGGGAAGGGCCGCAGCCCTGCGCTGAGTAGGGGTGCCTTTGGCCCGGAGCGGGGCAAGGGAGCGCTTTCCCATGAGGGTGAGCAGGTCATCCAAGCATTCAGACCCGCTATCCATGATGCGTCGGGCTGAGCGCACGGAGATATCCAGCCCCAGAGCCGCTGCCTTGGCTGCCAGGTCATCAGGGCCGCTGGCCAGGCTCAGGCTCTTCACCAGGGGAAGCTCAGAGGAGCCGAAAGCCCGCTCGAAGGCAGGGATGGTGGCAAGGCCGAAGCGATAGAGGGTGGCCGCTATCTGGGTGGGAGAACCAAGGTAGACGCTCACGGCCCCCCGGTGCTCCAAGGCGAATTCACAGCAGATGCGAACGATGTTCTTAGGTCCCCGCATGGCCATTACGCCCTGGGTTTCCTCGAAGCGGGGGAAGGTGCTCTGATCGGCCTTCTCAGCCAGAGAGGGGCCGCCGAGGATGCGGATGGAGGTGCCCATCCCTTCCCGGGAAGCCACCACATAGGCTGCCTGGGCATTGACCTTCGTGGAATAGAGGGCCATGCCCCTGCCGTGCATGCCCCATTTGTCCATGTGAGCCGTTTCCAGCTTGGAAGTGACCCGGGGTTCGAAGATGGACTCCCACATCCTGTGGGGGATGCCAGACCCATCGTCGATGATGGTCATGGCCCTTCCTTCAGCTTCTTTGCCCGTGGCGATGAAGATGCTCTTCGCCCCTGCATCTCGGCTGTTGCGGAGGAGCTCTATGACGATATCCTCGAAACCTTGGATGTCCTGGGCTGCTTGGCGGCGCTCCGCTTCAGAGCTGCGCAGCTTGACGAAGCCAGAGCCGAGGTCTTCCTCAACCTTGAAGGGATCAGCTTCGCAGGCCTCTTCTATGAGCTGCCGAAGGGCTGTATCTGAGCTGCTAGGCTGAGAGGAACCTAGCTTACTTGGCGAAGTCAACCGCTCGGCTCTCGCGGATGACCACGACCTTCACCTGGCCTGGGTACTGCATCTCCCGTTCGATCTGAGAGGCGATGTCATGGGCCAGCACCACCGAAGCGGCCTCATCCACCACATCCGGAGCCACCATGACGCGCACCTCACGGCCAGCCTGGATGGCGTAGGTGCGTTCCACGCCCTGGTGGCTGTTGGCTATCTCCTCCAACTTCTCAAGGCGCTTGATGTAGGCATCCAGCGTTTCCTTGCGCGCACCGGGACGCGCCGCAGAGACGGCATCGGCGGCCTGGACCAGCACATCCAACACGGAGTTGGGATCCACGTCTTCATGATGGGCCTCGATGGCATGGACGATCTCAGGCTTTTCCCCGAAGCGCTTCGCCAGGTCAGCCCCCAAGACCGCATGGCTGCCGTCAACCTCATGGTCAACCGCCTTGCCAAGGTCATGGAGAAGGCCAGCACGCTTGGCGGGGACCGGGTCAAGCCCCAGCTCCGAAGCCATGACCCCAGCCAGGTAAGCCACCTCCAGGGAATGGTTCAACACGTTCTGCCCATAGGAGGTGCGATACATCAGACGACCGAGCGTATGGATGAGCTCAGGATGCAGGTCATGGATGCCGGTATCGAAAGCGGCCTGCTCCCCCGCCTTCTGGACTCGTTCGCTGACCAGGTTCACGGCCTTGCCATAGGTCTCTTCGATGCGGGCAGGATGGATGCGCCCGTCAGCGATGAGGTTCTCCATGGTGATGCGGCCGATCTCACGGCGAACGGGATCGAAGCAGGAGATAGCCACGCACTCAGGGGAATCATCGATGATGAGGTTCGTGCCGGTGATCTGCTCGAAGGAGCGGATATTGCGGCCTTCACGGCCGATGATGCGGCCCTTGATGTCATCGTTGGGGATATGGATGGTGGAAACCGTGCTCTCAGAGGAGTGGTCAGCGGCAACGCGCTGGATGGCCAGGCTCAAGATCTCCCGGGCCTTCTTGTCAGCCTCGGCCTTGGTGCGGGCCTCAACGTCACGGATGACCGCGGCGGATTCATGGACCACCTCATCATGGATGGTCTGCAGGAGCTCCTCTTTGGCTTCCTGAGGCGTCATGCCTGCCACCTTCTCAAGGCGACGGCTCATCTCAGCCTCAGAGGCTGAGAGGTCAGAAGCCCGCTTATCCAGCTGCCCCTGCAGGGATGAGAGCTGGTGTTCGCGCTTATCCAAGGTCTCCGTCCGATGGTCAAGGGATTGTTCCCGTTGATTGATGCGGTTCTCTGCGTTGCGCACCTCGCGAAGACGGTCTTTGTTCTCTTCGTCTACTTGCTGCTTGTACTTGAGCGCCTCATCCTTTGCTTCCAGCTCTGCCTGACGGCGGAGCGTGTCCCTTTGGGATTCTGCGTCCTTGAGCATGCGACTGGCCTCTTCTTCGGCATTGCGCTTGAGAGAGGCCGCTTCTTGGGCGGCGTTCTTCGCCTTTGTGCTGCTCATGACCCGTGCGATGCCGAAACCTGCTGCGATGCCCACGATCACGGCTATGATGCCTATCACGAATTCCATCTTCTACCTGCCTTCATGTCAGCTTCTGCGAAGCTTCGTCTCAAAAAAAGAAGTTGGCCTGAGGCCAACTTGAGCTATCGCGCCGTGGCGCCTGGATATTCGCTTGTGTATATGCTGCAGGCACCGCAAGGGTACCGATAACTCAATGGGTCAAATTATAGCAAAGCCGCCCCTAGCGTACATCCGTATCATGGATCCTGCACGCAATGGACACTGATTCAGTGACCAGCGGCACCCTGGACCTCTTTGGCATAGGCCAAAGAGGCATCTGAGGCCACGTCAAGCGAATAGCCCTTCGAGATGAGCTTCTTGTAAGCAGCACCGCGAACGTTCTTGGACCGGGTGGGATGGCGGCGCAGAAGCTCTAAGGCCCGTTCCACCATGCCTGCTTCCTCTTCCTCTTGGAATGCCTGATAGGCCTCCAAGGATTCAGGGGCTATGCCAAGGCGCTCTACCTCTCTCAAGGCGAAAGAGAGCCCCTTGCCCTGGCTGAGGGTGGAGCGAATGAGGCAATTGCAGTAGCGGATGTCATCTACCGCGCCTATCTGCTGGGCTTGGCCAAGGGCCTCTGCGCTGGCTTCTGGGGAGAACCCCTTCCCCAGCAGCTTGGCGGTCATCTTGGCACTGGATACCTCCCGAGCGCTGGCGGCCTGCAGGATGATGTCAAAGGCCTTTCGGACCTGTTCCTCATGGGGCAGTTGCAGCGGCTCTACGACCGTGAGCTCCTCTTCGAAGATCATGCGACGCTCTCATCGGCGGAGACGAGAGGCTCAGCACCGGCTACGGGAACATTGTAGTGTTGGCGCACCTTGGCCTCTATCTCATCCCGGATGTCAGGGTTCTCTTTCAGCGTTGCCTTCGCGGCTTCCCTGCCCTGGCCCAGCTTCTCATCCTCATAGGTGTACCAGGCACCGCTCTTCTTGGCCACACCGCAATCCACCGCCATGTCTATGATGCACCCCTCCTTGGAGATGCCCTCACCGAACATGAGATCGAATTCGGCCTGACGGAAGGGAGGCGCTACCTTGTTCTTGACGATCTTGGCACGAACCCGGTTGCCCACCACTTCCCCATTGACCTTGATGGATTCCACCCGCCGGATGTCTATGCGCACGCTGGAGAAGAACTTGAGCGCCCGGCCGCCAGTGGTGGTCTCAGGGGAGCCGAACATGACGCCGATCTTCTCACGGAGCTGATTGATGAAGATGCACGTGGTGTTGGATTTGGAAAGGGACCCGGCCAGCTTGCGGAGCGCCTGGGACATGAGACGCGCCTGAAGGCCGACCGTGGTGTCACCCATTTCCCCTTCTATCTCAGCCCGGGGGACCAGAGCGGCTACGGAGTCAACCACCACGCAATCAACGGCACCGGAGCGCACGAGCATATCGCAGATCTCAAGGGCCTGCTCCCCTGTATCTGGCTGGGAGATGAGCACCTCATCTATATCAACCCCTAGCTTGGCTGCATAGACCGGATCCAGAGCGTGCTCAGCATCAATGAAGGCGACGATGCCATCTTGGGCTTGGCATTCTGCCAAGATCTGGAGCGCCAGGGTGGTCTTGCCGCTGGATTCAGGACCGTAGATCTCAACGATGCGCCCCTTCGGCACGCCCCCGATGCCTAAGGAGACATCCAGGGGAAGCGCGCCGGTGGGAATGGCGGCGATGTTCAGGTCAACGTCGCTCTCACCCAGCTTCATGATGGAGCCCTTGCCGAACTTCTTGTGGATCTGATCAGTGGTGGATCTCAAAAGCTCATCACGGGAGAGGCTCATCGGTGCTCCTTGTCTGTTTGTGTTCTCTTTGACCGATGCCCTTATTATACGAACAGATGTTTGCAAGTCAAGAAGGGTTCGCAAATCGGTTCGGTCACTGTCCTTGAGGCCATGCTAACTCGGGGATCTGACGGATATGCATCAACCATCCACCAGGACAGCATCAAAGGGTGACCACGGATCCCATCCGCTTCCGCAAAGGATCATCACGGATTCGCCGTCATTCCCAACGGATCCTACGACCGCCTTCACCCGTTCGCCACCAAGCCCTTCAAGACCTCCAAAGCTTTGACCGTGGTCTTCAACCGGACCTCTTCCCGCGTCCCCGTGAAGAGCTCTTGGTGAGACCCTTCTTCACCCCTGCACCAGTATCCGATGAAGACGCAGCCTACCGGCTTGCCCGGTTCAGCCCCACCGGGCCCTGCGATGCCCGTGACGGCAACGGCCACATCAGAGCCCGTGCGAGCCGCAGCCCCGCGGGCCATCTCACGGGCCACCTGACCGTCCACTGCCCCTTCCCGCGCTAACAAGTCTCCGTCAACATCCAAGAGCTCCTCTTTGACCGAAAGGGCGTAGCTCACCACGCCGCCCAAGACCACCGCGGAGCTACCCGGAACGGAAGTGAGGAAGGTGGATATCATGCCGCCCGTGAGGCTCTCAGCGGTGGATATCGTGCAACCGTTCTCCACCGAGAGGTGCACCACCTCTTTCGCCAAGAGGGCAGCCTGCTCCTCCAGGGGCGCCAACCCGCCAGCTGCAAAAGCCTCTTCCTTGGTGGAAGCGAACACGATCAAGGGCCAGGCCTTCGAAAGGTAATCCACCATGGAGAGCACCGTGAAGAAGAGAGCGGCGATCATCACCAACCAGGAGCATACATAGAAGGGATCCTGGAGGGGTGTGGGAGTATGCGGAGCGTAGACGGTGTCCTTCAGCAGGAACAGGACGATGGCCACGATCTGGAGGACCGTCTTCACCTTGCCATACCAGCTGGCAGCGATGACCACTCCCTTGGAGGCCGCCATCATCCGCACACCGGATACGATGAACTCCCGGGCGAGGATGATGAGCACCGGCCAGGACGGGAGCACCTGAAGCTCTATGAGCGCCAGCAGGGCAGCGGCAACGAGGATCTTATCAGCCAGAGGGTCCATGAACTTGCCGAAATCGGTCACCTCTTGACGGCTGCGAGCCAGGTATCCGTCCACCCAATCCGTACAGGAGATGATGATGAACACGATGGCTGCCAGGAGGGATTTGGCCTGATGGTCTATGAGGTGGGCCAAGCCGAACCACTCCGGCCAGGGGCTCAAGAGCGCCACCACGAAGACGGGTACCAAGCAGATCCTGATCACCGTGACCACATTGGCGGGGGTCCAGATGGCCTGGGTGGGTTGCTTCCCGCTCACAGAGCCTCCCCTTCCATATCATAGAGGAGGGTATCGTCTATGCGGACGCTCAGGATATCCCCCGCCCCTCCCCTGTCCAGGAAGGTGACGCCATCCACCTCAGGGGCTTGGCACGCTGCCCGACCGAAGAGCTGACCATCTTCCTCGGCCCCTTCCACCAGGACCTTCTGCACGCTGCCGATGCGCTGGGATACCAAAGAAGCGCTCACGCTATCTGCCAGATCCCTCAGCTCCCCTGCGCGCATCTGCTTGATGTCCTCTGGCACTTGATCGGGCAGCTCTGCCGCCCGGGTTCCCTCTTCAGGAGAGTAGGCGAAGACACCCACGTAGTGGAAGAGCCCTTCCTCTACGAAGGAGAGGAGCTCTTCGAAGTCCTCTTCCGTCTCTCCGGGAAACCCCACCATGAGCGTGGTCCGGAGGGTGATGTCAGGAAGCGCCTCGCGCACCCGTTCCACCAGCTTACGAAAGGCCTCGGCTGATCCGCTGCGATGCATGGCCTTGAGGATGTGAGGGGTCACATGCTGAAGCGGGATATCCAGATAGGGGCAGATGTTGGGATGGGCGGCCATGACGGCCAGGAGGCGATCGGTGATCCCAGCGGGTTCGGTGTACATGAGGCGGAACCGAACGGAAGGGAGTCGCTGGGCAAGCTGGTCGAGGAGCCAGGCGGTATCTTGCTTGCCCTCAAGGTCTTGACCCCAGATACCCGTGTCTTGGCCGATGAGCACTATCTCCTTCGCCCCTCGCTGGGCCAGGCCTTGGGCTTCTTCCAGGATATGATCGAAGGGGAAGCTATGGTAGCGGCCGCGGATCTGAGGGATGGTGCAGAAGGAGCACCATCGGTCGCAGCCATCAGATATCTTGAGGTAGGCCCAGGGGGGAGCCGGAGGCAGCTCAGGTGCCGAAGCGGAGGGGGCTTCCATGCCCAAAGCCCTGCATACCACCGCGACGATATCATCCTCCTGGTTGCAGGGGACCAGGAAGTCAGCCTCAGGAAGAGCCTCCGCCAGATCAGCCCCGTAGCGGGAAGCCATGCATCCGCAAAGGATGAGAGGCCGCTTGGCAGCCCCCTCATCCAGGCTGGCGATATCCAGCACCGCATCGATGCTCTCCTCGGTGGCCGCGCGGATGAACGAGCAGGTGTTCACGATGGCCACATCGCTCATCCCCAGCTCATCGGTCAGGGTGAACCCCGCCTGACGCAGGCGGTCCGCCATGTCCCGGCTATCCACCTCGTTCTTGGCGCAGCCGAGGGTTTCGAAGAAGACCTGGGGCATAGGGCGGATCTAGCGGTAGTTGACGTACTGAAGGGGCTGCCCGAAATCAGCCGCCTTCAGATGGGCGATCACATCCTGGAGCGTATCCCGAGACTGAGAGGAGACGCGGATCTTATCCCCCTCTATCTGGGTCTTGATCTTCATCTTCAGGCCCTTGAGATCCTTATTGATCTTGCTGAGCGTGTCCTTGTCTATGCCGCTCACGATGAAGGCCTCACGCTTCACCTTGCCCCCTGAAACGCTTTGAGGGTCAGACCACTTCACCGCCCCCAAGTCTATGCCACGCTTCACGAACTTGCTGCTCAGGATATCCATGACCTGGCCGCACACGAAGTCAGAGGGTGCCACGAGGGTGATCTCATGCTTCTGCTTGTCCAGCATCATCTCCACATCGGCATCTTTGAGGTCATAGCGCTGCTTCAGCTCTTTGGCTGCCTGCTGGTAGGCGTTGTCAACCTCTTGCATATCCACCTGGGAGACGATGTCGAAGCTGCATTCTTTCGCCATGGGTGATCCTTTCTCTTGATGGTGCGCCCCTGCGCACCGGATGCGTTACCGAAGATTTAACCAGAACGACGTTAGCTTGCGCGCGAAGAAGATGAACTGTTACCGGACGTGGCTGCGCTGGAAGCGTCAGAGGAGGAAGCAGAGCTTGAAGAGCTGGCATCATCTTCGCCTCCATGCTCCTGCTTCCATTGGGCGAGCATGGCCGGAAAATCAACCACATAGGTGTAATTGGTGCCCGTCTTCGCAGGCGTGGCTTTGACCTCTTCCCCATCCAGGGTGAGCGTGATGGGCGTGATATTGGCCGTTTCGAAGGTGAGCGTCCCCGTCACTTCGAAATCTTGGGAGAAGGGCCCTTCGGCCACAGCAGCATAGACCGGCGTCTGATTCCCATCCATATAGACCTGCACCCAGGATTGCTGGCCATCAGCCACGCTGAAGGAGAAGAGGGCGCTAGTGGGCGCTGCCTCAACGGGGGCAGGAGCGCTGCCGTCTGTATCAGAGGTGTCAGTGAGCCCTGAGATGGGGATATCCGGCACATCATCAACGGATTGCTTGCCCCCGTTGAAGAGCACCACGGCCACGATGATGAGCACCACCGCCGCCACGACGACACCCAAGACGACAGGGAGGTTCAAACCCGCTAGGCTGAAGGAGCCTCCCCGCGAAGAGCGGCTCTGACCACCCAACCCCGAGGCCATATCGGCCTGGATGAAGGAATGACCTACCCGAGCATCCTGCTTGGAGGAGCCACCGAAGGAGGTAAGGGCACCTGGAAAGGAACCCCTTTGACGACGCGGGCTGCGCGGGGCATCAGGGAGGGCCTGAGACCGTTCCCGCGGGAGACGCTGGGAGCTGTCAAAGGAAGCGGTCTGCCCGCGTTCCGTTCGGTTTCGCCTGGCCTGGCTTGCCTCATCAAGGGAGATGGATCGGCTGCGGGAAGAGCTGGGACGGTCACTGCGACTGGGCCTGCGGCCCCCTTGAGGCCCCCCTCCCTCAGCGTGCTCCCGCTCAGCCAGGTACTGGCTGCTGATGGCTTCCTCATCAAGCCCCACCTTACGCGCATAGGCACGCACCATGTTCTTGGAATAGCCATGGGCAGGCATCTTGCGGAAGTCAGCGGATTCTATGGCGCGGACGATATCCGGCCGGATGTGCAGTACCCGAGCCATGGAGACGAGGTCTATCCCCTGGCGCTCCCGAGCGTCACGCAGCCGATCCCCATATGACCTGCCCTCTGCCATGCTCCCCTTTCCCTTGGGCTCCAAGCCCTAGCCCTGGTCCTGCTCCTCGAATGCCTTGAGCGTTTCCAGCTCCAATTCATCTATGAGCACCTCACGAGGCTTCGAGCCGTTCGCCGGTCCCACCACACCCAGCTCTTCGAGCTGATCCATGATGCGCCCCGCCCGGGCATAGCCCACCTTGAGCCTGCGTTGGATGTTCGATGTTGACCCCATTCTACTAGAAACGACGATATCTGCCGCTTCCCAGACAAGCGGATCATCCACACTGCCCGTGCCCCCTTGGGGGGAGGAATCCCCTAGGGAGATGAGGTTCACCTGGAGGATATCCGAATGGTATTCAGGTTCGCCCTGGCTCTTGACGAACTCCACCACGTTCTCTATCTCTTCCTCGGATACATAGCAAGCCTGGATGCGCTGAGGCTTCGGCAGCTCTGGCTTGGAGAGCAGCATATCCCCCAACCCGATCAGGTTCTCAGCTCCCGGCGTGTCCAAGATGACCCGGGAATCTATGCCCGAGGCCACGTTGAAGGCGATGCGGTTCGTGATGTTCGCCTTGATGAGGCCGGTTACCACGTTGGTGGAGGGCCGCTGGGTGGCCACGATGAGGTGGATGCCCGCAGCTCGGGCCAACTGGGCGATGCGGGAGATGGAGAATTCCACTTCCTTGCCCACATTCATCATGAGGTCCGCCAGCTCATCGATGATGATGACGATGTAGGGCAGGCAGTCCAGCTCACGCCCTTCCCCGTCTAGCACCCCGCCCGGGCGCACCTTGTCATTGTACTGGGTGATGTTGCGCACCCCCAGCTTCGAGAACACCTTGAGCCTGCGCTCCATCTCAGCCACGCCCCAGGAAAGCGCGTTGGATGCCTCTTTGGGTTCGGTGACCACGGGCACGTAGAGGTGGGGAATGCCGTTATAGGGGGTGAATTCCACGCGCTTCGGGTCGATCATGATGAAGCGCACCTCATCGGGGGTGGCCCGCATGAGGATGGACATGATCATGGCGTTGATGGAGACTGATTTACCCGAGCCGGTAGTGCCACCTATCAGCAGATGCGGCATGCGCGCCAGGTCAGAGATGATGGAGCGGCCCTCTACGTCCTTGCCGATGGCTATCTGAAGAGGCCCTTCCTTCGCGTCCCCCAAGACATCTGAGAGGAGCACCGTCTGGCGGGCCTTGTTCGGTATCTCTATGCCCACATGGTTGGTGCCCGGGATGGGGGCGAAGATGCGCACCCCCGGGGACGCCAAGGCCAAGGCTATATCATCATTCAGGTTGGTGATGCGGCTCACGCGCACGCCCGCGGGCAGATCCACCTTGAAGAGGGTGACCGTAGGGCCCTCTATCCAGCCTACCACCTGGGCGCTGATGCCGAAGTCCTCCAGCGTCTGCTGGAGGATATGGGCCGTCTCTTGGAGCTCTGCCGCCCCTCTCCCCTTCCCTTGGGGCTTGGTGGGCGCAGCCAAGAGCGACATATCCGGCAGCACGAAGCCACCGCGTTCCACGGGCGCAGACGCGGGCTTCGCCTTGGGCTTCTTCGAGGCCTGGGAAGCCTTGGATGGCTTCGGGAGCTTCGCAGGTTCCGCTTGGTCTTCTTCGTCCAAGCCCTCCACCACCAGCGGCGGCTCTATCTGGGGCAGCCCCTCCAACCTCACGGCTCCAGCATCTATCTTGGGGATCCGCAGAGTATCTGAGCCCTTCCAACCCTTCAGGCGAGCGAAGTCATCCTCATCGAAGGGGCGCACCTCTTCCACCTCAGCCGCTTCCTCCTCCTCTTCGAAACCGTTGAGGTTCGGCAGAGGATGGAACACCTCTTGGGTGAGCGCGCTCTCGAAGCTGTCAGGTTCCTCCTCTTCCGGCTCAGGGACGATGCCCGGATCCGCCACCGCAACGGGAGCCGGAACGGGGACCGGATCCCCCAGGATCTGTCGGGCGGCCTGGATGCGCCAGGCGGCCGGATCATCCTCTCCAGGAGGAGCGGCTTCAGCGAAGACGAGGGGACGGGTGACATCTGAGCCCCCATCGAAGGGAAGCTCATCTTGGGCATAGGGCGCATCTCCCCGCATCGGGATGTCATCGGCCTTCCTGACCCGGAGCCGCTTGCTGGAGAGCATGCCGGTCAGATCAGCGGAATGGCGCTCAGCCAACTGGCGCTTCTTGATGCGGATGCGCTCCAAGGTCTTCGAAATGGAGAACCCCACGATCACCGCGCCGATGATCATGAGCCCCACGAAGAACACACCGCTGATGAGCTTGCCGAAGAGGCTGATCAAGCAGAAGGCCAAGCCAGCACCTATATAACCCCCATGGCTGGTCAGGTTCGTCTCCAGGAAGAGGAGCTGGACATCTTCCGCTCCCAGGACCGCAGTGGGGGTGAAGGTGGCGATGAGGCCCAACAGCGCGATGAACAGGATGGTGAGGCCCACGGCAGCCCGGGCGGGCACCCGCTGACGTTGGGAGCGGAAGAGGAAGGTGGCGCCGATGCCACCCAGGATGAAGGGGAGCATATAGGCTCCCACGCCGAAGATGAGGTGCATCCATTCCGAAGCGATGCTGCTCACCAGAGCGCCATCAGCGGGCAGGGCCACCAGCAGCATGAAGATGATGGCCAGCACGATGCAGGAGATGCCCGCGATATCGCGCTTGGTGGAATCATCCAGCAGCGCCGGGCTCTCCTCTTCTACGGCTTCAGGCCGATGGCGCTTGAGCGGCGCGCTGGTCTTCCCTGACGCCTTCTTAGCCTGCTCACGGGCTGGCTTCTTCTCTTCTTTCTTCCTCGTACGGGCCACGCTCACCATTCCCCTTGTCGTTCGTTTCGATCCTGCGTTTCAAAGAGGGCGAAGGGTGGATCAGACATCCAGCAGATTGACCACCATCATCGGCCGTTGCTTCGTCTTCTCCCACAGCAGCGCAGACGTAGCGTCACGGACAGCCTTGCGGATCTGCCGGTATTGCACCTCGCCCTGGGAGAGGGCGCGGCTGATGGCGCTCTTGACCACAGCGGTGGTCTGATCCTTCAGGTAGGCATCGTCTCCGCCGGTGATGCCATGCATCTCCACCACGGGCTTGCCTACCAGCTGCTTCCGGTCGAAGTTGATGGCAGCGGCAACGCTGATGAACCCTTGGCTGGCCAGGGAGCTGCGCTCATCCAGCACGTCCTGGGAGGTGTCACCCACAGACAGGCCGTCCACGAAGATGATGCCGCTCTGGACGCTGTCCCCTTGGCGGATGCCCTCAGAGGTCATGAGCAAAGTATCACCATTCTCCAGGATGAAGATGTTCTCCTCAGCCACCCCTGTGGCTGAGGCCAGCTTCGCATGGGCGCGCAGATGGGTGGCTTCGCCATGGACGGGCAAGAACGCATGGGGCTTCACGATGGAGAGCACGAGCTTCAGCTCTTCGGCCCCGGCGTGGCCTGACACATGGACCCGAGCCCGGGATTTGTCATAGACGTCAGCACCGATCTTCGCCAGGGAGTTGATGACCCGGGTGACGGCCTTCTCGTTGCCGGGCACCGGCGTGGCGGAGATGATGACCGTATCTCCCTCTTCCACATCGATGGTCTTGTGCTCACCATTGGCGATGCGGGCCAGGGCAGAGAGAGGCTCACCCTGGGAACCCGTGCACATGATGACCACGTTCTCCGGGGGGATGTCCTTCAGCTCATAGGCGTCTATGAGGTCATCATCAGAGATGTTCAGATACCCCAGCTTGCGGGCGATATCTGTGTTCTGGATCATGGAGCGGCCCGTGACGACCACCTTGCGGCCGTTGGCCACTGCCGCGTCGCAGATCTGCTGCATGCGATGGATATGGCTGGCGAAGGAGGCGATGATGACCCGTTGCTTCGCCTGGGAGATGATCTGGTTCAGCGTCTTGCCCACTTCGGCTTCCGAGGGGGTGAAGCTGGGATTGGTGGCGTTCGTGGAGTCAGACATCATGAGGTCTACCCCCATATCCCCGAAACGGGCCAGGGCGGCGAAATCAGTGGTGATGCCATCGATGGGGGTTTGATCCAGCTTGAAATCGCCCATATGCAGCACGTTGCCTGCGGGGCTTTGGATGAACAGCCCCAGAGCACCGGGGATGGAATGGTTCACCGAGAAGAAGGTGATCTTCATGCACCCCAACTGTATGGTGTCACCGGACTTGACCTCAACGAGCTTCGCGTTCTTGATGCGGTGCTCTTTGAACTTCCCCTCGATCAGCCCCAAGGTCATCTTGGAGGCATAGATGGGGATATTGCGGTCCAAGTCCTTCATGAGGTAGGGCAGCGCGCCGGTATGATCTTCATGACCATGGGTGACCACGATGCCCCGGAGCTTGTCCGCGTTCTCCAGCACATAGGTATAGTCAGGCAGGATGAGATCGATGCCGGGATGGTCATCATCGGGGAACATGAGGCCCGCATCATCCAAGAGCATGTCTCCGTTGCAGGAGAACGCCGTCATGTTCTTGCCGATGGCATCAAGCCCCCCGAGGGGCACGATCTCAAGCTGAGCACCCGTTTGCTTGGGCTTGCGACGGCGGCGATGGGATGCGTTCTTCTTCTGGCTTTGCTGGGAGGGCTGGTTGTGCTCATCCCGGGTCAGATGCGGGCGCTCCCGCTCTAGGTTCACATGCTTATAGGAGCTGGTCCTCTTCTTGCGATTCCGCTTAGGCTGGTCTGCCTTGGGCTGGTCCTGGCCGCCCGGCTTTCCGTGAGGAGCGCTTCCGGCCTGGCCCGAAGCGCTTCCCTGGTTCATGGGAGTAGGTCTATCTTCAGTCATAGCTTCCTTTTCTTCATATTAGGGGAAGCAGTCTACAGCGCACCCACTTGGGTCATGATCTGCTGTAGCCGTTCCGTTTGCTTAGGTGTGGCTTCTATCAAGGGAAGCCGTACGCCACCCACGGGGAATCCCACCAATGCCAGGGCCTTCTTCACCAGGATGGGATTGGCGGTTTCGAACAGGCCCTCCATGAGCGGCATCAGAGCCTGGTTGAGCTCATCGGCCTGGTCCCACTGACCGCGGGCGCAGGCATCCGTTATCTCCTTCATGCGCCCTGGCAGCACGTTGCCGATGGTGGAGATGACCCCCTGGGCCCCCAGCTTCATCATATCCACCGTAGCCGAGTCATCTCCGGAGAACACGGCGAAGCCCTCAGGAGCCCCCTCGATGATGCGGGCCACCTGGTCCATATCCCCTGAGGCCTCCTTGACCGCTACCACGTTCTCGCAATCCCAGGCCAAGCGCAAGGTGGTATCAGCGCTCATGTTGATGGCACACCGACCCGGGATGTTGTACAGGATGATGGGCAGGTCAGTGGACCCGGCGATGGCCCTGAAATGCTGGTAGAGCCCCTCTTGGGGCGGCTTGTTGTAATAGGGCACGACGCACATGAAGGCATCCACCCCCAGAGGCGCAACATCAGCGGCGAACTGCACCGTGTCCGCCGTGCAGTTATCCCCCACATTCGCGATGACGGGCACCCTGCCCCCAACCGCTTCCACCACCGTGCGGAAGAGCTCCATCTTCTGGGGATAGAAGACCGTAGGGGATTCTCCCGTGGTGCCATTCACCACCAAGGCATCGCTCCCCCCCTGGATAAGCCGATCAGCCAGCTCTGCTGCTCGGGGAAGGTCAAGCTCCAGATCCGGGGTGAACGGAGTGACCATGGCGGGGATCATGCGGCCGAGGCGGGGGTATGGATCTGTCATCTCATCTTCCTTTGGGTCCGTGCTCTTCACGAAGCGAACAGAGGTTCCTCGTCCGCGGACCCATTCTAGCATCAAAGCCCCATCAGGCTCTCAAGCCCGATGACCAGCCCCGACAGATGGCTTGATTCCCGGATCCCCAGAAGGACACCGGGCATGTAGGACTGGGTGTCCCAGGAGACGTGCTTCACCGAGAGCGTCTGCCCCAAGGATCCGAACACGACCTCCTGGTTGGCCACGAAGCCGTCTGAGCGTAGAGAATGGACCGGGATGCCTTCTACCAATGCCCCCCGAGCCCCTTGGGCAAGATCCAATTCGGTCTCGCTGCCGGGAGCCTCAGAGGGCTTCCCCTGGCGAGCTTCCGCTATGAGGTGGGCCGTCATCATGGCCGTGCCCGAGGGAGCATCCTTCTTGCGGCAATGATGGAACTCGATGACCTCAGCCTGAGGGAAGTAAGGAGCAGCAGCCTTGGCGAACTGCATCATGAGCACCGCTCCGGTGGTGAAGTTCGGCGCATAGAAGAGGCTTGTGCCCTCCCTCCCCGCTGCAGCCAAGGCGGCAAGGTCATCCTCGGAAAGGCCCGTGGTGCCCAAGACGCAATCCACGCCCTGGGCAAGAGCAGCTTCCATGTTGCCAGCCGCTACATCTGGCCGAGTGAAATCTACCAAGACATCAGCCGTGACGGAGGCGAGGGCCTCCGTCACGCTGGGATAGACAGGAAAAGGCGTGCCTTGGGCTGGAGTAGGGTCTATGCCGCAGACCACTTCCATATCAGGGGCAGCCGTGACCGCCTCCACCACCGCCTGGCCCATCCTGCCGGAGCATCCGGCTACGGCAACCTGGATCATGCGTGATGGCTCCTGCGCGGGCGACGATTCCCCTGGCCGGGGCGCGGCTTGTCGGACTTGCCGTCATTGCCGCCCGCCGGAGCGCTGGCAGCCGGAGCATCCGGCTTGTCAAGCCTATCCAGGGATATCTTGCCCGTCTTCGGATCCACTTCGGTCACCTGGACCTTGATCACATCGCCCAGGTCAAGGACGTCCTCTACCTTCCCCACGCGGCCGTTGGCCACCTTGGAGATATGCAGCAGGCCATCCTTGCTGGGGGTCAGGCGAACGAAGGCGCCGAAATCCTTGATGCCCACCACTTCGCCATCGAAGACCTCGCCCACCTCGGGCTCTTTCACGATGGCCAAGATCATGTCCTTGGCGGCCTTCCCGGCCGGGCCCTCCACCGCAGCGATATGGATGGTGCCATCCTCTTGGATGTCTATGCTGGCACCCGTTTCCTCTTGGATGCCGCGGACCACCTTGCCACCGCTGCCGATGACCTCACGGATCTTATCCTGGGGGATATGGATGGTCTCGATGCGGGGAGCCGTGTCCTTGATGTCATCCCGCGGGGCGCTGATGGTGGCCAGCATGGCCCCCAGGATATGGGCACGGGCCTCCTTCGCCTGGGACAGGGCCCGGGCAAGGATGTCAACGGACAGGCCACGGGCCTTGTTATCCATCTGGAGGGCCGTGATGCCCGTTTCGGTGCCGCAGACCTTGAAATCCATGTCACCCAAGAAGTCCTCAAGGCCTTGGATGTCAGTGAGGATGACCACGTCATCCCCTTCCTTGATGAGCCCCATGGCCACACCGGATACCGGTGCCTTGATGGGCACGCCCGCATCCATGAGGGCCAGGGTGGACCCGCAGGCCGAGGCCATGGACGAGGAACCGTTGGATTCCAGGATCTCAGAGACCACGCGGATGGCGTAGGGGAAGTCATCCTCAGAGGGGAGCACCGGCAGGAGCGCTCGCTCCGCCAGGGCACCATGGCCTATCTCACGGCGCTTCGGCGCGCCCATGCGCCCTGTCTCCCCCGTGCTGTAGGGCGGGAAGTTGTACTGGTGCATGTAGCGCTTGCCCTCTTCGGGCCAGATGGTGTCAAGGCGTTGCCATTCATTGAGCATGCCCAACGTGCAAACGGAGAGGGCCTGGGTCTGCCCGCGCTGGAAGAGACCGGACCCGTGGACCCGTGGCAGGTAGCCGGGAACGATGTGGAGCGGCCGTACCTCCGTGGGCGTGCGGCCATCCACGCGCTCCCCCCGCTGGAGGATCATCTGACGCATGGCAGTCTTCTCCAGCTTCTTGAGGGCGGCGGCGATATCAGAGCCCCAAGCCTGCTGCTCTTCTTCGGTGAACTCATCGGCGGTGATGCGCGCCTTCAGGGCCTCCACCTGCTCCAGGCGGGTGGCCTTGTCCGCTGAGGTGATGGCGGCTTCCATCTCAGAGGCGAAGCGGCCCACGCGCTCAGCCACGGCCGGATCAGCCTCATGGACGGTATACGCCAGGGGCGTGGGGTTCGCCTGGGCGATGAACTCAGCCTGCTTGTCACAGAAGGCGCCGATGGCCTCCTGGGCGAAGGTCATAGCGGCCAGCATGTCCTCTTCGGAGATCTGGTCAGCCCCTGCTTCCACCATGGAGATGTAATCCTTGGTGCCAGCGATGGTGAGCTCCAGATCAGAGGACTCTTGCTCTGCGATGGTGGGGTTGACGATGAACTCCCCCGTTTCGCGGTTGCGGCCGATGCGCACGCAGGCAGCAGGGCCGTCGAAAGGAGCGCCCCCTACCAGAAGCGCCGCGGAGGCACCTCCCACGCAGATGGCATCGGGCGGATTCTGGCCATCATTCACCAGCGTGGTGGCCACCACGTGCACTTCGTTCTTGAACCCATCCGGGAACCCGGGGCGAATGGGCCGGTCTATCATGCGAGCCGTGAGGGTGCCATGGTCCGAGGGCTTGGCCTCGCGCTTCAGATACCCTCCTGGTATGCGGCCCACGGCGTACATCTTCTCCATGAAATCAACGGTCAGGGGGAAGAAGTCGTAGTCACGCTGCTGCTTGGATACTACGGCGGTCACTAGGACGCTGGTCTCGCCGCAGGTCACCAGCACGGCCCCCGTGGCTTGCTTCGCAAGCTCTCCGGTCTCGAAGCGATAGGACTTGCCGTACAGCTCGAACTCGGAAACGATCTTTGTCATTCTCTTTCCTTCTCCTCTTGTCAGCCGCCCCATGCGGCTGACGCTCCTTCTCTATGAAAGAAGACCCGCCTTGCTCAGCGGGTCTTGGCTCACAGGATCTGCTTAGATGTTGTCGCGGATACCGAGCTTCTTGATCAGCTCACGGTACTCATCTATGTTGCGGTTCTTGATGTACTTCAGAAGGCCGCGCCGCTTGCCGATGAGCTTCATGAGACCTCGGCGAGTGTGGTTGTCCTTCTTGTGGATCTTCAGATGCTCGGTGAGGTTGCGGATGCGCTCCGTCAGAATGGCCACCTGGACCTCTGCGCTGCCAGAGTCCTTCTCATCCTTGCCATACTCCTTGATGAGCTTGGCGGTCTCTTCCTTGGTGATGCTGAACTTGTTGGCCATCTTGTGATCAACACCTTTCTTCTTCTCAGGCGCGGGTGCCTTGGCTGCCCCGGCCTTGTCCTGTGCCGTCTCCTCTGGGCAACCAAGGCGGTGTTCCATGGAAGCCAAGGGGAGATGCGCGCTTTTGCGCAGCCGTCGGATTATAGGCCAGATGGCGCTTGGATACAACCACAAAGGCTGTGGAAGGCGGGAAGCGAACGCAGGCGCAAGGATGTCTGATGGGCGAACCACTGGTGGGCCAGCTGTAGAACGTCCCACGCCTCCGCCCCGGCCGAGGCCTGCAAGATATCCTCGAAGGCGGCCCCTAGGAGCCACCCTGCCCGCAGGAGCACCGCTGCGCTCACCGGAGCCGTGCTCAGCACTTGGGCGCATTCCCCGCAGAGCGCTCCCCCATCTCCATAGGAGAAGCGCATCTTCCCTCCCGCGGTCCCTGCCAGCGGCTCTCCGCATCCCGCACAGGTCAGGAGCGAGGGGCGCATGCCCAAAAGCCCTGTCAGCTTCAGCAGATAGGCCGCCACCAGAAGCGGGGCCTGTTGTTCTTGGGAGCGGTCAACGGCTGCGAAGGCCACTTGGGTCATGGGGAAGAGCCGCGGCACCTCCAGCTCTGGCTGGATGCAGCCATCGGCGGCCTCCGCCATCACCGAAGCGGTGGCGAAGCGGACCGGGTCAGCCAGGATCTGCTCATGGCTCTGCAAAAGGCGCGTTTCCCGGACGATGTCCAGATTCTTGCCCCGGGCGAAGGAGACCTGAGCGCTGTTGAACAGCTCCAACCGGGCTGAATTGGCGGAGGTGGGCTTGCGCGCCCCCTTCGCGATGGCCTCAAGGGCGCTTCCCGAAGCATCCATCATGTGCAAGATGAGGTCTGATTCGCCCAGCTTGGTCTTGCGCAGGACCACCACTTGGGCATCCAAGGACCTCTCAGCCATGGATGCTAGGCCCGCTTGAGATTGGGGTTGATGGTGGCAAGGGTGCCGTCAGAGGAGAAGCTCATCTCTCCCTTGATGGTCTGCTCGTTCCCATAGCGGGTCTCCGGCTGGGATCCGAACCAGGAGTGGGTCTCGAAGGGGCGCATCACCACCCGGAAGCTGCATCCGTCCCCGCCGGTGTAGCTGATATCCTCAATAGAGGAGAGCTCATAGGAAACGCCATCCAAGGTATAGGTCTTCGCGCTGTTGAACCAATCCCGCGCCCAGGCGGTGACCTCAGCGGCGCGGCTCTTGGCTATATTGATGGTGACCTCAGACCCTGAGGGCAGCTCTGCGCCCTCCGCAGGGTCAGTGCCCAGCACGCTCCCCTCGGCCACGTCTTCGGTATAGACGTAGGCCACCGTGTAACCGTAACCCTCCGCCTCCAAGGCGGCCTGGGCCTCTTCCAGGGAAAGACCCGTGGTAGCGGGAACGATGAAGGGGATGGCCGCGGTCAGGGTGATGGTGGATGAGGCCTTTGAGCGCGTGCCCACCTCAGGGCTCACGGCGATGATGGTGCCCGCAGCGTCATTGGACTTCTGCTCCACCACTTCAACGTTCTGGAAGCCCTCGGACTGCAAGAGGGCCAGAGCCTCTTCGGTGCCCTTCCCCACCACCTCAGGGATGGTGCGTGCGCAAGAGACATCTATGACCACTTCGCTGCCTGCCTCGGCCCTCACCCCCGAACCGGGATGGGAGCTGAGCACGATGCCCTCCACATCATCAGACTTCACCAGCACCTGAGAGACCGCAAATCCCGCCTCCTCCAGCCTATCCGTGGCATCCTGGGCCTTGAGCCCCACCACATCCGGCACCTGCTTGCCGCCCCAGAGCTCCAGGGAATAAGTGGCCACGGCAACCCCCGCTGCTGCCAAGAGGATGGCGCAGATGATGAGGATGGCGAAGAGCTTCTTGTTCCGGATGCGCCCTCCGGGCATGGAGGGCTTCTTACCCCCTTGAGGTCCTAAGGCGCTGTAGGACTTCTGCTGAGTGTCAGCCATCCCCGAAACAGCCGGGAACTCCTGGGTCTCAGCCGGAGAGAGCGGACGGGTCAGGCTGGCGCTGGAGAGGTTGTAGGCCTCCGCCTCTTCGATGAACCCCTCTCCGAAGAAGCGGGTATCATCCACTCCCAGCGGCCGGGTGGGATCTTCGGACGTCCCCAGCTGCTGGGTGGCCTGGCCATCATCCAGATCGATGGTGTCAGGGAGGTCTTCCCCTTCAGGGGCAAGAGGGTCCAGCCCTTCGGGTTGCAGGGCCTCTGTCTTCGCAAGCCCCAGCTCAAGCCCGCAGCCATCGCAGAAGCGGGCCTGGTCCCTGTTCACCGTTGCGCATCGGGGGCAGATCATAGCCATCAGAGCGTCACTCCATGTATCCGAGGCGCCTGATCTCATGCTCATCCTTGCGCCAGTTCTTCTTGACCTTCACCTTCAGGCCTAGATAGACCCGTTTATGGAACATCTGCTCCAGGTCAGCCCGAGCCTGCGTCCCCATGCGCTTGACCTGGGCCCCCTTCGCGCCGATGAGCATGGCCTTTTGGCTGTCCCGCTCAACGAATATGGAGGCCTCGGCCCGCAAGAGGCTGCTGCCATCTTCCAGCTCATCCACCTTGACCCCCACCGAGTGGGGCACTTCTTCCCGGAAGTGGCGCAGGACCTTCTCGCGCACCACCTCGGCGATCATGGTCTCCAAAGCCACATCGGAAACGGCGTCTTCGGGGAACCACAAAGGGCCCAAGGGCAAGAGCTGCAAGACCTCGTCCAAGAAGGCGCCCGTATTGTAGCCGGAGACAGCCGAAAGGGACACCACGGCATCCCAAGGAGCCAGGTTCCGAGCCCGTTCGAACTGCTCTGCTGTCTGATCAGGGGAAGCTATGTCTGACTTAGAGAGCACGAGCATCTTCGCTGCCGGGCTGGCTGCCACTGAAGCCGCCACCCATTCGTCCCCCGAACCCACGGGCTTGGTGGAATCTACCACCATGGCCACGATATCCACATCCTCCAAGGCCGAAGTGGCCTGGGCATTCAGCTGCTCTCCCAGAAGATCGTGGGGCTTGTGGAGGCCCGGCGTATCAACGAAGACCATCTGAGAGCCGGGCAGCGTGAGGATGCCCCGGATGCGAGTGCGCGTGGTCTGGGGGGTTGCCGAGGTGATGGCCACCTTGCTTCCCACCAGCGCGTTCATGAGCGTGGATTTGCCCGCATTGGGCCGCCCGCACAAGGCGATGAAACCAGAGCGGAACCCCGGCGGGGCGCTCAAGACCTCCTGGCCGTCAGACAGGGGGTTCTCTGCGAAGAAGGCATCCAGATCCATAGGAGGCGTCACCCCGCTCCCCCGAGGGTGAGCAGCTTCGGCAAGAAGACGATGCCCGCGATGATCACCGAACCAAGGGCCGCCACATAGACCGAGGCCGCCGCGCAATCCTTCGCTCGCTTGGCCAGTTCGCTCCATTCCGGGGAGATGAGGTCTATGGCTGATTCTACGGCCGTGTTGGCCAGCTCCAAGGCGAAGACGCCCACGATGCAGAGCACGATGGCGCACCATTCCGCACCGCTGATCCCCAAGGCGAACCCTAAGATGATGGCCAGGATGGCGAAGAAGGCGTGGATCTTGAAGTTGCGCTGGGTGATGAGCCCGTAACGGAGGCCGTCCTGGGCGCAGGAGAAGGCATGGCCCAGGGTGAACCGACTCGTGTCTCCCACATGGCGAACGTAGCGCTTCTGCTGATTGTCATCCGGGTGCGTCACCGGCCACCTTCGATCCCCTGCCTCCAAGAGGCGAGGATATCATCCTGGAGCCCTTCCATCACCTGGGCTTCCTCTTCCTCTAGGTGGTCATAGCCTATCAGATGGAGCAGGCCATGGACGAGCAGGGTGTCTATCTCCCAAGCCAGAGGATGGCCCAGCTCTGATGCGTGGGCCGCGGCCACATCCGGCGCGATGATGATATCCCCTGCCTGGAAGGCCGTATCTTGAGGAAAGCCATCATCCAGGTTGTCGCATTCGAAGGAGAGCACATCCGTAGGGCCTTGCTTGCCGCGGAACCCCTCGTTCAAGCGCGCCATCTCCTCATTCGCCACGAAGGTGATGGACACCTCAGAGGATGCGGGGAGCTTGAGCTGGTCTGCAGCGAAGGCGATGAGCTGCTCTGCGCGCGATACCTCTATGAGGCCTTCGCCATGGTCAACGGTGATGAGCGCATCCATGCTCACTCCTCCCGCCCGTGCGCCTCGTAGGCGGCGATGATCTGGGATACCAGTGAATTGCGGACCACGTCCTTTCCATCCAAATGGCAAAGCGCTATGGCTTCGATGCCCTGGAGCACCTCAAGGGCTTGACGAAGCCCAGAGGCACCCCCTGTCAGATCGCTTTGGCTCATGTCACCGGTGATGACCATCTTGGAACCCGAGCCCAAGCGCGTGAGGAACATCTTCATCTGCTCCCGCGTGGCGTTCTGAGCCTCGTCCAAGATGATGAAGCTGCCGCTCAAGGTGCGGCCCCGCATGAATGCCAAGGGGGCTATCTCTATGATGCCGCGTTCGATGAGGCCGCCTGCGCGGTCAGCGTCCATCATAGCGAAGAGGGCGTCGTAGAGGGGGCGGATGTAAGGGTCTACCTTCTCCGTGAGGGTGCCTGGCAAAAAGCCCAGGTTCTCCCCCGCTTCCACGATGGGCCGAGAGAAGATGAGCCTATCCACTTCCTTGCGCTCCAAGGCCGCCACGGCCAACGCCATGGCCAGATAGGTCTTGCCGGTGCCCGCACAGCCTACGGCGAAGGTGATGTCATGGCTTCGCACGGCATCCACGTAGCGCTTCTGACCCTCGGTCTTCGGGCGGATGACCCGGCCCTTGTGGGTCAAGATCACATCCTGACGCAAAGAGCTGGGGCTTAGGGAATCGCTGCGCGTGAGCCCCATGAGGTTGCGCACGGCCGCGCTGTTCAGAGCTTGACCTGACTGGATGTGAGCCACCATCTCCGAGAAGAGCGTGACCAGGGCCTCCCGGTCTGCCTCAGTGCCCGTGATGGATATCTCAGAACCCTGGAGGGATATCTTCGCCGAGAAGGAATCCTGGATCAGGCGCAAGAGCTCATCGGCAACGCCTGTGATAGAGACCATGGGGACATCCACGGGAATGGTCAGCTTGGTGGTGAGCATCTCTGTCATAGGTGACATTCTAGCATTCTCGGGACCATCTCTACCTCAAGGAGCACCCCCACCGGAAGCTCAGGTGAGACGGGCACCTCATGGTAGCTCTCCGTGCGGCCCTGGGCTTCCTGTTCGATCACCACCCGCTCCCGGCTGCCCAAGCGCCGGATGAGGTCAAGGCGTCGAAGCTCGCCTGAGAGCGAACGCAGGATGCGGGCACGCTCCTGCTTCACGGCGAAGGGTATCTGATCAGGGCGCTTGGCCGCAGGGGTGCCTGCACGCAAAGAATAGGGGAACACATGGATCTTGGAGAAGGCAGCCTGCTCACAAAGGCTCAAGGTGGCCTGGAAATCCTCCTCCGTCTCTCCCGGGAACCCCACGATGACGTCGGTGGTCAAGCTCAAGGTAGGGAGAAGCCCTCTCAGGAGCTCAACGGTGGCGGCGAAGGCAGGTGCGTCATAGCGACGCCCCATCTGATGGAGCATGCGGGAGCTGCCTGATTGCAGCGGCAGGTGGAGGTGGCGGCAGATGAGGCCTTGGGAGCGGGCTATCACCTTCACCAACCCCTCAGTGACATCCTGAGGCTCTAGGCTGGAGAGGCGCATCCGAGAGGACGTGCCCCAGGGCACCTCTTCCAACAAGCGCTCGAGCAGGCCGGAAAGCCCCATGCCCTCCCATTCATAGGCCCCCAGATTGATGCCCGTGAGCACCACCTCGGGCACTCCCTCTTCCACCAGGGAACAGCACTGAGCGATGACCCCATCAGGGGCCACGCTGCGAGCGGGGCCCCGGGCCACGTGGACGATGCAGTAGGTGCAGGCGTTGCTGCAGCCATCCTGGACCTTGACCCCCACGCGCACCCTATCTGCGGGAAGCGCAGCCTGAGGAGCGCTGCACCCCTCAACGGGATGCTGAAGCTCCTCCAAGAGCTCAGGCTTCCCCAGGACGCGCACGCGCCCATCCATGGCCTGATAGGTGGCTGCATCCAGCGCGGCAGCGCATCCGGTCACATAGACGATGGCCTGGGGGTTCCGACGCAGGGCCCGCCGCACGGCCTTGCGGGTCTTCTTCTCGGCTTCGCCCGTGACCGTGCAGGTGTTCACTACCACCACATCCGCTCCGTGGCCTTCGCTTCCCTGGAAGCCAGAGGTGCGCAGGGCCGCCTCGAAGCGATCGGATTCCACCCGGTTCACCTTGCAGCCGAGGTTCACCACCTCGAAGGTGCGCGGCATCTAGAGGCACCCAAGCTCGTAGAGGGCCAAAGCGCAGGCCACCACCCCTGCCGTTTCCGTGCGCAGGATGGATGAGCCCAATGACACCAAGGAGGCCCGGGGATTGCAAGCTAGGAGCTGATCCACCTCAGAGGCGGCAAGGCCTCCTTCCGGCCCTACCACCACGGCCAGCCGCACATCGGAAGGATGCACGGCGCCGCAGGCAGCCCTCCCCTTCTGGATGGCATATCCCATGCGCCCCTCCAAGGGCGCCTCCTCCCAGCAGATGGCCACCGCCGTGGCCTGAGCCAGCAGCGAGCAGACCTCCTCCACCGTTCGCAGGGGGGATATCTCTGGGATGGATGGTTGGCCGGACTGCATGGCGGCGCTCTTGGCGATAGCCTGCCAACGGCGAGCCCGCTTCGCCTCCTTGGCGCTATCCAGCTTCACCACAGACCGCTCGCAGGCCAGGGGCACGAAGGCAGCAACCCCCAATTCCGTACCCTGGCGTATCACCGTATCCATCTTGTCACCCTTAGCCAGGCCCTGGACGAGCATGACCTGGGGCCGTTCGGGCACCTCAGCCCTTCGGCAGATGCGCACGGTCAAGCCGTCTGAGACGGCTTCCACCTGGCATTCGAAGTAATCCCCGGATGCATCTATGACGGCGATGTGCTCACCGGGGATCAAGCGCAGGACGCGAACGTGCTTGGCATCTTCCGGGGTCAGGCGCAAGGGGAAGACAGCATCTGTCTGATGGGCCAGGATCTGATCTTCCAAGAATAGCTGATGGAGGGACATGGCTGCTGCTTGGGCCCTTAGCCGAAGAAGTCCTTGAGCTTCTCTAAGGGTGAGCGCTCCCCCTGGGTTTCCTCCCCCATCTCCAAAGCCAGCTTCTCCAGAAGCCCGCGCTCCTTCTTGTTGAGCTTCTTCGGGATCTTGACGCTCACGTGCACATAGAGGTTCCCCCGCGCAGAGCTGCGAAGCCGCGGCATGCCCCGGCCCTTCACCTTGAGCACGTCCCCGGATTGGGTGCCTTCGGGCACCTTGACCTCAACCTCTTCGCCTTCCATGATGCCATCCACCGTGATGCGGGCGCCCAAGGCCGCCTGGACCATGGAGATGGTGACCGCCACATGGAGATCATCCCCGTCTCTCTGGAAGTAGTCATCGGGCTGGATGCGGATGGTGACGATGAGGTCCCCGGAAGAGGCTCCTCGCATGCCCGCCTCACCTAGGTTGGGAACGCGCATCTGCTGGCCATCCCTGATGCCGGCGGGGATATCCACGGAGACCTTCTGCCGGTCAGGCACCCGGCCTTGGCCCTGGCATTCCTCGCAAGCCCCTTCGATGATCTTGCCGGTGCCCTCGCACTCAGAGCAGGTGGTGGAGGATTGCATATCGCCGAACATGGTGCGCTGGACCACGGTCACCCGGCCTGAGCCGCCACAGCGTTCGCACGTCTTCTCTTCGCCGCCTTCGCCAATGCCCGCCCCATCGCAATCAGGGCAGGTGGCCAGGCGGTCGTAGATGACCTCCTTTGAGGTGCCTCGGGCCGCATCTTCCAAGCTGACCGTGATGCCCAGGCCCATGTCCCGACCCTCTCGGCGCACCTGCTGGGAGCGGGCAGCGCCGCCGAAGAAGGTGGAGAAGATATCCCCCATGCCTCCGAAGCCGCCGAAGATATCCTCGAAGTCAACATAGCCCGGGCCTGATCCCGCAGCGCCCGGAATGGTGCCGAAGCGGTCGTACTGAGCCCGCTTCTGAGCATCTGAGAGCACGTCATAGGCCTCGTTGAGCTCTTTGAACTCCTCTTCCGCATTGGCGGACTTGTTCACATCCGGATGGAGCTCCCGGGCCTTATGTCGGAACGCCTTCTTGATCTCAGCCTCTGAGGCGTCTCTGCTGACCCCGAGTATCTCATAGAGGTCCTTCTGTGCGGTTGCTGGCATCGTCTATCCCCTCATTCGTCTTTCAGGACATCCTGAGCTGCCCGAACAGCCCCGATGGTCCGTGAGTAATCCATGCGCGTAGGCCCGATGACGGCCACGATCCCCTGGGCATCCCCCCGGCCATAGATCCCGGCGATGACCGATACGCCGAAGAGGCGCTCAGAGGCGTTCTCGCGCCCGATCCTGATGCAGATATCCCCTTCGCAGATGCCGTTCTCATCCAGAGCCTTGAAGAGCACCGTATCATCTTCCAGGATCTCCATCACTGGCAGCAATGCCTCGGATTCATGGAACTCCGGCTTACGCAGCAGGGTGCTCATGCCCGAGCGTGTGGCCCGGGTGCGGGTGAGGCGCGCTGCCGCTGCCTTGAGCGCGCGAGTGACGGCTTTGGCCGCAGGAGCCCTCAGGATGCGCTCGGGAACGCCTTCGGCAGACACCTCACTGGCCGCGCGCCCCTGATAGGCCTCGTTCAAGGCGCGCTCGAGAGAAGAGATGTCCTCCGGCGAAGCAGGGTCAGCGAACAGCGCATGCTCATTGGCCACCTGGCCGTCTTCAGTGACCAGCACGACCAAGGCAGAATGGTCTGAGAGGGATACCAGGGACACCTGACGGATGCGGGAGGCATCCTGCTTGGGAGCCATGATGACCGAAAGGCACTGGGTGAAGCGCGCCAGTTCCGCGTTAGTGCGCTCGATCAGGTCATCCAAGGCGTCAGCGCTGGCGCGGATGGCCTCTATCTGAGAGAGCTGCGGGAGCAATGGGTCATCACCGGCCGCCGCCAGGATCTCATCCACGAACTCACGGTAGCCCGCATCGGTGGGAACGCGCCCGGCAGAGGTATGGGGCTGAGTGATGTAGCCCGCCTCCTCCAAGGCGGAGAGCTCATTGCGGATGGTGGCAGGGCTCACGCCCAGGTCATGGTGCTCAGCGATGGTACGCGAGCCCACGGGGCACGCATTGGCAACGTACTCCTCTATCAACGCGCAGAGGATCTGCTGGCGCCTGTTCGAGAGCATCTTGTGTGTGACCCTTCTTGTGTACCGGATTCGTTTTCTAGCAGTCTAGCTGCTCGAGTGCCAGCAATCAAGGTGCAAGGGAGAGAAGCTCGCCGAAAAGCTCATTGCCCAGAAGCCATCCCCGTTCGGTGGGGTGCCAGCCTGCCTCATCCTGCCGCAGGAGCCCCACCTGCTCAAGGGAGCGAAGGCGTTCGGGCAGCTCTGGGAGCAGCTCTGTCATCTGACGCGCCCGCTCCCTTGAGAGGCCCGCAGCCATCCGCATGGCCAACATGGCGTCCTCCGCTGCCATCTGGGCGGCATCCAGGTCATCTTCCACCGCACCGTTGCGCACCCGCATGCGCCGCTCATCATTCTGGGTCATGGTGACCGCCGATCGCCCCAACCCTAGATAGGGCACGCCCATCCAATAGCTCTGGTTGTGCTTGCTCTGAAAACCGGGCCGCGCGTGGCTTGCCACCTCATAGCGGAGAAGCCCCGCCCCCTCCAGCAACCGGTGAGCCTCCTCCATCATGTCCGCCTGATCATCTTCTGTTGGCAAGTCTAGCTTGCGACGACGCCTATAGAGCTTGGTGCCCTTCTCCAGGGAGAGCGGATAGAGGCTCACGTGGGGAACGCCCAGGCTCACCGCTTGGGAGACGTCCGCCGCCGAACCTTCCACGGTCTGCCCAGGAAGGCCGCACATGAGGTCAAGGCTCACGTTCTCAAAGCGCGTCTGAGCCGCCTCTAGAGCCCGAAGCGCGTCCGATGCGCTATGGATGCGCCCGATAGCCTTGAGCAGACCATCATCGAAGGACTGCACGCCCAAGGAAAGCCGGTTCGCCCCTAGGGCCCACATATCCTTCACCAAAGGCCCCGTCAGGCTCTCCGGGTTGGCTTCCACGGTGTATTCCTCCACCTGGGAAAGATCGACGAAGAGGCTCAGGGCGTACATGAGCGAACCCAAGTGCTTGGTGCCCACATGGGTGGGCGTGCCCCCGCCCACATAGATGGTGCGGATATCCGTCAGCTTCCCTTCCTTGGAGAGCCTTCGAATGTCCCCTATCAAGCCTTCCACATATTCGGTGATATAGGGGTCATCAGGCATATAAGGCAGGGAGTCGAAATCACAATAGTGGCATTTTGAGGCGCAGAAGGGCAGATGGATATAGAGCCCCTGGTAGGCGTCATGCGGCATGGCTGCGCTCCGCTACAGCATCGAACACCGCACAGAACTCCTCAACCGTAGAGCACTGATTCAAGCGCCCGCGGGCCACAGATGCTCCGGGAAGGCCTGCCACATACCACGCACCATGCTTGCGCATGGGAGCCAGACGGCCATCCTTGAGCTGAGCAAGCATCCGGACATGGCGCTTCGCCAGGGCCATGCGCTCCTGGGCTGTGGGTGACGTGGGAGCAGGAGCGCCTTTGAGAGCCGCCTTCATCTCAGCGAAGATCCACGGGTTACCCTCAGCGCCTCGGGCCACCATGACGCCGTCACAGCCCGTCTGGTCCACCAGAGCCTGGGCATCTACCCCGCTACGCACATCCCCATTGCCTATGACGGGGATGGAAACAGCCTCCTTCACGCGGGCTACCGCGCTCCAACTGGCCTGACCCTTGTACATCTGGGTGGCATAGCGGCCGTGGACACAGAGGGCATCAGCCCCCGCCTCCTCCAGGGCGCGGGCGAAGGCCGGGGCGCTCTCCCCGGCCTCCACAGACCAACCCCTGCGGAACTTAGCGGTGACAGGATGGCTCACCGCAGCCTTCACCGCCGACACGATGGAGGCGGCCAGGGAGACATCCTTCATGAGGGCGCTCCCGTCCCCCTTTGAGACGATCTTACGAGCAGGGCAGCCCATGTTGATATCCACGAGCACCAGCTGCTCCCCCAGCTCCTGTTCCACCCAGCCGGCCATGGAGGCCAGGGTATCGGGCTCATGACCGAACAGCTGCACGGCCACTTCCGTTTCCCCTTCACCCAGATCCACCAGATGACGCGTCTTGTCATTAGCGTAGGAGAGCCCCTTGGCCGATACCATCTCTGTGTAGGTGAGGTCAGCTCCCTGCTCACGGCAAAGGGTGCGAAAGGCGGCATCAGTGACCCCCGCCATGGGGGCCAACAGCACCGGGTGATCTGCGAAGAGCCCGTTCTTTAGCGTCACCGGTCAGGCACCTAGGGTGAGCACAGAACAGGAGACGACTGCGAAGAGCGCGATGATGACCACCACCACGATGGCTGCGATGAGCACGCCCATCCGAGAGCATCCAGACATCTTCGCCTGCTCTTGCTCCTCAGCGATCTTCTTCTCATCGAAGGGGTCGTTCAGCCAGTCATATTCTTCGCGTTTTGCCATGGGATGCATGATAGCCTCAAACGAAGATGATGAAAAGGACCGATGCCCATTCTACTACGCATGGGACGCAAAACGTCAATCTACAAAGCCAGTCCAGTGGACTTGGTCACGTCGAATACATACTGCTCCCGATGCGTTGAGACAGCATCAGAGGGCATCCGTAAACTAGCCCCTCGCAGAAACTCTGCGATATTCATATGCGTGACTCCATCATGGGAATAGTCGATGGCATCCATACTCAGGATGAACTTGGGATAGGCGTCACGCACGGCAAGGAGCGAAGAGAACTCTCGCTCTTCCACATTGCTATCGCCAAGGGTTTGACAAAACTGCAGGTAGGCCCGTTCGGTATGATCGACGATGACAAAATCGATCTCACGCCCGTCTATGCGCCCCACTGTCACCTCGAAGCCGCGTCGTAGCAGCTCAAGGTAAACCAGGTTCTCAAGGATATGGCCCATGTCCCGAGGACGTTCTCCCAAAAAGGCATTCCGCAATCCAGGATCGACGACATAGTATTTGCAGTTCGTTCTCAGTCGTTCCCGGCCTCGAATGTCATAGCGGAAGCATCGGTAGAGAACGAACGCGTCGCACATCAGGTCCAGGTAGCGGTCCACCGTGTTAGTCGTTATCTTGTATCCAGCTGTACGTAGCGTGTTAGCTATTCTATTAGCAGATATCTCCGATCCTATGTTCTCGAAAACGAATTGCCCAACGCGTCGAAAGAGGGAATCGTTTTCGATATGACCTCGTTGAAGCACATCGCGCACGATGACAGAATCTACAAGACCCGCTAGGAGCGCCTGGCGTATCTCGGGATTGCTCGATGCTGCCACAGCAGGAAAAGACCCCTGAGAAATGAAATCAGCGAAGAGCTCTTCAGAGGAGTCTGGGGCAGATGCATTCCTATAGTTGCGGAACATCTCGAATTCCCTTAACGAGAGAGGATACATCCTCAGTTCAACATATCTTCCTGCGAGATATGTTAGATCCTCGCCTGCAAAGAGCCGCGAATTCGACCCCGTTACACATACATCTATGGAAAAGGTCGTTCGAATGCTATTAATCGCCTTCGCCCATTCTCCCACTTCCTGCACTTCATCGATGAGCAGATGGAATCCATCCTCAAAGAACGACGCTTCAATATAGGCTCTTATATATTCATGAAGCCTAAAGGGGTTACGGAGGCTCTCAAAGGTCATGCTTTCGAAGTTTATCTCGATGATCTGCGCTTCATCTGTTCCATGTTCTTTCAAATACTCACGATAGATAGCGAGCAGTGTTGATTTTCCGCACCGACGTACACCAGTGATCACTTTCACTGCATCAGCAGAAGCCAGGCTCGTGAGCTTTCTCAGATATAACGGTCGAGCGATTGTATATTTATTATTCATTTTGATATTTCCCTTCAAATTCGGGAATTATATCAAACAATTTGATATTTGCTACAAAAAGAATGCCAAATGAAGGACCTAGCCTTGACGTTCTAGCCCTTCTAGGGCTCTGCTCGTCTATCCCAGGAATATGACATCGTCGAAGCGGCGGATATCCTGGATATGATGAGTGATGACGATCACCGTCTTGTCAGCCAAGGCCTCTTGGATGGTGTCCATGACAGCCCGTTCAGTATCAGGATCCAAGGCACGGAATGGCTCATCGAGGATGATGGTATCGAACCCAGCCAGCAGCGCCCGTGCCACGGTGATACGGCAGGCCTCGCCCCCCGAGACATCCTCTCCTCCGGCAGCCAGCACCGTGTCCAACCCCTTCGGCAACCGCTCCAACAGCCCCGAGAGCCCCACCTGACCCAAGATACAGGCCAACTGCTCATCCGTTGCACGTCCGTTGGCTATCAAGAGGTTCTCCCGCAAGGTCTTATGGAACACATAGGCATCCTGCTCTATCAGCCCCACGCTGCCCTGGGTGCGCACCGTGCCCGCAGTGGGCGCAAGAACATGGGCGATGAGCTTCGCGAAGGTGCTCTTCCCTGCTCCGCTGGGGCCGACCACGGCAGTGAGGCTTTCCTTCGGGATGTGAGCATCCAGTCCGCAGAGCACGGGCTGGGAGAGCCCGGGGAACAGCATGCTCACCCGCTCCAGCTCAACGGCTTGGGTGACATTCTTCACGGGTGCGAGAGACGCCTTCGCTGGGGAGACGGAAGCCCCGCTACCCTTGAGGATGCGCTCGAGGCGATGGGCCCCCTTGCGGGTGGCATCTCCCTCCAAGAACGCCTCTGTGGCAGGCAAGAGGAACTCGATCAGGGGGAAGAGGCAGATGGCGAAGGCGGCTATCCAGTTGGGTGGCCAGGGCGCTTCGCCCGTGGGAGCAAGGTCCGCAAGCAGGCCCACCAACACCCCCTGGTGCTCTCCTCCGATGAAGGGGGATCCCGCGGAGCCTAAGCTGAACGTCTGAGCAGACCAGATGAGACAGAGGATGACCGCGAAGCCCATCAGCAGCTGACAGAGAAAGGAGCGCAGGCGCTTCCGTGCTGCCAAGGAACGCTCTAGGCCATCGGCCCGTTCGTGGACCTGGGCGATGCGCTCAGCGAAGGCGCTCCCCTGACCAGAGAGGATCACGTCCCGGATGCCCAGGACATGATCGGTCAGAATGCCGTAGAGGGAACGGGTGACCTCTTGGGCCTCTTCCAGCCTACCCCGGTCCAACAGGAGCGCTGCTAAGCCTATGCCCGCTGTGGCCAAGAGCAACAGAGCGAAGAGCACGATCCCTAGAAGCCCCGAAGCGAATGAGGCAGCCAAGGGGACGATCACCACCAAGAGCAGCGCACAGGCCAAGGGAAAGGCGCAGCGCAGGAAGAAGTCCTGGACCGAGGCGATGTCCTCGGCCAGGGTTGCCAGCACGTCCCCCAGCTTGAAGCTGCGCACTCCCTCTTGACGCTCCACCGCTTCGAAGAGCCGCCGCCGGAGCAGGCTGGTGGCCCTCAAGACCCAATCATGACCCAGCAGCCGCTCAACGTAATCTATGAGCGGCTTGCCCACGCCGAAGATGCGCACGAGAATAGAGGGCAGATGCAAGGCCAGGACGGTGAAGGGGATGGCCGCCGCCAGTGAGATCATGTAGCCCGAGGTGAACATCAACGCCGAAGCGAAGAGCGCTGCCACCACCGAGAGCAATATGGAGAGGAGCGCCAGTCCCCCATGGTTCCAGAAGAGCGAACGCAACAAGGAGGGGCCGCCTCCCGGAACCGCATCCGAAGCGCTCCCTTCCCCGGACTTCCGCTCCTGCAAGCTGACTGTAGCCGCCGAAGCCGCCCCGGCTCCGCGCCCCTCTTCGCCTCTATGGGCTTTGAACCACTCCAGGTCATCATCGGCCTCAACAGCCCTGATGTCAGGGCCTCCTACCCTGACCTGACCGCCCTCCACCACCAGGTTCACATCAGCCCGCTTCGTCCAATGCATCTGGTGGGTTGCCAAGATCACCAACTTGGAGGCGAAGGCCTCAAGGAGCGTGCGCTCCAGATCATATTCCGTGAGGATATCCAGGTGGGCTGTGGGCTCATCCAGCACAACCACCGTACGCCCGGGATCAGCCAGGGCCCGTGCCAGGGCCACCCGATGGGCCTCTCCCCCCGAAAGCGGCCGCCCCCCTTCGCCCAGTAGCTCATCCAGGCCTCCTCCTTCCTCCAACAGCCTCTCCAGCCCCACCTGACGCAGGGCGTCTCTGACTTGGTCATCGGAGGCATCCGGGTTCAGGAGGCGCACATTGTCTCTCAAGGAGCCATTGAAGATATGAGGCCGCTGGGGGATATAGGCCACACGGGCATGCCAATCGGCCCGCTTCAGCGCTTCCGCTTCCACACCATTCACCCGGATGCACCCGCTGGTAGGGTCATTGAAGCCAGCCAGGATATCCAAGAGCGTTGACTTTCCCGCACCGCTTGGGCCTGTGACCACCACGAGCTGAGCCTCTCCTAGGTCGAAGGTGGCATCCTTGAGGATGTGAGGGCCCTCTCCATAGGAGAACCGCACGTCCTGGAAGCTGATGTGCGGACGCCCCGGACGGCTCAAAGCGCTGATCAGGTCCGGTTCGTTCTCCATGCTCTCGTAGCCCACCTGCCACGATGCGATATTCGTGGCGAAGCCGATAGCCTGACGCACCTGAGCTAGAGCAGACTTCCCTTCCAAGCTGGCATGGAACCCCTTCGCGAAGCGTCGGATGGGGATGAAGGACTCAGGCACCAAGAGGAGGACGCATAGGGCCGGAAAGAACCCCACGCTGCCCTCCACCAGGCGAAAGCCCAGCATGATGGCCACCGCTGCCAACCCGCAGGTGGCGAAGATGTCCAGCACCGTGCTGGAAAGCGTTGCGGTGCGCAGGGTACGCATCACCTGCTTGCGATATTCCTCGGAGGCAGCGAATACAGCCTTCCCGTAGCCCTGAGCACGGCCGAAGACCCGCAAGGTAGACAACCCGCGCAAAGCGTCCATGAAGTGATCGGACATCTGGGCGAAGCCCGCGTGACGCCGGGCCGCATCGTCGGAGGCGGTATGACCCACCAGGCGCATGAAGATGATGATGAGCGGAAAGCAGACGGCAACGATGAACCCGCTCACGCTATCGAAGGCGAAGATGGCAACGCAGAGCGCCAAGGGGATGGCCACCATGGCAACCCGCTTGGGGAGGATGCCTGCTATATAGTCCCTCACCTTCGCGATATCCGTGGTAGCGGCAAGGATGCTGGATGCAGGCCCGAAATGCTGGATGAGCGCAGGCCCTGAGAAGGCAAGGGCGCTCAGATACTCCCGTTCCAGCCTGTGGGCCACACGGAAGGCGAAACGGCAGGAGAGGAAGTCCTCCAAAGCGGAGAGCCCCAACCTGCCCGCAAAGCAGCCGATGAACCCGAGCATAGCCGGAATCGCCTGATCGAAGGAGACCCCTTGCCAAAGAGCGGTGATGGCGAAGCTCAGAGCAGCGCATTGGGCGCAGACGAGCAGCGCTGATACCAAAGAGATGCCCAAGCAGATCCCTTGCTGGGTGCGCACCCCTTGGATGCCCTTGAGACCATCATCCCCCATGGCAGCTAGGCGCTCAAAGCGCACCGCGTGAACGAGAGGATAGCGGGCACCGGCCCCCCTGCGCAGCTCTCCTCAAGGAGGGCCTGGGCGAAGGCATCCGCCCGCAAGGAACCCGTATCCTTGGACCTCAACGCGAACATGAATCCTTCCGAGGTGAGCGCTGGCTCACCCTCCAAGAACTCAGCGCAGAGGAGCTCTTTCTCCTTCCCCTTGCGCACCAAGGTGACCCGCTCAGGCAGGCGCAGCGCCTCCAGAGGACGGGAGAGGCGCACCTCATAGCTGCTCAGCGGGAAGGCCACCGAAGCCGCCGGGGCTTGTGGCTCCTCATAGGAGCAGGCCTGGGGCATCAGATCCGGTGGCGCGCTGGCCTTGAGGGCTGCAAGGGCCTTATCCGGGGCAAAGTAGGCGGTGAGCGTCACATCGAACACCTCATCCGTTCCGCCTACCCCCACCGGCAGTGCAGGCCCGAATGCTATCTTCATATGAGGCGAGAAGCCCTGGGAGAGCGCGAAGGGCAGACCGCTGCGACGCACCAGCCGCTCCAGGGCATGGGTGATCTCCAAGTGCGAGAGCATGGCCAGCCGTCCGGTCTTGCCGTAGCGGACGCGTAGGCGGAACGTGCGCGGATCAGCCATGGCTCCCCCTCTCTTCCTGGAGGACCAACCCGCTCTTAGGCTCTTCGCAAAGGCCGCAGACCGTACAGGGGCCGAAGGTGCAATCCTCCGTGGTCTTACCAGCTAGGGCCCGCTCATATTCCTGAGCCAAGAAGCGCTTGGATACCCCGGCATCCACATGATCCCAAGGCAAGGGGGCATCCAGGGCGAAGGGGCTCAAGGCCACAGCCTCCCGGTCAACTCCTGTCTTCTCAGCCGCCTGCCTCCAAGCCTCCTCTGAGAAGTGCTCCGTCCAAGCGTCGAACCGCGCCCCCGCCTTCCAGGCCTCTTCCACCAAGAGCGCCACCTCTCGGCCTCCCCGGCTCATGACCGCCTCCAGGAAGCTGGTCTTGGGTTCATGGTAGTCCACCCGCACCGCCTTGAAGCGGACAGCCTCTTTGATGAGCTGCACGCGGCGGCGCGCCTCCTCAGGGCTGATCTGCCCCTCCCATTGGAAGGGGGTGTGGGCCTTGGGAACGAAGACGGCTACGGCCACAGTCATCTTCAGGCGGCCTCGCTCAGAAGGGGGCGTTGCCTCGCGCATGCGAGCGAAGGCATCACTGGCCAAGCGCCCGATCTGGCGCACGTCCTCATCCGTTTCCGTGGGCAACCCCACCATGAAGTAGAGCTTCACCCGCTGCCAACCCGCTTCCAGGGCAGCATCCACCGCGCCCATGAGGTCTTGCTCTGTGACGTTCTTGTTGATGACATCCCGCAAGCGCTGGGTGCCCGCTTCGGGAGCGAAGGTGAGCCCACCCCGCTTCTGACCCGCCACCAGGCTGGCCATGCTCACCCCAAAGGAATCCAAGCGCTGGGAAGGGATGGATAGGCGCACGCCCGTCCCTTCGAAGCGGCTGTTCAGGGTGCTCAGGATAGAGGCTATCTGAGAATGGTCGGTGGTGGAAAGGGAAGTCAGGCTGACCTCCTCATAGCCCGTCTCCGCTATCCCCTTCTCAACCGCATTGATGATGTTCTCAATGGAGCGCTCCCGCACCGGCCGGTAGATCATGCCCGCTTGGCAGAACCGGCACCCCCGGGAACACCCCCTGAGCACCTCAACGTTCAGCCGGTCATGGACGCATTCCACGAAGGGGACCACCATGGGCTCCCAGGCGTCAGAATCCGCGAAGCCAGAGAAGACGCGCTTGCGCACGTGCTCAGGCGCACCCCCGTGAGCCACCAAGCGGCTACTGCCTTCAGCATCCAGGTCATAGAGAGCGGGCACATAGGTGCCCTCCACCTGGCTCAGAGCCTGGAGGATCTCCTGCCGAGGTGCCCCTTGCTCCCTGAGCAAGCGGATGCACCTCAGTGCTTCTGGTAGGGATTCCTCGCCTTCGCCTATGAGGATGGCATCGAAGGCCCGGGAGTAGGGTTCAGGGTTGAAGGCGCAGGGGCCACCCCCCAGGATGATGGGATCAGCCTCAGCCCGGTTGCCATGAAAGAGGGGGATGCCGGAAAGGTCCAACACCTCCAGCACGTTGGTAGCGCACAGCTCATGGGGCAGCGTGATGCCTATCACATCGAATTCGGCTAGAGGGGTGATGTTCTCCAATGAGAACAGGGGGACGCCAGCTGCGCGCATGGCATCAGCCATGTCAGCCGCAGGCAGATAGGCCCGCTCTGCCGTCATGCCCGGTTCATCATTCACCCGGTTCTGGAGGATGCGAACGGCCTGGTTGGCTTGCCCCAGCTCATAGGTATCCGGATACACCATGCAGAAGGCGAAACCATCCCGGGGTGGCGTTGCTGCCCCCCATTCGCTTCCCCCATAGCGGCCAGGCCGCTCCACCTGGCGAAGGAGCGGGGCCACCCGCTCCCAGATGCCGCTCCGCGTCATGGGCCTGTCAGGACCGCTGAGCGCGGGCGACGACGCGGGCAACGCCGGGCACGGCCTCGGACACGCGACCCAGCACCCGCTGACCCAGCTTGGTGCCAGCCGCGCTGCTCACCGTGGAAACGGCACCATCTCGGGCGGTTTGGACCACCTGGGCAATGCCTACGATATCCCCACCGGCTTCGAAGTACTCCACGGCGGCCTTCCCCATGGCCTCGGTAGCCGCGAAGCCCACAGCGCCGCTGATGGCCCAGCCTGCGAAGGGGATGAGCTTCGCCCCTGCCCGGGCTATATTGCGGGCCAGGAAGGCCCCGCCCAGCACGCAGGCCAGCTCCTTGATGCGATTCGCATCCAAAGGGCACCCGTAGGCCGTGGCTATCTGCAGGATCATCTTCATCTGATTGAGGGTCATGATGGGCATATCCGCCCCGGGGATGATAGGCACGAAGCCCACAGCGGCGTTCTGGAGCGCCGTGGCCGAGATGGCATCATCAGCCAAGGGCCTACGCACGAAGGGGAACGCCAAGGCCAAGGTGAGCTTCTTCTCAGGACACGTGGTGATGATCCACTCTCCCATGCGCCCGTAGAGCAGCTTGAAGGCGTCATCAGTGAGCAGGACCGGGCCTTCGCTGGTCACGTCATCCACCCGCGCCCGCAGCGCAGGCACGAGGGAAGCCACCTTCTCTTCGATGCCGCTCTTGAGCTTCACGGGAGCCGCTATGTCAGCGGCGGGGATGGGGGCACCTGCGTCCTGGGCAAGGGAAGCCGTAGTGGCAGCGTCATCCGTCACTACCATCACGGGCACGGACTGCTCCCGCACCTGGGCGGCCAGCCTTCCCACTTCCGGAGAGGTACCCGCTACGATCACCGCGAAATCATCGCGCACCTCTCTGGGGGCGTAACCGCCATCCAGGTAGGTCACCGTCACCCGGGTATGGGCGCTGGTGGAGGCAAAGGCCGCGCGCACCTTCGCTGCCAGGTTCCCATCAGCGCTATCATCTATGATGACGGATACGGAAACGGGCACGCTGCCCACCGCCTGCATATCCTTCGCTATCTTGAATATCTCTGGGATGTCAACGGGAAGACCCATAGCCTGCTCCTGTCATCGGCGCCATCTCATGCGAGTATACAGATGATATCAGTCCCAACATGGCGAAATTCACGATCATGAATGATGAACCATAACTGACAAATGGGAGCGGGATGCCGGTGATGGGCATGAGCCCACAGCACATCCCGATGTTCTCTAGGATCTGGAACAGCCACATGCCCACGATGGCGCACACGATCAGCATCCCGAAGAGGTTCCCGCAACTGCGGGCTATATGGATGCTGATAGCCACCAGAGCTGCATAGAGCCCCAAGAGCAGCACCACGCCGAAGAAGCCCAGCTCCTCAGCCAGCACGCAGAAGATGAAGTCTGTGGGTGCTTCGGGCAAGAATCCCAAGGCGGATTGCGTGGCAGAGCCCAAGCCCTTGCCGAAGAGCCCTCCGGACCCTATGGCGATCATGGCCTGTTTCAGGTTATAGCCCTCGTCCGTGGTGGAGAGGGCCTCCTGATTCATGAAGACGAGCAAGCGGTTGCGCTGGTAGTTCTTGAGCAGCTTGTATTCCCACGTGCCATCCGCCGTCTGGTACTTCAGCACCTCATCCAAAGCGAACACGCAGGCTATGGCACCTATGAACAGCGCCAGCGTGATGAGGAGCAACCGCAGGCGCGCCCCTCCCATCACTAGCACCACCGCAGATATGAACAGATACACCAACCCCGTGCCCAGGTCTGGCTGGGTCATGATACAGACGAAGGGCACCAGTAGAAGCCCCACGCACTTGCAGTACTCCTTCACATCATCCAGCCGTCCGTTGTACTTCGCCAACATGCTGGCAGCGAAGAGCACCACGGTGACCTTCGCGAATTCTCCCGGCTGCACCTGCATCCCGATGTATATCCAAGAGGTGGCGCCCATGACCGTGCGCCCGATGATGGGCAAGTGCGGCGAGAGGATGAGGATCACGCTCACGATGAGCAGCGGGTAGGTGAGGGCTCCGAACTTGCGATAATCGAACATCCAGAGCGCCACCATGGCCAGGATGCCCAAGGCCACGCCCATGAGCTGGCGGGAGAAGCTGTAGTCCTCGTCGGTTTGCACCGCTGACCAACAGATCACCAGACCGAAGGCCACCAGAGCCACGCAGACGATGAGGAAGGGCCAACAGACCACCGAGGACAGACGGCCCCTGCGCCTAGAGGCTGCGTGAGTGGGCGTGGCGGCCGCGTGGACAGAGCTGATCTGGGGCAGGGGCATGGGTCAGTCCGTCCTCACAGAACCGGTCCCGCTCTCACGGGCGATGGCGCGGCCTGAAGAGCCGGAGATGCGAGCCACTTCCAGGCTGTCAACGTCTGACGATTCCCCTTCGAAGAGGGCCGCCAAGACCCGGGCCACAATGGGCCCTGCCTCCTTGGCACCGCTGTCACCCTCTTCCAGGATGCAGGCCACCACGTATTTCGGGTCATCATAGGGGGCGTAGGCCACGAACCAGGCGTCGGCAAGCCTATCCGTATGCTCGGCAGTGCCGGACTTGCCCGCCGCATCCAGGCTCCGTGCGGCGAAGGAGGGCCAGGCATCATGGCTCTCTGCGATCATGTCATGGAGGGATTCACGCACGTATTCCAGATGCTCCTGGTTGACGTCCGGTTCTCCCACCACCTCAGCCTGGGCGCTCACCACCACTTCCCCTTCGCTATTGCGCACCTCCGCCAGCACATGGGGCTTCATGATCTTCCCCGTGGCAATGGCCCCGTAGGCCACCACCAGTTGCAGGGGCGTGATGAGCACATCCCCCTGGCCGATGATCATGTTGGTGTAATCACCACCGCGCCAATAGGCTTCTGAGGGAACATTGCGCCACTGCTCCGCCTTCCATTCGGGGGTGGGGATGCGCCCCGCGGATTCATCGGGCAGGTCGATGCCCGTAGGGGATCCGAAATCATAGAGCTGGAGGTACTCCTGGAGGGCCGTGTCCGATATCTCCCCCGTGCCTTCGGGGCCATGGTCATAGAAGGCCTTCGCTATCTCATAGAAGACCACGTCACAGGAATTCACGATGCCGTCATGGAGGTCCATGAAGCCATGTCCGCTGTGCAGCCAGCACTTCTGCACGTCCCCGCTCCCGAAGCCATCCCACGCGCCGCCGCATTCCCATTCGGTCTCATAGTCAGCGAAGCCGTGATGCAGCCCTGCCATGGAGGTGAAGGCCTTGAAGGTGGAGGCGGGGGCGTATTGGCCGTTCACCACCCGGTTCACCATGGGAGCGTTGGATTCATCGGTGTTATAGAGGTCCCAGATATCCTGGGGGATGCCGTTGGTGAAATAGGTTGGGTCGAAGGTGGGATAGCTGGCCATGACGGGGATGGAACCATCCTTCACATTCATGGCCACCACCGCACCCCCCTTGCCCACGCCGGTGCCGATGTCCCCCAAGGGAGCGATGGTCTCCGCCAGCACCTGATCGGCCACGGATTGGGCATAGGCATCTATGGTCAGGTGCAGGTCAGAACCCTTGGAAGGCAGCGTTTCCCCTATGACGGCCACCACGCTGCCCTGGGCGTCCACCATCATGCGCCGCTCCCCTTGATCGCCGGAAAGGGTGCCATCATAGACGCGTTCCACCCCGCTCTTCCCCACGATGTCAGTACTGTGGATCTTGCGGCCCGTAGCCGCTTGGGAGAGCTCATCATCAGTGGGAGAGCCCGTGTAGCCCAGGACGTGGGAAGCCAGCGCGCCGAAGGGGTAATGGCGTACCGTCCGCGTCTCCATGGATACGCCTTCGAAGGCATCCGGGTGTTCGGCGATGAAGGCGATATCCCGCAGGCGCACGCCTTCGGCCACCACCCGCTGATTCTGGGCCCCACTGGAAGCATCCTGGATGCGTTGGCGCACGATGGGGGCCGGAATGCCCAGCACCGCCGCCAGGCGCAGCACCGTGTCGACGTCCTCGGCCACCGAAGGCTCTGCCAGCACCGTTTGGCTGGATTCGTTCGTGACCAATTCGCGTCCCCGCACGTCGTAGATGCACCCGCGCGGAGCAGGCGTAGAGACGCTCGTGAGCAGGTTGTCTTCGGCTTCCTTCTCATAGCCCTGGCCGCTCTTCACCTGGAGGTTCCAGATGCGGGCCGCCAACGTGGCGAACACGCCCGCCGCCAACAGACCCAGGGCTACGAAGCGCCGCGAAAAGGCCGCCGGGGCCTTCGAGGAATCATCCGTAGCGGATACCTTGACGTCCCGGGAACCCTCCCCCTCAACGGAGGCAGCCTCATCGAACCCCACTTTGATATTGGTGAGCTCAGCACCCAAGGCATCATCTGAGGAGGAGCGCTCGGCATCCCGCCGCCGAACGATGACATAGATGAGGGCGGCACCTAGGATGATCACCGCCGTTATGATCCCTGCAACGAGTGCTAGCGTCATAGGCTCTCTGGTTGGCTCCTAGCCGATGGATGGCATCTCTACGGTACCGCTGATACGCCGGAGGAGCAGGCGCAAGAGCGGATACATGACAAGCGCTATCACCGTATCATAGAGGAAGTTAGGGAGCGACCGATAGAGCAGCGCCTCCCCTAAACCCACATGCCACCCACACGTTACGCAGATGCAAGCGTAGAGCAGCTCAGCCCCTAGGATGCACAGGCAGATGCAGGCAAGGGGGATGAACAATGTGTCATTGTCCATGCGGGCGAACAGAAGCGCCGCCGCACCCGATGCCACCAGGCAGAGCAGTGCAAACGCGCCCACCGGGCCGGTGCCCAGAAGGTCGAAGGCAAGGCCCGCCAAGAAGGGCATCACCACCACATCGGTCCTCCGCGATGCCACCGCGAAGGCCACGCAGAAGGCCAGGACGAAGTTCGGCAGGGCATAGCCGATACCGATGGCAGGGGCTATCACCACCTGGAGGATGAGGGCCACCAGTGCACAGAGGATCTCAGGGACGAAGCGCATCATCAGCTGTTCCCTCCCTGGATCTGCTGGGTAGCCGAAGCGGATGCAGAAGAGCCCTCAGATGAAGCACCCTCCGCTGAACCTGAAGAGCCATCCGAAGCCGCACTGGACTTGATGACGCCTCCGGATTCGCTGGCGCTGAAGACCACCGTGACCTCTTCCAAGGCCGTGGCCACCTCATTGGGAGCAACTACGATCACCCGGGTGCCGTCATTGACGCTGCCTTCCACGCGCACCACCGTACCTATCAGAAGCCCCTTGGTGAAGCTTCCTCCCAAGCCGCTGGTGAGCACCACATCCCCTTGATTCACCACGGCGGTGGCATCCACGTTCTCCAAGTGCAACGCCCCGGAAAGAGAGCCCCGCACCACGCCTTCCACCCGGCTTGACTGCACTTGAGCCGCCACGCCGGAATTCGGGTCTGTCAGCAGGCGCACCACCGAAGAGGAGGATGACGCCTCCACCACCTGGCCGATGACCCCGGCAGGGCCCATGACCGTGAGCCCCTTCTGCACCCCATCGTCTGTGCCCGCATCTATGGTGATGGTCTGATTCCAGGCATCCGTAGAGCGGCCGATGACCCGAGCCCCCACACCCTCTATCTTGTAGATGTCCTTCAGGTTCAGAAGGCCCCGGAGGCGCTCAGATTCCAACCGATACTCCTCGGCCTGCGTCAGAAGCTGCGTCAACTGGGCGTTCTTCTCCTTGAGCGAAGAGAGGGTCTCCTCATCGGCGGAGCCGTCTGCCACCGCCTCTTCCGCTTGATCCATGGCAGCCTCAACCTGGGCCCCTGCGAACTGAACAGGAGCCACCAGGGAATGAACGGCTTGCTGCGCCCGATGCAGCGGACCCCCATCCCCCTCTATGGCGTAGACCGCTATCATGGCCACGCTCAGCGCCACTAGGATACCCGCCAAAATGCGAGTGAAAGGCGTTCCTTGATCTTGGAAATTGAGTGCCACGATCCTCAGAGTGGGGGTTACTTGGACCGCATCAAGGTCTGCCGAAGGGCCGTGGGCGTCTCCAGCACCTTCAGGCAACCAGAGACCACATTGGTGAGCGCTGTCTCAGACACCCAAACGGGGATCTCAAGCCGGTCTGTGAGGTAGCGGTCCAAACCTGAGAGCAGGCCACCGCCACCCGTGAGCAGGATGCCGTTCTGGATGATGTCCGAGGCCAGGTCAGGGTTGGTGGTCTTGAAGGTGTCCTTGATGTGCAAGACCATCTCTTCTATGGGGGCCTGGAGCGCTGCGCGCACGTCTTCAGACTGGATGGTCACCTCTTTGGGCTGTTCGGTGTAGACATCTTGACCGGAGATGATCATGTCCCTTTCGCGGCCATCCTCGAAGGGCAGGACGCTGCCTATCTTGATCTTGATGACCTCAGCGGTGCGCTCCCCTATCTTGATGCCCAGCAGGTCCCGCAGGTGCATGGCGATGGCCTCATCCAACCGGTTGCCCGCTAAGCGCAGGCTAGAGGATGACACGATGCCGCCCAAGGATATGACGGCCACTTCCGTGGTGCCACCGCCGATATCCACCACCATGGAACCCGTGGGTTCGGTCACCGGCAGGTCAGCCCCCATGGCAGCAGCCATGGGCTCTTCTATGAGGTAGGCTTGCTTGGCCCCGGCCTGGATGGCTGCCTCGAACACAGCGCGCTTCTCGACTGAGGTGGCACCGCAAGGGATGCAGATGACGATGCGGGGCTTGGCCTGCCAGGGATACTTGCGGTCAGAGGCCTTGGAGATGAAGGCCGAGAGCATGGCCTCGGTCACGTCGTAGTCAGCTATGACGCCGTCTTTCAGGGGGTGTTCCGCGCTGAAGGCATCGGGCGTATGGTTGATCATGTTCTTCGCCTCATGGCCCACAGCCAAGACGCGATGGGTGCTCTTCTCTATGGCAACGACCGAAGGCTCATTGATGACGATGCCTTCGCCCGTGATGGCAACGAGCGTGTTCGCGGTTCCCAGGTCTATGGCCATGTCCGTAGCCATGTTCCCGCCGAAGTCTGCGAACCTGTCAAGCAATGACATGGATTGGTGCCCTCTCGGTGATATGCGTACAGTCGTTTGAGGATTGTATCAGATGATGAGGCAGAACAGGCGCGCTACATCCTCAGCGCTTGGCAGCCCGCGGATGGGCGGAGAGATACTCCTCCACCAAATGCTGCCGGTCCACATGGGTGTAGATCTGGGTGGTGGATATATCCGAATGGCCCAGGATCTCCTGGATGACGCGCAGATCCGCCCCGCCGCTCAGCATATGAGTGGCGAAGGAATGGCGAAGGGTGTGGGGATGCAACCCGCTGATCCCGATGGCCTTGCCCGCTGCCCCTACTATCTTATGGAGCCCCTGGCGGGTGATGCGTCGCCCCCGTTGGTTCAAGAACACCGCCTTCAGGCTATCCGCATCCGGTGAGGTGGCGCGCAAGGATATCTGAGCCCGAGCGCTTCCCAGATAGTCCTTCATGGCCGTGAGCGCCGTGCCCGAAAGAGGAACCAAGCGCTCCTTGCTTCCCTTTCCGAAGACGCGCAGGAACCCCTCCTCTAGGAACACGTCCTGCACGTCCAACCCGCACACCTCGCTGGCGCGCAGGCCGCAACCATAGAGCACCTCCAGCATGGCCCGATCGCGCACCTTCGCAGGCTCTACCTCATAGATGGAATCCAGCAGCCTGCAAGCCTCTTCGATGGATATCACATCCGGGAGCCTATCCGGGGTGTTCGGCACGGAGATGGGTGCCGTGGGGTTCTTCGCAGCGAAGCCCTCCGAGAGGCAGAACCGATGGAACCCCTTGATGGCTGACAAGCGCCGCTTCACCGTAGTGGGAGCCTCCCCTGCCTTGAAGAGCGACTGCTGGAAGGCGGAGATATCATCAGGGACAACCTCGCCTACCGCCCTCTTGGAAGCGCCTTCCAAAAAGGCCGCGTATCGCTCCAAATCCCGCTCATAGCTCTCCAAGGTGCTGGCTGCCAACCCGCGTTCGATGCGCAGGTGCAACAGGTATTCGCTCAGGGCTGACCGCAACTCCATGGAAGATGACCAGCCTCTCTCAGCGCTGCTCAGCGTGTTGGTGTTGAGCAGCGGCCCGAACGAAGCCGCAGAACAGCGGGTGAGGGCGCGTAGGGCGGCTCTTGAACTCCGGATGGGCTTGGGTGCCCACGAACCAGCTATGGCCCGGCAGCTCCACCATCTCCACCAGCCGCTCATCGGGAGATACGCCGGATATCTTGAGCCCCGCCTCAGCCAGCTGGTCCCGGTAGGCGTTGTTCACCTCATAGCGATGGCGATGACGCTCATGAACCAGGTCCTCCCCGTAGGCCCCGTGAACCACCGTGTCCGCCTCCAAAACGCAGGGGTATGCCCCCAAGCGCATGGTAGCCCCCTTGTCTGTGATGCCTTCCTGGGAGGGCATGAGGTCTATCACCGGGTTCGCGGCATCCGCTTCGAATTCCGCTGACGTGGCCCCTTCGATGCCTGCCACGTTCCGGGCGAATTCGCAGACCGCCGCCTGCATCCCCAGGCATATGCCCAGGTAGGGTACATCATCCTGACGGGCGTAACCTGCCGCCGCCATCTTCCCCTCGAAGGCGCGGATGCCGAAGCCGCCGGGCACCAGGATGCCGCTGAAAGGTTTGAGCACCTCAGCCACGTTCGCCCCATCAAGCTCTTCGCCATCTATCAGGGTGATAGCAACATTGACTCCCGCATCCACCCCGGCCGCCTTGAGCGCCTCTATGACGGAGAGATACGCATCCGGCAGTTGGGTGTACTTCCCCACGATGGCCACACGCACCTCTTCAGTGCATGCCTCCCGTGCCTCTAGGAAGCCATTGAGGGCCGAGAGGTCTGCCCGGTTGGGCGGCAGCCCCATCTTGTTCAGAGCCATGGCGTCGAAGCCCTGCTCATAGAGCATGATGGGCACCTGATAGATGATATCCGCATCCGGGCAGGCAATGACCTCCTCCGGAGCCACATCACAGAACAGGGCTATCTTGTCCCGTACCCCCTTCGTGATCTCATGGTCAGAGCGGCAGACGATGAAATCCGGTTGCACGCCCAAGCTCATGAGCTCCTTCACGGAATGCTGAGTGGGCTTCGTCTTCACCTCATGGGCGGCGGCTATGTAGGGCACCAGCGTCACATGGACGAAGATCACATCCCCAGCCCCGTGCTCCTTCTTGAATTGGCGGACCGCCTCTATGAACGGGAGCGATTCTATGTCTCCGATGGTGCCGCCTATCTCCGATATCACGATATCCGCCTCTGAGCGCTCAGCTATGCGGCGCAACCGTTCCTTGATGGCTTCCGTCACATGGGGGATGACCTGCACGGTGCCGCCCAGGAAATCCCCATGGCGCTCCGCGGAGATGAGGCTTTGGTAGATGGACCCTTGGGTGAAGTTGGATTCCCGGGAGAGGTCCTCATCGATGAAGCGTTCATAGTGGCCCAGGTCCAGGTCTCCCTCATGGCCGTCTTCGGTGACGAAGACCTCTCCATGCTGGAAGGGGCTCATGGTACCCGGGTCCACGTTCAGATACGGGTCCATCTTCTGCATGGTCACCTTGTAGCCGCGCGCCTTCAGCAGATGCCCCAGAGAAGCTGCGGTGATGCCCTTTCCCAATGACGATACCACGCCGCCTGTCACAAAGATGAACTTCGCCATCCTAAAAGCGCCTCCTGTACGACCTTCAACCTTCTCCCCGCCCTCTCAGAAGCAGTCTACTCCTCAGCTTGAGTCCTCGGGACGGCCAAGGAGGCGCTTTTACCTCTCCTTAACAGAGCCTGAGGGATGAGAGCATCTATAATCGCATCATCGCTTTCATGGTAGTTCTCATCAGGAGGTTCCATGCGGACAGGTTTCAATAACGAGAAGTACATCACCCTCCAGGCTGAGCACATCAAAGAGCGCATCAACCGCTTCGGCGGCAAGCTCTACTTGGAGTTCGGCGGCAAGCTCTTCGATGATTATCACGCCTCCCGGGTGCTCCCAGGGTTCGAACCTGACTCCAAGATACGCATGCTGCAATCCATGGCCGATGACGTTGAGATCGTGATCGCCATCAATGCGAACGACATAGAGAAATCGAAGATCCGCGGGGATCTGGGCATCACCTATGACGAAGACGTGCTGCGCCTCATGGATATCTTCCGTTCCATGGGCTTCATGATAGGAAGCGTGGTCATCACCCGCTATGAGAACCAACCGGATGCGGACGCCTTCCGTCGCCGCATCACGGACATGGGCATCGTGAGCTACCTGCACTACCCCATTGCCGGGTATCCCCATGACATAGACCACATCGTCAGCGAAGAGGGCTTCGGTCGCAACGAATTCATAGAGACCACCAAACCCCTGGTGGTGGTAACGGCCCCCGGCCCCGGTTCGGGGAAGATGGCCACCTGCCTCTCCCAGCTCTACCATGAATTCAAGCGTGGGATCGTAGCGGGCTACGCCAAATACGAGACGTTCCCCGTGTGGAACCTCCCGCTCACCCACCCGGTGAACATAGCCTACGAGGCAGCCACGGCTGACCTGGATGACAACAACATCATCGACCCATTCCACCTGGACGCCTATGGCACGACCACCGTCAACTATAACCGTGATGTGGATATCTTCCCCGTGCTGCGCTCCACCATGGAACGCATCATGGGGGAATGCCCCTATAAGAGCCCCACTGACATGGGGGTCAACATGGCGGGGCTCGCCATCGAAGATGATGAAGCCTGCCGCCGGGCGGGCGAAGAGGAGATCGTCCGCCGCTACTTCACCGCCGCTACGGAGGTGAAGCGCACCGGGTCTGGTCAGAAGGCCCTGGAGAAGATAGAGATCCTCATGAACCAGGCGGACATCACCACGAACCTCTCCCCGGCCCGCTCCGCCTGCCTGCTCAAGGCTGAGATGACCGGCGGCCCAGCGGGGGCCATGGTGCTCCCAGACGGTTCGGTGGTCACCGGCAAGACGGGCAACCTCCTAGGGGCGGCATCGGCGCTGTTGATGAACGCGCTCAAGGGGGTATCCGGCGTGGATGATGATGTGGACGTCATCTCTGATGATGTGCTGGAGCCCATCTGCCACCTGAAGACGGAGCACTTGGGCAACACCAACCCGCGCCTCCATTCAGACGAAACGCTTTTGGCCCTTTCGGTGAGCTCATCCACCAACCCCCTGGCTGAGCGGCTGATAGACAATGCGGACAAGCTGCGCGGCTGCGATGCCTACTTCTCCGTCATCATCTCCGGGACGGACGAGAAGCTCTACCGCACCCTAGGCGTCAACGTCTGCTGCGAACCGAAGTTCGAGTCCCACCGGTATTACCACAAGTAGGATGATGAGAAGGGACGTGTGTCTTTTCATCATCCAGTTGCCTTAAAGTTTGTAATACAGTATTATGAATTCAGATGAAGAGGTGATCCATGCATGCTATCGTCACAGCTCGCGTCCCTGCGGGCATCAAGGAACAAGGCAGGGTTGCCTTGGAGAAGATAGGCTCTACCCCCACAGAGCTCATCAATGCCGCCTATGAGTACGTCCTTGCAAAAGGAGAGCTGCCCTCAGCCGGAAAGACCCTCCCTACAAATGTCCATGAGAAGCGGGTGCTTACAGCAGAGCAGCGGGAAGAGCTGCATTCTCGCATCAAGAAGACCACTTTCCCCATCCCCGCTTCCTATTGGGAAGGCAAGACTGACAAGCAACTGCTTCGCGAAGCCCGTGAGGACAAATATGCGCGTGCTGATAGACACGAACGTTCTCATTGATCACCTTGGGCAACGGGCCCCCTACTTCGCGGCCTGGGAGAAGCTCCATGCCATGCAGGTCTTCGGAGACGTGGAGCTCTGGGTTGCGCCGCAATCTTTTGCTGACGCTTTCTATATCCTCTCTAAAGCCGTTAGCAGCGAAGAGCTCCAAGCAGCCTTCATAGAGAGCCTTGGGTTCCTGAACGTCTGCAACGTAGGACAAGCAGAGGTGCTCGAAGCCTGTAAGAGGAACTGGGATGACTATGAGGATTGTCTTATCGCCCTCTGCGCAGAGAATATCAATGCAAACTACCTGCTCACCCGTGATGCTTCCGGTTTCAAGCAATCCAGCGTTCCCTGCTGTACCCCTGAACAGTTCCTGCAAACCATGGAAGACGAATACGGCCTTATCTACGACATAACGTGATGAAAAGAATGCAGAGGGATTATTAGGGTAAGAGCATTGTGCGAGAATCGCGACTCTTGGAGTCAGAAGCACGGGGGTTGTATGGCAGATTCGAATAACAACATCATCCTATTCAACTCATCAGACGGAGATGTTTCCCTTGAGGTAAGGGTCGACGTTGGAGAAGACGAAGTCTGGCTGAACCGCCAGCAAATGTCCGTCTTGTTTGATAGAGATGTTAAGACTATCGGAAAGCATATCAATAATGCATTGAAAGAAGAGCTTGAGGATGCTCATCGTCCAGTTGTCGCAAATTTTGCGACAACTGCTTCAGATGGCAAAACCTATCAAGTTGAATATTACAACCTTGATGTGATCATCTCCGTTGGCTACCGAGTGAAGTCTCAGCGAGGCGTTGAATTCCGTCGTTGGGCGACTGACGTATTGCACCGCTACATCATAGAGGGAGTAGCTGAGAATAAACGTAGGCTAGAGCAATTAGCTCAAACAGTGAACATCATCGAACGTTTGCCTGATGAGATCGAAGATGGCCAGATCCTGAACATAGTCAAAGTCTATACAGCAGCTCTCGATCTTCTTGACGACTACGACCATCAGTGCATTCCGAGGCCCAAAGGCAGCCAACCGATCTATGTGCTTGATTATGATGAGTGTAAAGAAGTCATATCCTCTATGAGGTTCTCCAAAGAAAGCGATCTGTTCGGTGCCGAAAAGGACGATTCTTTCAAGAGCAGCATATCAGCGATATACCAATCCTTTGGTGGAGAAGATATCTATCCATCGATACAGGAAAAAGCCGCGAATCTGTTGTATTTCATCGTCAAGAATCATTCGTTCCACGACGGCAATAAGCGAATTGCCGCCTGTCTCTTCCTATATTTCCTCGACAAGAACGGCATCCTTTTCAGAGAGGGTCACAAGGCTATTGACGATAGCACCTTGGTTGCGATGACGATCATGATCGCTGAATCTCGACCTGACGAGAAAGAGGCTATGGTCTCGCTTGTCATCAATTTCTTGAGTGCAGGTTTGAGCCTACCTGCTTCCTCGTTGGATACATTACCAGCAAGCTAAAGCCTGCCCTATGAAAGACCCTCTAGGTAATGTGTTCGTCTAGATGATGAGAAGGGACGAGTGGCTTTTTCATCATTGCGAAAGGCTTTCAGGTCATGTTAGTCCGTAGCGCAGCACTTCAGTGCTGCCTGAGGCAGCACTGGCAATGCATCGGGCAGAACTAAAGTTCTGCGCTACGAACCATCCTGTTCTGATGGCCGCGTTGCTGGGCATCCGGTCTTCGTAGCTGGGCATGTGCTTTCCATGCCCAGCCTTGGGTAGGAGGAAGCGGCCATCAAGGACAGATGGCCGCCTACATCATTTGGTTACAGCACCTTCCGCATTCGGCGACGAACGAGGATGACTCCTGCCGTTGATGCTGCCGCAGCCGTGAAGAGCACCAGCACCACAGCCCCCATACCGTCTCCCGTCTGGGCGAGGCTGCCGGTGTTCGTGTCGTTCTTCAAAGGCGGCTGCGTCACCTCAACGGGACGCTCAGTGGCGGTGATGGCGTAGGTGCTGAAATGCGTGGTCTCGAACGCTAGGTTCTCACCTTCCACCCATGTGCTCTTGGCTTCTGCCTTGTTGCTCTGAGCATCCACATAGTGAACGCCCAGATCATGGGTGGTAATCAACTGCTTCATGGGATCATTCATCTTGGTGAAGACAGAAAGCGCGTGGTCTGGCTCATCCCAAGGCACCACATTACCCGCATCATCCACCAGATCGATGTCATAGGCATCCACCATGAAGCTCGCATCCCCCGCAGAGGACACCGCCAGCTTCACCACATCAGGTTCAAGCTTGTCTTCGCTCTCCAGGATGCGTAGGCGCTTGTTCCCTATGAGATCCACCGCTTCAGAATCGTTGATGTGCATGTAGCCTTCCACATCAGAGTCCTCGGTGGCCTCTACGACCTTCGGGGTGATGGTGAGCTCGAACGAGGCTTGAGCAGAATGGCCGGGGCCCCAGAAGCGGATGACCTCATGGCCTGCCCGCTTCGGGGTTATGGTGAGGGTGCCGTCAGAGCCCTTGACCTCCGCGATGGAGATGGAGGACCACTTCACCTCTCCCAGCCTTCCTGCAGCGGAAGGGTTGGAGATGGCGTAGTTCAGCGTGAAGGAGGGGCTTCCCACCTCCACGCTCTTGTTAGCCTCAGACAAGGTGATCTTCTCGATCAGATCCCACTCCACCTGGATGGGCTCAGAGATGTCGAAGGTCTTGCCATCTCTCACAGCTGACACCTGCAATGTGCAGGAGCCAGGGGCAACGCCGGTGATAGTCCCTGCCGTGCCAGAGCCGGACACGCTCGCTATGGACCCATCGGATGAAGACCATGCAACGGAGGTGAACCCGTCGGTCTCTCCCGGAAGGTCACCGCGAGAAGAGAGCGAGACGTCATAGCTCTTGCTGACGTAGACCTTAGTAGGTGTGGCGGAGATGCCAGCCCAGGTGACGGGGTTGGACACGGTCACAACACAGGTGGCTGACCTCTTCCCATCAGCGCTCCGTGCCGTGATGGTAGCGCTCCCCTTGCCCGTAGGCGTTACGGAACCTTGAGCGCTCACCCGTGCCACACTCTCATCCGAGGAGGACCACACGACGTTCTTGTAGGTGGCGTTGGCGGGAAGCACGGTAGCAGATAGCGTTTCGCTCGCAATCCCTGACAGACTTAGGTGGTCGCTATCCAACGACACAGACTGCACTTCCACAATAGGAACATCTGGCAACCGAACGCTAATCGAAACAGAATCGTTCAGATCTCCTGCCCGCGCAGTAATGACAGCCTCTCCCACCGCCAAAGCGCTCACCATACCAGCGTTATCAACAGACACTATTCCCTCATTGGAAGATGACCACACAAGAGAAGGGGCAAGAGAAGGTGGTGCAATCTCGGCGGTAAGCTGTAATGAAGATCCAAGCTCTAGCGATGTAGAACCACCTTCAGGAACCTTGATGATCACATGAGAAGCGTATGAAGTGTACGTTCCCGCCGTATTTCGAGGCAGCGTTTTCGGTGTATAAACTGCTCCGGACCTGTCATACCAATTCTTCTCAGGCATGTACTCATGCAGGGTAAAGTTAGGGCCTATGGAGAATTCCGTTAAGGAAGAAAGCGTCTCTAATCCAGCATGCTGCCCATCAAATACCTGCCGAGTGTCAAAGCTAGAGATATCTAATTTTTCAAGTGCAGTACATCCATAGAACATCGTTTCCATTCGAATAGTATTCGATGTATCAAAAGAGGACAGGTCGAGGCTTTTCAATGATCTGCATTCTTCAAACATCATAAACATGAGATCAATTTTTGAAGTATCAAAGTTATGGAGGTCTACCGACTCCAGAGCCCTGCACCCGTAAAACAAACGAACCATCTCTGTGGCATTAGAAGTATCAAAGGATGTTAGGTCGATATCCTTTAATGAGAAGCAGCCTTGAAACATCGAAGACATATACTTCAACGAAGGCGTTTGAAAATTCGACAGATCAAGAGATCTCAAAGACGAACACCGATCAAACATCAAAGCCATATTCTCCACTTTAGAGGTATCAAAACTCTCAAGGTTCACGGATTCCAAATTCGTGCAACCGGAAAACATATAGCTCATATCTTTGACATTCGAGGTATCCCAACCTGTAAGATCAAGGTTCGTGAGACTTTCACATTCATAAAACAGATAGCTCATGTCATCCAGAACGGATGTGTCTATATTTGATAGTCCTTCTATGCTTTGAAGTTTATTTAATCCAGTGAAAGTGAAGGGGAGGTCATGGACGGGCAGGGCGACAAGATTTCCCTCAAATATTAACCTCTTAATTGGCGTTTGAAGGGCTTGCTCCCAGCAATACGCATACAATTCTCCCACTATTTCACCTTGTGCCGGACGAATTGTCATTGTGCCATTGCTGTCAAGTCTATATTCGCATGTGCCTTCTAGTACCCAACCATCAGAAGCAGCTTGCGCATCAGCAACATCAATTTGCGTACCCTCATCCAATGGAACCGAATCAAGCACTTCTTCACTAGTAATATGCCCATCTAGTGGAATAGGGCCAAGAAAGTCATCTGGATATTGTCCTTCATCTGCATCCTCCGGGGAACTATTGAATGTACTGGCATTAGAATCCTCTTCATGCCCCCAAGCAATGGACCCCAAAGGCATCATTAGAGAAAAACTGATAATAGCTGCAAGAACGCTATGAAAAAGATTCTTCATCGCCTTTCCCCTTCCACTAGCAGCTCCAAGATGTTGGAAGAATGCGTTCCGAGCTTTTGTCGCGTCCAGGCAATGAAGTCATAATCCAACCTCGAGTAACACTGAGGATATGAGCTTCGTATCACTGCATCAATTGCATTCTGAATCTTAATGTATGTATGCTCATCGATACTTGTCCAAGCCACTCCGTCCACAAGCGTCTTATCAGCAAGTTCTTTCCTCAGCGAGGCAAGCACGAAGCTGTCTAAAGGACAGTCGCAAAGACTGCGATCGATTTTGGGGAAGCTACTTAAAGCATTATCAATCGAACTTAGCGAGCCATCGGTACTCTGATCGAAACCCTGAAGAATCAGTAAATACTTCAATGTCATATTCACAAGCTTTTGGAATGCTCCGTATTCGACATCATCCTCGCAGGACCCCTTTAGCCCTTCGATCAACGCCGAAGAACTTGGAGCGATCCCTGACTGCACAGAAGAGAGCTCACGATGTAACTCAACTGCAACCTTATTAGGATGCTCATTTTCTTGTTGTTTCAGATAACCCTCTAAATGAAACCTGCCTTGAAGTGTATCTCTATGAGCACGCCAGACTGCATCCCAAAGAAAGTCTCTCTTATTCTTCCCATCAGGATGATGCTCGCTAGCATCCGGAATAACGCTAGCAATCAAAAACAACTGAACTATATCTTCATGCATGCTTACACCTTCCCGGTTGTGTTCCCCAGACCGGGAAGGAGGCTCGAGACGATCTCAATTAGGAGAGCATCCGCCACGGTCACCACAACCATACGGATGCAAGTACTCAGATGTACCAATGCTCCAGAAGGGCAGATGCTCTCCTGATCAAGCATTGGAAAAGATATTGTCCTTGCATCCCAAGGGTATGGTTGTGGTAAGCCGGATTCTATCACGGTCAGCGCCAGGTAACGGCTTGGTGACGTGATATCCAAGAGTTACCCATAACGCCCATCCGAGGGGCTTCCGTAGCGCGGGCATTGCCCGCCAATGGCCAACCATGCGCATTGGAAGAGCAGTTCGCGCATCAGCCGCCGTACAACCAATGCAGGTTCGGAGGTGCATCCGCATCAAAAGGCATCCATGCTCTGCATGGATGCACTGGATCCTCAGGAGATGATAGCGGTCTCGATCCTGCGACGCCCCCTTCACGATATTTCGCAGGTCACCGCATTCGCACGTTCGGCTGACCACTGGCGCCCAATGGGCGCGCTACGATGCTACCCTTTTTTTTCGTAGCGCGGGCATCGCCCGCCAACGAACTACCTTCACAAACAGAAAGGGCAACTTGCGCAGTATCTGCACAGGTTCGAACTGAGAGACATGATCATGGGTGCTATCATCGTGATGTGACGCGATCCTATGGAAAACGACGGCTCGAAAAATGGGACTATTCGAGCCCGGCATTCTACTTCGTCACCTTCTGCACCCATGAGCGCAAATGCTTGCTTAGCCATATCACCAAAGGGGCTGGGGCGACAAGCGTCAAGCTGTCCTCTTTGGGACAACATTGCGTTGATGCCGCCACTGGCTTGCCCGAGCGCTTTCCCTCGATAATTCTGGACAGCTTCGTCATCATGCCAAACCATGTGCATGCTCTTGTTAACTTGACCGATCATAGCGTATCGCTCGGTAAAGTGATAGGCGTTTGGACAGCATCGGTCACATCAAGAGCCAGAAAAGAGGGCTTTCAAGGCTCTCTTTGGCAAAGCAGATACCACGATCATATCGTGTGTAGCGAAAAGGACCTGAAACGACTACGCCTTTATATCCAGAATAATCCAGAGAAATGGCTGATGGATAGATTCTTCGATCCTTCTTCCGTTATATCTTGATACAACGCAGGTCACCGCATCGGCACGTCAGGTTGACCTTTGACGCCCGATGGTGTGCGCCACGGGCTTCGCCCCTGAAGAGCATCGTGCTGGCAAGCCAGCACCTACGGATGAGGGTGCAGGTCGGCCTCGTAGGGACAGGAACTCGTTCCTGTCCGGAGGTTGCAAGAAAGCATCCGTTGCCCGCGAGGGCAGGAAGGGTTACAGCGTATCCTCGGCTCTCGCACATCCTGATGTAGGTTCAAGAGACATCTCTGTCGAACCGATGAAGGATGGTAATGGATTGGTGCAGGACCCTGGTGGATCCGTGCTCGTTCTTGTACGAAGGAGTGACGCGCATCTGTCAGATATCTGTCGGATGCGGTAGTTAGAGTCTTTCCTTGGAATAGCTTATCGAGGAAAGGGGAAGGCATATGAGAGACCTCACCATCAGAGATTGGCCCATGTTCGACAGAGTGGTACGTGACCCTAAGGTTTGCGCCATGATGTTGGAAGCCATCTTAGGCATTAAGGTAGGGCATATCGAATACATAGACGATGAGCACTCAGAGAAGCCGGGCCTCTACGGCAGGGGTGTCAGAATGGACGTGTTCGCAAAGTCAGGGAATAAGGTCTATGACATCGAGATGCAGACGACCAGGAAGCATTCCATCACCAAGAGGATGCGCTATTACCAGGCTACTATGGACACAGCAGTGCTCAAAGAGGGAGAAGATTTCGATCGCCTTCCCGAGAGCTACATCATCTTCATCTGCGATCACGATCCACTCAACCGAGGACTGCCCCGCTACACCCTGAGGCATCGATGCGAAGAAGCGCAAGACCTCAAGCTCGATGATGGCATCTGCTGGATGGCCCTGAACCCTTAATTGACAAAGCAAACGCAACGCTTGTTGCATTCAGTATGGCAGAGAACC
>CANOIM010000012.1 GCA_947566075.1 uncultured Eggerthellaceae bacterium | reverse complement strand
TGAGTGAAAGCAGAGGGGGACGCGATGAGCGTCCCCCGATACACTTGGCGGCCGCTCCTAGCGGACGCCTGCAGTGATGATGCGGGCCTGATAAGGCCCCATCAGCAGTGCGGCTGGTTTTAGTTGTTGCAGAAGAAGTGCGTCCCGCAAGGGGTTGAGGCCGATTCCGCAGGCAGAGAAAAGCGTGGTATAAGCGAAGCACCACGTCTTTTCGATGGCCGAGGCCAAGGCCGAACGCCCCTTGCGGGACGCATGAGGAATAGGGTTGCGGCGTTAGAGCCCGCGAAGCGGGCGAGATCGAATAAGCGAACCGAAGGTGAGCGCGGGCATTCCGCAAAGCGGGAGGCCCGGCACTTTTAATGGAGTTCGGTGGCGCGGAGGTTGGCAGCCACGTGCTGCTCCTTGATGACCTGGGGGATGGCTTCCCGGAGGTCATCCACCGTGAGCGGCACCCGGCCCTTGGAGAGGGCCGCCGTCAGCATCACCGTGTTGAGCATCTTACGCGAAGCCCCCAGCCGCCGCAGGGCCGAAGCGTCATCTACGCAGACCAATTCGGCATTGAAGAGCTGCGGGTGATGTCGGTTCCCTTGCCGAGGGCCATGGTTCCGCGCCGTGGCAGACCGCACGGATTCGTTGTACAGCTCTGTTTGGATGCCTCGGAGGATGTCATCAGCGTTGTAGGCCTCTCCGGAAAGAGCGCTGGTCACGGGCTGGACGGTGGTCATGGCGCTCACGATCAGGCCATTGCGTGAAAGGTAGGGCAGCGCCCGGGCGGCTTCGCCGGGCTCGAAAGCTACGATCAGGTCAGCCTGGCCCCGCGGGACGAGCGGTGCCAACACCTCTCCGCCATCATCCGCCATGCGCACGTGAGACACCACAGAACCGCCGCGCTGAGCCATGCCGATGGTCTCAGCCGTGCGCACCTGCCATCCTTTGTTCGCCGCAGCCGTAGCCAGCAGCTTCGCCGCCAGCACCGTGCCCTGGCCGCCCACGCCCGCTAACAGGATGTTCGTCATTGCGCACCTCCTTGGCCAGACCCAGAGGAATGCAGGTCATTGCGTACCTGCTTGACCTTCCCGTAGTCTGCGAACTTGGAACGCACAGACCGAGGCGCAGCCGAAGCGGGTGCCCCCGAAGAGGACGTTCCCGAAGCGGATGTTACCGAACGAGCTGCCTCCGAACGAGGAGCCCCCGGGCGCTTCGGCTTCTGGGGGAGCTTCGCCACGGACCGCTGGGCCTTGGGCAACGGCTGCGGCTCCGAATCCTCATCCGGTTCCGCTTCGGCAGGAACCCGCGGCTGTGCGGGCCGCTGCTCTTCTGGCTCATCGGGGCGAACGCGCCGCAGGCGGCGCGAAGACCGCGGCTCTTCTTCATCGGACAGCGTGATCTGGATACTGCCACCATCCATGGCTGCGGACTGCCCCTGGCTGCTGTCCCCATCGGCGGGCAGGCTGATATCTCCGCTGCCCAGCAAGTCAGACAGCTTGAGCTGGCTGTTGCCACCGTAATCAGGGCCCTTGGACCGCCGCGGTTGGGATGGCTTCCCTTCGTCATCTTCTTCGTCAACAGCCGCATCCACTGAGGCCAAGACCTCCGCCTGGAACGCTGAAGGTTGCAGCGCGGGCGGAGCCGTGAGCTCTATCTGGGTGGTTTGAGAGGCCTCCCCTGCTGACGTCTTCACGAAGCGCTCAGCGGGAACCCCTCGTTGGCTGGGCTCTTTCATGAAGTAGCGACGCTGGCCCTTCTCCCGGCGCCTGCCGCCATAGGAGCGCCTCCGAGACGTGCCGATCATGTCATCGTAAAGGTCATCGTCTTCGAAGTCATCGTAGGTCCCGTAGAGAGGAGCCAGAAGGCTGAACCCTTCCTGGTCCAGATCAAAGGGCAGGTCTGGTTGAGCGCTTCCCTGCTCTTCGGTTGCTTCTTCGGCCAGGCCTTCGCCCGCCTGATCCCGGACCTCTTCGCCTGCATCTGCGTCCCGCTCTTCGTTCCGCAGGCGCTCCGCCACGGGCTCTCCCAGGCCTTCGCCTTCCGAAGGAGCAGCCGTACGGTTCAGGCGGCTCTGGCGAACGGGCTTGGGTTCCACCTCAGGAGTGAGGGCGATGGCGTGGGTGGGGCACACCGGCAGGCAAAGGCCACACCCCGTGCATTGGGTACGGTCTATCACCGCCTGACCGCGTCGCCCGCTCTTGGGGCCATGGGCATCGGGGCTGAACCCGATGGCCGGACAGCCCGTCTGGGTGATGCACTTCTTGCACCCGGTGCACTGGGCCGTGCTCACCTTCGCCGGGATGCCGAAGGGCTTCGTCCAGATGCAAGGGCTTTGGAAGATGACCGCTGAAGGGCCTTCGAAGGCCAAGGCCTGGGCCACCAACTCTTCGGCCGCCTCGGGCTGCAAGGGATCCACTTCCACGATAGAGGTGATGTTCGCCGCCTCCAACAGGGCCTTGATGCTCACCGGCTGGTTCTCATCACCCATGAGCGTGAGGCCCGTGCCAGGGTGCGGCTGCATGCCCGTCATGGCTGTGGTGGAATTGTCAAGCACGCAGACGGTGACGTCATGGTTGTTGTACGCCGCGTTCACCACTCCGGTGATGCCGGAGGCGAAGAACGTGGAATCTCCCACGAAGGCGATGGCCTTCTTCCCTGCGTTCACCGCAGAGATGCCCTGGGCCATGGTGATGCCGCCGCCCATGCAGAGGCAGGTGTCCACCGCGTCCAGAGGTGCCGCGTTGCCCAGGGTGTAGCAGCCAATGTCCCCGCAGAAGACAGCATCATCTCGCGGGATGTCAAGCTGCTTGAGGGCACGCTTGACAGCCAGGAATGAGGCCCGGTGGGGGCATCCGGCGCAGAGCACGGCCGGGCGCGCGGGCAGGGGGCCGGGATAGTGGAAGATGGATAGGTCTTGGGAAGACGCAGACGAGGGCTGCGGCATTCCCTCTGCTGACTCCGTTGCCACCCCTTCTTGGGCCGCCTCTTGCGCCGCCCTCTCTTCGGGCCCCGCTAGGCCTGCGCACTTAGCGAAGAAAGCCGAGATGCGCCCCAGGGCGTCTTCGGTGGAGTTCTCACCCCGAGCGTTCGCGTCGTCGGTCAGCTTGCCATGGATGCGCGGCCAGAGGAAGCTGATGCTGGCCATCTTCTGAAGCTCTTCTTCGATGACGCTGTCAAGCTCCTCCAGGACCAGGACATCGGTCAGGTCCTTGAGCGCGCGGCTGGCCGTGCGGTGCGGGAACGGATAGGGAGTGCCCAGTTGCAACAGGCGCACCGGTGGCAGCTCACGCCCGGCAGCCGTGGCTTGCTGCTGCAAGAGCTGGAGCGCTTCTCGGGCGTACTGGGTGGAAACGCCCCCGCAGACGATACCCAGCTTCGCGGGAGGCAGATTCGCTTCCATCTGCTCTTCGCCGGGCACGCGGATGAGCGGACCGCCGCCCACGCTGGCGAAGAGCTGGTTGAACTCCGCCAATTCCGGCGTGAACGTGTAGTCGAAGGCGATGGCGCGCAGGCGCTCGTTGATCTCTCCGTGAGCTTGGAACGCCCGCGGCGGGAAGATGACGTATTCCTCTGGGTCACGCTGGAAGCCGCCGCCCTGAGCCGGTTTTGGCTCAGTCTGGCTGGGGAATTCGAAGAAGGTGGAAGCGTGATCGATGCGGGTAGTAGGCCGGAAGATGACTGGCGTATGGTAGCGCTCAGACAGCGCGAAGGCTTGGATGATCATCTCCGCGCCCTGTTCGGGCGTGGCTGGGTCAAGCACTGGCACCTTCGCGAAAGCAGCGAAGCGACGCGTGTCCTGTTCCGTCTGGCTGGAGATGGGACCCGGGTCATCGGCCACCAGGATGACCAAGCCGCCTTTGACGCCCAGGTAGTTCAGGGACATGAGGGCATCCGATGCCACGTTCAGGCCCACCTGCTTGCAGGTGACCAGTGACCGCACGCCAGAAAGCGCCGAGGCAGCCGCCACCTCTAGGGCCGCTTTCTCGTTCGTGGACCACTCCACGTGGATCCCCTTCGCCACACCATCCTTGTGCAAACGCGCCACGGTCTCTATCACCTCAGAGGAGGGCGTGCCCGGGTAGCCCGCGAACAGGCCGCAACCCGCTTTGAGCGCCGCGTGTGCGAACGCTTCATTGCCCATGAGGAACCGTCTTGCCATGCGCCCTTCCCTGCTGAGGATCGTGCCGTTTTGAATGTGATCTGTGATAGGGGAGATTCTACTTCACTAGGCGATCTTCGTCCTGTTCCTTGATCTCGTTGGAGGTTTCTTCGGTGTGATGGGAGGTGTTCCGCACGCCGCGTTCGATCTTCCGCAGGTCAGCGTTCTGATATTCAGCCACGAACCCAGCTGAGAAGATGCCGCCGGGAATGGCCACCAAAGCCAGAGCCAGCAGCATGATGACCATGCCGATGGCCTTCCCCAGGGTGGTGATGGGAACGATATCCCCGTAACCCGTGCCCGTCACCGTTTCCACGGCCCACCAGACCCCTTGGAAGAGGCTGTTGAACTGGTCGGGCTGGGCTTCGTGTTCCACCTCATACATGACCACGCTGGCCACGATGATGAGCAAGCCAATGACCAGGAAGGCGGCCACGATCTCACGGTAGTGCTTGCGGAGAACGCGCCCGATGGTTCGAAAGCCCCGCATGTAGCGGGTCACCTTCACCAGACGGATAAGGCGCAGCACCCCTATGGCGTTGATGAGCGCCTGGGTGACGGGAAGGAACCACGAGAGGATGTTGGGCGCGAAGGAGAGCAGGTCGATGACTCCCATGGGCGAGAAGATGTACTTCAACCGCGCTTGGAGGCGCGTACAGTTGCCGAATGCTAGATCAGCGATCCAGATGCGCGCAAGGTATTCTACGAAGAAGCAGACCGTAGAGAAGACGAAGATGGATTGGACGATGTCTTCGGAGATGGGATCCAGGCCTGTTTGCGCCGAGAAGAATACGAGCACCGCATTGGCCAAGATGAGCACGAAGAGAAAGACGCCGCAGATCCGCGCTATCCAGTTCCCCCGACGGATGTTCTCTAGGGCATAGAAGGTCTGGCGCTTGAATTCCGAACTGTCTAGCATGCGCAGGCGCTTCGAAAGGCCGGAGGGCTTGCGCGTAGCCTGCTGCTTATGAGGCTGATGCTGCTTCTCTGGTTGCTGGCTGGCGGTCACCGGGCTCCTTCGGTCTGAGGGCGCTTCGGAACATGGTACCACCCGCCCAGCAAGACCCGACGATTTGTCACGGGATGGATAGGGGGACAACGGGGACGTAGGCTATTGTCCTGTTTCCCCAAAGAGGCTTGTCAGCTCAGTTACTGCTATCGGGAACCAGGACAATAGCCTACGTCCCCGTTGTCCCCCTATCCCACGTTGCCCAGGTACACATAGGTCAGGTGCTCATTCGCAATGGCTTGGAAACGCTGGAGGAGGCTGAGGCTGGTGGGCGCGGCATCTGTCATGCGGTAGGTGGGGAAGAACCGCGAAAGGTGCAGCGGGATGTCCGGTGAGATGGTGGCTATCCAGGCCACCTCTTCGCGGAAGGCCTCTTCGTCATCGGAGATGCCTGGCGCCACCAACGTGGTGAGCTCCACATGGACGCCCGTTTCGTGGGCCGCTTGGATATTCCGCTTCACCACGGCCAGCCCGTCCGGTGCACCCATTTTCCGGTACCCCTCCTCCGTGAAGCATTTGAGGTCTATGTTCATGGCGCTGGTCACCCGGCAGGCTTCGTCGAACACCGGTGCATTCGCATAGCCGTTGGTCACCACACAGAGGACCAGCCCCGCCTCCTTCAACAAGCGGCCGGTGTCCATCAGGAATTCGGGGGCGATCAGCGGCTCGTTGTAGGTGAGGGCCACGCCGATGTTCCCCATGTCCAGCAGCTCCTGGGCTTTGACCGCCAGCTCTTCGGGGGACACGAAGACCGTTTGCGGGTGGCCACAGACGCGCACCTGGGAGATGCTGGCATTCTGGCAGAAAGCGCAGCTCATGTTGCAGCCGAAGCTGCCGTAGGAGAGGATCTTCGCCCCTGGGTGGAACCGGGCCAGGGGCTTCTTTTCGATAGGATCCAGCGCCAAGGAGGACGCTTCGCCATAATTCACGCTGACGGCGCGCCCCACTTCATTCCCGCGCGCTCCGCAGAGCCCCACGGCCCCTTCGCGAAGAACGCACTGGTGGGGGCACACGGTGCACTGAAGGGTTGCTGGCGCTCCCGCTGAAGGCGTTTCCGGACTCATGTGTGCCGCACCACCTCGAAGCGCTCCAATGCCACATCAGGTCCGAACTGGCTGATGCCCGCTTTGGCGCAGGCGATGGAGAGCTGCTGTTCGGGGGTGTCTACCCCCTCCAAGTCAGGCAGCAACAGGCCGCGCTTGAACCCTTGGGTCACGATGACACCGTAGCGCTCCGCGTCCAGGTCTGCCACCGTGGCAGGCTCAGGCGGGAAGAGCACGTCAACGTTGATGCTGAGCTGCGGCAGCTCCGCCGGGCTGATGGGCGGGAAACGCGGGTCTCGCGTGGAGGCAGACACGGCGTTCTGGATGACCTCTTCAGCCAGACTGGCGCAGGTGGGCTGGATGGTGCCGATGCAGCCACGCAGTTCGTCCGTGCCCTTCAGATGGATGGAGACGAAGCAGCCCGCCGCCTTCGGCAGACTATCATCCAGCGGCGGCGGTTCGGGTGTGCGCCCTTCGCGCACGTAGAGGTTCACCGTGCGGTAGGCCAGATCGACCAAGGGGTCTTCGCTGAAGCGATCAGCTTCCGAACTCTGCTGGATGCGAGCCCCTTCGCCAGCTTCTTTCTGAGCGCTTTCGCCATGACCCCCGTTAGGGGCTGGCTGCTCTTCGAACGCCGCAACCCCGTAGCCCACGCCGAAGGGACCCTCGTAGGAGATGAGCTCAGAGGAGAACGTGGCGCCCCGCTCTTCGTGGGCTTGGCTCAGGGCACCCGCCATCATCACGAAGCCAGAGAGGCCGCACTCCGCAGCATTCTCACACAGGTCAGCGTCCAAGGTGGCGAACTGGTTCAGGTTGCCTGACTCCACGATCTGAGTGAACCGGCGGTCGAATTCCGGAGCCGCCGGATGGAACCCGTAGGGGCCGTCTTCCTTGAGCTTGTGGGACAGATCACCGCTGACCAGTAGAACGCATTTCCGGTCCAAGGCCTCCGCCACGGACGCGATGCAGCGGCCGAACTCCAACAACGTGGCCCGGGGCAGGGCCGAACCGCCGATGGAAACAGCCTGGTAGCGGCTGGAAGGGTACGCCTGATCAAGGAAATACAGCGGCACCAGCATGCCATGGTCCAGCAGCTTGCCGTGACTGTCTGTGGCACCCGCTGGGATGTTCCGACTGCGGGCCGCCCGCTCCAATGCGCTGCGGAAGTCAACGTCATAGGTCAGGTGGATGCGCACATCCGGCGCACCGAACTGACCCAGGTTGCCTTCGGCCTCCGAGCCGCCTGCGAAGAAGATCCAGTCTGCATAGTAGGCCGTGTGCGGGCTGATGATGACGATGGCGTCCGGTGCTTGGGCGGCAATACGCTGAGCTACCGTGGCGTAGCCATCCAGCGTAGCCTGAATGGCGCGTTCCTGGCCGCGCCCCACCTGGGGCACTGCCAGCGGCGGATGGGGAACGATGTAAGCTGCGGTCAAAGCCATGAGGGTGCCTCCTTGGGTTCGCGTACGGTCAGCATTCTGCGCGCTCAGCGCGGCGAAGGGGAGGTCAGAAGGGCAGCTGTAGGGAAGATGATGAAGTTACGCGACCGCTAAAGGGACAACGGGGACGTAGGCTATTGTCCTGTCTTCCGATCGGAAGACAGGACAATAGCCTACGTCCCCGTTGTCCCTTTCGAGTAGAATCTCAGGTATGGAACCCGAAAACCCTATATGCATCCTTGTGGTAGAAGATGACGCTGCCATCAATGATATTGTGTGCACACGTCTGCACAAAGAGGGCTATCAGATTGCTCCGGCCTTCTCGGGCACCGAAGCCCAGCTTGCCCTGAGCGCTCAGCGTTTCCACCTGGTCATCACTGACCTCATGCTGCCGGGGATGATGGGCGAAGAGGTGGTCGGGCTCATCCGTCAGCAGAATCCAGCGCTCCCCATCATCGTCATATCGGCCCGCACCGCCACCGCTGACAAGGTGGATCTTCTGCAGTTGGGAGCCGATGACTACCTGGCCAAGCCCTTTGATCTGGATGAGCTTACCGCCCGCGTCCAAGTGCAGCTCCGCCGCACGGCACCGATCCCGAAGAGCGCCACCCCATCAGCTTCGCTTGCCTTCCGCACCTGGCAGCTTGATCCCGCAACGCACACCTTCGCCATCCAAGGCCAGGAAGTCCCGCTCACCCGCACTGAATTCGCCATGCTAGAACTGCTCATGTCCCACCCGGGACAGGTCTTCACCAAGCAAGCACTCTATGAGCATACTTGGAACGAGCCTTACGCGGCCCAGGACGGCACCGTGGCGGCGCACATCTCCAACCTGCGCGCGAAGCTGCGCCCGAGCGGCACGGATAGCTACCTTGAAACGGTGTGGGGCATCGGCTTCAAGCTTTCTTAAAGGTTTCCCAAAGCTATCCCAAGGCCTGCTTTTCATACTCAGAGGCGTAGAGTCCGCGGCGAACGAGAAAGGAACGCCATGTACGCAATTGAGACTCGTGCGCTCACGAAGGTCTATGGGCGCAGGCCGGTGGTGGATGACCTGGCCCTTCATGTGGAAGCGGGTGATATCTACGGCTTCGTGGGAAAGAACGGCGCTGGCAAATCCACGGTCATGAAGATGATAGATTCTTTGGTCACGCCTACGTCTGGAGAGGTGCTGCTCTTCGGCAGCCCCTTAGACGCGGGAGGGCAGCCCTTAGAGCCGACTACCTTGCGGGGAGCCCGGCGCATCGGGGCGCTCATCGAAAGCCCCGGCCTGCTGCCTGACCTCTCCGCCTTCGACAATCTCATGGCGAAGGCCCTGGCAATAGGCATCGCTGATGCGAAACCCCGCTGTCAAGAAGTGCTGCGCCTGGTGGGGCTGGAAGCGGCAGGCAAGAAACGGTCCAAGCGCTTCTCCCAAGGCATGAAGCAACGGCTGGGCATTGGCCTGGCGCTCTTGGGATCCCCCGACCTCCTGTTGCTGGACGAGCCTTTCAACGGCCTTGACCCTGAGGGCACCCGGGCCCTCCGCACGCTCATCCTGAGGCTCAACCAGTCCTTCGGCGTCACCGTTATGATCAGCTCTCATGTGCTTGACCAGCTGGACCGCATGGTCACCCGCTATGGGGTCATTGCGAACGGGCGCTTGGTGCGGGAGATGACTGCGGAAGAGGTTCTGGCGGAGTGCGGAGAGAACCTGCGCATCCTCACGAGCGAACCGACCCGCACGCTAGCGCAGCTGGAATCCCGTTTTCCGGAAGCCCGATTCCTCATGGAGCCGGACGGAGCCATTCGCCTTTCGGGCGCCTTCAACGCTGCCGAGGTGGCCGCCGCACTCCACGGCTTCAACGAGACCATCTTGGAATTCACCGAGACCCGCCGTGACATTGAAGACTACTTCGTGGACCTCATGGAAGGGGGCAGCTATGTTCAACCTGCTTAAGTCAGACCTCTACCGCACCGTTCGGTCCGGGCTGTTCTGGGGTCTCACTGCGCTTATCGTTGCCATGATGTTCCTCGTGGCCGGGATCATGCACTGGATCTCCTCACCGGAATTCGGTGTCATGGTGAACCAATCCATACTGGAGCAAGGGACAGAACTTACCCCCGATGACCGCGCTGAGCTGGAAGAGGATATAGCCGAAGCAGCGACGCTCAACGAACGTTGCTATGACACTCCCACACATCTCTGGGGGCGGACCTTCTTGAACGGCGGTTTCTTGGGGATCATCGGGTCCCTCTTCATTGCGATGTTCCTGATGTCAGACTTCCGAAGCGGATTCGTGAAGAACCTGATCCTAGACCGGCATGGGCGGCGTATCTATTACGGAGAGAAGATCCTTTTCATAGGGCTCATACAGGCAGTGTTCCTCCTGGTCAGCGCTGCATTCACGTCGCTGGCCTTCGCGGCAGTAGGTTTCACGGTCACTGGTGCAGAGCCTTTGGGGGACACCGTTCTCTGGCTGGGGCTGACCTGGCTCACCTTGTTCGCCTACGCCCTCATCACCGCTTGCCTGGTTTGGGCGCTGCGTTCTAGTTGGGTGGGTGCGCTGACAGCCCTGCTCGTCTCATCGGGCATGCTGGGTTCGCTGATCGTGCAACTGTTCCAGCTCTTTGCGAAGGCGATCCCTTTCCTAGCCGCCGTTCCCTTCTGGATGCCCATCACCGCATTGCAGCTGTTGGGCGCAGATGCCACGCCACTGCTTTCGGCGAATGCAAATCTGCCTATCCCGGCCCTTCTGCCCGCGGGACACATCGCGCTGGTGAGTGTTATCTACGTTGCCGTGTGCGTCGCGCTCATCTTCGCCGTGCTCCGCCGCCGGGATATACGATAGCCTAAGGGAGAGCCCATGGACGCGCTGCTGATCATAGTTGCTCTGCTTGCCACCGCAGCCTGTGTAGCCGCGGTGGCTCTCTACCGGCTCCGATTGAGGGCCATGGCGAAGTTCCTTCGCGAACGGGACCGGCTGAGCAACCTTCGCCTGCCTATAGAAGGAGCGCTGCCAGGGACCACGGAGCTAACGCGGGCCATCAACCATGAACTGGACGAAGGCGCCGCTGAGCGGCAGGAACAGCAGCAGACCGAAGCGGAGTTCCAGCAGAACCTAGCCAGCCTCTCCCATGACATCCGCACGCCGTTAGCGGGGGCGAAGGGTTATGTGCAGCTGGCCGCGGATGAGGAGGATGCAGCCGTGTGCACGAGGTATCTGCAGGCAGCGGCTACGCGGCTCGAGGACATGCAGGGGCTGTTGGACCAACTGCTCTCCTATGCGCGTTCAGAGGACCAGACTGAGCTGGCTTTGGAGCCTATGAATGCGCTGCTCCCGCTAGCTGCCGTGTTGGCAGCAAAGCATCCGGAATGCCAAGCGCACGAGATGGCTGTACAGGTGGAATTGGGAGAAGAGCCACTCTTCGCTTTGGTTGATGAAGATGTCTTGCGACGCATCTATGAGAATGTGATCCAGAATGCGTTGATTCATGGAAATGGAGCGCTGACGGTGCAACGAGCGGGGGATGGGCTCACATTCGCGAACCCACTGCAGCCGGGAGAGCAGCCTGATCCCGCCTGCGTTTTCGAGCGATTTTATCGCGAAGATGCCGCCCGCGGGCGCACGGGAGCCGGATTGGGGTTAGCTGTAGTGCGCAACCTCTGCGAAGTCCAGGGGATATCTGTCACCGCCGCTGTTCAGGACGGTGCGTTCGTGCTGAAACTGATGTTTCCCTGATGGGGGACAACGGGGACGTAGGCTATTGTCCTGTTTTCCGGTTGTGATAATTGAACCAGCAAGCCTCTTTGGGAAAACAGGACAATAGCCTACGTCCCCGTTGTCCCCCGTTGGCGGGTGGTGGCTCCCGCCATCCTTGCAGGGGCGATTCGTCAGCCTGTATAATTCAGCCAACGACACGCCTTGTGGTAAAGGCGGCGCCGTTGAGTTTTCTGGGGCGCGTCTACAAGCTAATGCTTACGACGCGCCAACTTTCTCCTCAGGCGCTTGCCTGATGATCCGGATTCACATATGAGCTTCACGATTTCCCGGACGAAGACCAGCAGTTCGCAAGCGAGCTGCATCGTTAACAAGATCACGTTGCCCATAATCATCACCTCCCATCATGCTAGGAGGCGCCACCAAAGGACTTACTGCCGTTGGCGTGGGAGGGAGTATAGCAAAGGGGTCCTTCAGAAACCTGACAGATGTGCGTCAGGGTTTCGCCAGGGATCCATCAGCTTTTAGCGGGGATTCTTCAAGGATCAAGCGGGCATCAAGCCCGGATGCCCGGCTACAGAGCATATCCCTATCGTATGGGGAGATCCTTCGACTCTGGCTTCGTCCTTCGCTCAGGATGACGGAGGGTACGAAGGTTGAATCGCGATCAACCTGTCCCCACAGACAGTGAGCACTTCCTTGCAACTTCCGGACAGGAACGAGTTCCTGTCCCTACGGCCAACCAAACCAGCAATACCGATCCAAGGGCTTTGCCGCCGCGGCCAACAGCAACAACCCAGGATGCGGACGCGGCGGCCTATGGTTTGGCGCCACAGAGGACAAACAGGACTGGAAGATCAACCGGCGCACATTCCTGGGCGCGAAGCGCCCACCCCTCACTCGGATGGGGCACCAACCCGAACGCGGAGCGATACCCACGCCGAAGGCGTGAGTGAAAGCAGAGGGGGACGCGATGAGCGTCCCCCGAAACACTTGGCGGCCGCGACTAGCGGACGCCCGCGGTGATGATGCGGGCCCGTAGGGTCCCATCAGCAGTGCGGGAGGATTTTAGTTGTTGTGAAAGAGGCGCGTCCCACAAGGGGTTGAGGCCGATTCTGCAAGGCAAGAAAAGCGTGGTATAAGCGAAGCACCACGTCTTTTCGCAGCCTGAAGCCAAGGCCGAACACCCCTTGCGGGACGCATAGCACTTATAAAGGTTGGCCGCCAAGAAAGAGAGCAAGGAGGGTGCCTTCGCCATGTTCCCTTACCTGGATATCTGCCAGCATGCCCGGAGCCAAGCACCCCAACTCCCCTTCACGTCCACAGGCGAAGGCCGCACCCCAGGTATAGGCCTCCAACGCCTCTTCCAGGCTTAAGCGCTCCTGAGGCAGCCAGCCCTCTGCAGGCTGATGGCTCACCGCATCCTGACGCGTGATGGCCGTGTGCAAACCGCGCAGCGGATCAGGATCCGTCACCGGCGCGTCCGTCCCGAACGCCAGCGTAGCCCCGGCCTCCCGCAACTGCCGGAACGGCCACATGAAAGGCACGCGCTCAGGCCCCAAGTCTCGTTCCGGGCCGCCCGGATCCAGCGTGATATGTCGTGGTTGCACAGAGGCTATGACACCCAGCTTCGCCAGCCGCGGGATATCCTCTGGCTGGAAGTTCTCCAAATGCTCCAACACCAGCCGCCCCGTCTGCGGGCTGCGCTCATAGATGTTGAGCGCCTGGTGGATGGCCTCATCCCCAATGGTATGGATGCGGACCAGCTGCCCCTTCGCCTGTGCCCCCACCATGAGCCGTTCCAGCACCTCCGGTGCCAGGGTGGGACGCCCGCAGTCACCGGGAAAATGCGCGTTGGTGTAAGGCTCCGCCAGCCAAGCCGTGTGCTGGCTGGACACGCCGTCAAAGAACTGCTTATAGCCACAGGCTCGCACGAGCGGCCCCTGCAGTTCCCGCTGCATCTCCTCTAGCTTTCCCCCGTTGAGCGCCTCTTCAGTCAGCGTGGGGAACAGATGCGGACGCAGGGTAAGCTGGCCAGTGCGCTCCAATGCGCGAAAGAGGTCAGCGCGGATGAAATCAAGGCCGCTGGTGGCTGTGAGCGCCATATCGCAGACGCTGGTGATGCCGAAGGCGTTCAACTTCTGCTGGAATGAGCGATAGGCATCCAGCAGCTCTGACGAAGAGAACGCTGCCACGATCCGCGGCATGAGCTCCATGGCGGCGGTTTCGCGAACGAGGCCCGTCAGCTCTCCTTCGCTATCTTTGTCATAGCTCCCACCTGCTGGAGGCTGGGAATCCTGCGTGATACCCAGGGCATCCAAGGCGCAGCTGTTCAGCCAGAGGGTGTGGGCATCCCCCGAATAGAGCGCCACCGGCTGATCAGGAAACGCCGCGTCCAGGGATGCGCGGCTAGGCAGCTGGGCCGGGTTCCAAAGATATTCCCGCCAGCCTTGAGCCAGCAGCCACTGGCCTCGCGGGCGCCCTTGGGCGAACGCTTGCAGCCGGGAAACGCAGTCTGCTTCGCTGGCGCCCACGAAGGTGGCGGCCAAGGGTGACGCGTAGAGGGCTGCGTGGAAGAAATGCAGGTGGGCATCGTGGAAGCCGGGAAGCAAGCAGGCACCGTTGAAGCGCTGCAGGGGCGCGCCGGGTGCCAGCGGGTAGGCATTCGTGCCCGCGGCCGCCTGGGGTGCAAGCCACGCGATGCGCTCTTCCCGCAGGCCCAGGGCCACCGGTTCGCCCCAGAAACGCTGACCGTCAAAGGCATCGTCAGCCAGGAGCACCCTGTTCGCCTCAAGCGGCCCCTTCGCGAACTCGTTCGCTGACCCCTTCGCCATGGTCTTCCCCCGCAGTTGCCTGGATGATGATGAAAAACACCTGTCCCGTTCCATCATCCTATGCTAGCATTCACCCGTACATATCTGCATCAGGGCGGGGTGGAATTCCCCACTGGCGGTGAGCCCCAGGGCAAGTCCGCGAGCTTCGCGCCCAGTACGGCGCGGGGTTGATCCGGTGAGAATCCGGAACCAACGGTCACAGTCCGGATGGAAGAGGCAGAAAGGAACCCTCATGAACGGGAAAAGCTCCCTGTCTTCGGGCACCCCGAAGCAACCCAAGCAACCGGTAGCACCCCCAGGGCCCAAGCAGCCCACGGCTCAGGCGGCGCTCAAGAACACGAACACCTGGTCCACCAAGCAGCTGGTCACCATGGCGCTGCTCTGCGCCATTGGCGTGCTGCTTTCGTTCATCGAATTCCCGCTGCTTCCCGGCGTGACCTGGCTCAAGTATGACGCCTCCGCCATGCCCGCCATGGTCTGCGGCTTCGCCTACGGCCCCGCTGGTGGCTTGGCTGTGGGCATCGTGGGGGCCATCCTCCACGGCCTGTTGATGGCGGATTTCTCAGGGGCGGTCATGAACATCCTGGTGGTTATCGGCTTCGTGGCCCCGACGGCCCTCATCTACCAGCGCCTGCATACCTTCCGTGGCGCCCTATTGGGCTTGCTGCTGGGCATCCTGGGGGCCATCCTCATGGCGGTGGTGGGCAACCTCATCATCACGCCCGGTTGGTTGGGCGTCCCACTGGACGCGGTGGTAGCCATGATCGTGCCCGTGCTCATCCCGTTCAATCTGGCGAAGGCGGCGCTGAATGCTGTGCTCACCTTGGTGGTCTACAAAGCCATATCGAACCTCATCACGCCACCGAAGGACCAGGTCCAGGGCCGCTAGATGACCGCTTCCCCAGTGACCACATCCCCCGCGATAGCTCAGGATTTCGTCAGCTTCCAGAGCGCTTCGTTCACCTATGACGGAACCAGCTTCGTGTTCCGTGACCTAAGCCTCCAGGTGCCTCAGGGCCAGTTCCTCTGCCTGTTGGGGGGCAATGGTTCGGGGAAATCGACCACAGCGAAGTGCGTGAACGCCTTGCTCACGCCCGATGCGGGCCGCGTGCTCACCTTTGGCCAAGACACCGCTGACCCTGAATCCACTTATTTCATTCGATCCAATGCGGGCCTTGTATTCCAGAACCCGGATGATCAGCTGGTGGCGTCATTGGTTGAGAACGATGTGGCCTTCGGGCCAGAGAACCTGGGAGTGCCTACCGAAGAGCTGGCCCAGCGCGTGAGCACCGCTTTGGACCGCGTGGGCCTCCAAGGGTTCCAGCAGCGGGAGACCGCGGCGCTCTCGGGCGGCCAGAAGCAGCGGGTGGCCATTGCGGGCATCCTGGCCATGGATCCAGCGTTGTTGATCCTGGATGAGGCCTCCGCCATGCTGGACCCGCGCGGCCGCGAGGGGCTTTTGCGCCTTTGCCAGGAACTGCATCAGGCAGGCCTCACCATCATCATGATCACCCATTTCATGGAAGAAGCCGCTCAGGCCCAGCGCGTCGTGGTGCTGGATGACGGCTGCATCTGCCTGGACGGACCGCCCGAAGAGGTGCTTACGCACACTGAAGAGCTCCAGGCGCTCAGCTTGGATGTTCCCTTCGCCGCCTCCCTTTCGCTGAAGCTGCGCCAGCGAGGCGTGACTGTGACTCCTTGCATCCAGGAAGAGGAACTAGTGGCTCAGCTTGTGCGATTGGCCGCGCCGGAGAAGAAGGAGAGCGTCAGGAATGTCAAGGGGGTCGAGAGAACCGTCCCCCTGATCCAGGAGTGTCAAGAGAACCGTCCCCCTGACACTCCCGTGCTCCTCAGCTTCCAGGACGTGAGCTTCTCCTATACAAACCAGGAAGACCTCTGGGCCCTTCGCCATATCAACCTGGATGTGCATGAGGGGGAATTCCTGGGCGTAGCTGGGCATACGGGCAGCGGGAAAAGCACGCTCATCCAGCTGATGAACCGGTTGCTGACGCCTACAGAGGGACAGGTGCGCTTCCGTGGGCAGGACTTGGCTGCCAAGGAAGCGGCTCAGCAGGCGCGCGGAGCAGTGGGGCTGGTGTTCCAGTATCCGGAATATCAGCTCTTCGCAGCCACCGTTTATGATGATGTGGCCTTTGGGCCGCGCAACCAGGGGCTTGAGGATGCAGAAGTTGACCGGCGCGTGCGCAAGGCGCTGGCCCAGGTGGGGCTTGACTTTGAGGCCGTGGCTCGGAAGAGCCCGTTCCAGCTTTCGGGAGGTCAGCAACGCCGCGTGGCATTGGCCGGGGTGCTGGCCATGGAGCCCCAGGTCCTGGTGCTGGACGAACCAGCGGCCGGGCTTGACCCCCAGGGGCGCGAGGAGCTGCTGGCGCTCATCCGCCGCTTACACGAGCAGGGGCTCACTTGCGTGATGGTGTCCCATGCTATGGACGATATCGCGAAGCTGGCAGACCGCATCCTCGTACTGAACGAAGGGCGCGTCTTCGCAGATGACATTCCGGCCGCCGTCTTCGCTGACCAGGAGGCGCTCCACGCCATTGGGTTGGGAGTACCCGCTGTTCAGGCCCTGGCGCTTCAGCTGCGTCAACGGGGTTGGCCCTTAGACCAGGCGCTCTATGACGAAGACAGCTTGGCGGAAGACGTGAGCCGCGTGATCCTGTGATCGGGCCTGCGAACCGGACGACAAGGCTGACCCATGGGTGAGAAGGCTATCTTCGGCCGCTACTGGCCGGGAACCAGCATCGTCCATCGGCTGGACCCGCGCACGAAGCTGCTGCTCTCCTTGGCGTTCATGGTCATCGTGTTCGTAGCCCACAACTGGCTGGCGCTGGCCGTCTGTGCCGCCTTCACGCTGCTGTTCTACCTGCTTTCAGCCATTCCCCTTACCCAAGCAGCCCGGTCCATCCTGCCCTTGCTGTTTATCGTCATCATCACGGCGCTGCTAAATGTGCTGTTCGTCCAAGGTGGCACGATCTACTTCCAATGGGGGATCCTCTGCATCACCGAAGCTGGGCTCATCCACGCGGCGTTCATCTCCGTGCGATTGGTGTTGCTGTTGCTGGGCGTCAGCTTGCTCACCCTGACCACCACGAACCTGGATATCACTGAAGCCTTCGAACGCCTGCTCACGCCGCTGGCGAAGATCCGCTTCCCCGCCCACGAGCTGGCCATGATGATGGGCATCGCTCTGCGCTTCCTGCCGCAGTTCGCCTTCGAGCTGCGCACCATCTACCGAGCCCAGATAAGCCGCGGTGCCCGTTTCACCGCCAACCCGTTCCGCGGCGGTGCCACATCATTGTCTTCGCTCATGGTGCCGCTCTTCGCCAGCGCCTTCCGCCACGCGGAAACGCTCTCGGCCGCCATGGAGGCGCGCTGCTATCACGGGGGCACGGGCCGCACGCGGCTGCATCCGCTGGTCTTCGCAGGCCGAGATGGTGGGGCTGTGGCAGTGATGGCGGTCATGCTGATAGCGGTGATCATGGCGAATGGCCTGCAAACAGGCGTTCTCTAGAAGGGATCTCACGGTATTGGAGCATCTGAACGGAAAGGACACTATCATGGCGAAGGGAACCGGAACGGGGACCGAAAGAGAGGTCGCCCAGATCCAGGCATATCTGACCAGCGTACCTGCTTGGTATCTGGCTACCAGCGTTGATGGACAGCCCCACGTGCGCCCGTTCAGCTTCGCGGCCGTAGACGGTGAGCGCCTATGGTTCGCCACGGCGAAGACCAAGGACGTGTACCGCGAACTGGAGGCGAATCCGCGGTTCGAGCTGACAGCCTGGAGGCCGGGAAGCGGCTGGATCATCCTGCGCGGCCAGGCTGACCTGGAAGACCGCACCAGCGCTGAGACGCGGCGCGCAGCTTGGGAGCACCTGGAATCCTTGGGCGAAAGCTACGAGGGCCCCGAAGACCCGCGCCTCACGCTGTTCTCGTTCACCCAGGGTGAAGCTTGGCTCTGCGACATAGATGGCAGCTGGACCCCTATCCTCCTGAACGAGTGAACAGCTTGGTTCCAGGTACAGAAGTCAACTGGCCTTCTGCTGCGTTCCCGTTACTCTGGGGAAGACACCCCGTGCGAAAGGAACCATCATGACAGGATCCTCTTCTTCCCTTGAGCTGCCCTCAGCCATTCCGGGCTTCCCTGATTTCGGTCATATCACCTTCGAAGGTTTGCCCAACACGCGTGACTTGGGCGGCATGCCAGCCGCCGACGGCCGCCGCATCAAACCCGGCTGCCTGCTTCGATCAGGGGCGCTTCATCATGCTGCTTCCTCTGATCTGGAACGCCTTCGCGCAGACCTGCACCTTGCCTGCGTGGTAGACCTGAGAACCACGCTGGAACGCGAGAAGGACCCTGATCCGTACCGCAAACTGCCTCAGACCGCTTTCTATGACCTGCCCGTGCTCACTGGCGAAGCGGTGGGTGTTACCCACGAAGGAGACCTGGGGGAGGAATTGAAGAAGCTTGCGGGAACCCAGATAGACATCCACCGGATCGTCCGTTCCATCTACGAGCATGCTCTGGTCTCGCCAGCAGGGCGGATAGCCTATGGTTCCTTCCTGACCATAGCCCTTGAAAATCCCGAAGGGGCCATCCTGTGGCATTGCACCGAAGGCAAAGACCGCGCGGGGCTAGCCGCTGTAGTCATCGAACGCGCGTTGGGAGTGACGGAGCAGAACGTCAAGGCAGACTACCTTGCCACCAATCTGTTCGTGCGGAACCACCTTGAGAAGATGATGGATGAACTGGCTGAGAAGATCCCGGGGTTGCGAGGGCTGGACAACAGCATAGATGCGGCGTTCTATGCCTTCTCTGATTATTTCGCCAGCGCCATGGCCTCCATTGATGAAGCCTACGGGTCCTTCGATGCTTACCTAGAGAAAGGCTTGAGCTTCGGTCCTGATAAGCAGGCAGCCCTCCGGGCAAAGTATCTTGGGTGAACGGCTCACAGGGGGTGTGCTATACTTCGTCGGGTTGGATTGCGGGCGTGATTCAATGGTAGAATTTCAGCTTCCCAAGCTGACCACGCGGGTTCGATTCCCGTCGCCCGCTCCATTTTTTCCCTGACTAACCATTTTGTTCAAGCGTGGCTTTTGCCTCTGTCAGTTGATGACGAACGGCTTCGGTGGCTGTGCCGCCGTAGGTGGTGCGCGCATCCACGATGCGACGCAGATCCAGTTCCTCCACGATGTCATCTTCGAAGAGGTCTGATTCCGCCCGGAAATCCTCCAGGGTCAGGTCATCCAGGTTGCACCCGCGCTTCTCACAGAGCAAGACCAGGTGCCCCACCACCTCGTGGGCCTGGCGGAACGGCATGCCCCGCTTCGCCAGATAATCTGCCACATCCGTAGCGGCTAGATGTCCCTTGCGCGCCTGGGCCATCATGGCTTCCGGATTCACCTGCATGTTCTCCAGCATCCCCGCCGCACAGCGGTAGCAATCCTCCAGCGTGTCGGCCGCATCCCACGCGCCCTCTTTGTCTTCCTGCAAGTCCTTGTTGTAGGCCAGCGGCAGGGACTTCAGCGTCATGAGCAGCCCCATCAGGTCGCCCACCACGCGCCCCGCCTTGCCGCGGATGAGCTCAGCGAAGTCAGGGTTCTTCTTCTGGGGCATGATGGAAGAGCCGGTGGAATAGGAATCGGACAGGGTGACGAACCCGAATTCCGCGCTGGACCAGAGGATCAGCTCCTCACAGAGCCGCGTCAGGTGGATGCAGGAAACGCTGGCTGCATAGACCAGATCCAGCAGGAAATCCCTATCAGACACGGCATCCAGGGAATTGGGGATGGGATGGCTGAACCCCAGAGCCTCGGCCGTGGCGAACCTATCCAGCGGGTAGGTGGTGCCCGCCAAAGCAGCCGCTCCCAAAGGACAGGCATCGGCTGCCCGCTTGGCCGCGGCCAGACGATCATAGTCACGGCTGAACATCCACGTGTAGGCCAGCATATGGTGAGCGAAGAGGACTGGCTGCGCATGCTGCAAGTGGGTATAACCGGGCATGAGGACCTGAGGATGCGCCTCCGCCTGACCGATGAGCGCCTCCCTGAGCGCCACGTTCGCCGCCAGCAGCGCGTCGCAGCGCTCCTTGGCGAACAGCCGCGTGTCCGTAGCCACCTGGTCGTTGCGGGACCTTCCCGTATGCAGCCGTGCCCCGGCACTGCCGATGCGCTCCGTCAGTGCCCGCTCCACGGCCATGTGGATGTCTTCGTCATTGATGTCGAAGGCGAACACGCCCGCTTCTATATCAGCCTGGATGTCATCAAGGCCCGCGCAGATAGCCTGGGCATCCTCCGCGGAGATGATGCCCTGGTCCGCCAACATGGTGGCATGGGCCTTGGACCCGGCGATATCCTGAGCATACATCACCTTGTCAACGGGCAATGACGCGCCGAACCGCTGGGTGAACGCGTCAACCCCTTCTTCGAATCTCCCTGACCAGAGTGCCATGTATGTTCCCTTCGCCTGATGCCTTTTCGTTGTTCAAGCCCCTGGTGGGGCTTGAACGGCAGAACTGAAGTTCTGCCCTACGGTGACTGACCCTTTCGCCCTATCTTACGAGAACTGGTCCTTGGTCTCCTTCACAGCCTGGAACTGGCGCATCCGCGCGCCTTGGGAGAGCCGGTTCTCCGCCCAGGTCTTGCAGGGGAGTACGTGCAGGTCAATGAAGCCCTTGGCGGCGTCGTGGTCGAAGGCGTCGTTGGCATCGTAGGTGGCCAAGCCCAGGTCATAGAGGGAGTAGACGCTCTTCCGGCCCACTACCGTGCAGCTACCCTTATAGAGCTTGATCTTCACGGTGCCGGTCACGCACTGCTGCGTGTCAGCCAGGAATGCGTCTAGGGCTTCCTTCAGGGGCGAGAACCACAGGCCGTTGTAGACCTGTTCCGCCCAAGCCTGTTCGATGCCCAGCTTGAAATGGAGCACGCTGCGTTCCAGGCAGAGATCCTCCAGCGCCTTGTGGGCGCAGATCAGCGCTAGGGCAGCGGGCACCTCGTAGCATTCGCGGCTCTTCACGCCCACCAGCCGGTTCTCGATCATGTCCAAACGCCCGAAGCCATTCTGACCTGCCAATTCGTTCATGGCGTAGATGATGTCCAGATAGCGCATGGGTTCGCCGTTGAGCGCGCAGGGGATGCCCGCCTCAAAGGTGATGTCAACGTAGGTGGGCTCATCCGGCGCAGTTTCCGGGGACACGGTCATGGTGTAGATATCCTCCGGCGGCTCAGCCCAGGGGTCTTCCAGCACGCCGCATTCGATGGCCCGGCCCCACAGGTTGTCATCAATGGAATAGGGCGAGGCCTTGGTGGTGGGTACGGGGATGCCATGCTCCTCAGCCCAGGCCATCTCCTCGTCCCGGCTGACCAGGTCCCAGTCACGCACGGGGGCGATGATCTCCAGGGAAGGGTCAAGCATGAGGATGGAGGATTCGAAGCGCACCTGGTCATTGCCCTTGCCGGTGCAGCCGTGGGCGATGTACTTCGCGCCGTAGATGTGAGCGGCGTCTACCAGGTGCTTCGCGATGAGCGGCCGAGACAGCGCACTCACCAGCGGGTATTTGTTCTCATACAACGCGTTGGCCGCCATGGCGCTGGTCAGGTATTCGTTGGCGAAGTCTTCGCGCATGTCCACCACCAGGCAGTCGATGGCGCCGGACTCCAGCGCCTTCTTCTTGATGGCTTCCAGGCCCTCGTGGTCTTGGCCGAGGTCTCCCGCTACGGCGATCACGTCCAGGTCGTAATGCTCTTGCAGCCACTTGATGCAAACCGAGGTGTCCAGACCGCCGGAATAGGCCAGTATCACTTTTTCCTTCGCCATGATGATGCTCCTTCATGCTGTCAGCCTACAGGCTGAGATCCGTTCGGGTTCAAGAGTGAGACGCGCGGGCGTCTCAGGTAGTGCTGGGGTGACGCTTGGATGGTGCAAGGGTGTGGGTGCGAGGGCACACGTCAAGCCACAGATGGCAGACGTCCCTCAGAAAAGAGAAAGACGACTTAGAAAAGTCGTCGTCGGGAAATGCGAACGCGGATGCCCGCGGCAACGCCAGCCGTGATGGCTGCGCTTGAGATATGTGCCGCGAGTGCCTTCATGAAGCCCTTTCCCGTTCGCTTGGGCGAAGATGATAGCACAACGATATTTCTGTCAAGGGCCGTTCCCCGTGAACGGTTGCGGGCGGCGAAGGGAACAGAAGAGGGTTGAAGAGGGCAGAGAACACCAGGGCGGCACACGAGATGCCGCCCTTAGCAATAAGTTTACCCTGTGTAGGCACAGTATTCAAGGCTAGGCATCCCCTGGGGACTCGTTTATGATGCTCCCCATGCAAAATGACATCTTCCAACAAGAGCAGGACCACCTCACCCACGTCTATGGTGAGCTCAAGCGCCTGGGCACTGATTGCGTCAAGCGCATGGAGCGCACTGCCGCCCAGGCGGAACAGGACAAGCGTGCCATGGCCGAAGAGCTTTCCGTGAACCTGGCGAACTACGCTGATGCCATGGAAACCTATGCTGACTTCAGCGCCATGAACACCATCGTAGAGATGTCGAACCTGACGCAAACGCTGGATGCCCAGCGCTTGGCAGACATCACGCTCTTGCTCAAGCAACCCTACTTCGCGAAGGTGAACCTCAAGTTCCCCCAGTTCGAAGACGTGAAAGAGATCTACATTGGAGCGGTGGGCATCTCGGACGAGAACTACCAGAAGCTGGTGGTGGACTGGCGCTCCCCCATTGCGGAGACCTATTACAACCAGGGTACCGGGCCCACTTCCTACCAGGCGAACGGCCGCACCATCCAGGCAGTCCTGCAACTGCGCCGCCAGTTCAGCATTGCCGAAGACCAGCTGCTCCAATACTTCGACACCACGGTGGCCATCCAGGACCCACTGCTGCTCCAATCCCTGGAACAGGGCAAGTCCAGCCACATGGAAGCCATCACCACCACCATCCAAAAGGAGCAGAACACCGTCATCCGCCACGAGGACGTGCCCACGCTGCTGGTCATAGGGGCGGCGGGCAGCGGCAAGACCTCGGTGATGATGCAGCGCATCGCCTACCTCTTCTACCAGCTGCGTGATTCGCTGGACCCTCGTCAGGTGACCCTCATCACGCCCAACGCCGTCTTCGGCACCTACATCGAAAGCGTCCTGCCACAGATGGGCGAGAAGAACCCGCCCATGATGCCCTGGCATCAGCTCATGGCGAACCTCCTGCCAGAGGGGCGCGGCGTGGGAGATGCGAATGTGCCCGTGGAACGGCTGGATGCCATTGACGCAGCCTTGGAGCGGTTCGATTTCCAACCCGGGGACTTCCGCGATATCAGCTGGGACGGAACGCGGCTCATCAGCGCCAGCCAGATGCTCAAGCTGTCCGCCAAGCACAGCAACCTGCCTGCTGGCCCCCGGCGCGTCACCCTGATGCGCGAAGCCCTGGCGAAGAGGCTGGACACCCGGCTGAACCAGCTGGCCGCCAAAGACGAGGTGCAAGACCAGCTGGCCGCCCTTTCCCTTGACGAGCAGATCAGCCTCTTCGGCAGCCCCGTAGAGCTGCTGACCGAGGAGGAAGCCGTTTCAGCGGCACGGCAATTCGTTCGCCGCCAGTTCGCCCCCGCCTTCGCTTTGCTGGAAGAGGATGTCTGGATAGATGTGGACCACCTGGGCTACCGCCTGCTGAGCCGCGGCGGCCTCACCTCCCTGGAGTGGCTCTACCTCAAGATGGGCATCACCGGCCTGGCCGCCGAAGACGTGCGGTTCGCCATGATAGATGAGGTGCAAGACTACACGGCTGCCCAGCTGATCGTGGCCGCACGCTACTTCCGCAACGCCCACTTCCTGCTGCTGGGAGACCCGAACCAAGCCATCGCCGAAGGAACGGCCAGCTTCCAAGAGATCCGCGCCATCTTCGCGGGCACCCGCGGCGGCATCTGCCATGGGCCCGTTTCGGAATGCACGCTGCCCACCAGCTACCGCTGCACGCCCCAGATCACTGAGCTGTTCGGCCGCCTGGCCAGCCCTGATACGGGCATGAGCATCCAATCCGTCCAACGGGGCGGCACTGATCCGCTCATCTTGGCACCGCAACCGGAGGACTACCTGCCGGAATTGGCGAAGGTCCTTCGCCAGGCGGAAGCTGAGCCCGGGCTCACGGCGGTCATCGTGCCGTGGAAGCAGGATGCGAAGCGGCTGGGAAAGCAGCTGGCGGAACAGGGCGTGCACCCCACCGTCATGGATGGCAAGCGCCCGTTGCCTGAACGTGGGCCCGTGATCATCCCGCTGGCATTAGCCAAGGGGCTGGAATTCGATGGCGTGATACTGGCGAAGGCCCCCGCAGGGCTTGACCCAGAAGATCCGCTAGAGCGCCGCCGGTTGTACACGGCTATTTCCCGCGCCACCCGCCGGTTGACCATCTTCGTGCAGTAGGGACAACAGGACAATAGCCTACGTCCCCGTTGTCCCGCTCGGCAGGTATTTCCGCAGGGTGTTCTCCAGTTCGGTCATGTCAATGGGCTTCGTAAGGAACCCGTCCATCCCTGAGGCCAGGGCGTGGTCACGGTCCTCAGCGAAGGCATTCGCCGTCATGGCCACGATGGGCAAATGGCTGCGCCCGCGTTCCTTGGTGAATTGCCGCAGAGCTTCCGTTGCCTCGAAGCCGTTCATGTGAGGCATCTTGCAATCCATGAGCACCAGGTCATAGTAGCCGTCCGGCTCATCGGCCACCTTTGCCACGGCCTCTATGCCATCCACAGCGCTTTCCACCTGGGGCCCGAACTTGGAGACCAGCTCTGTGCCTATCTCTCGGTTGATCTCATTGTCTTCCACCAACAGCACCCGGCCACCCAGCTGCATCCGCTTCGTGGGAGCAATGGGCTCCGGCGCTTGACCGCCGTTGATGCACTGCTGCCGCACGGCAGCATAGAGCACCGACCGGAACAAGGGTTTTGAGATAGTGCCTGCAGTCCCCTCAACGCGGCTTCCATCATCTTGGACGCTGCCGCCATAGGAGGCCACCAGGATAGGGGGCGTTCGCTCTTCGGTTGCATCCATTGCCTCATGGATGCTCTGGATGCATTCGGCACCGCCCATGTCCGGCATCTCAAGGTCAACGATCACCAGATCGAAGGGCTTGGCCTTCCTCGTGGCCTGCACCACGAGGTCCGCCGCTCGTTCAGGAGTGGTGGTTCCCTCGGCGGTGGCCCCGAATTCAGAAAGGGTGTGGATGGCATTCTGCATGACCAGATAGTTGTCATCTACCACTAGGATGCGCAAGCCTTCGAAGCCGGAGGTGTCAGGCGGTTGTCCCCAAGACGCGCCTTCCTTCACTTTGAGCGGCAGGTTCACACGGAACTTCGTGCCCTTCCCCACTTCGCTTTCCACCTGGATGGTGCCGCCCATGAGCTCTACCAGGTTCTTCGTGATGGCCATTCCCAAGCCCGTGCCTTCGGTGAAGATGGTGGCGTCATTGCGTTCGCGCTCGAAGGGTTCGAAGACGTATTGGAGGAATTCTTTATCCATGCCGATGCCATTGTCTTCCACCACGAACTGCATGTTCGCCACACCATTGACCGTGGGCGAATCCTCCGTCACGATCAGCCGGACGAAGCCGCCCTCGTTGGTGTATTTGATGGCGTTGGAGATGAGATTCAGCAAGATCTGACGCAGCCGCATGGAATCACCGATGAGTTGCTCATGGTGGATATCATTGATGATGATATCTGCCTGGAGGTGCTTCTCCTCTGATTGAGGATGCACGATGGTGATCAGCTCTGCCAGCAAGTCAGGCAGGGAGAGCCGGTCTTCGGACAGGGTGGTCTTGCCGCTTTCTATCTTGTTCATGTCAAGCACGTCGTTGATGAGCGAAAGCAGATGCCGGGATGAGGTCATGATGCGCGTCAGGCACTGCTTCACGCGCAACGGGTCATCGATGTTGTCATCCGCGATGCGCGTCAGCCCGATGATGGCGTTCATGGGCGTGCGAATATCGTGGCTCATATTGGAAAGGAAATCGCTCTTCGCCTCATTGGCCTGTTCGGCCAAGGCAACGGCCTCTTCCAGGTGTTGCCGCAGCAAATTCTCCTGTTGCTGCTTCCGACGCAAGAGGATCAGATAGAACACGATGAGCACCACCACGCACACCATCAGGATGCAGGACAGGATGATGGTCTGCACGCAGGCGGCGTTGACCACCGTGTAGGTTCTTGATACCTCTTGGGTGGTTTCGTCCAGGATCTTGTTCGCCATGGCCAGCATCTTGTTCGAAAGCGGCGTGATGTTGTCAGCCACATAGGCTTCGGCGAATTCGCTGGTGACCGATTCGTCTTCCACCAGCCGCAGCACATGGGTCAGCCGCACATAGAGCATCTCGTAATCAGCCTTCAACACCCGCGTGTCTGCCGGGTTGAGCAACGCATGGGGGTTCATCTGCTTGAACTGCTTTCGCAGGTTCGCATCTATCTCTTGGAATTGATGGCGAAGCTCCGTGGTCTTCTCAGGGAAAAGGCGAAAATGGGTCAGATGGGTGGAGAGCGTTTCGATCTGGGCGATATCCGTTTCAATGTGCCCCGCGGCCACAGATGTGGGGAAGGGACCGTCTTTCATCTCTTCCACCTGAGAGGAGATGGTGGCCATGTTGTTCACGGTGACCACGAAGAAGGCAACCAGGAAGAGACCTGCGCACACAGCAGTGATGTGCATGGCCCAGGATGCGGCCTGATGTTTCTTCTGCGGATGCTCCAACGTTCCTCCGGTTCCCCTTCATAGCGTTCGGCCCGGTGCCTGCGGCAGGGGCTGAAGCGCGTTGTTACAGGATAGAAGGTGTGATGCATGGCGAAGACGGCGGCGGAAAGCGCTGCTTTACCGTTACCTTAAAGATGAGAAAAAGGCACCCGACCATGCTCGCCTCGGCGCGTCCCGCAAGGGTATCGTGCTGCTGGTTTGGTTGGCATCGAATGAAGGAGAGGGTTCCGTTCAGAAGCTCCGCAGCCTTCTCTCCACCCTCCCCTTCATTCTGCTGATACGTCTTCTGCAACAACTAAAAACCAGCCGCACTGCTGATGGGGCCTTATCAGGCCCGCATCATCACTGCGGGCGTCCGCTCACCGCGGCCGCCAAGTGTATCGGGGGACGCTCATCGCGTCCCCCTCTGCTTTTACTCACGCCTTCGGCGTGGGTATCGCTCCGCGTTCGGGTTGACACCCTATCCGGGTGGATGATGGGCGCGAAGCGCTCCATAAGGTGGTTTTAAAAGGATTCGGACCAGATCAAAGACAGCGAGGGTTCTTCTGGCGCACGAGATTCACCCGCCGCGCGGCCGAGCAACCTAAGGGTTGTGAGGGTAAGCGCATAAGGGTGAAGATCGTGTGTCAGAAGAAACCGCAGCGTCAATTCGTTACGCGGTCCGCAAAGCGGCCGCGTAACCAGATCACTTCGCAACCTTCATCAGAGTGGAAACAGCTCCGCAGAGCAGACCGCCGATGACCCATGCCATCCAGAAGAGCGGCGTTTGATATTCGGGCACGAATAGCATGACCAAGCCTGCGATGGTGGCGATGATCATGATGAAGCCGCAAATGGCCCCAATGCGCTGGTCTCGCTTGGAGTATTCCTGCAGCTTTTCCTTCTGCTCTTGGGGAAGCTCAAGGGATTCGATCTCTGAAGACGCCAGCACCTCCGCGGCAGCTTCGTTGTAGTTCGCCACATTCAGGCGAGCCAGCATCATGCCTCCGTAGACGATAGAGCGCACGCCGAAAGCGATGCAGCCCAGCATGAGCGGCAAACCCACGATCCCTTCCAGGGGCGTGTCTGAGAACAGGATGATCACGCAGATGCCCGCGAAGATGAGCACGATACCGGCTACCAGGTCGAAAGCAAAGGAATTACGAGTCTTCGCCCGGTCCTCTTCGCTATAAAGATCATCTACATAAGGATGCTGACGCACGAAGGTGGCATGGGCCATACCCGCTGGAATGATGAGCAGCAGCCCCAGCGCTATGCCTGCCAATATGAACAGGGTGCCCACCGCGTTCGCGATGTTCTCAGAGAGAGGCAGGAAGCCAAGCACGTTGGATTCCCCCAGGCTGTAGAAGATGGTGGAGAGCGCAGCGCCCAGGATGATGACCAGGATACCGCTGGAGATACGGCTGGCGAAACTGCGCATGTGATCATCGTAGCCGTAGGGGTCTGGGGCAGGGCCTGGGGGCAGCGCCTCGGTGGCCTCTGCCGCTTCAGCAGCCTGCGAAGCAGGGGCGCGATCGGTCAGGTCTCCCGTGACCAGCTCATCCAGCGTGCAATCGAAGATCTCACAAAGCTTGATGAGCTTATCCATTTCCGGATAGCTCTTATCGGATTCCCACTTCGTCACGGATTGTCGGCTGACTCCCAGCAACGCCGCCAGCTGTTCCTGGGTCATATCGTTAGCTGCACGGAGGTGCAGGAGGTTATCGCGAAAGCTCATCGGGTACGCCTTTCGAAGGTGTTGGTAGGCTGTTGGATGCAGGCCCTATTATGGGAGAAAACCGGTGACGCGCTATCAACTGGAGCGTTCTTTCTTACCGATTCGCTTGCTACCATTGGTTGCGAACCCCCGGACAGGAACGAGTTCCTGTCCCTACGGCCAACCAGGCCAGCAGCGCTTATCCAAGGACTTCGCCGCCGCGGCCTATGGTTAGGCGCCGCAGGGGACTGACAGGATCAGAAGATCAACCGGCGCACATTCCTGGGCGCGAAGCGCCCCTTATAGATGTTTTGAAAAAGATACGGGTTGAGCAAAAGACAGCGAGGGTTCTTCTGGCGCACGAGATTCGCCCGCCGCGCGGCCGAGCAACCTAAGGGTTGTGAGGGTAAGCGCACAAGGGTGAAGATCGTGTGTCAGAAGAAACCGCAGCGTCAATTAGTTACGAAGTCCGCGCAGCGGCTTCGTAACTAATCTATATCTGGCGGAGAACCTCTATGACGAAGGCGGCGTTCTCAGCCAGCTTCTCTTCGGAGATATGCTCCATCACGTCATCAGCCTGCGCAGCGTAGGCAGGCTTACCCTGCTCCATGCCCGCAATGTGCAGCGTTTGCAACCCATGGGCCGCCGTGCAATAGGCACCGGAATTGCGCCAACGCATCTTGCCCTTACCCAGATTGACGCCAAGGGTGGAAGCTGCCTTGTTGACGTAGCGCTTCATGCGCGCTGATGGCTTCTTCGGCTGGAAGATGCCGTCCTCTTCGATCAAGGACAGCTGCCCTGTACCCAAACCATCCAGGTCTATCACGATAGCCCCGCGCAGCTCATCAGCATGGGCCGTCAGGAATGACTTGATGCCCGCGTTGTTCGCCAGCTCTGCCCCCACCGCCAAGAACCACACCTCACAGGAGATAGGGCCGCTGTGGAACTGCTGGATGATCTCCCGTTCCTCCAAGGACATGGAGCTGAGGGTGATGTTGCCGAACGGATTTTCAGTGCGCCGAGCGCGCCGCGCCCCTGACCGCGTAGAGCGGCCTTCGCGCCTCTCACGGCCTTCCTCCTCTTCGCCCTCGGCGGCATTCTTGCCACTGCGGCTAGCCAGCTGGCGAACCTTAGAGAACGCGCCACCCTCCCAGTCATCAACATCCATGGCGTCATCACGGAAGCTTTCCCAACCTCCGCGGGCAGCCCCGGCGGAACGGGCATCCCAGCTCTCATCCAAGCCGTAGGCCTCGGACATGGACACGTCGTCGGACTTCTTCTTGCGGCGGAAGCGCCCGAACATCCGGGATGCCCGAGACTTCGGCATCTCCACATAGCCCGGGCCAGCTGGGGCTCCGGTGGCCGTGAAGTCAGAGGCGTAGTCAGAGTCATCCGCGTCCTCTATGTATAGGTCCTCTTCCCGCACATCGGCGATCAACTCCTCCCCCACCGGATTGAAGGTGGAAGTGGCGCTAGCGGAAACGAAGGACCCTGCCGTGTTGATGGCCTGGGTCTTGTCGGGATCGGGCAGATCTTGGGAATCCATGGGAGGCAGCGAATGGGCCAGCCGCTCTTGACGTGCCTGGCGACGAGCAGCCTTGGTCTCTTCGGTGGATGTCTCCTCCTCAGCCAGTGGCGCATTCTGCAAACGTGCGTTCACCCCTTCGATAGCTCCCGTCAAGCTGGGTAGATCGATGGTGCGGCGCTTGCGGCCGTGGGCCGTTTCCTTCGCGGCAGCGCTTTCCTGAGCGGCCGGGGCGGCTTGGGCTGCCTGCTTGAGCTCAGCGTTCTCCCGGGCCATAGCCTCTGCATCCACCTCCACCGGAATGTAGGAGATGGTCTTGTCAGCCACTGCGGCTGCCTGGGCGGCTGCTGCTGCGGCCGCGGCCGCCTCTTCTGCCGCTGTCTGGGCCTCGGCTTCGGAAACGGGAATGGGGCCAGAAGCGGTCACCGGCGCTGCTGCAGGAACCGCGGGCTTTGCCGCAGCGTCTTCATAGTTGCTGGCATCGGTCATGCTGGACAGATACCCGTCAACGCCACCGCCCGCGTGGGCCTGGGCGGCTGCCGCGGTGGCCACACCCGGTGCCCCCGCTTCACCCATGATGGACGCCCGCATCTGAGCCAACCGGCGCTCTACCTCAGATTGCTTCTCTTCCTGTTCGATGGCGTTCGCGCTGACCGCGTTGGCGTTGTCTAACGCATCAGCGAATTTCGAACGATGCACCGGTTCCGTGACGGCCGCGTCTTCGTGCTTGTTGGCCTTCTGCATGGCCTTGCGATACCAGTCAGGAACGTTAGGGTCTTCTTCGGGTTCGGGTTCCGAAATGCCTTGGGAGACCGCGGCCGTGTAGGCAGACCGCTGGTCCGAAGCGGGATCAAGGGCCACTGCCTCAGGCATAGCTGCTGCCCCAGCTAGGGTTCCTACCCCGGCAGCCCCCGCCACCGCTGCAGCCGCTACTCCAACCGCCGCATCCGCAGGAGCAGCATCCGCGAGCGATTCGCCCTTCGGTGCCACCGTGGCATCGAACACCACGGAATCAGTCAGTTCGCCTTCGGGAAGCTCCGCTTCCGAATAGGTCAGCTCCACATCTTCCGGGATCAGCCCTTCGGCACGCAGCTCCTCTTCGCCATGCATCACCGCATCGGCCATGAGCTCTTCCGGCTCTTCGCCCACGCGCTTCGCGCACTCCAACAGCACGGCAACCCCAGACGCATTCACATTGGCACCCCGGTTGTACTGGGCCGTTTGGTGGATGAGGAAGCCGAAGACGGGGATGAGCGCTAGGACCACGCCGATGACCGTCAGCACGTTCAGCACCACCAGCAGGCCAGCGGTGGCACTAGAGACGAAGCGGATCAGCAGCGCAACGGGCACCAGAGCCATGCCCACCAGCTCAAGGATGTAAAGATACGGCAGGGCAGAGAGCATGGCGCCCTTGGCCTCGATGCGCACCTTGCCGGAATCATAGTGGGCAATGACCAGCACCTTGCGTTTGCGGCCCCGGGTCCCAGCGTCTGTTTGCGGCGTGTACTTCGCCAGGATGTTCTGGCTGATGCCTGAATTGCCGAACCGAGCGAAGGGGGAACGGCCCAGGGAATCCAAGATGAAGAGAATGGCGGTGATCAGCGTGATGATGACCGAGGGGATCACCATGAGCGTGAGGAAGATGGACAGGATGCCCAGCACTGCGGTGGCGATGCAGCAAACCGTGCGGGGAAGCTCATAGCCCAGGTTGCAGTTGAATTCCTCTATCTCTGTGGCAAGACCGGCCTCTTCGCGAAGGACCTCATCAATAAAGAAGGAGGCCTGCTGTTCTTCTTCGGTACCGGCGGGCCGTGCGCCGATGGTCTCTGTCAAACGTGCAGCATATTCTATTGCTTGCGCCATTAGATGCCTTTCGTTGGCTGCTAGGGCATAGTCGTTTGGATTATACCGCACCAGGCATACAGCGCCGAATGAAGGGCGAAGGCACCGGCCCCTTCGCTATAATCTCACCCACGGAAAGGAGCCCCATGCCGCTCGGCCACATCAAGCGCAATACCCAAGGCACGTCGAACGAGATATCGTTCTCGGTGCTTGATGCGAAGAAGGCCGCCCACTCAGACGCAGAGGAAGACACTGGATCACCCCTAGGGCGCATCTCCCTGTTCACCTTGGGAAAGAAGAAACCTTCCGGTACCCCTTCCAAAGACCCTTCGCTCCCGGGGAAGTTCACACACCAAGCCTCCGGTGCCCCGCGGCGTCCTTCCTGGGAATTCTCTGGCGCTGAAGTGGAGTTGCGCAAGCTGCGCCGCAAGCGCAATCAAAGGTTGCTGATAGTGCTGGTGATCGTCATCGTCTTGGTGGCTGCCAATTTCGCCGCCACCATCGCCATCAGCCGCTATCAACAGATGCAGGAACGGGCGAACAGCCTCACGGCTCAGATCGAAGATGTGCGCACGCAGTTCACCGCTGCGGAGCCGTTCCTTTCGCTGGTGGAAACCACCTTGGCCACCCCGCTGCCAGACATAGATGCCGCTGCGCTCACCGAAGCGCTGGGCAGCTTCGACCAGCGCCAGCAGAGCATCGCCACCAAACTGCGGGCGGCGAAGACAGCCGTAGAGCATATCGAAGGGGTGTCTTCCGGAGCAGAGAAGGAGCGGGCGAATAACGCCATCGGCGCCATCAATGCGCTGTTGAAAGCCTTCGATGCGGGCAAAGGCGTGCTGGAGGATGTTACAGCGGCTGCCCAGGTCTACGACCAGGCCGAGGCGTTCTTGGCTGACGCCATGGAGGGGGATTCCTTGGCTCGGGAAGCCGCAGCCACAGACCTGGTAGACGCAGCGGCAGCCGAAGAGGCCATGGGAAGATCTGATGAGGCTATCAACCAGTTCACCCAGGCGCGAGAAGCGGTGCGGGCCGTACAGAACAAGGGCAGTTGGCTGATCGACAGCTCAGAAGCGTTCGAACAGTCTGCCCAAGAGCTACTCAAACCCTTCGAGGAGTATGCCACCCTGCGGATCACCGCCCAAGAGCATGCGAAGGAAACGGACGAAGCGCGGATCAACCTTTCCAGCCAAGCCATGGTAGAGGCGAACGCCCAGTACAACGCCGCCGAAGAAGAGGCAGCGCAGCTGATCGCGGGCAAGCGTGACCAATATCCCACCGATATCGTGCTCAAGGCCTACGAAGCCACGTTGCAGAAGAGCGAGACCGTGGCCTCTTGGCAGAGCGAATACTCCAAGGCAACCACTCTGTTAGAACAGCTGGGCTGACGGACAACGGGGACGTAGACTATTGTCCTGTTTTCCAATCGGAAAACAGGACAATAGTCTACGTCCCCGTTGTCCCCCGTTATCGCCAGCGCTGTTGTTCGCGGCGGGCCTGGGTAGCGCGCAGCTCATCGCGCAACCCTTGGTAGGAATCCAGCCGCTCCGGAGCCAGGCTACCCGCTTCCACCGCTGCCCGCACTGCGCAACCGGGTTCCGCCCCGTGTTCGCAATCACGGAAACGGCAGGCTTCGGCCAACCGTTCGATATCAGCAAAGGCTGCTGATATCCCTGCTTCGGCATCCCAAAGCCCCAGACCGCGCACGCCAGGCATATCAACGATATGACCCCCTCCGGGCACCTTCACTGTTTCACGGGAAACCGTGGTGTGCCGCCCTTTGCCATCAGACTGGCGAACGCTAGAGGTTCGCCGCACTTCGTGGCCGGTCAGCCGATTGATGAGCGTGGATTTCCCCGCGCCAGACTGCCCCATGAGCACGGCCGTTTCCGCAGGCGGGATCAGGTTCCGCACCTGCTCCAGGCTGGCATCCTCTGCGGATGAGACCACCACCACGGCCACATTGCCACCCACCAGTGCGCTCACGGCATGGACGGCCGCCTCCCGTTCCGCAACGTTTACCAAATCCCCCTTGGTCAGCAGGACCGTCACCTCCGCCCCTGTTTCGAAAGCCAGTACCAGTTCCCGTTCCAGCCGCCGAAGGTTCAGCTTGTTGATGGGCTGCACCACAAAGACGCGATCGAAGTTCGCCGCCATCACCTGCTCGGCCGCCCGCTCCCGCGGGTCACGCCGCACAAGCCGGGTATGGCGTGGCAGTATCTCTTGGATCACCTGGACATCATGGCCTTCCGGTGCGCTCAGCAACACGGCGTCTCCGATCACAGCTCGTTCGGCACCGTTCTTCACCAAGTCAGTGGCATGTTCGCACCGGACCCGTTCGCCATCTTCCAGTTCCACCAGGGGCAGGGAACGGTCAAGCTTGACCACAACGCCGGACTTCACAGCTGACGCTCCCGCAGGTGCCGGTAAGCCAACAGGAGCAGGCCGCCTAAGACCACCAGCAGCAAACCGGGCACGACCTGGGACATATTGAAGGGCGTGCGGTTCTCGTACCCCACCGAAACCACCTCAACGCTAGAGGCGTGCAGGTCAGACAAGCCCGCGTGGTCGGCGCAAGCCAGGTTGAACGTCCCGCGCACCTGGAGCGTGGTGCCGTGGCGTCCGTAGGCACCGTAGGTGTCAATGGCCTCTGTCGCGCGCGTGGTCATGAAGCAGGCCACTTCGGCATAGGTCCCGTCTACGGCCTCAAGGGTGATCCAACAGTGGGCCGGATCCAGCTCAGCGAACACGCGATCGCCCACCGCTTCACCCACCACCTGCACCGTTTGACCATCCATGTACGGGTCAGCCTTTTCCAAAGATGAGATGGTGGCGTCATAGATGAACGAACTGTCCGGCAGCTGGGATGGGTTGATCCGGTTCTCCGTGGCTGGTTCCGCCGAACCGGACCCTTGAGGGCTGCTCTCGGGCATATCCTCAGGGGCGCACCCGCTGAGCCCTAGGCAAAGCGCGGCGAACAAGGCCAACGCGCAGGCGGTTGCGGTTGTTACCCTGCGCGGCCTTTCGAATCGGTTCTCTGAAGAGCGGCTCATAGGATGTTCCCCCGCTGCTTTGGCCGCGGCCGGGGCAGCACCGAAGCCACCACCTGAGCCACCAACGCCAAAAGCGTGATGAACTCCAGACGGCCTACCCACATCTGCAGGATGTAGAACAGCTCCAAGGTAGGCGGCATGCCGGGCGTTGCCAAGCCTGCGGTCAGGCCACCGTTGGATGTCATGGCAATGGATTCGAAGATGGATTGAGTGGCATCGTAGCCGTGGGCTATCCCCACCAGCGCCCCCACCACATAGGTCACCACATACAGGATGAAGATGGTCATGGCTGTTTTCACAGCGGTGGGCGTGAGGATGCGCCGCCCCACGTGGAAGTAGGATTCCACGACCCGGGCAGAGTTGGGAGACACCGCCTGCTTGATGGTCTGCAGAATGGATTTCGCGATGATCCCCACCCGGTACAGCTTGATGCCGCCCGAGGTAGACCCGGCAGCTCCACCCACGGCCATCAGAAGCGCGATGGTCAGGAACGCGCCGCTGGTGAGGACCACCATCAGCTGGTTCGGTGTGATGACCGAAAAGCCGGTGGTGGTGAAGGCGGATATCACCATGTACACACCCCGACGAAGCAGCGCGGGGATATCAGCGAAGAGGGTGGAACCGGAAAGCGAAGCCACGAAGACACCCAACATGACAGCCACCCAGATGAACATGGTGCGGGTTTCTATGTCACGGAAGAAGGGACCGGTGTTCCCCTTCCACACCTCATAGAACACCACGAAGCTGATGGATCCCAGGATCATCAAGACCAGCGTGATGATCTCAAGGACGAAGGAGTGGTAATAGAGGATGGATTGCTGCATGGGAGCGAAGCCGCCGGTCACGAAACCGGAGATGCTGACCCAAAGCGCTTGGAGGATGGCCCGGGCCGGTTCGAAACCCTGCAGGAGCAGCAGCCCCGTGAGCAGCACCGTGGCCACCAAGATCACGATGGCCGTAACCTTCGCAATGAACTGGGTGGTCTGGATCACATTGGGCACCACGTGTTCACTGCGGGCCTCGGAGGTGTACAGCTGACTGCCTGAACCCTTCCCGAAGACGCCCAGGGAGAGCGCCACCACGATCAACCCCAAGCCGCCCAACAGGTGCATCATGAAGCGGAACGTGTTGTCAGCGTAGGAGAGATGGTCTAAATCGATGATGAGAGAGGCGCCGGTGGTGGTGATGCCCGAAACGCCTTCGAAGAGGGCATCCAAGAATGAGACGAAATGGCCGGAAAGATACAGGGGGATGGAGCAGAACACCCCCAGGACGATCCAGGCCAGACCCACGATGGCCAAGGCTTGCTGGCGGTTCAGCCGCCCTGGCTGTACCCGGCAGAAGCGCAGGGTGGCCCCGGCCACGAAGGCGATACCTATGGAGAAGAGGTACCGGCTGACCGCATCCCATTCCTGGAAGATGAGACCTACCGCCAGGGGCACGGCCATGAGCGCAGCTGACCAGGTGATGAGAACGCCCAGATAATGGCCGATGACGCGCAGATCATAGAAAGTGAACCGCTGCCACATATCCGCGTGTCCTCGTCCTGTCCGTGCTTACCTGTGCGGGGCCTAGGACGCCAGCCCGATGAACGCTGCGATAACGCGCACCACGAAGGTGACCACCCACAGCAGCCCGATGAACGTCAGGGTGGTGAGCACCAGCATGCCCATGCCCATCAAAGCGGACAAGGCGCCGGGTTTCATCTTTTGATGCACTCTCAACATGGGTCCATTATAGGGCTCGGCTTCGTGCTAGGATATCCTTTTCCTCGTGAAAGGATTGCCATGACTCCCCGCCCTGAACTGGATACCTTCATCTTCGACCTTGATGGCACGCTGCTTGACACCATCCCCGATCTGATGGCCCTCACGAACAGGATCCTTGAGGAGCTCGGCTGCCCCCAGCGCACCCAGGAAGAGATCCTCTCCTTCGTGGGCTCCGGCGTTCGCCGCCTGATCTACCTGGCCCTGCCGCCGGATGCCACCGAAAAGACACGGGATCGGGCCATGGAGCTGTGGAACCAGCACTTCCACGAGTATTACCACCAGACCAAACCGTTCCCGGGCGTGATGCCCCTGTTGGATGGCCTCAAGGAACGGGAAATGGGCATAGGTGTGGTGTCGAACAAGCTGCAAGCAGGCGTTGATCAGATCATGAGCATCTGCCTGCCGGGGTACACGGCGGTCATGTATGGCGAAAGCCCGCTGATCCCGCGCAAGCCTGACCCCACCGGTATCCAACAGGCCATGCGTATGCTGAAAACGGCACCGGCGAACACCGCCTACGTGGGTGATTCACCGGGTGACATCAAAGCGGCGCGGAACGCGGGGGTCTTCGCCGTAGCAGCACTCTGGGGGTATCACGCGAAGGAGGATTTCGCGAACGAAGGTGCCGAACCGGACCTCTACGCCGAACACCCCGAGCAGCTGCTTGATCTCATATAGGAAGGGACAACGGGGACCCCTATCAGAGGATCTTCGTAGGGACAGGAACTCGTTCCTGTCCGCCCGTTGTGTAACCAAAGACTATTCCTCGGTTACAGCCACTGCCGTTACCCGGTCACCATCAGCGATGTTCATCACGTGCACGCCCTGGGTAGACCGGCCCAGCTCAGAGATGCCGGAAACCGGCGTGCGCACGATGACGCCCTCCTCAGAGATGATCATCACCTCGTCATCTGAGGACACCACCTTCATGGCCACCAGCAGGCCCTTCTTCTGGGTCATCACGATGGTGTACACGCCCTGACCACCGCGGTGATGCTCAGGATATTCCGCAATGGGAGTACGCTTCCCATAACCCTTTTCGGTGATGACGAACAGATCCGTTCCCGGTCGGGCTATCTCCATGCCTAGCACGTGAGCGTCAGCAGGCACATTCATGCCGCGCACCCCTGTTGTGCCACGGCCCATAGACCGCGCCTCGGATTCATCCCACAGGATGGCCTTGCCGGAAGATGACACCATGATGACCTTCTCACCCGGAGCCACCCGGCGGACGGATATCAGCTCGTCACCGTCCTTCAGATTAATGGCAATAAGCCCTTCGCGCCGGGTGCGGTCGTACAGGTTCATGGCCGTCTTCTTCACCATGCCGTTCGAAGTGGCGAACATGAGGTATTCATCCTCAGGGAATTCCTTGGTGGAGATGACCGCCGATATGGTCTCACCCTTCTCCAGGGGCAGCAGGTTCACGATGGCCGTGCCGCGGGCATGGCGGGACGCTTCGGGAATGTCATAGACCTTCAGGCGATAGACCTTGCCCTTGGTGGAGAAGAACAGCATGTACATATGGTTGGTGGCCGTGAACAGGTGCTCCACGAAGTCAGAGTCTTTCAGGTTCACACCCTGCATGCCCTTGCCGCCGCGCTTCTGCTGGCGGTAAACAGAAGTGGGCATCCGCTTGATGTACCCCGCTTGGGTCATGGTCACCACCATGGAGTCATCCGCGATCAGATCCTCCACGTCAATATCCTTCGCCTCCGCGGAAAGCTTCGTGACACGCTTGGTCTGGTACTTCTTGCGGATCTCACCCAGCTCATCCTTGATGATCTGGCGAACCAGGCTCTCATCGGCCAGAACGCGCTTGTAGTAGGCTATCTTCTCGCGCAGCTCAGCCAGCTCGTTCTCGATCTTCGTGCGCTCCAAGCCGGTCAGGCGACGCAGCTTCATCTCAAGGATGGCATCTGTCTGGCGCTTCGTCAGCCCGAAGCGCTCAGTCAGGCGCGCGGCCGCTTCCTTGTCCGTCTCAGAAGAGCGGATGATATGGATAACCTCATCAATGTTATCCAGCGCGATGAGGTAGCCTTCCAGGATGTGGGCGCGCTCTTCCGCCTTCGCCAGCTCATACTTGGTACGCCGAACGATGACGTCCTTCTGGTGCTCTATGTAGTAGAACAGGATCTCCTTGAGGGAGAGCACGCGCGGGGTGGAGTCAACCAGGGCCAGCATGTTGATGCCGAAGCCCACTTGGAGTTGCGTGTGCTTGAACAGCTTGTTGAGCACCACTTGGGGGATGGCGTTGGATTTCAGATCGATGATGATATCGATGCCGTGACGGTCAGCCGCGTCATGGATGTTGCTGATCTCTGGCAGCTTCTTGTCGCGCACCAGTTCGCCCAGCTTCTCCAGCAGGCGCTTGCGGTTCACCTGGTACGGTATCTCCTTCACCACGATGGAGTTGCGGCCGTTCTTCTTCTCGATCACTTCGCACTTCGCGCGAACGGTAATGCTGCCATGGCCTGTTTGGTAGGCGTCCAGGATGCCCTTCCGGCCCATGATGATGCCCCCCGTGGGGAAATCCGGTCCGGGGAGCGCCGTCATCAGCTCTTCCACGGAAACGTCTGGATTGTCCAGCATCATGCAGGTGGCATCAATGGTCTCACCCAGGTTGTGGGGCGGGATGTTCGTGGCCATGCCCACGGCAATGCCGTTGGAGCCGTTCACCAGCAGGTTGGGGAAGCGAGCGGGCAAGACCTCAGGTTCCTGCAGGGATTCGTCGTAGTTCGGGACGAAATCCACCGTTTCCTTGTCTAAGTCACGCAAGAGCTCCATGGCTGGCTTATCCAGACGGGCCTCGGTGTAACGCATGGCCGCCGCGGAATCACCGTCAATGGAACCGAAGTTCCCGTGACCATCAATGAGGGGCAGGCGCATGGAGAAGGGCTGGGCCAGGCGCACCATGGTGTCGTACACGGCGAAATCACCGTGGGGGTGATACTTGCCTATCACATCACCTACGGTACGGGCAGATTTCATGTGCGGCTTCGAAGGCAGGTAGCCGGATTCGTTCATGGCGTAGAGGATGCGCCGGTGCACCGGCTTCAGGCCATCGCGCACATCCGGCAGGGCACGAGCCACGATAACGCTCATGGAATACTCAAGGAACGATTGCTGCATCTCCTTGCCCAGCTCTGCGGGCTGCACAGCCAGCTCACCGGCGAAGGCGCTTTGGGGCTCATCCCCGTCCTCGGCAGCGGCAGCGGTTTCGGCCGCCGCTTCCATATCTGCCGTTTCTTCGGCGTCAACCTCTTCCGGGTCTACCTCAGGCCCCGTACCGGTCTCATTGATATCATCGAATTCTGCCATGTTCGCCCTTCTTTTTCATTAATCCCTTGCTGCTTTACAAAAAGATTCTTCGCTTCGCTCAGAATGACAAATCTTCCCATTGGGGATTCATTGAGGTGATCAGTTCTTCTTTCTTGATCCTCTTCCATCCTTTGATCTGTTTTTCTCTCTGTAATGCATCCCTAATATCTGTCGTGCTTTCCCAATACACTAGCTTCGTAAGCTTGTATCTTTTGCTGAATCCTTCGATCAGCCCACTCTTATGTTCAGCTAATCTGCGCTCTAGATCATTCGTCACTCCTATATACAAAGTAGTGTTCGTAAAATTTGTGAGAATGTAGACGTAGTATTCTTTCACGCTCACAAACCCACTTTGTCATTCTGAGCGAAGCGAAGAATCTTTTTGTCGCGCTCTACCCACTCGGTTACTCCCCTTAAATGTCAAGGAATCTAACGTCTTTTGCGTGGGTCTGTATGAACTTCTTGCGTGGTTCCACCTGATCACCCATGAGCTCAGAGACCACCCGCTCAGCCTGAGCGGCATCATCTATCTCAACCTTGAGCATCAGGCGGTTCTGCGGTTCCATGGTGGTTTCCCACAGCTGTTCCGGATCCATCTCACCCAGGCCCTTGTAGCGCTGGACGTCGAATTTGTCCGACCCGCCCATTTCCTTGAGCGTTGCTGAAAGAGCGCTTTCGTCATACACATAGCGCTCGATCTTCGTGGAGCGCGAGTTCTTCTTCTTTATACCGAAGATGGGCGGGCAGGCAATGTAGATATACCCGCGCGCAATGAGCTCCGGCATATAGCGATAGAAGAACGTCAGCAGAAGGCAGCGGATATGAGCGCCATCCACATCAGCATCTGTCATGATGACGATGCGATGGTAACGCGCCTTGTCAGCATCGAAGTCTTCGCCGATGTTCGTGCCAATGGCCGTGATGAGCGAAGAGATGGTGTCTGAGGAAAGCGAACGATGCAGCCCCGCCTTCTCCACATTCAAGATCTTACCGCGCAGGGGCAAGATAGCCTGGAACTTGCGGTCCCGCGCCTGCTTAGCTGAACCACCTGCGGAATCACCCTCTACGATGAAGATCTCAGACAGGGATGCGTCCTTCGAAGAGCAATCCGCCAACTTGCCCGGTAGGGCGAAGGAATCCAACACGCCCTTACGCCGAGTGGCCTCGCGGGCCTTGCGGGCAGCTTCGCGGGCCTTCAAAGCCTGGGAGGCCTTGTTGATGATGCGCTTCGCCGGGGTGGGGTTCTCTTCCAAGTACTCCGCCAGACCTTGGGCCACGGCATTCTGCACCAAGCCGCGGATCTCAGTGTTACCCAGCTTCGTCTTCGTCTGGCCTTCGAACTGCGGATCATGCAACTTGACGGATATCACCGCCGAAAGCCCTTCGCGCGCATCTTCGCCGGAGAGGTTCGGATCCTTATCCTTCAGGAGGCCCTTCCCTCGAGCATAATCATTGATGGTGCGGGTGAGCGCGTTCTTGAAACCCTCAAGATGGGTGCCGCCTTCGGTGGTGTTGATATTGTTGGCGAAGGCCATGATGGTAGCGCTGTAGGAGGTGGACCATTGGAGGGCTATCTCCACCTCGCCATCAGGGTTCTCCGCCTCGAAGTAAACGGGCTTGTTCAGGGTTTCCTTGCCTTCATTGAGGTACTTGACGAAATCGACGATGCCGCCTTCGGCTTTGAAGGTTTCCGTGATGGGATTACCATCCGGGCCCTTGCGGCGCTCATCCTGAAGGATGATGGTCAATCCCTTGTTCAGGAACGACATCTCCCGGAACCGGTTCGCCAGGGTGTCGAAATCGAACGTGGTGGTTTCCGTGAAGATCTCCGGATCAGGCCAGAAGGTCACCTTCGTGCCGGTCCCCTTCGCCTTTCCTAGCTTGTGCAGCTTCGTCTTGGTGACGCCGCGTTCGAAATCCATCTCATATTCGAACCCATCACGCTTGACGCTGACGCGGGTCATGGTGGAAAGCGCGTTCACCACAGAAACGCCTACGCCATGCAAGCCGCCTGATGTCTTATAGCCGCCGTCGCCGAACTTGCCGCCTGCGTGGAGGATGGTGAGCACCACCTCTACGGTGGGGATACCCTCCTGTGGGTGCTTTTCCACTGGAATGCCGCGCCCATTATCCGTCACGGTGACTGAATTATCCTCATGGATGCATACTTCGATCTTGTCACAACAGCCTGCCAACGCTTCGTCTACGGAATTATCAACCACTTCGTAGACCAGATGATGCAATCCCCGCGGCCCGGTAGAACCAATATACATACCAGGGCGGATGCGAACGGCTTCGAGCCCCTCTAGGACGCGAATATTCTCCGCACCATAATTGCCATTGCTTGCATTAGCTGCCATAGACTCTCCCTTGCTGCGAATAGGCTTTGAACGGGGTTTTTTTGTTTTGACGTGATGATTTTAGCATACAAACATACGCTTTTTCATGAACCCACCTCTTAAACGGAGGAATATGAGCCGTTTTAAGCGCTTGTTATCAGCAACCCTTACTCCCTAGTCATAAGTTGCTTTTGAAGGTCTATAATCAGCGCTTTTTCGCGCATCGTAGCGTCGAAATACTCCAGATTTGCGGTGGTGATGAATGTTTGGGTCTCTGGCAAGAGGTATTCGACCATAGCCTGCCGCCGTCGTGCATCTAGTTCACTCATCACATCGTCAAGCAAGAGGATGGGCTTCTGGTGGAGTATCTCCTCGATCAACTGGACTTCTGCCATCTTCAATGAAAGGACAACGCTTCGTTGTTGCCCTTGACTGGCGAAAGAACCAACATCCATCCCGTTGATGAGGAACCGGATCTTATCCCGGTGGGGTCCTACGACGGTTTGGTGCCGAGCCCGCTCTTCTGCCCTGGCTTCTCGCTGCTTCTTCTGCAGATCATCTTGGTCTTGAGAAGAGGGAGCATATTCCACAGAAAGCGCCTCACCCCCCGATATATCCTGGTAGGCTTCCATGATGAAAGGGGTCATCCGTTCTATGAGCGCTCGACGATAGGCTGTTAATTGGGAACCCACCTTGGCATAGAGCTCTGAAAGGGCATCCAGAAGGTCATCAGGGGCTTCATCTTTCAAAAGCCGGTTCCTATGGCGAAGGAGCTTCTCGAAATCCCGGGAGATCTGATAGTAATTCGCGTTCACTTGCTGCCCGATGGTATCCACCTCACCGCGGCGCAGGGAATCTGACCGCTTCACTAGGTCAAGGTCCTCCGGCGCGAAGAGGATAGCGGGCATCAATCCTTTCAAGTCCTTGATGGTGCGTGGCTTTCCATTCAGCCGGTAACTGCGTTTCTCCCCATCGAAGGTCAAGCTCATCTCAAGCTGGCGATTCCCATCAGACACATTCGCTGAGATCATGAAATCAGAGCTTCCTTGCTTGACTATCTCAGAAGAGGTTGCCTTGCGAAACGAGGTAAGCGCGGTCAGTAATTGAAGGGCTTCTATCACATTGGTCTTCCCAATGGCATTCGGGCCGAAGAGGATATTCAGTTCTTCCAGGCCGCTCAGAGTGAAATGTTGATACGAACGGAAATTCGCTAGGGTGATATCTTGGATCCTTAATGACACCAAGAGAACCTTTGGTTGCGGGAGCTCTTAGGGGCGCTAGATGCGCACAGGCATGATGAGGTAGAGAAGATCGTCCGTATCCACCGTACGGAAGATACCGGGTTTCATGCCGTCAAGGATGTCGAAATGAACCTTCTCACCTTTGATGGCGGAAAGCCCATCTACCACGTAAGCAGAGTTGAACGCGATCTCAACATCGTCACCCACAGCCTCACATCCGATGGTCTCTTGAACCGATCCCACATCAGTGGCCTTCACGAAGATCTGAAGTGTTTGGGTGGTGTTATTGATGTCGAAGCGCATGGGTGCTGAAGATGAGCTGAGGATAGCCGCACGCTTGACCGCTGCTGTAAAAGGCGCCAGCTCCATGGTCACACGGGTGTTGTAATCAGTGGGCAGCAACTGGCGGTAGTTGGGGTAGTTGCCTTCTATCCTCCGGTTGATGAAGACGGTCTTCCCGCAGGTTATCACGATCTGATTCTCAGACAGGCCTAGGGTGATATCAGTGTCATCCATGGGAACACCGCAAACATCATTGAGGAATGAACCTGAGATGACCGCATTGAATTCGTCAGCTTTCGTCTCAGAGAGCTTCGTCTTCGCAAGCGCAAGCCGATAGGAATCCGTTGCCACCATCTTGAGCTGCTCATCCTCAACTTCGATGAGCACACCGGTGAGGATCATGCGGCTTTCATCCCGGGAGACCACCCGTGAGACCCGCTTGACCATATGAGTGAACGTATCCAAAGGAAGCGTGACCTGTTGATTCGTTTCCACTTCAGGGAAACCGGGGAAGTCATCAGGGTTGAGCGTCCAAACAGAGAATGATGAGGTGTCACAGACCATCTTGACATCATTATCATTCGTCTCAATATGAACGGCGGCATCAGGGAGGCTACGAACGATCTCAGAGAAGAGCTTACCGGGGACGACCGTCTTACCTTCTTCTTCAACAAGCGCTGGTGCGCTCACTTCCACGGAAAGCTCAAGGTCGGTACCTTGCAGGGTGATCTGATCCGTCTTGGCTTCTATGAGGATGCCTGAAAGGATAGGGAGCGTTGAACGCGTTGAAACACCTTTCATCACCACGGTGAGCGCGTTGCTGAGCTCTGTTTTATTGATGCTGAATCTCATGACATCCTTCCTCGCATATTTCTACGAGATTATACCTCTATGAGCTTTTCATCAGGGGGTTTCAAAGATTCATCTCATATTTCAATTCATTGTTTTCACTGTTTTGAAAATTATTGAATCTTAGAGGTTCTATAACAGTATTCCACTGAGGCTTTCATTGCGAAGGTGGAAAATGTTGATAACCTTCCTTGAAATGAGCTTTTATCGTCATAATCCCTCTCTCTTACCTGTAAAACTCCTCTGATCATGAGATAGAGGATTGTGTATTTCTTATGATGACCTTACTGGATACACCTCAAATATCAGCATTGTACTGGTGTTTTATCCAATCACCCGCGATAGCGAATATCTGTTCTATTCTTCTCTCATCCAAAGCGAGAAGGTTATCTCAAATCAAAACAAAGGCGATGGCTCTATCAGGGAATCGCTTAAAAAGGGCGATTGTCAAGAAGAATCTTTAACAGTTATCAACTGATACGAATCGCATTTCCTTAGCCACACTCTAAGGCTCTCCTTGTTTTCCACCTTTTATGAATAAAATGTTGAAAACCGTGAAATCCGTCGAAAGTTTCATTTTCAGGGGATATATCATCTCTGAACTGAGGTACCGTATTTGCGTTAGAGATAGGGAAGCATTTGGATCGAACCGCCACATATGCAGATATTTCGGAAGAGCGGGCTTCATCAAGGGAAGCCTCTCTTGCGTTCGTAGATACCCCCGCTCGCATCGCTATCTACGACGATCTTCTGAGCTCTCCTCGGATCGTAGATATCAAACCGAACACCACAAGGGAGTTCATCGGAGAGTTGGCTGCTTCCATCTATTCAGAGGCAAGCAGCTTAGGTGGGTCCATCCCTTATACGGTCATACTCCAAGTTTCAGAGAATTTCATCCATGCTGAATTCACTGAAATGGTCATCTCTATATTCGATAAGGGGAATACGATCCGTTTCACGGATCAAGGCCCTGGGATCTTAGATAAAGAGAAAGCGCAGCTTCCGGGATACTCTTCTGCCACCCAGGAAATGAAGCAGTACATCAATGGGGTGGGTTCAGGGCTCCCTATCGTCAAGGAATACCTTGAGACGAAGCAGGGGAATATCCGTATCGAAGACAACTTGAGCTCAGGGGCTGTGGTCACGATCAGCCTTGTCTCTGAAGAGCAAAAGATACCTCCCTCCATAGAAGCCAGCGTGCCAGGAGACACCTCATTGAGTGTTGATATGCTCCTTCCCTTGCTTTCGAAGCGGGCTATCTCTTTCCTTCCCTTATTCAAAACAGAGAGCATATGGGGTGTGAAAGACCTTTACACCACCACGAACATACCAAGCGGTAGCATGTACAATGAATTGAAAAAGCTCCGTGACCTGGGTATTGTCACTCAAATCGGGAAAAAATACACATTGACTCCTTTAGGGAAGGACCTCGTCCGAACCTTATAGAAGAGGATTTCTTCGGATTCCTCCGTCTTTTATTGTGGAAAACCTCTACAATTGTGTAAAACTCTAATCGCACTCCGTACTGAATCAACCTTCATGGAAGGTCATCCTATGCAACCGACTGAATTGACCAAGCGATGGGAAGAGATATGCGAGAAGGTCTCCTCTTATCCTGATGTCAACACATCCCAGTTCAATGCCCTTTTAACGCGGATACAACCTCAAGCCATCAGTGATGGATTTCTACTTTTGACCACAGAGTCCAGCTTCATGAAGACTTGGGCTGAGAAGAACTTCTCAGGGATCATCCTTCGAGCGTTAGAGGACCTCTATCAGATCACGTTCGATGTGGTCATCGAAGTGGATGAAAGCGGTGATCAATCGCCCATCACCCAGACTCCCCTTCGTCAAACTCCTTCACCGCTTCCAGAAGAGGCCGGAAGCAGGCTTGCTAGTGAAGATCTAAGGGAGGAAAGGGAAGACCAGTTCAAGATCCCTGATTTCATCCAGAAAACTGAGGTGGAAACGGTAGGTGCCCATAAGGACCAACAACCTCAGAGCGGCGCTTTCATCAGCCCGGATGCTTCGCTTTCCAGCTTCACCTTCGAGAACTTCGTCATCGGCGAATCGAATAGGATGGCTTATTCCATGGCTGTCCAGGTAGCTGAATTCCCTGGGAACACCCCTTTGAACCCGCTCTTCATCTACGGCCGAAGCGGCCTGGGTAAAACCCATCTCTTGAGAGCTATCCAGAACTACATCAACAGAACGCGGCCAGACATCACCACTATCTACGTGGATGCTGAAGAGCTCATCAGTGAATATACGGATGCAGTGGCTCAGCATGATAAGGAGAAATCAAGTTATAAGAACTTCAAGACCCATTATGAGATGGCTGATGTGCTCCTTGTGGATGATATCCAGTACTTCCAAGGCAAGACCCAAACATTGAACATCGTCTTCCAGATCTTCAATAACCTCATCAACCAAGATAAACAGATCATCCTCTCAGCTGATAGGGCACCGAAGAATATCGATATCGAAGAGCGGTATCGGTCACGATTCATGCAGGGTGGAACGGTGGATATCCAACCTCCTGAGGTTGAGACGAAGATAGCCATCGTCAAGAGCTACATCAATGAATACAAGCGGATGAATGGGAATGAATCTCTCTTCATCCCTGAAGACATCCAGGCGTATATCGCAGAGAACTCTGGTTCGAACATCCGGGAGCTCAAGGGTGCAGTGACCATCGTCATCTATCATTTGAACCTCTCAGGAAATGACACGATCTCCATCAATGAGGTCCGTACTCTCCTTGAAGACCATTTCATGGGGATGATGTCGAAGAACCTTACGATAGAGGATATCCAAAAACAGGTAGAGAACTACTATAAGGTCAAGCATAGCGACCTCATCGGATCTTCGCGTTCGCGAGAAGTCCTCTTCCCTCGTCAGATGGCTATGTATCTCTGCCGTCAATTATTGGATGTTCCCTACGCGAATATCGGAACGAAGTTCGGGAAAGACCATTCAACAGTCATGCACTCAGTGGGAAAAGTTGAGAGCATGTTGCTCCAGAATAGGAATGTTCAGGAAGAAGTGGAAGTCCTCAAGAAGTTGATAAAAGACTTATAACTCCGTATTCACGGTTCTTAACCTATTGATCATCTGTTCATTCTGTATCTGCAGGTTCTTTACGGTGTTGAATCTCAAGACAAGTTATTCACGTTGAATATGGAGTTCTTTTTCCGCGTTGACCTGTGGATTTTGAAGATTTCCTCATTTCAACCGTCCTTATTACTATGATGATTTTCAAAACATCTAGCCAGGCGCATTCAAGGGGATATCTTCTTCGCCACCCTAGAAATGCAAAACAACGAATTGATGATTGACATGCCCGAACTCCGCGGTATACTTCTCAGTCACTTGCCTCTATTTCTAGAAGAAGGATTTACTGATGAAGCGTACCTATCAACCTAATAAGCGCAAGCGTGCTAAGACCCATGGTTTTCGTGCTCGTATGTCCACTAAGGGTGGGCGTGCCGTTCTGGCTCGGAGACGTGCTAAAGGACGCAAGCGTCTCTGCGTCTAGACCCAACCTTTGAAGACGATCAAATCCAATGAGGAGATATCAATCATCTTCTCTCAGGGTAAGCGTCTTTCAAATAGGTTCATCACGGTGATGATCAATGATGAACCCATCGTTGAACACGACCGTGAAGGTCGTGTTGCTTTTATTGCAGGAAAGAAGCACGGTAACGCAGTGTGGAGGAATGCTGCAAAGAGAAGATTAAGGGAACTGTATCGGCATTTAGAAGGGGATTGGAAGAACTACGACGTCTTATTTATCGCTAAGTCGGGAATCCTGAATGATTCTTATAGTAAAGTGCTCTCAGCGTGCGATAAGACCTTGAAGAATGTCAATGGGAAATCATAAAGGTACGATCAAGCAGATCACGGTATATCTCAAACGTATACCAACGTATATCGCCATCGGTTTGATCGCTCTTTATAGAGCACTCATATCCCCTTTGCTTCCTTCAAGCTGTAGATTCATTCCAAGCTGTTCGGAATATGGTCTCAATGCTTTCAAGCGCTTTGGCTTCCGAAGGGGGTTCGTTCTTACGATCAAGCGCATCCTTCGGTGCCGACCAGGAGGGCCTTATGGGTATGATCCAGTTCCGGAGGTCTATCCTATGAGCCATAGGACTAAAGAGGTGGACTAGCTATATGTGGGATGTATTCAAGGATTGGATCTTCCAGATCATCAACTTCTTCCATGGGTTAGTTGGTGACTGGGGTCTCGCTATCATCATCATCACGGTCATCTTCCGTATCATCGTCGCGCCTTTGATGCATAAGCAGGCGAAGTCGAACTATAAGATGCAGAAGATCCAACCGCAGATCGCCAAGCTGCAGGAGAAATATGCGGGGGATCAGGTAAGGCTCGGACAAGAGACTCAGAAGCTCTATGCCGAAGCAAAATTCAACCCTCTTGCTGGTTGTCTTCCTATGTTGCTGCAGATGCCTATCTTCATTGCCCTCTTCCAGGTACTACGGGAGATGGGAGATAGGGCTGAGGTTCAGAATTTCTCTTTCTATCATCTTGTCCCTAATCTCACTGAAACTCCCTCGGGGGCCTTGGGCCAGGGTATAGGAACATTTGTTCCCTATTTGATCCTTATGCTCATCTTTGCAGGAGCTACTTTCTTCCCTATGATCCAGCAGCAGCTCAAGAGCAAAGACAGTAAACAGCGTAATCAGACTTTGATCATGGCAGTGGTCATGAGCTTATTCATGCTTTGGATCTCTTGGAGTTCACCAGCTGGTGTTCTCCTCTTCTGGGGTGTTTCCTCTTTGATCGGTATCGGCCAGAATCAATTCACCCTCCGCCGTTGCCGGAAACAAGAAGAGGAAGAAGAAGCTGAGAAGGCTTTGGTCGCTAAGCCTGTTGAGGTTGATGTCGTTCGTAAAGAAAAGAAGAAGCGTCCGACAAAGAAGCGTTGATTGTTTCACGTGAAACATGGAGGCTATCATGAGTGAAGAAATCATTGAGACTGAGCAAGAGAGTGAAGAAGTAGATCTTGATCAGATAGCTGATGTAGCTATTGAAACCCTTCAAGGGATCCTTGAGCACTTCAATGTTGGAGAAGTCACCATTGATGAATATGAGGGTGACGAAGGGGAGTTGATCCTCGATATCACCGGTGATGATCTTGCTGTGCTCATCGGCCGGTATGGTAGAACCCTTGATGCTCTTCAATTCATCGTATCTGCTATTGATTACCGTAAACTCGGGTTCCGCTACCCAGTGGTCGTGGATGTTGAAGGCTATAAGAGCCGTCAGCGGGAGAAGATCGAGAGCATCGCTCATTCCACAGCCCGTCGTGCTGTATCTCAAGGCCGGAGCATTCCTATGCGCCCGATGACACCCTATGAGCGTCGCCTTGTGCATATTGCTCTTAAAGATGATCCGAAGGTAGAGACTGAATCAGAAGGTGAAGGTTCAGAACGACACGTAGTGGTTATTCCTCTTTAGATTGATTCATTAGGGTGTATTTCACCTCTAGGGACAACGGGGACGTAGGCTATTGTCCTGTTTTTCCTAAAGAGGCTTGTTGCTCAGTTATTACAATCAGAAAACAGGACAATAGCCTACGTCCCCGTTGTCCCGTTAATGAAGGGGCCGCTTTTGGGCCATACCAGTTCGACGCGGTAGGGAAAGGGTCGGTTCCTGGTACTTTTCGAAGACAAGAACCCTGCGGTGGGTTTTGCCATCACTCAGATCGTATTCTCTATCTTTGATCAAGCGCATACCCGTCTTATCCCGTATAGATTGAGCTGCTTCTAACTCAGAAGGGTCTACGTTCGCTTTCAAACAGATCAAATGTCCCTGATCACAGAGCAAAGGTGAAGCCAATTCGATCAATGATGGAAGAGAGCTTAATGCTCGCGCAGTAAGAACTGAGAATTCCCCTCTTCGTTCCTGGGAAAGCTCCTCTATTCGCCCACTATAGGTAGAGATATTCCCATCTAAGTTGAGTTTGGTGAGGATCGCCTCTATGGCTGTCATCTTCTTCTTAACTGAATCGATCAAAAGGGTTTCTCTTTGAGTTATCACTCCTAAAGGAACACCTGGAAATCCTCCTCCAGAACCCATATCTCCATAAAAGCCTTCAGGAGCTTCATTCATTTCCTCGATCACAGCAAGGGAATCCTCTAAATGAAGAAGCTTTCCTTCTTGCTTATCTGTTATCCTAGTCAGGTTGATTCGTTCATTGGTTTCAATGATCTCATCGAGATACTTCTCAAGCAATTCATCTGTATTGTTCATCATAGTGCTCCTCTTACCATGAGTGTTTCACGTGAAACACTCACCCTGGTTCATATTTGCTATACTCACCGCCAACTGAAAGGAGAGCGATCGGTGAACCAATACAATGATAATCAAACTCAGCATCAAACGTCCCCCATCGATGAATTCGATATCGAAAATGCCGAAGTCGTCATCCGAGATGTCGTTCCTCCCATTGAAGACCAGATGGATGTGAAGACTCTTAAGACTTACCGTGATAAGAAACCGGTTGATCATGTCATAGGTCAAACACGCATTATTGCAGTGATCAATCAAAAAGGCGGTGTGGGGAAATCTACAACAGCCATCAACCTAGCAGCTGCTCTCGGAGAGAACGGTAAGCAAGTCCTCTTGGTTGATCTCGACCCTCAAGGGAACTCTTCAAGCGGGCTTGGAATAGAGAAGACGCTCGTGAAGAACTGTATTTATGATGTGCTTCTCAATGACGTTTCTATTGAAGATGCCATCATCCCTGATATCTACCCTGACCTTGATATCGTTCCTGCCACCATCAACCTTGCAGGAGCTGAGGTCGAGCTGGTATCAGAAATGGCTCGGGAAAATCGTCTTAAAGAAGCTGTGGGTGCAGTAAGGGGAAAGTATGATTACATCCTCATCGACTGTCCCCCTTCCTTAGGACTTCTTACGATCAACGCTCTTGTTGCGGCTGACAAACTCCTTATTCCTATTCAATGTGAGTTCTATGCATTGGAAGGTGTGACAAAACTTCTTGAATCAATGAAACGTGTCAAAACTCGCCTGAATCCTACTCTTGATATCTTTGGTGTGCTGTTGACTATGTACGATAATCGCACAACGCTCTCAAGGCAGGTAGTAGAAGAGGTTCAAGGGTACTTCGGAAAACTCGTTTTCAATACACTGATCCCTCGTACAGTGAAATTATCAGAGGCTCCTAGCTTCGGTATGCCTATTACCGAATACGATCCCCATGGAAAAGGAGCTATCTGTTATCAAGAACTCGCAAAGGAAGTGATCGAGCGTGGCTAAGAATAATCGTGGTGGTCTTGGTAGAGGGTTGAATTCCTTGATCAATGGATCTACTTCTACGCCTCGTACGACAGAGCGGGAACGTATCGTTTATAACGAGAATGAAGAGATAGATTATTCAGATCAAGATGCTAAGCTCAGCGGTAAGACGGGTGGTTTTGAGAGAGTTGCTGTTGAGAAGACGGTCCCTACAAAGACTGTCTCTGAGTATCAAGCTGTTTCAGTGAAAGAAGAACCCTCTCCTTCTCAGAACTCTAACCTAATAAACGCATCTATCAATCAGGCACCTAAATCGGTCGAGAAGAATGTTTCACGTGAAACACCTAAGGAACCCGAACCGTCTCAATCCAAAGAAGAACCTCAAGAAGAAGGTATCGCTGAGGTTGATATAGAATCCATCGTTCCAAATCCAGACCAGCCACGCACGAACTTCAAGAAAGATGAACTTGAGGAACTCTCAAGCTCAATAAAGAAAGAAGGATTGATTCAACCAATCCTTGTTCGTGAAACTAATGATGGGAAATACCAAATCATCGCTGGTGAGCGTCGTTGGCAAGCATCTAAACTAGCTGGGATAAAGAAAGTACCCATCCAAGTCAAGAACGTTGATGATGATAAAGCCCTGGAGCTTGCTCTTATTGAGAATATCCAACGCTCTGACTTAAATCCCATCGAAGAGGCTTACGGATACAGGCGCTTGATGGAACGGCGTAAGATGACCCAGGCCGATATCGCCCAAGCTGTTTCAAAAGGCCGTTCGACCATCGCGAATGCCCTTCGTTTACTCGATCTTCCCGAAGAGGCTCAACAGTTGCTCTTTGAAGATAAGATCACCGCTGGTCATGCCCGCGCAATCCTCTCTGTTCCCACTAAAGAAGGCCGTGAGTCCCTTACGAACAAGATCATCGAGAATAAGCTCAGTGTTCGTGAAACAGAATCCATTGCACGGTTGCTCTCGAATAAGGGAGATAAGAACACATCTAAGAGAGAACCGCTTCCTGAGAAATACAAATCTGTAGCAAAGACTCTCAAAGATCTCTTCGAGACCAATGTGAAGATCAAGTCTTCTAAAGGTAAGAACAAGATAGAGATCGAATTCAAAGACGATAGGGAATTAGAGAGACTCTTTAGAGAGATGACAGCCGGATTCGAATCATAAAGAAAGGCCCGCTTTCGCGGGCCTTTCTTTATCTCATGCCAACTTCTTTTAATTGCCCGCAAGCTCCGTGGATATCTCCACCTCGGGAATTCCGTACATTCACAGGGATGCCCACTCCAGACAGTCCCTTGACCCAATGTTGCATCATGCTCCTCCCGGAAGCTTTGAACCTTAACCCGTCAACCGGATTGAAGGGGATGATATTCACATGGCAGTTGATCCCTTCGCAGAACACTGCTAAAGCATCCATCTCCGCATCAGAATCATTGATCCCCGCTATGAGCATATATTCCAGGGTGACTCTGCGGCCGCTTTCATGGTTGTACTCGATCAAAGCCTGCTGAAGATGGTCCAGGGGCTGATTCGCTAGCTTTGGCATGAGCTGATCCCGTGTGCGCTGCCGGGCTGAATGGAGAGACACGGCAAGACGGAACTGTTCTGGTTCCCTTCCAAACCTCTGGATCCCTTCTATCAACCCACAGGTGGAAACGGTTATCTTCCGAGCCCCTACCCTCAAGCCCGGGTCAGTGTTGATCCGCCTCAATGCTCCTAGCAGGTTGTCGTAATTCAAGAAGGGCTCTCCCTGCCCCATGGCAACCACATTGCTCACAGGGGTGTTGAAATCCTCTTGCACCGCCACTATCTGTTCGACTATCTCAGACGAAGAGAGGTTCCGTAGGAACCCTTCATGGCCTGTGGCGCAGAACGCGCATTCCATAGGGCATCCAGCTTGAGAGGAGAAGCATACGGTCAGGCGCTTGATCCGGTTACCCTTCTCGTCAAAGCTCACAGGCATGCCCACCGTCTCAACTGTTGCTCCATCCTCAAGCTCAAGCACGTATTTCCGCGTGCCATCATCAGAGCTCTCAACCAGCACTTGCTCAGCTTCAGATAAAGGATAGGCTTCAGCCAGCTTGCTACGCAATGCTTTCGAGAGGTTGGTCATCTTGTCATAGTCAGACACAGTATGCTTATGGAGCCATTCGAAGATCTGCTTGGCCCGGAACTTCGGTTCGCCTAATTCCGCTACAACAGATTCAAGTTCAGTGATATCCATCTCTCGAATATCAGTCATATCAACTCCTATTTCACAGTCAAGAGCGCATCAGCCTGCGGGCTTCACAGTGACAACAGGCCTGTTCGCAATTATACTTCTCATAGATTCCCAGAGAGAAAGAGAACATATGTTCCATATACCTGCCCCTCAAGACTGCAAGGTAGCGCTGATAGCAGGCGGAACCAGTGGTGAGCGGGAAATATCCCTCTCTTCCAAAGAGGGTGCGTTGGCGGCGCTCATAGAGGCGGGATATCAGGTGGAATGGCTTGATCCTGCGAAAGAGGAGGATATCAAAACCCTCCTCACAGGCGCTTTCGACGTGGCCTTCTTAGCGCTCCACGGTAAAGGGGGCGAAGACGGCACCATCCAAGGCTTCCTTGAGACCATCAACCTCCCTTATACAGGGTCAGGGGTCTTCAGCAGCGCAGTGAGCATTGATAAGCAGAAAGCGAAGATCCTCTATCATCACGCGGAGGTACCCACGCCAAAGTCTCTGTATATCCGCCGAGGAGATACCTTCTCAGCAGCGGATATCATCAATGAACTCGGGCAGAAGTGCGTGGTCAAAGCGGCCACAGAAGGGTCATCTCTCGGCATCTACATCGTAGAAGGCGAAGCGGCGCTCACCCAAGCCATCCATGACGCCTTGGCTATAGATTCAGCGGCGCTCATCGAACAGTACATCACCGGCACTGAGCTGACCGTTGTGGTGTTGGGAGCAGGGAGCACCGCCGAAGCCCTCCCCATCATTGAGATCATTCCCCAAGCGGAATCCTATGACTTTGATTCCAAGTACGCGCCGGGCGGCTCTGAGCACATCTGCCCAGCCCGTCTTTCAGAAGAGGATACGAAGAAGATCCAACAGCTGGCCGTGGAGGCCCATAATGCCCTCTCGTGCCATGGAGTATCACGCACGGATTTCATCCTCAGCCCAGATCACGAGCCATGGGTATTGGAGACGAACACGCTTCCCGGTATGACCACCACCTCGCTTCTGCCCGATGCGGCGAAGGCGGCAGGGATCAGCTTCCCTGAGCTTTGCGAGCGGCTCATTGAGAGCGCTTTTGAGAAGGCGAATGCATAATAATTGAGTATGGATACCAAAAACGGTAAACCCATGCCTTAGAACGGCTCTCAGAGCTTGAAAGGACAACGGGGACGTAGGCTATTGTCCTGTTTCCTAAAGAGGCTTGCCAGCTCAATTACCGCTATTGAAAGACAGGACAATAGCCTACGTCCCCGTTGTCCTTTCTATCCCAACAATTGGCTCACATTCCCCAGCAGCGGTTCGAAGCTGACGCCGCGGTCCATGAAGTTCGGCTGCTTCGCTGAGACGATCATCGCGTCATGAACGAAGTTCCCTGCGAACGCCACTGATTCCACCAATGAACGCCCCGCCATCAATCCGGCAAGCACGCAGGAGGCGTACACATCCCCCGTGCCATGGAGCATATAGGGCACGTATTCATTCTCAACTTCGATGATCTCCAGTGCCCCTTCGCTCCCTACGAAGTTACGGATGACCGTTTCGCCTTCTCGTTGGATCCCCTTGAGCACCACGTTCTTCGCACCCAGGTCAAGCAGAGCGTGCACTAGGCGGAAGGCCTCTTCATCAGGGATATCTACCCCACCCCAAGCATCTCCAATGGGTTCCCCTAAGATGATGGCCGCTTCCGTGAGGTTAGGGGTCAGCACATCTGCCACCTTCGCCAATTCCGCCATGGCGGAGCAAAGCTCAGGCGTGTAGGTGGGATATACCTTGCCATGATCGGCCATGACCGGGTCAACGAACTTGATGGCCTGCGGATACTCCCCGTAGAGCGAACGGATCACATCCACCTGCTCCGGTGCTCCCAGAAAGCCCGAATACACAGCGTCTATCTGCACATCGATGCCCTTCCAGGCGTTCAGATAGTCCGTCAGGATTTCCGTCGTGTCATGCATGTACCAGCCCGGGAACGCGGTGTGGGATGAGAAGAGGCCGGTGGGAACCGGGCACACATCGCACCCGGCAGCAGAGAGCACGGGAATGGCAACGCCTAAAGAGCACTTTCCGTAACCGCAGAGGTCATGAACGGCAGCTACGCGGGGGATGTAAGCCCCCTCCCGTTGGTAGAGGAACACCGGGTCAGGGTCACCATGGATCTGTTCGTTGTCCATGTCCGTCTCGTTGAAATGCTGCATCCTTCAGCCCTCTTCCTTCAGATCTTCGCGGGTATCCTTCAGATATCCAGCCTTAATCTTCACCGTTTCGTTGCTCTTTCTGCAGTTCTTCCTCTTCACCCTCAACCACTTCGTCATAGAACAATGACCAATCATCCTCAGCTGGCTCATGATTCCGATAGAGCTTTCGTGTCCTGAATTCCAAGATCACGCAAACGAGGATGCTCAAGATCAGTCCCGCGCCAACCAGAATGCCGATCCCGGGGTAGGTTTCGAAGAGGAAATGATAGAGCTCATTGAGATCCATGGGTTCCGCCTTTACACATTGTTAGCCATAACGAAACAGTATAGTCTTCTTGGTATCAGCGATGACCTACACGCCTGCTCACCACTCGGCTACAATCAACGCTCAAGGCCAGAGCACCGTTTGAGCAGCCTCTTCTCTGCATTACACTGCCAGGAACGAAGCTCGAACCACACCATAGACCAACCAAGGAGCATCATGGCAGGCACAGCTCATCTTGAATTCGACACCTCTGACAGCAAGGTGGCAACCCGTATCCACAAGATGCGCTCCTCCCCGGTCAGAGACCTCTTCTCGGCAGCCACGCGGCCTGACATCATCTCCCTTTCAGGAGGCATGCCGGATGTGCGCTTGCTTCCCAAGGAAGACGTTGACCACGCCATGATGGCCGCCGTGGCAGACATCCATGACCGCTCTGTTGCCTACCAGTACGGGCCCACCGATGGCCGTCCGGAAACGCGCAAGGTGGTCACCCACCTCCTTCGGGACATCGGAGTGCGTGCAAAACCCCAGAATGTCGTGTTGACAACCGGGGCTCAAGAGGCGCTGGATCTGTTGGCGAAGGTGTTCATAAACCCGGGGGATATCATCCTCACCGAAGGCCCCACCTACCTGGGCGCCCTCCAAGCCTTTTCCGCCTATGAGCCGGAAGTCCACGCGGTGGATATGGACGAAGACGGCATGCGCATGGACCTCCTGGAAGAGGAGCTCAAGCGCATCGGCAAGGGCAACCCGCGGCTCAAGTTCGCCTATGTCATTCCCAACTTCCAGAACCCCAGCGGCGTCACCATGACCCCTGAGCGCCGCCGCCGGTTGATCGAGCTCTCCCATGAGTACGATTTCCTCATCATAGAGGATGACCCCTACGGCCGCATCCGCTTCGACGGCGGCCACCAGATTCCCCTGAAAGCCCTGGATGACCAGGTCATCTACCTGGGAACCATCTCGAAGATCTTCGCTCCCGGCCTGCGGTGCGGCTGGATCGTGGCCCCCCGCCATGTCCTTTCCAAGGTGCTGCTGGCGAAGCAGGGGGCAGACCTCTGCGGAAGCTCCATGGATCAAGCCATCGTTCAGCACTACTTCGAAGATGTGCCCTGGCAGCGCACGCTCCAGCGGTTCATCCAAACCTACACCATCCGCCGGGATGCCATGCTGGCGGCCTTGGAGGAGTTTTTCCCGCCCGAGGCCACGTGGACGCACCCGGAAGGAGGCCTCTTCGTGTGGGTCACGCTGCCGGAATATGTGGACACGGGCAGCATGTTGGCTGAAGCCCTTGAGGCGGGCGTCACCTACGTGCCAGGAGATTCCTTCTATCCTGAAGGCCGCGCGGGCAAGAACAGCATGCGCATCAACTTCAGCTACGAAAGCCCCCAGAACATCACGGAAGCCATACGCCGTTTGGCTGAGGTCATCGAAGCGCGCCTTGAGCTCTACCGGGTCTTCATCGAAGCTGGAGCTCTTTAGGTTACGAAGCCGCTGCATCCCCTAAAGAAAGGAACGAATATGACACTCAAGGTTGCGGTTCTCATGGGAGGTCAGTCCTTCGAACGGGAATTCTCGCTGGAAAGCGGCAAGCTGGTGTGCGATGCGCTCACCGAAGCGGGTCACAAGGTGGTCCCGTTGGACACCACGAAAGAGCTGGTTCCCACCCTGCGCAGCGAAAAGCCGGACGTGGTCTACAACGCGCTCCATGGCAAGCATGGCGAAGATGGCACCATCCAAAGCCTCCTGGAGTTCCTGGGCATCCCCTTCGTGGGATCCCCCGCCAGCGTCTGTCACCGCGCGTATAACAAGGATGCCCTGCACTCCAGCCTCAACAAGTACCGAGAGATCAGCGGCGAAGTGGGGAATGCCTCCTGGCCCCAGGGCGTGTTCATCTCCAAGGACGCCTTCCTGGAGATGGGGGCTGCCACGGCCCTGGATCTGGTGCCTGAACGGGTCATCGGCGGTTTTCCCGTGGCGGTGAAGCCTGCCCACGGGGGCAGCGCGCTGGGCATCCATAAGGTGAACAGCCAAGAACAGCTGGGAGAGGCCATCCTTGATGCGCTCTCCTACGACAATGCCGTCAATATCGAACAATGGATAGACGGCGTGGAGCTTTCCGTGTCCATCCTGGGCACCGGGTGGGATGCCCATGTGCTTCCCCCGGTTGAGATCGTGGCGAAAGGGGAATTCTATGATTCCGAAGCGCGCCTGGATGTGGACAAGGTTGATTTCTTCTGCCCCGTGCGGCCAGAATCCCTCTCGTCGGATCCGGCTGAGGCTGAAGCCATCCGTGCTGAGATAGAACGGGCGGCCCTTGAGGTGTACCGGGCCTACAGCGTGCGAGACCTCGGGCGCATTGACATGATCTGGGATGGGGCCCAAGCTAAGTGCTTCGAAGTGGACGTTTCCCCCGGTATGACCAGTCATTCGCTGTTTCCCACGGCGTGCAAGGCTGCAGGGCTCACCATGCCTGCGGTGTTGAACGAACTGGTCTGCGTCGCCGCAGGCCGCGCCGCCTTCGAGAGATGATCTTAGGTTACGCGCCCGCTTCGCAGAATCTTTTTGTCTTCCTGGTTCGTGCGTCCCACAAGGGATGTTCGGCCTTGGCTTCAGGCTGCGAAAAGACGTGGTGCTTCGCACTTTACCACGCTTTTCTTGCCTTGCAGAATCGGCCTCAACCCCTTGTGGGCCGCACTTTCTCTGCAACAACTAAAAACCAGCCGCACTGCTGATGGGGCCCTCCGGGCCCGCATCATCACCGCGGGCGGCCGCTCTCCGCGGCCGCCAAGTGTATCGGGGGACGCTTATCGCGTCCCCCTCTGCTTTTACTCACGCCTTCGGCGTGGGTGTCGCTCCGCGTTCAGGTTGATGCCCCATCCGGGTGAGTAGTGGGCGCTTCGCGCCCAAGGATGTGCGCCGGTTAAGCTTCCCAACCCAGTTAGTCCTCTGCGGCGCCTAACCATAGGCCGCCGCGTCCGCTTCCTGGGTTGTTGCTTTTGGCCGCGGCGGCGAAGCCCTTGGAACGGCGATGCTGCCCTGGTTGCCCGTAGGGACAGGAACTCGTTCCTGTCCGCCTTCCGGCAGCATAGCTGCTGCAGGGAGGCTGTCTTACCCGCAGGAATGTCTAGACCGAAGGGTCATGGCAAGGTATGATTAATGCATATTCGGGGCTGGCCGTAAGGCCCTGGTCCTACCTTGGGCGGGGACCTTTTCCCCGCCATCTTTGTATTTAGGAGCGCATGTCCTCGCTAAGCATATTCATAGACGAATCAGTCTTGTAGGCGGGTATCCGGGTTTGATATCCGCCTCTCGGCAGCGGAGCTGCCGAAAGTAGTTAGGCGCCGCCACAGACTGACAGGACCGAAAGACGTACCGGCGCACTGATCTCCCAAGGCCCCTTACGGGAGTGTAAAGAGCCTTTTCACCATTTACCGCCGATGTTCCACGTTCAAGGAAAACGGCGTTCAAAAGTTGTGGAAATTTGAAGGTTTTTGCAAAAACCTTCAACATTTTTATCACCGAGAAATGCACTAAATCAAATTAGGGGTTGCGTAAAATCGCAAGACGTGTTCAACCCTCCGAACAGGGAAAAGTTACCGTTTGGCAACGGCTATTTCAGGCCATCTTCAGGTACCACACAATTCCACCACATTTGCAGCACGGATATGCCATTTGAAACTTGCCTTGACCTGCGGTTATAGTGCACATTGCTATATCTGTCGAACTATGCCTATACGCGCGCGCGAGCACACGTATAGCCCCTAAAAAGGGGCACGAAAGGGAGGCAGGGATAGCAGGCATATACGCCACGTTGGTGCTGGGAAACACCAAGGCAGGAAGCGGGACGCGTCATGAACTAAGGACGTTCGTGACGGGTTCCACAACCGCGGGCTGATGCCCGCAGATGGGGAAAAGATATGAGTCATCACGAACGTTTTGGCGCGGAAAGGGGCGGCAATCAGCTCGACGCTATGCGTGAGCGCTTCGCCTCCAAGCTTTCCAACGCCCGGCATGTGAGCTTGGACCGCACGTCTAAGCCCCAGGCTGTCAACCCGGCAGGCGCTGATGAGCGCTCAGCCAAACCAAAGCACGCCTCGGCGCCTGCACGAACCAGGCGCGTGCGCGTTGCCAACTCCTGCCCCGTGCGTCGGGGCCGGGCTGTATCCGCAGGATCGGTTTCCGCAGAGCCGCTGCCCACAGAGTCAATGGCCGCAGGATCTGCGCCCGTAGAGCTGCAGCCCATAGAGTCGCAGCCCGTAGAGCTGCTAGCCCCAGAGCCCATGGCCACAGAATCTGTACCCGCAGAGCCAGTGGCTACGAAGGCTGTGTCTGCAGACCATGCAGCTGCGCATCCTCAGACCACAGAAGACGCAACCAATGGATCCGTATCGGCTACCCCATCAGCCGCTGCTGATCTCAGCGCGTCCCGCAAGCCTACCCCCAGCCAAACGAATGAGACCCTACATATATATAAAGGTGCGGTTGCCATGAACGACAAAGCTTCCACCCAAGGATCCCCGGTGATCAAAGACGCCCTCAAGCGCCTCCAGGCCCTCAAGGCATCTTCAACTAATCAGGCGAAGACCGCCGCGAAGGCCACTACCACGGCCACCCAGGCCAAGCCCTCCAAGGCAGAGCGCAAGGCCAAGCGCGGCGTTGCCTTCCGCATGTTCACGGCGGCTGCTCTGGCGGCCAGCCTCTGCTTCGGCACCGTTGCTTCCGCATTCGGTGATGACGATTCGTCTGCCAACGAAGCAGCCCAGGAGACTCCCTCCACCAGCCTTGAGAACGCGGCCACCTCTGAGACTCCCTCTTCCGTAGAGATGATCTCTACCACCGCGCGTCTGACGGATGGCGGCTCCAGCGGTTCCACCATCACCGGCACGGTGTCAATGAACACATACACGGACGTCTTCCAGGTGGACGGCATCACCTACCGTTCCATCTTCTCCCCGGATGAGCAGGCGGCTCTCCAGGTTGAGCCCCAGGCCGCCATCATCGGCCTGGCTGATAGCCAGCTGGGATCGGAATCCATTGAGATCCCGGCCACGGTCTCCAGCGCGGGCAATGATTACAAGGTGGTGGCTTTGGGTGAGCGCGCAGCCGCCCAGGCCCGCTCCGCCGCTGATCCCCAGGCAGATGCAGCCACCAAGGATATGCACCTGCTGGGCAACGGCGCAGGCGCGGCGGGCCTCTCCGCTAAGAACCCCGCTTTGGAGAAGCTCCTCCTCCCGGCCTCCCTTACCTATATAGATGTAGATTCCCTGGCTACCTTCCAGAATCTGAAGACCATCGAAGTGAACGTGGACAACCCGGTGTTCGCCGGGCACATGGGCACCCTGGTCATGACGGATGACTTCCAGCAGTCCGTCCAAGATGCCGAAGGCGTCACCGTTGCCTACATCCCCTCCGCCATGCGCAATGTGGAACTGCCCGAACATGCCACGGGCATCTTCAGCGAAGCGGCTCCCTATGCGAAGAGCGTGGCAGGCTTCCATGTTCCTGAGGCCAACACCCATCTGACCTCCACAGCTGACCTTCTCCTGCGCGGCCAGGACGATGACACCCTGGCTGTGATCCTCCGCGCCGCAGCCGCGGGCACCGCCACGGTGATCCCGGAGACGGCCACCCTGAACGATCTGGCCCTCCCCGTCACCGCCATTGAGGCCGGTGCTTTCTCTGCCAGCGCTCAGCTGACCTCCATCGTCAGCCCGGCGGTCATCACCTCCATCGCAGCTCAGACCACCGTCGTTATCAACGATGAAGAGCAGCAGAACACCCCACCGGCTTTTGAACAGGCAACGGTGGCAAAAACCACCGTGGCTTTGACCTCCACTGACGAAGAGGCCACCGCTGTGTGGGCGGAAGCCGGATTCACCAGCTTCACCCAGATCGGCCAGGCCGGTACCCAGGAGACCTTGGAATCCGCCGGTGGCTCCGAAGTGAACGAGAACGGCCAGATCTCCGGTAGCGTGCAACTGCAGGCCCCGGATGAGCAGCTGGTCCCCGGCACCGCCACCGCGGGCCTCACCTTCACCCTGCTTCCTGACATGACCGTGGAAGTGGGTTGGTCTGGGCGCACCACCTTCGCCACCTCGCTGAACATCCCGTCCAGCGCGTTCGTGGGGGATGTGGCCTATCCCGTCAGCTCCATCGCGAAAGAATCCTTCCGCGGCTCTCCCATCCAGTCCCTGACGCTTCCCGCCTCCCTGCGCTCCATCGGCGAAAGCGCCTTCGAGGGCACCACTCAGCTCCAGTCCGTTGACCTGGGCACCAGTCTGCGCACCATCGGCTACGCTGCCTTCAAGGATTCCGGCATCTCTGAGATCTGGCTGCCTGAAACGCTTCAGGCAGTGGGTGGCGAAGCCTTCGCCAACTGCGGCAACCTCACCAAGATCGTGGCTCGCGGAAGCGTGAGCACCGTGGCTGAGACGGCTCTCACCGGCTGCACCGGTGTGACCATCCTGGTGCCGGACGCCCAGGAGACCTCCTCGGCTTGGAACGCCGCGAAAGGACTCATCGTCTCCAACAACCGGGTGGTGTCCTACAGCATCAGCCTGCCGGTGGACCCCCTCACCTTGGAGCAGGGTGAAGCAGGGAACATCTTCTCTGCCAACATGGGCGTTTCCACCACGGCGGAAAACTCCAACGCACAAGCTATCAACAGTGAATCCACCGAAAGTGCACAAGGTTCCGGCGCGGCTGGCACGGCTGGCGCCGCTGGCGTCCTTGGTGGAGCAGCTACCAGCAGCACGAGCGCTTCTAATGCCGCCAGTGCAGGGGGCGCCCAAGAGATGGCTGCGGGTGCCATCGGCGGTGCTTCCGCCAGCCAGTCCGCGGCCCAGCAGCGCGCTCAAACCGTGGCCGAAGCGGATGCCGCTGACGAAGCGGCCGCCGCAGCTGCAGCCGCCGAAGGGGCAGCCCAGATCACTGCCCAGCAAGAGGCTCTGGATCGCGCTGCCGCCAACGTGGCCGAGCGCCAGCAGCTCCTGAGGCAAGCGGGCGTGGTCACTGACTACAACTACTCTGCGGAGGACATCTCCGTTTCCACCAACGGCACCGTGCGCGCCTATGAATCCGGTGACTCCGAAGTGACCATCACGCGCACCCTGAACAACCAGACCTTGGCTCAGAACAGCCGCCAGGTGGTCGTCCCGGCCGCAGCGGCCCCCGAAGCGGCCCAGCCCCAGGCTCAATCCGAAGAGCAGACCACTACCTACGCCCAGCCTCGGGTGGTGGAGGAAACCTCCACGGATGAGGAATACATCAACAAGGTGTTCGGCCCCTCCGTTCTGGCCCGCATGGACGGTGACTTCAACGTCTATCGCCAGTGGAGCCCCAACAGCATCTTCTGGGACGTGCGCCGCAACCCCAACGTTGATGAAGGCCAGCAGTACACCCTGGTCATCCTGCCCTATGGCGAAGGCGAGCACGTAGCCCCCTCAACCACGGGCACCAACCTGGCGCCCTGGCAGGTGGCGGCCAACCTTGCCACCATCGAAGGCGAGACCCCGGTCACGCTTGACATGATCAACAACGTGGTGGTCCTGGGTCAGCAGGCCATCAACCTGCGCAACGGCACGCCCAATCTCTTCCGCGGCATGACCGGTTTGCAGAAGGTCTCCGCTGAGCATGAATACACCCTCTACCAGCCCGAAGGCAGCGAACCGGAGAACCCGGACAATCCTGGCGGCAACACTGAGAACACAGAGAACCCCGGCGGCAACACTGACAACACCGAAACCGGCGGTGGCGAAGGCGGCGGCGAGACCGGCGGTGGCGAAGAAGGTGGCGAAACCGGCGGTGAGACCGGTGACGAACCCACCGAAGGTGGCGAAACCACTGACAACACCGAATCCGGCGGAGAAACCGGCGACAACACGGAAACCGGTGACAACACCGAAGACAACACCGAAACCCCCAACCCGCCCGCTCCCGGCCCCGAGCCCACCCAAACCACGGTCACCATCAATGACCTGGGCGGCTTTGACTTCTCCACAGCCACAGACCTTTCCGGTCTGTTCCAGATCCCGGCCGATGCAGGCACTCCGCAGCTGACGGAGTTCAGCGCCATTGACCTGGGCTCCTCTACCTCTGAATCCGGCGTCAACCTGTCCTCCATGTTCGAAGGCCAGTCCAACCTGCGTAGCGTGTCCATCACCCACGTAGAGAACACGGCCTGGAACGGCTCGGCCTCCTCGCTGCAATCCATGTTCAAGGGCTGCACGCGCCTGGGTGAGGGCGGCACAGCTGATGACCCGAACATCATCGACCTGTCGGGCATCGGCACCGGCCTGGTCAATGGTGACTACGCCTCCTTCGGCCCGGCCCAGTCCGGCATGCAGGATATGTTCGAAGGCTGCCCCAACATCACTACCATCTATGCGGCCGCAGGCCAAGGCCCCACCAACATCGATCCCACGGATGAGGCCCAAGCCCTCAACAAGAACGCTCGCATCAAGATCGGCCCCGGCTGGCAGAAGGTCCTCAACGGCTTCTTCTGGAACCGCCGCATCATCGACCAGTTCCCCAACTACGTCCTGCGGGTGGATGTCTCCGTTGACGGCGGCCCCTCCAACTGGATCAACATCATGCGTCGTCCGAACACCTATTCGGAAGATGACAAGAACGAACCGGAGCTGCGCCAGCGCTACGTCTACAACGGCACCATCTTCCTTGACAACGCCCAGGCCATCGAACGCATGGCAGCCTGGGTCAAGGCGGAATACCTGATCCTCCCCACGGCTATGCAGGACTTGGTCCAGAACCTGGGTTCCCAGTTCGGCGGCAACCTGGTGGGCTTCGGCCCGGTGGGTTACACGGATGATCCCACCATGTCCTCTTCCTACACCAATGACGTGGTCTTCGTCATCCGCCAGAATGAGGCGAAGGAAACCTCGCTCATCATCGGCCTCCCCGGCAGTTCGGAAGGCCCCGCTCCCACCTTCGGCCGCCTGGCCTCCTTCTCAGAGAACCGCCCGGCACCTTGGGCGGCAGGCTGGGCCGGTGAGATCCAGAACGTTTACGTGGAGCCGGGCGTCTACGCATCGGACAGCCTCTACCAGGCCTTCGCTGACCTGCCCAACCTCAAGTGGGCTGACCTCTCCAACCTGAAGATCTCCGTCAAGCTGCCGGACGGCAATGACAACCCGGTGCCCACCACTAACATCTCCTCCATGTTCGAAGGGGATACCTCCATCCAGCGGGTGGCCCTAGCAGCGGGCAGCACCTCTGGTGACTTCATGAATGACACCTTCGGCTCCGGCTCCACCGTGCCCGCCACTCCGGGCACCGGCATCCGCCTGGGCGCCAACTGGGATCTGTCCACCCTCACCAACGCTGATCGTATGTTCGCGGGTTGCTCCAACCTCCATGAGGTGGAGATGCGCCTGGGTACCGGTGTGTCTGGCGAAGGGCACGGGGCATCCGGCGCGTCTCACGTGTCGGCTCAGATGATGTTCGCCAACGCCCTCAGTCCCACCACGCGCCCCAGCGGCGCCTCGGATGACTTCCGCGTGGTCTTGGAGAACTTCGGTTCCGGCACTGACGGCAACTTCTCCAATATGTTCTCCGGCGCCTTCACGCCAGACCTCACGGTGTATCCCAACGCCACCACCAACCTCACCCTGAAGAACATCGGTTCGGGCGATGACACCAATCTCACCCGCATGGTGGCCAACGCCAAGGGCCTGCAATCGGCTACCCTTGAGAACGTGGGTTCCGGTGACGGGGCCAACCTGACCGAGATGTTCATGGGTGATGACGCCCTGGCCAACGTCCACACCACGGCGGTGGGCACCGGCAGCGGCGTCAACCTGACGGGCATGTTCTCCAGCATCGGTTCCAATCCGTTCTTCACGCCCACCTCTGACGTCAACTTCCTCATGAACGGCCTGGCCACGGGTGGCAACGCCAAGCTCACCAATATGTTCGCGGGCTCCTTCTCCAACACCGGCTACGCTGGCCGCAACGTGTCCATCACCTTTGCTGCTGGCACGGGTGGCGAAGCGCCCAAGCCTGCCTATGACCTGTCCGGCCTGTTCAACGGCGCTACCAACATCAACCGCCTTGACCTGCGCTACCTGCCTGCCATGGCCACGCGTCCCAACGTGGGCACCGGCGTGGAGGCTGACCTGTCCATGGCCAACGCCTTCAACGGCCTGCGCCGCCTCACCAAGGTTGAGGCCCAGGCCCCTGATGCCAGCGCCACCCCGGCCGCCATCCCGGAGAACGCTCTCATCTTCGCCACGGGCTACACCTTCAATAACGTCACCAGCCTTGAGGCCGCCTTCGCCAACATGACGGCGCTGCAGACGGCCAACCTCCAAGACTTCCTGGTGAACGATGCCAACACGCGGCCTACTACCTCCATGGCACGCATGTTCGAGAACGACGCAGCGCTCACCCAGGTGAACCTCAACACCACCACGGCGGAAACGGACCTGATCAAGCCCTTCCAGTTGGCCAATGACCTGCGCTTCATGTTCGCGGGGTGCGCCAACCTCACCACCATGGACCTGCGGGGCATTGACACGTCCCACGTTCCTGGTGACCAGTACTCCTATGGTGAGATGCAGTCCGGCATGCACGGCATGTTCAACAACTGCACCAAGCTGGGCGCGGCTGACCACATCGGCACCATGCCCACCACCTATGACTATGAGAACAACATCTACCTGGGCTCCGGCTGGACGAAGATCCTGAACGGCTTCTTCTGGTGCCGCTCCACCCAGGCCACCTTCCCCAGCTACATCTTCCGGCCCAACACCTCTGTGTACATCTACGGTGGTCCGGAATCCAACTCGGGCAACAACGCGCTGCTGGAATGCCCCAACGTCACCATCGGCCAAGAGCGCTACCGCTTTGATGGCAAGGTGCGCCTGTCTGACAAGAACGCCCTCTTCCGCAGTGAGTTCTGGCAGGAGATGGGCTACGGCAACAACCTTGACTTCTCCAACATCGGTGACGTGTTGGGTAACACCGGCGCTGCCACCTACGGTGACAACATCGTAGCGGGCAACTTCATCGGCTTCACGGAGATGCACCCCCAGCACGTTGACTACGTGGTGTGGGTCATCCGCTCGAAGGATAACGAAGCGGAGACGGGTATCTCCACGCCCGAAGACAACACCCTTCTGATCTACCGCAACCCCAATATGTTCGAGGCAGATGATGACAAGGTCGTCCTTATTGACAACTTCATCACCGCCAGCGCAACTGAGGGGTCTGGCCTTGAATACAACGCGGCTCCCTGGACGAAGCCCGGCGCTCACAATGACGTGGGCTACGCGGATGCCTTCACCCAGGCCAAGATCTACGACCACGTAGCCGCTAACAAATACATGGAGTCCATGTTCGAAGGCTGCACCAAGCTCAAGAACGTTGACTTCTCCAACATGATCATCGACACCTGGGCTCATGCGTCTCACCCTGAGCATGACATGTGGTACAAGGATGACTTCAACGCCAATTACGGCACGGAGGAAGACCCCAAGGTCTACCAGGTTGATTTCCACAACATGGACCGCATGTTCGCCGGTTGCACCGCTCTCACCGGCTTCACCAACAATGTGCAGGTGAGCCAGGGGGATGCCATCAACCAGAATGGCGTCAGCTTCATCCATCGCATCGAAGACAGCTCGGGCGGTTACTCCAACCATGGCATCCATGGCGTCGTCTCCTCTCGGGAGATGTTCGAAGGCTGCACGGCCCTCACGGATGTCAATCTCACCAGCTGGATGAACTATGGCGAATTCGACCCAGACCTGGGCGTGGCTGACGCTACTCGCATGTTCGCGGGCTGCACGGGTCTCCAAGAGGTGCGCCTTGACACCTTTGGCAACCAGGCCCAAACCACCCTGGATGCCACCTCCATGTTCGAAGGGGCCTTCACCACACCGGGCAGCGGTTTCCTGCCGCGCCTGACCCTGATCAAGTTCGGCAACGGCCCGGCACCCACCCTGACCTCCTTCGCTCAGAACGCTGACCACCTGAAGCGGCTCGTGGTTGATACCTCTCTCAATGGCGAAGGGGCCAACCTGACTTCTGCCTTCCAGGGAGCAGTGCGCCTTGAGAACATCAGCTTCTGGCAGTCCGTCACGGCTCGGGGGGCCAATCTGACCAACGCCTTCAAGAGCACCATGGGCTCCGTGGGCAGCGAAGGCACCGTCTTCCCGGCCAGCACCAATGCCATCGTCAACTTCGAGAACTCCCTCTATAACGGCCCCATCCTGACCGGGCTCTTCGAAGACAGCTTCCAGAACCCCAACGGGGCCTCTTCCCGCGTCGTCTGGAGCATGGATGGGAACGTGTCTGAGGAAATGAGGAACACCCCGCCTGCTGACGGCGCACGGATGTTCGCTAACTGCACGAACCTCAAGAAGATCGATCTGACCGGCTTCTCTAATAAGTATCCGGCGAATATGTCTGAGATGTTCGCAGGCTGCACCTCCATCCAGCAGGCTATCACCAAGCCTGCATCCGGTGCGGCCAGCAACAACGTGATCCTGTTCAGCCCCACCATGGACATGTCAGCCGTGTCTAACATGAATTCCCTGTTCCAGGACTGCACGGGCCTCACCCAGGTGAACATCAACAACCTGTCCACCTCCAAGGTGCCGGGCCCGGCCGAGACGGCCGGTGCTTCCATGAACTCCCTGTTCAAGGGTTGCACCAACGTGACCAACATCACCCTGGGCACCACTGACCCGGCCACCATCGGGTCCACCACGGACATGCGCTTCATGTTCCAAGATTGCGAAAAGCTCCACACCCTTGACCTCATGGGTCTGGGTACGGCCACCATGGCGGGCAACACCTCTGACTACGGTGAGATCCGCGCCATGCAATACAATATGTTCGACGGCTGCACCCTGCTCACCACCGAAGACGGGTCTGATTCCCCGCAAACCAGCCCGGAACCCTCCATCACCATCGGCCCGGGCTTCCAGAAAGTGCTCAACGGCTTCTTCTGGAACCGCGAATCCACCACGGCCAATCCCAACTATGTGATGGCTTCCAACGTCAGCATCTCCGTCCACGGCGGCCCGCAGTCCATCATCAACCTGATGCTCTGCCCCAATGCACGCCTGGGCACCACCACCTATCGCTACAGCGGTGAGATCAAGCCCTCTGACAGCAGCGCCCTGGCCTACATGGGCATCTGGTCTGGTCAGGAATACAACATCGGCTATGCGAACATGGGTTCTACCTTCGGCACCGTGTACGAAGATGCCTTCGGCACCATCATCGCCGGTGGCTATGTGGGCGAATCCGATCCCAACAAGCAGGTGGATAACGCCATCGCCAAGCAGCTGGGCGTGGCTTCCGTCGTGTGGGTCATCCGCAGCCCCCATTCGGGCGATGAAGCCTATCAGGCCAAGAACGCGGGCGATGCCACCCTGCTCATCTACCCCAACGTCTACGCTGAGGGCAGCAACCAGACTGCCCAAGGCCGCATGCGCGCCTTCACCGATGACAACCCGGCCCCCTGGGCTGGGCGCACGGCGGGCATGGGCGTCCCCACCCGGGATGAATCCTCTGATGCCCGCCTGCCTCTGGCTGACACCATCGGCCGCGTCATGGTGTTCCCGGGCGTTTATGCTGGCAGCAGCCTGCAGAATGCCTTCCAGGGCATGCCGAACGTCCGTTCGATAGACGCCACCAACCTCACGGTTGACAGCACCACCACCAACATCACCTCTCTGGCTGAGGGCTGCGCCAGCCTGGCCAACGTCACCCTCAGCAGCGGAGTCACGCGCTCCAACCTGCTCTTCCAGGCCACGGGCGACGCCGCGGCAGACGGCACCCGCACGCCTCCGGCTGAGACGCCGGGCTTCACGGCGGTCACCACGTTGCCCACGGATGACCTCTATCGTCAGTGGGATCTCTCCGGTATCCAGTTCGCCACTCGTGCCTTCTCCGGCGGCCGGGAATCCCAGATGACTGCGGTCACCCTGAAGGATTTCGAAGTGGCCAGTGCGCCTGACGCTTCCTCCCTGGGAGCAGACTTCTCCTACCTCGCGGCGGACAACCCGAACATCCGTTCCATTGATATCAGCAACGTGGCTCCTGCGGCTTCCCGGGTCACCTTCACCGGGGCCTTCCAGTACACGGGTTCCAATGTTGCCTACAAGCCCAACGATATCCAAGGCAACGGCCTCATCCATATGAAGGATTCCTTCAACGGCGAAGGGGCCATGCTTGACTCCATGTTCGAGGGCACCAACCTTCGTTGGACCTGCGGCCAGTACACTGACTGGCCCATGAGCAACTTCGGCAACGGCAACAACGCCAACCTCAGCCGGATGTTCTACAACGCCAAGCACATGGCGTACCTCCAGCTGCAGAACGTGGGCACCGGCGAGAATGCCATCCTGAATTCCCTGGCTGCCTATGTGGGCACCGAACGGGAACGCGCTGATCGTGATGACGAACGTGGCATCATCCTCACCAACGTGGGTGGCCCGGGGACGGATGCCACCAGCCTCTTCGAAGGCTCCCTCACCTCCGGCGTTGACTTGGATGCCAACAACAACCTCAACATCACCCAACAGGCCAACACGGCCAAGATCATCTGGAAGGATTCCTCTGCCCTGACCAAGTACTTGGTATCCGCTGATGGCCTCTGCGCCAACTCCGGCGCCAACATCATCGACCTGCGCGGCATGCCCCAGATGGGCTTCCGCCAGGGCGAGATGGTCACCACGGCCTCGGCTTCCTCCATGTTCATGGGTGCGGCCCGCGTGCGGCGCAACCCCAACTTCGATGCCTCCTACTACACGGGTGAAAAGGCCTACACGGGTACCGTGAGCGCGGTGCCTGATTCCGTGAGCTTCGATAACGCTGGCACGGCTCTGAGCACCTGGCCGAACATCTACGAAGGCGTTGCGGCCCTGCCCCAGAACGCCCAGGTCGGCTCCGTCAAGTGCTGGGATACCACCCGCATCTCTGACTTCTCCTACATGGTGGCCTCTTCCCAGGTGGTCCAGGTGAACCTGCCCAGCGTCCTGGGTTCCAAGACGCTGCTGGATGCCAACGGCAACGCGGGCGTCCTCAACATGAGCAAGCCTTCCTTCTACGGCTTCGCCATGAACTGCACCAGCCTGCAGAGCGTGGATCTGTCCCTGCCCAAGGATGCCAACGGCAATCCTGATCCGGCGGCGGATCCCTGGGTGGCCAACGGCACCCAGATGCCCTTGTCTGAGATGAGCTCCACGCCTTCCACCAAGGACCTGCGCTACGGTTTCGCGGGCTGCCCGAACCTGGTCAGCCTTGACATGACCGGTGTGGGCACCTGGGCCGTTGAGGGCAACTATGACGGCTATGGCGAACGTGCGTCCGGTATGCATGACATGCTGGCACCCACCGCTCATAACCAGTACACCAAGCTCACGGGTACCGCTATCGGCAATGCCGCTAACGTTGAGATTCCCTCTAACGTACAGAAGTCCAACTACAAGGCCATCACTCTTACCGGTAATGCGGCAGAAGCCCAGGAAGGTGAGCAGAACGCCTTCAAGATGACCATCGGCAACGGCTTCACCCGGGTGCTCCCCGGCGTGTTCGAAAGCCGTGCCTCCGCCACAAGCGAACCTTCGTTCGTGTTGGCTGCAACGGCCACCGTCTACGTCTACGGTGGTCCTTCCCAGGCCTCTGACCTGGCCTTCAAGCCGGACAATTTTGCCCGTGGCTTGATCTACCGCTTCAACGGCAAGGTGGCCGTGAACAACCTGGCCTCCTTCAAGAACATGGCAACCTCTTGGACGCCGCGCCGCTACACGAACAACATGGATATGTCCGCCATGGACAACATCGTGGGCCGCACTGGTGAGGGCTTCGGCACCATCCTGACCGGTGGTTTCGTGGGCGTCACCTCTGAGACCGACGTTGACGGCATCGGTGTAGCCTGGGCCATCCGGCGCAAGCCAGGGGACCAGTTCGGCACGCTGATCATCTATCCGGGCTCTGAGACGTCTTCCCAGCGGGGCCTCATGAGGAACTTCACCACCTCTGATCCCGCCCCCTGGTCATCTTTGGGCGCCGGAGACAGCGGCATCAATGCTGACTACAACCGCGTGAAGGTGTACCCCGGTGTCACCGCTAACGTGTCCATGGTCTCTGCTTTCGAAGGGGCCATGAGCGCGGTGGATATCGATCTCACCTCCATGAATGCTTCCTCCATCGAAGACATGTCACGCATGGCGTACGGATGTACGTCTTTGGTGGGCGTCACTGATCAGGTGGCGGCCACGGGCGGTGATGATCCAGAGTCCAAGACGGCCACCATCGCCGATGCAGGACTGGCCCTGCCGCGCCGCGGTGACGCGGGCGGATTCGGGGTTGGCAAGACCATCAAGGCCGTGTCCTTCGCCGAAGGCTGCACCAACCTGATGAACGTCACCCTGGGCGCTACGGGCGCCGAAGGTGAGGCGTTCCTCGGTCTTTCTGACATGACCCGGGCATTCGCGGGCTGCAAGGGCCTTGCCCAGGTACATCTGCGCTCTGTGGGCGCTCCCGGCCTGGTGATGCGTGAGACCTTCGCCGAAGCAGGCTCTGGGGCGGCTGACAGCGCCCTTACGTTCACCCGCGTGGGCGCTCAGGCAGCAGTCAACACCTCTCCCTCTGCGCCTTCTGTCCTTTCGAAGGCCTCCTTCGCATCCGTGAAGGTGAAGAACTCGTTCCTCGAGGCGGGCATGAGCGCTACCAGCGCCTTTGCCTCCTCTACGCTGGGAAGTCTTGAGATCGAAGGCTCCTTCACGGGTAAGGCCGCCCAGGCTTCTCTGGCGGCTCAGCAGGCCCAGA
>CANOIM010000011.1 GCA_947566075.1 uncultured Eggerthellaceae bacterium | reverse complement strand
CTGAGAAGATGGGTTCAGAGGGCCCTACCTTCGATATGTCAGCAGCGGTGTTCGAAGTAGTAGACCCAGCAAGCATCCCAATCTACTCTGTCCTTGAAGGGAATTCTTCAGTGTATGTCCCCGGCTCAAATGCAGGATTATCCTTCAGGTTCGATGGGCCATTAGAGAAGTTCATGCATCTTGAGATAGATGGAGCGATCGTTCCCTCGCTGTACTACGCACTCAAAGAAGGCAGCACCATCGTCATGCTGAATCCAGCATATCTAGATCAGATGAAAGCAGGAATGCATACCATAACGGCGCACTACACCGATGGCGGCCGTGCTGTAGCTGTCTTCGGCATCCAGCCCAAGGCCAACGAAAAGGGAGATGGCACCTCTTCGGAAGCTGAAGAGAACACACCGCTACAACCGAATGATCAATCAACTGGTAGCTTGCCCCAAACGGGAGACACCGCTCCCCTACTGCTTCTCTTCGGAATCTGCTTTGTTGCGCTTTGCATGATGACAGTCTCATTCTTTGGTATGAAAAGGACTCGCCGAAGCCAATGATCGACTATTGCAAAACCTCGAAGATGTCGCTCATACCTAGAGCAACAGAAGACTATGAGGGAAGCTGCCTGCTCTAATGAAAGGGCATAACATGGAATACAAGATGGAGAACGGTGTCATCCTGACCGACAACGATCTTGAAACGATGGCCGCAGAGTATGAAAGCGGAGAATGGGAAGGTCACCTTGAGAATGCAGTCATGGGAGCATCAAATATTGACGATGCTGACGAATCTTCGGCATAAAATGGGTAGCTCTAGTTTGGCGCGCTAGGATAGAAAGAGGCGTTTGAACATGAGCCCCAAAGAGGTAAATGAGAAGATCAACGCACTGGGTATAGAGATCTCGGTTGCATCAACGGGAACCGCTGACGATTACATCAGCCTGACAGATATAGCACGGTATAAAAGCGATCATCCTGATGATGTCGTAAAGAACTGGCTACGAAACAGAAGCACCATCGAGTTCCTTGGAGTTTGGGAATCTCTTCACAATCCAAATTTCAAACCCGTCGAATTCGACGGGTTAAGAAACGAAGCGGGCTCCAATGCTTTTGTGCTCACACCAACAAAGTGGATCTCCTCCACCAATGCCATGGGCATCAGAACAAAACGCGGTCGCTATGGAAGCGGTACGTTCGCTCATATAGATATCGCCTTCGAATTCGCATCCTGGATATCACCGGAGTTCAAGCTTTACCTCATCAAGGACTATCAGCGGCTCAAGGCTGACGAGAATAGCAAGCTTTCTCTTGAGTGGAACGAGAAGCGCCTGTTCACGAAGATAAACTACAAGCTACATACCGATGCCATCAAGGAGCACCTCGTCCCAGATATCAGCGAATCGAAAAGGAACTATGTCTACGCGAACGAAGCTGATGTTCTGAATGCGGCTCTATTCGGCATGACAGCAAAAGAGTGGCGTGATGCGAACCCGGACAAAGAGGGAAATATCAGGGATTACGCTACCCTTAACCAGCTCATTGTTCTTGCTAATCTTGAAAGCATGAATGCAGAATTGATAAAGCAGGGGCTCTCACGGGCTGACCGAGCCATCACCTTAAACGTGATGGCAATGGAACAGCTTGAAAGGCTTGAGGATAGCCCAACGCTCAAAGGGATACATAGCAGCATCAAGGCCCTACCGGAGAACAGCAACTGAATAGGGATCAAGATGCTATATTGCACAAGAATGATCCAGTCAGAAAATAGAGCCTCTGAACTGGGAGAGATGGAGCCAGCGACAGGAATCGAACCCGCAACCCACTGATTACAAATCAGTTGCTCTACCGTTGAGCCACGCTGGCACCCTTCGAATGCCTGCCCATTCTAGGGGAAAGCGCAGGTTACATCAACCATGGCGAAGGGCCTGCGGAATAGGTTCCCGTATCTCCGTCAAGTTCTTCCAGAACCGCTTCGGCATCAACTGGCGGCGCAATTCCGGATGGTAACGGGCGCTGATGGAAACCGCGTGGTAGAACGTGCGCCAGGCTTCCTCCATGAGCGCCTCTGATGCCGCCTGGTCTGGCAACGTCAAGTCAAGCTCAGAGACATCAGCCAGCTGCCGCCGTTTGCCATCCCAGATACCCGCGATACCATGCACCTCGTCATAGAGGATGAAGGGCTGGATGTTGAAGCGTTCCACGAAATGATCCAGCACCAAGGGAACCACTGAATCCTTCGGGTTCACCCGGGCGAACCACACCTCTCCCCGCTCATCCTTCAGATGCCGGAACCGAGCGAACTGGCGCATCTTCTCGCATTCGCCCCCTACTGAGGTGATGAGGTCATGGAGGGCCTTGACCTCAGGGGTGCCCAGATCATCCAGCAAGCGCTTGGAGCGCGGTGCCCTATCCATGGCATAGCGAACGAACCGGTAGATGATGGTGGGCGCATCAGAACGCCCTGAACAGGAAGCCCGGAGCACCGCCCGCTGCCCGTAGGACCCTAAGCGGCGCTTCAGGCCCGCGGCCACCCGCTGGGCATGCTCATCCGATGTGGGGATGGTGAGCGCCCGCTGCAGAAGGCGGGGCTGGTAGTCTGACTCTCGTACCACCTCAGAAGGGTCTTCCCGGTTGGCATAGGCAGCGAAGATGGCGGAGAAGAGGCCCTCGGCGGTGCCGTCGAAGAGGTAGGCCACCTCATCGTAGAGCTCTGGAGATGCGGCAGTCATTGGACCGCCTTCGCCTGAGGCAGCTCGGCCGCTCCCGTCGCCAGCGAGGAGCGGCCGCCTACCAGGGTGGGATCATCGAAGAGGCTGAGCTGCCCTAAGGAGACCTTGCCGGACCTGCGTCCATGGTTGCCACCCTCTATGCTGCTGGCGATGAGGGGCCGAATGGCCTCCCGGGTGTATTCCACCCCTTGCCCCATATACCGGCCATTGCAGGTGATGAAGTAGCGCGCCCGCTTGAAGGCAACGCCCAGCTTGCGCACCTCCTGTTCCCCCAGCGTAGAGCGGCGGCGCGCCCGTAGGATCAGCTTCGCACCGCGCACACCTATGCCAGGCACCCGCAGAAGCATCTCATAGGGACACGTGTTCACCTCTACGGGGAACTCATCCAGGTGGTCCAAAGCCCAGTTCGCCTTCGGGTCAAGATCCCAGGCCAGGTTGGGATGGGATTCATCCACGATCTCAGAGACGGAGAACCCATAGAAGCGCATGAGCCAATCAGCCTGATAGAGCCTATGCTCCCGGTCGAGCTGGATGTGGTTGGTAGAGGGCAGCCGTGCATCCTGAACGATGGGCAGGTAGGCGCTGAAGAAGACGCGCTTGAGCTGCATCTTCCCGTAGAGGGATGCGGCCAGGCCCAGGATCTGGTGATCCGTTTCCGGCGTGGCGCCGATGATCATCTGAGTGGACTGCCCAGCCGGGGCAAAGGCCCGCGCAGCCCGCTTCGGGCGCGCGTTGGATAGGTATACCGTCTTGCGCCTGCGCACCAGCGCCTTGGATTCCGCATCTTCAGCGATGGATTCGCTGATGCGCCGCATGGGACTCAAGACGCTTGAACGCGTCTTGTTCGGGCAGAGGAGCCGCAGGCTCTTCTCTGAGGGCAGCTCAACGTTCACTGAGAGCCTATCAGCCAGATACCCCAGGCACTCTACTAGCTCCAACGACGTATTCGGCACCGTCTTCGCATGGATATAGCCGCGGAAGCCGTAGTCTTCACGCAGGATGCGCAGGCAAGAGATCATCAGTTCCGTGGTGCGGTCAGCATCCCCTATCACCCCTGAGCTCAAGAAGAGCCCCTCGATGCAGTTGCGCCGATAGAGCCCTATGGTGAGGTCAGCTAATTCCTGAGGGGTGAAGCTGGTACGGACCACGTCTGCATTGCTACAGCGATTGACGCAGTAGGCGCAATCATAGACGCAGACATTGGTCATGAGCACCTTCAGAAGCGATATGCACCGGCCGTCTTCCGTGAAGCTGTGACAACAGCCTGCTTGGCTGCTAGCACCCAGCTGGCCCCACTTGCCCGCCCGAGCAACCCCAGAAGAGGTGCAGGCCACATCGTACTTGGCTGCGTCAGAGAGGATCTCCAGCTTCTGGAGGATGTCCATGGCATGCTCCCAAACATCTGTTCTAGCGAATGTTTGTTCGCATGATAGCTGTCTTGACCAGCCTGGTCAAATGGAGGAGCGCTGCTCCCTAAGCCCCGTATTGGCTGTAGTAGGCCCGAATGGCAGCCTGCTGCTCTTCGGTGAGCTTCCCGCGGGCGCTCAGGTCTTCCACCACTTCCGCCATGGTCACGATGGCCGCCGTGGGGAACCCGTAGGTCTCAGCCACTTCCTGGAGCGCGGCCACCTTGCCGCCCCGCCCCACCTCTTGGCGGTCTAGGGACACCATGAGGCCCACCACTTCCACATCAGCTGCTGCCTTGAGGATGGGATAGGTCTCCTGGATGGATTTACCGGAGGTGGTCACATCCTCTACGATGAGCACCCTGTCTCCGTCCTTAAGCTCAGAGCCTAGAAGGATGCCCGTATCTCCGTGGTCCTTGACCTCTTTGCGGTTGCTGCAGTAGCGCACCTGGGCCCCATAGAGGTCCTCTAACGCAATGGCGCACACCACGGAAAGGGGGATGCCCTTGTAGGCTGGGCCGAAGACCACATCAAATCCCAGGCCGAACCGCTCGTTCACCGCTTGGGCATAGTACTGGCCCAAGCGCTTCAGCTGTGCGCCGGTCACATAGGCCCCCGAGTTCATGAAGAAAGGTGACTTCCTGCCGCTCTTGAGCGTGAACTCCCCGAACTTGAGCACGTCGCTCTCTACCATGAAATCGATGAATTCGCGCTTGTAGCTCTCCATGGAAGCACCTTTCTCCTGGGTCAGAGCACGCACCTTCTCATGCATGCAGGTCAGCCAACGCAAGCCTGGGAACATGATAATATGAAACCCATCTGCATCACCCCTTGGAAGGCAAGCGCTTGACCACATTCATCGCCCATTACAAGTCCTTGGATTCCCAAGCAGACCGCGCCCGCGGGCTCTTCGAGTTCGAAAGCTCATCGCGCATGGGATCCAAGGGCAATGCCCAGGACGCACGCATCCGCATGCTGGAGCTGTTCGGCAATGATGCCTTGGCCTGGAGCATAGAGCGGATCGAGCGCAAACCCGCCAAGGAAAGCCAATCCAACGGGCAGCTGGAGCTGGACTTCAGGGCCCCCGTCAAGAAGCGCAAGCGCAAGCGCGAGTACTGGTAGGAGCGAACCATGAAGAAACGCGACATCAAGTTCCTGAAAGAGCTCGTTGAGACCCCTTCCCCCACCGGGTCCGAGGAGAAGGTGGCCGAACTGGTGCGCCAGCGCCTCTCAAGCGTGGCGGATGAGATCCACACTGACACCATGGGATCGGTCCATGCCATCCTCACTAGCAACCTGAGCGGCTACGCCTCAACGGTGACAGAGGCTGAGATAGGCGGCTTCGAAGATGCTGGCGAATATGAGTTCGCCGAAGAGGCCCTCACGGAAGACGGCGAAGGGGTGCAGATGGCCTCCCCTGTCTTCATGCTGGCCGCCCATATGGATGAGGTGGGCCTCATGGTTCGCTACATCTCAGATGATGGCTTCCTCTCCGTTTCCCCTATCGGCGGCGTAGATGCTGCCATCCTGCCCGGCATGCGCGTGGATGTGCATACCCGCACTGGCATGCTGCGCGGCGTCGTGGGCCGCAAACCCATCCACCTGATAGGGGCTGATGAGCGCAAGACCGTCACCGCCCTAGATGACCTGGTCATAGATCTGGGCATGCCCGCCCATAAGGTGAAGGCGAAGGTGTCCGTAGGAGACGCCATCACCTACGGCGTGGGGTTCGAGCGCTTCGGCCGCGATATGGCCGTTTCCAAATCCTTCGACGACAAGAGCGGCGTCTTCATCGCCTGCGAGGTGATGGAGCGCCTGGCTCAGAACGGTCAGATGCGCGGCACCTACATAGCCGCCATCACCACCCAGGAAGAGATAGGCACCCGGGGAGCCACCACCAGCGCCTATTCGGTTGACCCTGACGTGGCCGTGGCCTTCGACGTCACCCATGCCACAGACTACCCCGGCATCAACAAGACCAAGCATGGAGACATCCGCTGTGGCGCGGGCCCCGTCATCGCGCGCGGACCGAACATCAACCCCTTCGTGTTCGAGCGGCTGGTAGCCGCAGCGGAGGCGGAAGGCATCCCCTACCAGCTGGAAGCGGAACCTGCTGCCACGGGCACGGACGCGCGGGCCATCCAGATATCCAAAGGCGGCGTGCCCACAGGCCTGGTATCCATCCCGCTGCGCTACATGCACACCCCCAATGAGACGGTCTCCCTGAAGGATATCGACGCCACCATACGCCTATTGGTGCGTTTCGCCCTTGACCTTGAATATGATGCCAGCTTCGTGCCGGGGATATCCGCCCAGGTGGAGCGCCCCAACGCTGACCGATCAGAGAAGAAGCCGGTTGACCCCGAGAAGACCCTCAAGAAGATGTCGGCCAAGCTGGCGAAGCTCAACGCCCGCATCGCTGAGCTTGAAGATGAGAACAGCCAAATGGCCACCGTGCAGAAGGCTCAGCGAGAGCTCTTCGAGAAGCTGAACCGCCGCCAAGAGGAAGCGGATGAGGCTACAGAAGCAGAAGAGAAGGCTGCGGCGGGCGCCCATGTCGCCAACGGAGAGGCACCGGAGAACCGCCCCGGGACCACAACCCCCGTCTATGGCAGCAATGCTGGCTTCGGCTATGGCGCAAGCCCCTACCCCTATCAAGCATCCCCCCGCCCTGCCTATGGCGAAGCTCCCTTCGAGCGCCAGCAACAGATGCGGGCAACGGAATTCGGAGGGCCCGAACCCATCCCCCATGGCTGGGGAGGCCAACAGAGCCGCAGGCCTGCACCCACCTTCGCTGACCCCAACGCCGCCAAGGAAGCATCCCAAGGGATCATCCCCGGCAAGGACACGCTGACCATCATCCCCACGGATGAGGCCAATGAGGAAGGCACTCACGCCTAAGATGGGCAAGCGAGAAGAGAAGACCATCGCGAAGAACCGCCGCGCCTTCCATGATTATGAGATCTTGGAGACATTCGAAGCGGGGATAGAGCTGACGGGCACGGAAGTCCGTTCGCTGCGTGACAACAACGCCCAGCTCACGGATGCCTTCGCCCTCATCCGCGGCGGCCAAGCGTGGCTCAACAACCTACATATCGCGCCCTTCCAGCACGGCAACATAGCCAATGTGGATCCTGACAGGCGCCGCAAGCTCCTGCTGCATAAGAAGCAGATCCGCTACCTGGCCGAGAAGACCCAGGAGAAGGGCTTGGCTGTTGTGCCCCTGAAGCTGTACTTCAATGACCGCAACCTGGTCAAAGTTGAGATAGCCCTGGCTCGAGGCAAGAAGCTCTACGACAAGCGGACCTCTCTCAAGGAACGGGATGTCAAACGAGAGATAGACCGGGCGCTCAAAGACCGCAGCCGTTGAGTCAGGACGCGCCTGGCCAGGTTACGTCTCAGCAAGGAGCACCCACGGCCGCTGCTCTGTCTTGGCTGCTGTGATATACCGGAACCAGCAACACGAACCGGGAAGAGGAGGCATCATGGGCCTAGACGAAGAGCTGCAAGGCTTAGAGGAGACCGGCGAGACACAAGCCGAGTGGACAGACCAAGAAACAGAGCTCCAAGACGCCCAAGATGACTTGGACGAATACCTGGGGCCCGATGCCATGGAATCCGATCAAGAGCATGCCTTCGCCAGCTTCAGCACCACCAACGAAGCTGACTACAACGGCTATGACCCCTCTGAGGTGGAAGAAGCCGAAGAGGAGGAGGAAGCCGCTGACGCGCTCCATTCCGAGGGCTATCACACAGAGGATGCCCATGACCTTGAGGAAGAGGTCATCGAAATGGAGATAGAGGATGAGGATATCTACGCCTACCTGGTAGATGAGGATGACAACGAGATAGGCTTCGTCCTCATAGACGAAGACGGCAACGAACAGGAATACTACTACGTGGACATGGATGACTACGTGGTGGTAGATGATGGCTCAGAAGATGACCCTGAACCCCATACGAAAGTGGTCCGTGCCGAAGACGGTGAGGAATTCGATTTGGGCATCAGCCGGGAAGGCATCGAAGCGGCCACTCAGGATGCCAATGCCATCTACAAGGACGGGGTTGAGATAGCCGCTGAATTCAAGGGCATCATGTCGGATATCAGCGAATCCATGAGCTTCCTGAACAAGAAGAAGTAGCCCTTGACTTAGGCGCTTCGCCCAGTAGAATGATTTGTCTACCTGCCTGGGGGCGACTGGTTTCGACATGGCAGGTCTGAGATGAGGAGCAAGCCGTGGTCTCCTCGCCACGCTAAACAGGGGTACTGTCAAAATTAATTGGCAAAGCTAAGACTCAGAGCGCTCCGGCGCTCGCCATGGCTGCTTAAACAGCAACCATCCGCTGAACTCAGAGGTTCCCCGGTCTGAGGGAAGCGTCATCTTAAGGGGAATGCTCTGCATCACGTAGCCCGTATGGATGCAGCTAAGATGGAACGGGCTCGGAGGGGCAACGCTGGTTTGCGAGCCGCGCTCCTCCCAAACCTTGAGCGCAAACTAAGCTTGTAGCGCCTCATCGATGATCTGGTATGGACCGGAGTTCGATTCTCCGCGCCTCCACCATAAGAGAATCAGACGAACACCCTTCTTGGGTGTTCGTCTTGCCTCTACGAGAAGTTAGGGATGAAGCTCTCTTGGGCTGGGTTGCCCTCTTGCCAGAAGTAGTCTTCGAAGCCTAGCTCATCAGCCGCATCCAGCACGCGCTCGTATTCGTCTGAGGTAAGGGTGCGCCCCAGCTCTGGGAAGCGCTGCAGGATGGGAGCGCCTTCAGGTACGACGGGCGTGTACTGGCTCATGAGGGAGAGCAGGAGGCTGTTCCCGAAGCGGTTGTGCAGAAGCCGCAGCACCTCTAAAGACGCATCCCCCTGACCGGGCAGGATGAGATGGCGCACCACCACACCCCGCCTGAGGCGCTGGCTTCCTTGGTGCTCATCATAGACAGGCTCCCCCACCTGATCCAACATCTCCTCCAAGGCCTCAAGCGCCCAGGTGGGATAATCTGCTGCCCCGGAGAGCTGCTGGGCCAGACGGCCGTCAGCGTACTTGAAGTCAGTGAGATACACGTCCACGAAGCCTGCGTCATCCTGCAAGGCCTCCACCGTCTCATAGCCGCTGGTGTTCCAGACGATGGGAAGCTCGAATCCACGCGCCCGGGCCTGAGAGATGGCATTGCGAATAGGCGGCGCGAAATGGGTGGGTGTGACCAGATTCACGTTCATGGCCCCCGCCTCCTGCAATGAGAGCATCTCAGAAGCCAGGTCATCCACACTGAGCTCTCTGCCATTGAGACCCCGGGATATGGCCTGGTTCTGACAATAGGCGCACCCCAAGGAACATCCCGGGAAGAAGATGGTGCCGCTCCCTGCCGTGCCACTGATAGGCGGTTCCTCCCAATGATGCAGCATCACGTGGGAGACGAGCAGCCTGCCATCAGCCCCGCAGGCCCCTCGCTCCCCCAAGCTGCGGTCAGCGCCACACAGACGCGGACAGAGCCTGCATCCTGTCATCAGATGGCCACTCAGTTCGAAGAGTAGCCCGTGGATACCCCGAACATCTCGTTGAGGTAGTCATCCTCTTCGCCAAAATCCTCGTCATCCTCTTCGCCATCAGACTCTTCTTCACACTGATAGAGCGCATTGGCCCGTGACCAATCAAGGCCATAGCTCTCTCCGTCATGGTCTGAGCCATAGACCAGGGCCAAGGCGGCCGGGCTCTTGGAAGCCCCACCGATGACGGCTAACAGCTCTAGCAGGTGGAAAGCGCTTTCCACCTGGGGCAAGATGATCTCATGGTCATCAGCGGCCATGAGGATGCTGGAGAGCTCTGCCATGAGCATCTCAACGCTATAGGACCCGTTGAAGCGCTTTTGAGCCACCGCTTCAAGGACATCGGCCACCAAAGGCGTAGTGGCCGCAGGCGCTATAGGGGTGGCCTCTGCCCCCAAGATCAAGGAGCGGGTGCCCTTGCAAAGCGCCAAAGCCTCCATGGCGCTCATGATCTGAGCCGTATCCTGAATGGTGACAGTCATGCGCGCCAGCTGACAGGCTGCCGCCGATGACCGCTCCTCCCGGGCAGAGAACACGGTTTCCAACAAAGCCTCCGCCCGGATGAGCCCGTCCCCTTCGCCATAGCAGAAGGTGGTCAGGTTCTCGCGCTCTAAGGCATGAGCCGCCATCTTGTCCTGCACTACCACCGGAGCGGTGACCATGGAAAAACCGCTCAGAGTGGCAACGGCGTTCATCTCATCAGCGAAATTAGGGGTGACAGGGCTCATGTCTATCATCTGAGCCCCTTCTACCATCCTCTGGAGCAAGCCATCATCACCGAAGTAGAGGTCTTCCAGCTGGGTCATGGTGGTGCAATAGGTGATGACGAACCCAGCGGCTTCCACCTCCCCTTCACGCGTGAAACCCGCCTGGGCCAAGCGTTCCTGGATCTGCTCGATGAAGTGAGGGTTGCCCCTGAAAGCGTAGGTTGACATCTACTTCCCACCCTTCACGCGCCGGGCGATGCGGTCAGCCACCGAAAGCTTCTCCCGCTGATCAGCTCCCCAGAAGGCCACAGCCAGCATCCCGGGCCCCACATGGGTGCCGATGACCGGCCCGATGGAAGCCTCTAGGATGTAGATGTTCTCGTCTATCTTGGCTATGGCATCCTTCAGGCGCTGAAGATCCTTATCCGCATCAGCGCTGCCCAAGATGCAGTAATGGCTCAGATCGTCTTCCGCGACGTTCTTCTCGAAGTACTCAGCCAGGGCCTTGATGCCCTTCTTCCGGCCTCGGGCCACGCCCACCAGCTGAAGCTTGCCGGTGGTGTTGTCAACGGTGAGCAGGGGCTTCACATCAAGCTTAGACCCGGCTGCCGCCACCCCAGAGGGGATGCGGCCACCCCGGCGCAGGGCTTCCAAGTCTTCCACCATGAATTCGCAATCAACGAAGTAGCGCGCCTCTTCCGCCCATTCCGCCAGCTCCTTGGCCGAAAGCCCCTTATCCATCTGGCGGAGGGCCTCATAGACCAAGACCCCTTCGGCAATGGAGGGAAGCTTCGTGTCTACCACGTAGAGCTGGAAGTCAGGGTACTCCTTGAGGATCTGGTCACGCACCAGCACGGCTACATCATAGCTGCCCGAAAGACCACTGGTGAACGAAAGGTAGACCGCGGGCATCCCTTCCTCTGCCGCTTGGGTGAAGACCTCCGTGAGCTGAGGTACCGAAAGCTGAGCGGTGGAAGGTTCCGTCCCCTTGCGCATGAGCTCATAGAAGTCATGGGCTGAGGTGGTCTGGAATAGGTCATCCTCGAAGGTGCCCCCCTCCACGATGTAGGGGAACTTAAGGAGGCGGACATCGCTGCGCAGCAAGAGGTCTACTGGCAGATCACAGCAGGAATCTAGGATCAAATGGCAATTGGGCATGAGGTCTTCCTTTCGGGTCAGGCAGTGAAGATGAGCTCATCGGTGGGCAGGTCAAGCTTGCCCTGGACATAGCGAACACATTCATAGGCCAGCCCCACAGCAGGGCCCACATGAACGCCGATGACCGGGCTTGCGGGGCGCACCTCCACAGAGCAACCCGCTATGCGCTCCACTTCAGCGTGGAAGGATTCCAGCATCTGGGTCTTCTTCCCAATATAGTGGACCACCACCCGCTTGAGCCCGTAGCGCTCCACATCCTCTTGGAAGCACTTGAGCATCTCGTTCACCGCTCGCTTCATGGTGCGAACCTTCGCTATGGCCTGGGGGATGCCATTGAAGACGCTGATGACGGGCGTGATCTTGATGGCGGAGCCCATGAGAGCCGCCACTCGGCCGATGCGCCCCCCGGCTTTGAGGAACGCCAGGGATTCCGGGACGAAGAGGATGCGCGAACAGAGGATGCCATTGACCACGGCAGCGGCGCACTCTTCCAAGGAGCTTCCCTCATCCCGCGCATCCGCCCCGTCCAACAGCGGGAAGGCCTCATCGGCGCAGGTGGAGAGGGAGTCTATGAGCACGCAGCGAAAGCCTATGTTGTGGGACTTGACCGTTCGGGCAGCCCGAACAGCCCCTTCGAACGTGCCAGAAAGCCCCCCGGATATGAACACCCCCAGAACATCATCACCGGCAGCAGCCGCTTCTTCAAAGAAACCCTCTAGCAGATGCTGAGAGGGTTGACTGGAGGAAGGGATGTTGTTGATGCGCTCATCCAAGGTATCGTAGAAGCCATCTATGTCCATGGCGGTCTCAAGCTGTTCGCCACCGTCGTAACGGACGTAGAGCGGAGCTACGGTGATGCCCCGCTCTTCAGCCACGGCCGGAGGAATGCCCGTCGTGGAATCGGTTATCATCCGGATCATCTCATCACCCTTTCGGCGTCTGCGGCCCTTAAGGCCCTCAAGCGTCGCAATCGATGCGCCTCAGCTTCGCGATGAGCCTCTGGCGGCGGTCATGGAGCCCGCGCTCCAAGCCCACGGGATAGGTGTGCGGGTTCAGCATGCGAAGCTGGCTCTCATCCAGCGTGGCCAGATCCTCCCGCGCCCGAGCCTGGGCCACCAGGGCATCCCTATCCTCTTCGGCAAGGGCCACTCTACCCTCTTCGAACAGCGGTGCGAGCAAGGTCTTGAAACGTTTGCCGCCCAGTTGCTTTTGGCGAAGCGGATCCATAGGGTCAACGATGGTCTGATCAGGGTCTTCCACCTCAGAGAAGATATCGAAGACCATATCCCCCGCTATCTTCCCGTCCTCATGGTAATAGCGGCGCACATCCAGCACGCCAGGCGTGGTGAGCTTCGTGGTTGACTCCGATATCTTCAAGCGGTCAGTCCAGCCATCATCCCCTGGCATGCGGATGGCCGAGAGCTTATAGACGCCTCCAAGGGTAGGTTGATCGAAGGCCGTAGCCAGCTTCGTGCCCACCCCCCAGATATCCACAGGAGCCCCCTCGTCCAAGATGGACTGGATGAGCACCTCATCCAAGTCATTGGTGAGCATGATGCCCACATCACTAAGCCCCGCCTCATCCAGCTTGCGCCGGGCCATCTTCGCCAACCAAGCAAGGTCTCCTGAGTCTATGCGGATGGCCCGCAGCCGCTCTCCCCGCTCACGCATCTCCAACCCCACGATGATGGCATTCTGGATCCCCTGTTCCACATCGTAGGTATCCACCAGGAGGCTGCAATTGTTCGGAGCCACCTGAGCGTATTCCCGAAACGCCGTCAGCTCATCCGGGAAGGACATCACCCAGGAATGGGAATGGGTCCCTGATACGGGCAGCGAGAAGAGCTTGCCCGCCAGCACATTGGAGGTGGACGCACAGCCACCCACCACCGCTGCTCGGGAGGCCCAGAGAGCCCCCGTGCCCTGGGCACGCCGGAGGCCGAATTCGGTCACCGGCCGCCCGGAAGCGGCTTGGCAGACCCGGGCTGCCTTGGTGGCGATCAGCGTTTGGAAGCTGATGCAATTGAGCAGCATGGTCTCCAGCATCTGGCATTGCATGATAGAGCCCTGGACCCGGATCACCGGTTCGTTCGGGAACACCACCGTTCCTTCCCGCACCCCCCAAACAGAGACATCCAGCTTGAAGCTGCGCAGGTATTCCAAAAAGCCCCTATGGAAGAGAGGGCCACCTCCTGGAGCCGGGATATCAGCCAGATAGGCTATGTCCTCTTCGGTGAACCGATACTCCTCCAAGATCTCAGCCAGCTGAGCCATCCCGCAGGCGATGGCGTAGCCGCCCCGGAAGGGGTAATCCCGGAAGTACATATTGAAGGTGGCTTCCTCATCCGCCTTCCCTGCCTCCAGGTAGCCCTGGGCCATGGTGAGCTGGTACAGGTCAGTGTAGAGGGACCACTCCATGCTCATCAGGCGCCTCCCTCAGAAGCGCTGTTAGGTTTGCGGCGGCGACGGCGACGACGCTTCTTCGGCGCATCTCCCTGGGGCGCCTTCTCATCATCACGGGCCGAAGCCTTTCCCTCAGGACGGGCAAGGCCCGAGGACTTCTGACCGGGCCGAGGACCTGAAGAGCCCTTGCCACCCTGGTTTTGGGGCTTTGTCCCCTTGTCCGCAGGAGCATCTGCCTTACCACCGCTGATCTTGGTAGACCGTCTCCGGGACTTGCGGTTCTTCGGCTTCTCAGCAGGCTTGGCAGCATCAGAGCCGTTGGCTTCGCCGCCCCCCACCTTCTTCGAGCGGCGACGGCGACGCTTGCGCTCAGCCCCCGCCAGAGGGTCAGCTGCGGCACCTTCGTGGTGCACCGCACCTCCCCCACCCAGCTTGTCAGTGCCCGTGAACTGAGCGGTAGAGAAGATGTCCAGGCTTCCTTCGAACACCACGGCAGCAGGAGCGGTGGCCTCATCCCAACCCTCTTGGCTCACCACCTTGGGCCGCTGGCCAGGAGCAGGCTCTTCGAAGGCGGACAAGGGCACGCTCACGGGCTTTGCGCCTTCCAAGCGCAGCTTGACCTCTTCGCGAGGCACATCCAGAGCATCCACCTTGGCAGGGCCATCAGGGGTCTGAACGGTGTTCCCCACCTTGGGGGCCCGGGATTTGAAGTCCTTGTAGGCTTCGTTCTCATAGCGAAGGCAGCACATCAGCCGCCCACAGAGACCGGATATCTTCTGGGGGTTCAAGGAGAGGTCTTGATCCTTCGCCATGCGGATGGAGACCGGTTTGAATTCCCCACCCAAGCGCTTGCAGCAGACGATCTGCCCGCAATGGCCGATGCCACCCACGATGCGCGCTTCATCCCGCACGCCGATCTGGCGCATATCCACACGTACCTTGAAATGGGACGCCAACCTGCGGACCAAGTCACGGAAATCTATGCGCTCTTCGGCTTCGAAGTAGAAGATGGCCTTATCTCCATCCAGCAGGTATTCGACGCTGACCGGATGCATATCCTCGCTGGTCTCCTTCGCCATCTCCTTGAAGATGGGCATGGCCGCCTTCGAGAGCTCATCCATGCGCCGGGCCTGTTCCATATCCTCTTCAGTGGCCACCCGCTCCACCCGGCGAAGGGGGCTCTTCAGCCGCTTCACTTCCTCATGGGGAACCTCGAAGATGTCACCGGAGGCTTGGCCCAGCTCAAGGCCGCGGGCAGTGGTGACCACCACGTGGTCAGCCGCATGGACCTCAAGGCCGTTCGGGTCGAACCAGAGCGTCTTCACGTTATAGGGAAGGTTCACAGGGAGAACCTGAACCATCAAACACCTCTCTCATTTCGAAGAGCATCCCGTCAAGGCATGTCTCAGGGGATACATTATAGTCTAGCGCTTGTTCCATCTCTTCCATCCGGCGCAGAGCACCGGCAGCGGCCGAGACGCTCACCCCGGATGCCGCCGTCCTCACCTGAGGCAGGAAGTCCGTGTTGATGACCAGCTCAGGGGTGCCTGCCGCCACGGCCATGACATCCCTCAGCCAAGACTTCATTATGGCGATGCTCTGGTGGAGGTATTCAGAGGTCTTGAGGGAGAGCTGCCGCTTATTGCGCGCCTCGATGCGGCGCAGGGCGGATCTCTCGAAGAGGTCCTTGTTCTCTTCCAGCTCTGCCTCCTGCTTCACGCGCACGTCATCCACGAGCGCCCGAGAGCGCTCTACCACAGACCGGGCCAGCTTCAGCACCTGCCAATCATCAGCACGGCCAAGCCCCGAGAGCTGATGCAGGAGCTCTTGGCGGAACTGGATGCGCGCATTGCCCTTCTCCCGGATGAAGCCGATGGCCCGGGTGATGGAACCCGAGCAGGCCTCCATGACCTGCTGGGAGAGCTCAGGGGCGGCACCGGTGTTCTGGGAGATGATAGCGGCCGCTTCAGAGGGAGGGATGTGACGGAAGGGCACGATCTGACAGCGAGAGGAGATAGTGGGCAGCACGCTTTCCCGCGTGCGCCCCAACAGGATGAACACCACGTTATCCGGCGGCTCCTCCAAGGTCTTCAGGAAGGCATTGGCTGCGCTCACGCTCATGAGGTCAGCCCTATCCAGGATGTAGATCTTGCGGTCAGACTGGATAGGGGCAAGGAAGACGTCAGAGACGATCTCACGTATCTGCTCGATCAGATACGAGGAGGCCCCTTCGGGAGCATAGTAATGCACATCCGGATGCACGCGCCGCTTCGCACGGCTGCATCCCTCGCAAGCACCGCAGGCGCTCCCCCGGGGACCGGCGGGGCCTTTCGGGCAAACGAGGGCCTGAGCCAAGGCATAGGCGGCCTGGAGCTTATTGGAGCCTGCGGGGCCCGTGAACAGATAGGCATGGGTGATGCGGTCTGCCACCAGGCTGGAGCGCAGGTAATCCCGGACTTGGGGCTGACCGAGGATGTTGTCGAAGGCATCAGGGGCCATCAGGCATCCGCCCCTCTGAGAGGCTCTGCGTCCACATGGCTCTTCCGATGGGCGGCATCCAAAGAGGCCAGCTGCTCTTCCAAGGGGAAGGCGCCGTTCACCAGACAGGGGAAGAGGTCATCCAAATGGGCGAAGATGGCCCGAGCCGTATCAGAGTGAGCGCCCGTGGTCTCCACCGGGCGCACGCGGCCATCTTGAGACCGAGCCAGCTCATCGAAGGCCTGGTTCACCCGCTCATGGAAGCCATTACCCGCCTGTTCCAGACGGTCCATCTCATCCCGCGCAGAAACGCGACCGCGCTTCTCCTGGACATCAGCACAGCGCAAGACGATGGTCCTGTCAGGCATCACACCCTGGGTGGCGAATCCATTGGCCTCATGGATGAAATCCTCAGAGAGGCCACGACCACGGCCTTGGTAGGCCAGCGTGGAGTCAGCGAAACGGTCACAGAGCACCACCGCACCACGCTTGAGAGCCGGGATGATGACCTCAGAGGTGATCTGAGCCCGGGCCGCCTCATAGATCAGAAGCTCCGTCTCAGGAGTCATCTCAGGATTCGCCGGGTCAAGCACGATGGCCCGCAGCTGCTCACCGATGGACGTGCCCCCTGGTTCTCGGACGCGCACCACCTCAAAGCCCGCTGCTTCCAGCACCTGGGCCAGAAACCTGATGTGGGTGGATTTGCCTGCCCCATCGCCCCCTTCGAAGGTGATGAAGACCCCGGGGGCATTCCTTTGAGGATGGATATCCCAACCGCCGGTTCCCGGTACTGCTCCCATCTAGCTGAGGCCCTTCGCGCAGGCAGCCACAGCCTTCGCCACCACATCAGCCACCCGCGGATCGAAGGGGTCCGGCATGACGAAGTCAGCGCAGAGCTCCTCTTCGCTGACCAACGATGCCAAAGCCTTTGCAGCAGCCAGCTTCATCTCTTCGGTGATGCGGGATGCCCGCGAGGCCAGAGCGCCCTTGAAGATGCCCGGGAAGGCGATGACGTTGTTCACCTGGTTCGGGAAATCAGAGCGACCGGTGCCTACCACCGCCGCCCCCGCGCGCTTCGCCTCTTCCGGGTATATCTCAGGCACCGGGTTGGCCATGGCGAAGACGATGGCGTCAGGGGCCATGGTATGGACCATGGCCTCCGTCACCACCCCGGGTGCTGATACGCCGATGAAGATGTCAGCCCCCACCAGGGCATCGGCCAAGGTCCCGGCCATGTCATCCTTGTTCGTGACCTGGAGCATGGCGCGCTGGGCCTCGTTGATGCCTGCCAGCTTCGAGGAGATGATCCCCTTGGAGCCGCACATGATGATGTCTTGGAAGCCGTAGGACAGCAAGAGCTTCGCAATGGCGATGCCCGCAGCCCCTGCACCGCTCATGACCACGCGCACCTCTTCTGTGCGCTTACCCACCAGCTTGAGGGCGTTGATGAGGGCAGAGAGCACCACGATGGCCGTACCATGCTGATCATCATGGAAGACAGGGATGCCCAGCAGGTCGTTCAGCCGCTCCTCTATCTCAAAGCACCGGGGAGCAGAGATATCCTCCAGGTTGATGCCCCCGAACACCGGCGCCAGTTTGACGCACACGTCCACGATCTCATCCGTGTCCTGGGTGTCAAGGCACAGGGGGAAGGCGTTCACGTCTCCGAAGCGCTTGAACAGCGCGCACTTCCCTTCCATGACCGGCAACGCGGCTTCAGGACCAATGTTGCCCAGCCCCAACACGGCGCTCCCATCGGTCACCACGGCCACGGTATTGGATTTGATGGTGTAGTCGTAGGCCTTGTCAGGGTCTTTGGCTATCTCAAGGCACGGCTCAGCCACACCGGGTGTATAGGCTACGGCCAGGTCATAGCGCGTATCCAGTTCCATCTTGGGGACGACTTCCAGCTTGCCGTCCCATGCCTTGTGCGCCTGGAGCGCTTCTTCCTGTATGGACATGGGCTTCCTCACTTCAAAGGCTCATTTGCAGCCTCCCATTCTATACCTTGCTCTAATATATCGGGATAGGACCAACCCCTAAGAGATGAGGATGACCCATGACCGAGGGCAACCTATCGGCCGAAAACGGCCCGGCATCATCACCCAGCACCGCGCTCCCAGCTGACCTGGTGGCGAAGGCGGTCTACGCGGGCATCCGTACCTGTGCCACCACGCTGCGCAGTGATATCTTCGAAGCCACTCAAGAGCTCTTCCGCACAGCCCAGGCTGACCACCCCGGCTCCCGAGAGGCATCCGTGCTAGAGAGCATCATCCGCAATGCGAACATAGCCCAGGAACACGATGTGCCCATCTGCCAGGATACGGGAAGCGTATGGGTCTGCTTGGAGGTGGGACGCAACGTCCTCATGACCTCCGATACCCTCTCTCGGGTTGATGAGGCGGTGGCCCAGGCCTATACCGAAGGGGGCCTGCGCATGAGCATCCTGGCCGACGCCCTCTTCCGTAGGACCAACACGAACACCAATGCTCCCGCCTTCACGGAGGTGCATTTCAGCGAAGGGCTCGGCTGCAAGCTGCACGTGATGCTCAAAGGGGGCGGCTCGGACAACGCCTCCCGCCTGGTGATGCTGGCCCCCGGAGCCGGAAGAGAAGGCGTGAAGCAGGTGGTGCTGGATGCTGTCAAGGAAAAGGCCGCCAATGCCTGCCCGCCGCTCATCGTGGGCGTGGGGGTGGGCGCCACCTTCGATAAGGTAGCAGGCCTTTCCAAGCGGGCGCTCTTGCGCAGGCTAGATGAGCCCGCCGAAAGCCCTGAGCACGCCAGCTTCGAACAGGAGCTTCTGGAGGCTATCAATAGCTTGGGGATAGGACCGGCTGCCCTGGGCGGGAAGACCACTGCCCTGGGCGTGCATCTGAAGACGGCTCCATGCCATATAGCCGCTCTTCCCGTGGCCGTGAACCTGGGCTGCTGTGCTCTGCGCAGCGCCACGTTCACCCTGGTGGATGAAGAGGGAACGGTGATGGGATACCCGGCCGCTGAGAGCTGGGATGCAGAAGGGAGGCAGTGATGGCTGAGGTTGTGCAGATCCGCCTGCCCGAAGAGGCAGACCGTTTACGGCAGCTCAAGGCAGGGGATGAGGTGCGCTTGTCCGGCACCTTGTACACCATGCGGGATGCAGGCCATGAGCGCTGCTTGGAATACCTGCATCGGGAAGGGAAGCTCCCCTTCGGGCTTGAGGGTCAGACCCTCTTCTACGCAGGCCCCACGCCCCCGCGGGCGAACCTCCCCTTCGGGGCTATAGGCCCCACCACCGCATCTCGCATGGACTTCGCCGCCCCTGAGCTGTACGAAGCGGGGATCGTGGCCACCATCGGGAAAGGGAAGCGCTCAGAGGCCGTTCGCCAGGCGTGCATGGACTGCGGCAGCGTGTACCTGGCCGCCGTAGGAGGGGTGGCGGCGCTTCTGGCCACCTGCGTCACCGCAGCCGAATGCATCGGTTGGGAGGACTTGGGCACCGAAGCCCTCTTCCGGGTGGAAGTGGAAGGGTTCCCCGCCTTCGTGGAGCTGGACGCCCGTGGCTGTGATCTGTACCGCAGCCTGGAAGAAGGCTGATCACTTCTTCTTGGGCTTCGCCTTGCCCTTCTTGCGCACGCCTGCCTTCTCCTCTTCTTCGGCCTTGGCTGGGCAATCGAAGTTAGGGCAGAGCTTCCAAGGGCCGCGCCGGGTGCTCACGATCACCAGGGGGGCTCCGCAGCTCTCACAGACCTCTTCCGTTGCTGTGATATCCCCGTATTGGGGAAGGGGGTAGCGGGTCTGGCATTCTTCGAAATCCTCGCAGGTGACCGAACGCTTGAGCGTCTTCGGATTGCGCCGGGCGAACATCTTGGATTCCCGCCCCGCTTCCTTGCAAACAGGGCAGAAGCCCACCATGACCTCATCCTCATGGTTGGAAGGGCAATCTGGATCGATGCAGAGAGTGATGGGCTTCGAACGGAAGGGGGTCACCTTCACCTGGGGCATGCCGCAGGTGGGGCAACGCTCCTCCAACGCCTCTACCTTCCCTTTGGGAAGCGGGTAGGTCACGTCGCAATCCGGCCAACCAGAGCACCCGATGAACATGGATTTCGTCTTCGGCGAGGCTTTGAGCTGCAAGTCATGGCCGCACTTGGGACAAGGCCCCACATAGGCATCGGCCGCCACGGCATCAGAGAGCGCCTCCCCCACCTTATCCGTATTGGGGATGAGGTTCTGGAGCTCTTGGGAGAGCAGCTCACGGGAACCCATGACAACGCTTTCCTTGCTCGTCTTCCCCTCAGCTATCTGGTCCATGCCCGCTTCCAGCTCAGCGGTCATCTCTGAATGGGTGATATGGGGTGCGAATTCATCCAAGGCCTCTATGACTGCAATGCCCAGCTGGGAAGGCTCGATCGGGTCATTCTGGATGTACTTCACCGCGTAGAGGCGGTCGATGATGGAGGCGCGAGTTGACTTCGTGCCCAGCCCCAGCTTCTCCATCTCTTGCACGAGCCGCCCTTGGCTGTAGCGGGCGGGGGGCTTCGTTTGATCCTTCGTGCAGGTAGCCCCGTTGAACGCAACCTGCTGGCCTGCCTCCATGACAGGCAGCTGCTCATCCCGTTTGAGGCCAAAGGGATAGATCTCCCGGTAACCTTGCTTCACCAGCACGTCGCCCTTGGCATGGAACTCCTGGCCGGACACATCCAACATGACCTTCGTGCCCTCGATGGTGGCATTCTCTGAGAGCGTGGCAAGGAAGCGCCGAGCGATCAGGTTATACAGCTTGAAATCCGACGGAGAGAGGTCATCGGGGGTGGCACCCTTGGTGGGATAGATGGGAGGATGGTCTGTAGTCTCTTTCTTGCCCCGAGTGGCCGTGAGCTTCCCCTTCTGCAAGAGCTTTTCGCAATAAGGGCGGTAGGCCGGGTTGCCCTTGAGGGCACTCACCACCTCTGCTAGATCCAGCGTAGAGGGATAGACGGTGTTGTCCACCCGAGGATAGGAGATATACCCATCCATGTAGAGGCTTTCAGCGATACGCATGCACCGAGAGGGTGATATCCCCTCAGAGGAGGCAGCAGCCATCAGCGAAGTGGTGTTGAAAGGGGCCGGGGCGGAAGAGGTGCGCTTCTTCTTGTCTACCGAAATCACCGAAGCGCTGGATGCACCAGCCACGGCTTCCATGACCCGGTCCGCCTCCCCTTCCGTCTTGATGCGGGCGGTATGGAAGGTGGCTTCGAAAGCCTCAGGGCCGTCCCCCTCCGTAGGGCCTGTGGTGGCCGCCGCATCGAAGGCACCCTTGATGACCCAATAGTCCTCGGGCACGAAGGCATCCCGTTCCCGTTCCTTCTGGACGATCAGCGCCAAGGTAGGCGTCTGCACCCGGCCCGACGAGCGCACATTCCCCCACCCCGCATAGCGAGCCAAGGTCAGATAGCGCGTGAGAGCGGCACCCCAGATGAGATCGATATCCTGGCGGGCAGCTCCAGCCTGAGCCAGGTCATCATCCATGGAGACCAGGTTCGCGAAGGCATGTTGGATCTCCGGCTTCGTGAATGAGGAATAGCGCGCCCGGGAAACGGGGGCCGATTCGTTCACCTCCCGACAGCAAGCCAGCGCGTCTGAGCCTATGAGCTCACCTTCCCGGTCGAAGTCTGTTGCGATGATGATCTCATCGGCCTTCTTCGCCAGGTTCTTGAGGGATCGGATGATCTCCTTCTCGCGCGGGACCTTGTCAATGGGAGAGAACGCCAGATAGGGCAGCGCTTCCATCTTCCAGCCCTTCAGATCAACCCCATCTTCCACGAAGGGTTTCTTCTTCTTGAAGGGCGGCTTCGGCAAGCTGGAGGGAATCTTGGCCGGAAGGACCTCCCCTTCCGGGGTGACTCCTACCCAACCGCTGGACCTCTTGTAACGCAGCAGGGGCGTGAAATCCGGTTCCAGGATATGGCCGCGCAGCCCGATGGTGACCCATTCCTCCCCCTCCACCTCAAAGCGGTAGACGGGTGTGCTGTAGACCTTGTCGGCTTTCGGCTTCTTCGTTGAGAGCAGCGTAGCGATTTGCTTCGCCGCATCGTTCTTCTCAGTTACTACCAGCTTCAACTGCCTTGCGCTCCTCTTGCTCTTCCCGTGCCAGCACCACATTCATGGCTGCGATGGCACATTCGATATGCTCATCGTCCGGTTCGTTCGTGGTCAGGTACTGCATCTGCATGCCCGGCCAGAGTATCACCTTCACCAGCGGATTGTCAGGATGGCCGCCGGCCCACCGGACCGTGATCTCATAGGAGATGCCCGCTATCAGCGGCAAGAATAGCAGACGCACTGCTATGACCAAGAGCAGCTTCGGCAGGCCATCCGGTATGGCTGCGGCATCGATGATGACGTTGATGGGCAGCACCGTATAGATGATGATGGCCAAGATCAGCACCATGATGAGGAAGGCCGTTCCGCAGCGCACATGGAGGCGCGGGAAGCTGCGAGCGTTCTCCGGCGTCATCTCAAGGCAATGCTCATAGCAATGGATGGCCTTGTGCTCCGCCCCGTGGTATTGGAACATGCGCCGGATGTCCTCCATGCGCCCGATGAGCCAGATGTAGAAGATGAAGATGGCCACGCGCAGGATGCCATCCACGATATTCCAGAGGATGGTGTTCTGGTCGTATTCGCCCACGATGAGGTTCGTGATGGCTGCTGGCGCCACGATGAAGAGGACCACTCCCAGGATGACCCCCATGACCATGGAGAAGGTCATGACCCCTTTGCCCAGGCCGCCCTCCTCTTCACGGGAGGCTTCTTGCCCAGAAGCACTGCTATCAGCAACCGGATCGAACTGCTCTTCGAAATGGGCCACCATCTCATCGGCTTCTTGCTGCTGGCGCTCTTCGCCCTCTTCGTCACCGAAGGCGTGTTCGGCAGCTATCTCCAAGGCCTTGAAACCCAGCCCGAGCGATTCCACCAAGGCAGTGCACCCGCGGATGAAGGGCCATTTCATCCAAGCGTGCTTATCCTTACCGCTGACCAGGTCATGCTCTTCCACGTAGATGTTGCCATCGGGCTCACGCACCGCCACGGCCCAGTTGTACTTGCCACGCATCATGATGCCCTCGATCAGGGCCTGGCCTCCCACATGGGTCTTGCGCTGACCGTCTTCCTTGAACGCCCGGGAAAGGTCAGTGCCGGAAGCGTGAGGGTCCGGAGGCGCCGCGCTAGTCACGAATCACCTTTGGGAAAGGGTTGCCGCAGGTCATCTTCCCCTCAGGGCAGGTGGTGCGCACGCAAGGAGCGCCTGCATCCATGAAGATGAAAGGAGCAGTGGGCTTGACCAGCTCTAGCATCCGGTGGGCCAGTTCCTGGATCTCCCACTGAGCCCGGTTGCAGCAGCGCAGGTCGAAGAAGTGCAGGAGCTCTCGGACGTTCATGGTGGTGACGATCTTCGTCTCAGTGGCATTGGGAAGGACGAACCGGGCGTCTTCGGCGGGGATGCCCGCATCCAGCAGGCTCAAGTACACCTGAGAGGCTTGGTCCATCAGGGCCTTGAACTGCGCCTCAGCCTCAGGATCAGCCTGGATGGAAGCAGGGGCGATATAGGGGAAGCCGTCTTTGAACTTGACGTAGCGCTGGGACTGCTGGTTGAAGCTGGCCAAACGGTGGCGCACCAGCTGATGGGTGAGCACCCGAGACACGCCATCGATGGCGAAGGTGTAGCTGGCATGTTCCAGGGTGGAGAAGTGACCGCTGGCCATGATGGTGGTCAGAACGGACCTCACCCGCTCTTCGGGCATGGTCTCCATCAGGTCCGCCGCCCCTTCGGCGGCGTAGCACAGCCGCGCTGCTGTGGCGATGGCCCGTTCTGGGTCAGGGGTATGGTACAGAAGCTCTACCTGCATGATAGCGGGGCGCTCCTTTCGCAAAGGTTCTTCGTACATGCGTGCGAATACGGTTTTGGGGCGTTATTCTAAACCATAGCCGCCAGTAAGTATGTAGCGGTTTCATGGTTTGGAAGACCAACGCCGAAATAGTAACGAAAGGATGAAGAACCAAGACGAAGATGTGGCACCCTGTAGAATATGAAGCACGAAGACCTTTGGGGAAAGGAACCTCACCATGGATGAGAAGCTTGCAACCGCACTGGCTGCCTACGGGATAGACACTGTTGATGCCATGGATCGCATGGATGACGATGCCTCGCTCTACGAGCGGCTCGCGCTCAAGTACCTGAGCAACACGAACTACTTTGACCTGGTGGCGGCCATGGAAGTGAAGGATTATGACTCTGCCTACAACGCCGCCCATACTCTGAAGGGCGTGGCAGGGAACCTCTCCTTCGCCAAGCTCTATCAGGTGGCCTCAACCATCTGCGAAGCGCTGCGCCAAGGGGAATACCAAGCCGCCGAAACCATGATGCCTGATGTCAAGGCCGCCCACGAGAAGGTCATCGAAGGCCTTGAGAAGTGGCAGAACGGCGAACTCTAGAACGCTAACCGTTCCTTCGTAGCCCACCCATGAGAAGAGCGCCCCGTGGGGCGCTCTTTTACATTCTGATACAGGAGGGCTTAGGCCTCGGCGGGTGCTTCTACTCCCCCGCCACCAGTCTCACCGCCCGTAGTACCGCCACCGGTTGTGCCGCCACCAGTCTCACCGCCTTCACCACCGGTTGTGCCGCCACCAGTCTCACCGCCTTCACCGCCGGTTGTGCCACCACCAGTCTCGCCGCCTTCACCGCCGGTTGTGCCACCCGAACTACCGCCGGTAGTACCGCCGCTATTCCCTCCTTGGGAAGAGCCGCCGTTGCCGCCATTCGGGTTCGTGTTGGTGTTCACCAGATTCGGGTTACGCTGAGCCTCCTCATCCCCCTTGAAGATGAGCACGTTGGAGGTGTCTATCTTCTTGTCCACGATATCAGCGGCGGACTTGTTGGATTCGAATTCCGTGATGTCCTTGCCTTCCCGGAAGGCCTTCATCATCTCAGCGGTCTGCTCTTCGTCATTGATGACGAAAGAGATGCCGTTGATGTTCTGGGTGTAGGAGGGCATGACAACAGAATAGATGACCAGGTCCTGGGGAAGGTCAGAGAGCTTCTGGGCAAGCCCCACCAAATCCAAGGCGCTGATATCCGTTTCCACGCACTGCACAGCCGCATCCACCACGGCCGGTATGCCAGTGATGGGCAGCTCCAACACGGCGTCCACTACCGCTTCGATGACAGCCCGCTGATGCTTCGTGCGGGTGTAGTCACCGTCAGGGTAATCGCGGTTGCGGGCGAAGGTGAGAGCCTCGCCGCCGTTCAGGTGCTGGGTCCCCTTCTCGATCACATAGTGGTTGCCATCGCCGTCATCGCACTTGGGGTTGTCTATCTTGGATTCGTTCTCTACCGTGACGCCGCCTACGGCATCAACCAGACCCGCCAGCTTTAGGAAGCTGACCTCTGCGTAGTGGGTGATATCCACCCCCAGGAGGTTCTCGGCTTCCGTGATGGCCCCGGCTGCGCCGTCGAAGGCGTAGGCCGCGTTGAACTTCTGTACCCCGTGACCCTTGATGTCTATCTTGGTGTCACGAGGGATGGACACCATGGAGACGACCCCTTCGATGGGGTCCACCCGGGCAACGATGTTCGTGTCACTGCGCCAGGGACCCTCTTCCCCTTCACGCTTGTCAGTGCCGATGAGCATCATGTAGAACGGCTTGTCCAAGGACGTCTCATAGCCCAAGGCATCCTGGATGGCCATGCGTTCCGCTTCGGTCTTGTTGCCCTTGAGCTGGGAATCAATGTGGTTGACGTAGAGCGCGAAGGCGGTTCCCGCCCCGATGATGACCGCCATGAGCGAGGCAATGACGATGATGGCAGCCTTCTTGCCCCGGCTCATCCCCTGCTTGGCCGCAGCTGCGTGGTAGGCCTGAGCGTCTCGGGCGTAATCACCTGTGGGTTTGAACCCGCCGTTCATATGGACTGGATTGACGGGCTGCACCGGCCTTTGATAGGCGTGCTTGCTGGTCTTCCTGGAATTCCGCTTCGTTGGCATGTATGCTCTTTCGTCCGAATCTCCTTGAATAGAGCATTATACGAAACGAGAATCTGTTATGCACCTGTCATCTTCAAGACCATGAGACCTACATCCCGCTCAGAAGAGAGCCTTGAAGCTCTCCAGGGAATAATCCCCAGACACGCGCACGCGGTTCAGGGCATAGGGGTTGTCCCCGGGAGACACCTGAGCGTTCTTCACCGTGAAGGCGCAGAGCACGCCCGCATCCTCCAAAGCCGCCCAGGCCGTTTCGTTATTATCCCCGAAGGGGTAGGCCATGGCCTCTACATCCCCCAGCACCGCTTCGGCCTGTTGGGCATCTTCCAAGATCTCCTCTTCGGTCAGGGCATGGAGCACGCCGCCCTTGCCCACATTGGACCCGGCCCTGTGCATGTCATAGCCATGGGACTGGAACCGTACGTAAGGGGATGCATAGGCGTTCACCTTGTAGGCTGCGTCATCATCAGAGCAGATAACGAAGGAGGTGGCGGGCACCTCGTACTCCTCCAAGAGCGGGATACCATAGTCAAGAAAGCCCTGCTCTCCGTCATCGAATGTCACCACCACGCTCTTCTCCGGAAGCGAATGGGTGCCGTCCACGAAGGCGCGGACCTCCTCATAGGAGGGATAGTAGTAGCCCTCTTCGTTCAGATACTGCAGCTCCTGGGCTAGTTGGGTGTCCAGGATGAAGTTCCCATCCAAGTCATCCGGTACCGCGTCTTCGGTATAGACCCAGTGATACATCAGCACGGGCAGCGTTTGGGCGGTATCCAAGGAATCCACCACATGCACCTGTCGGGTGGCCTGGGCCTGAGCGCCTTCGGCAGTGGTGGCGGTATAGGTCACCTGGTAGTCCCCCAGGGTGGTGGGATCAACCTCTCCCTCCACCTGCACGCTTTGGGTGATGTCACCCACGCCCGTCTGCACGGCATGGCATCCGGCTTCCAGGTATTCCTCCCCCGCCAGCACATAGGTGTCTGCATCCCCATTCAAGGTCATGACCACATCGTCTGCCACAGCCGGTTCAGGCTGGGTTGGTTCTTCAACCTCAAGAGCTGGAGCCTCCGATGCCGGTGCAGCTGTTTCGCTACGCTTCTGCAGGCTATCCGCCCGCTGGATGGTAGCGATGCACCCGCAGCAGAGGAGTGCCACCAGGATGAGCAAGATGAGGGGCAGCGTCCACTTCGCCTTGACATCCCGCCGCTCTAACAGCTCTTTGTAGGACGTACGCTTAGACATCGGATGCCTTTCCCGAGGGTTCCCAGCTAGGATCAGCCATGATGCGGCGAGATTCCTGCCAGCCTTCCATAAGGCTCTTGACGCCGCTGCCCAAGCAGCCCCTGTCAACTGCAACCAAGCGGATGGCCTCTTTGGCGAAGGAGGCCGCGGTTCCCAAGGCGAAGCCTACCGGCAGGAACGTTCCCTCCCGTTTGAGGTAATTCGCCATATGACCGCGGTTGGCCATGACATAGAAGCGCGTACGGTCTGAGCTGGCATTGAGCTGACGCACCCCGGACACCTCCCAATGGGGGATATCCTTGGTCCGCTGCAGGATGACATCCTGGATCACGGCCACGCGGAAGCGGCGGCTTGCCAGATACCCGTAGACGCAATCATCCCAGTAGAGGAAGAAGCGCGCATCCGGCAGGCCGACGCCCTCAACCACCCGGCGGCTGAAGCAGGCCCCCTCGAAGCAAAGGGCGTTCGCAGGCTTCCAACCCTGGGGGCCGAAGCCAGAAGGCGCCAAGGGGTTGTACACCCCCAAGGCCGGGATGAAGCGATACTGCCACCAGAACGGACCGCCGTCGAAATCAAGGCGCGAGCCTTGGATGGCGTCGAAGCGCGGAGCCCACCGACCAAGGATGCTCAAGGCGTCGGGCAAGACGATGACGTCATCATCCATCAACCAGAACCACTCCGCCCCCACTCGATAGGCAAGGCGCACTCCTTCGGCGAATCCGCCAGCACCGCCCGTGTTCTCAGCCTGAGGCGCGTAGACGAAGGCATCTGAGCCCCCATCCCAGGGTGCAGCGGTCAGACCTTCGGCCACCAAACGGCGATAGACCTCAACTAGCTGCTCCGTTTCCGGAGAAGCCTCGTTGTCAACGATGAACACGCGCCAGGGAGCCTCATCCAAGAACAGCAAGGACTGGAGCAGCTTGTCCAGAAGCTCCTGGCGCTTATAGGTGACGATGATGATGGCTGCTTTTTCCATGGCAGCATCATAGCAAATGACCCTTCGCGATGCAGAACGCTATAATGGGTCGGTTATATCAGCGAATGCGAAGGGGACGCATCCAACCTATGATCTGGATAGAGTGCGGTATCGTCCTCGCTGTGGCCATTGCTGTCACCATCGTGCTCACGCCGTTAGCTAAGCGCATCGCCTTCGCCACTGACGCCATTGATTACCCCGATAACCGCCGGGTGAACACGCGTCCCACCCCCCGGATGGGCGGCGTTGCCATCTTCGGCGGCATGGTGGCTAGCTGCCTGGTCATAGAGGTGGGTGTGGCGCTCTTCGGCTGGATAGACCCGTTCCGCTCCTATTTCGGCTTCACCGTGAGCTTCCCTGTGCTCTTCTTGGGGGTTGCCGTCATGTTCGGCGTGGGCGTGGTGGATGACATCAAGAACTTGAGGCCCCCTGTGAAGCTAGCAGGGCAGATCGTGGCTGCCACCATCTGCTCGGCCTCGGGCCTTCTGCTCTCCAGCATCCAGAACCCCTTCGTAGAGGGGGCCTACATCGATTTCGGCTGGCTGGCCTACCCCATCACCATCTTCTATCTGGTGGCCTTCGCCAATGTCATCAACCTGGTGGATGGGTTGGATGGGCTAGCCTCAGGCATCAGCGGCATCTCCGCTGCCACCATCTTCGTGTTCTCAGTGTTCTCTGCCCGCTTCGACGCCGCCATCTTGGCCGTGGTCATCGTGGGGGTCTGCGTGGGGTTCCTGCGCTACAACCATCACCCCGCTTCCATCTTCATGGGTGATTCGGGGGCGCTGCTCTTGGGGATAACCCTGGGGGTGGTGTCGCTTTTGGCTGTGGCCCGTTCCACCTTGTTCATCTCCCTGTTCGTGCCCATCATGGCCGCAGGCGTGCCCATCACAGACACGGCCGTTGCCATCATCCGCCGCAAGCGGGCACACCAACGGGTAGACCAGGCTGACGCGGGGCACATCCATCACCGACTGCTGAACCGAGGGTTCTCCCAACAGGGCACCGTGCTCATCATGTGCGGCTGGACAGCAGCGCTTTCCGTGTGCGCCATCGTGCTGGCGGAATCTGACGGCATCTTGAGGACCGTGGCTATCATCGCCGCTGCGGGCATCACCGTCTTCGCCATAGGCAAGCTGCATCTGCTGGAACCGGTATTGCGCCATCATTACGTGCCACGCCGCAAGCCCAGCCGAGATGGGGCTGATTCCCGACGGCTGGATTCGGTCCGCCGCGTCAACTATCAGGACATCCGCAACGCCTCTCGTAGCGCAGGCCCCAGCCTGCCCGATCAAGATGCCTCTCCGAAATCAGAAAGGCCTCGCAATGCCCCACGCCGCCGAAGCTGAGCTCGTCTCCATCATCATCCCCGTCTACAACGCCGGGATCCAACTGGTGGATGCGCTGGTATCCGCCCAAGAGCAAACCTACCGGAACATCGAGGTCATCTGCGTGAACGATGGCTCCACTGATGATTCCCTGGCCATCCTGAACGCCTTCGCCGATGAAGATCCGCGCTTCCGCATCATCACCAAAGAAAACGCGGGCTACGGGGCCGCCATGAATGATGGCCTTGCCGTGGCTCGGGGAACATGGATAGCCATCCTGGAACCTGATGATTGGATGGATGTGGATGCCCTGGAAAGGATGCTCGCCTTCGCCAGGTCCTTCTCAGAGGAACCTGACATCGTGAAGTGCCCCTACTGGTGGGTGAAGGCCGGGGACGAATTCGGCCAGCAGAAGCTCAACTGCACCTACCGGGGCCTTGTGCATCCGAAGGAACAGCCCTTCAGTTTAGAGGAAGCGCCGGAGCTCATCGCTCATCATCCTTCCATCTGGTCAGCCCTTTACTGGCGCGCCTTTCTGGAGGAGCAGGGCATCCGCTTCCCGGAATACCCCGGCAGCGGCTGGGCTGACAACCGCTTCCTGATGGAGACGCTGACCGCTACGGATAGGATCGTCTATCTGGATGAGCCCTTCTACAACTACCGCGCCACCTCTCCTGAGGATGAGGACGCCTTCGCCCGCAAAGCGCCGCTCCTCCCCTTCGAGCGTTGGGGTGAGATGACTAAGGTGCTCAACGCGGCGAAGGTGACAGACCCGGGCATCTGGCGCGCTCACATCCGCCGCGGCTTCATGTATGCAGGGGGCGTGGTAGGCCAAGTAGGCGAAGGTTATCCCGGGCTTTCGGATGCGCTTCAGGAGATGTTCGGCTCCATGGATGAGGAGCTGGTGCTGTCTGACCCGGCCATCTCCCCTGAGATGCGCTCCCTCTTCGCCCGCATCCGCGGAATAGAGTGCATCCGCCCGAACCATGCCGCCTATGCAGCCTACACGCTGGGCAAGGGCCTCCACCGCATCCGCATCAATGGCCTTAGCGCCACCCTCCAAGACGTCTCCCGCTTCTTCAAGCGGTAAGGGTCTTAACGCACCAAGGGCTCAAAGCCGCTAAAACTGTCAAAAGTTGCTAAAATCGTCAAAGGTCACCAAAGGGTGTCAAAAGATACCAAAAAAGTCAAAAGGCGCTCAAGAAGGCACAGAAACGATCTAAAATGTCCCTTGAATGCATGCCCTATCTTGAAGGAATCCCTATGGCGGACAAGCCCATCCAACCAGACCAGCCCTACAACAATCCCTTCACTCCGTATTTCGGAAAGATCCCTCAATATTTCGCTGGACGAGATGAGGTGTTCGATGAGATCATCACATCCCTTGAAGGGGACGTCCCCACCATCTGTGCGCTATTCGTGGGACCTCGAGGAAGTGGCAAGACAGCGCTTATGTCAGCACTGGGAAATGAGGCGCAGCGATTTGGCTGGGTGAGCATCGACGTGTCTGCCCTGCCTGATATGTTGGAGACCATATATCACAAGACGAAGGCAGCCTCAGCACACCTGATCGATACGAAACCGCAGAAGAAGATAAGCAGCGTGGGCATTTCTGGGATTGGATCCGTTTCATGGGAAAGGGAAGACACTACAGCCACCCCTTGGTGTATCCGTATGGAACGTCTTCTAGACTTACTGAACGCAGCAGGGGTCGGATTGATGATCACGATCGACGAAGTGAAGGTATCACTACCAGACATGATCGAGCTTGTGACCACCTATCAGCATTGGATCCGCGAGGACAGGCGTGTGTCCCTTCTCATGGCAGGGCTTCCATACAATGTCGACGCTCTCATCAAAGGAGAATCCACCTCATTCTTGCGCCGGGCAGAACGGTATGACCTCAAGCCACTGTCAGATGTTGATGTCAAAGAAGCATTCAAACTCACCGTAGAAGAAGGTGGAAGGACCATTGATAGGAGCAGTCTTGAGGATGCAGCCAAAGCCATAGATGGTTTTCCCTTCATGTTCCAACTCTTAGGATACAGAGCTTGGCGAACTGCAGGATCATCACCCGCTCTCACCGAAGAACATATCGCGATGGGAGCAGATGCAGCAAGACAGCGCCTTAAGGAACGGGTATATGACGCCACGTACGCTGAGCTATCTGAAGGAGACCGCGCCTTCCTCTTTGCTATGCTCGAAGATGAAGATAGGACGACCAGAGCTAGCCTGATGGAGCGTCTTGGTAGGCCAACGGGACATATCTCCACCTATAAGCGACGCCTTATCCAAGCAGGCGTTATAGACGAGACGCTCGGTGGGGATTATCGCTTCAGCCTGCCCGGATTCAGAGAGTATCTTACGGAGCTGAAAGGCTGACCGCAGACCAGGGGCTCCATCGCACGAGGAATATACCGGAAATAAAGGCTCTCCCATTTCTAGGGTGAAATACAAATCACCTGTATTTCACCCTAGATCTTCTGAATACGACCATAGGGTCAAAGCCACAAGAAGAACCAAAGATAGCTAAAGGTCGCTAAAACTATTCTACTCGTCAATGAAAGGCTCGTGAGAACGGCGAGTTCCCTGCTAGCCGAATTGTTCACGCTCCCGGTAGAGCACGATCGGCAATGCCGCCAATAAGAACCAACAGGCATAAGCTATGAGCTGAGTGCGATACACGATGATCCCCGCATGGATTTGGGAATGGTTAGAGAGAGCAGCTATCCAGATATAGGGGAAGAGGGAAAGCACCGCCAAGCTCAGCGCAAGAACAGCATAGGGAATGAGTTTTCCGTTTCGCCCAACCGACGCAAACGTACCGCCAACAGGCACCAACCGATAGCCGCTACTGCGATGAGCACAATTAGATAATAAAGCACACCCCCTGATACCCCTACATTCCCTTTGATCGCGCCTAAGGGCGATGTCCCATAGTCATCGGCATAGGTTGCACCTACCCTAAAGGCAGCTTGATCAAGGGCACGAATGAGAACATCTGATCCGGTGATCACATCGACCAACACCCACTTCATCCCCCAGAAGAGCGCGTAACCTATCAGCCAGCCAATACAACAGACGACTGCGGCACTCAAGAGATTCTTCATCATGCAGCGCTTTGCTTTGGTAGGAGGAGCTTCGTGGTCATCCTGCAGGAAGAGCACCACCCTTGTCAGTATGATCAAAAGCGGTAAGCAAAGAGTCAAAAGGGGATTGTCGAGGTAATCGAAATACACCGTCATAGCCCCCACGAAGGCCAAGCCAACGAACAGGCGCCACGCTTTGGTCCGGGTACAACAAGCCCATAAGCTTGCCGCTATCGAAATAGCAAACGAGAAGAAGATGGGAAGCGTGATGACGCCCTCCCAGCTATCGAAGAGCGTGAAAGCAAAAACGAAAGAGAGCGCAATAGCAGCACCCACCTTGTGGAAGCGCCTGTAGAGCATCATCGTCAGAAGGCAGAGGAGGATGGCGAATATGAGTTGGAAGAGGATGCGTATCTGCTTGAGATTCATGAAGATCAAGAGGGGCTTCAGCACCAGAAGATATCCATGCCAGTATCGTTCGATGAAGCCCGTCTCCAACGCCTGCTCCCCGCCCTGGACAAGGGTGCTCAAGGCCTCATGGGGGTACAGATCAGCATTAGTGGAAAATGGCCCCTGGAGGGCATCTAAGAAAGGATTGCCTCCTGCCTGTGCTGCCTCATTCAGCATCAGCGCTACTGTATAGTTATCGAACTGTCCATGGGCGGTCAAATGCGACGCAGGATAGAGAGACTCAGCAGAGAGGATGTCAGCAGATTCAGAGAGGTTCTTCTGCATCCATTCCACGGGAATGCAATAAGCGATGCCCAGCAAAAGCCAGCAGATCAGAGCAAGAAGCAAGCCGCCACTAATGAAGCAGACGATCCTCTTCGCTAGCGAGAATCCAGCATAACGATCTACTACCCCTGAGAGCACTGTACGCTACCTCTTCCTCAAATCGATATCATCAGTGGCCAACGGGTCATAAAGCGAATGGTATAACACGCTGACTTCAGCACCACAACTCCTAGGCGGTTTTCGTGCGGCTGAAGAGCTCTTTCCAGTCAGAGGCAGCCAGGATAGTGCCGCAGAGGATAGCGATGCAGCAGATGATCTCAATGGGACCGGGGATGGCACCGAGCAGGATCACACCGAAGAGTACCGCCCAGGCGGAATAGGAGATGTTGAGCGCCATGCCCTTCGCCGCCCCAATGACGGATATGCCCTTGTAGTAGAAGAGGTAGGACGTGGCGCCTGCCAAGCCCGCTAGCGCCACGATGCCCGTAGCCGCTGAGGGGAAGGCGGTCAGCGTGAAGGCCCAGGCCCCGAAGAGCGGCAACACGAAGATCAGATACACCAGTGCCGAGGTGGTCTCGCGGATCTGGAGCGCTGTTTCGTTATCAACGCTGTCATCCCGCATGCCCCAAGCGCAGAGCACCGCTTCAGAACCCCAGCCGATGACGCAGGCCGCCGCCCCCACAAGGCCGATGACGGCATTGCCTGTGACGGTAGTATCAGCCGAGAGGTACCCCATGGCGATGATGCCTGCCAGCGCTACGCAAAGGGCGATCACCTGTTTGAAGGTCATCTTCTCCTTGAGCAGCAGCACTGCCATGACCGTGCCGAAGGCGGGGTAGAACGAGGAGATGATGGCAGTGTAGCCTGCGCCGATGTTATTGATAGCGGTCACATACCCCGTCATGCCAATGGGACCACCCAGCAAAGCGCCCAGGATGACCACCTTGCCGCTGCGGGTCTTGAGCGCCGCCAGCGTATCCTTCAGGCGCCGCTTCACAGCCATGTAGAGGAACAGCCAGATGGCACAGAAGACATCGTGGAGCGCTGCTCCCACGATGGCGGCCAAAGCCAACGCCTCTGCCGTGCCGATGTAGGGTGCCATGGCCAGGCCAATACCTAAGATCACCGTATCCAGGCCCCAGAGCAGGCCGCTCGTCAATCCGTACTTCATTCCCCTACTCCTTCTCTCAGAGTCTCATGCAAGGCAGAACTGAAGTTCTGCGCTACGAATCCCCGTAGTGCAGCAATTCATTGCTGCTCGTCTATTTCATACCAATCCAAGACCTTCCCCAGGTAGGTCTTCGCGTAGTTGTAGTAGATGTAGAGCCACTCCCCCACGTTGTCCCCTTCAGCCTCCTTCACCAAAGACCACACGTACCAACACCAACCAGCGAAGGCCACGAAAGCGAAGTTGTGGCGCTTCTCTTCGAAGGTGGGAACGCGCCCGAAGTAATGCTCCAGAGCGCGCTCGGCCTCCGCTTCGGAAAGCTCGCAGGTGACGGTGAAAGTGCCGAAATCGTTGGCATAGTCAGCCATGCCCGCGTACTCCCAGTCGATGAGGTAGAGGTTGTCCGCCTCGTCCAGCAGGAGGTTCAGGTAGAAGAAGTCATTATGGGTGAGGCACTGCTCAGTGGATTCCGCTCGCACGTGCTGGTAGAGCTTGGCCGCCGTCTCGGCCATATCAGCGTAGCCCGGTACGTCTATGGGGCCTTTCTCCCGAAGCGCCGCTTCGTACTTCTTGCTCTCCTGGTAGAAGTCAAAGGTGCGATCCATGGACACTGGCTCACCGTGGAGCTTGCGGGCCATGGCCATGGCCCGGGCCAACTGCGCATCATCATGAGGGTCCAGCTGACGGCAATCCGGAAGGAAACGGGATATCTTCCAACCCTTTTCAGGGTCCTCGAAGATGAAGGTGTCGTCAATCCCCAGATCCTTCGCCACCTGCTGAGCAGCCACCTCAGCCGCGCGGTCGATCAGGCGCTCCGTGCCGATGCCCGGATGCCGGTAGACGTATTCGCCGGAATCCGTGGCGAAATGGCAGGAAAGGTTCGTGAGCCCCTGCTTGAGTGGATATATGTCTCGGATCTCAGCGGGAGCGCAGCCCAGGACGGCCTGGATGTTCGCGAAGACCTCAGAATCCACGTTCTCCAGAAAGAACGGGTCGAAAGCGCGCAGCTCTTCGATGGAATCGAACTCCCAGATGATGCCTTTGTCATGCTTCTTGATGACCATCTCGAAGTCACTGATATGATCAATGAAGAGCTCTTCCCAGAGCTTGGACGGTGTTTGCGGCAGATCATATTCATCTTCCAGTATCTCCACGAACCGCTCAGAGAACGCCTCATCGAAGAACACATGGCCGATCATGTACCAGGCATCAGCCCCACCCACCGTGACTGCCTTGATGCGTCCTTTCGGGCCTACCTCCATGCACCACTCATCCGTGAGCCCTTCGGAATAAGCAGCCGCATAGAACGCTTTGTAGGCGTAGGGTTTGAAGGGGTTCTGGGTGAAGTAGTCGTCTGAGGAGCAGATGTACGTACGTCCCAGCTTCTCCTTGACGGCCATAAGCGAAGAATGGTTATTGCGGGAAGCATATTCCTCATTCACCACCAGCTTCACACCGAAGGCGTCTTCCAGGTAGAAGAAGTACTCCTTCTTGTAACCCACCACCACCGTGATGTCGGTGATACCCGCTTCCTGAAGCTGACGAATCTGCCGCTCGATGAGCACCTCTCCGCGCACCGTGAGGATGCCCTTGGGCTTCTCGTAGGAGATGGGCGCGAAGCGAGATGAGAGGCCTGCCGCCAAGATGATTGCGTTCTGCACTCGGTAAGGTTCCAACGCCTCTAACCCCACGTCCGTGACGCGGTTCACCTCCGGCTCCACCCAGCCTTGCTTTCGCACATCTGCCAAAGCTGAGCTCACAGAACCCAAGGACATACCCGTTCCTTGAGCTATCTCTCGTTGAGTGAGTCCCGGCTTCTCCGCTAGGGCTGCAAGCACTTCGAATGACTTGTTGTTCAAGTTCACACCTTCTTGTCAGTATTTTGAACATAAACACTATACTGCATCAGTCAGCTGTCTAGCCGAGAACCCCCATTTCCCGAGATGAACGGTCAAACGGTGATGCGCAGACATCGTCAGTAGCCAAGATTCGGGCATAATGCATAGGACCGTATATGGAACTGAAAGACAGGGGCTCATCCTCGTGACCGACCACGCCTGCATAAGGAAAAGATCCCTGATCGTGGTGATCGTCTTCGCACTGGCCTTTGCCTTGTCGTGGACCTTGCCGCAGTACTCAGACAGCGCTAGCCTATTTAGCTGCATTGCCTTAGCTCTCTTCCTCGTGGTCCCAGTCGGAGCGCTCTCATTCGGGCTATGGACGGCGCTCTCGCGGCTCTCCCTTGCTCCTGTCCAACCGGAATGCCGTTGGTTCTCCAAGCTCCTCCATCCGCTCAAGGGGCGGACAGCTTTCGCTACACCTCTCTTCCTAGGACTACTGGCTTTCCTTCTTGCAGAATGGGCGATCTTCTTCCTGGGGCTGTATCCCGGCATCACCTCGACTGACAGCATCGATATATTCAAGATGGCTATGGGACTTCCCTTCGAATCCGATCATTTCCGATACGATACCCTGAATAGCCATCATCCTATCCTCTATACGGCCTCAGTTACATCCATCCTGAATGCGGGAGCATTCCTTAGCCTTGGAGAGATGGAGCAGGTTGCGCTGGTATCTCTCTTTCATCTGATCTTTCTTGCCCTCTGCTGCGCTTGGTGCGCAGCGAAGCTGGTCATCCTGAGTCGGTCGAAGGGAATGCTCGCATTCTGCATCATCTTCCTCGCATTCGATCCACTGCTCGGCTTCTATGCCGTATCCATCTGGAAAGACGTGATCTTCGCTGCAGTACTCTTCGTACTGGGGGTGCGCTTGGTGGAATACCTCCTTGTTCCTTACACGCTCAGAGGAGCACCCACCCGTATCATCTCCCTCATTTGCATCCTGCTTGCGTGTGCTCTTCTGAGGAGCAATGGGATCTTCATCATTGGCTGCACGCTCATCGGTGCTTTGGTCGTCCTGCGCAAGAAGAGAGCGATCATGAAGACCGTGAGCATCGTCAGCTTGAGCGTTCTTGTGGCTTGGACTTGTGTGATGGGGCCGTTATCGTCACTGGCTCAGATCCAAAGCGGACATTTCGCTGAGAGCATCAGCATCCCAATCCAGCAGATAGGACGTAGCCTTGCCGAAGGAGCAATCCTTGAGGAGGAGGACCGACACTTTCTGGACCAGATCCTTCCCCTTGAGGAATGGGAGAACCTCTATCTTCCCGAAGGCCCCAATCCCATCAAATTCGCTCCTGCTTTCAATGACGAGTACCTCGAGGCCCATAAAGCACAGTTCATAGGAACATGGCTGTGGATCGGGATCAAGAACCCTGGTGCCTACCTTCGTGCCTGGATCGACCAGACCGAGGCATTCTGGAACATCCAAGCCACCACCTGGTATGTGGGGACTCCCGGCTACTCGCTGACAGGTGACGAATGGGCATCTGCTTGCAAACTTGGCATCCTCGGACCAGAACGGTTGGACGCGATCCTGAATACAGTCATGAGCGCCTTCGCCCCGCTCTTCAACATAGCTGTCCTAGCCTGGATGGTGATCTTCCTAGCGGTGCACGCCTTTGCAGAGCGCCAGTGGAACGAGCTTCTCTGCTTGATTCCCTTGCTCAGCCTCTGGGTCTGCTTCTTGCTGGCAGCGCCCATGAATGATTTCCGCTACTTCTTTCCCGTTCACCTTGCGCTGCCCCTCCTGATGTTCTTGGCGTTCTGCCCTGCCATACGGTCAGGATTTGCAGAACCAGAAGACCGAAGGTAAAGTAGCCCCCATGGAAGCCAATGCACCCAACAGAAAGTTGTTCTTCCGGAACACGTTCTTCCAATACCTGCTCCAAGGCGCTCAATACATCTTCCCGCTCATCACGATCCCCTATTTAACCCGCGTTCTTGGACCCGATGTTTATGCCGTACGCGCTTATGTCTTCGCCGCCATGGCGTTCCTGCAGACCATCATCAACTACGGATTCAATACCTATGGAACGCGGGTGATCGCCTTGGCGGCAGCGGAGGGCAAGAGCCTGAATACCCCCACGAGCGCCATCATTTTCCTGCGCCTTCTGCTCTGCCTTGTGGGAGTGGGCATTCTGGCCATCTCAATCCCTTTGATCCCTATCCTTACCCAGAACCCCATCTATGCCGCGATTGCCTTCGTCAATATCTGCCTCACAGCCATGCTCCCTGACTTCATATTCCAGGGCATAGAGGATATGAGGATCATCACCCAGCGCTATGTTGCCTCTCAAGTGGTGGCGGTGGCTTGCATCTTCCTCTTCATCAAAGGGCCCGACCAGCTGCTCTTGGTGCCCACCTTCGAGACCGTTGCCACATTCATAGCGCTCACTTGGTCCTGGATAGATATCTTCTTCGTACGGAAGGTACGGATCACCAAAGTGCCCTTCCAGGAGCTGAAGCGTATGTTCAAGAGCTCTACGGTGTACTTCATGTCGAATGCCGCCGATACCGTCCTCTCGTCTTTGACCACGCTCTTGATCGGCATCTATATCACCAGCAAAGCAGACATCTCCTATTGGTCATTGGCAATGATGGTCGTGTCAGCCATCCAGGCACTCTATAGCCCTATAGCGAACAGCCTTTATCCTCAGATGATCAAGCGACGCGACTTCAAGCTAGCCCGAAAGCTGCTGATACTTGGCACGATCACCGCCCTCATCGGCACGATCGCCTACGCCTGCCTGAGCAATGTGATCATGGCTATCGTAGGCGGCCCCGAATATGCTGACGGGGCTTATGTCATCACCCTGACTGCGCCCCTGTTGCTGTTCTCTTACCCTGTCATCCTCATGGGGTTTCCCATCTTGGCTGCAGTGGGCAAGATAAAGCAGCTCACGTTCACAACCATCGCCGCCGCTCTATTCCAGATAGCTGGCTTTTTGGTCCTTATTCTCACTGGTCGTTTTGAGATTCTCTATGTAGCACTCCTAAGGGATCTTACGGAATTCGTTTTCATGGGACTGAGGTTCCACTTCGCGTTACCATACCTACGCTCACCAAAACAAGATGGGACTGATTAAGGAGTGTCATTTGAGGGTCTTGGTCTTCGGTTTCAGCTCACAAATGGGCGGAGTGGAATCATTCCTACTCAATTATTGCCTTGCCATGAGCGAAATAGACCCCGACATCCGATTTGATTTCGTCGTCATAGATAAGATACCCCCCTTCGTCAACACTCTCCAAGACAAAGGGTTCGATTTCCACGTTGTGCCGAACCGTATGAGCCATCCTCTAGGCTATAGCCGTGCCCTTACCAATATCATCAAGACAGGAAACTATGACTGCTTGTGGTACAACACCTGTACGTTGAGCGATATCACGCTCTTGCGAAAAGCATCGAAGAGCATTCCCGTTCGTATCGAACATGCCCATGCAGCAGCCCCTATGGGGAATCCGATCAATGGCCTTTTGCACCGTATCCATAAAGCCTCATTGGAAAAATACGCGACGCATTTCTTCGCCTGCTCAGAAGAGGGAGCTGCTTTCATGTTCCCCAACCCCGTCTTAGCCTCCCACAAGTGGCGCTTCGTACCCAACGGGATCGATGCTGCACGATACGTGAGGAACGAAAGTGAAATGCAGACGATTCGGGATCACCTTCATCTTGGACAGAGGCCCGTTTTCGGTCATGTAGGCCGCTTCTCTAAAGAGAAGAATCATCCATTCCTCTTGAGGGTATTCGCTCGGATCAAAGAGGTGCTCCCTTCCGCAACGCTCCTCTTGATCGGAGACGGTCAAGAGGAGGGCGAAGTCAAAGAAATGGCAATCGAACTTGGTCTGGAAAGCTCTGTTCGATTCCTTGGTAGCCGTCAAGATGTTCCCTCTTTGCTCAAAGCCATGGATGTGTTCCTCTTTCCTTCAGAGCATGAAGGGTTCGGGCTTGCCCTGATCGAGGCTCAAGCAACAGGGCTCGAATGCATAGCATCAACAGGAATTCCCAAAAATGCCATCGTGACCCCACGAGCGCAAAGGCTCCCCCTTGATGAAGAGATGTGGTGCCAGGAGGCGATAGATGCCTACGAACGAGCACAATGCAGCCATGAAAGCCTTCCCGAAAGCGTAACTCGAGCGGGATTTGACATACATGACAATGCGAAGCGCTTGTTGACCTATCTCAAGGAAGAGCTTGACCGAACAACATGGCAAGACGACAGGACAGCACGATGATCCGGATACTCCATGTCGTTGGTGCCATGGACCGGGCCGGTACCGAGACATTTCTCATGAATCTCTATCGTCATATGGATCGCTCTGAGGTGCAGTTCGATTTCCTCGTCAATGCTGACCAAGAATGTGATTATGACGGAGAGATACGCAACCTAGGGGGAATCATCCATCATATCCCTGCGTATAACCTCATCAACTATCAAAGCTATCGGCGATCATTCCGTGAGCTTCTCCTAGCTCATCCGGAATACCAGATCATACACGGTCACATTGGCAGTTCTGCGCCGGTCTATCTGGCAGAAGCAAAGCGGTTGGGCCGGTACGCGATCGCCCATAGCCACTCAGCGGTAAAGGTCGCATCTCTTCGCGATATCATCTTCAAGGCTGTTTCTCGCCCAGTCAGAGGGGTAGCGGATCTCTATTTGGCTTGCTCTCCCGAAGCCGCGGAGGATCGCTTCGGCCCGCAGATCGCTATAAGCGAATCGTGCATGATAGTGAATAACGGGATCGATACTGAAGCGTTCACGCGCACCCCGCAGTCCATTGTGGAAGCAAAGACATCATTCGGTATGGGCGGAGAACCCGTTTTCGGTCACATTGGCAGATTCTCACCAGAAAAGAATCACCTGTTCCTCCTGGATGTTTTCGCATCGATCAAGAAAGAGCTCCCCTTGGCTAAGCTCATGCTCGTCGGGCGCGGACCCGAAGAGGGCGTCATCCACGAGCGGGCGAAGGAGCTGAGTCTCTCTGATTCAGTGATATTCGCAGGAGTGCTTGATGACATCCCCTCAGCCTTGAGAGCTATGGATGTCTTCCTCTTCCCTTCGCTTTATGAAGGCCTTGGAATATCCTTCATAGAAGCCCAAACAGCAGGACTGCACTGCATCGCGTCTACCGGAGTACCTGAGCATGCTCATATTTCTCCACGGGCCAAGCGCGTGCCAACTGACTCGAAGAGCGACTGGGCCAAAGAGAGCATCGCCGCTTATCGGGAATCCCAGCAAGTCAGTGACGACCTGATTCGCCTGGCAAAGCAGGAAGGTTTTGACATCAAAAGCGTCGCCGAATCCTTATCAGATCTCTACCGAGAGTGTTCTTCCCGAGCACCGAACTCCAACACCAAGGGAGCATGATTCACGCGGTCTTCCTCTGAGGGAATCTTCCTCCAATCACCATACATGAATGAGAGATAGTATTCCGTATCCCAGGGTGCCGGAAATTCCATCTCTTCGAATTCGATCTTCTGAGGAGGAAGCATGCGGTCCATTTCGAAACCATCCTTGATGGGATAGGCGAATGCCATTGCCTTACCACTGGGGTTACCCTGGCCTGCAAGCGCCCATCGGTCGAATGATTCGCGAATCCTCTTCGGGGAAAAGAATACCCTAGCAATGCCATGCAGTACATGACAGACCCCTCGTTCGCATTTCCCCAGAAGACCTCCGTGTGGCATATAGATATGCGGAGAATGATAAAGATAAGAGACGCGCTTCCAAAAGAGGCACTTCTTCATCTGCTTCTTAGCAATCGCTTCATCGGAAGAGAGAGCATCGTAGGGGAAGATATCGATGAAGATGCCCTGGTCAAAACCGGCATCTTTCGTTTCCTGGGTCATGAACTGCGTACCCTGCTTCATGACCTTGGCGAATTGACAGGCAACCGCATCGTTGGTGGCGGGACTCACCAGAGAATACCCTTCCCCAGCAAGGATCTCTGAGGCTTCAGACAGGAATCGATCATAATCGCTTCGCAGCATTCCCAGATCGATGTCGTCATCCCAAGGAATGAAGCCTCCGTGTCTGACAGCTCCCAAAGCCGTTCCAGAATCAAGGAAATAGGTTATGCCTAACTGCTTGCAAACATCATCTATGGCCTGGAGCATCTCAAGCTCAATGGCTTGCAGACACTTGAGATCATCGGCATCATATTGCATGAGAGCACCTAGTCCTTCTCTTCTGTAACCTGCCCCTCATTTGGCTCATTGATCCCTCCCAGCGCCTCCTCTTGAGCCAACGTAGTCACCTTGCCGCGCAGGCGGGAAAGCTCAACCGTAGAAGCGAATTCTCGGATCAACAGCAGCGCTATCACGTAAAGGAAGACGAGGTTCGCGGGGGACTCGATGCCCAGCAGTCCTGAGAAGAAGAATGCGATCTCAGGGAAGAGAGCAAGCAAGATGAGCGTTACAACGAAGAAGAGCCAGAACAGAGAATCAGAGATGCGCATCTCAGACTTCCTGATCTTGCGCAGCATGGCCAAGAGGATGACGAGAGCACCAGCAGCCAAGAGGATGCGATAGGGTACGGTCACTTCTTCCTCCTGAACCACTGGATGAACAGGATGGAAACGCTCATCCTCAGCATGTATGAGATGGACTTCGTGAAGTTGAGATAACTCTCCCCTGCGGTACGCTCACGCATCTCCACCTGAACTTCTTCCACCTTCGCCCCCCGCCGCATCACCAGCGCCAACGTATCAGGCTCCGGCCCGTAATCTGGCTCTTCAGCGAAGATGGGGATCATGGTGCGGTCGAACAGGCGCATGCCAGACGTAGGGTCTGTGATGCGCTTTCCCGTGGTTAAACGGATCATGAGCGTGATGAGCGCCGATCCCACCATGCGAGCAGAGAAAGGCCTCTTGCGGTTGACGAAGCGGGAGCCCACGACGATGTTCGCGCCACTTTGCTCAGCCGCTTGCACCAATTGATCTATGTAGGCAGCAGAGTGTTGGCCATCAGCATCGAACTGCACGGCATAGTCATAACCCATCCGTGCCGCGTACTTCATGCCCGTCTGAAAACCTCCAGCAAGACCCAGATTGACAGGCAGAGAGGCCATTCTATAGCCCTGTTCCCTACAGATGCGAGGAGTTGCATCCCGGGACCCGTCGTTGATGACGATAAAGTCCACCCCTGGAGCTTGACGCTCCAAGTCCTCCACCGTGCTAACGATGTTCTCCTCCTCGTTATAGGCAGGGATTATGGCGAGGATCCTCTTGCTCATGTGATTCGGGCATCTCTTCTTCAAGGCAATAGCTTTGGACGATATATTACAATTCTAAACCAAAGGCTGGTGATTCGTTCAGCCCATCACACCTCAAAGGAAGATCTTGGATGACAGAACCTGCATAGGCATCTTCTCGGCCCTCTATAAGCCAAGCACAGGTGGCGTTGAGATATTCTCTGAGAATCTTGCGAAGACCCTTGCTCACCAAGGCTATAGGGTCATCGTGGTCACCTCGAACACCCATGATCTCCCAGTAAAGGAAATGGAAGATGGAGTAGAGATAATCCGCCTTCCCTGCCACGGGCTCATGAATGGCCGACTACCCATTCCGAAGAAGAATGGGGCCTACGGGCAGCTCTTGAAGGAGCTACAGGAACAGAGAATGGACCACATCCTCATCAACACGCGGTTCTACCCTCACTCCCACATGGCCGCTGCCTTCGCAGAGCACAAGGGCATCAAACCCATCTTGCTCGACCATGGTTCTGCCTACCTCACATTAGGGAATCCGTTGATAGACAGCGTCTTGCATAGCTACGAGCGCTTCATGACCCAGCGCATCAAGCAACGCCCTATGGATTTCTACGGAATCTCCGAAGCAAGCGTTCAGTGGCTCACCCATTTCGGCATCACAGCGAAGGGCGTCATCACCAATGCTCTGGATGGCGAGGCATTCGTCGAAACAGCTACTTCAAAGGATTTCAAGACTGAACTGAACCTCCCGTCAGACTCCTTTCTGATCGCATTCACAGGACGGCTTGTGCCAGAGAAAGGCGTGTCAGAGCTCCTGGGAGCAGCCAAGCTCCTCGCGAAAGAAAATGATATCCATTTCCTCTTCGCGGGCGACGGTCCTTTGCGCAACAACGTTGAAAACGCCGGGGAGAACGTGCACGCGCTAGGGCGGATAACACGGCCTGAGATTGCCGCACTGCTACTGCAATCTGATGTCTTCTGCCTCCCCACCCGCTCTGAAGGCTTCTCCACCTCCCTCCTAGAGGCGGCGGTCTGTGGGTGCGCTCCCATCATCACGAAAGTGGGGGGTGTGAGCGAATTGATCCCTGACGATTCCTACGGAATGGTCATTGACCGCAGTGATGCTTCAACCATCACTCAAGCCATAGAACATCTCTATGATGAACCCCTGGTGCGTTCTTCGATGGCTGATCAAATCAAACAGCGTGCACAGGAATCCTTCACCTGGCAGATGACAACTGATAGAGTCCTCGAAGCCTTCAAAAGGATCAAGAGCGAAGAAGAGGAGCAGACATGAGATGGCTCTTCTATGCTGACACACCTTTGCAGCTCTATCTTTCTACCCGCATAGCCCTCACAGAGTTAGGTGCAGGCGATGAGGCGGAGGTCGTGGTCTGCGAGCAGTTCCCCCATGCCCATGAGCAGGCAGACTGCCTTGTGGAAGAAAGTGTCTTCAAGAAAGCGCATTTTTGCAAGCCATTCGGGTCCCAAAAGCGGTCCTTCAAAGCCCAGGCCAAATCGTTCCTCGGAAAGACCGATTTCGATCCACGAGATATCACCCATGAACGGTTCGATTATTTTGCAGTATCCATCTTCCTCGACATCACCATGAGCTTAGCGGTAGGCCTTCGAAAAACCAACCCTGAGCTAGAGGTCATTCTCTACGAGGACGGTACGGGTGCCTATGATGGCGAAGTGTTCCAGTCCTCCGTTTATCTTGGAGACCTTCCCGAAGGCATCCTCCCAAGAAATAGACGCGCGAAGATGACCCGCTCCCTTTCGAAGCTAATGCCCATAAAGCCAAATGTCTTTACCCCATCATTGCTCTTGCTTCGAGAACCTGAAGCGTTTCCCTTTAAGACACCCTTCCCGGTTCGAAGGATAGAGTCAACTCCTGAGGCCATCAAAAAGATCACTCGCTGTTTTGATGGCAAGCCATCTCCCATTCTGAAGCCAGGTATCATCTTCTTGGATTCACCCCGCACGCCCCTTGAGCATATCCAAGACCACTCAGCCTTCGATGCGCTCATCAAGTATTGCCATGACCAAGGATTCGTTTGCCAGCTTCGCGAACATCCCAGGACCCAAGAGCGGAGCATTTATGCTGACCTCTGTGAGGATTGTACGGGGGGCCTTTGGGAATCCTTGTGCTGCCAAGCAGCGGTGACCGAGTCGGTCTTGGTGAGCGCTGGGTCAACAGCTCAGCTCACTCCCTTCCTGGAAACAGGGAAGAAACCTCCGCTGCTCTTCGTCTATCAGCTGCTTTTAGAGCCATCAAGCCCATATATTCCCGTATATGCTGAGATAGTCAAGCTTGCAGAACGGCTCTATAGAAATGATGCGGTTAGATTGATCTGCAACGCTTCATCGTTAGAAGAGGCGGTGGACTTCATTAAACGCTCCGCACGGTCTTCTGTCTAAGCATTCCGCTTCCTCAATCCCAAAGCTTCTATGCAAAGCCTCCATACATGCCTATTCCCTATCCGAGACATCCCTAGATAAGAGAGCCCAAAAACGATGATCTGGATGATCATAACAAGTATGTAATTTAGTGGAAGAAAAGAACATGCAAAGGCAAGACCAGCTGAACAGAACGTGATGCCATAGGTGGGTATCTGGTCCTTTAGCTGTTGAAGCGCTCCATACCCATGCATGCGCTTAGCAGGATGCATGTCTATGAAGATGATCTCAACGATACAAGCGAACGAGGTGGCCGCTGCAACAATGTAGATATCTTGGGTGATGATCGCAGCCCCGCAGATCAGTGTGCAACCGAACAATGCTTTCACCACATTGAGCTTGAGATACAATCCGCTATCGCCCAACGATGTATATACGCGAAGATTGACTATCTGGAACATCAGGAACGCATTAGCAAAGAAGATGAGTTGAAAAATAGGGACCGACGGCAACCATTTCTCTGTAAGAAGGATGATTATCAAAGGTTCTGCGATAACGCAAAAGAGTATTGATATTGGTGCTATCACGAACGTTCCTACAGAGAGGACATCCTTTATCAGTGAGCGTAGACTCCCTATATCCTCTTTCATCTTAGAGAACGTGGGGAAGATCACATTCGATATGGCATTCGTCAGCACACGAATGACCTGTAACGGATATTTTCTTCCTTGACTATAGTAGCCCAACTGCGTTGCATTACAGGCTTTCCCTATAACCAGCTCTGCTAGCCCGTCATAGAGCACATTAACGATACCCGTCGCACATATCTTCCACCCGAATTGGAAAAGGCCCCTTGCTTCAGCCTTTTTGAACACAGCCTTAGGCTTCCAAGGAACGAAATAAAGCAGCGTGATGCATGCACAAAAACCTTGAGCAAGGGACTGAATTACAAGTGCCCAGATGCCGAACCCCAGGAGAGCACAAGCGACCCCGATGATCCCGGACAGCAGCAAACCGAGGAAGTTCGCCTTGAATAGCGTCTTGAAATCTAGACCGCGCTGCAAATATGAACGCTGGATGGAGTTGAACGCATTGAAGAACACCGTAAGCCCGAGTATCCGCAGATATGAAGTCATGTCACCCATCTGATAGAAAGAGGAGATGAGAGGAGCTGTAACGAAGAGCAGAATATACAGGAGCAGCGCTATGCCCCCACTTAACCAAAATGCCGTTGAATAGGAATCATCATCCACCTTGCTCCGCTGGATCAGAGACGAGCCCAACCCGCTTTGAGCCACCGAATCCATGATAGAGGTGAAGACAAGGAGGATAGCCATAATGCCAAATGCCTCAGGCGCAAGGATTCGCGCAAGGGCGATCTGCACGATCATTCCGATAACGCTTGCCCCACCTTGTTCCATGAAGGACCAGAACAGCGATGTCTTCAATCCAGCTGCCACTACACGTCCAGTTCGTAGACGCGCACCGCTTCTACATATCCATTACCAAGCAACGCCTTGATAGATGCTTCATTCTGAGGCTTGACGGATGCAACGATGGTCTTGATGTCAGCATCCTCGTCACGAACAACATCAGCAAGAAGCCTGAGCATGGCCTTAGCATAACCGCGGCCGCGGCAGCTAGGAGCAATGCAATACCCCACATCAGCCCTATCACCTTCTTTATAGAGCTTGATGTGTCCAACAGGAACCCCATCATCTTCCAATATGTAAAGAAGCCGAGTGGGATCAGCAAGTGAATCCTGCATCCACGCCAGGTGCTCCTCACGGTCTATCATCCGCGAATCAAAGGAATTCGCCCTATCCAAAGGGTCGTTCACCCATTCCAGGATGGTATCCGCATCATCCATCGTAGCTTTCCTCAAACGAAGACCATCACCCATAGAGCACCTTCGCAATCCTCAGAGATCCCTGACAGTCTACCGTATCATGCATGCGAGAGACACATTCCCTACGTCTTCGAGAATCAGCTTCATACCACTTCAAAGCGGTGAAGAGCTCTTGAGGAAGGCCATCATCCTCTTGGACCACAAGGCCAAGCCCGAGCCTTTCGAACCCCTTAGCATTCGGAATCTGATTCTCCACCATAGGGATAGCGACAGTAGGCACCCCTATTGCTGATAGCTCATACAGCGTAGTCCCTGCAGCGCTGATGCAAAGATCGGCTTCTCGCATCAGAAAAGACAGATCAGTCAAGCCTTGATGCACCACAACACGTTCATTGCTCGGTCTATCAAAGGAAGCCAACGCGCCCACCACAACATCTACCTGAGCATCGGGGATAGCTTTGAGACACACCAATGCTGCTCTTTCCAGCAATGATCCCTCATTGGTTGAGCCTGTGGTGATAAGGACTCTCTTGATGGCATCATGGCCTCTACTCTCGTCAGAGCAGAACTGAGGCCGAACGGGAGCGAAAGCTGGTGCAATGCAGAGCTTCGTCTCTTCGTTAGCATACACAGCCTCATAGTCTGAGGTGCTCACTCCAAACGAATAATCGATCACCTGATCAACGTCACGCCGCACAGGCTTCGCACATTCACCAAGCTCATAGGTATAAAGGTCATCTATCCACGTGACAGGCACATCATGTCCGCAGCTGCACTGCAATCCATGGAAGAATCCATCCGTAATGCCATAGGTGTCTACAAGAACAGACCTAGCATGAGCCTCAAGACAAAGGTCCCCTAATGCAGAACCTTCATCTACTTCCAAGTGCATGCAATCAGCGGGGAGCACGAACCCCGCACGACCGATCGAAGCAAGATTCTCTACGGACTCTTCGCTTGAGACAGCGAAGAGCACGCTCCCACCGAGCCGTTCCACCTCCTGAGCTATGGCATTGCAGCGCATAACATGGCCCGACCCAACAGCCTCGTTCCAATCGGCTCGGATGATGACATCTACACTATCCACGGAGACGCCTTCGCACGCCAAAGCACACCATGAAGCCCTAGATGACCTCTCTCAGCAGATGGAATGCCTCTGCATACTTGCATCCCACGATGGAGCCGCGATATTCAGCAAGCGCCCGCAAAGCCTCAGGGCTCCGTGGATGCGGGCTCAAGCGGCTTTCCTCCCTGTAACATGCCATACCCATCAGTTTCGCTTCCAAGGTTGCTGAAACATCAAAGAACACATTCGGCACGAAAGACCCCAAAGCGCCGAATTCCCATTCGCTTGATGAAGGAGTCTCGAAAGAATAGATGCGCTTGACAGAGCATCCTTCCATGGGCCTCGTGGCCGTCAGAACAGCTTCGCAAACGATTCGGTGGTCGATATTCAGATCCCCGTGATGATGAGTGAAGATGACTTCGGGCTTGAACCTGTCTATATGACCAGAGACTGTCTTCACCACATCCAGAAGGTCTACAGAATCCATCCTATTGTCCGGATATCCGCTGAAGGCTATCTCCTCGAAACCTATGACCTCTGCGGCCGCCCTTGCATCTGCCTTCAAAGCCTCGAGCTCTTCGTTGTCCGCCTCTTCGCGAGTCCTAGCCCGAGAAGTAGCACCCTCGGCCATGATCAGAGCATGAGCCACTGCCCCCTCGTCAACAAGACGGCGAATGGTAGCCCCTTCTCCCAACAACTCATCGTCAGGATGGGCTGCAACAACGAGAACCCTCTTGGTCATTTGCATCTCCTTAGTAAATGCGCAGTCAGCTCAGCGCATCCCAATTGCGAACCATCTCTCTGAACGGCTCCCTGTCTTCCTCGTCCAGATAGAACAAGCAATCCGCATTCCTGAAATCCACAAGCCAGTCAGCGATGTCCGTATTCCCCTCCACCACTCTCTTTCTATGGTCTATGGGTTCTACCATGGCAGTGAATCCCTGAGGGATATCCCGGTAAGCATCCTTTGGAATAGAGCCGGATACCATCGCCTCGGACCAGAGGTAAGGAATGGGCATCCCTAACACGGTTGAGATATAGCTCCAGGTTGAATTCCGGAAGTTGATCTCACTGAAGAAGAGCTTGCCTTCCTTATCAACAAGGAACTCGATCTCAAAGATGCCTTCAAAACCGATCTTTGCGATCAATGACCTGACACTGTTCAAGAATCCTTCAGGGAGATCCATCCCATGAACGGTCATATAAGGACTGTAGTACCCATCTATGTTGTAATTGTAAGTGGTATAGAAGGGAAGGAAAACTTGGCGCCCTTCGTCGATAGAGAATCCTTCAAAGCATATCTCGGTATCTTTATCCACATAACGCTGAAGGAGCACTCGCTCGCTTTCGATAGACTTAAAAGCCTCTTCTAATTCTTCAGATGATCCGCAGATGAATACATCGGATTTCCAGCCGCCATCATTGGGAGAGATGGCCTTCGTTATGATGGGATATTCAAGCCCCTCCGGCACCGTACCTTTGTCAACTACAACAGTAGGAAGAACATCCAGCCCGCAGCTTTCGGCAGCCTCGAGTATCTTCTTCTTATCCATGAATTCCGTCGTACGACCCTCTTGGCCACAATTGAAGAAGATGAATTGATCTTTGAGCGCATCGTAATTCAGATCAAGAAGACTCTGGATATCATCATCTGTTGTGTACACGAAGGGCTTTTCGCCCTTTGAGCACGCATATTCAGACACCAGGACATCATAGGCCTCATGGATATCATCCACCGGATGGACGCGGCTTACATATTTGCTCTTCGAGGCCACTTCGCTCTTATGCTTGATGGCAATGTAGACAGGGCTGATACCGTTTTCCCCCAAGCTTCTGATCAGACCCAAAGGATTATAGTGCTCCATCCCGATGATGATATGATCACGTTTCGCGCTCATGATATTCCCTTCAGGCTGAACGAGACGATCATTGCAGGTCTTCAAAAGCGATCAATGACCCAGCTTTTATATCCCTCAAAACCGATCGGCCAAGCACCTCATGCCACCGTTGCGGGCAGATGCCATTACCTGGTCTTCGCAATCCGGTATTCATCTTATCAAGCACTTCTCCAGCTCGGATATCCGTCATAGCCACTACACTTCTCCGCGCCGCAACGCGCATCTCGCGCTCAGAGTCAGTGGGATTCAACTCTGCGCTCCCCAGCATATCGTAAGCCTCCCTGATGGCATGCGCCCAGCCCTGCAGCTCATCCGGCTCCGAGGAGAACCAATGGTCTGGACCGGGCAGGTCATGACTCATCGTGAAATGCTTTTCGAACACATGGGCACCATAAGCAACAGCAAGGACAGCTGCCGTATGCCCCTGAGTATGATCAGAGAAACCAAGAGCAAGCTCAGGGAAAAGACTGCGAAGAGTGATGAGCTTGCGGATATTCGCATCCATGGGCGGCGTAGGGTATTCAGAAGTACAGAGCATCAGGCAAACCTCTGGTGTGCAAGCCAGGGCAGCATTGATGGTTGCCCTGATCTCAGCTTCGTCTGCCATGCCACATGAAAGCAGTACAGGCAATCCCAACGACGCGAATTCCTCGATCAGGGGGACATTAGTGAAATCATCCGATCCCACCTTCAGAGCGCCCACATCAAGCGACTGGAGAAATCGCGCTCCTGCCAGGGTCACAGGCGTAGATAAGAACACGATGCCTTTCTCGTCGCAGTAGCTCTTTATCTCTCTCCATTCCTCTTTTGAGAATTCAGTTCTCTTGAACATCTCATACATTGATTCCGTCACCTCTTCGCCCTGAGAGCGATAGGTATACTCAATGGCTTTATCCATGACGAAATCTTCAGTACTGAACGTTTGGAACTTGACAGCATCTACACTGCTCTCAGATGCAAGGTCGATCATTTGCTTCGCGATGGAAAGGTCACCGTTGTGGTTTATTCCAGCTTCGGCGATCACAAAAGGAGCGCTTGCTCCATCCATTAAACGTTGCCTGACCTGATCCCTATCCATCAAACGTCTCCCCTATCTCCTCAAGAGCGTGCATGAAGATATCGATATTTGATCTCAGCAAGGATCCAGTCCTCTTCGTTATCGATATCTTGGACTTCTGTCTCGGGCACGATGAACAATCTTGTACGAGGACCCATCAACGCCTGACTGTTCATGAAAGTGGCAACCTTGAAGAAGTAGGCCTGGCCGGCATCATGGTAGATCTTCGGTAGGTCCTGGCTCCGTGCATCCGCATGATCCGGCTGCCACCATGAACCGAACCCCTCATCGAGCACAAGTCCTCGTTGGGGCGGAAACGAGAACGATGTAGCTGTCATAACAGATTCACAATCCTCATCCGTCACTAAGAGATCTTTCATCGACCGAAGCTTCTGGGCTGTTATGAAAGGAGCTGTTGGGTAGATGCAGCAGGTTGTATCAAATGCCCGACCCCTTGCCACGAATTCCCTCAGAACCTCCATTAGCACATCTTCAGTATCAGCATGGTCGTCGCTTGTGTCTTGCGATCTGAAAAAAGGTACTGATGCGCCATATTCACGGGCTATTGCAGCGATCTCCTCATCCTCCGTTGAAACCATGACTTCATCGAAGATGCCGCTCTCCAATGCCGCCTCTATGGAATAAGCGATAATGGGCTTGTCGCAGAACGATTTGATGTTCTTACGCGGGATGCGCTTAGAACCTCCCCGCGCCGTTATCACACAAAGAGTGCTCACTGTGCTTTGGCTTCCTTACACCAGCAAATGATCTTATTTACTGCGTTTATCACATCCAGCGTATCTTCTTCCGTCATTGAAAAGTGCAAAGGCAGTGTGATCGCATGCTCGTAGAACCGGTTTGCATTCGGGCACGCATCTTGAAGATAGCCAAGGTGCTCGTAGTACGGAAGCCTATAAACAGGTAAGTAGTGAACGTTCACGCCGATACCTTCAGCCTGCAGAGCATCGAAGATGAACTTTCGGCTGACACCCAGAGCATCCGTGTCGAACTCCAAGCAGTAGAGGTGACGAACCGTCTCCTCCGGATTCGAATCGTGTTGGAACTTGACCTCAGGCACTCTGCTGAACGCTTCGTCATATTGGCGGACGATCTCTCGGCGCCGTGCAGCGAATTCCGGTAGCCGGGAAAGCTGGCTGATACCCAACGCAGCCTGGATATCACTCATGCGGTAGTTATAGCCCAGTTCAAGCTGCTCATAATACCAACCACCATCAGGGTCTCGTTCCATCAGCGTTTCATCTCGTGTGATGCCATGCTTGGCAAAGAGAACCGCCCTTTGAGCAAGCTTCTCATCATTTGACATCACTGCGCCACCCTCGCCGGTGGTTATCGTCTTCACGGGATGGAAGCTGAAAGTAGTAAGGTCAGCCAGGCTTCCCACCGGCGCTCCTCTGTACTGAGCGCCTAGTGAATGAGAAGCGTCTTCTATCAATGTTAGGCTGAATTCATCACAAATGGCACGTAGGGCAGACAGATCAACGGGAACCCCGCCGAAATCCACCGCAACGATAGCCCTGGTCTTTTCGGTGATCTTCTCGCGCACTTTTGCTGGATCGATATTCCAAGTATCTGGATCGATATCTGCGAACACTGGCGTACCCCCGCAGTAGAGCACGCAATTCGCAGAAGCGGCGAATGTGATGGCTGATACGATGACCTCATCGCCTTCGCTGATGCCTGCAGCCAAACAGGCAACATGCAACGCAGCCGTGCCATTGGCAACAGCAGTACCATACTTCGCCCCTGACACCTTGATCAAGTCACGCTCGAACCGCTGAACCGTAGGGCCACAGGTAAGGTAGTCGCTCCGCAGTTGATCCACGACTACCTGGATATCATCTTCGGTTATGGATTGGTGCCCATACCCGAGCGAATCAGTACGAACAGGCGCACCTCCATATATAGCCAGCTCCATGATTGGCCCTTAGTAATGGATATCCATGGCTGACACGAGCTTGCGCAGATCCTCAACTGAGAGCCATTCGGTATTGGTCCCCGAATCGTACACGAACCCTGGGGACACCTTTACCCCTCCACGCGTCTCCACTGCCGACATGTCGAACCACTCCATATGTGGATAGATGATGAAATTCTTCTCGTATTCGTACGTCGTCAAGCTGTCCGCAGCGGGAACCATGCATTCATGGAGCTTTTCCCCTTCACGGATGCCAACCTCCACCTGTTCAAGTCCCGGAGCCATAGCCGTGGCAAGATCCACAACGCGGAATGAGGGAATCTTGGAGATGAAGGTCTCTCCACCCGTAGCCTCTTCAAGAGCCTTGATGACCAACTGAATGCCCTCATAGAGAGAGATCCAAAACCGCGTCATCTGAAAATCAGTGATAGGCAATTCCGACGCACCGCTCTTGATGAGATTGTCGAAGAAGGGGATCACAGATCCACGCGATCCCGCTACGTTCCCATAGCGAACCACCGAAAACACTGTCCCAGATTCGCCTGTGTACGCATTGGCAGCGATGAACAGCTTGTCAGAGACCAGTTTCGTACCCCCGTAGAGATTGACAGGATTCACAGCCTTGTCAGTGGAAAGCGCTACGACTTTCTGCACACCGGTGTCCAGAGCTGCATTGATGACGCTCATCGCACCGTCAATATTGGTCTTAACAGCTTCCATAGGATTGTACTCGCAGGCAGGCACCTGTTTTAGCGCTGCCGCGTGGACGATATAATCAACATCTTTCAGAGCCCGTCGCAGCCGCGCCTCATCACGAACATCCCCAATGAAGAAGCGAAGCTTATCGTCATATTCTTTGAAAGCATTCCTCATGACGAACTGCTTATACTCATCCCGAGAATAGATGATGATCTTCTTGGGATCATAGTTGTCAAGGATGTACCGGGTGAATTCGTTACCGAAAGAACCAGTGCCCCCCGTGATCAGGATCGTCTTTCCGTTCAGCATGCAGCCTTCTTCCCTACCTATGAGCTGTCAAAATGCTATATCAGCCAATGGATAAATCTAAGAGATTATATCAGTCTAGAGGAAACTGCTCCGCCATCTCCTCCTCTGAGAGGATCCGGTAGAGCTTCATATCCCCGTCAGAGAGCATCAGCTCGAAACCAGGGGTATCCTCATCAATGTCAAGCACGCCCTTCCAATTGCTGTCTGAATAATCCCCCCACATGGCATGGAAAGGCTCATGACCCTGGTCAAGCATGAGGACATATTTGATACCGAGATTATCAACAGCTCGCCTCACACTGGAATTCGAAGCTATATCGTCCAGACTACGCTGGACCAAACGCACATTAGGCTCCATATATATACGCTCATCAGACCATCGGATATACGTCTTCATACCTGAACTCTGATAGGCAAAAGCGCTCCCATCTTTAGGGATATTGAAGACAAGGTCATCGCCGGTGATCTCTGCAGCCTTCTGAACAAAGTCCCTTTCCTGACCAGAGAACATCGAGCCGTCATCAGGGGCATCGGTCCGATATCCCCCTGAAATATATGCCTTCAGATACCCGATAGGTGTAATGACCTGCGTTTGACCAACCCAGAAGATGGGGGCCATCGCTAGCGCAGCAACTACCCCAGAAATGACAACCGTACCAACGAGGGCACCTTTTTGAAGATGAGTCTTAGAGAAAACCCACTGAAGTAGACCACCTAGACCTAGCACAGCCAATAGATATGACCCTATCGAATACATGGCCATCACACGATGAGAGTCGGTATACCACCATCCAGTCATATAGTTCTTCAGGCGAAGATCAGTGCCTGCATCAACTACGTACATAACAGCCAGAATGACCCAAAGAAGCACGAGCCAGCGAGTATCTGGCTTTCGCAATGCAAAACCGATTCCCAAGAATACCAATAATGCCAAGATGAGCGCATACGGGCCTTGCGGGGATCCTTGGAGCAAAACATTTACGATCGCATCCGGTACCGACATAGGGGCTGGCCACTTGAATCGTGTAAGGCCTCGCAGGAACGGCAACATATAGCAGAAGATCAAGAACAGAACCACGCCCAAGCAGAAGAGGGAAACCCGCAAGAGCCTTCGTCTGGTTCCAGGAACCCCTCCATCTTTTGCGGGGAGGTGCCAAATCCTATGCATCAAATAGGGAACAGAAAAGAAGAGCCACGTAAAATAGACACTTGGCTGCGAGAAAAGAGATAGAGCAAAGCTTATGAGAAGAATGATCCCATATCTCACCCTCACATTCTTTGCTACACCAATACCGAAGACCTTTAAAGTGCAGGCGAGCATAGCAGGCACGAAACAAAAGGCCAGGAGATTAGCTACAAGCCTCCCGTAATACACGAATTCCCAAGGGAATGAAGCGAAGACCAATGCTAGGAATGCTCCTACCACTTGAAGCTCGATCCTATCTTTGAACAAGATGCGAATGAGGAAGAGACAACAGAGCGGATAGATAAGAGAACAGCAAAGGAATATTGCTGCGTTCGCCCCTATGTAATTAGTCACCCCGCATATCGTTGAGATCGAGGCGCTCAATAGATGCCATGCAGCTGGGTAATAACCATCGTTGTCAACGATATCATATTCATAATTTGCAGCGATCGAAGAGAAGTTCCCGCGCTCGATGAAGCTCCGGATATACGCAAGGTGTGACTGATCATCATAAGTATAGGTTGTACTATCAGGCGTTGTAAGCGATCCAAGAAAGATATAGCTTCCCACTACTACACCCACGCCAATATAAAGCAATATCAACCATGAATCCTGCCCCCAAAAGCGAGATACACCCTTTCTGCGCTCGCCCTTATCACAGGTGCTCAAAGCTACGCCTCGATACAACAAGATACTATTACCAACCACAGCTACAAAGGCGATCGCACACAGGGGAACGAAGAGCATCCATCCGTCGGTCCAGACATCCAGTTTCTCATACATGATAGCCAAGAGAGAATAGAACAGAAGAGAGATGATGGGTGCACAGGCCGCAGAAGCTGTCCTTGGGAACCTGAGAACGCGCAACACTGCATAAGTGGGAACATAAAGGAAAACGAACCCTACCAGTGTTGCTAACCAGAACTCAGCCCACATATCTCCCCTTTCAGATTGCGTAATATCTAGCGCAACATACCCTCTAAATGCTGCCGCCAGTAGTCTATGCCAGTCAACTTTGAGAGAGCCTCTCGGTATGCAAGCGCAACTTCACCACCCTTAGCTTTGTGGTCCGCTCTTGCTTGAGCCCATCGTTTGCGTATCTGCCCCCATCGTCTCCTGTCCATCACGCGCACATGGGCGTTCTGGCAGTCACGATCGCACGCAACGAGGATGCGCTTGGCAACTTGATCGGGTGACAATACCGTATAGCCTCCATAATAAGCCGTTGCTGCCTCATCCCTGATCAAAGCATCTGGGAGAAGATGCCTATCGTAGGGAACGGTCCGCCAAAGACGCAGCAGGGGCCACGCAGCTTGATCATCCCGCACGAGATCTGTGTCAGGAGCGAATCCTAGGATGGGTTCGGCAAGATCTGGATGCTCGGCGACCCCATTCGCTAGCGCCTCCGCCAGGGGCATGAGCCTCTCAGCCTTAGCATTATTCGCCTTGAGCACCTCTTCCCCACTCACCTCCATAAGCCACTCAGGCCCTTTGAGGTAGTCTTCCAAGCCCGCAACGATCAGCTCTGCTGTCTCGTAGGCCATGGAGCGCAGATACAACTGTAGCGTACGGTCAGCACGCGCCAGGAACAGCGCTTCATTCGAAATGCCATGCAAGGCATTCATGATCAGGTAATTGCGGATGTACTGATAGCAATCCACCGGTGCTCGGAACTTCTGGGTGAATGAAGCATGCCAAACGCAGATGCCATTCATGGTCATGTACGTGGGTTGGGTACGCATGCCATATTCAACATCATCACAGCGAACGAACAGCGGGAGCGGAAGGCCGTTCTTGCGCACCACAGAAAGCGGGATACAGGAATACCACCATGCCCCATAGGCTTGCGGCACTTCAACATCAATGAGTTCATTCATGGCCACATCAACAAGAGTGTCCATGAACAGATCGCCCTTGAGGCGCCGATAGACGCCATTCGTGCGTACATGGGACACATCCTCGAACTGCTTCTGAGGACGCTCCATCTCTAGCATGGCTCCATTGACGAAAGCATCCATATACTCACTTGTGGCCAAAGCCAGCAGATTGTAGGTGCGTATGATGCTCTCAGGTGAAATGCGAACATCATCATCCATGAGCAGCACATGAGTGAACGGCTCATCGGCATCCAGCGCCGCCATCATGCCCCGTGCGAACCCAGCAGAGCCACCTTCATTCGCGTTAGGGATGACGGTGATGTTCTCATTCGAAAGAGCATCGGCATCCAACGTACGACCATTGTCTACCACGAAGAGATGGAGCGCATCAGCTACAGCGTCATCGGATCCAAGAACATCACGCTGGATCATCTCGATATTCGGAAGGATGTACTTCTCGTTCTTGAACGTGGTGGTGGCAATGGCGATGCGGATATCTCGCACACGACCCACGGGGACATCCGTGAACCATGAGGCATTCCGAAGAGCTGTCGCTCCCTTGGAGATGAGTGCAAACCCGACAAGGGTCATCCCATCTACAGGAACATCTACATCGTACACTGCATATTCGGCTGAACCTTCGAAATGCTCGGGAACAACCAACTGTTTTGGGTGGACCTCAGTCTTTATGAGAGAAACAGAACCCACCTGATCGATACCCGGAGCATCCTTGGTATCCACTACCCCTTCTTCAATACCCAAGAGCAGGATATCGCAGGGGTCCCCCGCTAATTCCAAATGCAAGCGCACGGCATCAACCGCAGCATACCTGCGCCACTTCGCCGCAGAGAACGCGTTGAAGTAGGTGAGGAAGTCTACGCGCCCCTCGAAGGCCAATGAGCCATCTTCCTCTTGAAAATCCACAGCCCCCGAAGCCCGATAGAGCATCTGCGGATAACACCTCAAGTGTTCGGGTAGCTGAAGCAATACATTCGCAAGCTTGAACTGAACCATCGTCACTCCTTGCTCATCCCAGCAATCTGGAAGTAGCTTGATGTTTGATCAAGGTTACCGTTGAAGCACGGATCGCCAGCTTCGCGGACATTTGGCCACTTCTCATCGAAGAGAATGCAGTCACCATCCGTGAAGTCTGGTGCATTCGTTGCATTATTGTAGCGGTCGTAAACGCAAGCATCTGCTGTCACCAGCTCAACAGTGCATACCTGAGCGATGCTCAGACCTTCCCCTCTTGCGCGCTGACAGAGATCCGCAGCCCCAATCTCGGCCTCGAAGCGTTCATCGAAGGCACCCAGTCTGTCGAAGAGCTCACGAGAGATGGTCATACCTTGCCAGCCGCATGCACTGCTTTCTTGAAAAGCGAACAAGCCGCACTGGTATCCCGGAAAATCCTTAGGATAGCCTCGGTAGAGCGGCATGATGCGATCAGAGGTAAGAGCAACGCCATAGCCTTTGACCGCAGTATCCGCATAGAGCGTCTTGGGCGCTACAATGCCGATCCACTCACGACTTGCTGCAAGGATCAGCTGTTCTAGAGGCGTTTCTCCATGCATTCTACAACCCGCATCCATGAAGATGAGATATGAACCCTTGGCCCTCCGTGCACCCTGATTCAGTCGTGCGAAAAGCCCATCTACCCTTAACGTCTCGACGAATGACACATCGAAGCTTCTGGTAGAGATCGCCTGCGAGCACCCCCCCGTGAAGATGACCTCAACATTAGCCGTAGATGCCACCTTTTCCAAGCCCCTAAGGTATCCCTTGATCGATGCTCCGTCAGGCACATCTACGATGATCGACACCTTTTCGGTCAAAGATTCGGCAGCTCTTAGATTGAAAAGATTGTCGATCTCCGTTGGAATGAGACTGGCGGAACGCCAATAATGATCGGCAATGAGCCCCAAGCACTTCCGATATGCAACCTTACCGTAAGGCTTCGCGTCAGGATTGGTGGCTGTGGAACCTTCGCTGATTCGCCAGTGGTAGAGGACCTTAGGGATATGGTGAGGCCGTCCTCCCTCCGCAATCGCATCGATGATCAACTTGAAATCCTGCGCACCATCATAGCTTGCGTCAGGCATCCCGCGTGCTTCCAAAGAACTCCGCTTGAAGCAAAGCATGTGCAGGATGTAGTTCTTGCATGACAGGAGCGGAAGGGAAAACGCGGGCTTGAACAGAGGATGTTCATAGTGCGGATGTCTTGAGCCATCCTCGGCTTCTTCAACCTGGAACATATCCTCATCACAATAATAGAATGAAGCCTCTGGAGCTTCCTGGATAGCCTGTGCATATTCAAAGAGCGCATGGGGTTCGATCGTGTCATCGTGATCCAGTAGGACTATGTGATCACCCGCTGCAGCTGCAACACCTGCAGCGGTGTTGCCTGCAATGCCCCGATTCTCCTCAAGAACGACTACCTTCACACGCTCATCCATCTCCTGATAGATCGTAAGCGATGACGCTAAGGCAGCATCCTGAGGGGATCCATTAACCAAGATCAGCTCGAACTGATCATAGGTCTGCAACAGAACGGATTCAACGAGGTCCTCTAGGTAATCAAGAGGTGTGAAATAGAGAGGAACGACGATACTGAAAAAGACTCCCAGACATCCGCTGTCACTGCATTGAGCGTCTAGCGCCTTCTGAGTTGGCCGAACATGCTCTAGCCACTGGGAATAGCGTGAATCTGTCCATGCGTCAATGGGAAAGGGTGCAGGCTCGATTGGCTGGGAGAAGAACTGTCGTTTCAAACGCCGGAGCGCATTGCCGATATCCATCTACTGTACCTTGAAAGGTAAATGGACTTTATCCTTATCGCTCAGGATCACCTTCGTGGCATCGAAGAAGCTATCCCCTTCGAGAGCAGGCCATTCAATGCCAAGGGCAGGGTCATTCCACATAAGCCCTCCCTCGTCATTGGAATGGTAGACATCATCGCACTTATAGCAGAACTCAGCGGTTTCGCTCAGCACCAAGAACCCATGGGCGAACCCGCGCGGGACAAAGAACTGGCGCTTGTTCTCAGCGGAAAGGATGACCCCTTCCCACTTCCCATAGGTTGGGCTCCCTTCGCGCAGGTCAACGGCCACATCGAACACCATCCCCTTGACCACACGCACCAACTTGCTCTGGGGATGGTCTATCTGGAAATGCAGCCCCCGCAGCACGCCCTTCGTGCTAGAAGATTGGTTATCTTGCACGAAATCAACGTCTATCCCACCAGCAACGAAATTTGGCCTCTTGTAGGTCTCCATGAAATATCCGCGCTCATCGCCGTAGGCCTTGACATCAACGATGATGACGCCTGCAATGGATGTCTCCGTGAACGTGAAGTTACCTGAAACCACCTGATCGCCCGCTGCCATAGCTTCTCCTACTGCCCCTGAGCTGCGTACTTCGCTTCCACAGCCTCTTTAGCGTTCTTCCACCAAGCTTCGTTCTGGGCATACCAAGCTATTGTGTCATCCAAGCCTTCCGAGAAATCCGTATGCTGCGGTTGCCATCCCAGTTCGCGGCGAAGCTTGGATGAATCAATGGCGTAGCGCCTGTCATGACCAGGCCTATCCTTCACCCAGTCGAAGTCATCCGGTTGTTTGCCCATGCGCTCAAGGATGGCGCGCAAGACATCGATGTTATTTCGCTCCCCATCAGCCCCGATCAGATAGGTCTCACCGACATGTCCCTGATTGAGGATAGCCCACACAGCGCTGGAATGATCTTCGGTATGGATCCAGTCCCGCACGTTCTTGCCGTCCCCATAGAGCTTTGGCCGAATGCCGCAAAGGATGTTCGTGATCTGCCGGGGAATGAACTTCTCAATATGCTGCCGAGGCCCATAGTTGTTAGAACAATTGGAAATAGTGGCATTCACGCCATAGGTCCTATGCCAAGCACGCACCAACATATCAGAGGACGCCTTCGTGGAACTATAGGGGCTTGAGGGGTGGTAGGGCGTCTCTTCCGTGAACCGCGTAGGGTCATCCAAGGCCAAGTCCCCGTAGACCTCATCCGTTGAGATGTGATGAAAGCGCGTTCCATGCTTGCGCGCCGCCTCCAGTAGCCGATAGGTGCCTTCCACATTGGTGCGCACGAAAGGCTCAGGGTCAGCAATGGAGTTGTCATTATGGGATTCAGCGGCGAAGTGCACGATAGCATCCGCGTTCGGGACCAGCTCTTCTAGGAGCTCCGCATCACAAATGTCCCCGCGCACAAAGGTCATGCGGTCATCAGGGATGCCTGCAAGGTTCTCCTTGTTACCAGCATAGGTCAGCGCATCAAGCACCGTCACATGCACGTCAGGCTGATTATCCACTACCCAATGCACGAAGTTGCTGCCGATGAACCCCGCACCACCGGTTACGATGATACGCTGCGGCATGAATCCCTCTGTCATAGATCATTCACCCTTCCAATTCGGGGAGGTTCTTCAGATAATCAGCCAGCGCCACTTGCCAGGAGCGCATCTCGTTACCGATCGTCTCTTCAAGATGTTTATTCCTGAGTGAAGAGAAGGCCGGTCTATCTGCGCTTTCAGGGTGCGCGACCTTGTATTCAGTGCTCGTGCACCGCTTCACCGTGCAATCAGCATCTACAAGCACGGCTTCGGCAAAATCTGCCCAGGAGCAGGTGCCCTCATTGGTCACATGCCAGATGCCGTAGTCATCAGAGAGGGCTATCTTCAAGATCTCATAGGCCAGATCATTAGCGCTGGTAGGATTGCCCAGCTGGTCATCCACCACCGTGACCTCATCATGGTCCTTAGCCAGCCGGAGCATGGTCTTGGCGAAGTTCTTACCTACATAGCCATAGAGCCATGCCGTACGCACGATATGATGCTTCGGATTAGCTGCAGCCACCAAGCGCTCACCCTCTAGCTTGCTGCGTCCGTAGGCGCTCAAGGGAGCAACGGCATCAGATTCCACCCTCTCTCCCGCTTCAGTGCCCGGGAACACGTAATCGGTGGAGGTATGGATGATAGGGCTGCCAACTCCAGCTGCTGCCCGGGCAAGATTCTCAGCACCTAAGGCGTTCACCCGATTCGCAAGCTCCTCATTGGATTCACACCCGTCCACATTCGTCATTGCAGCACAGTTGATGATGAGGTCGAACCCGCCATCAGCCACGAAGCCCTCCACCGCCTTCGCATCCGTGATGTCAAGCTGCGGTGTATCCGTATAGACGACCTCCGCTCCTACGAACTGTTGCGGAATAGATCCTATCTCCGCCCGGCCCGTTTCAAAAAGCCGCTGCAGCTCATTGCCCAACTGCCCCGAAGCTCCTGTGATCAGCACGCGCATCTTCAGTCCCATTTCTTGTTCGGGGCTATGCGTCCTTCAGCCACCTTCTTGAGGTGCTGGCCATAGGTGCTCTTCCCATAACGTACGGCAGCCGCCTCCAATTCATCATGGGAAATCCAGCCGTTGTCATAGGCAACCTCTTCGATGACGGAGACAGAAAGATCCTGGCTGCGCTCTACGGCACGCACGAACTCTGATGCCTCGAAGAGGCTCTCCATGGTACCCGTATCCAGCCATGCATAGCCGCGCCCCAGCGTTACCACGTTCAGCGATCCGTCTTCCAAATACATCTGGTTGAGGGTGGTTATCTCCAGCTCTCCCCTCTCAGACGGCTTCACCTGCTTCGCCATCTGACATACGCGATCATCATAAAAATAGAGGCCTGTGACCGCATAATTGCTCTGCGGGTGCTTCGGCTTCTCTTCGATGGAGATAGCATTGAAGTCCTCATCGAATTCCACCACACCGAAGCGCTCGGGATCATCCACATAGTAGCCGAACACCGTAGCGCCACCTTTGGTCTCTGCATCTTCCACTGCACGACGCAGATGACGAGAAAGACCATTGCCGTAGAAGATGTTATCCCCCAGCACCAATGCACAGGAATCCCCCGCGATGAACTCCTCCCCGATGATGAAAGCCTGAGCAAGCCCATCAGGGGACGGCTGTTCGGCATACTGCAATGTGATGCCATATTGCGAACCATCGCCCAAAAGACGCTCGAAGTTCGGAAGATCCTGGGGAGTGGAGATGATCAGGATATCCCGAATGCCCGCCTGCATGAGCACAGACAGCGGATAGTAGATCATGGGCTTATCGTAAACTGGCAAGAGCTGTTTAGATGTGACCGTGGTCAACGGATAGAGCCGCGTACCGCTCCCACCGGCTAAGATTATCCCTTTCATCTTCCTCCTAAAACGAACATGGCTCCCATTGTACTGGAAGCCATGACGAAGCAGCTGACCGGTAAGGCATGAATGAAGCCACTAGTAGACGAGCACCGTAGTTCCCGAAGGGATAGTATCATGCACCCATTTCGCATCGTAGTAGTCCATGCGAACGCAGCCATGCGAAAGCTGCTGACCCAAACGCCCATCCTGCACATTGAATGTGCCCTGATCATAAAGGATAGAATGGAAGAGGTAATCGTTATAGAACTGCGTCCAATAGTAGCATGTATAGCCACTGCCGAATGCATATCCTCTTGACCCCACAGAGAAAGTACCCTTAACAGTAGGCGTGCTTGGCTTCCCGGGCGAGCAGGTCATCCTATACCAGCAATTCCAAGCCCCATTATCCCAATGATAAGCCCCTACAAAACAATTATAGGTATCAACAGCAAGCAGCCAGTTGGAAGGGCTCCACATCCCAGCCACCCTTGAATCCATATATCGATAGGATGCGGGGATAAGATCATCTTGAGACACTTGGAACTCGAACGAGGTAACAGAAACACCTCCCGCTGCATATACATGAGCTAATATGATTCCCGAGTCATTCAATCTATGGCAATCAATATCTACCGACCAAGTATCCGCCGATATCTTCTTCGTCGGATACCAAACTAGGTCATCTTGCCCATTCAGTTGAGACCAAACCGCAATGGATACCTCTGTAGTGTGTCCGGTCCATTTGACACCTATGGTCCGCTTCCCGCTCCCCATGGAACCCATCACAAAAGGACACTTCTCTACAACCATCTGAGCATCGCATGACCCGATATACCCCTGCACACCATTGACACAGGTCACATAAACATGGTTGGCATAAAGCCCCGCCTGGGCCATGTGATCCATCGCGTGGATGGTTGCAGTCCATCGACCAGTACCAGAGTTGTCAGCTTGGTGCCAAACGAGATCATCCTGTCCTGCAAAGAGGGTCCATGCAGCATTAGAGATCTTCGATACTCCCGAAGGCGAAACAACATTGGTCACGTTGACCTTATAGCTATTCACGGCACTTGAAAGAAGTGACACCGTCCCCTTCGGTGCAGATACCCTGAACGTCGCTCCTCCTACGAAGTAACGCTGACCACCCTTCAGGGCGTAGGCGTGCACCTGATAGCTTCCCGCCGTGGCATGCAATGATACGGGGATGTCATTGCCCCAAGCTGACCCCCTCTTCGTGGAAGAGTACCATCTCAGGTCATCTTGGCCGCCCGCATCTGACCAGACGGCGAATTGAACGGCATCAGCCATGGCCGCATAGCCACCCGAGGCTGAGACAGAGAACCAGGTCTCATTGGGGGTGATCTTGGCTGTGACCGATGCAGGCGCAAGAGCGACCTTGCCGCTCACGCCACCCGCAAATACGCGAACGCCATTACCTGCAGTAAGATAAATATGAGAAAGATAGGTGCCGGGCTGACGATTGGAGGCGAGACAAGGGAGCTCTCGTGTCCAGACACCTTGCCAAGGGGTGAGACGGTACCATTCAAGGTCATCTTGGCCGTTGGCTTCAGACCAGGTAGGAGCATCAGCGAAAGCAACGCCAGAAGGAGAACTGACAGCGCTCAAAGTCACCGAGAAAGCCCCCCGTACCTTTTGGTCATCAGTCTGGGTTATCCTCACCGACCCCTTCGGTGCAGATACCCTGAACGTCGCTCCTCCTACGAAGTAACGCTGACCACCCTTCAGGGCGTAGGCGTGCACCTGATAGCTTCCCGCCGTGGCATGCAATGATACGGGGATGTCATTGCCCCAAGCTGACCCCCTCTTCGTGGAAGAGTACCATCTCAGGTCATCTTGGCCGCCCGCATCTGACCAGACGGCGAATTGAACGGCATCAGCCATGGCCGCATAGCCACCCGAGGCTGAGACAGAGAACCAGGTCTCATTGGGGGTGATCTTGGCTGTGACCGATGCAGGCGCAAGAGCGACCTTGCCGCTCACGCCACCCGCAAATACGCGAACGCCATTACCTGCAGTAAGATAAATATGAGAAAGATAGGTGCCGGGCTGACGATTGGAGGCGAGACAAGGGAGCTCTCGTGTCCAGACACCTTGCCAAGGGGTGAGACGGTACCATTCAAGGTCATCTTGGCCGTTGGCTTCAGACCAGGTGGGAGCCTCAACAAAAGCGATCCCCGTTGAAGGAAGGCCGCTCACGATCACCGAGAAAGCACCGCGCATCTTCTGGTCATCGGTCTGCGTGATCTTGACATCACCTATGATGGGGATGTCAGCCTTGCAGTGCAACTGGCCACCCGCATAGCTTACTGACACGTTCGCCTTCTTGCCTTTCGCAGTCCACGCATCAATACCGAGCTTATAGGCAACGATACGGAAGAGGACATCGTTATAGGCATCCGTTGTGAACAGGTTTGGAACGGTAATGGCGAAATCCGTCTCACCAGCATCTAGTTTCGCTTGGATCAGAGAAACCGAAGGGGCGGCAAGGCTGTCCGCAGCGCCACTCCGTATGAAATAATTGTTCTCAAGAGACGATGACTCATAGCCCGGTACGGGTTTTACGTGATCAGGATGGACGATTTTCATGATCTCATCTGTCAAGCCAAAATACAAACGCTTGCGATCGAACCCAGGTACATCATATCCTGGATCATCCCAGGTGACATCAACCTGATACCACTTACCATCCATCTTGACAGCAGTCCAAACATGACCGTTGCCTTCCATGCGACCAGTGGAGATTCCCGCTTTGTTAAGAAGCATGACATAGGCTCGATGATAGGATTCGCAAGTTCCATAACCTCGAGCCAGAACACCCTCCGCATTGCAAAAATCGTAGCCGGGACCATTAGGTGCGTTCTGTGGCTTCAGAACGTATTCAGCATGGTCCACGATGTAATCATGCAACCATAATGCCTTCTCGTAATCTGTTGTCATACCTGCAGCTGAGCAGGAGGTAACGATATCTTGGACAAGCTGCTCAGTAGAGGGTGCGCCTGACACATCAACAGTGATCCTCTTTATAGCCGTACGAACTTGCTGGCCAGACGCGAGAGGCTCACGATCCATTGCTTGGAATTGAAGTTCATATCTACCCGAAGTGGCGAATTCGAATTCTAAGATGTTCGATGTTTGATAGGCTGGCATCCTACTGGGATCAACTACCGCCGCGCGAACCCCATAATCATATCTATCCACCCAATCAAGATGGTATTGCATGTCAGAAGAAGGGTCGGAAACATTCAGCGTGAACTGTGATGGAGAGCCAGTCATGAGAGAGCCATGGCTGACACTCAATTCCATAGCCGTAGCACGAGTGGATCCATCATTACCCGCCGTGGGTTCCACACTGTCTTCTGATGGTGAAGAGACAGAGGTGCTTTCCTCTTTGCGATCAACGATCCCTGATGGCTCATCGAGCGCATCGTCATCCTGCAAAGAAGACAGAGACTGATCCCCTTCCACCTCGCTGGCCATAATGGAGGCATCCTGGACATCGCAGTCCAGGCCTTCGTGGCCTAGTGCGAACGCTGGCACGAGGCCAACACAGAGCGTTGCAGAAAGAGCGATATTGATGAGCTTGCCTGCGATATTCATGACCAACTCCCAACTTCAATGGTTATGGGTTGATGATATCAATTCGGTAACGTTTTATGGTTGTTATTAGCCCAAATCCATAAGACCCCATGGCCACCAGCGGACCACCATTCGCCTGAGTAGCTGAAGCAGCTCATACCTGAATAGATAACCGTTATAATGCCGTAGACCATCCGCCAACCGAAGAGGTTAGGTTACGCTCATCATCATGGCTGTCAGCACTACGTCAAATCTTCAGAGAGACTGGTTCATCCTCTCTTCTTTAGTGGGCAAGGATTTCAAGCTGAAATATCGACGCAGCGTCCTTGGTATCCTTTGGTCCGTCCTCAATCCACTATTGATGATGGTCGTACTCTCGATCGTGTTCTCCCATTTCTTTAGGTTTCAAATCGAGAATTATCCGGTCTATCTGATCTTAGGTCAGATCCTATTCACATTCATGTCAGATGCTACGAGCAGTGCCATGGGGTCCATCATCGATTCAGCACCCCTCATCAAGAAGATCCGGATAAACACAGCAGTATTTCCCCTTGAGAAAGCCACTTTCTCTCTGGTGAATTTCGGCTTCTCGCTGATAGCGGCCATTGCCGTGATGATATTCTTTCAAATCGCCCCCTCGCTTAATGTGCTGCTTCTCCCTGTTCTTGTGCTCTTCGTCTTTCTTTTCAGTTTAGGACTAGGGTTCCTTCTTTCTGCTCTTACGGTGTTCTTCCGAGACGTAATGCACCTCTGGAGCGTTCTGACGACCGCCTGGATGTATCTCACTCCCATCTTCTACCCCATCGACATCCTTCCCGAAAGCCTCATGCCCGTGATGCAATTCAACCCCATGTACCATTATGTGAATTTCTTCAGAGATATCATGCTCTACGGAACCACTCCCTCCCTTGAGAGCTTTGCCATCTGCGCTGCCATGGCACTGATCACCTTGATCGTTGGATATCTTGTCTTCATGAAGCTGAAAAAGAAATTCATCTTATACGTATAGCAGCAAAGCACTTTGGACCAGAAAGCCGATGGTGACCCGCTTGGTAACCAACATTCCTTCCTCTGCGAATAGCGAACCGATCATCAGCATTGATGGTGTCACTATGGTGTTCAATATCGCCTCCGAACGACTCACGAATCTGAAGGAATACGCGATCAAGATCATCAAACGTGAGCTGTTCTTCAAAGAATTCAAAGCACTCAGGAACATCTCATTCGCTGTTGAGAAAGGTGATGTCTACGGGATCGTCGGCACTAATGGTTCAGGAAAATCCACATTACTGAAGATCATCGCAGGGGTCCTTGAACCCACATGCGGCTCAGTGCGCGTCGAGGGGCGAATAGCGCCTCTCATAGAGTTGGGGGCAGGATTCGATATGGACCTTTCTGCCCGCGAGAACATCTATCTTAATGGCGCTTTGTTGGGATACTCGAAGAGATTCATCGAACAACATTTCGATGAGATCGTGCGGTTTGCAGAGATCGAGCAATTCTTGGATATGCCTTTGAAGAATTACTCATCTGGGATGATCGCGCGAATAGCCTTCTCTATCGCAACTGTCATCATCCCAGACGTGCTGATCGTAGACGAAGCGCTCTCTGTGGGAGATTTCCTCTTTCAAGAGAAATGCGAAGCCCGGATCCAGAGCCTCATCAATGAACATGGCGTTACCGTTCTCTTCGTTTCCCACAGCATCGACCAGGTAGAACGTGTCTGTCAAAAAGCTGTATGGATAGAAAAGGGAGAATTGAAGATGAAGGGCAGCGTGGAAGAAGTCTGCGAAGCCTACCGTAAGCTTCAAGCAAGCTAAAAGGTTATTCCGACACACCAAAACGCATGACACGTTCCGGTGCATTGCTCCGTTGCAAGACGCTTTCAACTCGCGCAACAGCTTCCGAGGAACCGAGAAGCTCTTCATCCACTATGACTGTATTCACGCAATCCATGCCATCTTCAGCCTGAGATATCGTGATGACCTCAGGTAGGATTCCCTCCTCAAGAAGACGCAACTTGCGATCCTTGAGCAATCCTGGATCAACGGGGTTATCCGGGAGGATGAGGCAACCTTCTTCTCGGCGGATAGGGAGTTCATCGATATGAATCGTATTGCATGCAAGCTCTTCGAGGGTATTCAAGATCTCTGCAGAAGAAGCGGCTTGTGGGATGACTACTCCCCTATCATATTCTGCCACACGTTCTGCCGGAGCACCCAGATCGAACACCCCAAGCGGATATCCCATACCCATGATCTCAGCCGTGGTATATGAGAACGTCTCAGGCCAGATGCTTGGGATCAAAAAGACATCGATCCCTTCTCGTAGAACGATCTCAGGTATGTCGGCCCTCTTATATTTGCCCGTAGAGCAGTCCTCGAGTTCCGAATACACGCCATCGGCCACGCCGATGATCACGATATCAATGGCAAGCCTCTTCTGATTGATATGATCGATCAGTCCTTTCACCACCTCTCGCCCTTTGATATAAGAAATCATCCCCATGACCCCTATGGTCAAGTTCTGTTTCATACGAGCTGCTCGTTGAATAAAAGGCAAACCTTCTACCGCATGAGGCCGAAGAGATACGTTTTGCAGATCAGGATAGATGCTCCGCAAGTATTCAATGGAAGACCTGGAAAACCCAATGACCTCATCACAATGCGAGAGGAAATGTCCCCACAGGAAGCGATACTCGTCTATGCCGGATCCAATGAATTCACCTTCTCTGATCCTATGGAAACAAGCGTTGCACGTTTCGTGCCCTGGAAGATTGCAGAACATCTTCTCATCATTTATGAGGTTATAGCTTTGACATAGACAATAGAAATCATGTAGAGGGAAGATGAGCTTTGCGCCATAAGAAGCTGCTAGAGCGGGCAGATAGGCAAGCAACTGAGAGAGATTCGGATACGTGACGAGCTCATTCACCCATATCTCATCAATGTTGCCAAAAGACTGGAATGCAGTTCCAATATCCCGTGTTGAGAAGGAATGCTCCATCTCATCAAGGAACATACTGCAGAGAAAGAGATTGAGTCCTTCGTCATAACGAATAACAGAGCAACGTGCGCCCTCCCTGATAAAGCTCTTGATCTTCTCATCAATATAAGTCGTAGCGCCCCCGCCCAAACGATGATCTAGGATGACGATGGATCTCGCATTCGAATCCTTGATCATGCACCACTCTACTGTCTTGCGCATCTTCCGCGCCGGATCCCTACGCACATAGGTTGCAACATCTTCATCATAGGAAGGATGGAGCCTTCTCAAAGTGGCAAGATGCTCTTCAACAAGGGCCTTCTTCTCGTCCGATTGGAAGCTACCACCATGATTGTGGTAAACGAATAGATTGCTCACGTGCACGTTCTTGAAACCAGCTTTGAGAGCGCGCTGACACCAATCATTCTCTTCTGCATACCCACGCCCAAAATGCTCTTCGTCGAACACACCTATGGCATTGATCGCTTCCCGGCTCATGGCCATACAAAAGCCAACACCTGTTGGCACCTCGAAGAGTTCAAGAGGCTGCTCTTGGAAGAAGCGGTCCATCTGGCTGACATCTAACTCCGCTTGCAGATGATTGTCTTCGCAAAACCGTGGAAAACTGCAAATGGTGCCGCTATTCGTGAAAGGCGTAACACTGGCTATGGTAGGGTCATCAAGGATGGGCTTGATCATTCGCTCCAGCCATTCGGGAGGAAGCTCTACATCTGTATTGACGATGACGACATCATTCTCGGCCTCCCTTATCCCCCGATTAGCAGACTGTAGGAAACCAAGATTCTCTTCATTGCGCAACAGCTTCACGGCAGGATGTTCAACTATGAACCGGTCAAGATACTCTGTCACCTGCTCATCTGGGCTTGCATCATCCACGATGATCAGATTGAAAGGCACTCCCGTGCGACTGATCGACTCGAAAAGAGCAGGAAGGAACTGCATGCCGTTATAAACCGGGACCACCACATCAACGGGCTCATATTCCTTAACATCAGTTACAGAAGATTGCCCAGCTTCTTCCTTCCTTATCCCCGGTCTATCCTCTGGGTAAGGAAACACCATTTCCACTTCAGGATCTCCCAGGCCAGAACAGTTGGGCTTGATGTCAAAGAAAAGGGTTGAATATGGTTCTCCTCGGGACTCATATTCCAAATAGGCCTTCAACGGCTGAGATGTGACAAAACGGATCTTTCCATAGAACCCGGAATACAGTGACTGATGGTCACGTACATACGTCACTGTATCCTCACGCTTGACACCATAGAGGGGTGCTTGGAAAACCAACCGGCCAGCCTGATCCTTGATCACGATGCGCCTATCGCGCATCTCTCTATGAACACGATCAAAGCTCCAACCAACGAATTCGATCTTATCGTCGGTCATTTCAATAGCCTCCAAAGACAGATGCCCGTATCTACGGGCATCTGTCTTTTGGTATCGGAGGGTCTTATAGATCCTATGGAGCTTCCAATGCATGATGTATCGTCTTTCGCTTAGAGGCTATGGATAAGATTGATTATCCGTGTTCCATAATTCCTATCCGTTGCCCACTTGCCTCCCAATTGGTTAACGGTGGGAGCTGCTCCGCGGAGAGATTCATTCCATCTCTGATCAACACAAGGAAAGTTCAAAGGATCAGTAGAAGCATAGCATTTCAGATGCTGAACTTGAGCCAGGAGGCCCGTAGCAACGTCAGGGAAGACATTCCCCGGCTCACCACCACCCGTAGCACCCAATCCTGCGAAATTGCATTGCTCTGCCTTAACATCGCCTCCGAATTGAAGCCACCCTGTCTCATGCATTGCCTGGCAGAACACCACTTCGGCCCTAACGCCCTCTTTTGCCGCTTGAGCACACAGGATGCTCACAAAAGACTCGATATTCGGCGCACCCAAAGAGGCATATACAGATGATGGGTAGGCAACATTCTTTGACTTATAGAGTGCCACCATCCTCTGCTGAGACACCGAAGTGCTCCCCATAATGGGATACCCAAGGCTCGTGATCACGTCTTGGCTTACGCTGAATCCTGCACCCCCCACGTAGCTATCAACACCATTCGAATGAGCATAACAATGAACAGCATAAGCACCAGGAGTCATGTGGTTCGAGAGAAGGACCGTGGCATAGGAGGCGCCATCAGATCCCCGGGTCCCCTGATACCATACAAGATCATCCTGGCCACCCATGTCAGACCAAACGGCAAACTTCACGGGTGCATATAGAGCCATCCCGCCGGATGCCTTCAGCAGGTAGGTGGAACCGTTGCCTTGCGGCACCGCCTCCACCTTTGCGGGAGGCAGCGACACCTTCTGGGAGAAGCCAGATACCGGTGCTAGCATCCCCACAGAATCATAGGCATAGAGATGGCCTTCGTAGAGACCTTGCTGGTATTTGTGCTTGGAGGCACTCACGGTGAGGGTGTATACGGCCTCTGTGGAGGTGCCCCCGGTCTTGGGCATGTCATACCAGATGAGGTCATCTTGCCCCCCTACCGAGGAGCACCAGACAGCGAGCCTGGCCCGAGCGGCTCCCAGGGGAGCTTTCAGGGTGGCCTCAACGGTGAAGGAGGCAGTGGATGGATCGGAGGAGAGGACGCGAACGGAAGAAGAGGGACCTGCGATATCGAAGCCCGCCCCACCGACATACGTGGTGCTCGAGCCCATCTGACCGTAACAGTGCACCGCATAGGCACCCGCTGTCCTATGGAAAGAGATCGGCACGGTAGCCGTCCAGATCCCATCGGCGCCCTTGCGACCATCGTACCAGCGGAGGTCATCCTGCCCCCCAGCCACAGACCAGACAGCGAAGGAGAGCGGGTTGGCAGAGGGCGTCATCCCGCCGGATGCCTTCAGCAGGTAGGTGGAACCGTTGCCTTGCGGCACCGCC
>CANOIM010000010.1 GCA_947566075.1 uncultured Eggerthellaceae bacterium | reverse complement strand
CGGCCTTGAAGGTCTTCGTGCTGGCAAGCCAGCACCTACGGATGAGGGTGCAGGTCAGCATCGTAGGGACAGGAACTCGTTCCTGTCCGGGGGTTGCAAGAAGATTAACGTCATTCGTGAGGCTGGGAGGGCTGCAATCCTTCCAGACTTCCGCACGGCACCATACCGAATGAGCACGATGACAGGTACAGACCCTTACGGGTCCACCCGGTGCCTATCACTATGCAAAACCATGAGGCAGATGTGCATCAGCCGTCGTAGGGAACGTTGCAGATGATGGGGATGCGTCCGTGTCAGAACGCTCATCGCGCAAGCGATGAGCACCGGATCGCGCGAAGCGCATTCGCCTTTGATGCTTCAGACCGCCTGGTGCGTAAAGAGATGTATATATTCCCAGCAAACTCTCTTGAGAGTAACAAAGAAAACATCCGCACTCCCCTTTGTTACGTCCGCGATGTACTCGCAATCGTAGATGGGCATGCGGATTTCATGCCCATCCAGCCCAGCGAGAGTCTTGGGGACGATTCCCTTGACTCGATCTGCTTTTATATCCCCAGCATGGCGCCGAGGCCGTCAAGGACACAGGCCATGGTCTCAACATCCATGCTGCGGCCGGTGGGGGAGGCATGGCGTTGGGGGTTCTCCAGGTCTACGGCTCGGATCTGCTCTAGGCAGACGCAACCCTCTACGCCATTCCCCTCAGCAATGGGAACGTGAAGGGGATGGCCATTGTTCTTGGACGTGATAGGGCACACGGTGACGAGGCTTGAGAGGGCATTGTTGTGATAGCCCACGCTCACGACCAGGGCAGGGCGCAGCTTCCTTGGTTCATGACCAACGGTAGGGTCGAAATCCATCGTGATGATATCTCCTTGTTCGAAGAGCATCACTCCACCACCTCGTGACCCAGATCATCCCCGCCCCACTCTTCGCCTACTTTCTCACCACTCCATCCTTGGGCGAACTCCTCCATGGTCATCTTCTTGTGCCGGGCATACTTCGGCATATCTTCTTTGAATGTGAGCTTGACTTCGCGGGAAAGAGCATCGATGACGATGTCTGCCACAGAACCAGCTCCTATGCCCATCTCTTCGCAGACAGAGACCGGTATCCGTACGGCATTGCTGTTGCCCCATTTCGCCATCACCGCTTGCATAGGCTTCCTTTCATATGTATATCCTTAGATATACATATTATCTTCCTTGGTACTGGGTCTTGTCAATCATCACTCCTAGGAAGCAGCTTCTATCTGCCGGAAGCGGACGGAGAGGGCGTCATCCAGGGTCTTGATGCGGTGGGCAGGCACCAGGGGCGTCAAGGGACAATCAGCAGCAGCCCGGCCCACTTGGCGATGGGCGGTGGGTTGCCCTATGGCCCGCGCGATGTCTGAGCAGGTGCGCGTCTGGCCGTAGGGGATGGCCTGCACCGCCTCCCAGACCGCCTGTTCGAACTCCGTTCCCTTCAGGTCAAGGGGCACATCGAATACCCGTCGCTTGCCTGCTAGGTATTCCAGCAGCTGATTCGCGCAGGCATTGGTGAGGGTGCTGGGGTGCTTGCTATCTTCCTTAGGAGTGGGAGAGAATGAGACTAGGCAGATGCGCCCTTCGTCTTCCTGGATGAGCATGGGTCCTAAAGGAGTGGCGTAGGCATTGGAAGATCCCATAGGTGGACCTGCTCCTCTCTTGCTGGGTGCAAGGTTGCAAGAAACTGTATCATAGTCCCCACGCCTCTGACCACAGAGTGCAGCGTTCGCTTGCCTATGACCCGAGGAGGGACCGTGTCGAACCCTTTGCTCATAGCTCCATCCATCCTCTCGGCTGATTTCGAAGACATAGCCGGGGCCATCAGCCTCCTGGAAGAGGCCGACGCGGATTGGGTCCATATCGATGTGATGGACGGTCATTTCGTCCCCAACATCACCATGGGCATCCCTTTGGTGCAAGCCCTTCGCCGCATCACCTCAAAGCCCTTGGATGCCCATCTCATGGTGTCGAATCCCCTGCGCCAGATCCCCTGGTTCCTGGAAGCAGGGGCGGATATCGTGACCTTCCATCGGGAAGCTGTGAGCGCGGAAGAGGCTCATACGGCCATTCAGCTCATCCATGAGGGCGGTGCCCGGGCGGGCATATCCGTGAAGCCTGCTACGGACCTGGCGGACATCCAACCCTTCGTCGGGCCCGCGGATATGGTCCTCATCATGAGCGTGGAACCGGGGTTCTCGGGGCAGTCCTTCATCGAAGGGTCTGACAGCCGTGTGGCCCAGGTGCGCCAGATGGCGGAGGATGTGGGGACTGACCTCCTCATCCAGGTGGATGGCGGCATCGGGGAGGGCACGGTGGGGCAGGTGGCCCAGGCGGGAGCGGATTGCGTGGTCTGTGGCAATGCTTTCTTCAAGGCCTCTGATCCTGTGCAGGTCCCTGTTGCCTTAAGGCGCATCGCAGAAGAGGTGAGCGAAGATGCCTGAGCCCCTGGAAGGCTATCACTACTTCGATTACGCAGCTACGGCGCCCAGGGTGCCTGAAGCATTGGCGGCCATGGAGCCCTACCTTGCGGCTGGACCTGAATCCATCTTAGGCAATGCCAACCCGAATTCCCTCTCGCGGCCCGGCAGGGAGGCGTTCAAGGCCCTGGAGGCGGCTCGGCGCAGCCTTGCTGCTTCTTTGGGAGCTGCTCGCCCCGATGAGGTCATCTTCACCTCGGGCGCCACTGAGGCAGATAACGCTGCTATGGAAGGGGTGGCTCAGGCCGCCTTCGAAGAGCGGGTGCGGAAGATGAGCGGGACGTTCACTCCCCATGTCATCACGTCCCAGATAGAACATGATGCGGTGCTTCAGCCAGCCCGTCGCCTGGCTTCCCAGGGCTTCCAGGTGACCTACTTGAAGCCCGACCGCGATGGGTTCATCAGCGTTCGCGCCCTAGAGGAGGCTTTGACGCCCGAAACGGTCTTGGTGAGCATCCAGCTGGCGAATTCTGAGGTGGGTTCCATCCAAGCCATCCCGCAGCTGGCTGCCGTTGCCCATCAAGCTGGAGCCCTGTTCCATACCGATGCCGTGCAGGGGTTGGGGAAGGTGCCCATCCATCTTCGGGAGATGGATGTGGATGCCGCCTCCTTCTCTGCTCACAAGATAGGCGGCCCCTACGGCGTAGGTGCCCTGTACCTGAAGCGGCGCTGTCCGTTCTCTCCCTTGATCTTGGGGGGAGGTCAAGAAGGCGGCAGGCGCAGCGGCACCCAGAACGTCTGTGGAGCGGTGGGCTTCGCAGCTGCCGCCTCAGCGGCCACGGCCGATGTTGAGGCTGAGAGCGCGCGGCTTAGGCAGATACGCGATAGGCTCTATGAGCGCCTCTCCTCCTTCGATCGCATCCAGCCAGCGGTGGAATGCCCCGAAGGCAGCCGGGACTTCCTCCCTAACGTGGTCTGCGTCCTGTTGGAGGGCATCGAGAGCCAAACAGCGGTGCTGCGCTTCGATGCTCTGGGTTTTGCTGTGTCAGGGGGGAGCGCATGCTCTTCGTCCAGCCTCGAGCCCAGTCACGTTCTGAGCGCCTGTGGCGTGGGCGCTGATGAGGCTCAAACAGAGCTTCGCATCTCTTTCGGGCGCTATACGGATGAAGGTCAGGCTGAGGCGCTTCTACGAGCAGTGCCGAAGGTCTTGGATTGGGAGGGTTGAGCATTGACTGAACTGGTGAACACCCATTGCCACACGGGGTTCTGCGGTCATGGGGAGGGAGAGGTTGAGGCCTACGTTGCCGAAGCGGAGCGTTGCGGTCTGACCACATTGGCCTTCACGGACCATTTCCCGCTCTCTGACGCCTTCGATCCCGTTGGCTACCTCTCGGTGCCCCCGGAAAAGCTGGCATCCTATGAGCAGGGCGTTCTGGAGGCCCGGCGCGCCCATCCGGGCTTGGATATCCTCTTGGGCATCGAATTGGACTACCTGGGACAAGATGAGGATAGGGACTTGGGGGCCCTGGGTCTGGAGCGGTTCGATTTGATCCTCGGCTCGGTCCATTTCGTTGACCGATGGCCCTTCGATGATCCGGCTCAGCGGGACCGGTGGGAGGGACCCGGTGCGGCTGATGCCATCTGGCGCCGCTACGGAGAGCTCTGGTGCCAAGCGGCTTCTGATGGATCCCTTCCCTTCCATGTCATGTCCCACCCTGACCTGGCGAAGAAGTTCGCCCATTACCCATCCTTTTCCTTAGGGCCCCTCTATGATCAGATGGCTGAAGCGGCCCGGGCGGGAGGGCGCATGATAGAGCTCAACACCTCTGGGTCCTATTATGCCTGCGAAGAGGCCTTCCCCGCCCCTGACCTCTTGGCAGCCTTCGCCCGGGCAGAGGTACCCTGCACGGTGGGGACCGATGCCCACCTACCCGCCCATGTGGCCCGGGATATCCGTCTGGGGTATCGGTTGATGCAAGAGGCAGGTTACAACTGCGTGACCGTGCCCACTTCTACGGGAGATAGGCGTAGCATCTCCCTAGACCAGTAATGCATCCCTCACGCACGAGCAAGGAGCTTCCCATGTCCAAGGATAAGAAAGACAAGAGATCCGGCAAGTCCTCTTCCAAGGGGGAGAAGCGGCCGAAGAAGGCGGCTCGGGCCCTCACGGCCGCTACTGACGCCTTGGTGAAGCAGGGCTCTCGCATCTTGGCCAAGTCTGACCAGGTGCGCACCGTAGGTGCGCTGGAACAGCAGCTGTTGAAGCTCTTCCCCAATGAGACCGCTGAGAGTTGGGATAGATGCGGCCTGTTGGTGGGGGAGCGCGCTCTGCCCATCACCAAGGTGGCCGTTGCGCTGGATCCCACGGTGGATGCCATCGAAGAGGCGGCGAAAGCGGGAGCCAATGTGCTCCTCACCCATCATCCCGCCTATCTGGACCCGCCGGACTCCTTCGCTCCTGAGCGGTCAGTGGCGCTCTCGCCCGGTGCCGGTGTCTTCGCGGCCATCCGCTCCGGCGTTGCCCTCATGGCGTTCCATACTTCCTTGGATGTCAGCAAGCAGGCCCAGGTCATCCTTCCGAAGCTCTTGGGTCTCACCTATACCGGAAAGGTGCTCGCACCCCTGGAGAAGCGGCCCTCTTTGGGCTATGGTCAGATCTGCAAGGTGAGCGCTGACGGCGGCAAGCCGGAGGCCTTGGCCCATATCGCTGCCCGTTGCACGTCCGTGTTCGGCCGAGCGCCCAGAGTATGGGGCAGCTTCAGCTCTACCGTGACGCGCATCGTCTGCGCCACGGGCAGTGCAGGCTCTTTGGGCAAGCAGGCTTTGGCGGCCGGTATCGACTGCCTGATCTGCGGCGAGGTCAAATACCATGAGGCCCTAGAGCTCTCTGAGGCCGGGCTCTGCATCATCGAGCTGGGCCATGACTTGAGCGAATTCCCCTTGACGGCGGTGTTGGCTGATGCTGCTGCTGGCTTCGGGCTCTCCTCAGAGGATATCGTCATCCTGGATCAGACGGAGCGTTGGTCTTACCCGGAGAGCATTCGCCTATAGGGTTGCTTCTCCGCCCTTCGCGGCACTGCGGTTTGCGCTAGAATTGGGCGTAGTGATGCTTTCCGTTCGCGAAAGGTGGAATCGTGCAGGCAACCCCCACAGAGATCCAGTCCTTGCTCGCGGCGCAGCAAGCTGATTTCAACATCATGCACATGACCCGGGATCTGGAAGAGCTTCCCCAGCGGCAGGTCATCTTGGATTGCCGCACCAAGCGAACCGCCCTTGAGGACAAGGCCGCCAAGATCAGCGCCCTTCAGAAGGAATCCGCCAAGAAGCGCACGCGGGTGAAGGACGAGGATGCCTCTTTGGAGAAGAAGGAGAAGGGGGTCCAAGCAGCCATCGAGGCAGCGGGTGGTGATTATCGCAACGTTGAGGCGCGTACCAAGGAATTGGATGGCATCTTCCGCCGCAGGCAGGTGCTGGCAGAGGAAACGGCTCAGATAGATGCTGAGCACGCAAAGATCCTAGCGTTGGAAGAGCAGGTGGCAAGCGCCTTGAGCGCCTTGGATGCCGCTGAGGCTCAGGCAACCGAAGAGTTCAAGCGCGAAGGCAGCCGCCTCAAGGCGGCCATCTCCCAGGCATCTGCCGAACGTGACCATCTCCTTGATTCCATCAGCTTGGAATTGGCCGAAGCCTACAAAGACACCTCTGAGCGCATGGGATGCGTGGTGGTGGGCAAGCTGGAAGGCAGCCGTTGCGGTGTGTGCCGGGCTGGCATCGATCCGGGTCGTTTGATAGAGCTGCGCTCCCAGGCTCCGGTGACCTTCTGTCCCATCTGCAAGCGTCTGCTCATCCTGGAAGGCTAGGGCAAGCGCCTTATCCTTCGCCCCTGGTTGCAGCCATGAGAAAGGCCCCCATGCGGGGGCCTTTTCGTTGCTCTTCTGAGCGGGGGATGTTGCAGCAGGTGCGCTTAGGCGCGCTCTACCTTCCCCGCCTTCATGCAGCTGGTGCACACGCGTGCCTTGCGCACATGACCGTTCTTGTCCTTGATGGTGACCTTCTGCACATTGGGACGGAAGATCCTATTCGTGACCCGGTGAGAATGGCTCACGTTATGCCCGAATGAGGGCTTCTTACCGCAGACTTCGCATACCTGTGACATAGCTTGCTCCTATTTGCTCTCAGGGGTGAACCTGTTCGGTTTACAACAGCAGCAGGAAACTATAGCACATATCTTGCCGTGGATGCCAATGTCTTCCTGGCTTCGGTTCGGCGGGCCGGGGACGCGCCCGTCTCGCTTGCGCTATACTAGCTTGACCACAGGCATCGGATGACGGCTTGCCATCTGACGCCCATCAACAGATCCCATACAGCCTCGCTTAGGGCGGGCTCAGGTTGGAGAAAGGAGCATCATGGCAGAGAGGATCCCCGGAGAGCTGCATGTTGCCAATGATGTCCTCGCGGATATAGTGGGCTACGCTGCCCTGGAATGCTATGGAGTGGTAGGCATGACCGCCCCCAATGCGGCCGATGGCTTCGCCAAGCTGCTCCCTGCTTCGCGCCTGCGTCGCGGTATCGTGGTCACTCCTCAGGAAGAGGGGATCAAGGTTGAGCTCTACGTGGTGATCGAATACGGCACCAATATCTCCACCGTGTCCCAGAACCTCTCCGATCAAGTGAAGTTCGCCCTCAACGAGTATGCACAGGTTCCCATCAGCGAGGTCATCGTGCATGTTCAAGATATCAAGGTCAGATAGCCTGCCTTGGAACGTCTGATGCAGCTGCATCTCGTCACGGCTCACGCCCCTCTTTAGGAGAATCCCCCCATGCTCAAGACCTATGAACCTGCCCAGATCCTCAACGCCATCGCAAGCGCTTCGGCGGCCCTCACCCAGCGCAAGGAAGAGATCAACCGCCTGAACGTCTTCCCGGTCCCCGACGGGGATACGGGCACCAATATGTCGCTCACCATAGAGAGCGTGGTCAACAACCTGCGCTCTTTGGGTTCAGATGCTGATGGTCAGGCGGTGCGCAAGGCCATCATCCAAGGTGCCCTCATGGGCGCCCGCGGCAATTCCGGCGTCATCACCTCCCAGATCCTCCGCGGCCTTTGCGAGGGTAGCGAAGGGCTTGACCAGTTCGATACGGAGACCATAGCCGCTTCCTTCCAGAAGGCCGAAGAGGTGGCCTTCCAGGCGGTGCGCAAGCCCGTGGAGGGTACCATCCTCACGGTGCTCAGGGACACGGCGAAGGCGGCGAAGGATGCGGCGGTCCTCGGGCTGGATACGGATGCGGCCATGGAGGCCATCGTGTCCGAAGCCTATGCCTCTGTGCAGCGCACACCGGATTTCCTCGCGGTGCTCAAAGAGAACGGCGTGGTGGATGCGGGCGGCTTCGGCTTGGCCATCCTCCTGGATTCCTTCGCCGCTGCGCTTCTGGGCAAGGCTCCCTTGGACATAGAGGACATCACTCTGGGGGGCGCTTTCGGTCCGAAGGTCGAGATAGAGCAGATCAATGACTGGGAGGGCTCGGAATATCGCTATTGCAACGAGTTCCTGGTAGATTCTGACACCCTTGACCCTGAAGCAGCCTTGGACTTCCTTCAGACCATGGGAGATTGCGAGCTCTGCGTGGGGGCGGCTCCCAAGTTCAAGGTGCATGTCCATTCCAACACCCCTGACCAGGTGCTCAAGTACTTCCTTGACCAGGGGCAGATCTCTGAGGTGCATATCCACAACATGGACCTGCAATCCCAGGACAGGGCAAGCAAGATAGCCTCTGAGCAGCGGGAGGAGCGCAAGGCCCTGGGTTTCGTGGCCGTGGCGGCCGGAGAGGGGACGCGCAAGATCCTGGAGAGCCAGGGGGTGGACATCGTCGTCTCGGGTGGTCAGACCATGAACCCCTCCACCAAGGACCTGCTGGAAGCCGTGGGGAAGGTGAACGCGGATGCGGTCATCATCCTCCCGAACAACTCTAACATCATCATGGCTGCAGAAAGCGCCTGCACCCTCTCTGAGAAGGATTGCGGCGTGGTTCCCACCAAGAGCGTTCCTCAGGCCTTCGCAGCCCTCTTCGCCGTGGATGAGGACGCCAGCCTTGAAGAGAACGTAGCCGCTATGACAGAGGCTGCCCAAGAGGTGAAGACCGGTGAGGTGACCATCGCCATCAAGGATTCGAAGGATTCCTCAGGAGGCCCCATCCATTGCGGGGATGTCATCGGCATCGCAGGGGGCTCCATCGATGCGGTGGCCCCGGACGTGAACAGCGCGGTGATGCAGCTTCTGGCCAAGATGGATGCGGAAGACGCGGACATCATGACGCTCTTGGCGGGCGAAGATCTGACCGAAGATCAGCTCCAACAACTGGAATCTGCCATCCAGGATGCCTATCCTGACTTGGAGATGGATATCCAAGACGGTGGCCAGCCGCTCTATCCCGTTGTCTTCTCGCTTGAGTAGCCCACGCACGCCCTCCGGGGATCCTAGGAACCCAGACAGGCTAGAGGCCACGCTTGCCTTGAGCTCTTCGGTCACCTCCGTCAAAGGGGTCTCATCCTCGCGGGCCCAGGCCTTGGCGAAGCTGGGCATTCGCACTGTGCGAGACCTGCTGACCCATTTCCCGCGCCGCTACCTTGACCTTTCCCGGGTGTGCACCATTTCCCAGGCGCCCATTGCCAGCGTTTGCACCATCGCCTGCGTGATAGACCGCGTCACTCCCAAGCGCACGCGCACTCGGCTCTCCATCGTGGAATTGGATGTGCGCGATGCAACGGGGGTCATGACCATCACCTTCTTCCATATGCCCTGGCTGGCGAAGCGGCTCAAGCCCGGTATGAGGCTAGCGGTCTCTGGCAAAGTGGCCGATGGCTATGACTTCAAGCAGATGACCAATCCCTATTTCGAGGAGCTGGAGGAGGAAGGGATCTCGGGCAAGGTATTGGCCATCCACCCCGCTTCAGGGAAGCTCACCGTTGGCGTGATGCGCAAGATCATCGAGACAGCGCTGGATGAGACCCGCGCCATGTTGGACCCGCTCCCGGCCCGTATCCGGGACGAGCGCGGTCTCATCTCCCGCGGTGCGGCCCTGGAGCGCATCCACCGTCCGCATACCATGGAAGACATCCCTCAGGCCAAAGAGCGCTTGGTCTACGAAGAGGTGCTCTGCCTCCAGCTGTATCTCATGCAACAGGGAAGCCGTGAGCCCAGCAACGGTGCAGTCTGGCAGCACGTAACGGATGGCCCGCATATCCGTAGCCTCTGTCAGAGCCTGCCTTTCCAGCTGACCCAGGACCAATCCCGCACCATCCAAGAGCTCTTCGCGGCCATGGCTGCCAAGCGGGTGGCTGATCACATGGTCTTGGGAGACGTGGGCACGGGCAAGACCATCGTGGCTGCCTTCGGCATGGCTGCGGCGGCAGATAGCGGCGGCCAATCCTTGCTCATGGCCCCTACGGAGATCTTGGCACAGCAGCATGCCAAGACATTGGGTGCCCTCTTTGACAAGGCAGATGTATCTTGGGGGCTCCTCACAGGCTCCACTCCAGTCCCGGAGCGCAAGCTCCTCTTGGATGCCTTCGCCTCAGGAGAGCTCAACGCGCTCATCGGCACCCATGCGCTCATCGAAGATGATGTGGTGGCCAAGAGCCTCTCCTTCGTGGTGATCGATGAGCAGCAGCGCTTCGGAGTGGGTCAGCGGGCGAAGCTCCTTGACAAGGGCGATGCCCCTGATGCCCTCTATATGACAGCCACTCCCATCCCGCGCAGCCTGGCGCTCACCCTTTTCGGCAACCTCACCCATTCCTATCTGCGTCAGAAGCCGAAGAGCGGCTCTTGCCGGGAGACCTTCGCGCTGGAGCGCAACCAGCGCGGGGTGGCCTATGATGCAGCCCGAGAGGCGTTGGAGCGGGGAGAGCGCGTCTATGTGGTGTGCCCTTTGGTGGGCAAGGGGGAGGAGAAGAGAGCAAAGCGCCAGGCAGGGGATGAGGATGAGGCCTATCATCCGGATATCCTGATAGAAGATGAAGGGGACCTCGATGCCCAGGCTGGCACCTCTGCCGTAGCGGAGGCGCGTCGCTTGGCCTCTACGGTGTTCGCTGCCTATGAGGTGGGACTGCTCCATGGCGGCATGACGCCGGATGAGAAGCGCGCTGCCATGGACGCCTTCGTCTCCGGAGAGGTGCAGGTGCTGGTCACCACCACGGTGATAGAAGTGGGAGTGGATGTGCCTGAAGCCACGGTGATGATCGTGGAGGACGCTGACCGCTTCGGCCTCTCCCAGCTCCATCAATTGAGGGGCCGCGTAGGCCGTGCTGATCTGGATGCCCAGGTGTACCTGATATCCTCAAGCGCTCAACCTGCCGCTCTCACGCGCTTGGCGGCCCTTGTCCAGAGCGATGATGGCTTCCAGATAGCGGGCTATGACCTATCCCTGCGCCGTGAGGGGGATATCCTAGGGAACAAGCAATCAGGGGCCAGTGCGCTCAAGCTGGTGAACGTGATCAAGGATGCCGCGCTCATCGAGGCAGCCCATGAGGATGCCCAGGCCATCCTCGAAGCTGATCCTGAGCTGGCCGGGGAAGACGTGGCGGCCCTTGCCCATGAGGTGCGGATGATGTTCGCTGAGGAAGGGACGGTGAGCGGCGGATGAGCGGTGCTCTGAGGATCGTTGCAGGGAGCTTCGGCGGGCGGCTCATCGGCTGTCCGGCTGATATGGCGCGCCCTACCACTGACCGCGTGCGGGAGGCGCTGGCCAGTTCGGTGACCAGCTTGATCGGCAGCCTGGAGGGCATCTCGGTCTGTGACGCCTTCGCGGGATCAGGGGCCCTGGGCTTGGAGATGCTCTCCCGAGGGGCACGCTGCGTGCAGTTCTTCGACCAAGCGAAGGGCTCCTTGGAGTGCGTTCGCTCCAATCTGGCGCTCTTGGGGGTGGAAAGCCAGACAGATGCTTCCCGTCGGGATGTGCTCTCCCAGGGCATCGGGGGAAGGTTCGCTCCCTATGGCCTTCTCCTGTTGGACCCGCCCTATGCTACTGCCCCTGAAGCGGTGGCTTCGTTGATCCTACGGGCGGGGCAGGAGGGTGCGCTTGCCGAAGAGGCGCTCATCGTCTATGAGCGAGCTGTCGCATCTCCTGACCTGCCTGAGGTGGCGGGCCTCAGTCTCATCCGTCAGAAGCGCTATGGCAAGACAGCTCTTGACTACCTGTCATGGAACCGTTGCGCCTAAGGGTACTTCTGTCCTTTGTGACTTCAGGGTGTCCGTGTTAGAATCTCTTGTCCGTCTGCTACTATGCATGGGCAGACGCAAGAGCACGCTTGAGGCAATGGGCTTACGCCTGTGAGCCTTCGCAAAGGCGTTCAAGGAAGGACTGATATGGACGAGACAGGAGTATTGGGGCTTCTCGAGGAGCTATCCATACTGCTGGAAGACTCTAAGACGGTTTTCGGCAAGAGCAATATGAGGCAGGTGGATATCTCTGCTGCCTTTGAGATCATGGATGAGATCCGCGATATCTTCCCGGGGGAATTCGCCCAGGCCCGCCAGATCGTGCGGGAGCGTCAGGCCCTTCTGGAAGATGCTGAAGATGAGGCGAACCGTCTCATCGAAGATGCGCGCAGCCAAGCCATGACCATCGCCTCCGAACAGGAGATCGTCCGCATCTCACAGCAGCAGGCGGAGACCATCATGGCAGACGCCCGTGAGCTTGAGCGTGAGACGCGTGCGGGTGCCGAGGACTACGCTGATGAGGTCTTCGGTCATGTGGAGCAGAGCCTGGACAACGTGTTGTCCCAGGTTCGCCGGGTTCGGGACCGCCTGAACTCCAACTCCATGAATCCCCGCTAGCTTGATCTGACATAGGTGCTCGTGAGCCGTCTGCGTCCTGCGCGGGCGGCTTACTCGTCCTTGGAGAGGAGATGCACGCCATGGAACCAGTGAAGATCCATATCCCCTCAGAGCTCTTCGAGCCTGCTGAGACCCAGACGTTCCGGGGGACGGCAGAGTTGGGAGTGGTTACGGTGGGAGCCGATGAGTACTGCTTCGCGGAGCCTTGCACCTGGGAGGTAGAGGTCACGAATACCGGAGGGGCGCTGCTTCTGCGTGGCAGCGTGCAAGCTGAGGGCGTTTGTGCTTGCTCCCGCTGTTTGGAAGAGGCTTCCATCTCCTTCGACGGCGCCATAGAGGGGTACTTCGTGATATCCGCCGAAGGCCACGACGATGAGCTGGAGGAAGATGAGTTCAGCCTGTTGCCTGAGGATCATGACATAGACCTGACCCCGCTCATCCTGCAGGGATTGCTCTTGGATGCGCCCGCTCAGCCGCTTTGCCAAGAGGGGTGCAAGGGCATCTGCCCCCAGTGCGGCTGCAACCTGAATGAAGGGGAGTGCAACTGTACTGAGGAGGACGGTTTCGCTGATGCCGCGAATCCCTTCGCCATCCTGAAGGACCTGGATCTTTCCTAGGAAGCGCTGCAAGCTTTTAGGCCGAAGAGCTTGGGGATGCTCCCATTGCGCTGAATCTCCTTGAACCGGCACTGATGCTTTGCTAGAATTAAACGTCGCGTGTGAACAAGCGAACATGCAGGGGCGCGTAGCTCATGGAAGTGTCCCGGCTGAAGGAAAAAGGAGCATGAGAACATGGCAGTACCTAAGCAGAAGATGGGTCGCATCCGCACCCACAGGCGTCGCAGCCTCCATGACAAGATCGCAACTCCGTCCCGGTCCACCTGTCCCCAGTGCGGCGAGGTGAAGCTTCCGCACAGGGTGTGCCCTAACTGCGGCTTCTACAAGGACCGCGAAGTGGTAGAGACCGACTAGCCTCTCCCATCCCAAGGCTGCGATAGCTTCTTCGGAGATGGCTCTTTTGGCTGCACCGGTAACAGTATCAGTAGACGCTATGGGGGGCGACAACGCCCCCAACGTCGTTATAGAAGGCACACGGCTCGCCCTTGAGGCTGATCCTGAGCTGCGCGTCCTCCTCTGCGGCGAAGAGGCGGCCATCACGCCCCTCTGTCGGGATACAGACCATTGCACGCCGGTGCCCACCACCCAGGTCATCTCCATGGCTGAGCATCCCGCTCAGGCCGTGCGCACGAAGAAGGATTCCTCCATCGTGCGCGGCTGCACCCTGGTACGCGAAGGGAAGGCCCAGGGCTTCTTCTCGGCAGGCTCCACTGGTGCTTGCCTCACCGCCGCCACCCTCATCATGGGGCGCGCCAAAGGCGTGAAGCGCCCGGCCTTGGGCGTCATCATCCCTGCCTATGACCGTCCCGTCTTCTTGGTGGATGTGGGGGCCAACGCTGATTGCAAGGCGGATTACCTAGCTCAATTCGCTCAGATGGGCGTCATCTACATGCAGTCCGTCTTAGGCGTGTCCACGCCGCGGGTGGGGCTCTTGAACATCGGCGAAGAGGACACCAAAGGATCATCCTTCGCCCTTGAGGCCCACGCAGCTCTCACGGCCCAGGTCCCTGAGTTCGCGGGCAACTGCGAAGGGGGAGATCTGGTAGCGGGGGCGTTCGATGTGGTGGTGACCGATGGCTTCACGGGCAATGTGTGCCTGAAGACCATCGAGGGCACCTCCAAGCTCATCTTCAAACATCTCAAAGGAGCGCTCACCTCAAGCCTGTCGGCGAAGCTCGGGGCGCTTCTGGTCAAAGGCAGCCTCTCAGAGTTGAAAGCCGAACTGGATCCTGACCGCTATGGCGGCTCACCGCTTCTGGGGGTGAAGGGCACCTGCATCGTGGGGCACGGGTCTTCCAATGCCCAGGCCATCAAGAACGGCATCTTGGCGGGGGCCGCCCAGGTGCGCGAAGGGGTCTCCCGGAAAGTGGCTGAGGCCTTCGCTCCCTCTGCCCCAGCGGGGGAAGGGGAATGAGCGTGGCCTTGACCCCTGAACAAGAGGAGAAGCTCTCCCTCGCCCAGGATGCTGTGGAGCACCAGTTCGAAGACAGCTCCCTCATCTTGGCTGCCATCACCCATCCTTCCGCAACGGAGGGCAAGTCCGTCAAGTTCTCCTATGAGCGCTTGGAATTTTTGGGAGATTCCATCCTGGGGGCCATCGTTGCATCCATCGCCTTCCATCGCTATCCCAACTTGGATGAGGGCGGTCTGACGCGCATCAAGGTGTCCCTGGTGTCTGGTTCCAGCCTCTCGGAGGTGGCGGCTGACCTAGGCTTCGCAGACATCATCGTGTTCGGCTCCTCAGAGACGGGCACGGGCCGTCGGGGGCTCCATTCGGCTTTGGAGAACGTCTACGAAGCCGTGGTGGCAGCGTTGTTCCTGGATGGCGGCATCCAGTGCGCCAAGGCCTTCGTGGAACGCACCTTGGTGCCGCGCATGTCCATCGACCTTGCCCGCGAACCGGAGAACCCGAAGAGCGCGTTGCAGGAGAAGCTCCAGGTGGATGGCATCACCCCCACTTACAAGCTGGTAGAGACCCAAGGGCCTCCCCATGACCGTACGTTCATCTCCCAGGTCTACGCAGGCGATCATGCCCTGGCCCAGGGAAGCGGACGCACGAAGAAGGAGGCTGAGAGCCAGGCGGCCAAATCAACCCTTGCCCGGTTGGGAGAGTTCTTCGGGCTGGGCTTGGACGAGGATGCCCGCCGTGCCAAGGCTGATTCCGCCAAGCGCGCCAAGGCGGATAAGGCTGCTGCCAAGGCAGAACGGGATGAAGCCTATCGGCGCGCCAAGGAAGCGCGGGTCCAGGAGCGCAAAGAGCAGAAGATGGCGAAAGAGGCCGCCAAGAAGAAGCAGGGTTAGCCCATGTTCTTGAAGACGCTCTCCCTTCGCGGGTTCAAATCCTTCGCTGATAAGGTGACGCTCCGGTTGGAGCCGGGCATCACTGCGGTGGTAGGGCCCAATGGCTCTGGCAAGTCCAACATATCTGATGCGGTGCTCTGGGTCCTAGGAGAGCGCAACGCCAAGAACCTCCGCGGCCAGGCTATGGAAGACGTCATCTTCTCAGGCTCTTCGGCCCGCAAGCCCACCTCGGTGGCTGAGGTAGAGCTCGTGCTGGACAATTCTGACCGCACCCTCCCTGTTGACTTCGACGAGGTCTCCATCGCCCGCCGGATGTATCGCTCAGGTGAGAGCGAATACCTCATCAATGGCGTGGTGTCACGGCGCATGGACGTGCTTGAGATCCTCCATGATTCGGGACTGGGTTCTGGTACCCATTCCATCATCTCCCAGGGCGCGCTGGATTCTGTCCTCCAGTCCAAGCCCGAAGACCGCCGCGCTCTCATCGAAGAGGCGGCAGGGGTGCTCAAGCATAAGCAGCGCATGGCCAAGAGCGCGCGCAAGCTGGAGCGCATGAGCGCCCACGTTGATCGGGTGGGAGATATAGCCGGAGAGGTGTCCCGTCAACTGGGGCCACTAGAACGCAAGGCCAAGCGGGCCCTCAAGCATGCTGAGCTCTCTGAGGAATTGGCCCAGATCAAGCTGGTGCTAGCAGTGGATGACCTGCGTTCCCTGAAGGCGGAACATGGGCGCATCACCGAACGCGAAGCCATGGCAGAAGAGCAGTGCCAGGCCCGCCACGGACGCATCCAAGAGCTTGACGGGGAGCTCTCGAAGCTCCAAGAGCGCATTCGGGAAGATAGCTTGGATGCCAGTCAACTGTCGAAGAGCTATCAACAGATCACTGCCGCCGCAGAGCGGCTTGATTCCACCTCTTTGCTCATGCGCGACCGTCGTCGGGCTGCCCTGGCTCGCGCTTCAGAGCTGGAGGTGCGCATCCAGCAGTCCGCGGGGGCCCTAGAGCGCGCCCAAGCCAAGCTCCTTAGCACCCAAGGGCAAGCCCAGGAGGATAAGGCTGCTGCCGAAGAGGCCCAAGGGCGCGTAGATGGGTTGTCCAAGCAGGTGGCTGCGCTCTCTGATTCCATCGCTCAGGCTCAGAAGCGTTCGAAGGAGGCAACGGATTCCATCTCCGCTCTTGAGAGCGAGGATCGCACCCTTCGGGATAAGCTGGCTCGGGCGAAAGAGCAGCTGGCCAATAGCAACGCGCAGATCAAGGTCATCGAGGGCCGCAAAGCCGAACTGACCGTTCAGATAGACCGCCTCTCCGCCGATGCGCGCATCGCTCAGGCAGAGGCTCAGGCTGAAGAGGAAGCCTTGGCTGCCCTGGATGAGCAGGAGAAGGGGGCTCGCACGCTGGTGGGCAGCTGCATGCAGGCGCGAGAAGAGGCCCGTCGTGCCGCTGATGAAGCGGCAGCTCAAGAGCAGTCTCTCCTGACCCAGATCGAGGCGCTTGAGCAGATAGAGGCGGCAGAGGGAGCGGCAGCCTCAGGGGCTCCCAAGCTGGCGGCTCAAGCTCTGGAAGAGAAGGGGCGCCCTCCGCGCTTGCTCTCCCATCTGGTGAAGGCCCCGAAGGAACTTGAGCCGCTCGTGGAAGCGCTCCTCTCTGCTGACCTCTCCGCTCTTGTGGTGGAAGGGGCGGCTGAGGTGGAGGTAGCCTCAGCTGCTGTCAGGGAAGACGAGGCGGGATCCGTAGCCTTGCTCATGGCTCAAGATGGCTCCCAAGCGCGCTCTGTCTTGGCTGATGCGGGGGCCGCTGCGCCGAGGGGGGAGCGGCTCTTGGACCGATTGACCGTCGCCCCTGAAGAGCGAACGGTCGTCGCCTCCCTGCTGGGAGATGTCATCCTCTGCTCCAGCCTGGAAGAGGCGCTCCTCTCCCATGCTGAAGACAGGACGGCCCTGCGCTTTGCCACCCCCGAAGGAGACATCGTCTTCCCCAGTGGGAAGGTGATGTTGAACGCTCGGGCTAAGGGATCGGAATCCGGTGTGCTCTCCCGCCTTCGCCGCATCGAAGAGCTCAAGGCCTCCTTGGAGCAGGCGAAAGCCTCCACTGTTCGCGCCTCCCTTGAGGCAGAGCAGGCTGAGAAGGCTCTCATGCGAGCCCAAACGGAGAGCCTTGACCTCAAGGAGAAGCTCGCTTCCCTCAAGGGAAGCGCTCAAGGGGCTCGTCAGGCCGCTGATGCTGCTGCCCAGAAGCTCTCCTCCATCACGCGGGAGCTGGAAGCTCTGGAGAAGACGCTCCAGGAAGAGAGCGGTACGGCTCAAGCCACGCTGCCGGATATCCAGCAAATGGAATCCCGTCTGGCGCAGATAGCTTCTCAGGTAGCTGAGGGCCGCTCTACTCTAGAACAGCTAGAAGCGCAGATGGCTCCTGAGCGGGAAGAGCTGGAAGAGGCATCGGCGAAGCTAGCAGAGGCTCGCTTGGAATCAGCGAAGCTGGCAGAGCGGAGCACCTATTCAGAGCGGGTCATCCAGGGTGCGTTAGCTGAATTGGAAAGCCTTCAGGCCAGCCGGGAAGAGGATGGGAAGGTCTTGGCCGTGAAGCAGGTGAGCGCCCGCAGGCTCGAGCCGGTCCTCTCCCTTCTTGACATCATAGCCCAGGCGGCTCGGCGCACCATGAGCGCCCTTGAGGATGCCTCCACCTCTGCGAAGAGCTCTACGGATTCCCTCCACGCTCAGATGCAGCAGCTGCGGGAGGCAGCCCGCCAGGCTCAGGATGCCTACGACGGTGCCTCTGAGGCGCTGGCTGCCATCCGCGTGGATAAGGCGCGGGCAGAGATGCAGGTCCAGGCTGCCGTCACCGTCATCACCGAAGATTGCCAGGTCCCCCTTGAGCGCGCGTTGCTCACCCCGGCCCCGGAGGATCGCTCCCTCATGGAAGAGGAATCCTTCCGCCTGACCCGGCGCATCTCCAATCTGGGGACCATCAACCCTGATGCGGCCCAGGAATACGAAGAGCTCAAGGTGCGCCATGATTACCTTCAGTCTCAGCTGGCTGACCTGCGCAGCGCTGCTCGTTCCTTGAACCGCATCAACCGCGTCATCGAAGAACGGATGAAGGATGATTTCGCGCGCACCTTCGAAGAGGTGAACGAGAACTTCAAAGAGATATTCTCGGCCCTCTTCCCCGGTGGCAACGCCTATCTTTCCCTGGATAGGCCTGAGGATATAGAAGAGGCAGGCATCGAAGTGAACGCTCAGCCCGCGGGCAAGCGCATCACCAAGATGTCGCTCATGTCCGGTGGCGAGAAATCATTGACGGCCTTGGCGCTCCTGTTCGCTCTGTACAAGACCCGCGCCACCCCCTTCTACATCTTGGATGAGGTGGAGGCAGCTTTGGATGATTCCAACCTGCGGCGCTTGACCAGCTATATCGATCATATGCGCGCCACCACTCAGCTCATCATGATCACCCATCAGCGTCGCACCATGGAGATGGCCGATGTGCTCTTCGGCGTTTCCATGCAGGCGGACGGGGTGACGAAGGTGCTGTCCCAGAAGCTGGAGGATGCGCTTCGCACCAAAGCATCTTGAGGGTAGGCTGCAGGCTTTCTCAATGGTCCGATCCAAGGAGGAGAGAATGGGTGTCTTCGAGCGCATGACCGAGGGCCTTGCGAAGTCCCGGGATAAGTTCAAAGAGAGCATGAACGTCCTTCTCGGCCGTGGTCCAGAGCTGGATGAGGGCTTTTGGGAGGATCTGGAGGAGACGCTGATCCTGAGCGATATCGGGGGCGCGGCTTCGTTCCAGATCGTGGAGAACCTACGGGATAAGGCCACGCGCCTTGCGCTCCCGGATGCCTATGCAGTGCTGGATCTGCTGAGCGAGGAGATCCAAGGTGCCTTCGCCGAAGGTGGCCAAGAGATACTAGAGGGCCAACCGGCCGTCATCCTCTTCGTGGGCATCAATGGTACGGGTAAGACCACTACGGTGGGGAAGCTGGCGAACGAGGCTGCTCAGGCGGGGCGGACGGTCATCCTAGGGTCTGCGGATACGTTCCGCGCCGCGGCCATAGAGCAGCTTGAGATCTGGGCAGAGCGGGCAGATGTGTCCATCGTCACCCGGGAGCGGGGCTCTGATCCAGCCAGCGTCTGCTTTGACACCTTGGAACAGGCTGAGGAAGCCGGGGCAGATCTCGTGCTCATAGACACCGCCGGGCGCCTCCATACCTCCGATGACCTCATGCGGGAACTGGAGAAGGTGGTGGCGGTGACGCGGAAGCGCTCGAAGCTGCCCGTCTATACCGTGCTGGTGATAGATGCCACCACGGGTCAGAACGGCCTGCAACAGGCGCGGGAGTTCGATAAGGCCCTTGACCTGGATGCCCTCATCCTGACCAAGCTGGATGGCAGCGCCAAGGGAGGCATCGCCTTGGCTATCTCCCATGAGCTGGGGCTGCCCATCATCAAGGCGGGAGTGGGTGAATCCATCGATGATCTGCGGGATTTCCGTCCTGCTGATTTCGTGGCCGCCCTCATCGGCGATTACGAGCAGGCCGATCTTGCCGATGAAGCGGAAGAGCTTCTGAGCGAAGAGGACCGTAGCGCAGACCTCAGCCTGTCTGCGGATGACACGGCACCTTCTGAAGCAGGCGAACCTGAACCGACCGCCGAAGCACCCGCTGAAGCGCCTGTTCCTGAGGAGCCAGCCACGATGTCCTGGGCGGAGTTCGTGGAAATGGATGATGCTCGCCAAGCGGCTGAGCCCAAGAAGAAGCATTTCTGGGAGAAATGGTAGTGAGGAGCCATCATGCTTGAGAACCTTTCACAGCGGCTGCAGGGCATCTTCTCCGGCCTCAAGAGCAAGGGACGCCTAACGGAAGAGGACATCAATGCAGCCATGCGCGAGATACGCCTGGCGCTTCTCGAGGCCGATGTCAACTTCAAGGTGGTGAAGGCCTTCGTCTCCCGCACCAAGGAGCGCTGCCTTACCGCTGAGGTGATGGATTCGCTCACTCCTGCTCAGAACGTGGTGAAGATCGTGCTGGATGAGCTGACGGAGCTTCTGGGTCATGAGCAGGCGAAGCTGAAGCTCTCAGGGCGCATTCCCAGCGTCATCATGCTGGTGGGGCTTCAGGGCTCTGGTAAGACCACGGCCTGCGCTAAGCTGGCTTACCGGCTGAAGCAGGAGGGTCATTCACCCCTGTTGGTGGCCTGTGACATCTATCGTCCCGCCGCCGCTGACCAGCTGGAGACCTTGGGCGGAGAGATAGGCGTGCGCATATTCCGCGAAGACGGGGAGGACCCGGTCAAGATAGCCACTGATGGCATCCAGGATGCCATCGGCAATCTGCGCGATGTGGTCATCGTAGACACGGCAGGCCGTCTTCATGTGGATGAGGCCATGATGGATGAGGCAGCGGCCATCAAGGAAGCCACCTCTCCCGATGAGATCCTCATGGTGGTAGATGCCATGACAGGCCAGGATGTGGTGGGCGTGGTCCAGGCCTTCGCTGACAAGGTAGACTTCGACGGCGTCATCATGTCGAAGATGGATGGCGATGCCCGGGGTGGCGGCGCCCTTTCCGTACGGGAGGTGACGGGCAAGCCCATCAAGTTCATCTCCTCTGGCGAGAAGCCGGATTCCTTGGAGGAGTTCCATCCTGACCGCATGGCCAAGCGCATCCTGGGGATGGGGGATGTGGTATCCCTCATCGAGAATGCCGTGCGCGTGCAACAGGCTGAAGAAGAGCAGATGGAGGCCGAGGAACTCGCCCGCGGCAACCTCACCCTGAATGACTTCATCACCATGAATCGCCAGGTCAAGAAGATGGGCGGCATATCGAAGCTGGTGAGCGCGCTGCCCGGTGGGGATAAGATGCTGGGATCTGGCCAGGTGGATGAGCATGCGCTGGATGGGATGGAGGTCATCATCAACTCCATGACCAAGCAGGAGCGGGAGCATCCTGATGTACTGAACGCGGGCCGCCGCAAGCGCATCGCGGCCGGGTCGGGCGTTACGGTGACCGATGTCAACAACCTCATGAAGAAGTACAACGAAACGAAGAAGATGGTCAAGAAGATGACGGCGGGTCTTGCTCAGCAGGCAGGGCGTGGTAAGAAGGGGAAGAAGGGCAAGAAGCGCAAGGGTGGCATACCCGGGCTTGGCGGCATGAGCATGGGAGACCTGCGTCGCCTGCAATCCATGATGAAGGACATGTAAAAAAGGCCATTGGTGCCACAAGACCACGTGGCACCAATGTCGTTCGCTTACGCTCACTCTTTGATCCTCGCCCGCGTTCGCGGGCTCTACCGTTGCAACTCTATCTTTCGTAGACGGGCATCCGATCTTGATGCCCGTATCTTTGTCATTCTGAGCGTAGCGAAGAATCTTTTTGTGTAGCTGGCATGGGCGTCCCCCTCTGCTTTCACTCACGCCTTCGGCGTGGGTATCGCTCCGCGTTCAGGTTGATGCCCCATCTGGGTGAGTGGTGGGCGCTTTGCGCCTGAGGATGTGCGCCGGTTGATCTCCTGAACCTATTTTTCCTCTGTGACGGCGAAAGGTGAGGGTTTCGTGCTGGCAAGCCAGCACCTACGGATGAGGGTGCAGGTTAGCCTCGTAGGGACAGGAGCTCGCTCCTGTCCGGGGGTTGCAAGAGGATGAACGCCATCCGTGAGGCTGGGAGAGCTGCAATCCTTTTGGGCTCTCGCGCGGTATCATACTGAATGAGCTTTATGACAAGCACGGACCCTTCGGGCGCAACCGGTGCCTGTCACTACGCAAAACCATGAGACAGATGCGCATCAGCCGCCGTAGGGAACGCTGAAGATGAAGGGAGTGCGTCCGTGTCAGAACGCTCATCACGTGATCTTCGGTATTAGGATCTGATGCAGCAGCAAGCTCTCGACCCCTTGAGTCCGTCCGTCCCTACTGGGTTCCAAGATAACATCTGCACCCAACATCCCATGTCGCACGACTGTTATCGTATCTAGGATGATGTCTCAAGCTGCCAGTTCGGGCGGATACGATCCCATTCGCGTTCGGACAGTTCGTGTGTGTAAAGATAGTAATGCACGTCGTCGAACGCGCTTCCACTCGGAGGCCATCCACGCCCGTCCAGCGTGAAAGCAAGCGTATAAGCTTCAAGCGAATGCAAATAGCCATCTTTCACGGTCATGACGAAACCGACGCTCCCCCCATCGCTGTCGGCGAACACGTCGCCGATGGCAAAAGACGGCTTACAGTCTGTGAGCGGTTCAACGCCGCTGCTTATCGCGAACTCCACTACAAAACCCTCGCTGTTGCACATCTCGCGGACTATGTTCGATGCATAGTATTGATGTTGCAGCTGCTTCATCATCGGGTCTTCGCCTGCAACGAAGAAGTTCATAGGTTCAGCTATAAAGGGGGTTGGGATGATGAAGGGCATGCCGTTGGCGACATTCCAGTCTGTATTAGTCTTTATAGAGGCCTCGGTGAAGGCGTGCTTCGGCTGGAATCTCGCCTTTCCTTCGGCAACGAACTGTTTCCATAATGGTTCGCATCTCGCGGACCAGGGTATCTCCAATGAACCTAACACGCCTTCCGGGAATTCCCTTTCGCCTTCGTTGTATCCAAAGAGGTGTTCGCCGATGCGGGGATGACCAAGGGCCTCCCAGAGTCTATGGAGATCAACGGAGAGATCGTAACGGAATGGGGTATATTCGTCGACGCAGTCGACATACATCCAGCATGCAACGGCGTAGAACAGCTTTTCAAAAGCAGCCGACCATTCGTCTTTGCTGATGCCTGCAGCAATGCAGGCAATATCCTTTTCCTCGCGAGCGGCATCGGGGTTGGGCTCGAATGCAAGGATGGCAAGGTTGCAGATGCTTTGGGGGCTATCTTCTTCAAGGGTGCGAGATGCGAAGTCGATCACTTCCGAAGGCGGCAGGTAACCAGCGGAAACGGCGATCAGGACCAGCGCCCAATCCATCTCCACATGATCCTGGAACCACCATACAGGGATGCGTAGTCTGTGCGCGCGTCCGACGTTTGGCCCTTTGACCTGGAACGATCCGCAACCGTCGAAGTAAGGAATGTTCATCCTGATCACTTTCTACTCAAAGCGACAGATGACCCGGCTTCTGTCCCATGGGTTTGGCAAATGTCTTCACTCAGGCGTGCATTAGGTTATATCAGCAGGGGTTCAGAAGGGCAAGGTAGCCGATCTTTGATGTTCGCTTTGGCGTTCGCCTCGAAGGGCAGGTCAGCCTTAAAAGCAACAGAATGTCCACCCATCGGATATCAGTGTGCTTTCTCTCTGGTAACGGTTCGACCTGCGAAGCGCTCAGATCACTTGGGAGGACATACCTTCTTCCTATATATCCTGGGCGAAAGGGAGAACATCATGCTTACCATCGGATGCCATCTATCCAAGCGCGAAGGCTACCTCTTCATGGCAAAGGAGGCCGTCTCCATCAACGCGAACACCTTCCAGTTCTTCACGCGCAACCCGCGAGGCGGTGCTGTGGCGAAGGCTGATCCGAAGGACGAAGAAGCCTTCCAAGCCTATATGAAAGAGCATGGCATCGCCCAGGCCTGCGGCTATGCCCCCTATGATGTGGAACCAGCCAACCCTGAGATGTCCAAGAAGGATTTCACGCTCATGGTGATGGCAGAGGATCTAGCAGCCCTCGAGCATCTGCCCATTGACTATTATCTGGTGCGTCCGGGCAGCGCGCCGGGCGTCAGCGCCGGGGAGGCCATCCAGAACGTGTCAGATGCGCTCAATAAGACCATCACGTCCGCTCAGTCCACCAAGGTGCTGATAGACACCATGGCGGGGGAGGGTCATCAGGTGGGTTCCACCTTCGATGAGCTTGCTCAGATGATCAAGAACGTTGATCAGGCAGACAAGGTGGGCATCTGCATGGACACCTCTGCCGTGTGGGCTGCGGGTTATGACATCAAGTCCAACCTGGATGGCGTATTAGATGAGTTCGACCAGAAGATCGGCCTCGATAAGCTCTATGCCTTCCATCTGAATGATTCCAAGGAGGCCTTGGGCAGCCACGTTGACCGCCATGCGCCCATAGGAGAGGGGCAGATCGGCTTCGAAGCGCTTTCGGCTCTCACGAACCATCCGCGCCTGGCTGGTAAGGCCTTCTATCTGGAAGAGCCCCACTCCACCTTGGTCACCTATGAGCGGGATGTCGCTCGCTTCCAGGAGGCCTACAAGGGCTAGGCCCTACAAGCAGCTCGTGACCTTCCAAAGCGTAGTTTTGCCCAAAGATGAAGGGGCCGTCTCTGAGAGGCAGCCCCTTCTCGCATTCCTCAAGCGAAGGGAAGCGTCTTCGCCGCTGATGCTTCTTCGATGAAGGCGTCAGGCCCGTAGCCGTAGGTGTAGTAGTCGTGGATGGCTTCCAACTCCTCGGGGCTCGCCTGGTAGTAGGAGTGCATCACAAGAAGCTCTCCGGTGGCGTAATCCCACTTGCTCCAGCTGATGGCGCTGTGATAGCCCGTTCCGCTCTCACCGGTGTCAGGATCAGTCCACCTGTCAGCGATCATGGGCACCAGCGTATCCGTCAAAAGCTCTGGGGCGCTTCCTTGGGGGAACCATCCGTAGGGCTTGAGGCTGAACAGGACCGTCTGGTCCTGCACCTGCCAGCGGGCTAGCTCGAAGCCGCCGAAGCTCGTGAGGGGGATCTTGGCATCAGGCTGGGTCACGTCTATATCAATGCGGACCTCCTGGGTCACATCAGCGCCCTCCATGGGAGTGAAGGTGACGCTTTGGGCCTCAGGGCTCAAGCCAGCCAACTCGATCACCCTGGCCCCGTCGAAGCTGATCCCCTGACCATCTCCCGCTTCCACTTCGTAGAGGGTGTTGCCCAGATCATCGGTCATCTTCAGGTAAGCGGGGTTGAGCGCGTTGCTGGGCAGCCCCCAGACATCTGCGCCGCTCTCATCTTTCCATTGAGTCTCATCATTGCGCACCACCATGACACAGGCCAGCTCTGAGGCCGTGAAGCGCTTCATGCCCAGGGTCTTCTCCCCTTGGGGTGTGGGAAAGGTGAGCTCTTGGGTTCCGAGTTCCTTTGGCAGAGGCACCTCGGAGAGGTCTAACCCCAAGGCGAAGGCTGATTGTTCCGCTCCGTTCTCCTGGGACCAACCCTGGATGGACAGCTGCACCTCTTCTCCCATGAGCGCTTCGGGGGTCAAACGCATGAGGCATTTGATATCCCCCGCTTCCTCATAGGCATCCAGGCGCTGCACGTCTCCGGTGGAGGTGGTCCCATCGCCGTTGGTCAGCGTGAAGGAGAGCACGGGTAGGAGGGATTGCAGCTTAGACCATACGCTTTCCTCAGAACCCTCATAGGCGGAGGCTTCTGTGAGATCGAATCCTCCATCGCGGTGCAGGGTGAGGTAGAGGTTCGCCACGTTGCGGTCACAGGAGATGCTGTCTAGGGTCACCTGGGTTCCGTCTAGGGTGGTGCTCTGGCCCACCACGGCGCTCAGGGCCTTGGCTCCCGGTTCCATGCTGCTGAACACGGGAAGGTTCTTCTGCTCAGAGAAGAACGCACCGTCCCCTTCGCCCATCTTGATGAGATTCCCGGCAGCGAAGGCAACGCCACACACCAGCGAAGAGGCGAGCACGGCGGCCAATATGACGGTCCCTCGCTTGGATGAGCGCGCCCGCGCTGGTCTTTCCTGGGGGATCTTGCCCAGCGCTGCATAGGTCCGTTCCAGCCGGGCCTGCACGGGCCCAGGGATGGGGCCCGGATCCAAGGCCTCAGCGATGCGCTCGCTCCATTCGCTTCCCTGATGTTCTGTCATGAAGGTCTGATCGGTCATGAGGCTGCCTCCTTGATCGAAGGGTTAATGGTCATAGGTGCTTCATCGGCTGTGCGGTCTGCTTGGCGATAGGCTTCTTTGAACCGGGCTCGGGCGCGGAAGAGGCGCGTGCGCACTGCCCCTTCGGTTATCCCCAGAACAGCAGCCGCCTCTCTCAAGGGAAGGTCTTCGCCATAGCACAGCGCCAGGATAGCCCGGTCTTCTTCGCTGAGCTGATCCAGCACCGCATCGGCATCCAGCCTCTGGATGGCATCTTCAACGCCGGGAAGCGGTTGGATGTGGATCGGCTGGGTAGCCGCGGGTCCTGCATCAGACTCCGTTTTCGCTATGTCGGCGAAGGGGATGACCTTGTGCTCTCGGCGCTGCTCGTCGAAACAGGTGTTCAGTAGGATGCGCGTGAGCCAGGTGGCAAGGCTGCTCTTGCCGCTGAACGAGGGAAGGGCCTGCCAGGCTTTGATGGTGGTCTCTTGGAGCGCATCCGCTGCGCTCTGTTCGTTCTGGAGCACGGCCCAGGCTGTTCGCCAAAGGTTGGGGGCGTGCTGTTGGAAGAGGATGGCGAACGCGTCTGCATCTCCGGCCCGAGCGCGTTGCAGAAGGGTCTTCACGTTTTGTCTCCTTTGCTTCTGCTTCGGCGAAGGCTTCTGGCGCCGTGTCAGCCTTCGCATCTCCAACTCTACGCCCATTAGACGCAAGAGGAGGCAAGAACGTTACAGGAAGATCGGAGGAGGGAGGCATCTGCTCGAAGAAGGCCCTCTCTTTTGTATTCAATGGCGTATAATCGCAGGCCGTATGCATTCCCGTTATCAAGAGCCGGGCGAGAGAGTTGGCTTGCTGACCCCGGCACCAACCTGGCATGCATGCTGCCAAGGTGGTCCTGCCATCATCGATGAAGGAGGATATGATGAATGAAGGCACCCGCACTTATCTCTTCACCAGCGAATCGGTCACCGAAGGTCATCCGGACAAGATCTGCGATCAGATATCTGACGCTATCTTGGATGCCATCTTGGCGAAGGAGATAGAGCTCCAGTCCCAGGGCTATATAGCCCCTAACGGTGCTCCGGCGAACGTGGATGATGTCCGCTGCGCCTGCGAGACGCTCACCACCACCGGAACCGTCTTCGTCACCGGTGAGATACGCACCCAAGCCTACGTTGACGTGCAGCAGATCGTGCGCGACGTGGTCACCGGTATCGGCTATGACCGCGCCAAATACGGCTTCGACGGCAACACCTGCGCTGTCATGAGCTCCATCCATGAGCAGTCCCCAGACATCGCCCAGGGCGTGGATGAATCCCTGGAAGCCCAGGAAGCGGGGGTGGAAGCAGATCCCTATGAGCTGGTGGGAGCGGGAGATCAGGGCATGATGTTCGGCTATGCCTGCAATGAGACCTCCACGCTCATGCCCATGCCCATCTATCTGGCCCACCGCCTCTCAGAGCGCCTGACCGAGGTGCGCAAGAACGGCACGCTGCCCTTCCTGCGCCCGGACGGCAAGACCCAGATATCCGTGCGCTATGTGGATGATGTGCCCGTGGCCGTTGAGAAGGTGGTGGTCTCAACCCAGCATGGTGAAGAGGCTGATCAAGCCACCTTGCGTGAAGCCATCATCCGCAATGTCATCGAACCCGTCTTCGAAGCCGAGGACATCAAGCTGACTGATGATGTTGAGATCTTCGTGAACCCTACCGGCCGCTTCGTCATCGGCGGCCCCATGGGAGATGCGGGCCTCACGGGCCGCAAGATCATCGTTGACACCTATGGCGGCATGGGCCGCCATGGGGGTGGGGCCTTCTCCGGCAAGGATTGCACCAAGGTAGACCGCTCTGCCGCCTATGCAGCCCGCTGGGTGGCGAAGAACGTGGTGGCGGCTGGGTTGGCGGACCGCTGCGAGGTGCAGCTGGCCTATGCCATCGGCGTGGCGGAACCGGTCAGCATCATGGTTGACACCTTCGGCACGAACCATGTGCCCGAAGACCAGATAGAGCGCGCCATCTCCCAGGTGTTCGACTTGCGCCCCGCCGCTATCATCGATGCGCTGGATCTGCGTCGTCCTATCTATCAGAAGACTGCCGCTTATGGTCATTTCGGCCGAGAGCTGCCTGAGTTCACCTGGGAGCGGACAGACAGGGTGGATCAGCTCAAGGAGGCCTGTGCTGCCTGACGAACACCCCAGCGGTGAGGGGCACCCCACGCAGACCGTTGATGTCGTCGTAGACATCCAAGCCAAAGCCATCGGCTCTCTCTTCACCTATGCGGTGCCTTCAGCCATGGAGGTGGAGGTGGGTTGCGCGGTGCGGGTGGCATTCGGCCGTCAACAGGCCGTCGGCTTCGTCTGCGCGCTTTCCCACGCCTCAGCTGAAGAGGTGCGCTCAGGCAAGCTCAAGCCTATCGAAGAGGTGCTGAGCGCCCCTTTGTTCACTGAGGCTGCTGTGGCTTGCGCGCGCTTCTTGGCAAGCCGATACATCGCGCCGCTCTCTGCTTGCCTGCGCCTGTTCTTTCCTGCGGGGGCTGCTCCCAGCCTGAAGCGGATCGGGGGCGTGTGGGAGACCATCCTTCCCAAGACGGGGAGCGCTGAGGAAGCATGGATCGTGGCAGGGTCGGAGGCTGGCTCCTTCACGCCGCGCAAGGGAGCACGCAGGCAGGAGGTGGTCCTAGCCGCTGTGCGCCAAGGGGACATCCGCCGCTCGGAGCTGCGCTTCCTCTATGGGGATGTGACCGCAGCGGTCAAGGCTTTGGAGAAGGCGGGGGCAGTGAAGGTGGAGAAGCGCAGGCGCTTGCGCGCAGGAGATGGGCCAAGCGCTGCCTTCGCTTCGAGCGGACCGCCGAAGGCGTTGACGCCTTCCCAGAAGAAGGCTCTCTCTCAGGTGGAACAGGCCATGGATGATGCTGCGGTCACCACCGTGCTCATCGACGGCGTTACCGGATCCGGGAAGACGGAGGTGTATCTCCAAGCCATCGAGCGGGCTGTGAAGCGCGGGCAAGGGGCCATCGTGCTGGTGCCCGAGATATCACTGACGCCTCAAACGGTCACGCGCTTCCGCAGCCGCTTCGGGGATCAGGTGGCGGTCATGCATTCGAAGATGAGCCCGGGGGAGCGCTACGATCAGTGGGATCTGCTTCGCTGTGGGGCGGCGCGCATCGTGGTGGGAGCTCGCAGTGCATTGTTCATGCCCGTGCAGAACCTGGGGCTCATCATCATCGATGAAGAGCATGAGACCACCTATAAGCAGGAGAGCGCGCCGCGCTATGTCACCCGCGATGTGGCCTGCTGGATGGCGCGTCAGCGCTCTTGCACCGTGGTGCTCGGGTCTGCCACTCCCTCCATCGAAGCGCTCTACCAAGCCAAGCATGATCCCGCCTGGGTCTATGCGCGCCTCCCTGAGCGGGCCAACGGCCGTCCACTGCCTCAGATAGAAGTGGTTGACATGGCTGTGGAGTTCCATGACAGCAAGGGGCGCATCTTCTCCAAGAAGCTTGCCAATGCCATTCGAGAAGAGCTTGCCGCTAACCATAAGGTGGTGCTCCTGCTGAACCAACGGGGCTTCGCCCGCTTCCTCCTCTGCCGGGATTGTGGCTTCGTGCCCGAATGCCGCTACTGCTCCACTACGCTCACCTTCCATGAGGAGGGGAACAAGCTGGTGTGCCATCACTGCGGCTATACCCTTGGCGCACCGCCTGTCTGCCCTTCCTGCCAAAGCCCCTATCTCAAGCGCTATGGAGTGGGCACTCAGCGGGTGGAGGCAGAGCTGAAGAGCCTCTTGAGCGCCCAGGAGGGCCTGATCCCGGGCATCGCCGCTCCAGCCTGTGAGCACCTCTCGCCCCAGGTGATCCGCATGGATGCTGACACCACGGCAGCCAAGGGGGCGCATCAGCGGCTCTTGGAGCAGTTCGCCACCGCGCCTGCGGCTGTGCTCTTGGGAACGCAGATGATAGCGAAGGGGCTTGATTTCGATGAAGTCACCCTGGTGGGCGTCATCAATGCAGACACCATGCTGCATCTGCCGGATTTCCGCTCCTCTGAGCGTACCTTCGATCTCATCCAGCAGGTGGCGGGCCGAGCAGGCCGCGCTGAGTTGCCCGGACGCGTCCTCGTCCAAACCTACGAAGCGGATTCAGTGGCCATCAGAACGGCTGCGGCCTATGACCGTTCGCGCTTCTTGGCCAATGAGCTGCCGAAGCGCGAAGCGCTCCTCTTCCCGCCCTATGCGCGGATAGCGAACATCCTTCTGTGGGGAAGGGAAGGCTCAGCGGTTCGCCGCGCAGCTGAAGCTTACCGGGCTGACCTCTGCCAGCACTTCATTGAGACGGGTAGAGATGACATCGAGGTCCTCCCGGCTGCACCCTGCGCCTTCGAACGCATTCGGAATCTCGTCCGGTGGCATGTGATAGTGAAATGCTCACCTGCGGTGGACATCTCAGAAGCCTTAGAGGGGTTCCACCGCAAGCGTGGGAGCATCCAGGGCATCAGCACGGCAGTGGATATCGATCCGATGGATCTTCTTTGAGAAAAAAAACCTTGCAATAGGCTTGTTTCCGGTGTATTCTAGCGGTTCGCATGTTTGCTTACACTAGGGCGAACGTATATCCATCGTCTTTTAGTTGAAAGGACCTTGCGCGTGGCATCAACCTCTAAGACAGTCAAAGAAGACACCACGAAGACGGAAGAAGCAAAGGCCAAGGCAAGCAAATCCACCAAAACCAAAGCAGACAAGCCTCAAGCCAAGAAGACTGCAACCAAGGCGTCGGACTCATCGGCTAAGAAAGCGTCTTCAGCGGCGAAGAAGCCCGCTTCCAAGTCATCAGCGAAAGCTCCCGCCAAGAAAGCAGCCGCCAAGCCCAAGAAGGCGCCCTCAGCGGCGAAGAAGGCAACCGCTGCGGAAGATGAGGCTCTCATCAGCCAGACCGTCTCAGATGATCAAGGCACCGTTGAGATCGTCGAAGAGATCAAGGCGAAGCTGGATCGCAAGCCTTTGGATGCCGACGTGGATGACATGGATGATACTGATCCTGATGATATCGAAGCACCCGCTGACACTGCCATCCAGGATAGCAGTGCCGATGCAGACGATGCAGGGGCCTCAGATGATGACACTGAGAGCCTTCTGGAGAACATCCCGGAAGAAGAGCTGAAGGCCACCGTTGATGTCCAACTGCCCAAGCTCACGTCCAGCCGGTCCAAGGCCAAGGCTCGTCGGCGTAACGCCGAGGCCAACGTCACCATGCTCACGGGAGACCCGGTGCGCATGTACTTGAAGGAGATAGGCAAGGTTCCGCTCTTGACGGCCGCCGAAGAGATAGACCTGGCCATGAAGATAGAAGCAGGGGTGGCTGCCACTGAAGAGCTTGAGCGCGCCGAAGAAGAAGGCATAGAGCTCTCGCGCAGGGATAAGCGCCGCATGACTCGGGTGGAGCAAGTGGGTCTTGATGCCAAGCAGGCGCTCATCGAAGCGAACCTGCGCCTGGTGGTCTCCATCGCCAAGCGCTATGTGGGCCGCGGCATGCTCTTCTTGGATCTCATCCAAGAGGGGAACCTGGGTCTCATCCGTGCAGTGGAGAAGTTCGACTACACGAAGGGCTTCAAGTTCTCCACCTATGCAACCTGGTGGATCCGTCAGGCCATCACCCGCGCCATCGCTGACCAGGCACGCACCATCCGCATTCCCGTCCATATGGTGGAAACCATCAACAAGCTGATCCGCATCCAGCGTCAGCTCTTGCAGAAGCTCGGGCGCGAACCAACGCCGGAGGAGATAGGCGCTGAGATGGAGCTCACGGCTGAGCGCGTTCGTGAGATCCAGAAGATCTCCCAAGAACCCGTTTCCCTCGAGACCCCTATCGGCGAAGAGGAAGATTCCCAGCTGGGAGATTTCATCGAAGACGAGGCGGCGGTGGTACCCCCGGATGCAGCCAGCTTCTCCATGCTCCAAGAGCAATTGGGCAAGGTGTTAGATGGCCTTGCTGAGCGGGAACGCAAGGTCATCAGCCTGCGCTTCGGCCTGGAAGACGGTCATCCGCGCACCCTTGAGGAAGTGGGCCGTGAATTCGGCGTCACCCGTGAGCGCATCCGTCAGATAGAGAGCAAGACGTTGGCGAAGCTCCGTCATCCTTCGCGTTCCTCCAAGCTGAAGGATTATCTGGAGTATTAGCCTTGCGCGCCGGTTCGAAACCGCTATAATACTGCGTCGGCGCTTGCGCCAGATGTGCATTCCTCGGTAGCTCAACGGCAGAGCATCCGGCTGTTAACCGGAGGGTTGTAGGTTCGAATCCTACCCGAGGAGCCAGAGCATTCACCGAAGGCCAGCGAAAGCTGGCCTTCGCTATAGATGGCCTCATCCCTTTGGCCCTGCGGCCACGCTCGAAGATCGGAAGCAGATGTACGGACTGAAGACAGAGAGCAGCTTCGATGCCTCTCATTTCCTGACTGATTACCATGGCAAGTGCGAAAACCTCCATGGGCATCGGTGGCGCGTCGTTGCCTATCTTGAGGTGCAGGAGCTCCAGCAAGCAGGCACCTGCAAGGATATGGTGGTCGATTTCGCCCAGTTCAAGGGAGCATTGCGGGCGTTGACTGAACAGCTGGACCATCATTTCATCGTTGAAGAGGGCTCGTTGGCCTCTGATACGCTGGCCTGCCTTGAACGGGAGGGGTTCGCTTTGTTCACGGTGCCGTTCCGTACCACGGCTGAGAATCTGGCCAAATGGTTCTTCGACTGCTTGGCAGAGCAAGGGCTTCCCGTGGCTCAGGTAGAGGTCTATGAGACCCCTACCAATTGCGCGTTCTTCCGCAAGGATGCCTGACGCCGTGAGTGCACGGTTCCCTGTAGTGGAGCGGTTCGTCTCCATCAATGGCGAAGGCCTCTCTTCTGGTCAGCTGGCTGCCTTCGTGCGCTTCGCCGGATGCAACCTAGACTGTTCCTACTGCGATACCCGTTGGGCCAATGAGCCTGATGCTCCTAGGGAGATGCTCTCTGCGGAAGAGGTGGTGGAGTGGGTGCGCTCGACGGGGGTTAGGACGGTCACGCTCACAGGAGGAGAGCCTCTGTTGCAGCAGGGGTTGGTTCATCTGATGGGCAAGCTCTTATGGATGATCGAGCCTCATCCGGTGCACGTGGAGGTCGAGACCAACGGCTCTCTTCCCGTTGACCCGTTGGTGGGGGTCCGTGGCCTTCTGGCTGATGAGGGCCTTTCGGACCGGCTGCATCTGACGCTGGATTGGAAGACGCCTTCTGCAGGGATGACCGCTTTCGACGAAGAACTCACTGAGGTCATCATGCAGAAGAATGTCCAGTTTCTGAACAGGAACGATGCAGTCAAGTTCGTGGTGGGCTCTCGTGAGGATGTTTCCTTCGCCAAGCGCAAGGTTGACGAAGCTGACCTTTGGGGTCGTTGCTCGGTGCTGTTGAGCCCCGTATGGGGCCAGATGGATCCTACGGATATCGTAGAAGCCATGAAGGCAGAAGGTCTCTTCGAAGCCCGACTGCAGCTCCAGCTCCATAAGGTCCTCTGGCCCGCCGTGGAAAGGGGATTGTGATGCCAGGAACGGCTCAAGAGAAGGCGCTCGTGCTCTGCTCAGGGGGGCTTGATTCCACCACGCTCCTCGCCCAGGTGGTGAAGCGCCTAGGCTCTTCGAACGTCACGGCCCTTTCCATCTCCTATGGGCAGAAGCATGTGCGTGAGCTGGATGCGGCCCGGGCGGTAGCGGCTCATTACGGGGTTGAGCTGCGGTCCTTGGATCTGGGGGCCATCTTCGCGGAAAGCCAATGCTCGCTCTTGACCCAGTCTAGATCCGATATCCCCCATGGCACCTATGCTGACCAGCAGGACTGTGAAGAAGGTTCGCTCGTCAGCACCTACGTGCCCTTTCGCAATGGGCTCTTCCTGGCTACGGCAGCCTCCATGGCGCTCTCTATGGGCTGTTCGGTGGTCTACTATGGCGCCCATCATGATGACTGGGCAGGCTCAGCCTATCCGGATTGCTCTCCAACCTTTGTTGCTTCCATGGCAGCTTCCATCCAAGAGGGAACCGGGAGAGAGCTGCGGCTGGAAGCGCCGTTCGTGGATTGGAGCAAGGCGGATATCGTGCAGTTGGGCCATGAGCTTCAAGTGCCCTTCCAGCTGACCTGGTCTTGCTATGAGGGAGGCGCGGTGCCTTGCGGCGCATGCGCCACCTGCCTTGATCGCGCCGCTGCCTTCGCAGCCAATGGTTTGGAAGACCCCGCATTGAATGGAAGGGAAGGGATCTGAGATGGCTGAGCTGACCTTGCTGGGGAACCAGAAGACGGAATATCCCACTGATTACGATCCCGGGGTGCTGGAGACGTTCCAGAACAAGCATCAGGGCAATGATTACTTCGTCAAGTTCAACTGCCCCGAATTCACCAGCCTGTGCCCCATAACCGGTCAACCTGATTTCGCCACCCTTTACATCTCCTACGTGCCCGATGTGCGCATGGTGGAATCGAAGAGCCTGAAGCTGTACCTGTTCAGCTTTCGCAATCATGGGGATTTCCATGAGGACTGCATCAACATCATCATGAAGGATCTCATCGCGCTGATGGATCCGAAGTACATCGAGGTTTGGGGGAAGTTCACGCCCCGCGGGGGCATCTCCATAGATCCCTATTGCAACTACGGCCGCCCGGGCACGCCCTGGGAGGACGTGGCCTGGCAGCGGCTCTCCCAACATGACCTCTACCCTGAGAAGGTGGACAACCGCTAAGGGCCGTAAGCATCGCTACTGGACTTCTGAAGCTAAGGAGAGGATATGTCGCTGGAACGAGCGAAGAGCCATCTTGCAGGTTATGGCCGGGCGGATGACGTGATGGAGTTCGAAACCTCAAGCGCTACGGTGGAATTGGCTGCCCAGGCAGTGGGGTGCGAACCGGCGCGCATCGCCAAGACGCTCTCCTTCGATCTGGGAGATGAGGTTGCCCTCATCGTGTGCGCGGGGGATGCGCGCATCGCCAACCCGAAGTTCAAGGAGGTTTTCGGACGCAAGGCGAAGATGCTCTCAGCGGATGAGGCCGAAGAGCGCATCGGCCACGCCGTGGGTGGCGTGTGCCCCTTCGGCGTGAATGAGGAATGCAGCGTGTATCTGGATGGATCCCTGCGCCGCTTCGATGTGGTCTACCCGGCTTGTGGTAGCTCCAACAGCGCTATCGCGCTTTCGCCTGAGGAACTGGAGAGCATCCTACCTGGCAGCACCTGGGTGGATGTCTGCAAGCTACCCGAATAGCTTCAAGAATGCCAGGGGAGCAGGGATGATAAGCTATCTTCCTGGCATCTAGCGTGAAAGAAGGCGGTATGACCTGCAAGCGCATCGGCATCGTGAGCGACACCCATGGCCCGCTCCCCCAAGAGGTCTTCGATCTGTTCAGCGGCGAAGGAAGCGCTCAAGAGCTGCAGGGTCGTTGCGTCCAGTGCCTGCAGGTGGCCTTTGACCAAAAGGGAGGCGTTTCGCTTTCGGAGGTTCCTGCCACGGTCCTTGAGATGAAGCCCTGTGATCTGATCCTGCATGCTGGTGACATAGGAGCCCAAAGCGCACTGGATGAGCTTGGAGCCATCGCTCGCACGGTGGCAGTGTTGGGCAACAATGACCTCACACCCTATTGGTGCTCTGATGGTGACGTGCGTGACCTTCGCAGCCTGACCTATGAGGGCGTGAGCATGGTCATGACCCATATGCCTACTGACCTGCGCCTTGCCCTGCATGGACGGCCGCCGTTGGTCATGCCCGCGGTGTCAGCTCTGCCGCAGCTTGCCATTCACGGCCATACCCATGTCCCAAAGGTGGAGCTTGACCATGATACGGTCGTGCTGTGCCCAGGTTCACCTACCCGCAGTCGCAATGGGAGTGGCCACAATGTGGCCCTTGTTGATATCGAAGACGGCCGGTTGAGCGCTATCGCCCTCTTGCGTTGTGCATGACGGGCGTACACGATGGCAACCATGCTGTGATAAGGGAGCGAATCCATGAGGATCAGGCCATTCCAGCCGAATGATGTGAGTGCTCTGCGGGCCATCTGGAACGAAGTGGTGGCTGCGGCGAATGCCTTTCCGCAGATCAGCCCTCTCTCCACTGATGGGGAGGCGCTCGCGTTCTTCCAGAGCCAAACGCGCACGGCCGTGGCCGAAGATGACGAAGGATGCATCTGCGGCCTTTACATCTTGCACCCCAATAACGTAGGGCGCTGTGCCCATATAGCCAATGCCAGCTATGCGGTGGCTCAAGACGCTCGGGGGCAAGGCATCGGCCGCGCCTTGGTGCAAGACAGCCTGGATCAGCTGGCCGCCCATGGCTTCACGGGCCTTCAGTTCAATGCGGTCGTAGCCAGCAACCAGCGGGCCATCTCCCTCTATGAGCAACTGGGATTCACGCGGGTGGGCATCATTCCTCAGGGTTTTCGCAATGGCGAAGGCGTCCTTGAGGACATCCTCATCTTCTATCATCCTGCAAGCTAAGAAAGCGCACAGGATGTCAGGGGACGGAGGGACGTTACCTGTTCCGTTGCATGATTCGCTGGCGTGTGCGAGGTGCTGCGGCCTACCGTGTCATCATGCGTGCACCGAGGCGTATGATGGTTGCAAGCCCAGGCACCTGAAGCCGTCGCCTTACTGAGGCAAGGCTCTTTGGTATGTCGATATGCTGCGGGCATTTCTCCTTGCATGCTCCGCATTGTTCGCAGTCGCTGGCAAGGCGGATGTTGTCCTCCATGGCGCCCGATGCGGTAACGTACTGATGCATTCCCTGGATCCATCCATGGGAGAAGGACGTGTTGTAAGCGGCGAAGCCCATGGGGATGTTCACGCCGTGGGGGCACGGCATGCAGTAGCCGCAGCCGGTGCATGGGATCTTGTAGCTTGCGGCTATGGATTCGCAGGCCAGCTCGATCGCGCGCCCTTCCGCCGCGGTGAGCGATCCTGGAAGCGCCTCGTTGGCTGTGTCGACGTTCTGCTCGAGCTGCTGCATCGTATTCATGCCCGAAAGGACGACGGTCACCTCGGGATGGTCCCATACCCAGCGCAAGGCTAGACGCACGGGGTTCGTGCTTATCCCCACGTCTTCGAGCATCTCTCTGGCCGCCCTTGGCAGTTCGCTTGCCAGCTTGCCGCCGAGCAGCGGCTCCATGATGATGACGGGAAGGCCGCGTTCGGCCGCGGCTTTGAGTCCGGCCGTTCCCGCTTGGTAGTGTTCGTTCATGTAGTTGTACTGGATCTGGCAGAAGTCCCAGCCGTAGGAATCGAGCACCTGGGGGAAGTCGGCTTCGGAGCCATGGTACGAGAACCCGATTCGGCCGATGCGTCCCGCGCTCTTCTGGCGTGACACCCATTCCCGGATGCCCAGCTCCTCCAGTCGTTTCCAAGCGGCCATGCTCGTCACGTTGTGGACGAGGTAGTAGTCCACATGGCTGGTCTTAAGCCGTTCTAGGGAACGCGAGAGATACTTGTTAAGGTCGTCCTGCGACTGGCAGCGGGGGATAGGCAGCTTGGTGGCCAAGTTGACCTTGCCACGAAGGCCGCGGTTGCGGGCGAAGATCTCCCCTAGAGCGGCCTCGTTGCCGTTGTAGACATAGGCGGTGTCGAGGTAATTCACGCCGCTTTCCACCGCAGCGCAGATCAGCTTCTCGGAGGCATCTATGTCTATGCGGCCGCCCAAGGTAGGGAATCGCATGCATCCGAAGCCGAGTGCCGACAATTCGCGGTCGGACCCTTGATCGGTCCTGAATTGCATGAGAATCACCCCTCTTCTAGAATAAGTTGCAGAATGCAACATGATGAAGACACTATAAGTTGCACATTGCAACTTGTCAAACCCACGGAACGAGGAGAAGATGACCGGTTGCCGCGAATACCGAAGGGCACGAACCGAGGAACAGAAGGACCAGCGGCTCACAGACATCTTGGATGTGACCGAAGCGCTGCTTGACGAGAGGCATTACCGCGAGATCACGATGGCTGCCATCGCGGAGCGGCTCGGCTATTCCCGCGCGAATCTTTCTCATTACGTGCGCTCGAAGGAGGAGATACTGCTTCTTCTCTATGTGCGCTCGTTGCACGAGATGCTCGCCGATATGGAGGCGATTCGTCCCGCTGCTCTCAGTGGTGAAGTCGAGGAAGCCGCGAAGCGGCTGGCGGGGCTCGTTGTTAAGCATGAGGACTTCGGGCGGATAGGGGCCTTGCTTGCCAGCCTCGTCGAGTCCAATGTGAGCCTAGAGTGCCTGGTCTCGTGCAAACGTCAGATCTTGGAGGCGATGGATAAGGCGTCGGAGCTGCTGGTGAAGCACGGCTTTTTCTGGGATCGCGAACATGCGGCGGATTTCCTGGTGGACTTGTCGAATTACGTTGCGGGGCTCTATCCCGCTTCGCATCCGCTTCCAATCCAGTTGGAAGCTGCGCGGGTAGCCGGGTATCCCGTGCCTGGCTACCGCGAATCGCTTGAGCGCTACATCGTCATACAGCTCTTCGGTTATCAAGTGCTTACGTGATGTCAGGGGTCGGGTGCATTGACATCCATGCTCACGCTTTGAGGACGATGCCACGTCCTATGCCGGTTATCCTCTCTAGCTGACGGATGGATGCACCTTGCGCTTTCATCTCCTTGAGGACTGCATCCCGTTGCTGCTTCGGAAGGGCAGGGAGCTTCGTCCTCCAGCTCTTCCCAAGCTTTGAGGTGAGCTCCTCTCGCACTTCGCTATCAGGGGGATGGCGTCGCTTCGGTTTGCCATCATATGAACTCTCATCCATGAACTCCCTTTCGACATCTTGCACTCGGTGAAGTTCGATGAATCCTTTGACGCTACCCGTTATGTCGAGCACCAAGGCTGGATCGATGATGGATCGCTTGTCGACATATTCGCTATAGCTGCTCCATCGGTACGTATCGAATCGTGCGATCCCAGCTTTCTGTGGGTTTGCGTGCACATAGCGAACAGCGGCGAGAAGTTGTGATTCATCTGCGATGGGCTCGCTGCTGAAGCGACCTTGGAATAGGCAGCCTACCCTGTCATATCGATCATTGAAATGCTGAGCGTAAGCCACCTCGAGCCGCTTCATCAGGCTGGATAGATCGTCAAGCTTCGCTTTAACGAGCAGGTGAAAATGGTTGCCCATGAGGCACCAAGCCAAGATCTTCGCATCGCATGCATCCGCTTTCTGGACGAGCATCTCCAAGAAGCGCTCATGATCTTCCTCATCCTCGAAGATGCATTGTCGGCCTACCCCTCGAGCGAAAACATGATAGATATCCGCATTGCTCCGCTCGCGCGGTGTTCTTCCCATCTTCATCATCCTCGGCGTCGGTGTTTGACAATGGGAATGATGGTCCAGGAATGGCATGGTGTCAATGCACCCGACCCCTGACACCTACCCCCGATAAGCCGTCCCCTGTTCACTTCTGAACGTTAGGCCATGCCTTGGGCAGAGAGAAGCGCCGTCATGGTTTGCGCCGATTCCTGCATGCCGCGCGCAAGCCATTCTTCTATCCAGCCAAGCGTGCCGCCCGCGACGAACGCCACCACATAGGCCTCAGCGTTGCTGAGTTCTGTCCGTGCGCCCCACTGCCCGAGATACGCCTCGCGGAACAGGTGGAACAGATTGCGCTCGCTTAGCAGCGTGAAGAAGTCGCTGTTTTCCTTTAAGTAGGCGAACAGGCTGCCGTACAGTTCGGCATTGGAACCCCGCGCAACGCTTTCGTACTGGTCGGACCAGTCCAACAGCATGCGGGCGATATGCTGCCGCAACACGTCTTCCTTGTCTTCGTAGTTGCGATAAAAGGAGTTGCGGCTCACTTCCGCTGCGGCAATGATGTCGCTCACGGTAATACAGCGCAGCTCGCGTGTTTTCAGCAGGTCGATCAGGGTATCTTCGATCTGCCCTTTCACATAGCTTTGCCGCTCCTTGTTTCCCATGATGGTACAAACCCCTTCGCAATGTCCCATTTTCCGGGTGGCGTATTCCTCGATGGTATATTTGTACCATCGTCGAAGTCAAGGGAAATGGGAGTAGATTTGAAATCGAAGTTTTTCACTAAGAGAAGGATCATTGTTCTTGCTATCTTTGCTGTGTGTGCGTTCGTTTTGGGCCGCTTGGCCGTGCGCGGGGGCATGAACGTGCTGGTTGGCGGCACGTTGTTCGGCGGGAATCTCCTATGAGGCACGAAGAGGCTGTCGACCAAGGCAGTATGGGTAATCAGGGAAACCACGCCAACCGGGCCGATTGGGGCAATCAGGCCAACAAACGTACCAAACGCACCAAGAAGGATACCGACAGGCGCGGACTGTTCATACTTTTGTGCGTGGGCGCATTCGTGCTTTGCTTTGCGGGTGGCGCGGCGAGCAAGCTGTTGATCCAACCGTCATGGGCGAAGGACTTCCAGGTTGATTGGTCGGATGCTGTGGGAACCGAGAGGTTGGATATCGCCTACGGCAATGGTGCGGCGAACAAGTTCGACCTGTATCTTCCCGCCGATAAGGGCAAGGGCGCGTACGGCCTTGTGGCGTATCTGCACCCGGGTGGGTTCACAGCCGGGGACAAGGCGGGCGATGCGGACATGTGCCGCTGGCTGTGTTCGCTCGGCTATGTCTCCGCATCCATCAGCTACACGCTGTTTTCCGACGATAACCCGCTTGCAAGTGTGAAAAGTCAAACAGAGGAGATCCGCGACGCCATACCTGTGGTAGTGGAAGCTGCCCGGGAAAACGGGTATCCCATAGACGCCATGGCCATCGGTGGCGGGTCTGCCGGCGGGTGCTTGGCGCTCGTATACGCCTATCGCGATGCGGGAGAGGCGCCTGTGCCCTTGAAGTGCATCTTCGAGGCTGTGGGGCCGGCGTCTATGCGCGTCGAGGATTGGACGAATTACGGACTCGACCAGAATGCAGAGGCGGCAGCCAGCCTTCTCGGTGTGATGTCGGGTGCCATAGCCGCGGGTGAGCCTATAACGCCCCAGGAGATAGAGTCCGGCGCCTACTTGGAGAAGGTGCGTGCCGTATCAGCGGCCGATCTGGTCACGTCGGATGCGCCGCCTACCCTTATGGCGTACGGCATGCACGACACCGTGTGCCCTTATCCCTCGTCGGTCCGCTTGGACGCGCGCTTAACTGAGCTGGGCGTTCCCCACGATTACATCGTTCTGCCACATTCCGGCCACGGCCTACAAAACGACGACGATCTGTATCGCGAGTATATGGAGAAGGTGCAGGAGTACTTGCGAAAGTATCTAGGTTGATGAGCAGGGTGAACAAGGGACGGGTGCTTTGACATCTATGCTCCCACGGAGTTTCAAGATATACTTGTGATATACTTGCATCACCTTGAAGAGGGGAGGGTGAACAATGGCACAGCTTTCCTTGTATATGGATGATGCCTCCATGGAGGAGCTTCGGGCGGATGCAGAAGCGGCGGGGAAGTCCATCTCGGCCTATGCGCGGGATGTGCTGGAAAAACGCAATGAATCTCATCATGGTTGGGCCAATGGCTGGCCTCCAGGGTATTTCGATCTCTTTGGTTCTATTCCTGACTTCCCTGAAGTCCCTGACCTCATTCCAGAACCCATTCCTGCGCTGGATGCTCTGTAGGGTGATGTCATGTATGTCTTTGATTCGAATATCCTCATCGGGTTCCTTCGGGGAAAGCTTCCCTTATCCTATGAGCTGCTCAGGAAGAGCGACGCAAGCCTCTTTGCCATTCCAGCTATCGTCAAAGCTGAGCTGCTCGTTGGGGTAGAGAAATGCAATGATCCCGAAGAGGAGCGCTTGAAGATAGATTCGCTCTTACTGCCTTTTGAGATCCTGCCCTTTGATAGCGCTTGCGCCGTGCAGTATGCGAAGATCCGTACCTATCTTGAGCGCAAGGGCATGACCATCGGCGCCAATGACTATCTTATTGCTGCCACCGCTCTGGCGAATTCGGCGGTCCTTGTCACTAACAACGTTGACGAATTCAAGCGCGTACCAGGGCTTACCATTGAATGCTGGGAAGAGGTTGACTTCTAGCTTCAGGCCCATTGGAATGGCTGGGTTCCCGCACCTATCTCGAAATGGCACATGGCTATCCCCAGGTCCATCTGGGTGAACGCTCCTCGTTTCGTCTTCGCCTGCACAAGAGGGACGCCATCGTCGGTGGTCCCTCGCAGGCAGAATGAGAACTTCTGCTGGTTGAGCGCCGTGGGAGCTAACAGTGCGGCATCTACGCCCTGCTGGAACCACAGGGGCATGGTGGGGTATTCGGGGCATATGGCTTCGGGGGTCTTGGACGAGTGCGGCTTGCCTGCCGTCTCCCCATAACCCAGGGCCACCACGGCTGAGAGCTTTTGTCCCATGTCAACGGCGGGGCCGCGGTTCACCAGCTTGTAGGTGCCACCCACCCAGCAGCTATTGAGCCCCAGCGCCTGAGCCAGCAGCACGAGCTTCTCTCCGTGATAGCCCAGCAAAAGGTCAAGGTTCTTGTATTCGGGCCCCACCAGAGCCAAGTAATTGCGCACCCCAGAGAAGCCGACCATCCGTGACTTGAGGCTGGTGAACGCCTTGGGCTCATCCAGGATCAGCTGGATGTTCAGCTCGCCTTCTTCGTTCACCGCCTCTAGGGCAGCCTGCAAGGTGCTCACCATATCTTCCTCCAGGGGCCTCTCATCGTATTGGCGAACAGAGTGCCGCTGTTGGATGGCTTCAAGCGGGGTGAGGGGAGCCTTCGGAACCTTGAGCTCACCACGGGTGCTGCAGATGACCCTATCGAAGCCAATGGCGCCTTGATCAGAGGAAGCCATGAAGCGTCCTTTCTCGGAGGGATGTTCTGAGTAAGCCTACCATGAAGAGCGGATAGCATGTCTCTAGTATCATGGTGGCAAAGCGAAAGAATAAGAAGGGGAGGGTTCGTGGGAGATTTCGCAGATAGGGTCTTCTCGGTGGTGGTGAAGATACCGCGGGGCAAAGTGGCTAGCTACGGCCAGATCGGGCGCATCATCGGCGCACCGCGTTCAGCGCGCTATGTGGGCTATGCCTTGCGCGCCAACCCATCCCCGGGGTTGGAGCCGGATGATATCCCCTGTCATCGGGTGGTGTTCAAGGATGGATCCCTGGCCAAGGGCTTCGCCTTCGGCGGACCTGGTGAACAGCGGAGGATGCTGGAAGCTGAGGGCATCACCTTCACCGAAGAGGGCAAGGTGCGCATGGAGGAGCATCAATGGGATGGAGCCCCTACTGATGCCCACGGCGTGCCTTTAGGCCCTCCGGCTGATATCGATTGGGAAGCTGAGCTGGCAGAGCATCCATTGCACTCCTGTGAAGAGTGCACGCGTATCCGCCCTGACTGCAGGCGTCAGTCAAGCTCGTCTAAGGAATAGGCGTCTTTGCCCAGGTGGTACTCCTTGCCTTCCTGGCGCATCTTCATGTACTCAGCCGTAGCAGTGAACAGCACGTCAGATGAGGAATTGAGCGCCGTTTCGCAGGAGTCCTGGATCACGCCGATGATGAAGCCGATGGCCACCACTTCCATAGCAACGGTGGTATCCATGCCGAAGAGGGAGCAAGCCAAGGGGATCAGGAGCAATGATCCGCCAGCCACGCCCGAGGCGCCGCAGGCGCTCACTGCTGCCAGAACACAGAGGATGACTGCGGTCAGAGGGTCTACCGTGAGCCCAACGGTATGCACGGCGGCCATGGTCATGACCGTGATGGTGATGGCGGCACCTGCCATGTTGATGGTGGCACCCAGGGGGATGCTCACAGAGTAGTTGTCCTTATCCAGCCCCAGCTTGCGGCAAAGCTCCATGTTGATGGGGATGTTCGCAGCAGAGCTGCGCGTGAAGAAGGCGGTGATGCCGGAGTCCTTCAAGCAGCGCAGGACCAGCGGGTAGGGGTTCTCTCGCGTGCAGGCGAACACCATGAGCGGGTTCGTGATCAATGCGATGACCAACATGACGCCCACCAGCAGCAAGATCAACTGGCCGTATTCCACGAAGATGTCCAGTCCGCTTTGGGAGACAGAGGTATAGACGAGGCCCATGATGCCGAAGGGGGCCAGATTGATCACCCAGCGCACCACCGTGGAGACCGCATTGGATATCCAGGTGAACACATCCTTCACGTTGTCAGAGGACTTGCGAAGGGCTATGCCCAGCACGATGGCCCAGGTGAGGATGCCGATGAAGTTGGCATTCATGAGCGCATCCACCGGATTCGCCACGATGTTCATCACGATGGCTGAGAGCACCTCTCCTATACCCGAGGGGGATTCCTGGGTTACGTCATCGGCTACGGCCAGCGTCAGCTCTATGGGGAAGAGGAAGCTGGCGATGACAGCGACCAGGGCAGCTATCAGGGTGCTCAGGATGTACAGCACGATGACCGTCTTCATGCTGCCTGCGGCCTTCGCGTTCATGAGAGCGCTGATGACCAGGAAGAACACCAGGATGGGAGCTACGGCTCGCAGGGCAGAAACGAAGAGCGTGCCCAGAAGCGAGATGACCTCACCGATGCCCAGCGCCCATTCGGGAGCATCTTGGGGGATGAGCAGCGCCAAGATCACACCGATCACCAGGCCGACGATGATCTTCTTGATGAGGCTCACCTTGTTATAGGCGGCGATGATGGGGTGCTTCGGCTTCGCAGTCTGTGCTTGCTTCTCGTCCATGGGCTTATCCTCGTTCGCAATGCTGATCGGATATGGTGCGGGCGAAAGGACTTGAACCTTCACGGGTTGTGCCCACCAGAACCTAAATCTGGCGCGTCTGCCAATTCCGCCACGCCCGCACACCATCTGTTCGCCCCGTAAGCGCACCAGGGGCAACGAGCGCATATGTTACCATACGGAACCATTGCACAGAGAACCATTGGAGCTATCGAAGACCGAAGGGAAGACCCACGTGGAAGCAAAGATAGAAAAGCTCGAAGACAGCAAGGTCAAGGCGGTCGTCACCGCAGAGGCCAAGGAAGTGGACAGCTACGTCGGCAAGACGTACAAAGACCTTGCGCGTCAGTACTCCTTCCCGGGGTTCCGCAAGGGCAAGGCCCCTCGTCCGGTCATCGACAACGCTGTTGGTCGTGAATCTGTCCTGTCCGCCGCCACGGAGGACCTGGTGAATGGCCTCTATCCTCAGGTCATCGAAGAGCAGCAGCTCTTCCCAGTAGCCTCTCCGGATTTCGGGGAGATCGACCCAGTCAGTCCCGGTGAGCCCTTTACCTTCGAGGTGACCATCACCGTGAAGCCGGAGCTGGAGCTTTCCTCCTATGAACCGGTAGAGGTTGAGGTGCCCTTCGAGAAGGCCACGGAGAAAGAGATAGACTCCCAGGTAGAAGCGCTGCGGAATCACTACAAATCCTACGAGAACGCCCCTGCAGCCACCAAGCTCACGGCTGATCGCGCTGCTGACCTGGCCATCAAAGCCACCAAGGAGGACGGCGAAGAGGTAGGTTCGCTCACCAACGAGTCCTTGCTCTACAACCTGGGCACGGGCTTGTACTCAGAGGCCCTTGACAAGGAGCTGGAGGGCATCAAGAAGGGTGAGAACCGCACCTTCACCCTGGACGTTCCCGAAGATGAGTCTGCCATGCTCATGGCAGATGTGGCCGGTCAGAAGATCTCCTTCGATGTCACCTGCAATGTGGTGAAGGCGGAGCAGGTGCCTGAGCTGACCGACGAATGGGCGAAGGAGACCCTCGGCTTCGACACGGTGGCTGCCATGCGCGAAGAGATAGCCTCCTCTCTGGAGCAGCAGAAGTCCTCCATCATCCCGCAGATCAAGGAGAACGGTTGCGCCCTCCAGCTGATCGAGCGGGTGCAGGGAGAAGTTCCTGCTGCCATGGCAGAGCAGACCGAATCAGAGCTTCTCCAAGACTTCTTCAGCCAGCTGCAACGGGCAGGCATGAGCTTCGATACCTACCTCATGCAGCAAGGTATCGACAACGCGGAATTCAAGGAAGATGTGAAGCGCCAAGCTCAGGACGAGGCCAAGCGTGAGCTGGCTTTGGATGCCTGGGCGCGTCATAAGGGCATCCAGGCCACAGACGAGGACATCACGCTGGAATTCGAGCGGGCGGGCGTGGAAGACCCGAAGAAGCTGGAACGCGAATGGCGCTCCAGCGGGCGGCTCTATCTGATCCGCGAGGGCATCATCCGCTCCAAGGCCATGGAAGACGTTCTCAGCACCGCGAAGGTGACCGAGGTGGATTTCGCTGAGCGCGAAGGGTCGGATGAGAAGGCGGATGCATAGCCCCTTCGGCTCCGCGCTCCCACCAGCCCATAGCTGATCTCCCTGCTTTCGACCCAGTGTGCCTTTGATATGGATACGCTGGGTCGATGTTGCAATAACGGAACATCTGTATCATAGTGTCAACCAAAAGGAAAAGGGCGCTTCAGCGTCCCTGACGAAAGCGAGGAATCATGGGCATCGAAGTTGCAAGGAACGCACTGATCCCCTACGTCATCGAGCAATCACCGCGCGGGGAGCGCAGCTATGACATCTACTCACGGCTGCTGAATGATCGCATCATCTTCTTGGGTGAGCAGATAGATGACCACGTGGCCAATTCCGTGGTGGCTCAGCTGCTGCATCTGGAGAGCTCTGACCCTGAGAAGGACATCTCCCTCTACATCAATTCCCCGGGTGGCTCTGTCACCGCAGGCTTGGGCATCCTTGACACTATGAACTTCATCAAGTGCGATGTCTCCACCATCTGCATCGGCGAATGCGCCTCCATGGCCGCTGTGCTGCTGTCATCTGGTGCCAAGGGCAAGCGCTACTGCCTGCCGAATTCCATGGTGCTGATCCATCAGCCCCTGGGCGGTGCTCAGGGCCAGCAGACCGAGATAGCCATCGTGGCTGACTTCATGCTGAAGACCCGCAAGCAGCTGAACAAGATCCTGGCTGACAACACCGGCCAGAGCATCGAGACCATCCAGGCAGACACAGAACGAGACAACTACATGACCGCTGAACAGGCCAAGGAATACGGTCTGGTAGATGAGATCATCACCCATCACTAGAACCATCCATCCCTGACCGTCCCAGCCAACCTTAGAGAGAGCTATGACAGAAGAGAATAGGAACATTCCCGCAGATGTGCAGTGCGCCTTCTGCGGGAAACCTGCCAGCCTGGCCAATTCCATGATCCAGGGCCCCAATGAGATATTCATCTGCGATCAATGCATCACGGTGTGCGCCGATGCCCTCATGCATGAGATGATGATGGCGAACAGGCCCGAAGGCTTCAGCCAGTCTGTGCCGGAGGCTCACCCTGCTCCCTGGTCCTATGAGGTGGCCCCGGGAGATTTCTCCGATATCGCATCTGATGAGGAGCCGGATGACCTCTTGGCTGGCCTGGATGAGCTCCCCACGCCCCATCAGATCCATGCCGCCCTGTCTGAGCATGTGGTGGGCCAAGAGGCCGCCAAGCGCGCCCTGTCCGTTGCGGTCTATAACCACTACAAGCGCATCGCCATGGGGGAGTCGGTTGAGGCTGAGGCGGAAGCAGCTACGGATGAGGTGGAGATAGACAAGAGCAACATCATGCTCTTAGGCCCCACCGGCTCCGGCAAGACGCTCCTGGCTCAAACGCTGGCGCGCACCCTCAAGGTCCCCTTCGCCATTGCTGACGCTACTACGCTGACCGAGGCAGGGTATGTGGGTGAAGATGTTGAGAACATCCTGCTGAAGCTCATCACCGCTGCTGACTTCGACATACCGAAGGCGGAGATCGGCATCATCTACATAGATGAGATAGACAAGATAGCCCGCAAGGCAGAGAACCTCTCCATCACGCGAGACGTCTCAGGTGAGGGCGTCCAGCAGGCGCTCCTGAAGATCGTGGAGGGTTGCGAGGCCAGCGTGCCGCCCCAGGGGGGGCGCAAGCATCCTGAGCAAGAGCTGCTCCACATTGACACCAAGAACATCCTCTTCATCTTGGGCGGCGCTTTCGTGGGGCTTCCTGAGATCATCGGCCAGCGGGTAGGGAAGAGCGGACTCGGCTTCGCTTCCCAGATCCCTGAGACGAAGAAGCAGGCTGACGCTGAGCTCTTGGCTCAGGTGCTCCCGGAAGACCTCAACAAGTACGGCATGATCCCGGAATTCGTCGGACGCATCCCGGTCATCACCTCTTTGGATGAGCTCACCGAAGAAGACCTCGTGCGCATCTTGGTGGAACCCAAGAATGCGCTCATCAAGCAATACACCAAGATGTTCGCCTATGAGGATGCTCAGCTCGTGGTAGAGGACGAGGCTCTGACCGCCATAGCCCATGAGGCGGCTGAGCATGGCACTGGCGCGCGCGGCCTGCGTTCCATCTGCGAGCGCATCCTGATGGATGTCATGTATGACCTGCCCGAGACCAAGGGTCCCGCCAAGGTGACCATCCGGGCCACTGACATCACAGGGGAAACCGTGCCTGAGGTGAAGAAGCTGCGGAAGCAGACGCGTCAGAGCGCGTGATAGCTGGTCAAGCAACCGGGTTCTAGGAGAGGGGAAGAGCGGTAGATGACGGACGGCAAGAAGGTCACCGAGGATTTCAGCGCTTGGGAGCGCCCTATCTTCGAAGCGTGGATGGCAGGTGGGTATTTCCTGCGCTCCCAAGGCTTCGGCGCTCATGCAGATGAGGGCTACACCATCGTCATCCCCCCTCCGAACGTGACCGGCGTGCTCCATATGGGCCACGCTCTGAATGACAGCATCCAGGACACCCTCATCCGTCGGGCGCGCATGCAGGGCTATCAGACCCGCTGGATCTTAGGAACCGACCACGCAGGCATCGCCACCCAGACCAAGGTTGACAAGCATCTGGCTGAGCAGGGCATCAATCGTAGAGAGATAGGCCGAGAGGCATTCATAGCTGAATGTCAGAAATGGCGTGACGAATACGGCGGCATCATCGTCAGCCAGATCAAGGCCATGGGTTGCAGCTGCGATTATGACCATGAGCAATTCACCATGAGCCCGGAATTCTCCCTGGCGGTGCGCAAGCTCTTCGTGGACTGGTACCACCAAGATGTCGTCTACCGGGGCAAACGCATCGTGAATTGGTGTCCCCATTGCACCACGGCCATCGCTGATGACGAGGCGGAATACGCTGATGAGCCAGGGCATCTGTGGTACCTCCGCTATCCGCTGACCGAACCGGTGGATGGCTTGGATCACATCGTGGTGGCCACCACGCGCCCTGAGACCATGCTGGGGGATACCGGTGTTGCCGTGAGTCCTTCTGATGAGCGCTATGCTGGGCTCATCGGTAAGACGGTGATGCTGCCCTTGGTGAACCGGGAGATCCCCATCTTCGCTGATTTCCATGTGGATGCTGCCTATGGCACCGGTGCGGTCAAGGTCACCCCCGCCCATGATCCGAACGATTTCGCCATGGGGGAGCGTGCGGGCCTTGAGCGCGTGAACATCTTCGATGAGACAGCCCGGGTAGTGGAAGGGTTCGGCCCCTTCTCCGGCATGGGCCGGGATGAGGCGCGCGAAGCGGTGGTTCGGGCCTTCGAAGAGCAGGGCCTGCTGGATCATATAGAGGATATCAACCATTCCGTCATGCATTGCTACCGTTGCCACAACATCCTAGAGCCCTGGCTGTCCGAGCAGTGGTTCGTGGATGTCTCCCGCCTGAAGGAACCGGCGCGCAAGGCCGTGGCAGACGGTCAGGTGACATTCCATCCAACGCGCTGGGGCCAGGTCTATCTTGACTGGCTGGATAACCTGAAGGATTGGTGCATCTCCCGGCAGCTGTGGTGGGGCCATCGGATCCCCGTCTTCTATTGCGATGCCTGCGGTTGGCAAGATGCCCTCTTGGAAGATGTCGAAACGTGCCCTGAATGCGGGGCTTGCGTGCGCCAGGATGAGGACGTGCTGGATACTTGGTTCTCCTCCCAGCTCTGGCCCTTCGCCACCCAAGGCTGGGGAGAGATGGGCAAGGATGCGCCGGACCTGGTCAAGTTCTATCCTACCCAGGTGCTCTCCACGGCCCGGGATATCATGGGCCTTTGGGTGGCGCGCATGGTGATGGCCTCTGAATGGTGCATGGATGAGATCCCCTTCCAGGATGTCATCATCCATCCTACGGTCATGGGCTCTGATGGAAAACCCATGAGCAAGTCTCGGGGCAATGGCGTGAACCCCATGGATCTCATGGCTGAGTACGGTGCCGATGGCATGCGCTTCGGCCTGGTGTCCCAGGTGACCGGCTCTCAAACCCTGCGCTTCGATCATCAGCGCATCGAATCGGCGCGCAACTTCGCGAATAAGATCAAGAACGCCGCTCGCTTCGTCGAGATGAACATGGATGGGTTCGCTCCCGGCTCACCTGAGCTGCGGACCAGCGCTGACCGTTGGATCTTCTCTTCTCTGGCGAAGACGGTGGCGGCCATGGATGCGGCCTATGACAGCTTCGACCTCTCTGAGATGACCCGTCTGCTCTATACGTTCATCTGGAACGAGTTCTGTGATTGGTACATCGAATTCTCCAAGAGCCGTCTCAATTCCCAAGATCCTGACGATCGCTTGGCATGCCAGCGTAACCTCCAGTTCGTGCTCTATGCCCTTCTGCGTCTCCTGCACCCGGTGATGCCCTTCATCACCGAGCGGATCTACGCTTCCATGCCTCGCCCCGTTGATGCCCCTGAGATGCTGATAACTGCTCCGTGGCCTGATGCTGCTGAGCTGGCGCATTTCGTGGATGATACCGCCGAGAGCAGCGTGCGCGTGGTGATCGAAGTGGTGGGTGCTGTGCGTTCTGCCCGTTCGCGCTACGGCGTCTCTCCGAAAGAGGAGCTGGCCGTCTCCGTCAAGGCTCCCGCTTCCAAGGCGGAGCAGATCCTACAGCAGGCAACGCTCATCTCATCGCTGGCCCGCATCTCCTCCCTGGAGGCTTCCCCCGAACAGCAAAAGCCTGCTGAGGCTGTGGTGGGCATCGTCTCTGACCTGGAGGTCTATACGGATCTGGCCGGCTTCGTTGACTTCGCCGAAGAGAAGGCGAAGCTGGAGAAGGAGCAGAAGAAGCTGTCCGCTGACCTAGCTAAGCTGGAGAAGAAGCTCTCCAATCTCGGATTCTTGGCCAAGGCTGCTCCTGAGGTCATCCAAAAGGACACGGCGAAGCGCGATGAGATCCAAGGTCAGTTGGAGAAGGTCACCTCCCAGCTTGAGCAGATGTGATGGCTCTCCACATTCGGCTAGCCCTGGCAGCGCCTTTGCTATAATCGCAAACCGCAGTAGAAACGCAGTATAAGGAGTGAAGAAGTGAGTGAGCTTTTCGCACAGCTGTGGACACCACAGATGCAAACCGCGTTCACCGTGGTGGTCGTCCTCCTGGTGATCCTCTATGTCCTCTCCATCGTCTGGGTGGTGCGGGACGCCTATCTCCGCGGAGCGGCCTGGTATGTGTGGGCCATCGTTGCTCTGGTGCCCATCGTGGGCGTCATCGCCTATTGCCTCTTGCGTCCACCCATGCTGCGCATAGATAAAGACGAACAAGAGCTGGAAGTGGCTCTGAAGCAGCGCCAGCTGATGAAGTATGGCGAATGCGCCACCTGCGGCTACCCCGTGGAGATGGATTACGTCCTCTGCCCCAACTGCCACACGCAGCTCAAGAACCTCTGCTCTCACTGTGAGAAGGCGCTCGAACCAGCCTGGACCGTCTGCCCCTATTGCGCCACACCGGTAGGCGGCGGCTCTAAGAGCCGTTCTGGCTCTTCCAGCTCTCGAACGCGCCGTCGTTCCCATTCCTCAAGCTCTACCGCAAGCCACGAATCCTAAAGGAATCATCATGAAGATACTGCTCCCTGATGGAAGCGCGAAGGAAGTACCTGAAGGCGCATCCATCCAAGACGTTGCCGCTTCTATCGGCGCGGGCCTGGCCAAGGCAGCCCTCGCCGGGAAGATCGATGGCCAACTGGCTGACCTTGCCGCCATCGTCCCCGAAGGCGCTACCGTTGAGATCATCACAGACCGTTCTCCGGAGGCTCTGGATATCATGCGCCATTCCATGGCCCATGTGATGGCTGAGGCCGTTCAAGAGCTGTTCCCCGGTGCCCAGATCGGCTTCGGTCCTTCTACCGAAGATGGCTTCTTCTATGATTTCGCCCTAGAACAGCCCATCTCCACAGAAGATTTCGAGGCCATCGAAGCCAAGATGGCTGAGATCATCGCCAAGGATGAGCCCTTCGTGCGTGAAGCTCTCACCTATGAGGAAGCTAAAGAAGCGTTCAAGGATCAGCGCCTGAAATCAGAGCACATCGATGACCTGAGCGCTGATGAGGCTATAACCCTCTATCGTCACGGCAGCTTCGTTGACCTCTGCAGCGGCCCCCATGTGCCCTCTGCGGGCAAGCTGGGCGCATTCAAGCTCATGAAGACCGCCGGGGCCTACTGGAAGGGCAACGCTGACAACGAGATGCTCACCCGCGTCTACGGCACAGCCTTCTTCAAGAAGAAGGACCTAGAGGAATACCTGACGCGCTTGGAGGAAGCCGAGAAGCGCGACCATCGCAAGCTCGGCCGGGAGCTGGGCATCTACATGATGGATCCCATGGCAGGCGTGGGGCTTCCCATGTATCTGCCCAAGGGCGCGCGCGTGATCCGCACCCTGCAGGAGTGGCTGCGCCGTGACCTCTATGAGCGTGGCTATGAAGAGGTCATCACACCCCATATCTACAATGCAGAGGTATGGAAGACCTCGGGCCATTACGGGTTCTACAAAGACAATATGTACTTCTTCGAGATAAACGAAGGCACCGAAGAGGACCCTCGTCCCAGTGAATACGGCGTGAAGCCCATGAACTGCCCGGGTCATGTGATGCTCTATAAGAACGAGCTGCATTCCTACCGGGACTTACCGCTGCGTTACTTCGAATTCGGCACCGTGTACCGGCACGAGATGTCTGGCGTGGTGCACGGGCTTCTGCGGGCCCGTGGCTTCACCCAAGATGACGCCCATGTGTTCTGCACCCGGGAACAGGTAGTGGATGAAGTGGTGGCCATCCTTGATTTGGTGGATCACATCATGGGCACGTTCGGTTTCGAATACGAGGCTGAGATATCCACCCGGCCAGACAAATCCATCGGCACGGATGAGATGTGGGAATACGCCACCAATGCGCTCAAAGAGGCCTGCGAACGCCATAGCCTGTCCTATGACATCAACGAAGGTGACGGTGCTTTCTACGGCCCCAAGATAGATATCAAGGTGAAAGACGCCATCGGCCGCACCTGGCAGTGCTCCACCGTGCAGATAGACTTCAACATGCCGGAGCGGTTCGACCTGACCTACCGGGCAGCTGATAATACCGAACAGCGTCCTTGGATGCTGCATCGGGCCATCTTCGGCTCCATCGAACGGTTCTTGGGCATCCTCATAGAGCATTACGCAGGGGCATTGCCGCTATGGCTGGCCCCGGTCCAGGTGGCTGTCATCCCCATCGCTGACCGTCACCGGGAAGCCGCAGAGGAGTTCGCGGGTGAATTGCGCGGGGTGGGCGGCCGCGTTGAGCTCTACGATCAGAATGAGCCCATGAAGGTGAAGATAGCCAAAGCCCAGCAGCAGAAGATCCCTTACATGGTCATCCTGGGAGATGCTGAGGTGGCTGAGAACACCGTCTCCGTGCGTGACCGCGCTGAGGGAGACCTGGGCACGTGCGACCGACGGGAGTTCGTGGACAAGATCAGGGATGCTGCCCTCTAGGCTGCTACCCCATTCCGCTTCGCTTTGAGCTGAGGAATGCCGTTGGCTTGCTGGATGCCAACGGCATTCTTGCGTTCTGGTTACACCTGGGGCATTCCGGTTCTCAGCTGCTATGCTATGGGAAAGAATGCAACCGATGGAGAACTGCGGCTCATTGAGCTGCGAAGCTGTTCCAATGAAAGGGGATAGGTCGTCATGAGCGAAATCATCTCTTCCCAAGATTTCCAGTCGAAGGTGTTAGAAGCGGATAAGCCGGTCCTCGTTGACTTCTTCGCCACCTGGTGCGGCCCTTGCAAGAGGCTCGCACCTGTCCTGGATGAAGTTGCCCAGGAAAAGGCGGGTCAGGCCTATGTCTACAAGGTGGATATAGACCAAAGCCCTGATCTAGCTGCCAGCTATCGGGTCAATTCGGTGCCCACTCTCATCCTGTTCGATAAGGGCGCAATCAAGAACAAGGTCTTGGGCGCCGTGCCGAAGCAGCAGTTGATGGGCATATTCGCCTAGGCGCTTGTCAGGGACCATTTGAGAGCCTGCACCTTTGAAGGGAGCAGGCTCTCTTCATTTCGCTGTAGGAACCTATGGCCATAGGTTCAGCCGAAGGAGGAAACCATGACCCATGAGCATCTCGATCTCTATGATGTGGCCATCATCGGTGCAGGACCAGCAGGCCTCACGGCGGCTATGTACTGCGCCCGGGCAGGGTTGGATACGGCTCTCATAGAGAGCATCTCCCCAGGTGGCCAGCTTGCCCAAACAGAACATCTCGAGAACTATCCGGGGTTCAACCAATCCACCAGCGGCTATGAGCTGTCAGTCATCATGCATGAGCAGGCAGAAAGCTTCGGCGCGAAGACCATCTATGATGAGGTGACCAGCGTGTACTTCGACGCTGATCCGAAGAGGCTCAACATGCATGGGGGAACCTTGGCCGCCAAAGCGGTCATCATCGCCACAGGGGCTCGTCCGGCTAAGCTCGGACTGCCTCGGGAAGATGAGCTCAAGGGAGCAGGGGTCTCCTACTGCGCTACCTGTGATGGCAATTTCTTCAAGGGAAAGGATGTCTGCATCGTCGGCGGGGGAGATACGGCTGCGGCTGATGCTATCTATCTGTCCCGCATCTGCCGCAAGGTCTTCATGTTCGTACGACGAGATGTCCTGCGCGCTACAGCCATCTATCACGAACGGTTGAAGCAGCTTGCGAACGTGGATATCGTCTGGAACACCATCGTAGAGGAGATCCGCGAAGAGGATGGCCTCGTCTCAGGGGCCAAGGTGCTCGATAAGATGACGGGGGAACGAAGGGAGATAGCGCTCTCAGCCATCTTCGTGGCCATTGGGACCACGCCCAACACCGAATTCCTTGATGGTAGCCTAGAGCTGGATATGTTCGGTAATATCATTGCGGATGAGATGGGGAAGACCTCTCGGCCAGGAGTGTTCGCAGCAGGTGATGTGCGCACGAAGGTCCTTCGCCAGGTATCCACCGGTGTGGGAGATGGCGCGAACGCGGCAGATGCGGTGGCTGAATACCTCTTGGACCAGTAAGCGCCTGCGTGTTGGCTTTGTCTGCTAGAATCTCTCAAGCTCACTGGAATTGCTTGTAAGGATCCAATATACATGGCTGACACGAACATGAAAGAGAAACTGGAGAAGTTCCTTGATGCCTATCAAGACCTCCAGACGAAGATGGGTGACCCGGATATCCTCTCTGACCAGAAGGAATACAACCGGTTAGCGAAGGAATATGCCAACCAAGGTCCGCTGGCCAAGAAGGCTTCCGAATACATCTCCGCCTTGGATGACCTGGAAGCTGCTCGGGAGATGCTCTCCGATGCAGATATGAAGGAATTCGCCCAAGAGGAGATAGCGGGCATAGAAGATAGGCTCCCTGCCCTTGAAGAGGATATCAAGTTCATGCTGATCCCGGCTGACCCGGCTGATGAGAAGGACATCATCGTTGAGATCAGGGCGGCTGCGGGCGGTGATGAGGCTGCCATCTTCGCCGGTGACCTCTATCGGATGTATGAGCATTTCGTAGCCTCCCAAGGTTGGAAGACGGAGACCTTGGATGTCTCGCCGTCAGAATCCGGCGGCTATAAGGAGATCCAGTTCAAGGTCAAGGGAGACCACGTCTATTCGCTCATGAAGTTCGAAAGCGGCGTTCATCGCGTCCAGCGCGTCCCCAAGACCGAGAGTCAAGGGCGCATCCACACCTCAACGGCTACGGTGGCCGTGCTGCCCGAGGCTGATGAGGTGGAAGTGGAGATAAACGAGAATGACCTGCGCATCGATGTGTTCCGGGCTGGCGGCCCCGGCGGCCAATGCGTGAACACCACTGATTCCGCCGTGCGCATCACCCATCTGCCCACGGGTTTGGTGGTCCAGTCCCAGGATCAGAAATCCCAGCTTCAGAACAAGATAGCGGCCATGAGCGTCCTGCGCGCCCGTCTCTATGAGAAGATGCTGGCAGAGCAGCAGGCGGCCGAAGGGGCGGAGCGCCTGGCCCAGATCGGCACGGGTGACCGCGCTGAGAAGATCCGCACCTACAACGGCCCCCAAGACCGGGTGACGGATCACCGCATCGGCTTCAACTCCAGCTACAACGATGTGCTCAACGGTGACAAGCTCATAGATGTGATCACCGCTCTGCAAGCAGCAGACCGCGCTCAGAAGCTCGAGGCGGCGGTGTGACCCAACCTGACCAGGTTTGGACGGTCAAGGCGGCCCTGGATTGGACGCGCAGCTACCTTGAACGGAAAGGGGATGGGAACCCGCTCCTCTCGGCACGGCATCTCCTCTCTCTGGCAACGGGTCTCAGCCATCTTGAGCTCTACACCCATTTCGATCAGCCGCTCTCCTTAGATGAGCGCACCATCCTTCGCGACGGGGTGCGCAGGCGCGCAGAAGGGGAGCCGCTCCAATACATCAGCGGGAAGGCGCCTTTCCGTCACATAGAGGTGAAGGTGCGCCCCGGCGTGCTCATCCCGCGCCCGGAAACGGAAGTGCTCGTAGGGGAGGTGCTCACGTTCTTGGAGGGCATCTCTGATCCTTTGGTGCTTGAGATCGGCTGCGGGAGCGGATGCATCGCCTGTTCCCTTGCCCTTGAGTCACCGGATGCCCATGTGGTAGCCACTGATATCTCTCCTGAAGCCTGCGCTGTTGCTCAGGAGAACGTTGAGCTCTTGGGGGTGCGAGAGCAGGTGGATATCCTTTCTTGTGACTTGGATGCAAGCGTTCCGGGCAGCAAGGAAGGTTGCTTTCATGCCGTTGTCTCCAATCCGCCCTATATCCCAGACCGTGTCATGGAAGCGCTTCCTGCTGAGGTCAAGGATTTCGAACCGGAGTTGGCGTTGGCGGGAGGAGCGGATGGTCTGGATGTGCTCCGAAGGCTCCTGCCTGCTGCTCGGCGCTGGCTGCGTTCAGGCGGCCTCTTCGCAGTGGAGCTCCATGAGGAGTGCTTGGACGCGGCTGCCTCCTTGGCGGAAGCGGCAGGTTTCGTTGATGGACGCATCGTGGATGATCTTGCAGGCAAACCCCGTATCCTGATCGCTTCGCGGGGCTGAACCACTGCGTCTTCGGTAGGGAAAGGACCATCATGGAAGAGATGAAGCTCACCCAATGGCTGCCGGATTCGGCAGCAGTGTTGCGGGAAAGGCTGGAAGGCCGCACCCCGAAGATCGGCATCATCCTCGGGTCTGGATGGGGCCCTGTGGCTGAACGCATCCAGGTTGCCGTTGCCTTCCCCTTCGCAGAGGTTCCCCATATGCAGCCCTCTACGGCCACAAGCCATGTGGGGCGCTTCGTCTGCGGTGTATTGGGAGGGAAAGAGATCCTCTGCATGCAAGGGCGCCTCCATGGCTATGAGGGTAATTCATCCCAGCAGGTGGCCTACCCCGTGTGGCTCATGGATGCGCTGGGCATAGAGACGCTCATCGTGACCAATGCCGTGGGCGCTATCAACGAAGGCTACGGGGTGGGGGATATCTGCGTCATCTGTGACCATATCAACTTCACAGGTCGCAATCCCATCCAAGGGCTTGAGCCTGATAGGCTCTCAGATCGGTTCTTCAGCATGCATGAGCCCTACGATCCCCTCCTGAGGCAACTGGCTCAGGATGTGGCCGCGGGTTTGGGGCTGCCTTCTCATGAGAGCATCTATCTGGGCCTTGCGGGCCCTAGCTTCGAAACAGCGGCAGAGATCCGGGCATTTCGCAGTTGGGGCGCGGACACGGTGGCCATGAGCCTGTGCGAAGAGGTCATCGCTGCTCGGCACGTAGGGCTTCGCGTCCTGGGGCTTTCCCTGGCGGTGAACATGGCTTGCGGTGTGGGAGGCACGAACCCCTTGGAAGATGATCCTCTTCAGGTGGCCCGCAGCCGTGAGGCTGACCTTTGTCACCTGATCCAAGATATCCTCGAGCGCATGGAGGTGCCAAGCCCTATACTCTCCCTCTAAAGGGTAAGGGCTTCAGGCATGATCAAGGAGGGTCTGGGATGGCCGCAAGCGCAAAGGATGCGCCCCAAAGGCGCACAGCGGCAAGCGTAGGAGCGCCTCGAGGGTCAGGCTCTCAGACTCTCAAGCAAGGCAAGCCCATGCTGGGTGCCGAGGCGGTCATCGCTTCTCTTGAAGCTGAGGGGGTTGACACCGTCTTCGGCTATCCCGGCGGTCAGGCCATCAAGCTCTATGATGCGCTCTATGACTCGGAGCAGCTGCATCATGTGCTCGCCCGTCATGAGCAAGGGGCAGTGCACATGGCTGATGGCTATGCACGGTCAACGGGGCGTCCAGGGGTTGCCATCGTGACCAGTGGTCCGGGGGCCACCAACACCGTGACTGGCATCGCCACCGCCTACATGGATTCCGTTCCCCTGATCATCATCACCGGGCAGGTGCCGCGGGCGGTCATCGGCACGGATTCATTTCAGGAATCAGACATCGTGGGCATCACCATGCCCGTGGTGAAGCATTCGTTCTTGCTCCAATCCACCGATGAGCTGACCACTACCTTCCGAGAAGCGTTCCATATAGCCCAAACGGGGCGGCCAGGCCCCGTGCTCATCGATGTTCCCTCAGACGTGGCCGGGGAGGAGATGGTCTTCGCATACCCGGACAAGGTGAGCATCCCCTCCTATAAGCCCACGTACCGCGGCAACGCCAAGCAGATCCGCGCGGCCTGTCGCCTCATCAAAGAAGCCCAACGCCCCGTGCTCTATGTGGGCGGTGGGAGCATCAGCTCTGATGCTACCGAAGAGGTCCAGACGTTAGCTCATCTGATGGGCATCCCGGTGGTGACCACCCTCATGGGCAAAGGGGCCTTCCCGGCATCTGACGGGCTGAACCTGGGGCCCGTGGGAATGCATGGCGCGAAGTACTCCAATCTGGCCATGACGGAGGCGGATCTCATCATCGCCGCAGGAGCGCGCTTCTCTGACCGGGTGACGGGGCGGTTGGATCGGTTCGCTCCCCATGCCCAGGTGATCCACATAGACATAGACCCTGCTGAGATCGGCAAGATCCGTGAGGCTCAGGTTCCCATCGTGGGAGACCTCAAGGGTGTCTTGCAGGACATCATCGCTTCGTTGAAGAAGGATGACGCTCAACCGCGAACCCAGGGATGGTTGGAAGAGGTAGCTGCCTGGAAAGAGCGCTATCCCGTCTATCACGCGAATGTGGGGGATGATGGGAGCCAGATCATCCCGGAGCTGGTGATGACCACCCTCTCTGACCAGCTTGACTCTGATAACTCCATCGTGGTGACAGAGGTGGGGCAGCATCAGATGTGGGCCCATCAGTTCATCCAGCGGGAGCATCCGCGCACGTTCTTGTCCAGCGGCGGTTTGGGCACCATGGGATTCGGCTTCCCGGCCGCCATCGGGGCTGCCCTTGCCAACCCAGACAAGCAGGTGGTGTGCATCGCGGGAGATGGGTCCTTCCAGATGAACTCCCAAGAGATGGCCACAGCCGCCATCAACGATGTGCCTGTGAAGGTGCTCATCATGGACAACCGCTGCTTGGGGATGGTGCATCAGTGGCAGCGGTTCTTCTGCGCTGAGCGCTATTCGGAAACGCTCCTGGAGCCCTGCCCTGATTTCGTGAAGCTGGCCGAGGCCTACGGCTGGGAGGGAAAGCGGATCACCGAACCTGCTGAGGTGGCTTCGGCCATCGCCCAGATGCTGGCTGCGAAGGGGCCATATCTGTTGGATGTGGCCATATCCCGAGACCAGAACGTCTATCCCATGGTAACCCCCGGCTCTGGCCTTGATGATCCCATCGGTGCCATCGATGTAGCCGTGGGGGCTGTTCGCACGAACAGGGAAGGGGGTGCGCTATGAAGCATGTGCTCTCCATCCTGGTGGAGAACCAGCCAGGTGTGCTGTCTCGCGTAACGGGACTCGTGTCCCGGCGCGGGTTCAACATAGAATCGCTCTCTGTAGGGCCGGTGGAAGACCCTACCATGTCCCATGTGACCATGGTCGTAGATGCTGATGATGTGGCTCTGGAGCAGATATCCAAGCAGCTCCATAAGCTCATCAGCGTCCACAAGATCACCGACTTGACCGATGGGGGCGCCATCGAACGCGAACTGGTGCTGTTCAAGGTGAGCGCAGCCCCCGAGCGCCGCAATGAGATCATCGAGATAGCGAACATCTTCCGAGCGAAGATCGTGGATGTGGGCCGCAGTTCGCTCACCATAGAAGCCACGGGAGATGAGAAGAAGCTGGAAGGGTTGGAGAACCTCTTCAGGGCCTACGGCATCAAGGAGATCGTCCGCACGGGCAAGATAGCCATGTCGCGCAATAGCACGGAATGATGAGTCGGGTGGCTTTCAGGCTCCATTGAGGAGCGCTCTTTACCATGGGCTGCATCCAATGAGGATGAAGGAGGTTCTCAAAGCCCATGAAAGAGACATTCCAGTGCAAGGAGCTCAAGTACCGGTTGGATCCCCAGCAGCTTCGCTTTCTGAGAGAAACGGTTCACCAGCATCTGCCCGTGGGAGAGTACGGCACCACCCAGGTGAACAGCTTGTATCTGGATACGCGGGAGCGCAGCGTCATCGCTCGTTCGGTGGAGAAGCCCCTCTACAAGGAGAAGCTGCGCATCCGTTGGTATGGAACCCGTTCGCTAGCAGAAGCCCCAGAAGCGTTCGTTGAACTGAAGAAGAAGCACAAGGGCATCGTCTACAAGCGCCGCCTTGCCATGGATCCCCGTGCGGCTTTGGCCTTCTCCCAGGGTGCAGCTCTGGATGGCTCCCAGATAGCTCAGGAATTGGAGGCGGCTCGCAAACGCATGGGAGACCTTCTCCCTTCCGCTTTGGTAGTCTGTCAGCGGACCTCCTTCGGCTCTGATGGCGAAGGGGAGCTGCGCATCACCTTCGACGAAGGCCTTCGTGTGCTGGACCTCTTCGATGAGGGGACCGTCGTGCACCCCTTGGAACCCGGTCAGGCCATCATGGAGGTCAAGGGCGCGAACGCCTATCCGTTCTGGCTCATCGATGCCCTCTCGGTTGAGAAGGCCTACCCGTCAGGCTTCTCGAAGTACGGCGCGTTCTATGAACGGGTCGCAGCCAAGAGCGGTGCGGCTGGCAGGGAGGCCGCCCGTGCTTGAGGGAACCTTCACATCCATCTACGGCACGGCTGATTCCCTGGTGTCGGGCGTGACCAGTGCCGAGTTCCTCCTCTGCTGCGCTGCCTCTCTGGTCCTGGGGGCCATCGCGGCGGGGGTCTACATGATCCGCCATGACCACTCCAAGAGCTTCGTGGTCACTCTGGCGCTCTTGCCCCTCATCGTCCAAGCGGTCATCACGCTGGTGAACGGGAATCTTGGGGCGGGCATCGCCGTCATGGGCGTCTTCAACCTCGTGCGCTTCCGCTCCATTCCCGGCAGCGCCAAGGATATCGGCAGCGTCTTCTTCGCCATGGCCATCGGCCTTGCTACGGGCATGGGCTTCCTCACCTTGGCGGTGCTGTTCACAGCCATCGTCTGCGTGGCGAATGTGGCCTATGCGTTCTCACCCTTCGGGAAGCAGGCAGAGCCCACGAAGACGCTCACCCTGTCCATCCCTGAAGACCTCGCCTTCGACGGCCTGTTCGATGAGGTGCTCGGCCGCTACGCCACCTCCTATGAGCTGATAGAGATCCGCACCACCAACATGGGCAGCCTCTATCAGCTGCAATATCGGCTGCATTTGAAGCGGCCTGGTGAGGAGAAGCTGATGATGGACGAGCTCCGCTGCCTGAACGGGAACTTGAAGGTAGCCCTTTCCATGGCTCCCACCTCTCTGGGGACCCTATGACAGCCCGGGGCATGACGCAAAGCCGCACAGCAAGAAGAGGAGATCCTATGAGAAGACCCTTGCGAACCTACATCCTTGCAGGTGTGATAGCCAGCGTGTTGGCCTTGAGCCTGGCGGGCTGCGCAAGCTCACCCTCAGGCGTTCCGGCCCAGGATGGCCCCGACAAAGAGGCGCCCCAGCAGCCCTCAGTCCAGAACAGCGGGATGTTCGACACCTCTACCCTGGATCTGGAGTTCAGCGAACGCGACCAAGACGCCTCCTATGACGAAGCGACTGCTACGAAGGTGGCGCTTGTGGGAGAGAGCGCTCAGGTAGAGGGCGTTGGGGCAAGGGCTGAGGGTGGGGTGGTCACGCTCAGCCAGAGCGGCACCTATGTCATCTCCGGCACTCTTTCCCAAGGCCAGCTGGTGGTGGATGCCGCTGATGAGGATAAGGTCCAGGTGGTGCTGGCGGGTGCGTCCATCCACAACGAGACGGGACCGGCCTTCTATGTGAATAACGCCAAGAAGTGCTTTCTCACGCTGGCCTCGGGTACGGACAATGCCCTGTCAGATGGAGCGGCCTACGCCCTGGAGGGAGAGGATGACAACCGTGACGCCGTGCTGTTCAGCCGGGATGACCTGACCATCAATGGTGACGGGGCCTTGGCGGTGACGGGTAGCTATCAGCATGGCATCTGTTCCAAGGATGACCTCATCATCACAGGTGGCCTGCTCACGGTGGAGGCGAAGGAGGATGCCTTCCAGGGAAAGGACTGCATCAAGGTGGCCGAGGGCGCCTTCACGGTGAACGCAGGGGATGATGCCTTCCACAGCGATGGTTACGTGTACATGCAGGCGGGGACCGTGATGGTGGAAAGCTGCTATGAGGGTTATGAGGGTGAACAGGTCATCATCAGCGGCGGCACCCATTCCATCACCGCCTCGGATGATGCGGTGAATGCGGCGCTGTCTGATAGCGAAGGCACCTCAGACGCAGAGGGCTCTGGCGGTGCTGGAGTTGGCCCAGGGCGTTTCGGTGGGGACCAGATGGCCGCTTCTAGCAGTGAATGCCTGATCCAGATCAATGACGGCATCCTCACGGTGTCAGGGGCTAACGATGGGCTTGACAGCAATGGCAACGTCCAGATCAATGGGGGCACGGTGCTCGTCAGCGGCCCGGATGCTGGCATGGATGGTGCGTTGGACTATGACCTGGAGGCTCAGGTCAATGGTGGTACGGTGCTGATGACGGGAGCGGTGGGAAGCACGCACGGACTGGATGCATCCCAGCAGTCAGTGGCTCTGGGACAGGCTGCTGGCGCAGCGGAGCAAGAGGTCATCCTCCTGAGCGCCGAAGGGACTGAGCTCGTCCGCATGACAGCTGCTCAAAGCTTCTCCACCGTCTTGGCATCCAGCCCTCAGATAGATAAGGGACAGTCATTCTTCCTGAAGGTGGGAGATGAGACAATAGAGCTCACCATGGGTACGCTGGCTGCAACAACGATGAAGGAAGGCCAGGCTGGTCCGGGAGGGGGAATGGGTGCGGATCCTCGTAGTGGAAGACGACCGGAAGCTGTCTGACATCCTTGTCCATATCCTTGAGCGAGAAGGCTATGGGGTAGATGCCGTCTTCGACGGACAGACGGGCCTGGACTATGGGCGCAGCGGCCTCTACGACGCCATCATCTTGGATGTCATGCTCCCGAACCTCACCGGCTTCGAGGTGATACGCGCTCTGCGGTCTTCCCAGGTGCCCACCCCTGTGCTCATGCTGACGGCCCTAGGCGCGCTGCCGGACAAGATAGAAGGTTTGGATGGGGGTGCTGATCAATATGTGACGAAGCCGTTCTCTCCCAAAGAGCTGCTGGCGCGCTTGCGGGCTCTCCTGCGCCGGGTGGATGAGGCCCCTCTTGAGAAGCTCACTGTGGGGAGCACCACGTTGGACGGGGCTTCCTATAGCCTGACCTGCATGGATGAGTCAGTGCAGCTCTCTGGTCAAGAATACCTCCTGGCCCGCTTGCTCTTCCAGAACCCTGACCATGTGCTCACCCGAGCGCGGATCGCTGAAGGTGCTTGGGGGCCAGGGGAGCAGGTGGAAGACCACAGTATCGATGCCTACGTGTCCCTTCTCCGTAAGAAGCTCCGCTTCTTAGGGTCTCCGGTGCGGATAGAGGCAGAGCGTGGGGTAGGATATCGGCTCGTTCCCTGAGGGAAGGCGGAAAGGTTGCTGCGCAGGCTCCAGTTCAAGTTCACAGCCATGATCATGGCGGTCGTGGCCGTCATCCTCTTGGCCGTCTTCGCTTGCATACTCATCTGGAGCGGCAACGAAGCCACGGATCAGCTGCACCGTTCCCTGGAAGCTGCGCTCAACAGGACGATGGGAGCGGATGGCAAGCCAGAACCGCTCAGGGAGGGCGGAGGAGCACCGGAGGGCAGCGCTGAGTGGTACGCGCCGCCCGAATTGGGGCGGCCCCCTGCTGAGCCAGCGGATCAGCCCGTTGCGGTCTATCGCTTGGAAGGCGCCTCTCTCGCTTTGGCTCCCCGTTCCAGCGCCTTGCTGGATGAGGCAGGGATGGAAGAGGCTCAGATGGCATGCGATGCAGCTCCTGAGGGGTTCGGATCCATCCCGGCCCTCGGTCTCAGCTTCCTGAAGCGCTTTGCGGGTGGAGGCACCTATGTAGCCTTCGCCGTTGACGGGGTGGCTGAGAACCAGCGCAGCCTTCTCGTCATCTTCGCAGGGGTGGGCGCGGGGGCGCTCCTTATCTTCCTGGTGGCCGCCGTCCTCTTCTCTCGCTGGGCTCTCCGGCCTGTGCGCACGGCCTGGGACCAGCAGCGCACGTTCATCGCCAACGCGTCTCATGAGCTCAAGACGCCTCTGGCCATCATCAAGGCCAACACCGAAGTGCTCTTGGAAGAGCCTGAGGCCCCATGGGAGGAGCGTTCCCATTGGCTGCAGAGCACCCAGAGCGCCGCGGACGGCATGACATCCCTCGCCGAGGATCTTCTTGCTTTGGCAAGCCTGGACGAGCGAGTCCAAAGCGAAGGCCGCCGTCCAAAGGGTGACCAGGCAGCAGCACCCTTGGATGTATCGCGTCTTTTAGAGGGTATCGTTCTCGGCTTCGAGTCCCGGGCGGTGGAAGGCGGCTTCACCCTTGAGGCGGATATCCAAGAGGGGGTGCAAGAGCGGCTGGATGAGGAGGGCCTGAGCCGCATCGCTAACGTGCTCTTGGATAACGCCTGCAAGTACGTGAGCCCGGGTGGCCAGGTGACCGTCCGCTTCATCGCCCCTAAGGGTGGAGAAGCGGTCTTAAAGGTGGCGAACACAGGGCGTACCCTGACCCCTGAAGAGCAAAAGCGCATCTTCGAGCGGTTCTACCGGAGCGCGGAGGCGCGCAGCGTTGCCGAAGGCCATGGATTGGGGCTCTCCATCGCGAAGGCCCTGGCGGATCAGATGGGCGCGCGGCTTGCCGTGAGCAGCGCCGATGGCCTCACCATGTTCAGCCTTGCATTCCCTATGCGGTAGATGATGAGAAGGGACGGGTGCTTCTCATCATGCGGTGCCGTCGCCGAAATGAAGCGTGCGCTCATAGCCGGTGAGGCGTCCCCGGGCCTGTTCGCGTAGGTTGTTCATGCCGGAGAGGAACTGGCGGTACATCACTAGCACCAGATAGCGTCCCCGTTCCGTCAGGAGGACTTCCTCGTCGCTGTTCACCGAGAACGCGCCATTCGCTGCCAAGAATGCCATCTCCACGGGAAGGCCCCGCTCCACGCTCATGCCGAACTCGCGCTTGAAGCGGGCCTTGTCCAGCCGCAGGCGATAGAGGTCCAGCAAGAACCGATAGCGCATGAGGTCCCGCTTTGACATGACGGTCTTCTCCTTGACCGACATCCGGCCGCTTTGGATCAGAGCGTTGTACTTCGGGATGCTGAACTCGTTCACGTAAAGCGCCCCGTTCAGGTGCGTGATGGAGCCGGACCCTATGGCAGGGTATTCGTTGTAGGAGGTCTGGTACTCATTGATGCGCACGGCATCGTCCACGTGGCCGGATTCGTCCAGTCGGTTGAAGGTCCAAACGGTCTCCCGGCCGAAGAGTGGATCATCCCCTCCGGCCAGCACGCCGTCCAAGATCCGGTAGAAGTCCCATTCTCGGCCATAATCCATGGCTCCTAAGGTGGAGGTCATCTTCTTCATGGTGGCGTTGGAAACGTAGAGCGGGGAGAACGTGGTCTGGCGAGCCCCGCACTCAGCGATGCGCTCCAGATCAGCGAAGAGGATATCTTGGGTTTGGGAGGGGAAGTTGAAGATCATGTCAACGTTGAGCGAATCGAAGTAGCCGTTGGCCTCCTGGATGCGCTCGAAGATCTCTTGGCCGCTGCCGTATTTCTCATAGCGGTCCATCTGCTTGAGCAGGCCGTCGTCAAAGCTCTGCACTCCCACGGAGAGCCGCTGGATGCGTCTGCTCATCTTCTCCAGGTAAGAGGGGATGAGGTGGTTGGGGTTCGTCTCCACTCCCACTTCCTCTACGGAGAAGGTATCCCGTGCCAGGTCTATGGTCTCACAGAGCTCATCGATCATGACGGTGGGCGTGCCGCCGCCGAAGTAGAGGCTCTCGAAATCGTAGCCCAGGGACTTCAGCATCATCATCTCGCGCCGCAGGTTCTCGAAATAGGGCCGAGCGATGTCCTCCCGGAAGGGATAGCGGTTGAAGCTGCAATAGGGGCAGAGGCGCTCGCAGAAGGGTACGTGCAGGTACAGCATGTAGCGCTCATCGGGTTGAGGAGCGGGAAGGTAGGTCTCATCGGTGGGCTCAGACAAGAGCGACCGGCGGATCATGGGCTTCAACAGGCGAGTCAAGAACCTTTCAGCAAGCATACGGGCTATTGCACTCCTTCATGAACGTCACAGGGCCAGATGAAACGATACAATAGCAAATGTCTTGAAACCCTGGTCAAAAGGAGCGGTAAGCAGATGGCACGTGTCTACAACTTTTCGGCGGGTCCCGCCGTATTGCCGGAAGAGGTCCTTCGCGAAGCCCAGGCGGGCATGTTGGATTACAACGGATGCGGCATGTCCGTGATGGAGATGAGCCACCGCTCCAAGGCCTTCGCAGACATCATCGAAACCGCTGAGGCGGACCTGCGTGACCTCATGGGCATCCCTGACAACTACCATGTCCTCTTCCTCCAGGGGGGAGCCACCCAGCAGTTCGCTGCCATCCCCATGAACCTCATGCGCCATGGCGTGGCTGACTACATCGTCTCCGGTTCCTGGTCCAAGAAGGCAGCGAAGGAAGCCAAGCTCTATGGCACGGCCAATGTGGTGGCTTCCTCTGAGGATGAGAACTTCTCCTACGTGCCCGATGTGGATGCTCTCACCTTCAGCCCCGAAGCTGACTACGTCTACATCTGCCAGAACGAGACCATCTACGGCACGCGCTACCCTAAGTTGCCGAATACCGGGAACATCCCCCTGGTGTCTGACGTTTCCTCCATGTTCCTCTCTGAACCCATGGATGTATCCGAATACGGCATCGTTTACGGCGGCGTGCAGAAGAACGTGGGTCCGGCGGGCGTGGTCATTGTCATCGTGCGGGAGGACCTGGTCCGGGAGGACGTGATCCCCACCACTCCCACCATCATGCGCTATCTCACCCAGGTGGATGCGAAGAGCCTCTCCAACACCCCGTCTTGCTGGGGCATCTACGTTTGCGGGCTGGTTTTCAAGTGGCTCAAGGGCTTGGGCGGTCTTGAGGTCATGAAGCAGATGAACGAAGAGAAAGCAGCGCTGCTCTATGATTTCCTAGACAGCTCCAAGCTCTTCAAGGGCACGGCGCGCAAGGATTGCCGCTCTCTCATGAATGTTCCCTTCATCACGGGGGATGCTGACCTAGATGCGAAGTTCATCGCGGAATGCAAGAACCACAACATCGAATCCATCAAGGGTCACCGCAGCGTGGGCGGCATGCGCGCCAGCATCTACAACGCCATGCCCAAAGCGGGGGTGGAGGCCCTCGTGAGCTTCATGGCCCAGTTCGAGAAGGAGAATTCCTAAGATGGCATCCAAGGTCCTCGTCACGGAGAAGATCGCCGATGAGGGCTTGGATATCCTTCGCTCTCGCGGCTATGAGGTGGTAGAGCTGCTGGATGCTGATGAGGCGGCCATAGGGGAGGCACTGACCGATGCGGATGCCCTCATCGTGCGCTCAGCCACCCGTGTCACGCCGGAGCTCCTAGACCAGGCGAAGCGCCTCAAGGTCATCGGGCGTGCGGGCGTCACCGTTGACAACATAGACATAGAAGCCGCCAATGAGCGTGGCATCGTGGTATGCAATGCGCCAACCTCGAACATCATCTCTGCGGCCGAGCACACCATGGCCCTCCTGTTGGCCTGTGCTCGCAATGTCTGCCAGGCGAACGCGTCCGTGCATTCCGGTTCCTGGGCTCGCCATCGCTTCATGGGCCAGGAGCTCTTCGGCAAGACCTTGGCCATCTTCGGTCTGGGACGCATCGGAAGCCTGGTGGCCGAACGCGCTCGTGCCTTCGGCATGGAATTGGTGGCCTATGACCCGTACTGCTCACCGGATAGGGCAGCCCAGCTGGATGTCACGCTGGCTGATTCCATCGATGACATCCTCCCGGTGGCGGATTTCATCACGGTGCACCTGCCGCTCACCCCGGATACTTATGGCATGTTCGGCCCTGAGCAGTTCGCCGCCATGAAGAACGGCGTCATCCTGGTGAACCCGGCCCGCGGTGGTATCTTCGACATAGACTCCTTGGCTGACTTCGTGGCAGCGGGGAAGGTGGCTTCCGTGGGCATCGATGTCTTCGAAGAGGAGCCGTGCACGGAAAGCCCCTTGCATGAGTTCAGCAACGCCATCCTCACGCCCCACATCAGCGCGGTCACCCATGAGGCCCAAGTGCGGGCGGGCACTGAGATAGCCGAATACATCTGGGCGGCGTTGGAGGGCTCCATCGTACCTACGGCCATCAATCCTACTTCCATCCCGCCGGAGGTCATCGGGGGCATCCGCCCCTATATCCCTGCGGCGAAGATGGCGGGGCGCATGATCCAGAGCCTCATCGGCATCCCGGAGCATGTCTGCGTCTGGCTTGAGGGCAACATCTCTGATTCCGATCCGGCGCCCATCGTGGCCGGGGTCATCGACGGCATCCTTGACTATAAGTCCATTGGCACCGTATCTTTGGAGAACGCCATGACCATGGCTGGTAGGCATGGCATGGAAGTGGTCACGGAGGCATCCAAGGATGCCCAGGGCTATGAGTCTGCCATCCGCGTCAAGGCAGATGGTATGGATATCTCGTTCACCCTCTATGGGCTGGACAACCTCCCCCGGGTCATCTCCTTCAACGGTTACCGCATAGACATCACCCCAGCCTCGCTCTCTCTCATCTTCGAATATGTTGATTCGCCGGGACGCATCGGGCTCATCGGCTCCATCCTGGGGGCGGCGGATGTGAACATCACCACCATGCAGATAGGCACCAAGCCGGAAGAGAAGTGCGCTCTGGTCTACATTAACGTGGAGGGAGATGTTACCCCTGAGGTGATGGAGCAGCTGGAAGGGGCCATGGAATACAAGAACCTCTGGAAGCTTGCCATCTAAATGTCATGGATTCCGCTTCGCGGAAAAGTGACGGGCATGCCCAAGATCTTGGGCATGCCCGTCGTTCGCTTCGCTCACTCCTTGATTCTCGCCCGCATTCGCGGGCTCTAACGTCGTAACCCCTATCTGCATCGAATGAAGGGGAGGGTTCCGTTCAGAAGCTTCGCAGCCTTCTCTCCACCCTCCCCTTCATTCTCGAATGCCTCTTCTATAACAACTAAAAACCAGCCGCACTGTTGATGAGACCCTGCGGGCCCGCATCATCACTGCGGGCGTCCGCTTATCGCGGCCGCCAAGTGTATCGGGGGACGCTCATCGCGTCCCCCTCTGCTTTTATTCACGCCTTCGGCGTGGGTATCGCTCCGCGTTCGGGTTGATGCCCCATCCGGGTGAATAGTGGGCGCTTCGCGCCCATATCCTGGGTTGTTGCTCTTGGCCGCGGCGGCGAAGGGCAAAGGCGTCGTGCTGGCAAGCCAGCACCTACGGATGAAGATGCAGGTTGGCCGTAGGGACAGGAACTCGTTCCTGTCCGCGGGTTCCGAGGGGATGCTCGCTGTCCGTGAGGCCATCGCGCTCGTCGATGAGGACATTGCAAGCTCTACGCCGTTCATCTGGATTTCCCTCTTGCAGGGGCGCTTTCCTTGACGTATAACAGGGAGCCATCATCTCCAGCTTGGCGAAAGGACCCAGGATGACACGGAAGATAGACATCTTCGACACCACCTTGCGCGATGGGGAGCAATCTCCGGGCGCTTCCATGAATACGGAAGAGAAGCTGGTCATCACCCGTGAGCTCCTGCGCATGAACGTGGATGTCATCGAAGCCGGGTTCCCCATCTCAAGCCCCGGTGATTTCGAGAGCGTTCGGAAGATATCCCAACTGGTGGGCTACGACGCGGTGGTCTGCGCCCTCACCCGAGCCATAGAGAAGGACATCCTCTGCGCCGCCGATGCGCTCAAGTTCGCGAAGCGTCCGCGCATCCATACGGGGATAGGCGTGTCGGAGAGCCATCTGCGTGACAAGTTGCGCATCACTCAGGATGAATGCGTCAAGCGGGCTGTGGAGTGCGTCCAGTGCGCTAAGCGCTACGTGGATGATGTGCAGTTCTACGCCGAAGACGCTGGCCGTTCTGACTACGACTTCCTGGTGCGCGTCATCCAGGCAGTGGTAGATGCAGGGGCCACGGTGGTGAACATCCCTGACACCACGGGCTATTCTCTGCCGGAGGAGTTCGGTCGCCGCATCAAGTACCTGGTAGATAACGTCCGCGGCATAGAAGACGTGACCATCGCCGTTCACTGTCACAATGACCTAGGGATGGCTACGGCTTTGGCCTTGGCAGGCGTTGCCAACGGGGCTCGTCAGATCGAATGCACCATCAACGGCCTGGGGGAGCGGGCTGGGAACACGGCCATGGAGGAAGTGGTCATGGCCATCAAGATGCACGGGGAGGAATTGGACGCTCACACGGACGTGAATACCCGTGAATTCGTGAAGGCGTCCCGTCTGGTGTCCTCTATCACGGGCATGAGCGTCCAGGCGAACAAATCCATCGTAGGGGCGAACGCCTTCGCCCATTCATCCGGCATCCATCAGGATGGCGTGCTCAAGAAGCGCGACACCTATGAGATCATCGACCCGGCGGATGTGGGAGCCGGATCCAGTCAGATCGTGCTCACGGCTCGCTCGGGCCACGCGGCCCTCAAGCACAGGCTTGAGGAGCTGGGCTACGAATTCGAGCCCCAGAAATTGGATGAGATCTACGAGGCGTTCCTCAACTTGGCTGACAAGAAGAAGGAAGTCTACGACGAGGACCTGGAGAGCCTGGTCAACGAACGTGACCGCCAGGCCGATGCGCTCTATAGCCTGGAGAGCGTCCAGATCAGCTGTGGCTTCCCGTTGAAGCCTACAGCCACCCTCACGGTGCGCGGCCCCGAAGGGGACCTCATCACCGTCTGCGATTGGGGCACCGGTCCGGTGGATGCGGTCTACAAGGCCGTGGACCAGGTCGTCGGTTGCCAGAATGACCTCATGGAGTATTCCGTTCAGTCCGTCACCCGGGGCATAGACGCCTTGGGTGAGGTGACAGTGCGGGTGAAGGCGGCCAACGGGGATATCTACACCGGCCGCGGAGCCGATGGGGATATCATCGTATCCTCCACGAAGGCCTATCTGAACGCGTTGAACCGCCTGTTGTCAGACAAACACTAGGGCGAAGCGGGGCCTAGAACCGGGCGTAGCGCTCTAGGTTCTGGGCCAGCTTCTCCACGAAGCGCGCTTCCATGGCATCCAGCTGAGCTCCCTTACGGGTGATATAGCCCAGCTGCAGCCTCACGTCCGTCTTGAGCGGCACCGTCTTCAGAAGCGACCCATCAGAGATGCCCACCAGGATGCCGCTGGTCACGGTATAGCCATTCAGCGCCACGATCAGCTCAGAGAGGCTGGCCCGGTCAGTGCAGGCGATGGCCTTGGATCGCGGGATGGCCGCTAGGGCCTCCTCATGCAAATGCACGGGTGCGTCTTCGCCTTGGTAGAAGTAGATATAGGGGTAGTCAGCCATGGCCTCCAGGGTGAGCTCATCGGCATTCACCATGGGGTGGCTGGCGGGCAGGGCGATGCGCGGAGCGCTTTCGCTCAAGAAGTGGAATTCCAGCCCTGCAGCCTCCAATTCGGCTTCTAGCTCAGTGGCGTTCTCGGTGGTCTTCACCAAGACGCCCAGGCCTGAGCGGCCCGCGATCACGTCCTCCATCACTCCTTGGGTGGTGCGGTCGAACAGCTGGTAGTGGAACTCGTCACCGCCGGTGGCCAGCACCACCTGGGCGAAGGTCTGCACATCGAAGAGATAGTGCTGTCCGGAAACCGAGAATGCCTTCGTCATCACTTTTCCGTCCTTTCATCGATGAAGCGGGATGCCTTATGCTCGCTGGAGGTGCCCAGCTTCCCGGCGTCGTAGACGATCACCTTCGCCGGGCGCACGCCGGTATGGGTCTTGAGGGCATTCTCGATGCGCTTGGAGACCTCATCGTAGGGCTCCTCAGACCCTTGGGCACGCTCAACGGACACCTCATAGCGAGTGGTGAAGTTCTCGGTGTAGACGCGGATGGAGTATTCGCCCGTGAGGCCCTTCTCGGCCCGCACCACGTATTCTATGTCTGTGGGGAAGACGTTCACCGCGCCCACGATGAACATCTCGTCCTTGCGGCCGGTGATATGGATGCGTGCCAGCGTACGGCCGCAGGTGCACTTCTCAGTGGAGACATAGCCTATGTCCCCCGTGCGGAAGCGGATCATGGGACGCGCCTTCTTCATGAGGGTGGTGTAGACCAGCTCTCCCAGCTTTCCGGGCTCCAAGACCTCGCCCGTGGCGGGATCCACCGTCTCCACCAGGATCTGGTCCTCCACGATGTGCAGCCCATCCCGAGCCTCGCAGGCGGCGGCGCAGGCGCCGTAGATGTCTGAGAGCCCGAAGAAATCCACCACCTTGGCTCCCCAGAGCTCTTCGATGGCAGCCCGGGTGGAGGGAATGGAGCCGCCCGGCTCACCCGCTACGATGATGGTGTGGATGGAGAAATCCGTCTTCGGATCGAAGCCCTTCTCCTTCGCCTTCTCTCCCAGCTGCCACGCATAGGAGGGGGAAGTCCAGATGACGGTAGGCTGGTATTGCTTCAGCACGAACAGCAGGCGGTCAGAGGGCACCGCACCCACCCAGATGGCCAGGGCGCCCAGGCGCTGAGCGCCGATGACATCTGGGCCGCCCACGTAGAGGGCGAAGTTGAGCCCATGGACGTAGCGGTCGTTCGGCCGCATGCCCGCCTGCCAGAACAGCCGCGCCTCGGTGTCTTGCCACAGGTCGAAGTCCTCTTGGGTGAAGGGGCTCACCGTGGGGACGCCGGTGGACCCGGATGAGGTGGCCATGAACACCACGTCTTCTTCAGGCACTGAGCACATCTCGCCGAAGAAGCTCCCCACATGCTGGGTGTCTCGTTCGGTCTTCTTGTCGATGAAGGGCAGCTTCTGGATATCAGCCAGCGTCTGCACATCCTCAGGCTTCACGCCCGCCTCATCGAAGGAGCGCTTGTAGTAGACCGTATGCTCATAGGCGTAAGCGAGCATGGCCTTGAGGCGCTCTAGCTGCATCTGCTCCAGCTCTGGGCGGGGCATGCATTCTATCTCAGGGTCATAGTACTCCTGATCGTAGGGGATGTTCTTGTGTGTCATGGGAAAACTGTTGCCTTTCGATCTTGGTTCACGTGCGCCTATCTATGAAACACCAAGGAGCTCTTGGGTGCAACAGAGGAGCCTATGGGTTATTCGTAGAGCAGGCCATCGGATATACCTATGGAACCCTATCCGCACCGGATCGGCTCCTCTGAGAGCGCCAACGCTTCGGATGAGCGGTCATTCCAGATCGTCGAGCACTGGTTCGTCACCGGCATCCAAGAACTTCTTCCGGGTGACGAAGTTCCAGATCATCACGACGATGGTGGCCACGATCTTGGTGATGAGATAGCTGATGCCTCCCAAGCCCGTGCCCAGCCACATGATGAGGTCATTGATGAGGAGCCCGATCACTGAGAGCACCACGAAGATGACGAACTCGCGCCGCTTCGACATGCCCTCCTTGTGGCGGAAGACGTAGCGCATGGATGCGAAGTAATTGAACGTAACCGAAACGGCGAAGGAGATAGTGGCGCTTATCAGGTAGTTCACGCCGAACGCCTCGGTCAAGAGCACCATGAGCCCATAGTCTATGATGAAGGCGATGACCCCTACCACACCGAATTTCATGAGCTGTGCGATGAGCTTCTTCAAGCGGTTTCCTTCCTTCGCTTTGCGCTGAACTCCCAGGTATGGTAATATCCCATGCGCTACGTATTCAACTGAACTTTTCGCAATGCTTGAGAAAAGTGGGCCACCGGACCCGCTTTTTTTATGCAATAGGGGACGGTTTGGGAGCTAAGACGAGGAGACCATGCTCACGCAGAAGGAACAGAGCCTGCTGGATGCCATCGAGGCCTTGGCGGCTGATCATGGCATAGAGGTGGTAACGCTGGAGGTGACCGGCGCTAAGAAATCACCCACGGTCCGTGTCTACATAGACACCGAAGACGGCGTGACCTTCAACGAGCTCACGGAAGCCCAGGCCTGGATCGGTGCGCTCATGGATGAGCTTGACCCGTTCCCCGGCGCCTATGTGCTGGAGGTATCCTCTCCCGGCATAGACCGTCCACTGCGCACCCGGGAGCACTTCCAGGCTGCGGTGGGCCAGAAGGTGAAGTTGAAGACCGTGCGTGCCCTGGATGGCCGGAAGAGCTTCACGGGCATCCTTGCGTCCGTTGAGGGCGATCGGGTGATCATCGGCATGGAAGACGGAGACGTCAGCGTGCCTTTGGAGGATATGAGCAAAGCGAACATCATCGGAACCGTTGAGTTCTAGCGAAGGGAGCTTGGAAAGATGGCAGACGAAGAATACTCCTTGATCGAAGCGCTTCAGATGCTTGCCCATGAGCGCAAGATCGACGAATTCTATATCATCGAGCGCTTGGAGGATTCCCTGGCGCGCAGCTATGAGCGCATCTTGGACCTGGATCATGACGCGCGGGTGACCATCGACCGCCAAACGGGCAAGATCTACGTCTATGAGCTGGTCCCTGTGGGAGAGCCTGAGATCCAAGTAGATCCTGAGACGGGGCTGGAAGAGCATATCTACTCTGAGTTCGAAGAGCGGGATGTGACCCCTGCTGACATCAGCCGCATCGCCGCCCAGAACGCCAAGAGCGTCATCTCCTCCATCGTGCGCGATGCTGCCCGCAAGTCCATCTACGAGGAATTCTCTGACCGGGTGGGGGATCTCATCACCGGCACGGTGCTCCAGGGAACCCAGGATTTCACCATCATCAAGATCCGCGATGGCGTTGAGGCTGAGCTGCCCCACTATGACACCAAGCGCAATCCCGCTGAGCGCAACGAGCGGCCCTCCAATGAGCATTATCGTCACAATCAGCGTTTGAAGGTGCTCATCATTGATGTGAGAGACCCATCGGGTGAGCAGACGCGGGCCCGGGGCGAGCAATCCCGTCCCACCATCATCGTCTCACGCACCCATCCTGACCTGATCCGTCGCCTCTTCGAGATAGAGGTGCCTGAGATCTATGACGGCATCGTTGAGATCAAGTCCATCGCCCGGGAACCAGGGGCTCGCTCCAAGGTGGCTGTGGCCTCCCGAGAGCCCAACCTTGATCCCGTGGGCGCTTGCGTGGGGCCAAAGGGGTCACGGGTGCGCATGGTGGTGGAAGAGCTGCGCAATGAGCGGGTGGATGTCATCCAGTGGAGCGATGACCCGGCCACCTACGTGGCCAACGCCCTCTCTCCGGCGCGGGTATCCCATGTCTCCATCGATCCAGAGAACAACTACGCTACGGTCATCGTGCCCGATGACCAGTTGTCCTTGGCCATCGGCAAGGAAGGGCAGAACGCTCGCCTGGCTGCTCGGCTCACGGGTTGGCACATAGACATCAAATCCGCTAGCTTCCAGGGAGAGCCCCTGGAGGGTGATGAGAGCCTGATCGACGACGATGAGGCCTTCGATGACGATTTCTGCATCTATGTGAGCGAAGATGGCACCCGCTGCCGCAACCACGCCCGAGAGGGTTCCCGCTATTGCGGGGTCCACGCGGGTTGCGACGAGGGCTAGAGGGTTTAGAAAGTCCAGACGGAAGGTAGGCGTTTGAAGCGCGAGAGAACATGCATAGGGTGCAGGAAGACCGCTTCCAAAGGGGTGCTGTACCGGATCTGCCGGGATAGCCTTGGCACCGTGGCCCTTGACCGCACGGGCAACAGGCCGGGCCGAGGAGCCTATGTGTGCTCAGTGGACTGCCTTGACGCCGCTGCCTCCGCTCGTCGGCTGTCAGCGGCGCTGCGCTGCAAGATAGATCAGAAGACGCAAGATGACATACTGAGGGATCTTAAGGAAGCGGTTCACGCTGAGGTTCACGGATGCGAGGGATGCTAGATGGCTGGAATGCGAGTACATGAACTAGCGAAGGAATATGAGCTCACGAGCAAGGAGATGCTCACGCGTCTTCGCGACAACGGGATCGCTGCGAAATCCCATGCCTCCATCCTGTCTGATGAGGATATCGCGAAGATCCGTGAGACCTTCGAGCCGGAGGTCCTCCA
>CANOIM010000009.1 GCA_947566075.1 uncultured Eggerthellaceae bacterium | reverse complement strand
TGCATTTACACCGTCAGCGTTGCAGTTACCTTGTCTATCAAGCGGTCATCCTGAATGCTCCCGCCTGGGACAAAGCCCCCGATGAGAGCCTCTCCCTCTTGCTACAATACGTCCATACGGGACGTGCTGAAGGTGACCTTGCCACAACGTTAGATGAGCAAGTGAAGCGCGCCAACACCGAAGAGGCATGGAAGGAGCAGGCCATGGGCTTCATGACACTGGAGATGAACGCTCTTGCTCGCATGGATGCTGCTCGGGAAGAGGGAGAGGCCATCGGTGAAGCCAGAGGCTATGCCGCTGGCGAAGAGGCGGGCGAGACACGGGGCAAGACCGAAGAGCGCGACCGATTCCAAGCCCTCATAGCCAAGCTGGCCGCAGAAGACCGCCTCTCAGACTTGGAAGCCGTTGCCAATGACCCTGATGCTCTCAACACCCTCATGGTGGAAAACGGACTGTAGGTTATCCACAAAAGCTATCCAGAGTTTTGCTCTCGATCGGGAGATCTGACCATTGACGAAGATGTCAAAAATGATGATCGCATTGGCAAGCGTTATGTTGCTTGGGCTCTGCCTCGGTTTTGCGGGGTGCGCGCCTGCGTCGGAAGAGGAAGTCTCGTCTGTCTTGAAACAAGCAGCCCCCGAGGAGGTCACCTCGGCACCGAAGCAGAACGAGCCCGCTGAACCTCCCATTGCAACCCCTTCTACGACGGGAGCGCTTCACCTTGAGGGAACCCAGCTTGTGGGTGAAGACGGACAACCAGTGCAACTGCGCGGGGTGAGCACCCATGGTTTGGCCTGGTTCCCGCGCTACGTGAACCAGGCTTTCTTCAAGGAACTGCGCCAGGATTGGGGCGCGAACGCAGTGCGCCTGGCGTTGTATACGACCGAATCAGGCGGCTATTGCACTGATGGTGATCAGGCAAAGCTGGAACGGTTGGTGGAAGACGGGGTTGCCTTCGCCACGGAAGCTGACCTCTATGTGGTGGTGGACTGGCACATCTTGAGCGACGGGGATCCGAATCAGCACAAGGATGCCGCCAAAGCTTTCTTCGCGAAGATGTCCGAGCGCTTCGCTGCCCACAAGAATGTCATCTATGAGATCTGCAATGAACCCAACGGCGCTGCCACCTGGGCAGATGTCAAAGCCTATGCGGAGGAGGTCATCCCCATCATCCGGGCGAACGCCCCGGAGGTCCTCATCGTGGTGGGCACGCCTACCTGGTCTCAACAGGTGGATGAAGCAGCGGTGGATTCGCTGGAATTCAGCAACATCCTGTATGCGCTGCACTTCTACGCCGCCACCCATCAGCAGGACTTGCGGGACAAGCTATCCAATGCGGTGGCTGCGGGGTTGCCCGTCTTCGTCACTGAGTTTGGCATCTGCGATGCCAGCGGCAATGGCTCCATAGACTATGACTCTGCAGATGCGTGGGTGCGCCTCATGGATGAGCTGGATGTGAGCTACATCTGCTGGAATCTCTCGAACAAGGATGAAGCCTCAGCGCTCTTCAAGCCCGACTGCACGAAAGACTCTGGCTTCACGGAAGCGGATCTGAGCGCGGAGGGACTCTGGCTCCAAAGCGTGTTGCAGGGCGAAGCGCCTCCCGCTCAAGAGGAAGCCGGATCCCAGAGCCCCACCTATGGTGAAACCGTCGGAAGCCTTTCCTTCACAGCGAATGTCGTGAATTCCTGGGAGGCGGACGGTAAGGCCTACGAGCAATACAGCGTCACGCTCACGAACAGCGGTGAGGCGTTGAGCGGCTGGGAGGTGACCATCCCCCTGGGTCATCCCTTCATCCTAGTGGATTCCTGGAACGGCGTATTCACCCTACGCGATGACCGGCTTCACATCTCGAATGCTGATTACAACGGTACGATAGCTCCTGGCCAAACGCTGACAGATATCGGTTTCATCATCTGCTCTTGATCGAAGGCGGGAATGATGGGAAGCACCTGTCCCTTTTCATCATTGGTGCGGTGGCCGGACGCCTTCGCGAACAGGCCTGAGCACCCCTTTATCTGCTCAGAACTCAGGGGGATTGGCTACTATATAATGACACCACGTTGGCATCGAGGAGCTGGGGGAAGCATGGCTTATTATTTTGACGAACCATCACGCACATTCAACGAATACCTGCTCGTGCCTGGTTATTCTCCTGAAACGTGCATTCCTGCCAAGGTCTCGCTCAAAACACCCCTGGTGAAGTATAAGAAGGGCCAGGAAGAGTGCCCCATCTCCCTTTCCATCCCCATGGTGTCTGCCATCATGCAGTCCGTATCTGATGACCGCATGGCCGTGGCTCTGGCTACGGAAGGCGGCTTGTCGTTCATCTACGGTTCGCAGTCCGTCGAAGACGAAGCGGCCATGGTGCGTCGCGTGAAAGACTACAAGGCGGGGTTCGTCACCTCAGATGTCAACCTCTCCCCAGACATGAACCTGGCGGACGTCATCCGCCTCAAGGAAGAGCACGGCTTCTCCACCATGCCGGTGACGGACGACGGTACCAGCCACGGCAAGCTGCTGGGCATCGTCACCTCGCGGGATTACCGCGTTTCTCGCATGGATGTCACTGACAAGGTCAGCAGCTTCATGACCCCGCGGGAGAAGCTGGTGGTGGCTCCGGAAGATACCTCTCTCAAGGTGGCCAATGACATCATCTGGGAGAACAAGCTCAACTGCCTGCCCATCGTGAATGACGCTGATCATCTGGTGGCTCTCGTGTTCCGTAAGGATTATGACTCCCACAAGTCCAACCCGGATGAGCTGCTGGACGCCCACAAGCGCTACATGGTGGGGGCGGGCATCAATACCCGTGACTACGCCGAGCGCGTGCCCGCTCTGGTAGATGCCGGAGTAGACGTCCTCTGCATTGACTCTTCCGAAGGCTATTCTGATTGGCAGCGCCTGACGCTGGAGTGGATCCGCGAACGTTACGGAGATACGGTCAAGGTGGGGGCGGGCAACGTGGTAGACCGCGAAGGCTTCCGCTTCCTGGCCGAACATGGCGCTGATTTCATCAAGATCGGCATCGGCGGCGGCTCCATCTGCATCACCCGTGAGACCAAGGGCATCGGTCGCGGCCAGGCCACGGCGGTCATCGAGGTGGCGAAGGCCCGGGATGAATGGTTCCAGGAAACAGGCGTGTACATCCCTATTTGCTCTGATGGCGGCATCGTCTATGACCACCACATCTCCCTGGCGCTGGCCATGGGCTCTGACTTCGTGATGCTAGGCCGCTACTTCGCTCGCTTCGATGAGAGCCCCTCCAACCGTGTGATGGTGAACGGCTCCTACATGAAGGAGTACTGGGGCGAAGGCAGCGCTCGGGCCCGCAATTGGCAGCGCTATGACCTAGGCGGAGACAAGAAGGGTATGAGCTTCGAAGAGGGCGTGGATTCCTATGTGCCCTACGCGGGTTCCCTCAAAGACAACGTTGATATCACGCTTTCCAAGGTGAAGAGCACCATGTGCAATTGCGGCGCGCTCACCATTCCAGAGCTGCAAGAGAAGGCGAAGCTCACGGTGGTGTCAAGCACCTCCATCATCGAGGGCGGCGCCCACGATGTCATGCTCAAGGACAAGAACCCCTACGGCAACAATTCGTAGGGGCGGGACAATAGCCTACGTCCCCGTTGTCCCTCATCACTCCGCTCGTTCGGCAATCAACCTGCGTAGATCTTCTATGCCGGTGCCTGCTTCGGCTGAGGTCAAGATGACCGGGCATCCCTTCGGCAGGTCCAAAGCCTTCGCCAGCCGCTGCTTCTGAGTGTTCGCCTTCTGCTTTGACAGCTTGTCTGCCTTGGTGAGAGCAATGGCGAAGGGGAGTTCGGCCTCTTTCAAGAACCCCACCATGTTGTGATCCAGCGCGCTAGGATCATGACGGATGTCAATAAGGCTTACCACCAAGGCGAACTGGCGGTCTTGATTGAAGTACCCTTCTATCAGGTCAGCCCACCGGTCCAGCTCTGACTTGGATACCTTCGCATAGCCGTATCCGGGCAGGTCTACCAGGTCAACGCCATCTACATCGTAGAAGTTCACGGTGGCCGTCTTGCCGGGTGTGGAAGACACCTTCGCCAAACCCTTGCGGAACATGAGCTTGTTCAGCAGGGAGGATTTCCCCACGTTGGAGCGCCCCGCGAAGGAGACCTCAGCCCGCTGGCTTTCAGGAAGCTGCGCCTCGGTGCCATATGCGGCTTTGAATGCGGCTTTGTGGAAGTTCATGAAGCCCTCGGTTTCTACGCTGCGGACGAAACTGCGTCGCTATAATGTTCCCACACATTCTACCTAGCCAAGCAAGGAAGTCCTATGAAAGAGTACAGCCCCCATGAGATAGAGCCGCGCCTTCAGTTGCAATGGGAGGAAAGCGGGCTCTACGCTGTGGATGAGACGTCGGACAAGCCGCGCAAGTACGTGTTGGAGATGTTCCCCTACCCTTCCGGGGATATCCACATGGGCCACGTGAGCAACTACACCTACGGGGATGTGATCGCCCGTTATGCGCGCATGAGCGGATTCAACGTGCTGCATCCCATGGGGTGGGATGCCTTCGGGCTGCCCGCTGAGAACGCCGCTATCAAACATCATTCGCACCCTGCGAAGTGGACCTACGAGAACATAGATACCCAGCGGGCCTCGTTCAAGCGCATGGGCTTCTCCTATGATTGGGACCGCACGGTGGTGGCCTGTGATCCGGAGTATTACCGCTGGGGCCAGTGGATCTTCCTGGAGTTCTGGAAGCGCGGGCTGGTGGAGCGCCGGAATTCGCCGGTGAACTGGTGTGAGAGCTGTGGCACGGTGCTGGCGAACGAACAAGTGATAGATGGCCGCTGCTGGCGTTGTGATACAGAGGTAGAGAAGCGCGATCTTACCCAGTGGTACTTCAAGATCACTGATTATGCCGAAGAGCTGCTGCAAGACTTGGACCAGCTGACCGGTTGGCCTGAGAACGTGAAGCAGCAGCAGGCGAACTGGATCGGTCGGTCCGAAGGGGCGAACGTTGACTTCACGGTGGTGGGGCTTGATGGTGCCCCCACGGATAAGGTCATCACTGTGTTCACCACGCGGGCAGATACCCTCTTCGGGTGCAGCTTCTTCGTGTTGGCGCCGGAGTACCCCGGCCTGGAGGCTTTGGTCAAGGGTACGGCAAAGGAAGCTGAGGTCCTGAGCTTCGCCGAGGAGGCTCGCAAGGTCAGCGCCCTTGAGCGCGCCCAGGGCGAACGGGATAAGCACGGCGTCTTCACGGGGCGCTACGTGCTGAATCCAGTCAATGGCGAACAGGTGCCCGTGTGGGTGGCTGACTACGTGGTGGCTGACTACGGCACCGGTGCCGTCATGGCTGTGCCCTGCGGGGACCAGCGTGACTTCGAATTCGCCCGCAAGTATGATCTGCCCATCATCCCCATCATCCTGCCGGAGGATGACCCGCAGTATGACCAGCTGAAGGATGTGCGTGACCGCCAGGTGACCACGGTGGACTGGCCGGAGGCCTTCGCGGCTGAGGGCATCCTGGTGCAATCCGGGGAGTTCACAGGCCTGCGGGGCGGCAAGCATTCAGAAGGCGAAGAGGCCATCGTCCAACGGCTTCAGCAAGAAGGCAAGGGTCAGCGCACGGTGGAATACCGTCTGCGGGATTGGCTCATCAGCCGCCAGCGCTATTGGGGCAACCCCATCCCAGCCATCCACTGCCCGGCTTGCGGCGTGGTGCCCGTCCCGGAAGAGGACCTGCCGGTGCGCCTGCCGGAGGACATAGACCTGAGCGCTGGCGAGACGCTGGCCACCCATGCCGCCTTCGCCAACACCACCTGTCCCGTTTGCGGTGGCCCGGCCAAGCGCGAGACGGACACCATGGATACCTTCACCTGTTCCAGCTGGTACTACATGCGCTACACGGACCCGCACAACGTCCACGCTCCCTTCGATCCGAAGAAGGCCAACGCTTGGATGCCGGTGGACCAGTACATCGGCGGCATCGAACACGCTATCCTGCACCTGCTCTACAGCCGCTTCTTCACGAAGGTGCTCAGGGATGCGGGCCTGCTGGATTTCAGCGAACCCTTCGCTAACCTGCTCTGCCAGGGCATGGTGCTGGATGCCCACGGGGATGTGATGAGCAAATCCAAGGGCAACGTGGTATCTCCGGAGGAGATGATCGCCCAGTATGGGGCTGATGCCGTGCGCGCGGCCATGCTCTTCATGGGGCCGCCAGACAAGGAGAAGCTCTGGAACGAAGATGGCCTGGCGGGCATGTCCAAGTACCTGAACCGCGTCTGGCGCATCGTCCATGACCTGGTGGGCAAAGCGGGTGAAGACACCCTCTATGACCCTGAGGTTGACGCTTCGAAGGCCCATGAGCTTGCCATGGCCATGAAGCGGGAGCGCCATCGTGTGGTGGGCAAGGTGTCTGAGGACTTCGACCGCAATAACTTCAATACCGCTCTGGCTGCCATCATGGAGTTGACGAACGCCGCAGGCACATTCCTGCGGGTGCGTCCGGCAGAGCATCGGATGAATTGCAAAACGGGTGGTCCGCTCTGCCGAGATGTAGCCGAGACGCTGGTGAAGCTCTTGGCGCCCATCGCGCCCCATATGGCCGAAGAGCTTTGGCAGGCAACGTTAGAGGGGGAGGGTTCGGTCCATCAGCAACCCTGGCCTTCTTTTGACCCGGCCCAAGCGGCAGCGGACGAGGTTGAGCTGGCAGTGCAGCTCAACGGCAAGGTGAAGGTTCGCATCACGGTGGCGGCTGATGCCTCTGAGGAGGATATCCTGAGCGCTGCTCGCACGGCGGCAGCTCAGGCTTTGGAAGGCAAGACGGTGGTGAAGGAGATCGTCGTTCCCAAGCGCTTGGTCAACCTGGTGGTCAAGTAATTGGCCCGCGAAAAGGCTGGACGAAAGAGCATCCTTCGACGCATCCTCACGGTGCTCTTGGCTGCCGTGGTGATCTTCGCGGCCTTCTCGGCTTCCGTGAGCGCCTATATCTTGGCCAGCACTCGTGATGACGTGCACACCATAGCCCAGATCGAAGAGTCGGGGGCCCATGCCCAAGCCGTGCTCGTGCTGGGGGCTTCGGTACTGCCTTCAGGGAAGCCGTCAGACATCCTGGCTGACCGGCTGGAAGTGGCCGTAGACCTCTTCCTAGCGGGGGCAGCAGACCAGATCATCGTGAGTGGGGACAACCGCGAAGCCCACTACAACGAATCCGATGCTATGAAGGCCTACTGCGTTTCCCTGGGCGTGCCAGCGGATGATGTGGTGGTAGATCACGCGGGCTATGACACCTACGCTTCGGTCTATCGGGCGAAGTACGTCTACGGGGCTGATGACGTGATGATCGTCACCCAGGCCTATCACCTCTATCGGGCGTTGGCTATTGCCCAGGGTTTGAGCATGACCGCCCAAGGGGTGGCGGCTGACAAGGGCGCCTATGACAACCAGATGTCCTACAGCCTGCGCGAGGTGATTGCCCGAGATAAGGATTTCCTCCAGACGCTCTTCCGCATTCCGCCGGAAGATGCTTCCCAGCCTATGACCTCGTAGCGCTGCTCCACATTCGTTCCTTGCGGTATCATCCTCAGAGATATCTGATCGAAAGGAACCCTCATGTATAAGGTGCATTGCTTGAACAACATCTCTGCGAAGGGGCTGGATCTGCTGACGGATGAATACCAGCTGACTGACAACGTGGAGGAGGCTGACGTCATCCTCGTTCGCTCGGCCAACATGCATGACATGGATATCCCCGAGAACCTGAAGGCTGTGGCGCGGGCCGGGGCTGGGGTGAACAACATCCCGCTGGACGCGCTGGCTGAAGCGGGAGTTGCCGTCTTCAACACGCCGGGTGCCAATGCCAACGCCGTGAAGGAACTGGTGCTGGCGGGCATGCTGTTGGCATCCCGGGATATCGTGGGTGGCATCCAGTGGGTGAAGGATAATGCCGCTGATGAGAACGTGGGCAAGTCTGCCGAAAAGGCGAAGAAGGCCTTCGCAGGCGGTGAGATATCCGGCAAGACCTTGGGCGTCATCGGGCTGGGGGCCATCGGCAAGCTGGTGGTTGGTGCGGCTGAGGCCCTGGGCATGAACGTCGTGGGATATGATCCCTTCCTGGATGCAGCCAAGGCTGAGAACATCTCTGCTGACATGACCTTCGTCACAGACCTAGCTGACCTCTATCAGGCCGCTGACTACATCACCATCCACGTGCCCGCAACGGATTCCACGAAGGGCATGATAAACGCCGCGGCCATCAACCAGATGAAGGATGGCGTGGTGTTCCTGAACTTCTCCCGGGATTCCCTGGTGAATGATGCTGACATGGCCGCAGCCTTGGAGAGCGGCAAGGTTGCGCGCTATGTGACAGACTTCGCGAACCCGGCGGTGGTGAAGATGGAGCGCGCCATCGTCATCCCGCACCTGGGCGCTTCCACCGCTGAGGCTGAGGACAACTGCGCAGTCATGGCCGTGAATCAGGTCATGGATTATCTGGCAGACGGCACGAAGAACCATTGTGTGAACCTGTAACGGTTCCTGACCAGTTGGGTCTTGTAGATGGGCATCCGCTCTTGATGCCCATTTTTTTCTGACGGACAACGGGGACGTAGGCTATTGTCCTGTTTCCCCAAAGAGGTTCGCCAGCTCAGTTACCGCTATCGGAAAACAGGACAATAGCCTACGTCCCCGTTGTCCGTCCTTTTTCATCGGGTGCCGAAGATATCAGCTCGAAGGCCTCGCTTGCGGGGCGCTTCGACATCTTTAGGGGCTGAAGCCGCTTCTTTGGCCGCTGCGGCTGCCTCCTTCGCCGCTGCTTTCTGCTTGCGCTTAGAGAGCCGTGGGCGGTCCTCCACCATCTTCAATAGCTCCTGCTGAGTGTGGATGTCCATCTTCTTGTAGATGTGGTTGATGTGGGTCTTCGCCGTGCTCTTCGAAACGCAGAGCTGTTCTTGGATGAAGGTGGCATTATGCCCCTTCGCCAGGATGAGGAACACCTCCTTTTCGCGGGTGGAAAGGAGGTACTGCTCTGAGAGCTCATCGCAGCGGCGTCGGAAGCTGCCCTTCTCCTCATCATCTTCATCAAGGGCTGCAGCTCCGTCAGCATCGCCGTTCGGGTTGCCTTCTTTCGTCTCAGAGGCCAAGGGGGTGGTGTTGACGATGGGGGCGAACACGGCGGTTCCGCCGAAGGCGCCGATAGCCCCGCCCACGGGAATGGGCGTGCCATCGTGGGAGACGCCTTCCCACATCTGCACCGGCGGTTCTGCTTTGGCCGGGGATGCATGAGGGTCAGACACCATGGCCTTTATCTCCCGGTACCGGGGGAGGAACGCATAACCAATGGAGAGCAGCACGGCCAGGATGAGTGCCGCCTGGGCAAGACCCGCCTCAGAGAGCCCTACCAAGAACACCTCGGTCACGATGACCGAGCCCACTACGCTGCCGAATTCCAAGAGGCCCCGCCCGATGCCGAACACGAAGATGGGTGAGATGCGGAATTGCTGGGCGATGCCTGCGAAGAAGACCCAGAGCATGATCTCAAGGCAAACATAGCCCATGGATACGAAGAATGAGGCAAGGACATCCCAGTTCCCCACGAGCAGCGCGATGCTGGCGATCCCTGCCATGGTGATGGGCATGACCACGCGGAAGAGGGTGTCCCAGAAGAGGTCACGCTTCGTGATGGCGATAGCCATGATATAGACGACCAAAGACGTGATGCATGAGAGCCCGAAGGCGAATTGGATGGTGAGCGAACCCTCAGGGAGCACCTGTCCGATGCAAACGCTGCGAAGAGCTCCTAAGGTGATGCCCACCACCAACACGGGGAAACCGAAGCGGGCAAGGAAAGATGCCTCGTTCACCCGGTTGGCCGAGAGGGGCCGGAAGATGGGCTCTTCGTGACGCTGGTAATAGGGCCGGGGGATCATATTCATGAGGATGGGCATGGATGCCAAAGGCAGCAGGATGGTGATCAGCCCACTGATAGGAGAAGGAACCCAGTTCGCACAGACCACCGAAATGGAGATGCCCACCACATAGGAGATAGAGGTGTTGAGGACGATGGTGGCGAATTGGAAGCGTGCGAATGTGGTTCCCCAGATGATGAAGAGAAGGCTTGATCCGATGCCCATGATGGCACCAGCTATCATGGCAAGCAGGCCACCGACGTTGGCCGTACAGCCTCCGTAGAGGAGTGCAGTGCCCAAGCAGCATAGAAGGGTTGCAGCGAAGAGCGCGCGCTTGCTCACATAGAAGCGGAGGAACAGCTGGTTGGTGGCGCCGATGGCGATCAGCCCGATGCCTCCCACCAGCAGGAAAGCCACCAATACAGGAGATGACATCTCAGAGGGAAGATAGGGAAAGCCCGGGATGAGGCCAGACGGGGCGAACATCTTCGCGCCGTTGTATACAGCCATGAAGAGCCAGACCTGGAATATGCCGAATCCAAGGGAAAGCGAATTGAGCTCGCCGGTGGCCCGGGAGCCATCGGCGCTCCGTTTTATGCTCACGGTGATCCGCGGTTCTGGAGTTGACAAGCGGCGCCTTTCGGATTGATGCGATACGAGCGTCTGAACAGGCATTATAGAAATGGTCATGATAAAAATCAACCCGCGGGTATGAGGGGTTGAAAGCTAATTACAAACTGATGATACGACCTGATTTTTACCCTCCTGTTTATATTTCGTAACCAGTCACAGCCAAGGCTGTTTCTGATCGGCTTCCAAGCAGCTTTCTGGGTTAGCTAGGGATAGCTCAGAAGGTTGTCGGACATTACATATATATGTAGGTTCGGCAGGCTTGTAAGACCGCATGTTCGCGCATGCGGGAAGGTTCCATAAGTATGGAAACGCGAGAAAGAAGGAAAAGTATGGCTTACAGCAAAGAGTGGCGAGTCGAGCGCGAAGACGGCACCGTCGCTACACGCTCCAACACGTGGTCTCCTCCGGGATCTCACCCGGTAGGGTATGGCGTCAAGGTCATCACCAAGGATGGCGAGCTCATCCGCATCGAGGGTGACGACGACAACCCCATCACCACCGGCCGCGTGAACGCCATGAACCTCGCGCTGCGTGAGTACACGTATGCGCCGAGCCGCATCATCCACCCGATGAAGCGTGCTTTCGAGGATCGTGGCAAGGACAAGTGGGTCCAGACCACTTGGGATGAAGCGATCGACACCATCTGCGAGAAGGTGCGCTACTTCCAGAACACCTACGGCCCCGAGTCCATCGTCTGCTTCGGTGGCACCGGTCGTGAGGCTTGCATCTTCTACTACGCTCTGACCTTCTCTGTGCTGCAGTCCCCTAACTGCTGCTACACCCAGTCTGGCTGGTCTTGCTATGGTCCTCGTTGCTCCATCGCTGACTACGTTCTCGGCGCTGGCTATCCTGAGCTTGACTATGCAGGCCACCTGCCCGGCTCCTACATTGACCCGCAGTACACCCTCTCCAAGTGGGTCGTGCTCTGGGGCAAGGAGCCTCTGCCCTCCAACGGCGACGGCTTCTTCGGCCACTGCCTGGTGGACATGATGCGCTTGGGTACCCATATCATCGACATCGATCCCCGCGTCACCTGGGTTGGCGCTCACCGCGGCAACCTCCTGCTGCAGGTTCGTCCTCAGACTGACACCGCCATGGCTCTGGGCATCATGAACCTCATGTTCCAGAACGACGAGTATGACCACGAGTTCGCTGAGCAGTGGATCTACGGTCTGGACGAGGTCAAGGCTCGCGCCGCTGAGTACCCGGTGGAGAAGGTCTCTGAGATCACCACCGTTCCGGTTGAGGCCATCAAGCGTGCCGCTCACATCATCGGCACCGAGCGCCCGATCGGCTGGGCATGGGGCCTCGCCTTTGACCAGAACAAGAACGGCGTGCAGCTGTCTCAGGCCATGATCATCCTGGCTGGCCTGTCTGGCTCCATCGACCGTCCTGGCGGACTCACCCTTGGTCCTCCGTCTGCTCTCCTGGGCAAGTGGCGCATGAACCAGCGCGGCGCTATGTCCGACGAGGTGTGGGCTCTCCGTATCGGTGCTGCTGCTTGGCCGGGCCTGTCCACGGGCATGGCTACCACTCAGCCTGACGAGACCCTGAACACCATGGAAACCGACGAGCCCTATGCTCTGAAGATGGGCTGGTTCAACAGCTCTAACTTCCTGGCCCCCACCTGCTCCGCACAGCCGAAGCGTTGGCACAAGGCCCTCCAGAAGCTTGAGTTCGTTGTCATCCAAGACCTCACCATGACCCCGACGGCCATGGCTGTGGGCGACTACTTCCTCCCGATGTGCACCTGGGCTGAGCACACTGGCATCTGCCTGACCCACTACGGCCGCAACACCGTGTTCATGGGCCCCATGAACAAGGCTCTCACGGTTGGCGAGTGCATGTCTGACGTTCAGATCTGCCTGGTCTTCGGCCAGCGCCTGAATCCGGAGTGGTACCCCTGGTACAAGCCCGCTGATGAGCACAAGCTGGATTGGGATCTGCTCGAGCAGGCCACCCAGGACTTCTACTCTGACCAGCTGAAGGAGCTGGGCTACGACTGGAACAGCTTCCAGGAGCTCGGCATCTACCAGCCTGGTGCCCATGGCTTCGAGTACGAGAAGTACGCCAAGGGCCTCCTCCGCTTCGACGGCCAGCCTGGCTTCAACACCATCACCGGCCAGATCGAGGCTTACTCCATCCTCTACGAATCCTGGGGCGAGGATCCGCTGCCCTACTACGAGGAGCCGAACTACTCACCGTACTCTGACCTGCGTACGGCTGAGGAGAAGGAGAAGTATCCGCTGATCACCACCTCTGGTTCTCGTCGGTACAGCTCCTTCCACTCTGAGCACCGTCATGTGCCGTCTCTGCGTCAGATCGATCCGTGGCCCTGGGTCCAGATCAATCCGAAGACTGCTGAGGAGTACGGCATCACTGAGGGTGACTGGGTTGAGGTGTACAACATGTTCGGCGAGGCTCGCTTCAAGGCTGAGATCACGCCGGTCATGAAGGAAGGCATCCTGAACTGCGCTCATGGTTGGTGGTTCCCTGAGCAGGACGGCGAAGAGCCCAACCTGTTCGGCGTGTGGAAGTCCAACTTCAACAGCCTGGTTCCGCACATGAACATCGGTAAGCTCGGATTCGGCGCTCCTTACAAGGGTGTTATGTGCAACGCCCGTCGCGTCCGCAGCCTCGATGCTGATTAATTCGAAAGGAAGTGAATTAGATGGCTAATACTCCTGAGATTGAAAAGCAATTCGAAGATGCGATCAAGGATCCGCGCTACGACGGCACCCGTTACGCCCTTCTTTGCGACTACAGGTACTTCTCCGGCAACCATGCTGCCGAGATCGCTTGCAAGGAAGAGTTCGAGCTTCCGATCGACCAGTGGGGGATCAAAGAGGTTGAGGTCGGCCCGTTCTTCAAGGGCGGCGACGAGACCTGCGGCGAGAACTGGGAGTGGTTCTACATTCCTTGCCCGACTGAGATCTTCTCCAAGCATTATGGTCCTGAGGGTGACAAGGCTGGCCAGCGTCCGCTCGCTTGCCAGGTTGAAGAGTCCGGTACTCTTTACTACGGCACCCTGGATGAGATGACCGAGAAGATGAAGAAGTTCGATCGTCCGATGGTCCTCTTCCAGCTGTAAGTTTCTTTAGACATCGATTGGTTCCTTCGGCCTGATTTGAAATATAATCCAGGTCGAAGGAGTCTGAGGAAGACCGAGGAGGTCAAGATGACCAAAGAAGAGTTCATGGCAATGCCTGCCAATGAGGCAGCTGACAAGCTGAACGAGCTCGTTAAGGCTGGCAAGTCCAAGGATGAGGCTATGGCTGAGTTCGGCGTTGCCCAGCCTGACCTCATGAAGGCCCAGATCTTCTGGGTGAAGGATGAGTTCAAGGCACGCGGTTGGGGCGGCTACACCTCCACCAAGCGTACCGGGAACGAAGCTGGCGACGACGGCATCGGCGTTGGCCAGAGCGATCCTTCTCAGGGCTACAAGGGCGTTTAGCTCCTTTGCTCCCTAAGGGGCTGCCCAATGAGGGCGGCCCCTTTTTCTTTGCATCCTATGAGTACCGTAGCGTAGGCTTCAATCTGCTTGTATCATTACCCGCAACAGATGAAGCAGGCTGAAGCTTGCCCTACGTGACTTCGTATCTATTACGTTCAAGGAGGATTTCCCATGGCTACCGAAGAAGAGATCCGCGCTGAGATCGAAGACCTTGGCCGCCTGACCGAGGAACAGGAACTCGTTCTGTACAACATCTCGCTCAAACAAGATGAGCTGGGCCGCCAGGCATCCAACATGCTCCTGGAGAAGGTCTTGGGCAATCCTGTCTTCCAGCCCATGATCGATCGCGAACTGCTCACCTACGAAGTGTTCAATCAGGGCGGTGCCCATGAGATCGCTTCGCTCTACGTTACGCTGAAGGGCCTGCGGTACTGCATCATGTTCGCTGATGAGATCGCACCGCGCCGTGCATTGAATCCGGCGGGGGCGCCGTGGGAGGCAAACGGGCCTCTGTCATGATTCCTATATATAGAGAACTCTATATATAGGAATCACATGACGCTGCGGGGCCACATCGCACCTCATCTTGCCACTCCAGGCGCTTCTTCCTCACGTACGAAGTACGCTCGGGCGCGCCTTCGCGGCAATCTGAAGCACGCTGAGGCCCCTCGCTACCGTTGCCAATACGATCCCTTTCAAGATCTTGGGATATAGCGTAGCGGTCGTTGTTCCATGGATGCTCTGCTCACTGGTTCAGTTAAGGAAGATAGGCGGGCTGAATTGGGCGTAAGCCTGGGCGTGGACATAAGCGCATTGGATGTCTGCTTTGGGGGCTTCTCTCCCACGGTCATGGGAGATATGACTGCTACTTGGGATAAAGCGGTAGAGGCCGAAACTCGTATCAAGGAACGCCGGGAAGCTGCCCTGAAAGCAGCCCAACTAGAGGCTGCGCGCGAATCAGAGCCCCTCGAATGGGTTGATGAGGAAGGCACGCTTTGGGAATACGTCTTGTTAGACGGCGCTGATGTTCGCATCAAGGGGTGTGAGACCAGCGTTGCTTCCCTCCAAGTGCCTGAGCAGATCCAAGGGCATCCGGTAGTAGAGATAGGTCCTGATGGATGCGCCTATCTTTCCAGTGTGGAAGAGGTCACTGTTCCTGATACGGTGGTGGCCATCGGTTCGTGTGCCTTCCGGGGCAATGTGAACCTTGAGCGGACCACCTTGCCCTCATTGGTCTCAGAATACATCCCTGATTGGTTCCGGTATTGCAAGAAGCTCTCCTACCTGAAGCTTCCAGGAAGCCTAGAGGTGATAAGCCCTCGCATCTTCGACCATACCGTCGCCCTGAAAGAGCTGGTCATAGGGGAAGGAACGCGGGATATCCAGCCCGGGACATTCACGAACAGCCAGCTTGAAGCTGTCCAGGTGTCAGAAGAGAATCCCTTCATGAAGACCGACGGCCTGGCTCTGTACAGCGCAGACGGAACGGTGCTGGCCGCTTTGGCTGTCCCGGTGGCATCCTATGCCGTTGCTGAAGGGTGCAAAGCCCTCGGGAAGAAGGCGTTCAGCTCCTTCACCTGCCTTCGGCAAGTGAGCCTGCCGGATTCCTTGGAAGTGGTGGGGGAATTCGCTTTCGCCCATACCTCTATCAGTTCTTTCACGGCTCCTACCCAGTTGCGGGTCATCCTTGAGAAGGCGTTCTTCACCTGCCGTCATCTCAAAACGGTGACGCTTGATGCGGAACTTGAGCTCATCGGCCCCTATGCCTTTGCGGATACATCCCTTGAGCAGCTAGCTCTTCCCGCCAGCATCCAAGAGGTGGGTGCTCATCTGACCGATGGCACCCCTTTACGCTTCTCAGGGGAGGAGGGGGCTTTCTCCATAGCTGAGGGAGGACCGCTCTCCTTCGATGGGGTAGGGGGCTTGTACCGCAGCGCTGCAGATGGGCTTCATCTGGTGCGTCTGCTAGATGGGCAGGTGGAACAGTATGCTGTGAAGCCGGGAACCGTCTCGGTGGATGCCGAAGCGTTCCAGAACGCCACCCGGTTGATGTCTGTGCAGCTACCAGAGGGCCTGCGAGTGATCGGCGAAGGCGCCTTCCGTGCCTGCCAGGCGCTTCGCCAGGTGAATATTCCGAACAGCGTGGTGCGCATCGGCCAGGAAGCTTTCCTTGACACCTCTTTAGAGGAGGTCTTCCTGCCCGCGGGTCTTGAGGAACTGGGAGACCGGGCGCTCATCACCCACGGGGCTCACCACGGCAAAGAGGCCCCCGCCTTACAGGCCGTTCGTGTAGGGGAAGGGTCTCAGCGCTTCCGGGTAGAGAGCGGGATGCTGGTGGAGCGCAAGTCAAATGGTGCAGAGCGTGTGGTGGTCTACATCGGGCCGGATGAGGTGGTGCATATTCCGTCGAAGGTGGATGAGGTGGCTGCCTATGCCTTCAACGGGTCAACCTCCATCAAGGAGCTCTTCCTCTCTGACCGCATCAGCGTGGTGGGGGTGCGCGGGCTGGCGGTGGATGCGCCCCTGGATCATATCCATGTTGACCTGGTGGAACCCTATGAAGGCCATGGATGCTTCGATCTATGGCCACCCCATACAGACCGTGGCGAACAGCAGATGATACTGGCCCTTACGGTGCCCACCTTCGTGAACGTCCAAGCCCTTTTCGAACACTATGACAATTCCGTCATCAATGCCGCCAGCTTCGATGCCCAAAGCGAAACGGGGCTTGATACCTATGAGCGCGCAGTGCGGTTGATCCAGCGGTTGGAAGACCCGGTCTACATGGCGGAGGCTACTCAGGAACGGGCGCGGCGGACGCTTCGGTTGGGGCTAGAGGACATATGCTTGGCCATGGCGTACCATGATGATAGGGATTCCGTGCGTCATTTGGCTGACCTGGGCATCTTGGATGCCCACACCATAGAGGGCGTCATCCGGGCGGTGCGGCCGGTGCAGGATGCAGCCATGACGGGATTCCTGTTGGAGTTGAAACGAGAGCGGTTCGGTGGGCGTTCCTTCGATTTCAGCCTCTAGGAGGTGAGGATGGAAGATCAGAAGATCCAACGCAGGCTTCAGGAGGATAGGCTTGCTGAGGATATCCTGGAAGAAGCCCGGGTGCAGTTGATGCTGAAGTTCCGCTTCTTGGACTTGGCTCTGTGGAAGATGGATCTTCTCCCTGCGCGGGCGGGGTTCGCCTACCCTCTGGCAACCGATGGGAAGCGCGTCATCTTGGAACCTGCGCGGGTCATCGCGCGCTTCCAAGAGTCTGGAGATGAATCTATCCGTGATCATCTGCATCTGGTCATGCATTGCATCTTCCGGCATCCCTTCACCAAGGCCTATCAGAACCGCGAAGCTTGGAGCCTGACCGCGGACATCATCGTGGAGAATGCGGTCATGGATATCTGTGGGGCCCGTTTCGCCAGCGAAGAGGATAAGGCCCGCAAAGAGGCCATCGTTGATCTTCGCCGGGTGTGCGGGTCTTTGGTGCCGAACAAGCTCTACAAGCTGTTGGCTGCTATCGTGGGCGTGCCGGAGGGCAGCCAGCATCTTGGGTTCGGGCGCAGCCATCTGAACACTTGGCACGCTTTGTTCGAACGGGATGACCATACCCCTTGGGCTGCTTTCGAAGACGGGCAGGCCCAGCAGGCAGCAGCAGCGCCCGAGGATGACTCTGATGATGACCAGAGCGAAGAGCCGGAGACCGAAGGGCTGCGCACAGACAACCCGGCCGATGCCGAGGAGCAGCCCCTGCCTCCAGATGTCAAGCAACCGCTGGAGGGATCAAGCGCCCAAGGGGAGGATTCGGACACCGCTGAGGAAGATGAGAGCGCGTCTGATACCGCATTGGCCCCGGATGCGGGCTCTTCAGAAGAGAAGTCAACAGAAGAGCTGGATTGGGAAGAGATAGCCAAGCAGGTCCAGATGGACTTGGAGACGTTCTCAGCGGAATTCGGTGACCAGGCGGGAGAGCTGATGGCTGCCCTTGCTCTGGCCAACCGACGTCGGCTGCGCTACGGAGATTTCCTCCGCAAGTTCATGATCACCACTGAAGACATGAAGGTGAACATGGATGAGTTCGATTACATCTACTACACCTACGGGCTTGACCTCTATGGCAACATGCCGCTGGTAGAGCCGCTGGAATACCAAGACACCAAGCAACTGAGAGATCTTGTCATCGTGATAGATACCTCTGAATCCGTGCGAGAGACCTTGGTGCGCCAGTTCGTGGAATACACCTTCGACATATTGAAGTCCTCAGAGGATTTCGCCAGCCGGGTGAACATCCACGTGCTCCAGGCTGACTCCCGGGTGCAGTCAGACACGCTCATCACAGATCTGCGGGATGTGGACAAGATGATGGAGGGCTTCGTGGTGCGCGGCTTCGGGGGGACGGACTTCCGCCCGGCCTTCGACCACGTGGAAGGGCTGCGCAAGGCGGGCAGGCTGCCAGATCTGAAGGGGTTGATCTATTTCACGGACGGCCTGGGGCAATTCCCTGAGAAGGCCCCCGCGTTCGATGCCGCTTTCGTGTTCCTAGACACAGGAGAGATGCTTCCGCCTGTGCCGCCTTGGGCTATCAAGGTGGTGCTAGAGGAAGAGGAATTGGAGGGAAGATCATGAACATCACGCAGGCTAAGCAACAGATCAAAGACACCGTAGAAGCCTACTTGGAACGGGATGATGCGGGCTTGTTCGTCATCCCGCCGGTGCACCAGCGTCCCGTGTTCCTCTTGGGCGCGCCGGGTATTGGCAAGACGGCCATCATGGAGCAGATCGCCGAAGAGCTGAGCATCGGCATCGTGTCCTATTCCATGACCCATCATACGCGTCAATCGGCCCTGGGGCTTCCGCGCATAGAGCATCGCACCTTTGACGGCTTCCAGTTCGACACCTCGGAATACACCATGTCAGAGATCGTGTCTGCCATCTATGATTACATGGAGCGCACGGGGCTGCGGAGCGGCATCTTGTTCTTGGATGAGATCAATTGCGTATCTGAGACGCTCTATCCCTCCATGCTCCAGTTCTTGCAATTCAAGACCTTTGGCAAGTTCAAGGTGCCCGATGGATGGGTGGTGGCCTGCGCAGGGAATCCGCCGGAGTACAACCGTTCCGTCCATGAGTTCGACATCGTGACCTTGGACCGCCTGCGTGAGATAGACGTGGAGCCAGACTACGCTGCTTGGCGCACCTACGCTGTAGAGCGTGGCTTACACCCTGCCGTCACCACGTTCCTGGAGGCGAAGAAGGACTGCTTCTATCGGGTGGAGAGCAAGCCAGGTGGCGGCAAGGCCTTCGTCACGGCCCGGGGCTGGGAAGATCTGGCCTGCGTGATAGCCCTCTATGAGCAGCTGGGCAAGCCCGTGGATCGTGACCTGATCGGGCAGTTCATCCGAGATGATGATGTGGCTGACCAGTTCGCCGTCTATTACACGCTGTTCGCGAAGTACCGTTCTGATTACCAGGTTGACACCATCCTGGCCGGAAAGCCTTCGGAGGAGATCCAGGCTCGAGCAAAGGCGGCGGAATTCGACGAACGCGTGGCGCTTCTGGGCATCCTGTTGGATGGGCTGGCTCAGGTTTGTTCGGCCGTGTTGGATGCCGAAGCCGTGGCGTTGGCTGTGCGGGATGTGCTGCGGGAGGTGAAGCCAGAGCTTCTGGCCGGGGAAGCCGTGGATGTGGCCCTGGCCCCGAAGATCACCGCACGCGAAGCGGCTCTGGCGCGGCTGGTTGCCACGGGGGCCGTGGCTCAATCCAAGGTGCGCCGCGAGAAGCTGGCCTTGCAGATGTTCCATGACCTCATGGCGGAGTGCCAGCTGGCGAAGGCTACGGTGGGCGAGGAGGCCTTCGCCGTGATAGAGCAGGCCTTCGGAGCGAAAGCGGCGCAGATAGAACCCGCTGCCCAAGAGGCATCCGCCCAAATGACCAACGCCTTCGCCTTCGTTGAAGCATGCTTCTCCTCTCGGGAGATGCTGGTGTTCGTGGCGGAGCTCTCAACTCGGCGCGCCACCACTGATTTCATCGCCCATTTCGGCAACGAGGCCTACTATGATCACAACGATGAGCTGCAGGTGGATGCCGCCCGCAGTAGTCTGGCTGAGCGGGTGAGCCAGCTGGAGCTGCGTGACCAGGAGGTCCAGGACACCTCACCGCTGACTTCTAAGGATGCGGGAGTGGATATCAGCCAAGGGGTGGGGCTGAGCGCTTTGAAGCCAACGGCTTCCGCGAAAGTCATGACCAAGGAAGGAACAACTATGAGCAATGAAACGAAGGCGTTCGATCAGAAGACGCTGGCAGAATATTACGGGGGCAAGCAGTTCGAATACGGGTTCGCGTCCATTTGCAAAATGCTCCTACCTGCCTCTGAGCTCAAGGGCAAGAAGGTGCTTGACATTGGCAGCCGCCGGGGCCGGGGCGTGTACAAGATCTCTTCCATGGTGGGCATGGAGGGGCGTGCCATCGGCGTGGATTGGAGCGAGGCCTACGTCCAGGAATCCAAGGATGGCATCACACGCGCCTGGCATGACAGCGGCTTGCCCGGCAACAACATGGATTTCTACCAGGCCTACCCGGAAGATCTCATGGCTGCCGGGCTGGGTTCGGGGACCATGGATGTGGTCTATGTGAACAACGTCATGACGCTGTTCTATGACCAAGAGCAGGCCCTGCGGGAATTCTCCCGGGTGCTGAAGCCGGGCGGCTTGCTCATCATGGAAACGGTCTTCGCAGACCGGGAGCGTCCGGAAGCTACCATCAATGAGGCGCGCGCCTTGGGGAATAGCATCCAGGCTGCGCGCACCCGGGAGGAGAACTTCGCCTGGCTGAAGGCGGCGGGCTTCGGGAAGCCCCTGGTGGAAGATTCCTACGCGGTGCGGCCAGACCAAGGGTTCAAGGCAGACTATGACGTGCCCATGGTAGATGATGACAGCGGTGCTGCCTTCGAATCCGTCAGCATGTACGTCTACAAGCGGTAGCGACCATGGCTGAGGTGCCCGTAGAGAAGCGCTTCCGCGGCTCAGTCCGCCTGGTCACGCTGCATCTGTGGCGGGTGGCGAAATCCACCAATGTGGAAGACGGGTTCGCTGAGGCGCTGCGGTTGGGGATGCTCAAACCTGAGCACGTGGCATTCATCCGGGAGTGCTTCCAGCTGGATGAGCAGGGCGGCGCCCCCACCCAGGCCATGGTGGATGAGCTGCAAGCCTGCGCCCTGCGCCTGAACACCGCTGACCCGGCCTGACTGACCTGGCCTGAGATACGAGCCCATCCAGCTCCTGCGTGGTTTTCGGGTGCCCGTTTTGGCCTACAATGAGGCTCAGACCATCCATGGGGCCCGAAGGCGGCGGAGGATATGTACAAGAAACTGGTGGGGCAGACAGCCAAGATCAACCAGCAGTTGGCTCGTTATGGCGTGAAGTTCGGCATCTATAAAGACGGCACCTTCGAGGAGCGCCTCTTCCCCTTCGATGCTATCCCGCGCGTCATTGCAGCGGACACGTGGAAGATGCTGGAGCGCGGGCTCATCCAGCGGGTAGACGCACTGAACGCATATCTACGAGACCTCTACCATGATCAGCGCATCATCCGTGACGGCATAGTGCCGGAGCACTTCGCCTACGCCTCTTCCGGCTACCTTCCCCAGTGCGAGCGCATCATGCCCTCCAAGGGGATCTACTCCCACATCTCAGGGATCGATCTGGTGGAAGGCCAGGATGGCACCTGGTACGTGCTGGAGGATAACCTGCGCATCCCCTCGGGGGCTTCCTATCCGCTGGTGGCGCGCACGCTTTGCCGCCGCTGCGACGCGGACACCTTCCGTACGGTGCCGCTGGTGGACAACCGCACCTATGCTGATCTGCTCAAGGATACGCTGGACTACGTGAACTGCGGTGGCATCAACGTGGTGCTCACGCCCGGGCGCTACAACGCCGCCTACTTCGAGCATTCTTACCTGGCAGAGCGCATCGGCGCGGTGCTGGCGGAGCCGGGAGAGCTCTTCGTAGATGAAGAGGTGCTCTATTACCGGGACGCCACGAAGAACGCCCGGGTGGGGGCTGTGTATCGCAGGCTCTCTGACGAATACCTGGATCCGCTCTGCTTCCTGCCGGAGAGCCTCATCGGCGTTCCCAACCTCATGAGCGCCTACCGCGCAGGCAACGTGGCCGTGGTGAATGCGCCGGGCAACGGGGCGGCAGACGACAAGGGCATCTACTACTTCGTGCCGAAGATGGTGGAGTATTACCTGAACGAGGAGCCTATCCTGCAGAACGCACCCACCTACCTGCCCTACTACGAGGAGGATCTGGCTTACGTCCTGGAGCACGCGAAGGAACTGGTCATCAAGGATGTGGCCGAAGCAGGGGGCTACGGCGTGGTCTTCGGTTGTGAGCTTCCTGATGACCGTCTGGATGATCTGCTGGCTCAGGTGAAGGCAGAGCCGCGCCGCTTCATCGCTCAAGAGGTCATAGACTTCCAATGCTTGGATACCTGGGCGGATGGGAAGCTGGTGCCGCGCAAAGCTGACCTGCGCGCCTTCGTCCTTTCAGGCAAGAAGACGGTGGTCTGGCCCAGTGGCCTTACCCGCTATGCCCGGGAAGAAGGCTCCAGCGTTGTCAATTCATCCCAAGGAGGAGGGTTCAAGGACACATGGGTTCTCTCTCGCTAGAACGCGTGATGCGGCTGCTGTGGCTGGGCCGCTACGTGGAGCGCAGCTACACCACGCTTCAGTTCATCATCTCCACCTATGATGCGGCCTTGGATAGCACCGAAGGCAATTGGAAGGGCCAGCTGGAAGAGCTGGGGTTCAACCAAGAGACCGATGACCCCATCGCCTTCTTCGATGAATGCCTGTTCAGTCGTAGCCTAGAGGCATCCGTGCACTTCTCCATGTCGGCCGCCTTCGATGATGCGGTGGTCTTGCGGGATGTGATCGGGTCAGAATCCGTGGCCTATATCCAGATGGCGCTGAATGACATCGAGCGGGCCGAATGCTCCGATGCGCCGCTGCTTGACTTGCAGACGGTCATCGATTGCATCCTGGCGTTCAAAGGCAGCTGCGATGACTACATCGTGAACAACGCCGCCCGCAATATCATCAAATGCGGCTTCTCCATCGAACGACTGGACCTTCACACGCGCCTGCGCTACCACCTGGAAGACCTACGCCGGGAAACCCAGAAGCTGGCCAGCCGCATCGACCGCACGGGCCTCGTCTATGACCGGGCGGCCTTCAAGAAGCTGGTGGATCTGGTCTTCAGCCCTGATTTTCCTGACGGCATCTCCTACGATGAGCTGGGCAGCATGCTCCAGACCATAGCGAAGGTGTTCTAGATGCGGGTGCTCTCCTATGTGTTCGAAACAGAGCTGACCTTCAGCGAACCGGTGCGGCGCCATAGCTTCATCCTGCGTTGCTTGCCGAAATCCACCAATACTCAGAAGGTGATGGAGTCCCAGGTCTTCACGTTCCCCCGCATTCCTTTGAACGAACAGGTGGATGGGTTCGGGAACCGCGTGGTAGTGGGGTACTGCCCAGACAAGCACACCCGTTTCAACTTCTATGCCACCGGTCAGGCCATGGTGTCGAACGAACTGGCCGGAACCACGCCCGCGCACCCTATGTTCCTGCAACCTTCTACGCTCACCCACGCCGATGAGGCCATGGTGACATTGGCTCAGGAGGTGGCGGGTTCGGTGATCTGCCCGCCTCCGGACTCGCCCGCAGTGTGGGATGCCGCCTGCGCTCTGTCGCGGGCCGTGCATGAGGCGTTCTCCTACGAACCAGGGGCCACCAGCGTCAGAACCGATGCCGCAGCTGCGTTCGCCTTGAAGCGGGGGGTGTGCCAAGATTATTCCCATGTGCTGATAGCCCTCTGCCGGGCCTGCGGGATCCCGGCCCGCTACGTCACGGGCCTCATGATAGGGGAAGGGGCCACCCACGCTTGGGTGGAGGTGCACGATGGCCTTCGCTGGCGAGGGCTTGATCCCACCAATGACCGCATCGTGGATGACTGCTATCTGCTCTTCGCCACGGGCCGTGATTTCGAGGATTGCCCCATTGAGCGGGGCGTCTTCTTGGGCAACGCTGATCAGGCTCAAACCGTCTCCGCCACCCTGACCGACAACGCCTCCGAAGAAGCCCCCGCCCGCTAGAGAAGGTCAGTCGTAGTAACCGGCGTCGAAGGCGGCGTCTTTGGAGCCACAGCCAGCTTGGTAGCAGGTAGGGCGGAATTCCAGCACCTTCCCGTAGAGCTCAGGGTTCTTCCGCAGGTTGCAGAGCATGTTGTAGACCGCCGCACCGTCTATGGCCACGATGCGGTCATTCTTGGACTTCATGGCGAAGTACACCTCTGCCGCCGAATGGCCCTCTACGCGGATAGGGTCTTCTAGGGCATCGAAGAAGCGCGGCTTCGGCAGGTCAACGTAGGCGCAGAATTCTTGGTAGATGTCATCATTCTCCGGTGCGAAGAGGCTGCGGGAATAATCCGGCCGATGGGAGAGCTTGCTGGCCTCTTCGGGAAGCTCTGCATCAAGCTCTTCGAAATAGCGCTTGGCGGTATATCCGCGCTGGGCCTTGCCTTCGCTGATAAGCTGTTGTTCCTGTGCATAGGAGCCCATATCTACCATCCCCTCAGTGCGCAACGGCTGGTGATATACAATGGTAGCACTGCAAAGAAGAGGCGTTGAGGGGGTATATGAAAGTCAAAGACAGATCCTTCGAAGAGGACGGATCCACGCGGGAAGTGGTGCTCACCCTGACCGCTTCCGCCGAAGAGGTGGACGCTGCGGCCAAGGCATTCTTCAAGGAATTGAATCAGCGTGAGGTGCCGGGTTTCCGTAAGGGCAAGGCGCCGAAAGAAGTGCTGGAACAAGGGGTTGGTGGCCACGATAATGCCATGGGCGGCGTGGCTGAGAAGCTCATCAATGACAATGCCTTCGCCGCCATTGATAGCGCGGATGTCATCTTCATCGATGAGCCCCAATTCAACGTGGACGCCATGCTGGAAGAAGGCAAGCCGTTCACCTTCACCGTGTCTGGCACCGTGGCACCGGAGATGCAGCTCTCCTCCTATGAGCCGGTGCAGATCACACTGCCGCCCGAGGAAGCCACCGAGGCTGATATCCAACAGGCCTTGGCTGATATTCAAGACTATTACCATCGGTTGGACAAGATCACCGATGAAGACCACGTGGCCCAGATGGGAGATTACGTGGATACCCGTCTGACGGTGACCAATCACGGCAAGCTGATCAACGGGATGAACAACGTCACCCGCATGGTGGGCCTGGGGGCTGGCACCATGCCTGAGAGCTTCGATGAGAACCTCATCGGCACCAAGGTGGGAGACCTCATCGAATTCGATTTCGAAGCGAAGGATGAAGCAGGCAGCTCTGACTTCGGTGACGGTGAGCTGCATGCTCAGGTTGAGGTCTGCGGTTTCCGGAAGCTGGTCTTACCGGAGATAGATGACGCCTTGGCCGTGAAGGTGGGATGCATGGACGTTGAGGACATGCACAAGCAGATGCGTCGCAACATAGAGATGCAGAAGGCCGAGCAGCTCCCCCACCTGAAGCTGGACCGGGCCGTTGAGGCTGCTTTGGAGCGCCTGACCGAAGACGTGCCCACCTACTATGTGGATTTCATCCGCCAAGATGTAGGCCGGGAATTCATGGAGAACCTGCAGGAGCAGGGCATGGATCTGCAGCAGTGGATGCTCCAGAACAGTGTCCAGGGTGAGCAGATGAAAGAGGACATCAGCCGTGAGGCCCAGCGCCGGGCTGCTATCGACCGCACGCTGGATGCCATCTTCGTCCATGAGAAGATGGATATCACTGACGATGACATCGCTGCTCTCTTCGAAGGCGAAGAGGACGGTGAGGCGAAGCTGGAGTCTTGGAAAGAGGCCAACCGCCTGTCGAACCTGCGCAAGATGGCTCGGCAGCGCAAGGCCACCCAGTGGCTCGTAGATAACGCGCACGTTGAGATAGAGGAATAGAAAGGACACCCCATGGAGCTTGGATCAACCGTCACCCTCACCTATGTGGGAACCACGGATAACGGCGAAGAGTTCGGCCATGCTGACAAAGACCATCCCATGAAGTTCCAAACGGGCATGGATATGGCCATCGATGGCTTCGAAGAAGAGATCCTCAAGATGAATGAGGTGGGCGAAAAGCGCACCTTCGTCGTGGATCAATACAAGGCCTATGGCGAATACCTGGAAGATTTCGTCCAGCGCATCCCCATGGAGCAGGTGCCTCGGGGCAACGTGAAGGTGGGCCAGCGCGTTTGGATGTCCTCTTCAGAAGACGGCGTGCCCATGCCCGTCACGGTGACCGCCGTTGAAGATGGCGTGGCGGTATTCGATATGAACCATCCTCTGGCCGGGAAGGATCTCACCTTCGAAGTGGAGATCCTGGAGATAGAAGAGCCGCCGGAGAACTTCGTCTCCGCCGCTGAGAAAGCGCGGCACCTGAAGGAGCAGCAGAAGCTTCTAGGTGGGGACCAAGCAGACGATTTCAGATAAGAGAAAGGGCCGCGAAAGCGGCCCTTTTCATGAGGTTGCCGGGGCTGCCCGAAAGGGCCTAGAGGGCGATGAAGTTATCCGGGAATTGGTTGGCGGCGTTGGTCACCTCTTGGCTGGTGTCACCATAGCGCAGCCATTCCGGATCCGTTTCCTTGCGCTTGATCATGGCGTTCTGCATGACATCCTTGAGGGCCTTGGTCTTGAGGGCGTATTCCTCCATCTGGGGGAGGCGGCCATCCAGTTCGATCTGACGGCGCTTCTCAGCCTTGTCTTGGATGTTGTCACCGGGGATCACGGCGTAGAAGTCCTCCGGCTCTAGCGTATAGCCTGCGTGGTCTGCCCAGGCATCCAGGGCTGAGTCTTCCTTCAGGCTTTGGATGGCCCGGGTCTCCGTGTTCTGGTAGAGCTGATCCAAGGACATGTTGTGCTGCTTGCAGAAATCCTGCATGGACATGCCAGAACGGTTGACCATGTCCTCCAGGCGCATGTTGGCGGCATAGATGGATTCCTCCACCAGATCAGCCGGAAGCTCTTCCACCAGGCGCGTGGCCAGTTCGGCGCAGATGTAATCTTGGTCAGAGAGCTCTTGGGCTTCGCGGTTGTCCTTATACATGTTGTAGCGGATGAAGATCAGCAGCTCTTCCACGGTCTTGAAATCATCGGTGTTGCTGTTCACCCAGGCGTCCGTGAGCTTAGCCTGTTGGCCCGGCTTCGCGCAATGGAGTTCCAGCCAGCGCAGGGCCTGCTGCTGGATGAGCTCTTCGGGGATGCGCACCTCGGGGCATACGGCGTAGACGGGATCATAGGAAGTGAGGGTGTACTTCTGCTTTGGCATGATGGCCTTTCACTCGGCTGTTTCGTGTTCGCCAATTGTACAGGACCGGGCCGCCGAATGTTCGGGCGGCGGAGGCAGAACTGAAGTTCTGCACTACGGGGGCCTGCGGGCACGGATTCACGGTATCATGTTCCCAGCCCATCAACACGTGAGGAGCTTCATGAAGTTCAACAAGGTCTACCTGCAGCGGGATGCCATCGCACGCCACGAGGATTTTGATACCTGGTATGAGGATGGGGACCTGTTCTACCACTTCGAGAACAAGAAGGGTTGGACGGCGGAGAAGCAGAACATCTCTGTCATAGGGCGCATGGGCGGTGAGAATGCAGCCATCCGCCCGGATAACCGTTGCCTCAACTATTATCTGCGCTTCGAGCGCTATGAATACATCCTGCACCCCTATGTCATCAACAAGCACTACTACATCGAAGGGATGCTGTGGGACTTGTATGGGTCATTCTCCAACCCGCCGTTCGATTTCGTGACCGAAACGCGCACGTCCTACAACAAGAAGGACGTGCATGTGAAGACGCGCCTGTTCCGGGACAAGGGCGAATGCTTTGAGATCCATGTGCCTGACCTGACGAAGCTGCGGGTGGCGGTCATCGCTTTGGTGGCCATCGGCATCAAAGAGGAATGGAAGGGCCTCTCCGAAGGGGAGGATGTGCGCGGCAATACCTGGATCCAGCGTTTGAAAGACCGCGTGTTCGAGAACAAGGGCCTCACCTACGAGCAGATCCAGGCGTTGGAGCGGGAAGGCTCTCCGCTGGTGGAAGTGGTCAAGCCCCAGGGCCGTCCCATAGACAACATCTAGGCCATAGATGCTGCCGGATCTGCAGAGGACCGTTTTGGTGGGGAAGAGGTGCAGGGCGAAGGGGCTTCTGGCCTGCGCGGTTGCTCTTATGCTGTGCCTGCCTCCTTCAGCGGCCTTCGCAGAGACCCAGGACATCTATGCGGAGGCGAACGGGCTGCAGAAAGCGGTGGAAGCCACCGCGGCTGATTACAACCAAGCCACTGAGCGGGTAGAGGAGCTGGACCGCCAGATCCAAGAGAATGAGGCGCAGATCCAAGAGCTGGACGGGCGCATCCCCGCCTCCAAAGAGGCCTGCAGCGCTAGCATGGTCAGCCTGTACAAGCTGCATCGGGATGATGCGGGGATGCTGTCTGTGATCCTCTCGTCTCAGGATTTCTCTACATTCCTTAGCATCTTCGATTACCTCAACCGTGTTCAGGAAACGGCCAATGCCAAGCTGGAGCAGCTCTCCCAGTTGCTCCAAGAGCGCCAGGAGGCCCAAACGGCCCTGGAGGAAGCACGGGTAGACGCTGAGGAAGAGCAAGCGGCAGCTGAGCGGGCAGCGCTGTTGGCGGCAGCTCAGCGGGAAGCAGCCCAGAAGGCCGCTGAGGAGCAGGCCCAACAGGAGGCCCGGGAACGCCAGGCGGCCCAAGAGGCCGAAGCGGCAGCGGGGCAGCCTCCGTCGGCGGATGAGAACGTCACGCCTCCCTCCTCTGACAACGCTGACTGGTCAAGTGACAAGGCGTCGTTCGTGCGGAATTGGGCGGGGCGCCTGGATGCTTACCTTGCGGGATCGCCCTTGGCGGGCCAAGGGAAGACCTTCGCTTCGGCGGCCTGGGATGCGGGCATAGACCCGCGGTTCTCAGCAGCCATCTCAGAGGTTGAGAGCAGCAGAGGGGCTGCTTGCTTCCGGCCCTACAACGCCTGGGGTTGGGGCTCCGTTTCCTGGGGCAGCTGGGAAGAGGCCATTCCCGCCCACGCTTCGGGCTTGGCCCGCGGCTATGGGTACACCGTATCTGAGGCGGCGGCCCAGAAGTACTGCCCGGGAAACTGGGAGCATTGGTACAACCGCGTTTCCCAGGAGATGGGACGGATCTGAGCGGCTTCTCTTGGTCTTGGGCCTTGGCGAAGGCCGGGAACTAGAGGTCCGCTTCCACCAGCTTAGTGAACACCTCCACGATCTGGTTCAGGTTGTCTGGGTTGGAAGCCATGACGCTAGCCACCCGGTAGGCATCCGCAAGGGGCAGCGTGCGGATGTTGGCCGAACGGGTGAGGGCGTGGCTGGCGGGAACCACCGTAGCTGCCATGCCCAGCTCTATCTTCACGGCCGCAGTGCCCATATCCCTCACCGGGGATACATCCGGATAGAACCCGAGGTTTCGGCAATAGTCTGACCAGCGGCGCATGCGGGGCGCATCCTCCGGGGCAGCGAAGAGGTAGCGCAGTTTCGAAAGCTCCTTGGCGGTGGGCTCTTCGCTCAGCTGAGCGGTGGCGGCCACGCAGAGCATGACGGGCTCTGAGCCCAGCACGGTCAGGGTGGTGGCGTTCTCTTCCGTTATGGCATCTTCTTCCAGCTGGTAGCTGAGGGCGAAATCCAGCTTCCCATTCGCTAAAGACTCCCAAAGGGGCGCATCCTCTGAGCTGGTGGCCGTGATGCTCAGGAAGGGCATGCTGTGCTTGCAGTAGTCAACGGCAGAGATGATGATGTCAGGTAGGGTGAAGCCTGCCTGCACCCCCAGGGCAAGCCGCCCCCGCATGCCCTCTTTCACCTCTTGGACCAGGTCAATGGTCTTGTTCAGGTCTTCTTGGAGGCGCGGCAGGTTGGTGGCCAGCACGGCTCCGGCGGGGGTGAGCTTGACGTTGTGGTGGCTGCGCAGGAAGAGCACCGCCCCCAGCTCCTCCTCTAGGGTGGAGATGGCCTTCGAGAGCGTGGATTGGCTGACGAAGAGGGCTTCAGCCGCCTTCGAGAAATTGAGAGTGCGAGCCACTTCCAGGAAGTATTGGAGCTGTCGGAATGTCATGGCCCTCCTTGAAAGGATAGCGGACTGGTCCGGCCATCCGTTGCTGACGGTGCGCGAAGGGCCCCATGATGGCAGATGAGCCGTTATGAATCAAATTCATGACCCATTCGATTATCGGTATTTCCATTCTCTGGATGAGACAGATAGAGTCAGGGTGGCCTGAGTGAAGGTCCCCCTGAAGCCTTCCAAGGTCATGTCTTATGCCGCCTTGCCATCTCCCCCGATCGTGCAAGGCGGCAGATGCTCGTCAGGGGCGGGTGTTTGTCTTGATGCAAGCCGGATGAGGCGAAAGGAAGCAATCAGATGGATATGAATGCATGGGTTTCTGAGACTATCGCAGCGGAGAAGAAACAGGCCCTTCCGGTCCTTTCCTTTCCGGCTATCCAGAAGATGGGCATTACCGTGAAGGAGCTCATCGGGTCTACGGACAAGCAGGCCCAGGCCATGAAGGTCATCGCCGATGCCTTCCCTACGGCTGCCTCCGTCTCCTTCATGGATCTTTCCGTTGAGGCAGAGGCCTTCGGAAGCCAGATCGTGGTGACCGATGAAGAGGTGCCCACAGTGGTGGGTTCCATCGTAGATGAGGATTCTGACCCTGATGACCTGGCGGTGCCCGCCGTGGGAGCAGGGCGCACGAACCTCTATATAGAGGCCATTCGCACGGTGATGGATGAGGTCACGGATCGGCCGGTGTTCGCAGGCATGATCGGGCCGTTCTCCTTGGCGGGGCGCTTGATGGATGTGAACGAGGTCATGATCCTCTGCTATGAGGAACCGGAATTGGTGAAGGCGGTGCTAGAGAAGTGCACGGAGTTCCTCACCAAGTACGCCCAAGCGTTCAAGGATGCAGGGGCGAATGGCGTTGTGATAGCCGAGCCGCTGGCAGGGCTGTTGCCGCCGGACTTGCTGGGGGAATTCTCCACCCCCTACGTGAGTCAGATCGTTGACGCGGTGCAAGACAGCAGCTTCCTCGTGATCTACCATAACTGCGGGTCTTCGGTGGTGAAGGCGGCTGATGCTGTCATAGCCACGGGCGCGAAGGCATTCCATTTCGGCAATGCCATCCAGATGGAAGACATCCTGCCGCTCATGCCGAAGGATGTGATCGTCATGGGCAATGTTGATCCGGCGGGTGAGATTCGCCTGGGTACGCCGGAATCGGTTCGCGCGAAGACGCTGGAGGTGCTGGAAGCCTGCAGTGCCTACCCGAACTTCGTGATATCCACGGGGTGCGATGTGCCGCCCATGGCCCCCTATGAGAACATCCAAGCGTTCTTCGACGCAGTGGATGAGTTCTATGGACGTTCCTGAGGCCATAGACAGCGTTGGGTTCGAAAGCGTGGGCCGGTGCGCTGCAACGGCCCTTCGCGTCATGCCCGAAGTGCGTGAGATGTGCGCTTCCGGGGGTTGCCGGGTCTACGGCACCAACTGGGCGTGCCCACCCCATTGCGGCAGCCTGGAGGATTTCCAGGCGCTGTTCAGGCAGAGGTCTTGTTGCTGGGTGGTGCAGACCGTCCAAGAACAGGAAGATGAATTCGACGTGGAAACCATGATGGAGGCGTCTCAGATCCATCAGGAGCGCATCCAGAAGCTGGCTGATCTGTTCAAAGGCCACCCGGATGCCCTTGTTCTCTCGGCAGGCACATGCACGCTCTGCCCCAGTTGCTCCTGTCCTGATGCGCCCTGCCGCTTCCCGGAGAAGCGGCTCGTGTCCATGGAATCAGCGGGGCTCATGGTGAACGACGTATGCATCAGCGCGGGCATACCCTACAACCATGGGAAGAACATGATCGCCTATACGGGCTGCGTGGTCCTATGAGCCGCTCTTCTGATCAGGCGGTGAGGCTGACTGCTGGCGCAGAAGGCACGGTGTTGGAGGCCTTGCGCTCTCAAGGGGTCACGCTGGCATCCCCCTGCGGAGGCGCGGGCACCTGTGGGAAATGCCGGATCATCGTTCGCCGGGCAGGGGGCCTTGAAGAAGAAGTGCTAGCCTGCCAGGAACCAGCTGTCCGGGTCAAGGAGGTCTTGATCCCCCCGGGTGCCTTCGAAGAAAGGCGCGCCATGGATGTGGTGCTTGAAGGAGTGCCCGCTTCCCATGGTTGGGAGGCGGAACGGGCGGAGGGCTTCGGGTTGGCCCTTGACGTGGGTACCACCACTATAGTCTGCCGTCTTGTTGACCTGAAGACCGGGGCAGTCATCGAAAGCGGTGGCCTTGCGAACCCCCAGAGGTCCTTCGGCGCTGATGTCATCTCGCGGATAACGGCCGCAGAGGCGGAGCACCTGGAAGAGTTGCAGAGGGCGGTGAATGAGGGTATTACCAACCTGGCCCGAACGCTTCTGGAACGGGCAGAGGTCAATGCTTCAATCGTAGTGCGGGCTGTGGTGGCAGGGAATACCGTCATGGAGCATCTGGCGGCCGGAGTTGACCCAACCCCCATCGGGCGGGCGCCCTTCACAGCACCCACGCTCTTCGGGTGCATGCAACCGTTGCAGGCCCTGGCTGACCTGGGTTGTTCGGCCCGTGAAGCCTTCTTCGCTCCCTGTGTGGCAGGCTATGTGGGCGGAGACATTACGGCTGACCTGCTCAGCCTGGGTATGACCACTTCCTCAGAGCCAAGGCTCTTGGCTGATCTGGGCACCAACGGTGAGATGGCCTTGAGTACGTCAGACGGCATCATCTGTTGCGCCACGGCGGCAGGCCCGGTCTTCGAAGGGGCGAACATCACTTTCGGTATGCCCGCTTACCCCGGAGCGGTGGCTCGGGTGCGCTGGGAGGAGGGAAGCCTGCTGGTTGAGACCATCGAAGACAGCCCTGCCCAGGGGATCTGCGGGTCAGGGTTGATAGACGTGTTGGCCCTGCTCTTGGATGCGGGCATCCTGGAAGAGAGCGGCCTCATGCTGGAGGCCGATGAGCTGGATGTCGCCGTTCCTCCGGCGCTGGCAGAGCGGCTGGGCACCCATGAGGGGATGGCTGCTTTTTGGGTGACGCCGCAGATAGCCGTGACCCAACGGGATGTGCGCAATGTGCAGCTGGCGAAAGCCGCCATCTGCGCGGGGATGCTCACGCTCTTGCAGAGCGCCAGGGTGCAGCCTGACCAGGTGGCGCGCTTGGATATCGCGGGTGGCTTGGGTCAGAACGTGGACCTCAGGAATGCCGTGCGCATCGGGTTGTTCCCTGAAGAGCTGCTGGGCGTGGCGCACAGCGTGGGGAACATGGCGATAGAAGGGGCGGCCCTTGCGTTGGAGGGCGAAGCGGCTCGGGAAGAGCTGGGGCGCATCGCGCAGGGGGCACGGTACCTGGAGCTTTCCACCAGCAGCCTGTTCAACGAGAACTACCTAGAAGCTATGGAGTTCCCTTCGCCCGCTTCTTCGGATACACGATGAGGGCCACCACGAAGGCGATGACCTGCAAGAGCAAACAGCCAGTGAATGCCAACGGATAGCCTTGGCTTTCGATCATAAAGCCCCAGATCACCGAGAACACCGCTCCGCTGATATCTATGCCCAGCATGAACAGCGCATTCGCCGCGCCCCACCTCTCAGGCGGGGTGAGCTTTACGGCCATGGTCTGATTCACGGGCATGCCAAGGCCCATGAACAGGCCGAAGGGGATGCCGATGGCGTAGAACAGCGGCTCTGTCAGCGGGCCGAAGAGATGCATCCCGCATCCAATGCCCAAGGCGAAGGCTATGACGCCGCTGGCTGCCGCGATGCCCATGAGCCGCAGGGGTGAGGTTGAATCCATGAAATGGCCGGATACGAGGCGCACCCCGATCATCACGACCGCCATGGTGGTGTAGTACAGCCCTGAGTTGGCCACGCCGAGGGAGTTCCCGAACGAGCCCATGTAGAACACGTTGAAGGTGAACCCCGAGGACATGAATATGATGACCGCGGTTCCGGGCAGGGCGGTGGGTTCGAAGATGGAATCCAGGAGGGTATGCAGGAAGCCCTCCTTGGCCGCCGGAGGCTCCGCACCCGAGGGGACGTCCTGCGCTTCTGCTTTTGCCTCCGCTTCTGTTTCCGCGGCGCCTTCTGTCTTCGGGGGCTGGGCGTGGTTGCCGTGCTCCTGTTCCCATCGCACGCGATACTCGGAGGTGCTGGGGAGGAGCTGAGGGTCCTTCTCGTATCGGCAGAGCAGCGTCAAGATGAGGAAGAGGACGCTACAGGCTATGAGGCCATAGTAGAGGTTCTCTGGCGGATTGGAGGAGACGAGGAAGAGGGCCAGCGCTGGCCCGATGGCCATGGCAACGGCCTGCCCGAGTCCTGCGTAACCGATGCCTTCTCCCAGTCGAGTGAAGGGGAGCACATCAGCCGCAGCGGTGTTGGCAGCCGTGGTGGCTGCAGAGAAGCCGATGCCCTGCAGGGCGCGCCAGATGATGAACAGGGCACCGTTGTTCTGCACCAGGGGCCCCAGGGTGCCCACCAGCAGGAAGGCAGCGCCGATGAACATGGTGAAGCGCCGCCCACGGCGGTCTATCAGCGGCCCGCAGCAGATGCGCATGACACCGGCGGCTGCCGAGAAGATCATGGCCCCCACGCCAGCCAGGGCCACGGTTCCGCCCGTGCGTTCCAGGTAGACCGTAGAGCCACAATTGACGCCTTGGCCCACCATGAATGAGAAGAGGAGCGCCGCCAAGATGGTCACGAAGATGGGGCTCCAGAGCTTCTCTTTCTTTGGGGTGAGGGAGGTCATGCCCATAGCATAGCAGTAAAGGGGGTGATCCAAGGAACTGCAGGCAGAATGAGGGGGATGCCGCCCCTTGAGCCCTTAGTTGAGCCATTAGAATGGTCTTATCAAACCCGGGAAGAGAGGTAGCTCATGAACCTGTATACGAAAAGCGGAGACGAAGGGTTCACATCCCTTGCCTCGGGTCAACGCCTCTCCAAGGCGGACGAACGGGTAGAAGCCTACGGCACGGTGGATGAGCTGCAAGCCCAGTTGGGCTTCGCTCGGGCTCTTGTGCGAACCGCGGATGCCCCGCTGGCAGCAGACCTAGAACATATTGAGGAGCGGCTCTATGATGCCATGGCCCAGCTTGCTGGTGGCCAGGAGGCCCGCATCACCGAAGGGGATATCCAGTGGCTGGAAGGGCGCATAGACCAGTATGCCCCTGAGCGCTTCTCCTTCGTGGTGCCGGGAGAGAATGTGCCCTCCGCTGCCTTGCATGTGGCTCGGACGGTGGCTCGGAGGTGCGAACGGCGGATCGTTGCGCTTTCCCGCACCGGGGCGGTGGCTCCGGAGCTGCTCACGTTCTTCAACCGGATCTCTGATCTGTGCTACGCCATGGCCTGTTCTGTGGCTTGAGGTCAGGGGTACCCTTCGCTTTCCCTCCCCCTCTGAGGGGTATTTTGGCGATCATGAAGGGAATTCATGCTCCTATGAGTTATTCACATCATCTTCTCAGGGCTTCGGCTGACGAAGACGGGATACAATCCTGCACGATGCTTAGACCTTAGGCATCAAAGGAGACTGGCTCTTCGATCGTGCGTCAAGGCGCATGGACGACCCTCGGGGAATGCGGGTGAGAATCCCGCGCTGTACCAGCAACCGTAAAGCCATCCGAGCAATGCTGCGTTCGGGTGCGAAGTCGGAGCACCGAGCCTGATCAAGATCGAGAGCCCTGGAAGAAAGGGTTGTTCCCATGTTCACGCGTTCTACCTGTAGCTGTTCCACACCGTTCGTCCGCCGCGCCCTAGGCCTCTTGGCTATCTTGGTGCTTGCATCAGCTCTTCTGCTCTCAGGATGCTCTTCGGCTTCATCAACGGATGCCTCTTCGCCATCTTCTTCATCAGAAGCCGTACAGGCTGAAGAACCCACCGTCAACGTAACGCTGGTCGTGAAAGACCCTGCGAACGCTGATGCCGAAGGGGTCAGCTATCCGGTCCAAATGGCCCAAGCGGAAGCCACCGTGCTTGCTGCCGTAGAGGCAGCAGAGGTGGATGCTGTCATCGAAGACGGCCCCTATGGCAAGTACATCACCTCTATCGGCGGCAAGGCTGCCGAAGGCTCTTCTGGTTGGGTGTACACCGTCAACGGAGAGCAAGTCATGGAGGCCATTGACGTGTGCACCCTTGATGAGGGTGACACGGTGGAGCTGGAATACATCAGCATGTAGGCTCTTTTTCGGACCGTTGAGCGGGTGCAAGCTCTTATGGGCTTCGGTTCCTCTGGCCTGATGCGTTGATGAGGATGAGAGCAACGGCCATGGGCTTTGCATCCTTTCATCCTGTCATCACCTTCGGGTGGTTCGCGGGTGCCCTCCTGCTGTCTGTGGTAGTGGCAAGCCCGGTGTGGCTAACCTGTGCCTTCGCCGGGTCTGCCGCCTACTACCTCATGGTGCGCGGGCGTGGGGGATGGAAGGTGGTCCTAGGGCTCCTGGTTGGGTTCGTGATGCTCTCGTTGGTGAACGGCTTCTTCAATCCCCGGGGTGACACGGTGCTGTTCACCTACTTCGGCCGCCCCTACACCCTGCAAGCTGTGCTCTATGGCACTCAGGCAGCGGGGATGTTCGTCACGGTCATGCTGCTCTTCGGGAGCTACGGCCAGGTGATGACCTCTGACAAGTTCACGTACCTCTTCGGCGGGGTGATGCCCGCCATCACGTTGGTGCTGACCATGGTGCTGCGGTTGATACCCAGCTATATGCGGAAGGCGAAGCAGATAGCGGGGGCGCGGGATTGCATTGGGAAGGGGGCAGCAGGGAGCGGATCTGCGGCGCGTGTGCGGCAGGGAGCGGATATCCTGGGGGCGCTCACCACCTGGGCGCTGGAGGCAGGTATCGTGACCGCCGATTCCATGAGGAGTCGCGGATTCGGCTCCCCCTCGCGGCGGACGCAGTTCGCTCGCTACGGGTTCGGGCTGAGAGATGGCTTCCTAGCTGGAGTCATGGTCCTCTTCGCCAGCCTGGCCCTAGGCGGCATCTTGCAGGGAGCGGCGAGCGTTGAGTATCTTCCCCAGGTGGCATTTCCGCCCGTTACCCCCTTCGGCATCATCTCTCTCATAGCCTTCGCAGCGTTCCTATTCCTTCCGTCCCTCATCAGCCTTCAGGAGAGGATCTCATGGCGCAATTCGATATCCAGGATCTGACATTCTCCTATCCCGGCCAGGATCGTCCAGCATTGGAGGGGGTCACGCTCTCTGTGGAGCGGGGAAGCTATGTGTGCCTGTGCGGCCGCTCTGGCTGCGGCAAGACCACCCTGCTGCGTCACCTGAAGACCGTGCTCACGCCCTATGGCACGATCAGCGGCACGGTCCTTTTCGAAGGCGCGCCCTTAGAGGAGGTGACTCCCAGGGATCAAGCGCAGTTCATCGGGTTCGTCATGCAGAACCCGGAGGCGCAGATCGTCACGGATAAGGTGTGGCACGAATTGGCCTTCGGTCTTGAGAGCCTGGGGGTGGATCAACGCGTCATGCGCCTACGGGTGGCCGAGATGGCCAGCTATTTCGGCATCCAGCATTGGTTCCACAGGGATGTGTCTGACCTGTCAGGGGGCCAGAAGCAATTGCTGAACTTGGCTTCCATCATGGCCATGCAGCCCAGCGTGCTGATATTGGATGAACCCACCAGCCAGCTGGATCCCATCGCCGCGGCGGATTTCCTGAACACCGTGCGCAAGATCAACGGGGAGCTGGGGACCACCGTCATCATCACAGAGCATCGGTTGGAAGACGTGTTCGCCACGGCGGATCAGGTGGTGGTGATGGACGAAGGGCGCATCACGGCGAAAGGGTCTCCCCGGGCAGTGGCAGAAGCGCTCTATGGCGAAGGGGATGCTATGACCTTCGCCCTTCCCGCACCGCTGCGCGTCTTCTATGGAGTAGAGGCGGGGGAGGGGGACAACGGGGACGTAGGCTTTTGTCCCGATTCTCTGAAGGGCGACCGATCCCTTGTCTCTCTACGAGAATCGGGACAAAAGCCTACGTCCCCGTTGTCCCCCTCCCCTTTGACGGTGCGGGAAGGGCGCAACTGGCTGCTGGACTACGTTGAGCACCATCCGCTGCCCGTGCGCTCCTTGCCAGAAGAGGAGCCGTTGGCAAGGGGCAGCGAAGCGCTTGCTGTGCAGGCAAAGGATGTCTGGCTCCGCTACGAACGCGAAGCCCCTGATGTGCTCAAGGGCGTTGATCTAGAGGTGCCGCGCCAAAGCCTCTTCGCCTTGGTGGGGGGCAATGGCACGGGGAAATCCACGTTGCTCAAGACGCTCTGCGGCATCTGCAAGCCCTATCGGGGGAAGGTCAGCGTATTGGGCAAGCGCCTGACGGATTGGAAGGGTGGCTCTCTCTTCCGCAACGCCCTAGCCATGCTGCCCCAAGACCCTCAGAACCTCTTCGTCAAGAAGACGCTGCGCGAGGATCTGGCAGAGATGCTGGAAGACACCCCTCAAGGCCTTCGCGAAGAGCGCGTCCAAGAGGTGGCCCGTATCTGCGAAGTGACGGATCAGCTGGGCCAGCATCCTCTGGATCTGTCAGGGGGTGAGCAGCAGCGGGCGGCTTTGGCGAAGGTGCTGCTGTGCAGCCCTCAGGTGCTGCTCTTGGATGAGCCCACCAAGGGGATCGATGCCTTCTTCAAGCAGAAGCTGGCAGCGGTGCTGCAAGGGCTCATCCGTGAGGGTCTCACGGTGGTCATGGTATCCCATGATGTGGAATTCTGCGCCCGCTACGCAGATGCCGTGGCTCTGTTCTTCGATGGCACCGTGGTCACCACGAATACTCCCCGGGCGTTCTTCGCCATGAATTCCTTCTACACCACGGCGGCCAACCGCATGAGCCGCCATGTGTTCACGAACGCCGTGACCGATGAGGATGTGATACAGCTGTGTCTGAACTGAGCAAGAAGCCGTCCCTCGGGCTTGTTTGGGTGCTGGTGATCCTTGCTGCCGCGGTGACGGTAGCGGTTGGTGGGACGCTTCGCGGCAAGAGCTATATAGTAGTGAGCATCCTTCTGGTGATCTATGCCATGGTGCCGTTCTTCATCTCCTTCGAGCGCCGTAAGCCCCAAGCCCGAGAGCTGGTGGCCGTGGCTGTCATGGTGGCCCTTGCGGTGGCAGCGCGGGCGGCTTTCATCTGGCTGCCGAACTTCAAGCCCATGGCCGCCATCGTGATGGTGGCCGGTGTGGGCTTCGGGCCATCAGCAGGGTTCATGGTGGGGGCCCTTGCTGCGTTGGCCAGCGGCTTCATCTTCGGCATCGGTCCGTGGATGCCCTGGCAGATGCTCTCCTTCGGCCTTTGCGGCCTTGTCTTCGGAGCCCTGGCGAAGCGCGGGGCCATTCCGCGGGAAGGGTGGTCATGGAAGCAGAAGCTGGCAGTGAGCCTAGGCGGCGGCCTGTTCGTGCTGCTGGTGGCAGGCCCCCTGCTGGACACCAGTTCTGTCTTCCTGCTGCTTTCCACCTTCACCCCCGAGGGCGTAGCTGCTCTGTATCTAGCGGGGGTGCCGGTGAACGCCCTACAGGGGATTGCCACATTCGCCACCCTCTTCCTGGTGGGCAACCCTATCCTTGATCGTTTGGGCCGTCTTCGCCAGAAGTATGGCTTGATGGATTGAACTAATATCCACAAAAACTCCATACTTCATAGAAAAAAATCTTGACGCTCCCGTACCCCATGACTAATGTGGAGCGTTCCTGCATTTTGCAGAAGATCAAGCCCATCAAAGAAGGAATAGAGAAGGAGGGTAAGCTTCGTGGCCAAGCTCAAGAAAACCCCATCTGCCCTTTACCGGGAACGAAGGAGCTTCGCGAAGAGCCAAGACGTCATGGATCTGCCGAATCTGATCGGCATCCAGACAGACAGCTTCGAGTGGTTCAAGGATGAGGGCATCCGCAATGCCTTCGAGGACATCGGCCCCATCGAATCCAACACCAAGGATATGTCGCTCTCCTATAAGAGCCATGAATTCGATGAGCCCCAGTACACCGTTGACGAGTGCAAGGAAAAGGACGTCACCTATCAGGCACCGCTCACGGTCACGTTCGATTACGTGAACCGCAACACCGGTGTCCAGGCTGAGATCCCCATCTTCTTGGGTGACTACCCGCTCATGACGAACCGGGGCACCTTCATCATCAACGGCACGGAGCGCGTCGTCGTCTCCCAGCTGGTCCGCTCCCCGGGCGTTTACTTCGGGTCTGAGCGCGACAAGACCTCCGACCGCATCATCTATAACGCGAAGGTCATCCCCAGCCGCGGGGCTTGGCTCGAATTCGAAACCGACAAGCGCGATGTCCTCTCCGTCCGCATCGACCGCAAGCGCAAGCAGCCGGCCACGCTGTTGGTGCGCGCGTTGGGCCTGGCGGAGACCAGCGAGGAGATCCTGGAGCTTTTGGGTGACTCTGATATGGTGCGTCGCACCCTCGAGCGTGACCCGGCCACCACGCGGGAGGAATCCCTCATCGAACTGTACAAGCGCTTCCGTCCCGGTGAGCCGCCTACGGTAGATTCCGCCCGTACGCTCCTGGATGGCCTCTTCTTCAATCCCCAGCGCTATGACCTTGCGAAGGTCGGCCGCTACAAGATGGATAAGAAGCTGGGCGAGGACCCGGAAGAGAATGCCTCCTCCACCCTCACCAAAGACGATATCGTCCTCACCATGCGCTACATCATCAACCTGCATGATGGCGTTGAGGGCTACGCCACTGATGACATCGACCACTTCGGCAACCGCCGCATCCGCACCGTGGGTGAGCTGATCCAGAACCAGTTCCGCATCGGCATCTCCCGCATGGAGCGCGTGGTGCGCGAGCGCATGTCCATGCAAGATACGGACGAAGTGAACCCCAATTCGCTGGTGAACATCCGCCCCATCGTAGCGGCTGTGAAGGAGTTCTTCGGCTCATCCCAGCTCTCTCAGTTCATGGACCAGACGAACCCTGCCTCCGGCATCACCCACAAGCGCCGCCTTTCGGCGTTGGGCCCGGGCGGCTTGTCCCGTGAGCGCGCTGGTTTCGAGGTGCGCGACGTGCACACCTCCCACTACGGGCGCATGTGCCCCATTGAGACCCCTGAAGGCCCCAACATCGGCCTCATCGGTTCACTGGCAGCCTATGCGCGCGTGAATCCCTTTGGCTTCATCGAAAGCCCCTACCGCCGCGTGGTGGACGGCAAGGTGACTGATGACGTTGATTACCTCACGGCCGATGAAGAAGAGAACTACATCATCGCCCAGGCCAATGACGAATTCGATCCGAAGACCCGCCAGTTCGGTACCTTCGACAAAGATGGCACCTTCGTTCCCTCCAAGCGCGTGCTCTGCCGTATGAAGAACGCTGCCGGTGAATTCGGCGAGCCGGGCGAAGTGCCGCCGGAGCAAGTGGACTACATGGACGTCTCTCCGCGTCAGATGACCAGCGTGGCAACATCGCTCATCCCGTTCTTGGAGCACGATGACGCGAACCGCGCGCTCATGGGCTCGAACATGCAGCGCCAGGCTGTGCCGCTGCTGCGCACGGAGGCCCCCTATGTGGGTACGGGCATCGAGCATCGCATCGCCGTTGACTCCGGTGAGATCCTCGTGGCCCAGAACCCGGGCGTGGTTGACTATGTGGACGGCCAGACCATCATCGTGGAAACCAAGGACGGTGACTACGATGAGTACCTGATCCCCAAGTTCCAGCGCTCGAACCAATCCGGTTCCATCAATCACAAGCCCATCGTTCGCAAGGGCGATGCGGTGGAAGCGGGCGACGTGCTGGCTGACGGCCCCAGCTGCGACCAAGGCGAGCTGGCCCTGGGCGCCAACCTCATGGTGGCTTACATGCCCTGGGAAGGCTACAACTACGAGGATGCCATCATCGTGTCAGAGCGCGTGGTGGCCGAAGACCTCCTCACCTCCATCCATATCGCCGAATATGAGGTGGACGCTCGTTCCATCAAGCTGGGCGATGAGGAGATCACCCGTGAGATCCCGAATATCTCTGACGATATGATCACTGACCTGGACGCTGATGGCATCATCCGCATTGGCGCTGAGGTCTTCCCCGGAGACATCCTGGTGGGCAAGGTCACGCCGAAGGGCGAGACGGAGCCCTCCTCTGAGGAGCGCTTGCTGCGCGCCATCTTCGGTGCGAAGGCCCACGAGGTGCGTGATACGTCCCTGCGCGTTCCCCATGGTGCCGGTGGCCGCGTCATCGGCGTTCTGCGCTTCAACCGCAAAGACGATGACCTGCCCCCGCAGGTGAACGAGCTCGTTCGCGTGTACGTGGCCCAGAAGCGCAAGGTGCAGCAGGGCGACAAGCTCTCCGGCCGCCACGGCAACAAGGGCGTCATCAGCCGTGTGCTGCCCGTGGAGGACATGCCCTACCTGGCCGACGGCACGCCCATCGACGTCATCCTGAACCCCCTGGGCGTTCCCTCCCGTATGAATGTGGGTCAGCTCTTGGAGAACCACCTGGGTTGGGCTGCGAAGTGGGGCTGGTCTGATGAGGAGAAGACCGATGAAGTGGTCGAAGGCCCCATCTTCGTTTCCACTCCCGTCTTCGACGGCGCCACCGAAGAGGAGATATCGGACGCCATCATGAAGGCGAACCGCAACCTCATCAACATCAACCATGAGAAGTACGGTGACAAGGCCCGGGATGAATTCGTTCCCCAGCTGACGCCCACCGGCAAGACCTGGCTCTACGACGGCCGCACCGGTGAGAAGTTCCGTGAACCCATCACCGTGGGCGCCACCTATATCTTGAAGCTGGGCCACATGGTTGATGACAAGATCCATGCCCGCTCCACCGGCCCCTACAGCCTCATCACCCAGCAGCCTCTGGGCGGCAAGGCCCAGTTCGGCGGCCAGCGCTTCGGCGAGATGGAGGTTTGGGCCCTCTACGCTTACGGCGCCTCCAACGTGCTGCAAGAGATCCTCACCGTGAAGTCCGACGACACGGCCGGCCGCGTGAAGTCCTACGAATCCATCGTCAAGGGCGAGAACATCCCTGCCCCTGAGGTGCCGGAGAGCTTCAAGGTGCTGGTGAAGGAGATGAAGTCCCTCTGCTTGAACGTTGAGCTGGAGGGCCATGGCGGCACGGTGGATGCCAACATGGACACTGACGAGGGTGACGAAGACCGCGCTGTGTTCGAGAAGTTCGGCCTGGGTGCCCCTGAGGATGAGGATTCCGGAGCCACGCTCCTGGATGACCTGGGCGCTGACATCAGCGAACTGATCCAAGACGTGAACCGCACCACGGGCGATGACCTGCTGGGCAATGACGCAGATCTCGGGTCGGCTGAGATCCTGCGTGCGAAAGCGCCCATAGGCAACAGCGCTGATGAGGTGGCTGAAGAGCTTGCAGACCTGCTTGGCCAGGGAGAGGAGGAATAGGGATGCCCAATACAACTGAATTCGACGTCCGCAACTTCGACGCGCTCCGCATATCCCTAGCCAGTGCAGAGAACGTGCGCGAATGGTCGCGCGGCGAGGTGAAGAAGCCTGAGACCATCAACTACCGTACCCTGAAGCCAGAGAAGGACGGCCTGTACTGCGAGAAGATCTTCGGGCCCACCCGGGATTGGGAATGCGCCTGCGGCAAGTACAAGCGCATCCGCTTCAAGGGCATCGTCTGCGAACGCTGCGGCGTTGAGGTGACCCGCTCCAAGGTGCGTCGTGAGCGCATGGGCCACATCGAACTGGCCGCGCCGGTGAGCCATATCTGGTACTTCAAGGGAAGCCCTTCTCGCTTGGGCTACCTGCTGGATATCCCGCCCAAGGAATTGGAGAAGGTCCTCTACTATGCCAGCTCCATCATCACCAGCGTTGACCATGAGGCCCGCGAAGAGGATGCTGATGAGCTGCGCGATGAGCTAGCGGCTGACCTGGAAGAGCTGGATGCTGAGCGGGACCGCTTGATCGAGGCCACGCGCCGTCTGTCAGTGGACTATATCCCCGAAGAGGATGAGTTCGTAGACGAAGAGATGGATGATGATCGCCTGTCCGCCGAAGAGGTGGAACAAGAGATCGCAGACATCTACGAGGAATTCAACGAGCGCAAGGCCCTTCGCCAGGATGCGCTGGATGAGTTCATGAAGATCGAGCCCAAGCAGCTGGTGCCGGATGAGGCGCTCTACCGTGAGATGCGCGCCAATTACCGGGATTATTTCACTGGTGGCATGGGTGCTGAAGCCGTGCGTGACCTGCTGGATGCCATGGATCTGGAAGCGGCCTCCGAAGAGCTGCGTGAGACCATCGCCAACGGCAAGGGCCAGAAGCGCGCCAAGGCCGTGAAGCGCCTGAAGGTAGTGGATGCGTTCCTGAAGTCAGACAACAAGCCCTCTGACATGATCCTGGACGTCATCCCGGTCATCCCGCCGGATCTGCGCCCCATGGTGCAGCTGGACGGCGGCCGCTTCGCCACCTCTGACTTGAATGACCTGTACCGCCGCGTCATCAACCGCAACAACCGCTTGAAGCGCCTGCTGGATCTGGGTGCTCCTGAGATCATCGTCAACAATGAGAAGCGCATGCTGCAAGAGGCAGTTGACAGCCTCTTCGACAACGGCCGTCGCGGCCGTCCGGTCACGGGCCCGGGCAACCGTCCGTTGAAGTCCATCTCTGACATGCTCAAGGGCAAGCAGGGCCGGTTCCGCCAGAACCTGCTGGGCAAGCGCGTTGACTACTCTGGCCGCTCGGTCATCGTGGTGGGCCCGCAGCTGAAGCTGCATCAGTGTGGCCTGCCCAGCCAGATGGCCCTAGAGCTGTTCAAGCCCTTCGTGATGAAGCGCTTGGTGGAACTGGAATACGCGGGCAACATCAAGTCTGCGAAGCGTGCGGTGGAGCGCGGGGCAAGCTATGTGTGGGACGTGCTGGAAGAGGTCATCACTGACCATCCGGTGCTCTTGAACCGCGCCCCAACCCTGCACCGCTTGGGCATCCAGGCCTTCGAACCGGTGCTGGTGGAAGGCAAGGCCATTCGCCTGCATCCCCTGGTCTGCACCGCTTTCAATGCTGACTTCGACGGTGACCAGATGGCCGTTCACGTGCCCCTGGGGGCTGAGGCCCAGGCAGAGGCCCGCGTGCTCATGCTGTCTTCGAACAACATCAAGTCCCCGGCCCATGGCCGCCCGCTGACCGTGCCCACCCAGGACATGATCATCGGTCTGTACTACTTGACGGCTGCCCGCGATGGCTTCCCGGGCGAGGGCCGCGTCTTCACTGATATAGACGATGCCATGAACGCCTACGATGCCCGGGCTGACCTTGACCTTCAGGCGAAGATCTGGGTGCGCCTGCGCGTGAACTGCCAGGTGGCCACGGCTTACAACACCTTCGAAGACCACAAGGCGGGGGACCGCATCCAAACCACGGTAGGCCGCATCATCTTCAACGACGTGCTGCCCATGGATTTCCCGTACCTGAACTACGAGATGAACAAGACGGAGATATCTCGCCTGGTGCAGGAAGTCTGCAACCGCTACGAGCTCTCTGAGATCCCGCCCATCCTGGACGGCCTGAAGGATGCGGGCTTCCACTACGCCACCCGCGCTGGTGTCACCGTGTCCGTCTACGACGCCACTATCCCGCCGAACAAGGCAGAGATCCTGGAGCGGGCCGATGCCAAGGTGGCAGCCATCGATGAAGACTACGAGCTGGGCATGATGTCCGACGAAGAGCGCCACAAGCAGGTGGTGGATGTCTGGAATGAGGCCAACGAAGAGGTCGGCGACGCCATGGCTGAGAACTTCGACCGCTTCAATCCCATCTACATGATGGCCTTCTCCGGCGCTCGCGGTAACATCAAGCAGATCCGTCAGCTGGCGGGCATGCGCGGCCTCATGTCTGACCCGAAGGGTGAGATCATCGACCGCCCCATCAAGGCTAACTTCCGCGAAGGCCTCTCCGTGCTGGAGTACTTCATCTCCACCCATGGCGCCCGCAAGGGCTTGGCTGACACGGCGCTCCGTACGGCGGACTCGGGCTACCTGACCCGCCGTCTGGTGGATGTGGCCCAAGACGTCATCATCCGTGAGATAGATTGCGGCACCCACGATGGCGTTCCCTATGCCCTTGAGAACGAGAAGGGTCAGCCGGATGAGAACCTGATCGGCCGTTGTCTGCTCGAACCAGTGGCCGATGAGAATGGCGAAGTGATCATGGACGCGGGCGAATACATCAGCTCCGTTGATCAGATCCGCACCATGATCCAGGCAGGGATCGAAGAGGTGATGATCCGTACCATCATGACCTGCCATGCGGAACACGGCGTCTGTCAGAAGTGCTACGGCTGGGATCTGGCTACGGGCCGCCCCGTCAACATCGGCACGGCAGTGGGCATCATCGCTGCTCAGTCCATTGGTGAGCCGGGCACCCAGCTCACCATGAGAACGTTCCATACCGGCGGCGTTGCTGGCGAGGACATCACCCACGGTCTGCCCCGTGTCCAAGAGCTCTTCGAGGCACGCAAGCCCAAGGGCCAGGCTGTGCTGGCTGAGATATCCGGTACGCTGCAGATAGCGGGGGATAAGACTTCCAAGGTGCTCACCATCCACGACCAAGAGGGTAACATCCGCGAATATGCGGTCTCTCCGCGTGTCACCATGATGCCGGGCGTGGTGGATGGCTGTGAGGTCCGCGTGGGCCAGCAGCTGACCAAGGGTTCTGTGAATCCCCATGACCTGCTGCGCTTGACTGACCCGAACACCACGCTGCGCTATATCGTCAGCCAGGTCCAGGGCGTGTACGTCAGCCAGGGCGTGGACATCAACGACAAGCACATCGAGGTCATCGCCCGTCAGATGCTGCGCAAGGTGGCTGTGTTGGATGCGGGTGATTCTGACCTGCTCCCTGGCCGTCAGGTGAACCGCTTCGAATTCGAGCGGGTGGCGAACGAGCTCATCGCCAATGGCCAAGAGCCGCCGGTGGGCCAGCCGCTCTTGCTGGGCATCACCAAGGCCTCCCTGGCAACGGATTCCTGGCTGTCCGCCGCTTCCTTCCAGGAGACCACTCGCGTCCTCACCGATGCAGCCATCGAAGGCAAGACCGACCACCTGGATGGCCTCAAGGAGAACGTCATCATCGGCAAGCCCATCCCTGCAGGCACGGGGCTCAACCGCTACCGCGATGTGCGTCTCACCTATAAGGGTGCACCCATCCAGAAGGATGCTGAGAAGGGCGAGGCACTGCCGGATTACGCGCCGGATGCCCTGCGTGAGATAGAGGAGCTCATTCCCCAGCGGGATGAATTCATGCTAGATGGTGAATACTTCGGCGGCTCCTATGGCGGTTACCTGAATGGCTTCGCGCGCATGCATGCGGGTCACAACCTGTCTGAGGAAGAGGCGCGCCTCTACATCTTGGATGACCTGGGAGTCTCCCAGCGTTGGGCCAACAAGTTCTCCGAGGCGGGCATCGAGACGGTGGCGAACCTGATCGGCCATACCGAGGATGACCTGCTGCGCATCGAAGGCATCGGCGGCAAGGCCATGGAAGAGCTGAAGGCAGGCCTCAAGGAGCACAACCTGCTCCACGTGATCGAGGATGACCTGACCGCCTCTTCGGATGATATGTCCCAGCTGTTGGATATGGTGTTCTCACCCGATGACACCATCCTCATCGGCGGGGATGAGCCGCCCACCTTCAACACCGATGGCGAAGAGATGCTGGGCGAATCCCTGCCGCCGCGCTCCTACAAGCGCAACCTGGAAGAGCTGGATGCGCTTCTGGGCTCCGTAGGCGGCTTGGGTGAGCTTGGGATCTCCATCACGGACGGGGATGATGACAGTTCGGAATCCGCTGATGAGAGCCAAGACGAGTAACGTATAATCCTGGACACGATGACCATGAGAGAAGGAGCATTTTCCATGAAGCTGTCAAAGAAGCTCGTTGCCGTGATCTCTGCGGGCGCGCTGGCCTGTGCGATGTTCGCTGTGACCGGCTGCTCATCCGCAGAGGATGCTGCACCGGTGGAGAAGACCACCCAAGAGCTGAACGCCCAAGACCTGGAGGTCACGGAAGTGGGCTACACGGTGCTGCCGGATCAGACGGTCAGCTACGCCTTCACCGTTGAGAACCCCAACGAGGGCTGGGTGGCCAACAGCGTCACCTTCACCATCGAAGGCTATAGCGAAGATGGCGTGATGCTGATCGGCGGCGGTGAGACGCTTCAGGAGGTCTACCCGGGCATCACCACTGCGGCCGCGGGCACCTCTTATCTGTCTGACACCACCACCCCCATCGCGCGCTTCGAGGTGAAGCCGCTGATGGAATACGTCAACTGGACCTCCACCAAGGAGACCCCTGAAGAGCTGAACAGCACCTTCCAGCTTTCCAACGATAAGGTCACCGAAGAGAACGGCACCATGACCATCACCGGTGATATCTCCGCTGACCTGGGTCCCGTTGATTCCTCTGATGCTACTGCGTCTCTGAATAACCGGAAGGATGCCCATGTGGTTGCCATCCTGCGTGATGCCGACGGCAATATCCTCTGCGGCGGCACGGCCATGAGCGTCATGCTTGATCCTTCCATGACCCCCATTATCACGGGAGCTACCGAAGGCGCTGTGCCGGGCACGCTGGATGAAGAGGGCAATCCGGTGGAGTCTCCGGATGCTGGTAACACAGAACCTCCTGCTGAAGAGGAGTCCCAGGAAGAGAACAACGTGGCCTCTACCACGTACACCATCACCATCCCTGGTATCGTGCCCTATGCTTCTGTGAGCATCTACGCCACTCCGGGCATCTAAGCGAACCTTTTCCAGGTTCTTATGAGAAGAGGGGGCGGACTGATGTCCGCCCCCTCTTTTACCTCAAGGCTATCTGATAGCCTCAGCCTACTCAGCCATAGAGCGCTTGAGCGTGATCACCTGGTCCATGGCGTGCTGAGCCACAGCATCCGTGCCGCAGCCGATGATCTGAGCGGCCAAGATAGCCGCGTTCTTCGCGCCGTTGATAGCCACCGTGGCCACGGGAACGCCGCTGGGCATCTGCACCATGGAGAGCAAGGAATCCAATCCGCCCAAGTCACTGGTCTTCATGGGCACCGCTATCACCGGTAGGGGTGTGAAAGCTGCCACCACGCCTCCCAAGTGCGCTGCTTTCCCGGCTGCCGCTATGATCACACGCAGTCCGCGTTCCTGGGCGCTTCCGGCCCATTCGTGCACCACATCGGGTTTGCGATGAGCGCTGGCCACCTTCAGGTCATAGGGAATGCCGAACTCTTCCAGCTGTTTCATGCAGGCTTCCATGACGGGCGTATCTGACTCAGAGCCCATGATGATGCCCACAACGGGGACTTCGTTCGTGTTCGCCATGATGCGTTCCTCCTTGATCGCGAATGGTGAGGCTTATTGTACCGTCCCCGTTGTCCGTCATAGGATTCCCAGAGCGAAGGCTTTGCTGATGGCCTCTTCGCGAGTATGGACATCCAGCTTGCTATAGATGCTCTTGATGTGGGTTTGTGTGGTGTTGAGCGAGATGAACAACTCTGCTGATATTTGTTTGGCCCGCTTGCCTTCAGCCAGCAACCTCAAGATCTCTTCTTCCCGTGGCCGCAACGGGACGAGGGACGTATACGAAGGCTGCTGTTCCCCTATCCTGCTAGCCTCACGATTGTCCGCATCGGCATAGGTTGCCATGATCTTTCGCAGGAAGGCGATGGTAGAAGCAGTCTTTTTCCGGTGCGGATTGCTCGTAAGGTCATCGATGGCATCCTGTAGGAGAGAGCGAAGAAGGTAGGGGAAGCCGGTGAAGACCTCAAGGCGCCCTTCGTCTTTTGCTTGCTCAGCAGCGGTGATGAGGGGCACGCGCGCTGATACCCGGTTGCCGCTTTGGGCCAAGGCGACCGCTTTCACGATATGCCGTTCCGTGTCGTAATACTTCAGAAAGAGGACAGGTGTCGTGCGTTGGACCTCGTCAAGGACAGAAAGAGCTTCGCGGGGCTTCCCGATATGGCAGTAGGTATGGGCAAGCGTCACGAGCTCAACGAAGGACGGTGCCTCCCCTGCGGTGAGCCGGTCGTGGGCTTCACCTATCCAGGCCTCCAGTTCAACCTTGTTGTTCGAGGCCATCCAGATCCTCGCCCGCATGGCGTTCAGACGCGCGTTCAAGAAGGGAACAGGGTAGCAATCCTCAAAGAGGGCAGAGGCATGGGCTATGCATCTCTCTGCATTGGGCCAATCCTCGTGCAAGATGAAGTTCCTGGTCAGGGTCAGCATGGCTGAGGGGATGAAGTTCCACTCCCTCAGGTCATAGCGCGCGGGATCGAGGATCCGCACCGCGAAGGAGGCCTTGGCTTCAGCCAAATGCCTGTCCGCTTCGGCCAGTTGAAGACGCTGCTGATAGATATCCCCCAGACAAACGTCGATGAGCTGCATGATGTAAGGATCGGCGTTGCGGGCGCGTGCATAGGTCAACGCATGCTCATAGAGCGAAGCGGCGTGGTCCAGGTTCCCTTGGTTGCGGTACAGCTGGCCCAACAGGCTGAGGGAGGAGAGATGCTCTTGGACGAGATTCTCCTCATCGGCACGGCGAATGGCCCTCTTGAGCATGTTCTCAGCATTCTTGTGATCACCTTGCGCAAAATAGGCATAGTGAAGGAAGTGATACAGCATCCCCTGAACGCATTCGCTCCCAGTGACGATGGCACCTCCTTGGCGCTCGTAGTAAGCGATAGCCTCTTCGTAGCGCCCCTGCACGCAGGAGACGATGGCCTTGATCATCCCCAAGGTCTCTCGCAGAGGGGTATCCGTCGATCGGAAGACGCCTGTGTCAAGGGCTTCGTCAATGGTGTCGCTGAACTCGAAGATATAGCTTTCCAGTTCCTTCGCATTTCCTTGCACCAGCTTGAGGAGCATGACGAATTCGATGAGCTTCGGATGGTGCAGCATGGTCTCATAGGGCAACTCGTTTACCCATCTTTGGACGAGGCTTACGTTGAAGTTGAGGACTGACCTGCCCGCATAACTCTCCTCCAGGGCCCGGGCGGTTGCATCGTACTCTTTCGATGCCAACAGGTGGGGTATTGCTTGCTCAAGGAATCCGTGCTCAAGCAACCATGCCGATGCCATGCGATGCAAGTAAGGGATGTCCTCGCTATGGTCGCGTTCGAGTTTAGTGCGCAAGAAATCTCCGAAGAGCTGGTGGTAGCGGAACCAATAGCGCACATCGTCGAGCGGCGTCAGGAAGAGACACTGCTGCTCAAGGATCGAGATGATGTTACGGCTATCGTCTATGCCCAATAGAAAGTCACAGAGATCAGGATTGAGGCTATCCATGAGAGATGTCTTGATCAAGAAGCTTCGAAGCTCAGTGGGCAGATCATCAATCACCTCCTCAGAGAAATAATCGAAGATACGATAGTTCTCGCCCGAGAGGCTCGCGAGAACGCTCGTCAATTGCTTGCCGCTGCGCAAAGAGAGGCCTACTATCTGCAGCCCCGCGATCCAACCTTCTGTCTTGTTCTGAAGCGAGGCGATCGTACTTTCGGGTAGCTGGATATTCAAGGAGCGAGAGAAGTAATCCCCCGCTTCCGAGGGGGTGAACCCGATGGTCTCAGTGCTCAGTTCGAGCAGCTGGTTGCGAGAACGAAGCTTCGAAAGCGGGAAGGGCGGCATCGTCCTGCTGGTGAGAATAAGATGCATGGCAGGGGGAGCTTGCATGACGAAGTGCTCTACGAGGGCATGAACGCGCTCGTCTTCAACATAATTGTAGTCGTCAAGAACAATGGTGAACGGTGTGTTCGAGTGGGATGCACAGGCAAGGAGCCGATCGGCTCCTGAAATGGGATCTCCGTCGAAGGCGGATGAGGTATCTTCGACCTCCTCCATTCCGCTGACGGGGATCTCCATGGTCTGAAACGCTCTGATGAAGCTCCGTAAGACATGAAGCACACTGTCTTGGCTACGCAGTCTCAGCCAGCTAACAGGCCAGTGCGCGTTCATTCGAGAGTAATGGCTGACCCAATCAGATACGAGAGTGGTCTTGCCGAATCCTGCAGGAGCGATGACGAGGGTCAAGGTTCGATCAGCGCCTTCATCCAAAAGCAGGATGAGGCGGTCTCGGTGTACGGTATTGCTAAGCGGTGCCGGAGGATCGATGACCGAGAAGAAAAGATCATCATATCCCGGTAGCTCATGTTGCTTTGTCACGCTTTCGTCCCCCTCTAGAAAGATGACAGGAATCGGTTCAATATAGAACAATCTTCGAGAGAATGTAAGCGATTATTTTCAAGCTCATTCCGAGTTGTTCTTCTAGGGAAAATGCTGCAGATCTTGCAGGCTGGCATGGCCAGCGCATCTTGCTTGGTGATGCCCATAACCCAAAAGGTCACCAATGGTTGGTGATGACGGCACCCATCTCTCTCCGTAGAGTCATTTGCAGTATCGGCAAACGATTGGAAGGGAGCTGTTCATGGCCGAGACATACGATTTCATCATTGCTGGGGGTGGGCACAATGGCTTGACAGCCGCTGCGTATCTTGCGAAAGCGGGTCAGAGCGTCATCGTTTTAGAGGAAAAGAGCTACACCGGTGGTGGTGTTGTGACTGTGGATGATTACGCGGCCCCGGGGTTCAAGTCTGACCTGGCTGCCTGTTGCCATGTAGTCGCCCGTCTCAGCCCCACGATGACCAATGACGAACTAGGCCTCTTCTCCAAGCAGGGCTTGGAATACATCGATGCCCCACAGGTTCTCACCGTGGTCTTCCCTGACAACCGGGGTCTCACGTTCTATCGGGATGTTGAGAAGACGGTTGAGAGCATCCGCAAGTTCTCGGAGCATGATGCTAATGCCTACCGTGAGTTCTTGGAGTGGGCAGGCTCTTTGGGCGGGATGCTTGCAGCAGGTACGAGCATGCCCGCACCGCCCTTCGGCGCTCTGGTGCAAGGCCTTTCAGGCACTCCCGAAGGCCGTGAGTTGGTGCGCACGCTCTACGTGAGCGCTCATGATCTGGCTCTGGAGTGGTTCGAGGATCCCCATGTGATCAACGCCATCGACCGCTATGGCTCTGAGAACATGAACGATCCGCACTCTGATGGCTCGGGCATCAACGTGGTGCTGGAGGTTCCTTCGCTGCACACAGTGGGCATCAGCTATCCGGTGGGTGGCTCTGGGGAGCTCAGCAAGGCGCTCGAGCGGGCAGTCAAGGATTTCGGCGGCACGGTTCGCACGAATGCAAGGGTCGTCAACATCCTCAATGACGGTGAGCGTGCTACGGGCGTGCGGCTGGCTGATGGCGAAGAGATCTTCACTTCCAAGGCTGTCATCTCTTCTCTGGGCATTCGCCAGCTGGATGAAGAGATGATGTGCGGCTACGACATGGGCGAGGAGTACTACCATAACCTGGAAGTCCTCCGCGACCAGCAGTTCCAGGCGTTCAAGGTTGACCTTGCGGTGGACGGCATCCCCCATTACATCTGCGAAGAGGCCAACGGCAGCGCAGTGGTGGAATTCGAGAACGACAGCATCGAAGGCATGCGCGACACGTTCCAGGGGTACCGTGCGGGCAAGCTCAACCATGAGACGATGCTCACGCTCAATTGGCACAACTTCGACACCTCGAAGGCACCTGAAGGCAAGTCTTCCATCTATCTGTATCAGTACGCCCCGTATTTCGTGGAGGGTGGCCCGGAACGCTGGGATGAGATCCGCGATGAGTATGCGCAGCAGATCATCGAATCTTGGTGCTCGCGCACGACGAACATCACGCCGGACAAGGTCATCGGCTACAAATGCATGAGCCCGCTCAACTTCGAGCGTGACTTCAATCATGCTGACTACCATGGGAATTTCAACCATATCGGTGCTCAAATCTCACAGTTCTTGGGCAATCGCCCGTTCGCAGAGGTTTCGAACAATCGCTTCCCCCTGAAGGACTTCTATGGCATCGGCCCCAGCTTCCCGAATGGGAGCGCTGTCTCCTGTGGTTCACGGGCAGGCATCCAGGCCGTGTTCGAAGACTTCGACATGGATTTCGATGAGGTCTGCTTGGCGGAAGTGAAGTAGCGGCAAAGTTGCGTTTTGATCGGTTGGGCTGCGCCCCTCTGCAGCCGAAGGGGCATCGTAGAGGGGCCGCAGCCCTTGAGGAATCGAAAGGAAATCGAAACATGAAAAGGACGATCGCTCTCGTTGAGCTGTTCTTGGGAGTCTGGTTGGTGGCCTCTCCCTGGTTCGTCGGTTATGGCGATCTGACCAATAAGGTGGTGGATATGGTGGCTGGGGTGATCGTCCTTGTACTGGCCATCCTCTTCTGCATTCTGGACGGCAAGCGTGAGGCTGGCAAGAAGAACCCTGACGCGTTGCTGATCATCTGCGCCATTATCGGTGTAGCTGTTGTTGTGGAGGGCATCATCGGCATCTTCATTGAGCAAGGAGTAGGGGCCATCGTGAATGAGATCATCGTAGGGTTGCTGATCTTCTGCACGTCGCTCTTTGCTTCTATCATCCCGAATGTGTCAACGGTGGGACTCGCAGGCTTTGACAACAATGAGATCTTGGTCATCAATAAGATCTATGTGATGAAGGACAAGAAAGATGGAAGCGAGTCCATTGCCATGAAGACGAAGGCCTTTGGCAGCATGCCCATGCCGGTGAAACTGAACGCCAAGGACCTGTGGATGTTCGTTGGCGCCCTTCCGTTCGACGTTGTGAAGTCTTTGCCTTCGATGCTCATCAAAGGACACAGAGAATACAAGGAGAGTTTGAAGTAATCCACCTGCCAGCAATGAGTTGCGATATGTGAGGTGTGATATGAGTTCCCGTGTCGAAGCTTCGTCCGGCGGGGAGAAGACGCCCCTCTATGCGTGGGCCATCCTTGCTGTTACGTACCTTGTGAGCATAACTGCACCTATGATGCAAATGAAGACGCCCCCTCTGGCTTCGTGGCTCATCCCTGAGTTCGGCCTGAATGGGGCTACCTTCGGGATGCAGATGAGCGTTATGGGAGTAGCCGGTATCATCCTGGCATTCCCTGCCGCGTTCATCTGTCGCCGCTTCGGGCTCAAGAACGTCATCCTCTTCTCGGTAGGATGCCTTGCGCTCGGGTCCTTCGGAGGTTGTCTGGCGAAATCCTTCGAGGTCTTGCTGATGACGCGACTCCTCGAAGGCATTGGTTTGGGATTAGTGGGCGTCGCGGCACCCACCTGTGTGACCATCTGGTTCCCCGTGCGCACGCGGGGCATCGCCTTGGGTATCTGGTCAACTTGGTTCCCCATGGCCATGGTCATCATCTATTCACTCGCGCCCACGTTGGCTGCCGCCTCCGGGTGGCGTGCGGTATTCGGTTTCTGTGGCGTGTTCTGCACCATAGCGCTCATCGCGTTCGCCATCGTCTATCGGGATCCACCCGGCGAAAAGGGCAGCTTCGCCGTAGATGGCACGCTCCGGGAGGGTCTGGCGCTCCTGAAGAACAAGAACATCTGGCTTCTGGGCATCGTGATGCTGGCCTATTCTACGGTGAGCACCGGGTGCACCAGCTCCCATTACAACACCTACCTTGAGATCATCCAGGGATACACGCCTGTTGAGTCGTCGAACATGGTGAGCATCTTCACTGCCATTGGTATCGTGGTAGGACCCTTGGCGGGCGCTATCTCAGACCGCTTCAAGCCTATGAAGAAGCGCCTTGTCATCTCCGTGGGCATGGGGATGTACCTCGTAGCGTTGCTGTTCGCTTTTCCGGAAGTGGAAGTTTCCCATGCAGCGCTCTCCATCTGGATGTTCGTGTTGTTCGGCGCGGTGGCCTCTGGCGTTTGCACCGGTTCCATCCGCCCCTTGGCTCCGCTGATCCTCGGCGGCTCAGCCATGGCATCTGCCATGAGCATGGCCATGCTCCAGTTCATGCAGAACATGGGCGCCACGGTAGGGCCAACGCTCTTTGGGGCTGGGTGGGAGTTCATGGGCTGGGCTTCTGCAGCGTTCAGCTTGCTCATACCCATCTGCACCGTGGGCGCCATTATCCCGTTCTTCATCAAGCCCGCCTACATGGCTCATCTGCCGAAGGCATTAGACCATGCCTCCAAAGAGAGCCCTTCTGAGCAGAGCGCTGGCTGATCTGCTCAGGTCAAGGAAAGACCGAAAGGAATGAATATGGAAAAAGATAACACCGCTATCCAAGAGGCGAGGACGTCAAGCAGGGCCTGGGCTATCTTGGCCGTGACGTATCTTGCTAGTATCACCGCGCCCATGGCGCAGCTCATGACTCCGCCGCTCGCTGATTGGATCTTCTCGGAATTCCAGATAGGGGGTGCTGAATTCGGCTTGCAGATGAGCGTTGTGGGCTGGATCGGCATCATCCTGGCATTCCCGGCAGCTTTGATCAGCAAGCGGATCGGGCTGAAGAGCACCGTTTTGATATCAGTAGCTTGTATCGGGATAGGAGCTCTGGCCAGCGCCTTCGTGCCGTCCTTCGAGCTCTTCTTGCTCACGAGGATCCTTGAGGGGGCGGGCATCGGCCTCATCGGCGTTGTGGCACCCACTTGCATCTCCATCTGGTTCCCTGACAAGACGCGCGGTCTGGCGCTTGGCATCTGGTCTACGTGGTTCCCGTTCGCTACGGTGATCATCTATGCCGTAGCGCCCAGCATGGCCGAAGCCCTGGGCTTCAGGTCTGTCTTCACGGCTTGCGCCATCCTCTCGCTGGTAGCCTTTGTCCTCTTCGCGCTGGTCTTTCGCATGCCCAGCAGGCAGGGCGGCGGAGATGCGCCTCAGGAAGAGTCCTTCGGGGCAAGCATGGGGCTGCTCAAGAACAAGAACATCTGGCTCATCGGCTTCGCCATGTGTTGTTTCTCGTTCATCGGCGCTTCCTGGACGAACACCTTCTATCCCACGTACTTGAATACCGAACAGGGCTATACGCCGGTCCTGGCTTCGGGCATGATCAGCATCTACACCGCCGTCGGATTGGTCTTGGGTCCCGTGAGCGGTGCGCTGTCCGACCGTTTGCAGGTGGGCAGCAAGCGGTGGGTCGTCTTTGGCGGCTTCATCGTCTATGGCATCGCCCTGCTCTTCGCATGGCCTAGCGCGGGTGACCCGAACTCGACTCTGTTCATCTGGATGGCGGTCATCGGTGGAGGCGTTGGGTCAGGTCTGATATCTGCGGGTATCCGCCCCTTGGCACCGCTGTCATTGGGGAATACGCCAACAGCGGCGGCCATGAGCATGGCCATGCTCCAGTTCATGCAGCAGCTTGGCCTTGCCATCGGTCCCACCGTCTTCGGGGCTGCCTATGGGGATCTGGGCTGGGCCACGGCAAGCAACTTCATCCTCTTCCCGCTTGCCCTCATCGCCCTCGTGCTCATGATCTTCGTCAAGCTGAAAGTCAAGAAGAGCTAAGGAGCTTCTTCTCCTGCAGACTTGTTCGCAGGCCCTTCTGCAGACCCTTTTGCAGACTTCAGCTCATCTGAGCTCCATCGCTTCCAGAAACCGACTCGTCCGGGCGTTCGAGTAGGCTTCTCAGCTTCGGTTTCGGTCAGTGCCCATCACCAGAGAGGAAGGATGTCCCATGTGCCGGATATGCGTGAATTGCGGCTACTGCAGCGGGGAGGCGGCTCCCATGGTGGAGGCTGGCCAGTGCCCGTTCTGCGACACTCAGAATGACCCGAAGGCGCTGTATTGCCGCGCATGCGGAGCACCGCTTCCGTACCCGCCAGGAAGCGCTTCGGATGGGGATGCCCCATCAAATACCCAATCAGTCACTACCACTTGGTGATGATTGGGCAGGCGCTCTTCCATACCCTTGTCATGGTTTCGAAAAAGAAACGAAAGGAGAGAGCATGGACATCGGACGAGAGAACAAGAAGGAATGGGAAGTCTGGACATCCTACGGCGATGACCGTCCTGTTTCTTGGAAAGAGGGAGACCTTACCGTCACCCGTACCACCTGTCGTACTGGTCCTGGGTGCCACAACGGCTGCTTTGGGCTGCTCTATACGGACGCTGATGGCAAGCTGGTCAAGGTGGAGGGTGACCCTGAGGCCCCCTACAATCAGGGACGCCTCTGCAGCCGCTGCCTAGCTTTGCCTGAGCTGGTGAATCATCCTGACCGCATCCTCTATCCCATGAAGCGCAACAAGGAGGACCGTGGCAAGGACAAGTGGTTTCGCATCACCTGGGAGCAGGCCCTGGAAGAGATCACAGCGGAATTCAACAAGGTGAAGGAAGAGTACGGCCCTGAGTCTGTTGCGTTCTTGCAGGGCACCGGCCGCGATATCGCCACGTATCTGCATAGGCTTGCATGGAGCTTTGGTTCTCCGACTAAAACATGGTTGCTCTCTGGCTCATCCTGTTATCTTCCGCGCATCGCCGCCATGTACGGCATCACGGGCGCCTTCTGGATCTCTGACTGCGCCCAGGCCTATTACCTTCGCTATGACGACCCGCAGTACAAGATCCCCGAGGTCCTCATGGTCTGGGGCAACAATCCGCTCCAGTCCAACGCAGACGGCTTCTTCGGTCACTGGGTGGTGGATCTCATGCGCAAGGGCACGAAGCTCATCGTGATCGACCCGCGCATGACCTGGCTGGCTTCCAAGGCAGAGCTGTTCCTGCAGGTGCGCTCCGGCACCGATGGTGCTCTTGCCCTGGGCATGATGAACGTGATCATCAATGAGGACCTCTATGACCATGAGTTCGTTGACCTGTGGTGCTATGGCTTCGAAGAGCTGAAAGAGCACGTGCAGGAGTGGACCCCTGAGAAGGTGGGAGAGATCTGCTGGATCGATCCCGAACTGGTAGTGGCTGCTGCGCGCATGTACGCCGAAGGCAACAACTCCGCCATCCAATTCGGCCTTCCCTTCGATATGAATAACGCTGAGGCCATCCCTCAGACCGAAGGCGTCATCGATCTCATGGCCATCACGGGCAACCTGGATGTGCCTGGCGGTATGATGCGTCCCTACTTCGTCATGAACACCGGCTTCGGGTGGGGCTACGAAATACTTCCAAAAGAAATGCACAATAAGCGGCTTGGATACGACAAGTATCCTTTCATTGCTCAAGGTTTCAATGACGCTCATCCGGATTGCTTCGTAGACGCCATGGAAACCGGTGAGCCCTATCCTATCAAGGCGATCTGGATGCAATCCACCAACCCGCTTGCCTGCACTGGCGGTGACCCTGAGCGTCAGCTCAAGTGCTATCTCTCCATGGAATGCAATGTCTACGTTGATTTGTTCATGACACCCACTTCCATGGCCTGCTGTGACTACTTCCTGCCCGTTGCCACCTTCGCTGAGCGCGACGGTATCCGCACCTGCGACGGCCCCCAGTTCGGTGCCACCATCAACAAAGCCTGCCAGTACGGCGAGGTCAAGGGTGATCCGGAGATTTGCCTCATGTTCGGTCGTCACTGGAACCCGGAGGCCTGGCCGTGGGAGACGGACGAGGAGATGCATGATGCCATGCTCCAAGAATCCTTCCTCCAAGGTCTCACCTTCAAGGAGCTCCAGCAGCTCTCCCCGGTCTACAAGAACCTGGAGTACAAGAGCTACGAGACAGGTCATATGCGCGAAGACGGTCAAGTTGGCTTCCCTACCCGAACCGGTCGTGTGGAGCTCTGGAGCACCGTGCTCGCCAGCTGTGACCTTCCGGCCCTGGCAGGCTATGTTGAGCCGGTACCTAGCCCCGTGAATGATCCGGACCTCTGGGAGAAGTACCCCTTCATCCTAGGCACGGGCGCTCGTGACTACATGTCCTTCCACTCCGAGCATCGTCAGATCGAGACCCTTCGCAACTTCAAGAAGTGGCCTGAAGTGGAGATCAACCCTGAGGCTGCCGAGGAGCTCGGGATAAAGGATGGTGACTGGGTCTGGCTGGAGAACCAGTTCGGCAAGTGCCAGCATGTGGCGAAGGTGACGCCGGTCGTGCCCAAGCACATGGTCATGGCAGATCACGGTTGGTGGTTCCCTGAGGAAGATGGCGAAAGCCCCAACAACTATGGCGTATGGCGAGTCAACGTCAACCAGATGATGTCCAACATCTGCGGCGAGAGTGGCTTCGGCACCAACTTCAAGTCACAGCTGTGCAAGGTCTACAAGGTAAAGGAAGGTGAATAGCATGGGGCGTAAAGGACTGTTCGTTGATTACGAGTACTGCACGGGCTGCCATAGCTGCGAGGTGGCCTGCAAGATGGAGCACCATCTCCCTCAGGAGCAGTTCGGGATCAAGGTCTGCGAGATAGGCCCGTGGGAGATCATTCCGGGAGACAATCACTGGCAGTACACCTATATCCCGGTGCCCACGGACCAGTGCGATCTTTGCGTTGGGCGTACAGAGATGGGAAAGCTTCCCACTTGCGTTCAGCATTGCCAGGCTAATGTCATGAAGTACGGTGAAGTGGCTGACTTCGCGAAGGATATGGAATCCAAGAAGAAGGTCGTCTGCTACACCGTTGAATGAACCCCTCTCCTTCCTTCTCTTCTCGTAAACAGGGCCCGCGTTTCAGCGCGGGCCCTATGACGGGACAACGGGGACGTAGGCTATTGTCCTGCTTTCCGGTCGGAAAGCAGGACAATAGCCTACGTCCCCGTTGTCCCGTGCGCCCATTCACTCTTCAGCAAGTGCTGGGTCACGAAGCCTGCCAGCATGAGTCCGGCTGCGGGCGGCATGTAGGAATAGGTGCCCAGCTCCGTCTTCTCGCTACGGGCAGCGCCCTCCATCGGCCTCACCTTCGCAGGCCGTTCCGTGGAATAGAGCACGCTCACATCCCCAATGCCACGGGAGCGGAAGATCTTCCGCAGTTCCCGGCAGAAGGGGCACCCTTCCGTTTCGAAGAGCTTCGCGAAGCGCAGAGCGGTGGGGTCTGACCTATTCGCCATGCCCATGGCGGAAACCACGGGTATGCCCTGGGCTTCCCCGTAGCGCGCGATGGCCGCCTTGGCTGTGAGGGTGTCTACGGCATCAACGATGATGTCCGGCCGGGCGAAGGGCGCCAGCTGCTCTTCGATGGTCTCCTCCAGAACGAAAGCGAAGAGCTTGTCTATCTGAGCGGCGCGGTTGATATCCTTCGCCATGGCCTCCATCACATCCACCTTTCGCTGGCCTACTGTGCTCAAAAAGGCGATGGCCTGGCGGTTGATGTTGCTGGGCTCTACCACGTCCTTATCGGCGAAGAGGAAGCTGCCCACTCCCGTGCGCACCAAAGATTCCGCGCAGGCAGAGCCTACGCCGCCCAGCCCGATGATGGCCACCCGGGCCTCGGTCAGCCGCTCAAGACCTTCATCACCCAGCAAGCGCCGGGTGCGGGAGAGGCTCTCTTCGGTGGTGGTGTTCATGGAAAAGATTCTAGCCCATTCCCCGGGTTGATATAAAATACGCCCATGCAGAATGAATCCCAGATCGGCCAGACGCTCACCGCCTTGGCTGCCACCATCGAAGCCCGGCGTGCCGCCACGGATGAGAGCTACACCCATCGGTTGCTGGAAGGCCGCCTGGACACCCTCCTCAAGAAAGTAGGAGAAGAATCCCTGGAAACCTGCCTGGCTGCCAAGGAGACGCAACTGGTTGCGGGCGGTGCCGACCAGGCAGCCCAGCGGGATCACCTTCGCTATGAAGCGGCTGACTTGGTGTATCACCTGATGGTGCTCTTGGCGCGCTTCAACATCACCGAAGATGAGCTGGCGGCGGAGCTCAATGCTCGCATGACCCCAGAGGAGCGCCCTCAGGGCGCGCCGGTCATCGAAGCGGATCACATCAACAGAGGGAGATAGCATGGCAAGGATGTTCGGGACGGACGGCGTGCGCGGCGTTGCCAATACAGAGCTCACGAATCAGATAGCCTACCGGCTGGGCCAGGCCGCTGTGGTCTTCCTGGGCAAGACCATCGTAGTGGGCAAGGATACGCGCCTGTCCGGGGACATGCTGGAAGCGGCCATGGTGGCAGGCATCGAAAGTGCGGGCGGCACGGCGCTTTTGGCTGGGGTCATCCCCACGCCTGCGGTGGCGCTGCTGGTGCGCCGCTTGGCGGCGGCGGGTGGCGCAGTCATATCCGCTTCTCACAACCCGCCGGAATACAACGGCATCAAGCTCTTCGACGCGAAGGGCTTCAAGCTGCCGGATGCGGTGGAAGACAAGATAGAGGAATTCGTCCGCGGCGGTGGCCTGGAAGGCTCTGAAGAGGAGACGCCCTCCGGCTCTGACTTGGGCTTCACGGTGCAGCTGAAGGATGCGAAGGAGATCTACATCACCCACGCGGTGGAATCCGTTCGCGGCCAGGGCATCACCTTCGAAGGCATGACCATCGCCATCGATACGGGCCACGGTGCTTCTTCTGAGACCAGCCCGGAGGCGCTGCGTCGCCTGGGGGCGGACGTGCGCGTGATCAATGATGATTACGATGGCTTTGATATCAACGTCAACTGCGGCTCCACTCATCTGGAACCCGTGAAGGACCTGGTGCGCGAAGCGAAGGCGGATATCGGCATCGCCCACGACGGGGACGCTGACCGGGTGATGCTGGTCTCGCCCACAGGGGCTGAGATAGATGGGGATGTCATCGAAGCGGTCTGCGCGCTTGACATGAAGGAGCGCGGCTGCCTGGCGAACGACACGGCGGTCACCACGGTCATGTGCAACCTGGGTTTCGTCCACGCTATGCGGGATGCGGGCATCACCGTGGTGCAGACGAAGGTGGGGGACCGCTATGTGCTGGAAGAGATGCGCGAACACGGTCATTCCATCGGTGGCGAACAGTCCGGTCACATGATCTTGCTGGAGCACAATTCCACGGGCGACGGCCTCATGACCGCCGTCCAGTTCATCGCTGCGGTGAAGCGCAGCGGCAAGACGGTGGAGGAAGCGGCCAGCGTGGTGCAGAAGTTCCCCCAACAGCTCATCAACGTGCGCGTGGCTGATAAGGCTGCGGTCATGGCGGATGAAGGTGTGAAGGCGGCGGTCCGCTCTGCCGAAGAGGCCCTGGGTGATGACGGCCGCGTGCTCCTGCGTCCGTCCGGCACCGAGCCGGTGATCCGTGTCATGGTGGAGGCGAAGGATGATGATGCCGCTCGCACCCACGCCGAATCCATCGCGGAGGTCATCCGCAAGCTCTCCTAAGCTTCTCTTTTGATCATCCTTTTGTAGGGCTGGCACCGGGTTCGTGCCAGCCCTTGTTGATGTTGCAGCCTGGCGCTGTGCGTGAGCCTGTGCGGATCCCTGCTCATTTCCTCCCATTCTCTGCAGATTTCGGACAAGATCATGCGGATCCGTGATGAAGAACTGAAGATATTTATATGTTGCATTTCCTTGTCTGATGCTATAGATTTTCATCATTCACATAAATGATGCTATGCATATGAGGCAAGAGGAGGTGCATGAGACATGAACGCTTTTGGGGCAAGCGCTCCTGCGCGGTCTGTTCAACCTGCACCTCAAAGGCACGGGGGCCTCGAACGCGGAGATGTTCTCAAGGGCAAGTATGAGATCCTCGCGCTCATCGGCGAAGGGGGCATGAGTCGGGTCTATCTGGCGCGGGACTTGGAGCTACCCAACAAGCAATGGGCCGTCAAAGAGGTTGACCGCTTCGCTGTTGATCCGGCAGGCCGCCCTATCGAACAATCCTTGGCCAGTGAAGCAGAGCTCCTCTCAAAGCTCCAGCATCCGGCCATCGTGGGCATCGTTGATATAGAGAAGACGCCAGAGCGCATCTACGTGGTCATGGATCATGTGGAAGGTGAATCCCTGGACAAGGTCGTCCAAAAGCAGGGGCCGCAGAGCGAAGCGGATGTCCAGCGCTGGATGCTCCAGATCTGTGACGCCCTCAGCTATCTTCATCGGCAAGACCCGCCCATCATCTATCGGGATATGAAGCCGAACAACATCATGCTCCATCCTGATGGGTACGTGAAGCTGATCGACCTGGGCGTGGCTCGGGAATACAAGGAGGAACAGCGGCAAGATACCGTCGCCTTCGGCACTACGGGTTACGCGGCCCCTGAACAATACGGCAAGGCCCAAACGGATGAACGCGCTGATATCTATGGTATGGGGGCTACCCTCTGGCATCTGTTGGGCGGGGCTGCGCCCCCGGTGGAGTTCCCGCTCCCCGATGTGCGGGAGGCTAACCCCCGTGTGGGTGAAGGATTCGCTGACGTCATCATCCCCAAATGCACGGAATTGGTGCGGGAAAGCCGTTATCAGAGCTGCGAAGAGCTGGCGGCTGACCTAGAGGTCTACCCCGAACTCACTCGGGCTTATAAGGCAACCCAGCGCCACAGGGTCATGGCCTTCGGAGCAACCGTTGTTTCTGCTGTGATCCTGCTCGTTTTGGGGTTCGCTTGCTTGGGTGTTCGGGATGGGTTGATCACCCAGAGCTATCAGTACCACATGGACGTAGCGGATGCGCGCGTTCAAACTGATCCGTCTGAGGCCCAGGCGGAATACCTTGCCGCCATCAAGGAATGCCCTGACGCCGTTGATGCTTACGAAGGTCTCATCAACAGTTATAAGCTAGATGGCCAATTCGCCTTCGAAGAGAAGCAACAGCTTGATGAGGTCTATCGCAGCAACCTCATCGCGCTCCAGGCTTCTCCGCGCTTCGCCGAGCTTTCCTATGAGCTGGGGCGCTTGTATTGGTATTTCTATTCCTATGGCCAAACGGGTTCCTATGAGGAGAACCAAACCACGCGCATCAAGGCGTCCTTGGATCACTTCGTTCATGCCGCCCAAGATGCATCCTTCGAACGCCATGTAACGGCCCAAGACTACGCCACCATCGCTGCTTTCATCTCAGGGATAGACACCGCAGTGATGCAAGGGGATGAAGACAGGGAGCTTTACCGGGGCTTCTGGGACAGCTTGGAATCCCTTGCCGGGCGCATCAGCCAAGAGCCATTGGAGGTCATGCAGCTGGATAGCTGCGTGCTCATCGCCCATTCCCTTGAAGCCTATCTGGGCAAATTCAAGAGCATCGGGGGCGTGAGCGAAGAAGCCATGACATCACTGGCGCAAAGCGTGAGCGAACAGCTCTCAGCTCTGGATCTCACCACAGAAGCAAACGAACAGCTTCGCGGCCGGACCCTTGAACGGCTCCGAAACGAGAGCGCCACGAAGATCGCTACGGCATATACAGGCGCTGCCGTCTTGGAAGGCAGGTGATGACATGGAGGGGTTCCTTCTAGGGGTAGCGGTGGCGTGTTTTGGGCTGGCAGGTTGCTCGGCTGTGGCAGCGGCCATCATCTTCGTGAAGCTCAACGTTGCCTATGCCATCAGGTTCTTGCGTCATAGGCCCAAGAGCGCTGTCCAAAGGCAGAGGGCGGGGTACAGCCCTTCCATAACGAACGGTGGCCCCTGTCCTGAAGAGGAGGAAGAAGAGGATATGCCTACCTGCATCCTGCCCGAAGAGGCAGACAGCGAAGAGGACACAACAGGCAAAGTGATCAGGGAAGCACAGAAAGGGGTCTTCGCATGATCAGGGCAAGGAATGCAGTCATCAAAGGCATCTCGCTGCTGCTGGCTGCTCTCATGGTGGCTCTCCTCTGGCCCGCAGCTCCCATCTTGGGGAACGAAACGGCCCCGGTGGATGCAGAAGAGAAGACAGCTGAGGATGAGGGACAGAAGCCATCGGAGGGTGAAGATGGTCCTGAAGTGGCCAATAAGAAGGTGATCGATGACCTGACCCTCGGATCTCTGCCGTTCCGCGCAGATAAGGATGTGCAAGAAGCCCATGCGAAGGCTGCTGTGGAAGAGGCCATCAAAGGGCATCCTGGGTTCAGCCAGGCAGATAGCGAAGACGGTAACGAGGACATCCTGGGGTCATTCTCTTTGGAAGATTACCCTACCTCTTTTGCTCCGGTAGCTGATACCGGTTTCATGGTGAACGTCTCTTTCGCGCTGAGCGATGCTCTCAGTGAGAAGTATGAGCTTGTGGACCCTCCTTCGCAGATATGGGTGGAGCCGGTAGCCTCCCGCCAAGCTCCTGAGGGTTTGCTCTCCAGCGGCGCTGGGAAGGATGTCTGGACGAATGCTGAGAGCATCGTGGCGTCCTATCCTGGTTGGAGGCTGGCCAAAGCCGTTGATGGCCCTTACCAAGATTCCGTGATGATGAATAGCGCCGAAGGGGCCTACTGCGGCGTAGCCCTCTTCGCCATGGATGATGACAGCGTGATCACCCAGATCACTGACATCAGCTACAACATCGACCGAACCGCTCCCGTGATAACAGCATTCTCTGTCGAAGGTGAACATCGGGCTGACGGGCTCTTCTGGTTCTTCAAGACCAGCGCTCGGGTCATCGTGACGGTGATGGATGCGTTCACCCCGAATCTTACGAGCGAAATGTCGGCTGAGACCGACCAAATGCCTCAGCCGAAGGTCTCAGGATTGTCAGACTGGGATGCGCGCATCGAATACCGGGACAGCGCTTCCGGTCAGACTCAGACCAGAAGCGGCATCACCCTTTCAGGGGAGGATGATGAGCAGGGCATCATGCAGTTCATCCTTGATGGAGACCAAGATACCGCCCTTGATTCCTACAAAGCTTTCGTGCAAGACAAGGCTGGGAACAGAGCTGATCCTGACATGGCAGGAGTGAGGGAGGTGCCCCCTGAGGTTCTGGCACTGGTGACGGATGCATCAACACCGCAGCTTTCGGTCACCTTTGATGGAAAGGATATCCCAGAGGGAAGCTTCCTCAGCGAAGGGTGCACAGCTACGTTCAAGATCACTGAACCGAACTTCCGCTTCGTCAAAGAATACGATCCGGATCAGGTCATAGCATCTATCGCGGAGGATGATCAGATCCATGTCTACAAAGCCAGGGATCTTCAGCAAGGGGAAGAGGGTTGCTGGTATGCCTCCTATGAGCTCTTCGCTGATGCCCACTACAGCATCAAGGCCTGCGTCACTGATCTGGTAGGGAAGTCTTCCGGGCTCTTCTCTACAGAGCTTACCGTGGACAGAACGGCCCCCGCCGTTACGGTGACCTTTGATAACGAGGAAGCGCAGAATGGCACTTATTATCAGGCACCACGCACTGCCACCGTTCTGGTGAAAGAGCGCAACTTCTCCGAGGGCCTCATCTCTATTCTGCCCGTTGCCCAAGCTGACAACGGCGCAGAAGCTGCTCCACCCCAGCTGAGTTCCTGGGCAGGTGAGGGAGATGATCATAGCTGCACGATCTTCTTCCCTGGTCCGGGAGCTTATAGCATGACCGTTGAAGGAATGGATTTAGCTCACAACCCCTTTCCTTCGGTGAGCATCCCTGGATTCATCATCGATACGGAAGCGCCTCAGATCACTGTGGAGGTTGGCGGTGATGGAGATGCTGCGCGTCACGCCTATCGGGGGCAGTGCGCTCTGTCTGTATCCATCGCCGACGCGCATGTTGATCCTGCATCCACTGTTGACGTCCAGTCAATGGGAATGGGCGCGTCTGCTTATCCCTATGAGATGGTTCCCTCTGTCTCTGCAACGGAGATGTTCCTCTTCGGCGAAAGCCCCGCAGATCTTCCTGAAAATGACGGCATCTACCAACTTGAGGTGCATGCGCGGGATATGGCGGGGAACACCGCCAGCAAGACGGTTAGCTGGTCTGTCAATCGCTTTGGTTCCACCTATGCCTTGGATAGTGAGACCCGTGCCATGGTTGATAAAGGGTATCTGCGTTCTGAAGCAGTGCAGGATGTGCGCATCACCGAAGTGAACCCTAGTGGCATCAACGAAGATGATGTGATGGTCTCTCTCGCCAGTGGACCAACGAATCGCACATTGGTTTCGGGAATAGACTATTCCCTTACCGCAGAGAACGATAACGGATGGCCCGCTTGCGAATATGTGATTCCCAAGAGCGCATTCGCTGCCGATGGCACCTATCAGATCACGCTGCATTCCACAGATGCAGCAGGGAATGCCTCTATGAATACCCTGAACGGCAGAACTGCAGACAGAGGCAAGCCCCTTGAGGTGGTATTCACGGTTGACGATACCGCGCCCGTCATCACGTTCAATGGTTTCAGCGAGCCTACACGCTCTGGCAGCTTCCACGAGGTGGGATTCACCGTGGAAGACAACACGAAGTTTCATCATGCTGAGGTTCGCGTCAATGGGCAGGAAGCAACAACGTTGAATGCCGAAGCTCTCGCAGATCCTGACGCGCGGAAGGTCGTCCTGTATGAAGCCGTGGCTGATCAGGCTGTCACCGTGGAAGCCTATGACCAAGCAGGCAATAGAGCAGTGCAAGATTCTCCTGCCATCTTCGTGAACTCCAACCCGTTGGTTCGCTGGGTGCAGGGCGCACTCCCCATCGTTTGCGTGATCGTCGGGATCATCGCACTGGGAGTGGCGGTCTTCCTCCTTGGGCGGTCTCGGGCCCAGAAGAAGGAATAGCAAGGCAAAGGGCCTTGTATGCCAAGAGAAAGGAGCCACTATGGCGAATATCCGGATCAGCCCTGATACGATGCGAGGTCGCGCGAATGAATTCCGCACTGAAGCTTCCAAGATCGGTGAGTCCATCTCATCCATGGACCGTCTCTTGGGTCAACTCCAAGAAGAATGGGAGGGTGAGGCAAGCCGGTCCTACGCTGAGCGTTATACCAGTGAGCTGAAACCCGGTTTCCAGAAGGCTCAAGAGATGGTGCAAGAGATAGCCCATGCCCTTGACCGGACAGCTCAAGAGATGCAAGACATGGATCAGCGCATCGCATCGGGTTTCCGCGGCTAGCCCATCGTCCCTTCTGTCAGCCCATGCTCATCACTGTCCAGTCAAGCGAACGCACTCATCTGGCATCCCTGCCCGATGAGGCTCATGGTGCCTATTGGATCCAAGACGCAACGGGCACCAAGGTCGTCTTCGCTGAAGCGGTTGGAACGGGTTGGAGCTTGGTTCCTGCGGAAGGCCTCACGTTCGCAGGGGTGGCTTCAGAGGGTTGTCTTGTCGTGTCATTCAAGGAACCGATGCTCTTCGCAGTGGAAGGAAAGGGTGGCCGCTGGACGCTCCTCAGCCACCATTCTACTAAGGGAGACAGAACGACGCGCATCCTGGGGTTCTCTCAAGAAGCGAAGCTCACCATCGGGCGCACTGATGACAATAGGATCGTTTATCCCTCTCCCTTCGTCTCCTCTCATCATGCAGAGCTCTTGTTCCGGGGAGGATCGTTCTCTCTCACAGATCAAGGGTCTTCGAATGGCGTGTTCCTGAATGGCAGTAAGGTGCAGCAGGGCATCCCGGTCAGCCTTCATTGCGGAGATATGATCACCATCCTCGGGTTGCGTATCACCATCGGTCACAGGCTCATCTCGGTGAATGATCCGGAAGACAGTGTGGATATCAAAGAGGCTCCGGGGCTTGTGGCATTCCAGCCTCCTTGCACACTGCCGGATAGGGATCGTTCTGTTCCTCAACGGGACCATTTCTATCCAGCATTGCGCTTTGCCCGCTCCATCGAACCCAAGGAATTCATCATCGACGCGCCTCCTCAGCCAGACCGTGAGGACGATACGCCCGTGAGCATGCGCATAGGGCCTTCATTGGCCATGGCTTTGGCCTCTGTTCTTTCGGCCAGCATCTCCATCCTGTTCGCCTTTCAGCAGAACGGCAGCCTGCTCCGAGCGGTTCCCCTGCTGGCCATGGCGGTGGCCATGCTGGCGGGAAGCGTGCTCTGGCCGCTTTTGAGCAAGCGCTACCAACGTAAGCAGCACGATCGAAGAGAGGCCCAACGGCGAAGCGCTTATTCCCAGTATCTGGGGAGGATGCGCTCCCAACTGCAGCAGGAAACCCAACTGCAAAAGGAGATCCTCCAAGAGAATAGGCTCTCGCCCCTTACCTGCCTGGAGGTGGCTTCGAAGCAGGATGCGCACTTCTTGTCTCGAACCTCTTTGCACGGGGATTACTTAGAGGTGCGCCTTGGCAGGGGAGACCTGCCCCTCAAGGCCAACACCCGCTTCCCGGATATCCGATTCAGCCTCCAAGAGGATGATCTACAAGATGCCGTAGAGGCTTTCGCTTGCGAACCCCCTGTCTTGGGCGATGTTCCCTTGGGGTATTCGCTGATAGCGAACCCGGTCATCGGCATCGTAGGTAGCCTTCCGTTCACGGATGGTTTCCTGCGCAATATCCTCATCCAACTCTGCGCCCTCCATTCCTACCGGGATGTGCGGGTCGCTCTCCTGGCCGATGAGGCAACAGCCTCTTCTTGGGCATTCGCTCGCTACATCCCTCATCTCTTCTCTACTGACAAGACTGTTCGCTTCTTCTCGTCATCTTTGGAGGAGGCGAATGCGTTGGGGGCGGTCTTGGGGAAGATGCTGGAAGAGCGTCTTAGCGCTGAAGGCTTTGATGCTCGAGAAGCCAAACCCTACGTGATCTTGGTTTGCCCTTCGAAGGCTGTGTATGATCGGGCAAAGATCGTGAAGGATGTCCTGACTGCAAAAGGCGGCAGTGGCTTCACGGTGATCGCCTGTGCACGTCACTATCATGAGCTTCCCTTGCAGTGCCGCACCATCATCGGGGAAAGCGAAGCGGGTTCCTACCTGTTGGATCGGGATGACCCTGCAGGCATCCGCAAACCCTTCGTACCTGATCCTCCCCTCTCCCTTGACCAGGCTCAGTCGTTCGCCCTTGACCTTGGGAAGGCCCGTCTAGAAGCTCCGGAAACCGCCGAACGGCTCCCGGAGAGGCTCTCCTTCTTGCAGATGCTGGGCGTGGCCTATGTGGATCATCTGAACGTGGCTGATCGCTGGAGAGAAAACAATGCGTCAGATACCTTGGCTTGTCCGGTTGGCGTAGATGCCGCCGGTGATCCTCTCATGCTCAACCTCCATGAAGACGCCCACGGCCCCCATGGGCTCATCGCGGGCACTACCGGTTCAGGCAAATCAGAATTCATCATCACCTATGTGCTCTCCCTGGCGCTGAGCTTCTCTCCCGATGACGTGGCTTTCGTCCTGATCGACTATAAAGGCGGCGGTCTTGCTAAAGCCTTCAACAATGATCGCTTCAAGCTTCCTCACCTCGCGGGAACGGTCACTAATCTAGATGGCTCGGCCATAGCGCGCAGCCTCGTCTCTCTTCAGAGCGAACTGCGCCGTCGCCAGCGGCTCTTCAATGAGGCTCGGGAGGTGCTCGGGGGAGACAACGTTGACATCTATAGGTACCTGGATCTCTTCCGTCAGGGGAAGGTGTCAGAGCCATGCCCGCATCTCATCGTGATAGCTGATGAATTCGCAGAGCTCAAACAGCAGCATCCTGAGTTCATGGATGAGCTCATCTCTGCGTCGCGTATCGGACGTTCTTTAGGGGTGCATCTCCTCTTGGCAACCCAGAAGCCCAGCGGCGTGGTCAATGACCAGATCTGGTCGAACGCCCGTTTCAAGGTCGCGCTCAAAGTGGCTGATACGGCTGACTCCCAAGAGGTCATCAAGCGGCCCGATGCGGCGGGGATCGCTCAGCCAGGCCGGTTCTTCCTAGCCGTGGGGTACAACGAGCTCTTCATCCAAGGCCAATCTGGCTACGCTGGCGTGCCTTACGAAGCGGGCCAGGCTCTTTCTGTCTCCCAGGACCAGGGGGTCAGCTATATCTCTGCTACGGGGAGGCCCCTCCTCACCATGAAGCTGCCACAGCCAGGAACATCCCAGCAGCCTGCTGCTTCCCAGGCCGTGGCGGTGGCAGAGCATATCGTTAGCGTGGCTGCAGCTCAGCATAGGCACGCTCAGCCTCTTTGGCTGCCACCCCTTCCCTCTCATGTCACCCTCGCTGAGATAGAGCATCGCTTCCCGCGAGAAGGGGCTGACGGCTTCTCCCTAGAGCCCGTCGTGGGCATCTATGATCATCCAGCTTGCCAAGCTCAAGGGGCTTTGACGCTTCCGTTGCTGGAAGAGGGGAACGCCCTCATCTATGGCAGCCCTGATGCGGGGGCAGAGCAGATCCTCCGGGCGTTGCTCTTCTCTGCCCTGGGCCAGCATTCAGCGCGTACGTTGCATGCATACCTCTTGGATCTGGGCAGCCAGTCATTGCTCGCCTTCGCGGGAGCGCCCCAAGTGGGAGATGTCATGACCTTAGAGGATGACGATAAGGTCAAGCGATTCTTCGGAACCCTGCGGAAGCTCATAGCTGAGCGTCGTTCGCAGTTCGCTCCCTATGGCGGTTCCTTCGCTCGTTATCGTGAAAGGGCCGAAGGCTGTCCAGCGGTTCTCGTCATCATCAACGGCCTCGCTGCTTTCTCGGACGCTTTCCCGGATCTGGAAGAGGATCTGATCAGCCTTGGGCGCGAGTCAGCCCAAGCTGGCGTATTCGTCGTTGCGGTGGGAGAGACGCCTGGTTCTGTGCGCATGCGGCTGAAGAGCTATTTCAGGCAAATCATAGCCTGCAACTTGCCAGACCCATCTGATCTTGTCATGCTCTTCGGTCCTCTCCAGGGCATTGCAGCACCCCAGGGCTTTGGCCGTGGCCTGGCCAAGGTACACGGCGCTCTTTGTGAATTCCAAGCAGCATCCCTAGGCTCTGAGGATGAAAGCGAATATGACATCATCGTTCGCACCTGCACCGCCATGGCCCAAAGCCAAGGTGATGCTGCACCCTCCATTCCCATGCCCCCTGAAAGGGTCACGCCGTCTATGCTCTCAAGCGCACAGGTGGGACCGGGGGAAGAGCCCTATGGCCTCTTCTATGACACCCTTGATCAGGCAACCTTCAACCTTGCGGAAGCGCCTCTCGTTCGGGTGGTCTATCTGAAGGCGAAGGCGGGCGCTCCCTTCATCGCCGGGTTAGTGGAAGCTTGGGTGCAGCGGGATAGCCGGGATATCGCTGTGTTGGATCTGGCCCAGGCTCTGGATGCCCAACCGCACGGGTGCGCCTTCTCTACCCGCAAAGATGAGTTCGCCATCCCATACCTGATCGGTCTTGCCCAGAGGGGGTCCGGCAAGCCCGTGGTCATCTTCATATCAGGCATCACGGGGTTCCTCAGCCGCTGCCCTCAAGAGGCGGCATCAGCGTGCAAGAGCCTCTTGAAGGGCCTGGTTCCCCAAGGCAAGGTATCCGTCATCCTCTTCGATGCTGCCCATGATGCCAGCTATGGCTATGAGGAGTGGTTCAAGGCGCACCTGACCTTGCGGGATGGGGTGTGGGTCGGGCCGGGGATAGAAGGTCAGAACGCCATCAGCATCTCCTATGACCGCAGCCTGCTTCCTGATGCCAAGATGGGCGCAGGCAAAGGCTATGTCGTGGAAGGCGGGTCCTGTCGTCTCATACAAGGGGTAATGGCCTCAGAAGAAAGGAGAACAGATTGATCGAAATGCCGGAGTTCCTGCCCATAGGGTCAGTGGTGTCCCTTAAGGGCAATGAGAAGAAGCTCATGGTGATCGGGCGGGCTCTCATTCTGGGCGAAGAGGGTAGCAGAGAATACTACGATTATGCCTTTTGCCTGTACCCGGAAGGCATGTTGGGGGATGCCGTCATCTATGGAAATCATGAAGCCATCAGCGTTGTGCACTTCGCGGGCTTTCGTGATGAAGAAGATGATGGGGTCTTGAAGCAGATCGAAGACGTACTGGCTCAAGCAGATGTTCCGAAGTCCCAGCCCCAGCCTCTCAATGCGTGGTAGGTGAGCTATGGGAATGAGCGCATTGCAGGGCCAAGTCATCAGCTTGCAGCGGGAGATAATAGACAAGCAGGCGGATATCGGGCTCATCAACCACAAGATCGCCGCCCTTCAGGAGGCGCGCTCTTTCGCTGTAGCTGCCCAGGACGAAGCCAGTGCCATCGGGCGAACGCTCTCCTATTTCGCCCTATCCGGATGGGCAGGCAACCATGCGGATTCCTTCATGAGGACCGTCGGCTCAGGAGGGCGAGCATCGGCCGCGGCGCAGCAGCTCGTTGCTCGATGCGAAGAGCTCATCTGGCAGATAGATGCAAAGATCAGCGGTCTAGAAGGTGCGTGTTCGGCTCTCAGGGCTAGCATCGCGCAAGATACGCGGATGCTCAACCAGGCTCGCAGCAGCTTAGCGCGCAGGGAACGGGACAGGTGATGGCATGAACAATATCCAGATCAACATCAATAGGATGACAGAGGTCCATGGGCACATCGAAAGCGCCCGTCACAGTCTGGTGGCGCTCACGCCACCAGTCATCCCCGCAGGGTCAGGTTCGTCTGCGCTCTCGGCCTTCGCCGAGCGGGTCGCAGATCTCGTGGAGGTGGTGCAGGCTCTTTCCGGACGCATTGAATCCGATTCCCGTGCCCTCTATCAGGCATCCCTTGGGTTCATGGCGGCGGATGACGTCTTAGCCAAAGCCTATCAAAGCAAGATAGGGTCCAGCGTGGGTGCGGATGAGCGAGGAGCTGATCTGACGGGCGGGTTCACGGGAGGTGGGCGGTAGCGTGGGATACACCATCAAGATGGCTGATATAGATGCTGCCTATGCCAACTATATCGCCTATGGAGACCCGGTCTCGGGAGCTTTGACGCAAGCCTTGGAGAAGCTGCGCGAAGCAGTGAGAGAGCTCACGGTGATGGAAAGCTTCAAAGGCCAGACGGCCGAGGTGATCAAGAGCTATTTCGGAGATGCCTATCCTCTGCTGATAGACCATATAGAATGCCTCGCCGCACAGCTCAAGTCTGACTACGCCGTTCGGTACATGGGGCGCTACTCTGCTCAGCCCATCGCTGAGGGTATGACAGCGGTGATCCCTGAAGATGAATTGGAGAGCAAGCGCGGGTTGCTGGCCTATGCCAAGGACAGTCGCGCTCCCTCCATCCAGCAGAACCTGACTCGTGCCCAAGCTGCTTTGCCGGGTGGCGTCGCCTTCGCTTTCCCGCGCTCTGACCACCTTCAGGCGGCCCTCAATGCAGTCCATGGAGAAGTGGAGCAGCTGAAGAATAGCGTAGGCGCTCTTGAAGGAGAGGGTTGCAAGCTGTTCGGGCCAGAGCCTAGCCCATGGCGGCTCTTCGCCTTGCGTCTCAAGAACGCCGTTCGCTGCCGGTGCGTCATGGATATGATCACCTATGAGCCGGGGCAGTTCTTTACTCACATGGAGGCCATTGTCTCAAAGCAGTCCTTCCATGAGAGCAAGGTTCATCAACAGGAAGACCAGCAGACCTTGATCGCAGCCGAGCAGGCATGGATAGACCGGCAGCTCGTTCGCGAAGAGGAAGCCTATCGCCTGTGCGAAGAAGGACGCTCTCAGTGGGAGCTCGTGGGATTGGGCGCTACGGCAGCTCTCATGCTCGTGGGTGCTTTCGCAGTGGTTACGGCGGGCGCTCCTGTTGCGGCCTTGGTTGCAGGTGCCGGTGCGCTGAAGACTGGTGCTGACCTTGTGAGCCGGGTCCAAGACAAGGCATCTGATACCAGATCCGCCAGCAATGAGCAGTGGGAGGGTAAGAGCGTCTCTGTGGAAGAGGCAGCGGTGGCAACGGGGGTCAAGATGGCAACGAAGGTAGGTGGCAAGCTGTCTACCGGGCCGTCCGTTCCGGGCAAGATCCTGGTGGGCAAGCAAGTCAAGGGTACGGCTTCTGTGGTAGATGCGGCCTCCAGTGGCATCCAGATCGTGGCGGACTACAACCATGACAAGATGCGCACAGAGGCCCAGGCGCATCTCCGAAATGCGGAGGCGCTCCGTTCGCGTCGGGCGGGGCAGCTGGCAGCATGACCCTTTTGGTCTGACCATTGCCAAGGAGGTGCCATGAAAGAAAAGACGCTGATAGCAGTGAAGCTACCGGCAACGGGCAAGACCTATGATTTCTGGGTCTCGGATGATCTGTACATGCAGGAGGTCAGCCAGCTCATCTGTCAAGCCATGCAAACCATCGAACCGGAATTCTTCCGCTACACCGGTCAGCAGACGCTCATCTATGGCCGCACGGGTCAGATCCAAGACGCATCAGCCACGGTGGGAGAGATCGGCTTCGTCAATGGCGATGTCTTCATCATCGTGTAGGCGCATCCCATGAAGATCAAGATACAGAAGCGTCGTCAGGGGATCCGGATCTGCGGCGAGAGCGCCGAAAGCGAAGAGCTCCTCTATGCCGAAGCGGAACAGGTGAAGGGTGGCCGTGTAGATCCCTTGATCCCCTTCTCCTATGCACAGAAGGGGAAGGGGTATCGGTTCGTCTATCAGCCAGGGATCGCGCGTCCTCTGTCAGAGGTTCTGAGCGCCCCGGTCTCTCCAGATCGCTTCGAATCCATGCTCGTCTCTTTCCTAGACCTTGCCAGAACCTGCGAAGCTCAGAACCTGTCCCTGCAGCGGGTGTCCTTTAAGGCGGGTCATATCTTCTATGATCCTTCGCTGTATTCCCTACGCTTCCTCTATCTACCCGTTCGAGGTCAGACTGGGTCCCTCTCTAGTCCCCTTGAAGCTCTGGAGCATCTTGCGAAAGGAGCAAAGATCACCAATGAGCCCACTCGTACCCTGGCCAGTCAGGTGCTTGACTATGCTCTGCGCAGCCTCCTATTCTCCTGGACGAACTACGAAGGGTTCCTGCGCACTCAAGGGGTCTTGGAGGTTCGGGATCACGGCAACCTTGCTTCTTCGTTCGTAGGCGCAGAGGCCTCACGGCCGGGTGATCGGCGGGATCAGTACGGCTTTGACTTCATGGGTGCGCAAGCATGCATCCTCACACCTCGCCCCGGGGCTCCCTGCCTCGTCCGTTTGGAAGACAGCGCTCTCTGGCCATTGAAGGAGGGCAGCACGGTGATAGGCGCCGCGGCGGGATGCACTCTTCGCCTCCAGGGCCTCAAAGGGCTCAGCCGAAGGCATGCAGCCCTTCAGCTGACCGCTCAGGGCTGTCAGCTCATGGATCTGGGTTCAACGAATGGCGTGAGGCTGAACGGCCAGCGCATCCCGGCTGGGGTCCCCGTGACCGTCCAAGAGGGTGACCGCATCCAACTTGCTCGGACGCTCTTCACGGTGCGCGGCGTTCCCTGCTAGAATCCTTCCGAACATCCGACAGAAGGAAAAGACCATGCTCGCACCTGAAGAACAACTGCATATCATCCGGTCTGGCGCTGCCCAGATCGTCCCGGAAGAGGCACTGCTGAAGAAGCTCCAGCGCGGTGTGCCGCTGAACATCAAGCTGGGGGTAGATCCAACGGCTCCGGATATCCATCTGGGCCACGCTGTCCCTCTGCGCAAGCTCCGCCAGTTCCAGGACCTCGGTCATGAGGTCACCCTCATCATCGGTGATGGCACGGCCCTGATCGGCGATCCCTCCGGCCGCAACTCCACGCGTCCCCAGCTCTCACGCCAGCAGATAGATGAGAATGCCCAAACCTACGTGGATCAGGCGTTCAAGGTGCTAGACCCGGCGAAGACCACCCTGCGCTACAACTCTGAATGGATCTTAGGATTGGACATGGAGGGCCTGCTCAAGCTGCTGGCCAACTTCACGGTGGCGCGCATCCTCGAGCGGGATGACTTCCATAACCGCTACACCTCGGGCCAGCCCATCAGCTTGCACGAATTCCTGTATCCGGTCATGCAGGCCTATGATTCCGTGGTCATCAAGGCGGACGTTGAACTGGGCGGCACTGACCAACTGTTCAACTTGCTGGCTGGGCGGGAGCTCATGGAAAAGCTGGGCATAGAGCCCCAGGTCTGCCTCACGCTGCCTCTGCTGGAAGGCACCGATGGCGTGCGCAAGATGTCGAAGAGCTATGGCAACTACATCGGCCTCACGGACGTGCCTGAAGACATCTTCGGCAAGGTCATGTCCATCCCCGATGAGATCATGGTCAAGTACTTCCGGCTGGCATCAGATCTTCCCGTGGCTGAGATAGATGCCATAGAGCAGGGTTTGGCGAATGGCGCTTTGCATCCGAATAAGGTGAAGCGGCAGTTGGCCCGCAACCTCGTGGGACTCTACTACGATGAAGCTGCGGCTGAGGCGGCCGAAGAGCATTTCGATAAGGTGTTCAAGGCCCATGAGGTCCCTGATGATATCCCTGTCTTCGAAGGCCAGCTCACCCCCAATGATGATGGTCAGGTGTATCTGGCGGCGCTTTTGCATGAGGCGGGGCTGGCGAACAGCGCTGGAGAGGCACGCCGCCTCATAGATGGCGGCGGCATCAAGGTGAATGATGTTCCCGTTCCGGCCAAGCAGTACAACATGGATCCGGCAGATCTCAAGGGCGCGGTCATCAAGGCAGGCAAGCGCAAATTCCTCCAGATCCCGTAAGGAGCGTGAAGCGCCCTCATCTCATCACCCCGCCCTCAAAACCCGCCTCCACTTGATTGAATTTGCAACCTGAACGTCTGTCCAGTTCGCTGTTGCAAAGCTGGTAGCGTGTCATGCATCGCATGCGATGGCCTTTTGGTCTGAGCATGCGATGCTTCTATTTCCCCTAGGTTCTCCTCTATCTTCTTGTCTTCTCCTCGGCTCGGGAAGGAGGCGGATATGCCAAAGGAGAAGGGACGGCATCTTGATTTCGATGATCGCTGCGAGATCGAGGAGATGCTCGAAGAGGGCGCATCCTTCAGATGCATAGCTAGAAATCTCGGCGTCTCGCCAACGACGATATCCAACGAGGTCAAAGTGAACAGGACGTTCAGCGCACCCAAGGCTAGCACGAGCAATGCCCAGACGAGATGCTCGCGCTACAGCACATGCCGGATCGTCATGCTCTGTGAGAGGTGCACCTCCAAAGCCGCAAGCTGCAAGAGATACAAGAAGGCCTATTGCTTCGATATCTGCAAGGACTACACCCAGTTCAGATGCCCGAAGCTCGAACAGGCTCCGTTTTTGTGCCTGCGATGCGGCAAGCGCCGTTTTTGCTGCTATGCAAAGGCGCGCTATGTCGCGTCCAAGGCCCAGAGCGCCCATGACAAGAGGGTGAGCGCCGCCCATGGCGGGATCGCCCTTGAGGAAGGACAGCTCGCTCCTATGGTCGAGACCGTGAAGAAGCTGCTCGCCCAAGGCCAGAGCCTGGAGGCCATCTGGGTAGCGCATGAAGGCGAGTTCCCAGTCTGCGTGCGCACGTTCTACAACTACATGGAGCGCGGGGTCATGGGGCTTGCCAACATCGAGCTTCCCAAGAAGGTCAAGTACGCGCCCCGCAAGAGGAGAGAGGAAGGCGCACCTAAGATGAGCCTTGAGGGCCGCACCTATGTCGACTGGTGCGCATTGCCAGACGAAGAGCGCCTTCACACGGTTCAGATCGATTGCGTGGAGGGTCTGCGGCGCAATTCCAAGTGCATCCTCACCCTGCACTTCGTGCGCTTGTTCTTCCAGATCCACATCCTGCTCGAGTCGAAGACCCAACTCGCCGTCAAAGGAGCCCTAGACGATCTCGAGCGGCACTGCGACGGGCATTTCTCCGATGCCTTCCCGGTCATCTTGGGAGATAGGGGCAGTGAGTTCTTGGACTTCGAGAAGATCGAGGAGGGCCTTGACGGGTTGCGGCGCACGAGGATGTTCTACTGCGATCCGGTGAAGCCAGGCCAGAAGGGCGCGTGCGAAAAGAACCATGTCGAGCTTCGCAAGATACTACCCAAGGGCACCGACTTCGATGCGCTCACCTTCGCAGACATCTCCCTTGCCTGCTCGCACGTGAACTCCTACATCCGGCCCGGCCAGGGGGCAGCTCCGATGAAGCTGGCATCCCTGGTCTTGCCGAACGGTCTGCTCGAGAGCCTCGGCATCAAACTCGTCCCACCCGACGATGTGATCATGAGGCCGAGTCTGCTCGGGCTATAGCGCAAACATTCTAGCAAGCTGTCAGAGGCCATAGAGCCGAGGGGATGGAAGAACCGGATACGCATCGAAGCAAGCGTCCAGGTTGCTCTTGCAGAAGATCGCTGGAGGCTGGCGTGAGCATGCCCAGATACCAGCCAACGTCCACAAAGGGACTGCAAGAGCCGCAAGATGCGACCTTTGGATCGAGCGAATGCATCCTATCTGGACACTCGATCAGCTGATCTTCCTGGGATCTGCTTGGAAATGGGTAGCTGTCCAGGATGCTCTTGCAGTGTCCAAGATGCGTTTGCAATCAAGCAAAACCCGCCTCCCAGAACTTTTTCAAAAAACTTTCGAAATCTCGTTGACAAACGGTAACAAGGAGCGTAT
>CANOIM010000008.1 GCA_947566075.1 uncultured Eggerthellaceae bacterium | reverse complement strand
TGGTTCTCTGCCATACTGAATGCAACAAGCGTTGCGTTTGCTTTGTCAATTAAGGTATAGAATGCCTGTTCAAAGGCTATTTCTGTGCATCAGTGACAAATGTCACCCTTGCGGTTCGCGGGTGGTTTGCAAGAATGGCTCACAGCGGATAGAAGGAAGAGCTTCCCCTCCGAAGCCATCAGAAGGAGCAGCCTGTGGACGGGATCGTTTCGGTGAAGAACCTGGTGAAGCGCTACGACGGCGTGGTGGCCCTAGACCACTTCTCCCTAGAAATAGCGCCCGGTGAGATATTCGGGCTTCTGGGCCCCAACGGCAGCGGCAAGACCACAGCCATCAACTGCATCCTGCAGCTGTTGACCTACGACAAAGGGGAGATACGGCTGTTCGGACAGCCCATGACCCAGACCAGCTACGATCTGAAGCGGCGCATCGGGGTGGTGCCGCAGAACGTGGCCGTATTCGAAGAGCTCACCGTGGCCGAGAACATCGACTACTTCTGCGGCCTATACGTGCCCAACAAGGCCGAGCGGCGCGAGATGGTGAAGGATGCCATCAGCTTCGTGGGCCTGGAAGACTACGCGCGCGCCCGGCCGAAGAAGCTCTCGGGCGGTCTGCTGCGCCGCCTGAACATCGCCTGCGGCATCGCGCACCGGCCCCAGCTCGTCTTCTTCGACGAGCCCACCGTGGCCGTGGACCCGCAGAGCCGCGCCTCCATCCTGGAAGGCATCAAGCGCATGAACGCGGAAGGCTCCACCATCGTCTACACCAGCCACTACATGGAGGAGGTGGAGGAGATCTGCACGCGCATCATGATCATGGATAAGGGCCGCACACTGGCTTGCGGCACCAATGAGGAGCTGAAGGCCATCGTGGCTGCGGGTGAGAAGATCGTGATCGAGGCCGACGTGAGCGAAGCGGCGCTGTTGCGCATCCAGGCGCTGCCCCACGCCATCCGCGCGGCCTACGGGGACGGCCGCCTGGAAGTAACCTGCGAGAACGGTGAGCACAACGTGGCCGATGTGCTGGGGGAGCTTTCCAAGGCGCGCATCGCGCCGGGGCGCATCTGGGCCGAACCGCCCACGCTGAACGACGTGTTCCTAGAGATCACCGGCCGCGAGCTGAGGGATTAAGGCAGGTGCGAGACCCATGGTGAACACCTTCAAATACACGTTGCTGGAACTGTTGCGCATGCCGGGCCTGCTGGTGTGGGCGCTGGGGTTCCCGCTGATCCTCTCCACTGTGTTCATGCTCATGTTCGCTCCGTTGGAGGACATGGCTGAATTGGATCCGGTGCCTTTGGTGGTGGTTGACCCGAACGGCTCTGCGGAAGCAGCCCCGTTCGATGCCTTCCTTGAGGCCGTGGCAGCTGAAGACGATGGCGAAGATGGCGCCCTGTTCAACATCACCTACGCTGCCAGCGCCGATGAGGCCGAGCGCCTGGTGGTTGACAGCCAGGACGGCGAAAGCCCCTTCGCTGGCTACGTGGAACTGGTAGACGGCGTTCCCCAGACCCATGTGGTGGGCGCCGCATCCATGTCCGGCACGGAAGGACTGGAATCGTCGCTGGTGGTCATGGCCATGGACGAATACGTGGCTAACCGCGCGCTATTCCAGAGCATCCAGCGCAGTAACCCGGCTGCCTTCGCCGATCCAGCCTTCGTTGCGTCATTGTTCCAGCCCATTAAGGCCACGGTGCAGGTAAAGGTGACCGAGAACCAGCCCAAAGAAACGGTGCGGTTCTACTTCGCCCTGTTGGGCATGGCCGCCCTGTTCGGCGGCACGCTGGGTCTGGTGGCTTGCCAGCGCCTGAAGCCGGACACGTCGGCCTTGGGCGCGCGCCGGGCGCTGGGCGCCACGTCCCACGGTCGTACCGTGGCGGCTACCATCGCCGCCAGCTGGTGCGTCACCTTCGCCTGTTTGGTCCTCACATATATTTACATGCGGTTCGTGGCCGGAGTGGATTTCGGCGGCCGCGACGGTGCCTGCCTGGTGGCCATTGGCACCTCGTCGCTCATGGCCACGGCGCTGGGATGCGCCATCTCTGCCATCCCGCGCCTGCCTGAATCAGCCAAGAACGGCATCCTGACCGGCATCGTGTGCTTCTCGTCGCTGTTCGCGGGGCTGTACGGCCAGCCCACCATGGAACTGGCCGACATGATCTCCAAGAACGCGCCCATCGTGGACGTGGTGAACCCGGCCTCGCAGATAGCCCAGGCCTTCTACAGCATCATGTACTACGACACCTACGCGCCCTTGGCGGCCCACCTGGCCATCCTCCTGCTGATGGCGCTCATCCTGTTCTGCTTGTCCGCCCATTCCCTTCGGAGGCATCGCTATGCAAGTCTTTAAGTGCGCCCTGCATATCCTGAAGGGGAACCTGGTCTTCCCCCTCGTCTACATCGTGGGCCTGAGCTTCATGGGCCTGTTCATGGCGGTCAGCTTCGATTTCGGGAATACGTCCCAGGACTACGAGCGGCCCGCCTACGACTACGCCGTCATCGACCGCGACGGAAGCGTGCTATCCCAGGCGGTGGCCGACGTGCTTGCGGTGCAGGGGGAGGCTGTGGACGTGCCGGACGAGAAGGTGGCCATCCAGGACGCGGCGGCGAAGGGGCAGGTCCATTACCTGCTGATCATACCCGAGGGCTTCGGCAGCGGCTTCGTCAGCGCCGCTCGCACGGGCGAAGCGCTCCCTGAGCTTGAGACCGTGTACAGCTATTACGCGGCGAAGGGCGTCTTCGTGGACCAGGCGGTGAACAGCTACCTGGGGCTGGTGCGGGCGCTCTGCGCTGCTGACCCGCAGCTTTCGCCAGAAGACGCCGTGGCCGAGGCGAAGGACCTAGCCGCCCAGGAGTCAAAGGCTCATCTACTGGACATCCCCTCGGCGGTGAGCGAAGCTGACCGGTTCGTGTTCTACCTGCAGTGGAGCACTTACACGCTGTTCGCTGGCATCGTGGTGTGCGTGGGCTTGCTGACCACCACCATGGGCCGTGCCGACGTGCGCCGACGCAACCTGGCGTCGCCGCTCACCTACGGGTCCTACAACGTGCAGCTGGCCTTAGCCTGCGCCGTGGTCACGCTTGCGGCCTGGGCGTGGACGTTCTGCCTGGGGCTTCTGGCCTTCCCCAATGCCGTGGCGCAGATCGCACCGGTAGGGCTGGCCCTCAGCGCCTTATGCATGCTGGCCTACTGCCTGGTGCCCTTGGGTTTGGGCTTCCTGTTGGGATCTGTGGGGGCCAACGCCATGGTGTGCAATGCCGTGGGCAACATCTCAGGTATGGTGGTGTCGTTCCTGGGAGGAGCCTGGATATCCCTGGATCTGATGACGCCGGAAGTGGCCCAAGCGGCCCAATGGCTCCCTGGTTACTGGTATTCACGGGCCTGCCAGTTGTCAGCCCATATTCCGGCCGTGCCCGATGCTGCTGCTTTGGGGGAGGTGTTCCTGTGTCTGGGAGTTCTAGTGCTGTTCTCCGCGGCATTCTTCGCCGTGGCAGCTCTGGCAGGGAAGCTGCGCACCCAGACCGCTGACGCCGGTGGCAACCGCGCCGCCGAGGCGGTATGATCGGTCAGGCGGATGAGGTCATTCGGGCCTAGCCCGCTGGATGTACACCATCCGGTGTATTTTCGTAAAGCGAACGTGACGATTCGCTGTTCCCCGCTTGCGCGCGTTGAAGCCGTGGTAGGTTCTCTCCAGCACATTCGAAAGGAGAAGAGCCATGACCGAGAACCCTTACGGCCAGAATGCCCCTCATCCCCCCGCTCAGGGGTCAACATCCTCAAGCTATCATGAAGCCTATGGCGTGCCCCAGCCTCAAGCTGCTCCGCAGCCGCAGCACGCCCAGCATGCACAGCAACCTGCGGCGCAGCCGCAGCCAGCGCCCCAGCCTGCTTCTGAGCAAGCCACGCGTCCCCAAGGCGTTCCGGCCCCCGCTCCCGCCCCCAAGGCTGCTGCCCAGGTCAAGCCCTCCTCGGGGAAGACGTTCCTTCTGGGCTTCGCCGGTGCGGCCATCGCCTGCGTGCTGGCCTTCGGCATAGCGGGGGCGGCGGGGGTGTTCAACCGTTCCTCCACTGACATCAACCTGGGATCTTCCGTTGCGGGCAGCATCGAGGCCACGGAAGCTGAGGCCACTTTGGCGGAAGCCGTGGCGGACAAGTGCCTGCCCTCCGTAGCCTCCATCAATGTCTTCAGCGAAGGGGCCGCTTCATCGGGGGACCCGCTCTATGACTATTTCTACGGCGGCAACGCTGACCAGGGCGAGACTGCTGCCGGTTTGGGCAGTGGCGTGGTGCTCTCAGCGGATGGCTACATCATCACCAACAACCATGTGGTCTCGGGCGGCTCTCGCTTCGAAGTGGTCATCGAGGGCAATACCTATGAGGCTGAGCTCGTGGGGACTGACGCCAGCTCTGATGTGGCCGTGCTGAAGGCAAAGGATGTGACCGATCTCACGCCCATCGAGGTGGCTGACTCTGATGCCATCAAGATCGGTCAATGGGTCATGTCCATCGGCAGCCCCTTCGGCCTGGAGCAATCGGTGGCCACGGGGATCATCTCCGCCACCAGCCGCTCTCAGATCATGGACCAATCCCAGTACACCGGCCAGTCCGATGAGGTGGTCATCTACCCGAACCTGATCCAGACCGATGCGGCCATCAACCCGGGCAACTCCGGGGGCGCCTTGGTCAATGATGACGGGCAGCTCGTAGGCATCAATACGCTCATTACCAGCTATTCAGGCAACTACTCAGGCGTCGGGTTCGCCATCCCCTCCAACTACGCCATCGGCCTTGCCAAGGACATCATCGCTGGTAAAGAGCCCACCCATGCGCAGTTGGGCGTGAACCTCTCCAATGTGAACGCCTCCATCGCTGAGCGCTACGGCTTCTCTGCCAGCGAAGGCGCCTATGTCTCCAACGTCATCGAGGGTAGCGGCGCTGCGGCAGCGGGCATCGAAAAGGGTGACATCATCACCGCTTTCGATGGTCAGAAGGTGTCATCGGCAAGCGATCTGATGATGGATGTGCGCACGAAGGCGCCCGGAGATACGGTGACCATCACCGTGAACCGCGATGGCGAGACGAAGGACTTCCAGGTGACCTTGGGATCCGATGAGGCCTCTCAGAAGGAGAAGGCAGCCCAAAGGCTGCAACAACAGCAACAGCAGAACGGCGGCCTGGGAAGCGGCTCGAACGGAGGGTCAGGGACCCTTGATCTGAATGACCTGTTCGGCAGGTAAGCAACTAAGGTCAGGCAACGAAAGGCGGGCGATGCCCGCCTTTCCTCATTCTTAGGGCGTGCCCGCGTGCCACCTTCGCCCATTCGGGTATCATGTATCCGTTCATAGAGACCTTGGGCGAGAGGACGATACAGGTCATGTCTGACGGATACGAATACGATCGCGTGCTCCTCAAGCTTTCCGGTGAGGCGCTCGCAGGGGATCTGGGCTATGGCATCGATCCGAAAGTGGTGGATGACTTAGCTGAGCAGATCGCAGAGATCGTCGAAGACGGGGTGCAGTTGGCTGTGGTCGTGGGCGGCGGCAATATCTTCCGCGGCCTTTCCGGATCCGCTGAAGGCATGGATCGCGCCCAAGCTGACTACATTGGCATGCTGGCCACGGTGATGAACGCGTTGGCCCTTCAAGATGCCTTCGAGCGTCATGGAATCTTCTCAAGGGTGCAGAGCGCCATCAACATGCAAGAGGTCAGCGAACCCTACATTCGCCGCAGGGCCGTGCGCCATCTGGAGAAGGGTCGCGTGGTCATCTTGGCGGCAGGCACCGGCAATCCCTACTTCACCACTGATACCACTGCGGCGCTCAGGGCGTGCGAGCTGGATGTGGATTGCCTCATGAAGGCTACGAAGGTGGACGGCGTCTATGATTCTGATCCGAAGCAGAATGCCGACGCGCGGCGCTACGACAACATCACCTACATGGAGGTGCTGAGCCAGGGGCTCAACGTCATGGACGCCACGGCAACGTCGCTGTGCATGGATAATGACATCCCCATGATCGTGTTCGACCTCACCCAGCGGGGCAACATCAAGCGCGCCCTTCAGGGGGAGAGCATCGGAACCGTGGTGTATTCGGATGGGGTGGGCGCTCAGTGACCCGTATCCCTTCGCAAGAGTAGGCTAGGAGAGCCCCCGGCAGATAGGCCTCGGTGCTCATTTCAAGAAAGGCGGTACCTGAGCATGGCAGACGTAGATGAGATCTTATTGAAGGTGGAAGAGCGCATGGATCGTTCCCTCTCCGCGCTCCATGACAACTTCGCCAGCGTGCGCACGGGGCGTGCGAACGCCATGGTGTTGGACCGCATTACCGTTGACTACTACGGCACTCCCACGCCAGTGAACCAGATGGCGGGCATCAAGAGCCCGGATGCCCATCTGCTGGTGATCGAACCCTGGGATAAGTCCTCCTTGAAGGATATCGAACGGGCCATCCTGGAAAGCGATCTGGGCGTCACGCCGAACAATGACGGGTCTGTCATCCGGCTGCCGTTCCCAGCCCTCACTGAAGAGCGCCGTCGTGAACTGGCGAAGATGTGCAGCAAGTATGCGGAGGAGTGCCGTGTGGCCATTCGCAATGCGCGTCGTGATGCCAATGCGGACATAGAGAAGGCCCAGAAGAACGATGGGCTCCCTGAGGATGAGGGGCGCCGGGCTGAGGAGCAGGTCCAGAAGATGACCGATGCCCACATTGCTTCGGTGGATGAGGCACTGAAGAAAAAGGAAGCAGATATCATGGAGGTCTAGGGTATCTGCCCATCGTCATCCCCTGGAAAGTTGAATAAAGGACTAGAAGACATATTTCCTGATCCGCCAAAGGGGCTTTCCCCTGAGGCCCTTGATCATGGGCGCATTCCCCAGCATGTCGCCGTCATCATGGACGGGAATGGCCGCTGGGCGAAGAAGCGCATGATGAACCGCCTGCGTGGTCATAAGGCAGGTATCGAAGCGGTGCGGGAGACCATCCGCACGGCCTCTGATCTGGGCGTGCAGTATCTCACCATCTATTCGTTCTCAACGGAGAACTGGAAGCGCCCTGAAGACGAAGTGGACGGGCTCATGGAACTCTTCGCCCAAACCATGTTGGCGGAAGTGGATGCCCTGGATGAAGAGGGTGTGCGCGTCATGACCATCGGTGATATGTCGGCGCTGCCCGAAGCCACGCGCCAGGCCTTCGAAGAGGCTTGGGAGCAGACCCGGGGCAATGAGGGCATGACGCTGGTGGTGGCGGTGAACTACGGTAGCCGGAATGAGATCGTCCACGCGGCAAGGCTGCTGGCCCAGGAGGCGTCATCGGCCGGGAGCTCCTTCGCTCTTGACAGCATCGATGAACGCGCCTTCGCCGAGAAGCTCTATACCGCTGATGTGCCTGACCCTGAGCTCATCATCCGCACCAGCGGAGAGATGCGCCTCTCCAACTTCCTGCTCTGGCAGGCTGCCTATGCTGAGCTCATCTGCACTGATGTCCTCTGGCCTGATTTCGATCGCTATGAGCTCCTGCGGTGCCTGTTGGATTATCAGGATAGGGACAGACGGTTCGGTGGTCTCTGATGGAAGCGGATCCGCATCTGACCAAAGATGCCGAAGAGCTTGTCCCCGGGGCGCTCTGCAGCGAAGATGAGATTCTCACCCTTGAGGATGTGTCCCAGTGCGGCCTGACCGATAGGCAGATGGCCGCCCGTCGTCGGCTTCATCAGCAGACGACCCTCTTGATCCAGCAAGAGCGCGCTCGGCGCGCTCAGGGAACGGATGAGATGCTCACCGCCGCTGATTTCCTAGAGGGGGATGTGAGCCGCGAGCCGGAACTAGTCTACTCACCGGAAGATGCTCCCGATGGCCCTCCCTGGCGGTATGAGCCTACCCCCGATCAGCGGGCCAAGCGCGCGGAACGCAAGGAGAAGCGGGCGCAGACAAGGGATCGCATCAAGACGAGCGCCATCAAGAAGGCCCCTGAGAAGCTGAAGAACCCCTCTGACCTCCAAGTGCGGTTCAGGACGGGCCTGATCTATACGCTGGTGACCATCGGTTGCCTGCTAGCGGGAGATATCCCCACCATGATCTACCTCATGGTGGTGGCGGGTATCTGTGCCGGTGAGTTCTTCTATATGCTCCGCTCTGACGCGAAGCTGCCCAATGAGGCCATCGGCATCACGGGGGCAGTGCTCTATATCCCGGCCATGTATTTCTGGGGACTGGCGGGGGCGATGGTGGTCACCATCATCACGCTGTTGGCTCTGCTCGTCTGGTATGTGTTCTGGCTTCGCGCCCGGGTGCCGGATGTGGGTGTGAGCCTGTTCGGGGCAGCCTATACGGGGCTGCTCCTCTGTGGGTTGGTGGTCATTCGCCACGCTTTAGGAGACCCCTGGGGAGGGGTGGCGCTGCTCACGCTGTTCCTCAGCGTGTGGGCCAATGATGCCTTCGCCTATCTGATCGGACGCAAGTTCGGACGGCACAAGCTAGCCCCGCGCACGAGTCCCAAGAAGAGCTGGGAAGGGTTCTTTGCAGGGCTTGTGGGGTCATGTGTGTTCTGGGTGGTCTTGATCTTCATCCCTGGCATCCAGATGGCCCTCTGGCAAGCCATCCTCTTCGGCGCCCTGTGCGGGGTGATGGAGGTGCTGGGGGATCTAGCGGAGAGCCGCATCAAGCGCAATTCCGGCTTCAAGGATTCTGGCACCATGATGCCGGGCCATGGCGGCTTGCTGGATAGGTGCGATTCCCTCTTCTTGGCGTCCATCACCGCTGCCATCCTGTTGCTCCTAGGAGGTTGCATACCCTATGGCGTTCTCTGACGGCTCTGGCGCTCGTGCGAAGCGCATCGTCATCCTCGGTTCTACCGGTTCCATTGGCAGGCAGACGTTGGATGTCTGCCGGATGCATCCAGATAAGCTCAAGGTGGTGGGGCTTTCCTGCCATTCCCATACCCGTCTCATGGAAGAGCAGGCCCAGGAGTTCCAGGTGCAAGCCACTGCTGTGGGGGCAGAAGCGGCCCTTTCCCTCATCAGCCAGGATGACGTGGATGTGGTGGTCAACGCCCTGGTGGGGGCGGCGGGGTTGGCGGCCAGCCTCATGACGCTCAACAGTGGGCGTGTTCTGGCGTTGGCGAACAAGGAATCCCTGGTGGTGGGTGGAGACCTCATCATGCCCCTGGCGAAGGAGCCGGGCTTGCTCATGCCCATTGATTCTGAACATGGCGCTATCTACCAATGCTTGGTGGGGGAGGACGCCTCCCGGGTGAGCCGTCTTTGGGTGACGGCTTCAGGCGGTCCATTCCGCCATAAGACCATCGAAGAGCTGGCCCAGGTCACGGCGGCTGACGCCCTGGCGCATCCTACATGGAATATGGGACGCAAGATAACCATCGATTCATCCACCCTGATGAATAAAGGGCTTGAGGTCATCGAAGCCCATCATCTCTTCCAGATGCCCTATGACCGCATAGAGGTGCTCGTTCAGCCCCAGAGCGCCATCCATTCCATGGTGGAATTCGTTGACGGTTCCGTCAAGGCGCATCTGGGGGCCACGGATATGCGCATCCCCATCCAGTATGCCTTGAGCTGGCCCGATCGGTGGCCTTCTCCGGCTGAAGCAGTGGATTTCCGCACTATGGGGTCATTGGGTCTGGCGGCCCCTGATCTGGAGCGCTTCCCCTGCTTGAGCCTTGCCATCCAGGCGGGTAGGACGGGTGGCACGCTGCCCTGTGCCATGAATGCCGCCAACGAGGTGGCGGTGGCGGCATTCCTTGAAGGGTCTTGCGGTTTCCTGGATATCCCCGCCTGCGTACAACAGGTGATGGAATCCCATGATGTGACTCCCGTTCAAAGCCTAGAGCAGCTTGAAGAGGTAGACGGGGATTCCCGGAGGAAGGCCGAAGCATTCCTCCGGGCTCATGGGCGATCTTAGGGGCATTCACTGGTGATGGCGGCCTCTGCTCTCACCTTTAGAGCGGATGCGCTTCTGGAAGAGGAACGAACCTCCCAGGGCAGCTGCGACGGTAAGCGTGAGCAACCCTAAGGGAGTGCCATCCCCGGTTCGGGGTAGCCGTCCACCTGCGCCTCGGGGAGAGACGGGTTGGTCTGGCTCCCGGTCATCTTCCACCCGAACCGTCTGGCTCTCTGCAGCGGGATCCTCATGGGCTGCCACGATGCGCCCTTCGCAGGTGAGCCGCTCGAAGGCTACCAGCTTCACTCCCTCCAGACCCTGGGTATCCACCTCAAGATCCACGAAGATGCTGCCTTCGGGTGCGCTGGCCACGAAGGTGTGCGACCCGGTGATCTTGTTGCCCGAGGCGTCCAAGAGCGGAGCAGCAGAGGTGGTCCCTTCATGCTCGTCGGTCACCATCATGAGGGTGCCGAAGGCAGTGTAGGTCTTGCCTACCTCAAGGGCCTCGTAGAGGATCTCATCGGTCACAGTGACCCTGGCATCAGGGGCGCAGGTGGCCTCACCGCTGCGCGCTTCGAAGGCGTGGGTCCTTATACGGGGTGTTCGCAGGGTGATCGTCTGGGCATCATTGGTTGGGTCCTCATGGACCACCACAGCCCGTCCATTCTTGTAGAGGGTCTCATAGACCACCAGATCCGTGCCGTCTTCCAACTGGGTTGCATCCAGATCGAATGAGACGTTGGTGCGCCCCGTGGAGGCTGTGGGCGTGAAGGTCACAGAGCAGGTGAGTGGCTTGCCCACTTCATCCTGTACGGGCTGAGCCGAGGGGCTGCCGTCCTCTTGGGCCATCTTCCTCATGAGGGTTCCCTGAAGGGTGTATTCCACCCCTTCCTGCAACCCGCTATAGCTCACGGCATCTTCTAGGGTCAGGGCCTCCCCAGAGGCCATCTCTTTCGTTCCCGTGACAGGATCGGTGGCATAGGTGTTGATCTTCGGCTCTATCACGTCCAGGCTCTGGCCTGCATCAGAGAGCTCCTCATGTTGGGCGATCACCTCATCGGTGGTGCCATCCGTCACGGTCTCGAAGCAGACGATCCGCTTTCCGCCCAAGCTGGTGGCATCCAACGTGAAGCATACCTCGCAGCTGCCGGAGGAGGCCACGGGGGTGTGGGTCACGCTTGCCGTGACGGGAGAGCCATCAGCTTCTGTCAGAGGCTCTCCGCTTTTGGCATCCATCAAGCATCCGGTGAAGCGGTACTCATGGCCGGGGGTCAGGTTGCAGTAATCTATCCGGTCGGTGATCTTGACCTCCGGGTCAGGGAAGAGGTGCTTAGAGCTGTCAGTGGCATTGGTGGCGTAGGTGGTGATGGCCGGAGGCGGTGTGATGCGGTCCTCTATGTCTCCCAAAGGGATGCTGAGGCCATGGGTGGTCACTTTGATCCCGTCTAGCTCTACCAGGTCATATCCGGCATTGGAAGTGCTCCTGAGCTCTGTCAGCCGATAGGTATCGAAGGGAAGCGCGCCCAAGGCGTCATCTGGTTGGGTGATGTCCCCTTCGCAGGTGAGGCCGAACCAGCAGCCCGCTTCCAGGTCCAACCCGTCTGCATCGATGGGCTGGGTGGCTTCCGTTGTCTCAAGGCCCTCCAAGACATGATCATTCCCATTGGTAGCGGCGGTATGGAGCCGCCAGGTAGCTGAGGTGTTCACGATGCCGTTCTCATCGCTCACCAGCACATGCCGCTCTCCCGTGGTCTTGGATTCCAGCAGGAAGGGGATGCGGGCAAGGCGGCTCTGGTCCGTGGCCAGCACCTTGCGGAAGTCCACGTCTCCGCGCTTGACCTGGTTCAAGGCAGCCTGTTCCCGGGCAAAGGCCACAAGGGCTCCTGCTTCGCGGATCTGGAAGGTGCGCTCTTCGGCATCGCTGACCAAGTATCCCTTCCCGGCTGCGGTCTCCTTCAAGCCATAGGTCCCATAGGGCAGCTCATCGGAGGCGGTCTGAGCGCTCCCGCCCTCAGCAGTGATGGTCATCACCACCTCACCGGCTTCATGCATGACCCCCTGAACGCAGACAGCCTGGGGGCTCCTATTGGTGATGGTGAACGTGGCGCCGTCCAGGGAAGCGCTGCCCAAGGGGGACTGCAACAGGCTCTCGGCATCGCGCTTCTCGATCAGCACGCCCCCTCGGAGGATATCCTCTGAGATGGTGGTCGTCTGGGTGAAGAGGATGGAGGCCTCAAGCCCTGAGGAGGGGAGCGTTACCACATGGGTCTGGCTATCCAGGTGGTATCCCGCAGGAGGGCGCACCTCCTGGATGGTCAAGGTGCCCAAAGGCAGGCAGACGTCTCCCGAGGCGGTGCGGTAGAGGTCATCGCCGCTCACCCAGTGGGCTTCATCCAGGAAGAGGCAACCTGTCTCATCAGTGGAGAAGATCCAGGAGCGCAGCGGGGAGGCAGGGAGCTGGCTTGCATCGGTGGTCACGGTGCCGAAGTGCTGTATGCGGAACTGAGCGCCTTCCAAGGTGCCATCTCCCTGAGGAGTGCTGTTCGCGGTCACGGAATCCACCTTGCGCACCAGAAGGCCCGGACCGTAGCTTTGGGGTGCATCAGAGACGTTCACCTCTGTGGTCTTCCCCTTCTGCACCTGCACGGGAGTCACCTTCGCATCCCACGCGAAGCCATGGTCCCGCACTGAAGTGGCGTTCTCGCGCAGGTAGTAGGTGCCCTCCTTCAGCCTCTTGGAGGTGCCCCGGCCTTGGCTATCCAGGGTGATGGAGCAAACGTAGGAGGTGCAGTTCTCATCCGAGAAGACGTCATAGACGATGCCCTCGAAGTGGTAGCTGCCATTGCCTTGGGTGATGGTGGGGTCAGCGGAGGCCTTCGTCAACTGGATGTCCCCTGAGGCCTGGATCTCGAACTTGTAGATGCCCACGCCCGGTTGATTCGCCACCGCAGGTCCCACGAAGCCCAGCACCACGTAGGGGCGCGCTGCCTCTTGGTTCACCTCCAGCACCCGAAGCGCCATGCGCCCGTTGCCGTCCTCTTGCACAGGGCCGTTGCCCACCGGGTTTTTCACGTGGCTGCATTGCAAGCCGAAGCTAGCCCAATCAGAGCCGTAGTTGTAGGGGTTGTTGATCGGCCACTTCTCGGAGTGGAAGTTCTGGTCTTCCCAGGTCCAGCTCCAGAATTCGAAGATATAGTTGAAGTAGTGGCGGGAGGCTTGGCTAGCGTTCGCATCCACCCAGAAGTTGGACACATCGCGGTTGGCCACACCGCTCCAGTCCGCCCCGTCCGCCCAAGCGATGTACTCATAGAGCGCGTCGGGGTCGCTGATCCAGGAATAGCAATAGGCCCCTGAGTTCACGCAGGCATGCCATTGGAAGTCATTCGGGTCAGGATGGGCCCACCAGTAGTTGATGTAGGAGTCGAAGGGGATGACGCGGCCGGGGGTCAGGGTGTCCAGGTTCAGGCTGTCGAATACCACCTCCGGTACATAGGCCAGGTCAGAAGTGGAAGTGGCCACGGCCGGTTCTGCCATCAGGCCCAGCAGGTCAGGGGCATCAACCTCTATGCTCACCTGCAGAAGGGTCTGCGGGGAAAGGGCCAGCTCCAGCTCTCCGGTGGCAGCGTCCCAGAAGGCATTGACATCCTCTTCCAGAGCCATCTCATCGGCACTATCATTCACCCTCACATGCAGGTCAGCTAAGGTCAGATACCCTGCCGTCTCCGGCGTAGCCACAGGGATCTTGGTGGTCACGTCAAAGGGGCAGGACTCTACGGTCTGGTCTGTTATGGCTTGCACTCGGGGGTCATGGCAGTCCACGTGCACATCGGTCTTGGAAAGGGGAGCGGCGCTCACGGTGGTGGGAACCAGCAGTTGGAGCTGGCAGGCGAAGGGCACCTCGATACCCTCCTCCCAATATAGGCTCTTCGGGACATAGGCTATGCCCGTGGCGTAGTCCAGATGCGCATCCTCTATCACCACGCCTTCATGGGAAAGCTCGGCGAAGGTGTGGTCAGTGGCCGATCCCACCCCATTGAGGGCGGGGGCGGCTGCCAGGGCCACCAGGTAGTCTGAATCCTCTCCAGGATCCAGCAGGTCCAAGGTGGAATCATACTGACCCGCGATGAGGTTCATCCAATCCTCTCGGCCGTAGACGGCATCGAAGGTGCTGTCAGCCCCTGCGGCCGGGGCATCCAAAAGGGTGGTCTTCAGGAAGAGGGTGTGGCCGCTCTCTTGGAATGAGGAGAGGCTAGCCCCGGTGAGCCAAGCGGCAGCCTTCTCAAGGAGGTTGGGCTCTGTGGCGGGGGCTCGCTCCTCATCCAGGCCCTGCTCAAGGCAAGCCTCCCGGGTGGGGTGAGCGGGGGTGAACTCCTCCTGCTCAGCTGGTTGAGCGTCATCGGCTGAGAGGGTAGTGGCCCATGCCCATGATGGCGAGAACGCCAATGCCAACACCAATGCGGCCCTGATGACCCACTCCCTCCATCGCCCTCTCTTCAAGCTGCCCTTCGCCATAGCCTGCTCCTTCCCGCCGCCGTTGGGCGGCATCCGCTGCTTCGCCTTGGCTTCAAGGGTAGACAGCGCATCTGACAGGGATCTGACAGCAATGCGTCAAGCCAGCAGGAGATATTCGTTTGAAGCCTTCGCTCCTTCGATGCGGATCAGGAAGGCCTCTTCGCAGAATCGTGGACATCTTGCAAAGGTCCTTCACTTTTTCGCACGCTGTCTTGATAATGTCTGCATCCATTTGCAGCGCAACGACAGAAAGGGCCCTGTTCTTTGGACATCCTGTTCATGATCTTCTCGGCGGTGGTCGCCATCGGGTTCATCGTGCTCATCCATGAAGGTGGGCACTACCTGGCCTCCCGGGCTTTCGGGGTGCGGGTGACGGAATTCATGCTGGGGCTCCCCGGGCCTTCGGTGGGCTTCACGGCCGGGGGCACCCGGTTCGGGATAACGGCGGTTCCCCTCGGTGGATATGCTCGGGTTTGCGGTATGGAATGCGGGGATCTGGATCCCCATTTGCGTGGTGCATTACGGGAGTTATACACCGCGGGTTCTCTCACCGAAGCGGAGCTGGCCCAACGGTTGGGCATCAGCGAAGAAGATGCAGCAGAGGTGCTGGAAGAACTCTATGAGTGGGGTTCTGCCCTCAGGCCCAGCAAGGCCGCGGGGAATAGGTGGCGCACCCCCGCCCTCACCCCCTCTAAGCGCGCCATCAAGCAAGCCCAACGGCTCTGCTTGCCAACGCCTCAGGTGATCCCCGCGGGCAGCCCGCGCTCGGACGTGAACGAGGAAGCCCTCTTCGAATCCGAGCTTGCCTGCCAATACCGTTCCCTTCCCTTCTGGAAGCGATCGGTCATCCTGTTGGCGGGCATAGCCTTGAACCTCCTGTTCGCCGTGGTGGCCTTCGTCTTGGTCTACACGGTGATCGGGGTAGACGTCACCACCGCCAGCGGCGAGGTGCAGCATCTCACCCTCACTGCTTGGCAGTCCATCCAGGCGGGCTTCGGGGTCATCGTGGCCACCTTCCAGGCTATCCTTGGGCTCTTCAACCCGGCCACGGCAGCGGATGTGGTGTCGAACTCCACCTCGGTGGTGGGGATCGCGGTGATGTCCGCTGATTTCTTCGCCAAGGGCCTCGCCGATGCCCTCTTCTTCATGGCCATCATCTCTGTGTCCATCGGCCTCATGAACCTGCTTCCCATCCCTCCTCTGGATGGTGGCCGCTTCCTGGTGGAGGTCATCCAGAAGATCAGCGGCCGCACGGTGCCCGCCCGGGTGATGGGCATCGCCTCCATGGCGGGGATGGCTCTGTTCCTCTGCTTCTTCGCGTTCATGCTGAACCAAGATATCCAGCGGTTCATCCTGGGTGGCTGACGCGCCTTTCCTTCGCTGGCTTGCGTTAAGATATCTGGAAGCACGACCCAGCAGCCAAGAGCGAATGGAGGCAGGCAGCAGATGAGCGGAACCACTCCCAACCAGAAGACGCGCACGGTGATGGTCGGCGGCGTGCCGGTAGGGGGAGGCTCTCCCGTGGCCGTCCAATCCATGCTCTGCGCCCCGGAAGGGGATGCGGGGGCCAATATCGAACAGGTGCAGCGCCTCGCTGAGGCGGGATGCGAGATAGCCCGCATGGCGGTGCCGAAGCGGGAATCCCTGGCCGTGTTCTCGAAGGTCTGCGATGCCAGCCCCATCCCCATCGTGGCGGACATCCACTTCGACGCGAAGTGCGCCATCGAAGCGGCCTGGCGCGGGGCGTCTGCCCTGCGCATCAATCCGGGCAACATCGGCGGCTTGGAGGAGACGGATCTGGTCATCGCTGCTGCCCGTGGGGCTGACATCCCCATCCGCATTGGGGTGAATGCTGGTTCGCTCCAATCAGATATCGCCTCCCGGGATGATCTCACCCTGCCCCAGAAGCTGGCGAAGAGCGCTGTGGAATACGTTAAATACTTCGAACGGGTGAAGGGGTTCACCAATATCGTGGTGTCTGCGAAGGCCCATGACGTGCTGGCCACGGTGGAGACCTATCGGCTCCTCTCCCAGCAGATCCCCACTGTGCCTTTGCATATAGGCGTCACTGAAGCGGGTCTGGCCTTGCAAGGCATCGTCAAATCTTCGGTGGGCCTGGGCATTCTTTTGGTCGAGGGCATCGGGGATACCCTGCGCATCTCGCTCACAGATGATCCGGTCTTGGAGGTGCGCGCTGGTTGGGCGCTCCTAGCTTCTTTGGGGTTACGTCAGCGCTCCCCTGAGATCGTCAGCTGCCCCACCTGCGGGCGGTGCAAGGTGGATCTCATCTCTTTGGCGAAAGAGGTGGAAGAGCGCCTGCGCCAGGTTGAGAAGCCCATCCGCGTGGCTGTCATGGGCTGCGTGGTCAACGGTCCCGGTGAGGCCAAGGACGCTCATGTGGGCGTTGCCTGCGGAGATAAGCAGGGAGCGGTGTTCGTTAATGGTAGAATCGTCCGCAAAGTAGAGGAGAGCAAGATCATCGATGCTCTCATGGAAGAGATCGAGGCGTTCTAGCCACCCGGTGGCTCAACCGTGAAGCGCCTTCGGCAAAAGAGAGGGAAGGCGCATGCACGAGATACTCCGTCTTAAGAACCTATATGTCCCCACGCTCAAGGAAGACCCGGCTGATGCTGACATAGCCAGCCATAAGCTGCTCTTGCGCTCGGGCATGCTTCGCAAGACCGCCAGCGGTGTGTACACGTTCCTGCCCCTGGGCTTTCGCGTCCTCAAGAAGATAGAGGCCATCGTCCGCGAGGAGATGGATGCTACCGGTGCCTATGAGATCATGATGCCCGCCCTGCAGCCTTCGGAGCTCTGGCTAGAAAGCGGCCGCTGGGATGACTATGGTCCTGAGCTCATGCGTCTGAATGACCGCCATGACCGCGGCTTCTGCCTAGGGCCCACCCATGAAGAGCTCATCACCTCCCTGGTGCGGGATGAGCTGCGTAGCTACAAGCAGCTCCCGCTCACGTTGTATCAGATCCAAGTGAAGTTCCGCGATGAGATCCGGCCGCGCTTCGGGCTCCTTCGCAGCCGTGAGTTCATCATGAAGGACGCCTATTCCTTCCATGATTCCCAGGAATCCCTTCAGGAGACCTATGATGCCATGTCTGAGGCCTATGGGCGCATCTGTGATAGGTGCGGTTTGGAGTGGCGCGGCGTGGAGGCTGATTCCGGCCAGATCGGCGGCAAGGTGACCACGGAATTCATGGCCCTGGCTGAAAGCGGCGAAGCGGAGCTGGTCTATTGCGATTGCGGCTATTCGGCCAATACCGAAGCGGGGGAGTGCATCCCCCATCCCACCACCCACAATGTCTCTGAGCTCACGAAGATCGCTACGCCTGAGATCCATACCATCGAAGAGCTGGCGCAGTTCTTGGATATCCCTGAGTCCTCCACGGTGAAGGCGCTTTCGGGCAAGGATGAGCAAGGGGATCTGGTGGTGCTCTTCATTCCCGGTTGCCATGAGCTGAATGAGATCAAGGCCGCGCGGGCCATAGAGGGCTTCACGTTGTTGACTGATGACGAGATGAAGGCCTTCGGCCTGCATAAGGGCTCCATGGGTCCTGTGGGACTGCCGGAAGAGGCGCGCATCGTAGCGGATTCCTCCCTGAAGGGCATCCCCCAATGGGTGGTGGGTGCCAATGAAGAGGGCTATCACCTGTTGGGCGCCGCCCCTGGTCGTGATTTCACCGTGGATAAGTGGGCGGACCTCTGTGTGGTGAAGCCCGGGGATTCCTGCCCTGAATGCCACTGTGCGCTCAAGGGCGCTCGGGGCATCGAGGTGAGCCAGGTGTTCCAGCTGGGCACCAAGTACTCTGAGAGCATGGGAGCCACCTATCTTGACAAGGATGGTAAGGAACAGCCCTTCATCATGGGGTGCTACGGAGTGGGCGTCTCCCGCACCCTGGCAGCCATCGTAGAGCAGCACAATGATGAGAACGGCATCAAGTGGCCGTTGGCCGTGGCTCCGGCCCATGTGTGCGTGATCCCGCTTCAGGTGGGCGATGATCTGGTCCAGCCGAAAGCGGAAGAGATAGCCCAGGCCTGCCAGAAGCTCGGCTTCGAAGTGGCCATCGATGACCGCGACGAGCGGGCTGGGGTGAAGTTCGCTGATGCTGACCTCATCGGTTGGCCGCTTCAGATCATCGTGGGCAAGCGCGGGTTGGCTGAGGGTAAGGTTGAGATCAAGCGCCGCCTCACGGGAGAGCGCAGTGATTTCTTGATAGATGCCCTGCCGGAGCTGCTCGCTTTCGCCAACAAGCGCATGATCGACATGAGCCGCGGCGGCGTCACCATCTTCGCGGGCCTCTTCGAATAGCTCCCCAGCCGCAAACCATTCGGAAACGATATCTAACGCCCCGGCTTCGGCTGGGGCGTTTGCGTCATCCTTGGAGCCAGGCAAAGCAGCCGTGAATCCAAGGAGGCGTTTCAACCATGACGAACGTAACAGATCCTTTCCGTCAGATATTCCTCGCAGGAGTGGGTGCTCTGGCCATGGGGGCTGACAAGTCCCAAGAGATCCTGGAAACCCTGGTCAAGAAGGGCCAGGTCACGGTGGATCAAGGCAAAGAGATAGCCACAGAGCTCCAGGCTGAGACCGCTGACCGTACGGAAGAGCTGCGGGATGACATCATCCGCGCCCAGATGCAGACCATGACGAAGGAGCAGCGGGATGCCTTCGCCGCGCGGGTGGCTGAGATAGCTGCCAGCGTTGATGGTGACGATGTTCTGCGGGCCCAGCAGGCCGCAGAGGTGACGGTGGCCGCCGCCCAACAGTAGCTTTCCGCATCATGGGGTATCCTCTAGGGTCATATCGGATCTGAGAGGATGAGGAGCCCCATGGCTGACTATATAGAAGGCAAGCGGCCCGTTCTGGAAGCGCTTCGCAGCGGGATGCCCATCAAAGAGGTGTGCCTGGCAGATAATCTGGATAGGGACACCTTGGTGAAGGACATCCTGCGCAAGTGCAAGCAGCGGTCCATCCCCGTGAAGGACGTGCCTCGCAAGCGCATTGAAGACATGGTGCGTGCATCCGCCGCGAAGGCCACCGAAGAGCGGCAGCGCAAGATAGCCGACCAAGGGGTGGTGGCGCTTGCGGCGCCGTTTCCCTACGCTGCCCTTGAAGAGGTCATCGCCCGTGCTGATGAGCAGTTCGAACAGCACCGGCGTGCTCTTGTCATCCTTTGCGATCATCTGACGGATACGGGTAACCTAGGAGCCATCGCCCGTTCGGCGGAATGCGTGGGCGCTGCGGGGATCGTCATCCCCAACAAGCGCTCGGCTCACGTTACGGCGGCCACCTACAAGAGCTCTGCGGGGGCCATAGCCCATATCCCCGTGGCTCAAGTGCCGAACATATCCCAGGCCATGGAGCGGTTGAAGGAAGCGGGCTTCTGGGTGGTAGCTGCCACCGAACATGCCGAGGAGGTGCTCTGGGACACCAACCTGGAAGGGCGCATAGCACTGGTGCTGGGCAATGAGCAGAAAGGCGTCTCTGAGCTGGTGCGCAAAGGGTCTGACCTGGAATGCCGCCTGCCTATGTATGGGGAGCTCTCTTCCTTGAACGTAGCCCAGGCTTCCACGGCCTTCATGTACGAATGGTTGAGGCAGAACCGTGACCAAGGATAGGCGCCGCCTGCTCATCGTGGATGGCTACAACGTCATCCGCTCGGGCAGCCGCTATGACCTCATCAACTTGCCGGACTACACGGATGACACGTTCAACCAAGCCCGGGAGCGGCTCATCAACGATGTGATAGATCTTGCGGGCCGGGGTGGCGAGGCCATCGTGGTCTTCGACGCGGCAGACAATGCCTACGCGGTACAGGAATCAGACACCACTGTAGGGTCAGTGCGCGTCATGTTCACGCGTCGGGGGCAATCGGCGGATAGGCTCATCGAGAAGCTTGCCTTCGACGCGAAGGAGCGCGGCATAGAAACACTGGTGGTATCCAGTGACGCAGGCATCCAAGACGCGGTCTTCGGTGGAGGGGTTGACCGCATGAGCGCTGAGGGGTTCTGCCAAGAGATGGAGCTTCATAGGCGTGAGGTCCATGAGGATGAGAGCCCTGCCATAGCCCAGAAGCGCACCGTGGCCGACCGCCTCTCCCCTGAGGTCAGGGCCAAGCTGGAAGCCCTGCGGGATGAGAGCCAGCAGGGCTGATGATCAAGTCCCTTGAAATGCGAAGAGCCCCGTTTCCGGGGCTCTTCACGCTGCTGTGCAGTGCTCTTTCAGCCTTGAGGCGGTTGGGGAGCTGAAGGCGGAGCAGGCGCTCCGGGAGCTGCAGGGGCTGGGGCCGGAGCTGAGGGAGACGCTGCTGCTGCGTCAGGTTCGCGCATCTGAGCGCCGCATTCCGGACAGGTGCCATCCGGATTGGGCGCGATGACGACATAACAGCCAGGGCAGACGAATTCTCCCGTCCCGGCCTCAGGTGGTCTGAAGCACATGATAGCCCCCTAATCCCATTCGCAATTCATCATGAGGATGTAATTCCCTGCGGTGGATGACCAGGATTCAAGGGTGAAGCTGTCCACGCCGATCTTCTCGGAAAGCTCCGCGCGGGAGTCCGGGTACTTCGCTATATCGTAGAACTGCTCGATGGTCTCGATGCCCTCACCCTTCAGCTTGGCGATATCCTCTTCGCTCACACCATAGAGCTTATCGATGTCAGATGCCATGGCTCATCCTCTCTCTTATAGGTGTCCATTCCTCTCAAGCAAGCCGGACGCTGCATGCGGACGCCCGGCTTGCACAGATGCTTCCTAGTATTCGCCCTCTTCGCAGCGATATACCTTCGCGGCAACGCCTGTTTGCTGCCAAGCGCCGATCAACTGGTCGAGCGATTCAGGAGAATCATCCAGGATGACGTTAGCGTTGGACTCGAAGATGCCGAACAGTGACGGATAGGCCTCTTCCTTCTCCGGGAACCACCAGTCGTGCTGCACGTTGATGACGCGGGGATCCACGCAGGAGTTCTTGCGAGCGCGCTGCTTGATGCGTCCCACGGCGGTCTCGATCCAGCACCAGTCGCCGTCGCGGATATCCAGATCAACCGCTGTATCTGGATGGATATCGAAGATCGGGTCAGGATGCAGGTCACGATAGGGACCAGGCTGGCGATGCTCGGAATGATAGAAGGGCATGAAGCGCGCGCCCGTGATCATGACCAGGGGATATTCGTCGCCCCATTCGGGATGCTTCTCTGAGCTGAGGGCGGGGTATTCGAAGAATGGCAACGGATCGAAGTTTCCGCCGATCTCCTCAGAGAGCTTCTCGATGACCGAGGAGTAGAGCTCTACCTTGCCAGAAGGCGTGAGGAACTTGAAGCCAGGCTCCTTGTACTTCTCTACCTTCTTCTGGCCCACCATGTACTTCACGTCGTTGTAGAACTTCTCGTGGGTGAGTCCCATGGGCTCCAGCTGGAAGTTGAGCATATCCTCTGCGTGCGGCCCCCACCATTGGTCCTCCTGGCCCAGGCGGCTTGCCAGGCCCCACCAGAACTCGTAGTCATCCCGGAAGTCCACGTCCGTGCCGCCTTCGAAGCGATCGATGACGCGAGCCTGGGCCCCGAAGTACATCGGCCGGTGATTCATCACCGTGTAGCAGTTGTCAGGCCGCTCCAGCCAGGTGGCCGCCGGGAGCACGTAATCTGCCAGGGCGCCGGTGGGCGTCATGAAGTAGTCATGGACCACCAGCAGGTCCAGGTTCATGAGGGCTTCCACCACGAGCTTCGTGTTAGAGAAGGCCACTACGGGGTTGTCCGCCTGGACGATGAGAGCCTTCACGGGGTAGGGATCGCCGTCACGCATGGCCCGGAACAGCAGCGGTGCGTTGGCGTAGGGGTAGAACGACGGATAGGCCTGGGAGATGATGTCCCACCCTTTGTAGGTGAGCCCCGGGAAGCGGTCATTGCCGATCATCTTGTCGCGCTGCTCCGGGGGAAGGGCATAGTGCTCATAGAACGATGGTGGGAAGCGGGACGGGGGTGCCAGCTGGTCTCCGCCCTTCTTGTCTATATTGCCGGTGATGGCGCGCAGGATGGCCTTGGCGCGGATGGTGGACGTGGCGTTTATGCCGCTGGCGTCGCCGCCCTTCTGGCCCCAGGGCAGGCAAGCGGGCTTGATGGTGGCATACATGCGCGCTGCCTGGATGATCTGCTCTTCGGGGATCCAGGTGATCTCAGACACCTTATCCACCGGGTACTCTGCGGCGCGTTCTTTGAGCTCTTCGAAGCCCACGCACCACTCGTCCACGAATTCGTGGTCATAGAGGTCCTCTTGGATGATGATGTTGATCATGCCCAAGGCCAAGGCGGCGTCAGTGCCCGGACGGATCTGCAGCCAGAGGTCTGCCTGCTGGGCCACTTCGGAGCAGCGTGGGTCGATGACCAAGAGCTTGGCACCGCGTTCTTTGCGGTTGTTAGATACCCAGTCCCACAGCAGCGGCTCGGAGATGTCAGTATTGCGGCCCCAGAGCACCACCAGGTCAGCGTTCACCCAGTCAGACTTGTCAGAGCAGAATCCGCCATAGGTGCAGGGCTCAAGCCACATGTCAGAACTGTAGCAGATGGTGCCGTTGCCGCCGGTGTTGGGGGATCCGAACAGATTGGTGAACTTGTAGTGCAGCCACGTCCAGGTGCGCGCCGTGCCCTCGGTGAAGGCAAGCGTCTCGGCACCGTACTCATCTCGCAGCTCGGAGAGCTTCGCGGCTATCTCGTCAAAGGCTTGATCCCAGGATATCTCCTCCCATTGACCCCCTCCGCGCTTGCCGATGCGCTTGAGCGGCCTCTTCAGACGGTTGGGGTTATAGACGAAGCCCTCAAGATAGCGGCCCTTCTCCAAGCGGGAGCAGACGAAGCCCTTGTTATGCGGGCAATCCGGGTCGCCTACGATGTCGATGATGCGGCCATCCTTCTTCTTGACCAGCACGCCGCAGCGCACATGGCAGAAGAAGCAACCGGCTCGCTTGATCTCGATGCCCTCCTCATTCTCAACAGTGGTTCCAACAGGATTTTCAGCCATGATCCTTCTCCTTCTCTTTGAAGTTGGTCCCCTCGATCATGTTCGATGGGGCTTTCGAACCACAGATGGTGGGCCGCAGGCCTCCTTTCCCCATATCCGGGATGCACGTATCGCCGTGTTCTCTTTTTACGGGGAGCTTTCGCTCTTTGGCAACGGCCATGGGCTGAGGAGTGAGGGGGATGGATGGACATATAGATGCTCGTGCCCATCTTTGATGGCCTAGGATCCAGGGTTGGGCCCCGCCACGCCACCTAGCGTGCCCAGAGGCTGATCTTCGGGCTGTCGTCTTCTTCGGCCTTACGGACAATCGGAGCGGACTGACCATTGCGGTGCACCCCAGGTCATGCGTATGATGGCTTCAGAACCGCTGAGAGCTGCTTGCTTTCGCACGAGCCGTTGATCGACCACCTAATAAGCTACACACTCCTGAGAGGAGCCTGTTATGGCTGAAGAGTCGATTCCTCATCCCGCGAGAGGCTCTAAACTGCCCTATTATCTAGTGGTTGTAACTTGCGTCATCCTCTGTTTCGCACCCAGCGCGCTCGCATTCTCCTGTTCGGGCATATTCTTCGCCCCGGTGGCTGCCTATCTTGGCGTTCCCATAACCGCCTTCGCGGTGACCATGACCATCACCGGTCTGGCGGTTCTCGTGGCGCTCCCCGTGGCTGGCAAGCTCTTGGAGGCCTACGATGCGCGCGTGATCCTGTCAGCAGCGGTGGTCCTTGTGGGAGGAGGCCTGCTCTGGCGTTCCTTTGCCCAAGGGCTTTGGGAGTTCTATGTATCGGCTGCTTTCATAGGGCTTGGGGTAGCGGTGACGTTGTATCTTGCCGCTCCTACGATGATCGCCCGCTGGTTCCGTGACCGGGTCGGGTTCTTCGTTGGTCTATGCATGGCGTTCTCTGGGGTAGGGGGCGTGGTCTTCAATGGCATCGGAGGCGTATTGATCGCCTCGGGTCCGGAAGGCTGGCGCACGGCATTCCTCATATTCGGCCTGGTCTGCTTGGTGCTCTCCTTGCCCTTCACCCTCTTCGCGGTGAGGAGCCGTCCAGCGGATCGGGGCCTGGCCCCCTTCACCTCCCATGCATCAGCCCCGGAGGAACCCTCTGCTGAGCCAGTGCTAGAAGGCGTGTCATCCAAACGAGCCATGAGGACGTCCACGTTCTACATCGTGGCAGCCTTCGCTGGGCTCATCACGCTCGTATCGGTGGCGCTCAACTACTGGCCCTCCTATGTCAGCTCATTCGAGGGGATCTATCCTGCCACAGCTGGTGCTGTTGTCTGGATCGCTTCGGTCTGCATGGTGGGAACTGCGCTCGGTAAGATCATCATCGGGTCGCTCTGTGATCGCAACATACGCTATGGTCTGATCTTCGGCATGGCCTGTGGCCTAGCAGGCCTGGCCATGATGTGGCTCTTGCCTGGGTTCGTGGGTTGCATCGCTGTGGGCGGCTTCCTTTTCGGCGTGTGCTTCGCAGCCTCTGTCGTCTTGGTGCCCCTGCTGGTCCGTTACGTCTTCGGTTCGTTGGATTACACCGTCATCTATGCTCGCGTATCCATGGTGTCAGCGTTGGCCTCGGCCTTCGGGGCCATATTCTGGGGGCTTCTCGTTGACGGCCCTGGATTCAACATGGTGTTCATCATCAGCTTGGCTCTGGTCGTTGGTTGCTTGTTGGCTGGATTGACGGCTATCCGTGCGCGCAAGGGTCTGACCTATGAGCGCGCTGAGGAAGAGGTATGCGGTCCTGTAGGCGGAGAGGAGGCGATCGCCTAGACCGAAGCCCTGCATGAATAGCCAGACGGATCGGCAGGTAGAGGGCTTCTATGCCTGCAGAAGAGCCCGTCTTCAGCCTCGAGGCCCCTTTGAGGAAGAGGGGTCTCGAGGCTAGCTGCATGAGGAGAGATACGTCGAGGAGGGGATTGCTGATGATGAACCCGATGATGAAGCATCGCATCGCTGATGCATTCATCGAATTGGCCCGCGAAAAGGACCCGATGAAAGTGTCGGTGCGTGATGTGTCCGCCGCGCTCGGGGTGAACCGTAAGACCTTCTATTACCACTTTCCCAGCAAGGAGATGCTGGTCAATTGGGTATTCCGTCGTGACCTGGGCCATGCTCTGCGAGATGACTTCCCTCAGTCCCAGCTGGTGTTCGAGCCGCGGGATTCCTCGCCCTATGCCAAGTATCCCTTCTATGTCCATATCGAAGATGACCATGGTTGCTTGAGCCATGGTAGCTTCTTCCTGTTGGTGTCCCGGTGCATGAATGCACGCCCGTATCTGTATCCCCCGCTCTTGCGCACCGCTGATCTGGGTAGTTTGCAAGCTTATCTCTTCGACCTATACAAGCGCGCATTCGAACAGGATATCCTGTTCATATTCCGCGATATGGAACCCGGCTCAGAAGCCCTCGATTTCATGGCGGAGTTCTATTCTGCAGCCTTCATCGGTCAGATCGTGCGGCGCATCCTCTCTTCCAAGCAGCCGCGCAGCATCAGCGAGGTGTGTCCCTTCGATAACATCATCCACGGTTCCCTCTACCTCATGCGAAAGGAGATGGAGGGCTGATGTGCATCCCTTGCGTCATGTGCGGTGCCTGCATGGCTGAGGCTCAGGAAGGCGAAGGCTGGGACGGGGTGTGCCCTGCCTGCGGTGCCGAAGTGGCCCTTGATGCCGTTAGCTGCCCTGAATGCTTCACCCTCTTGCCCTCGCACCCAAAAGAGCCTAGAGCAGAGACGGGGGTCCAGGTGGTGGGCTTGACCGACTGACTGCCGAGGCCTTTCGGCTTGACCTTGCCGCTGCGTCAAGCCTTAGAGTACCCTTCGCAAGGTTCTTCAGAGAAGGGATGACCATGGCTTCAGAGGAGAGGCGCACCGTCAAGGAGATGGCGGCTTTGGCCGGGGTGAGCGCGCGCACCCTGCGCTACTACGAGAGTCTCGGGCTTCTACATCCCCTTCGCACGGAGGCGGGGTACCGCTTGTACGGTGAGGAGGATGCAAAGCGGTTGGCTCAGGTGCTGGCCATGCGCTCTTGCGGGCTGCCCCTGGCCACCATCCAACGCATCTGCTCAGGGGATGCCCAGGGCATCCTTCCTATGCTCAAGGACCACCTTGCAACGCTTGAGAAGCAACGAGGATCAACAGAGGCGGCCCTGGGGCGCACAGAAGCTGCCATCGCCGCCTTGGAGAGGATGGAACCCATGAGCACAGAAGATAGCTTTCAGCAGATGAAGCGGGAAGGCCTGGCCCGCTTCGAAGAGGAGTACGGTCAAGAGGCGCGTTCCCTCTACGGCGATGATGCCATCCAGGCGTCGAACGAGCGCATGATGGCGCTCACCAAGGATGAGTGGGATGCGAAGGAGCTCTTAGAAGAGGCCATCAAGGTGCAGCTGCGCATCGCCCAAGCCGCGGGAAACCCGGCGGGGGAGGAAGCCCAGGAATTGGTGCGCATGCACAGGCGGTGGATCACCATCCACTGGGGCCCTGGCTACAGCGAAGAGGCCTATCGGGGCCTGGTCCATGGTTACCTGGCTGACCCGCGCTTCGTGAAGTACTACGATTCCGCCGCAGGGGAAGGTGCTACGGAGTTCTTGGTCAGTGCTGTGGAGGCAGCCCTCGGCGAGTGAGCGATGCAGGACAACGGGGACGTAGGCTATTGTCCTGTTCTCCCAAAGAGGCTTGCCAGCTCAGTTACCGCTATTGGAAAACAGGACAATAGCCTACGTCCCCGTTGTCCCTGTCCGCAGAAGAAAGGCCCCGCAGGTGCGGGGCCTTCGTCATGCAAGGATGAGGGGAGCGCTTACGCCTTGAAGCGGTATCCGTAGCCGCGGACCGTCTCCACCAGGGTTGGGTCATAGCCAGCAGCGGAGATCTTGTCACGCAGGCGCTTGATATGGGTGTCAACCGTCTTCGTTTCCGTGAGGTATTCCCAGCCCCAGGCATCCCGGAGCAGGTCTTCGCGGCTGACCACCTTGCCAGCGCTCTTCATGAGCGATGCCAGCAATTCGAATTCCCGGGGGGTGAGATCTATATCGCCGGATTCACCGGAAGCGGTATGGGCGTCTTCGTCCAAGGTGATGCCGTTCACGGTGACCACGTTGTGCACGTTGCCCACCTGTCCGGCACCGCGGCGCAACAGAGCACGGACGCGGGCGATCAGCTCACGCACACCGAAGGGCTTCGCCAGGTAGTCATCTCCGCCTATCTCAAGGCCCACTACCTTGTCCAATTCCGTGTCACGGGCAGACAAGAACAGGACCGGGGCCGAGGTGCTCTGACGCAGGCGACGGCAAAGCTCATAGCCATCCATGCCAGGAAGCATGATATCCAGGATGTAGAGGTCGTAATCATTCTGACCAGCCAGCGCGATGGCGTCTTCGCCATTCTGGACGATATCGGCGTTGTAGCCTTCCTTCTTGAGAGCGTACCCCACGAAATCAGTGATCGTGGCTTCGTCATCTACGACGAGGATACGGCTTGCTGTCTCGGACATGGCCATCACCTTCCCTGATGCATCCGCAACACTGGCGTGCGCGCTGCGCCACCCCTTTGATGGTGTATCGTTGTCATGAGCCATTATCCACCAATTTCTGAAAGATGACCTCGGGAATTATGTTATTAGCCGTAGACGTGGGTAACACCCATACCGTTGCCGGTATATATGAAGGGGAGGCCTTGAAGGCTTCCTGGCGGGTTCCAACGGACGGGGGCGCTACCCCTGATGAGCTGTGCGTGGGATTGCTGTCCCTCATGGCCATGGATGGGATCGGCCGCTCTGAGGTCAGCCGCGCGGTGCTCTCTTCTGTTGTGCCTCAGCTGGCAGGCGCATGGGAGGAGGCGGTTCGGCGGCTCTTCCATATAGAGACGCTCCATTGCACGGCGAAGGCTGCAGGGGACCTGTTCCAAGCGGATTATCCCCACCCCGAAGAGATAGGCGCTGACCGTGTGGCGGACGCCGTGGCAGCCAAGGCTCTCTACGGGCATCCCTGCGTGGTGGTGGATTTCGGCACTGCCACGAACATGGAGGTGATCGACGCCCGCGGCTGCTTCATAGGCGGCATCATCGCTCCCGGTTTGCAGACCAGTGCTTCCACCCTCTTTTCCCAGGGAGCGAAGCTGGCAGCGGTGGAGCTGGTGGCACCTCCGCAAGCCATCGGACGCAATACGCGCGAGGCCTTGGAGAGCGGCATCCTGTTGGGAGAGGTGGCGCGCACGGATGGCCTGATCCGCCGCATCTTCGATGAGTTGGGCTATGAGGCGCGCACGGTGGCTACGGGTGGGCTGGCCCGGCAGATCGCTGGCCTATCGAAGATGATAGATGCCGTAGATCTTGAGCTCACTCTCACCGGACTTCGCTTAATATCAGAGGCGCAACGCACGCGGGAACCTTAAGAGGACTTGACAGGAGCCAAGACGGCTGACAAGGAGGCATGGGATGCTCACAGACATTCAGATCGCACAGGCCGCTGAACCCAAGAAGATCGCCGAGGTGGCGAAGGCTCTGGGGATCAGCGAAGACCATCTGGAGGCCTATGGGCAGTACAAGGCGAAGGTGGATTATAACCTGCTTGCCGAGGAGGCCCATGAGCCAGGCAAGCTCATCTTGGTAACGGCCATCAACCCCACTCCTGCGGGGGAAGGGAAGACCACCACCACCGTAGGGCTGGCTGATGCGCTGGCTCTCCGGGGCAAGAATGTAGTGGTGGCCCTGCGTGAACCCTCCCTTGGCCCTGTCTTCGGCATCAAGGGGGGTGCTGCAGGTGGCGGTTATGCTCAGGTGATCCCCATGGAGGATATCAACCTGCACTTCACGGGGGATTTCCATGCCATCGGGGCGGCCAATAACCTGCTGGCCGCTATGCTGGATGCTCATATCCAGAACGGCAATGAGCTGAACATAGATGTGCGCCGTATCACCTGGAAGCGCGTGGTGGATATGAATGACCGCCAGCTGCGCCACATCGTGGATGGCCTGGGCGGCAAGGCCCATGGGGTGCCGCGGGAAGACGGTTTCGATATCACCGTAGCCTCTGAGGTCATGGCCATCTTCTGCTTGGCTACCTCCATCACTGATCTGAAGGAGCGCTTGGGGCGCATCGTGGTGGGATACACCTATGATGATGAGCCCGTGACTGCCCATGACCTGCAGGCCGAAGGGGCCATGTGCGCGCTTTTGAAGGATGCTTTGAAACCGAACCTGGTGCAAACCTTGGAAGGCAACCCGGCCTTCGTCCATGGCGGCCCCTTCGCGAACATCGCCCATGGGTGCAACTCCATCATGGCCACGCGCATGGCGCTGGCTCTGGGAGATTACTGCGTGACGGAAGCGGGCTTCGGCGCTGACCTGGGGGCGGAGAAGTTCCTTGACATCAAGTGCCGCTTGGCGGGGCTCAAGCCGGATGCCGTGGTGGTAGTGGCCACGGTGCGCGCCCTCAAGAACCACGGCGGCGTGGCCAAGGATGACCTCAATACGGAGAACCTAGAGGCGCTCAAGGCAGGCCTGCCGAACCTCCTCCAGCACGTTGAGAACATCACCCAGGTGTATCAGCTGCCCTGCGTGGTGGCTATCAACGCCTTCCCTACTGACACAAAGGCGGAGCTTGATCTGGTAGAGGCTGAATGCAACAAGCTGGGCGTGGATGTGGCGCTCTCTGAGGTGTGGGCCAAGGGTGGCGAGGGCGGCTTGGCCTTGGCTGATGAAGTGGTGCGCCTCTGCGAAGAGGGGGACGCTGACGGTCGCAGTGCAGCCACCTTCGAATACTCCTACGATGATGACCTTTCCTTGACAGAGAAGATAGAGGCCATAGCCAAGCGTGTCTATCATGCCGATGGCGTGGTATTCGAACCTGCTGCTGTGAATGAGATAGCCAAGCTGGAACGCCTCGGGTTCGGCGCTATGCCCGTCTGCATGGCGAAGACCCAGTATTCGTTCTCTGATGACGCGAAGAAGCTGGGTGCGCCACGTGATTTCCAGATCACCGTGCGTGAGGTGAAGGTGTCGGCAGGCGCGGGTTTCGTGGTGGCGCTCACGGGTAGCATCATGACCATGCCGGGCTTGGGGAAGACCCCTGCGGCCCAGAAGATCGACGTGGATGAGACCGGCAAGATCACGGGGCTGTTCTAGGAGGACTGCGAAAGCGTGATTGCCAACGCCATAGAGGACAGCCTTTCGTGGAGTCCTGCCAACCGCGCTGACTTCTCTTTGGTGGGATCGGCTCTGGCGGCTGTAGTCCAGGATGGGGATGTCATCTGCCTGGAAGGGGAGCTGGGGGCGGGGAAGACCAGCCTCGCCCAGACCTTCGCCTTAGGCTTGGGCATCGCTTCTCCCGTAGTGAGCCCTACCTTCAACATCCTCTGCACTTACCCGGAAGGGCGTGTGCCCCTTCATCATTTCGACTTGTATCGGTTGGACGGTCCGGAGCAATTGGAGGACGTGGATTTCTGGGCGCTCACGGATGACGGGACGCCCGGGGTGTGCCTGATAGAGTGGGCTGACCTGTTCCCGGATGAGATGCCCGAAGATGCCCTTACCATCCATGTAGGCTATATCGAAGGGAATGAGGAGGCCCGCAGCCTTCGCCTTTCTGGGGAGGGTGGCCGAGCGGGGCGTCTGTTGGCGGCAGTGGCAGAGGTCTTTGATGGCAAGAGCGCTTCTCAGGAGCAAGATGCCTGAAGGGTTCGTCATAGCCTTCGACACCTCCAATGAGGTCATCGCTGCGGCGGTGGGGCGCGTGCAGGCAGACGGCTCGGTGAGCCTGCTGGCGGAGGCGAACATCCCTGCTCACCGCGCGTCCAACACGCGCTTGCTCAGCACCCTGGATGAGCTCTGCGCAGAGGCGGGCGTTGCGCGCGAGGATATCGGGTGCGTGGCGGTAGGCCGCGGCCCGGGCTCATTCACGGGTGTGCGCATCGCCATGGCAACAGCCAAGGGTATAGCGTCTGCCTTGGGCGTACCGCTCGTGGGGCTCTCCACGTTGGATGCCATAGCATGGGCAGCGTGGGATGATGGCGTGCGCGGGCGGTTATTGGTGGTGGCCGATGCCATGCGCAAAGAGGTGTATCCCGCTTACTTCCAGCTAGATGAAGCTGGCGCGCATCGGCTCACCGAAGACCGCGTGATCAAGGCAGAGGCCTTCGCTGATGAGATGCCCCAGACGGGCTTCTCCTTGACCGGGGATGCCCTTTTCAAGTTCTCGGACCGCTTCGACCGCACAGAAGCCCAGCTTCCCGAAGCTTCGTGGACGCCTCAAGGACGTGGGTTGATCCGGGCGCTCTCCTTTGCGCTCAAGTCCCCGGATGCGCTGCAGCGGCCCGCAGATGTGCTTCCCGTCTACACGCGCCTGTCTGACGCAGAAGAGAGCGAACGCGCTCGCTTGGCGCTGCGGGAAGAGCGGGATCTGCGAAGCGGCGTGCAGCATGGTGCGGGTGAGGTGCAGATCCGCCCTTTCAGCGCTGCGTGCGCCGAGGATGCGGCACAGCTTGAGCAGGAGTGCATGGGAACGGACGCGTGGCCTGCGCACTTCTTCGCCGATGACCTGGCTCAAGCGGGTCGCACGTGGTGGATGGCCTTGGCGGATGGCGCACTCGTGGGCTATGCGGGGGCATTGGTGGTGGATGGGGATGCGCAGATCCTGAAGGTGGCCACCCTTCCTGAGATGCAGCGCGAGGGGGTAGCCTCTCGGCTCATGGAGCGGGTGTTGGAGGATGCCCGCAACCTGGCAGCCCGCACCGTTTCCTTGGAGGTGCGCGCTTCCAATACGGGGGCGGCAGCCTTCTACGAGGCCTTGGGGATGACCCAGGTGGGCAGACGTCCGCGCTACTACTCTGATAGGGAAGACGCGCTCATCTATCAAGGGAACATAGCTGAGGTGCTCGGCCGTCTGGCTGAGAAGCGCGCACGGAATGTAGCGGGCATCAGCCTCCAAGAACAGCGGCTAGCCCAAGCTGTAGGGGCGGCTCCGCGCATCTTGGCCTTGGAGACTTCTTGTGATGAGACGGCCGGGGCGGTCATAGATGGAGATGAGCATATCCTCTCTGACGTGGTGGCCTCCCAAATAGATTTCCATGCCCGCTTTGGCGGCGTGGTGCCTGAGATAGCCAGTCGCAAGCACGTGGAGGCCATCTGCGGCGTGGCCGAGGCAGCTTTGGAGGATGCGCATCTTCGCTGGCGTGACTTGGATGCCGTGGCGGCCACCTATGCGCCGGGGCTCGTGGGGGCGCTGGTGGTGGGGGTGGCCTTCGCCAAAGGGGCGGCCTGGGCGTTGGAGGTGCCCTACATTGGCGTGAACCATCTGGAAGGGCATATTTACGCGAACAAGCTGGGGCGGGCTGAAGGGGAGCCGTTCCAGCCCCCGGCGGTGGTGTCACTGCTCTCCGGCGGCAACACATTGCTCGTGTTCATGAAGGATTGGCAGGACTACGAGGTTCTCGGTGCCACCATAGACGATGCGGTGGGGGAGGCCTTCGACAAGGTGGCCAAGGCGTTGGGGCTGCCCTACCCAGGGGGCCCGCACATATCCCGCCTGGCGAAGGAGGGCCGCGCAGATGCCATCAATTTCCCGCGGGCACTCTTGCATTCGGGGGATTACCGGTTCTCCTTATCAGGGCTCAAGACCGCTGTCATCACCTACATCCAGAAGGCCCGGGAGGAGGGCACGCTGAACGTGCCGGATGTGTGTGCTAGCTTCGAAGCGGCTGTCATAGAGGTGCAGGTGGTGAAAGCAGCCCGGGCCCTGGAGGAAACGGGAGCATCCACCTTCTGCCTGGGAGGTGGGGTGGCTGCGAACCCGGAGCTGCGGCGCGCCTATGAGCAGATGTGCACGAAGCGGGGCGTGCGCTTGGTCATGCCTCCTTTGGCATCCTGTGGGGACAACGCGGCCATGATCGCCCTGGTGGCCTTGGACCGTTTCAAGCAAGGGCACTTCTTCAACTTGGACTCAGACGCTTACGCCCACGCGGACCTGTCTGAGCCCTATTAGCGTGTCAGGGCTTCAGAGCGGCTTGGTGGCCACATGCACGCAGGCGATGCCTCCCGTGCAGTCGAACCAGGCAACGTTCGTGAACCCCGCCTCTTCCATGAGCGCTGCCACACCCCTTTGGTCCGGGTAGGCCTCAATGGAGTTCGCCAGATACCGGAACCCCTTCGAACTGCCCGTGATGACCTTTCCCCAGAGGGGGATGGCGTTCTTCAGATATAGCTTGTAGGCCGCGCGCCAAGCAGGGTGAGGTGGCGTGGAGAAATCAAGGCACGTGAAGCTACCGCCGGGCTTCAGCACCCGCAGCACCTCTGCAAGCGCCCGTTCGCGCTCCGGCATGTTGCGCAGGCCGTAGGCCATGGTCACGGCATCGAAGGCGGCATCTTCGAAGGGGAGGTCTTGGCCGTCAGCAACCTGGAAGTCCAAGGCTACGTCACCTCCGCGCCCCTCTTCGCCGTGCTTGCGGGCAAGCTCGAGCATCTCTGGCACCAGATCAGTGCAGACCACCCGGCGCGGATGGAACTTCTCGGCCACGGCGAAGGAAACGTCTCCCGTGCCTCCCGCCACATCCAGCACCACATCCGTGGGCTCGATATCCGCCACCTCGCAGACTTTCTGGATCCATCCCTTGTAGGCTCCGAAGCTGGAGCAGGCGTTGAAGAGCTCATAGCGGTCCGCGATGGAAGCGAAGATGCTGCGCACCCGCACCGTGGAGATGTCGGGGTGAGCGGCGCGTCCGGTTGCTGTGTCGATGCTTGCCATGGCGTGCAGTATAACCCGGTCTCTCTCTGATAGAATGCCAGTTTGAGAAAATGCAGCGCCGCGCTTCGGCAGGCGCATCGGATAAGCTATGCGAGCGAGGTCTTGGATGATACTCAGTGCGAAATACGTCTTTCCCATCACCGGAGACCCTATCGCGGGGGGCGCCGTCCTCGTCAAGGGGAACCGGATCGCAGACGTGGGGGATATGGCCACGCTCATTCAGCGCTACCCGGACGAAGAGGTCAAGGATTTCGGCATGGCAGCGCTCATGCCGGGGTTCGTTGATCTGCACACGCGCTTGGAGAAGACGGTGCTCAGGGGCCTGGTGGCCGATCAGCCCTATGCCCGATGGATCCTCTCGGTGATAGAGAAATCCACCCGCATGGAGAACGCGGACTGGTATGACTCTTCGGTGGTAGGGGGCTTGGATGCCCTGGCCAGCGGCATCACCACGGTATGTGACATCACTGCTTCGGGGGCGGTGCTCAAGGCCACGCTTGCTCTGGGCCTGCGTTCGGTGGTCTATCGCGAAGTAGGCGCCATGGATAAGATGCGCGTGGAATATGCCATGCATTCCGCCGAACGAGACATAGATGATTGGCGTGAGCGCACCGCGGGTACCAATGTGCGCATCGGCATTGCCCCCGCGGCCATCTATGCCAACCATCCCCAGGTCTTCGGGATGGTATCTGAGCTGGCTTGCGAGGAGGATCTGCCGGTGGCCATGCGGTTGGCGGGCAGCCGAGAAGAATTCAATTTCGTGATGCGCGGCTCCTCCATGTTCGCGGTAGACAATATGGACGTGGAGACCCGCGGCTATGTTGAGATACCTCCCTGGCTCCCCTTCGGGGTGACGCCCGTGCGCTATGCCCTCAACTGGGGGGCCTTCGATGCCCCTAACGTGTTGATGATCCATGCCGTGCACATCGATGATGATGACATCCGTAAGCTGGTGGAAAAAGACGTAGCCATCTGCACCTGTCCGCGGGCGAACGCCCAGCTAGGCATGGGTGTGGCACCGCTCTCTGAGCTGATCCAGGCGGGTTTGCGCATCGGCTTGGGCACTGACTCGCCAGCGGCCACGGAATCCACGGATATGCTCTCCGAGATGCGCACCGGGCTTCTACTGCATCGGGCCCGGGATACACGGCGCTTCTTGGATGCGGCCACCATGCTAGAGATGGCCACCATCGGTGGGGCGCGGGCGCTCAAGATGGAAGATGAGATCGGCTCATTGGAGATAGGCAAGCGGGCCGACATCATCGCCATCGATCTGTCCAGCTCGCACCAGACCCCTGAGGTCAACCCCATGTCTGCCGTGGTCAACACCTGTTCTGTGGCAGACATCATGATGACCATGGTGGATGGCAAGACGCTCTATGAGAAGGACCATTGGCATGTGGGCGTGGAGGTGGCCAAGAGCATCGCGCGCGTCATAGAGATCCGGACGAAACTGCGCTCCTGAACCCCTGAGGTGCGCGTACAATAGGCAGGCAACCAACGAGCAGCACAAGATGAGGCATATCCCCTATGGCTAAGACCAACAAGAAGGCAAACAAGGACATACGCAACCTGACCCGTGAGCAGAAGGCGGAACGTGCCCGCCGCCGGGCTGAAGAGGCGAAGCGCGAAGAGCAGCGGCGGGAGCGCCAGTCCATGATGAAGCGGGTGTTCACCATCGTGGTCTGCATCATCCTGATCCTGGCGCTGGGCATCCCCACCATGGCGCTCACGGTCTTTTCCCAGGGGTAGATCGTGTTCGGCATCGGCGGATTCGAGCTCTTCCTCATATTGATCTTCGGCTTCCTGATCTTCGGGCCTGACAAGCTTCCTCAGATAGCGAACACCATCGGCAAGGCCATTGCGAAGTTCCGCACGGCCCAGGAGGAGATGTCTGGCCAGCTCAAGACCCAGTCATTCATAGACAAAGACTCTGACACCCCCTTCAAGAACCCCTTGGACGTGATAGAGACTGCCGCCTCTCAAGCGAAGGAAGGGGCTGATAAGGCCCAAGCCAAGGCCGAAGAGGTCACTTCCAAGGTGGTAGAGCACACAGAGAGCTTCGCAGAGCGCAAGGCTCGCTATGACGAAGAGCGACGCAAGCGCAAGGAAGCCGAAGCGAAGGCGCAGGCCGAGGCGGAGGCTGCCGCTCCTGCTGAGTCAGAGCCGCGGGCGGATGTGCCCAAGAAGGAAGCGGCTTCGGCGGAGGATGTGGCTCCAGAGCCTGCCCCGAAGCCTGCTGATGCCAACGCTGATGAGGAGGTGTCAGCCTAAGATGCCCATCGGTCCTGCACGGATGCCGCTCTTCGACCATCTGGGAGAGCTGCGCATGCGCTTGGTGCGCATCGTGGCCTGCCTGGCCGTGGCCGTCTGCGTCTTCTACATGGCGGCTCCTCAGATGGGGCAGTTCCTGCTGATCCCCATCGCAGACTTCCTGCCCTTCAACCCCGAGACGGGCTACGTTGACCTGGTGGCGTTGGACCCCTTCGAGGCCTTCGCTGTGCGCTTCGAGATATCGTTCTTCTTCGGCGTGGTGGCCACCTCTCCGGTGATCCTCTGGCAGTTGCTGGCGTTCTTCCTGCCCGCCCTTAAGCCCAAAGAGCGGAAATGGTTCATGCCCACCTTCGTGGTAGGCGTCCTCCTCTTCGTGCTGGGCACGGTCTTCTGCTATCTGGTCATCCTGAATGCGGCGTTCCAATGGCTGACCGACCAAGCCATGGGCCTGGGCTATGTTGAGCCCCGCATGAACTCCTACATAGATATCATCATCAAGTTCGAGATAGCCTTCGGCTTCGCCTTCGAGCTACCCCTGGTCATCTTCTATCTGGTCATCTTCGACGTGATCCCCTACAAGAAGCTGCGTGAGAGCTGGCGGGTGGTCTACATCGTGCTGATGGTGCTCTGTGCGATCATCACGCCAGATGCTTCACCGGTCACCATGCTGCTGCTATTCGCTGCGCTCATCGCCCTCTATGAGCTCAGCCTTCTCTTGGCCCGCATCGTGCTGGCCCGGCGCATCAAGCGCCAAGATGAGGAGCTGGGCTTGGCGAAGGACGAAGCCTAAGCCATGCATGAGCTTGGCATCATGACCAGCGTCCTTGACTCGGCCCGGGAAGCGGCTGAGGACGCGGGGGCGCTTCGGCTGCTCTCCATCACCCTTTCGGTGGGGGAGATGACCGAGGCCATCGAAGATGCGCTCCAGTTCGCTTTCGAAGCCCTCTGCGAAGATGATCCGTTCCTGAAGGGGGCCACGCTCCAGGTGAACATGATCGCGCCGAAGAGCCGCTGCTTGGAATGCGGGGAGGTCTATGAGCATGACCGCTTCCATCGGTTCTGCCCCGCCTGTGATAGCTTCGCCACTGAGCTCATCGCCGGGCGTGAGCTGCAGATAGATTCCATAGAGGTTGATCTGCCGGAAGATGAGGAGTGATGTTCCCCCATGCCCAAGCACATTGACATGAAGCAACCCATCCTGGATAAGAACGATGCCATAGCACGGGAGCTGCGTCAGCGCTTCGCCGACGCGGGCGTGTTCGTGCTAGACCTTCTGGCCAGTCCCGGTTCCGGGAAGACCTCCACCATCCTGGCCACCATCGATGCCCTGCGGGATGAGTTCAATATCGCGGTCATCGAAGGGGATATCGCCAGTTCGGTGGATGCAGAGAAGATCAAGGCCCAGGGCACGGCAGCCGTCCAGATCAACACGGGCGGGGCATGCCATCTGGAAAGCGCCATGATTCGCCGGGCGGTGGATGTGCTTGATTTGGACCGGTTGGATCTCATCATCATCGAGAACGTGGGGAACCTGGTGTGTCCCACTGACTTCGACCTGGGTGAGAACATGAAGGCCATGATCCTCTCAGTGCCTGAAGGCCACGATAAGCCGCTCAAGTACCCCGGCGTGTTCCAAGTGTCTGATGCGGTCATCCTCAACAAGGCTGATACCATGCCCGTCTTCGATTTCAACGAAGAGGCCTTCACTGATTCGGTGCGTCAGCTGAACCCTCAGGCCCCACTCTTCAAGATCTCCGCCACCAAGGGGGATGGGGTTGACGCTTGGGCCGTCTGGCTGGCGGATCAGATCCGCGCCGTGCAGAGGTAGGGGCTCATGCGGCAGCTGGATCAGGCAGCGGTGGCGAAGGCGCTTTGCGCGCAGACGGAAGACTTCGTTCGCGAGGCGGGGTTTACGGATGTGATCATCGGCCTTTCTGGCGGTTTGGATTCCAGCGTGGTGGCAACGTTGGCCGTGGAGGCTCTGGGCGCTGACCATGTTCACGGGGTGCTCATGCCCGGGCCCTATACTTCCGCCTCCTCCATCAAGGATGCCTCTCAACTTGCCTTGAACCTAGGGATAGATGCCCCCGCATTCCCCATCACCCAGACCTTCGCCGCTTTCTGCATCGAATGGGAGGCCTGCTTGGAGGAGCCCTTGGAAGGGCTGGCGGCCGAGAACACCCAGGCGCGGTTGCGCATGTGCATCTTGATGGCCCTTTCCAACGCGAAGGGATGGATGGTGCTGAACACCGGCAACCTGTCCGAAGCGGCCATGGGCTATTCCACTCTCTATGGAGACACGGCCGGGGCCTTCGCTCCCATCGGCGGTCTGTATAAGACGGAGGTGTTCCAGCTGGCGGCTTTCCTGAACCAGCAGGCGGAAGCGGCTGGCAAGGTGGCGCCCATCCCTCAGAACGTGCTCACGAAGCCGCCCAGCGCAGAGCTCTCCGAAGAACAAACGGACGAAGCCTCTTTGGGCATCTCCTATGGGGAGTTGGATGAGCTGCTCTGGCAAATGGTGGATCAGAACATCCCCGCAGCGGATATCTCTCCGGAAGCTGAGCGCATCTGGAAGCGCTACCAGCAAAATGCTTTCAAACGCGCCCAAGAACCCCCCTTCGCCCAGGTGATATCGTAGAGGGGCATCCGACCTTGATGCCCATAACGCTTCTTTTACCCTGACAGGATCTTGACCCCAGAGAGAAAGGAACCCCATGAAGGCAGTCATTCCCGCAGCAGGTCTCGGTACCCGATTCCTACCAGCCACCAAGGCAGTGCCGAAGGAGATGCTGCTCGTCCATGACCGGCCTGCCATCCAGTATGTGGTGGAGGAGGGGTTGGCTTCCGGGGCTGATGAGGTGGTCATCGTGAACTCCCACGGCAAGCAGGCCATCGAAGACCATTTCTCACCAGATCCAGACCTGGTATCCCTGTTGCGCAACCGCGGCAAGGATGCCTATGCGGATGCCGTGGAATACGTGGGTAACCTGCCGGTGAGCTTCGTCTATCAGGAAGAGGCTCTGGGGCTGGGTCACGCGGTGCTCTGTGCGGCTGACGAAACCGCCGATGAGCCCTTCTATGTGCTCTTGGGGGATGTGCTCGTGCCCAACAACGAGATGCTCCCCGCCATGCAGGCGGTCTCTGATGCCCATGGCGGCGCATCGGTCATCGCGGTGATGCCGGTGCCTGATGAGGAAGTGGATCGCTTCGGTGTGATCGCGGGGGAAGAGGTGGAGCCGGGGGTTTGGAAGATAGAGAAGCTGGTGGAGAAGCCGCCGCTGGAGGAAGCGCCCACCAACTTGGCCGTGTTCGGTCGCTACCTTTTGACGCCCCGAGTGATGAAGCTCCTCCGTGATGTCAAACCGGGCGTGGGCGGAGAGATTCAGCTGACGGACGCTTTGGATGCGCTCCTTCGCGAAGAGGAGATGTATGCGCTGGTGGTGAGCCCCGAAGACGGCTTCGACACGGGTACCCGTGAGAGCTGGCTGGCCACCAACAACGCCCTAGCCTCCTGAATCAGATTTGCGATGCCGAACCGTCTGTTGTACAATCTTGTCATACAATAGAAGGGAGGCATTATGACAGATGCCATGGTCACGGCGCGCATGCCCATGAGCAAGAAGGAGAAGGGTAACTCTGTCTTGAAGCGGGCTGGCCTCACTGCTTCAGAGGCCATCAACCTCCTCTATGACCGGTTGATCGAAGAACAGGACGCTTCTTTCGTTGAGCCTGAACCTAGGCGCCCAACAGAGGCTGAATGGAAAGAGGCTTTCGCGTTCATTGATTCCATACCGAAGCTTCCTCGATCGGAATTCGCTGACATGACCTTGAAAGAAGCGAAGTTGCATCGCCTTCGCAGTAAGGGATTGCTATGAGCTCTTCCCATCCAAAGCTCCTCTTGGATACGAATGTGATCATCGATTACCTTGAACCACGTGAACCCTTCTACCAAGACATACGGCTTTTGATGGGTCTCGGACGAGCCAATGAATGCAGCCTTTGGGTCTCCGCATCCCAGGTCACTGATATCCTCTATATCCTTACGGGTGGAGGTAAGCCTTCTTCCACGCCCACCGCATTGGCTAGCCTCCGCCAACTGCGCTCGTTCGTCAATGTGGCGGACGTCGGCCCGGATGAGGTTGACAAGATGCTCGAGACCACCTGGGCGGATGCCGAAGACGCCATGCTCTATCAAGTAGCGCTTTCCATCCAAGCGGACTGGATCATCAGTAGAGATGCGAACGGCTTCGAGGACAGCCATATCCCCGCGTCGGATTGCACCGGCTTCTTCAAGGCCATGGAAGAGGAACGCGGCATCGTCTATGCGGAGATGAACTTCCTGCAGACCAACTTCTAATGTTCGCTCCTCAGATAGCGAACAGATGTGCTAGTATGCACCCATGGAAACGAATTCACTATTCCAAGAGATGGAAGATGCGAACCGGTTGGCGGCCTCGCCCCTGGCCGTGCGCATGCGTCCGCGAACCCTGGATGACGTGGTGGGCCAGACAGAGGCCATCGGCCCTGACAGCTGGCTTCGCAGCGCTATCGAATCAGACACCTTGAGCTCTGTCATCCTCTACGGTCCAGCTGGTACGGGGAAGACCTCCATCGCCCATGTCATCGCGAAGACCACTCACGCTCGGTTCGTGGAAGTGTCTGCCATCGGCGGCACGGTGTCAGACCTGCGTCGTGAGATAGCCGAAGCGGATAAGCGCCTCTCGGCAACCGGTGAGCGCACTATCCTCTTCGTGGATGAGATCCATCGCTTCAACCGCAGCCAGCAGGATGCGCTGCTCCATGCGGTGGAAGACCGCACGGTCATCCTCATAGGCGCCACCACCGAAAATCCCTTCTTCGAGGTGAATTCAGCCCTCATATCCCGTTCGCGGGTGGTGCAGCTGGGCTCCCTCTCTGACGGTGAAGTGGAAGACCTCATCCGTCGGGCAGCGGCCGATGAGCGGGGGCTGGCCGGGGAGGTACAGCTGGAAGATGAGGCTATCCAGGCCATCGTCACCCTTTCAGGCGGAGACGGGCGCAGCGCTCTCACCACGTTGGAGCTGGCGGCGGATCTGGCGAAGGCCACCCCTGGGGCCATCCTCACCCAAGCCATGGTGGCCAAGGCGAATCCCCACCGGAACATCCCCTATGACAAGAACAAGGATATGCACTATGACGTCATATCCGCATTCATCAAATCCATGCGCGGGTCTGACCCAGACGCCGTGCTCTATTGGCTGGCCCGCATGATAGAGGGCGGGGAAGACCCGAAATTCATCGCCCGGCGCATCTTCATCTGCGCGGCAGAGGATGTGGGAAACGCTGACCCCCAGGCGCTCCTCATAGCTGAGGCGGCTTTCAAGGCGGCCGAGGTCATCGGATACCCCGAATGCCAGCTCATCCTGGCCCAAGCTGCCACCTACATTGCTCTGGCACCGAAGTCCAACGCTGCCTGCGGTATCTTCGCAGCCCGCGCGGAAGTGCACAACGGCCCGGTGCGCTTCGTCCCTGACAACCTGCGGGACCGTCACCGTCCGGGCTCTGAAGCCTATGGGGAATACAAATACCCCCATGACTATCCCGGTGGATGGGTGGAACAGCAATACCTTCCTGATGGCTTGGAGCGGGGTGCGTTCTATCAACCAGGTGAGCGGGGTTGGGAGGCCTATCGCACGGAAGCCACGAAGCGGGACAGAGGAGGCGTTGATGGAAGAGAAGGATGAGTTCCGCCGTCCGGCGAACGAAGATGATGATGGTTATGACCCTTACTCTGACCGTCGAGATGAAGAACCGGTCTTCGAAGAAGACCCTTGGCGCTAGTGAACAGTGCTAACGGGCGTCCTTCTTCGCCTGGACCAACAGCACCACGAAGCCTAGGATGCCTGCCACCAAAGAAGCTAACAGAATGGCCAGCTTCGCCTGGGTGATGAGGAGCGGGTCCGTGTAGGCCAAGTTCGCCACGAAGATGGCCATGGTGAACCCCACGCCTCCCAGGATGGAGGCGCCCAGCATATGCTTCCAGGTGACGTTCTCAGGGAGCTTCGCTACCTTTAGCTTCACGCAAAGCCAGCTCAAGGCCATGATGCCTACCGGCTTGCCCAGCACCAGTCCGAAGAAGACGCCCAAGACCACGTTGCTGGTGAGCAGCTCTGCCCCGTTGCTGCCCGCGAAGGGGACATCGGCGTTGGTCAGCGCGAATAGCGGCAGGATGAGGAAGTACACCCAAGGGTAGAGCTTATGTTCCAGTCGCACGGCAGGGGGTACCACCTGACGGGAGACATTCGACAGGCTGGAAACGGTGTTCAGGTACTTCTTCTGGGAGATGAGGGGCGCTTCTTCGTCATGGTAGGTCTCTGCCAGCTGCACGCGCTCATCGGACCAGCGTAGGAAGTTCTTCATGTGGATGCGGCTCCCAGAGGGGATGACGAAAGCCAGCAACACGCCCGCGATGGTGGAATGGACGCCAGACATGAAGACGCAGAACCAGAGCACGCAGCCTAGCAGCATGTAGGGCACCAGGGAATACACATGGGCCCGATTGAGCCCGATGAGGACGATGAGCACCACTAGCGCTGCGCCCAGCCAGAGGATATCAGGGCTGTTCCCATAGAAGATGGCTATCACCAGGATGGCGATGATGTCATCGGCCACGGCCAAGGTGGATAGGAACACGCGAACGCCTCCCGGAACCCTGCTTCCCAGAAGCGCTAGGATGCCCAGGGCGAAGGCGATGTCCGTTGCGGTGGGAACGCCCCAGCCTCCCGCGGTGGAAGGGCTGCCGCCATTGAAGGCCAGGTAGATCAGGATGGGAGCTGCCACACCGCCCACCGCGCCCAAGATGGGCAGGGCCGCCTGACGGATATTCGTCAGCTCACCCACGGTCATCTCGTACTTGATCTCAAGGCCCACCAGCAAGAAGAAGATGGCCATCAGGATGTCATTGATGATATGGGCTAAGGACATCTCTCCGTGGAAGCTGCCAATCCCTATGGTCACGTGGATATCCCAGACATCTAAGAAGCTCTGGTAGGCACTTGTATTGGCGATGATGAGCGCAGCGATGGCTGCCAGCAGCATGATGCCTGCGGCGCGGGTGGAGGAGTGGGTGAAGCTGATGAGCTTCCGGATGCGGCGGTTGTGCCCCTGCACCTCATCTATGTAGATGCCGTGAGGGTCAGGGTTGGCAGGAGTGGGCGGTGTGATGGGGCTCACCTCCCGCACCTCGCAGGCAGGTCCGCTTTCCTCAGCGCCCTTTGGCTGAGAGGCCCGGTCCAAGTCATCTGTGCTCATATCATCTCCCTCTGCCCGTATCTTGGGATTGGATATTAGTGCACTGGGGAAATCTGACCGTTCGAATTATCGTTTTGTTATCGTTACGCCAAGGCAAAGGCGCATTCGGGATGCATGCGCTATCCTTGGATAGGTATTATCCGAATCGAGAAAAGGTGGCGAAGATATGGATATCACCGTTTCCGGTCGTAAGATGCCCGTGAGCGATTCTCTGAGAAGCTACGCGGAAGACAAGATCGGCAAGACCGTGACCCAGCTCGAGGTAGGCGCCATTGCCTGTGAGATCGTCCTCTACCGTGAGAAGAACAAGTCAATCCAGAATGCAGCCGTGTGCGAGGTCACAGTGGTCATGCCAGGGCATGTGGCCCGCGTGGAGGAAAGCGAAGAGGATATGTTCGCAGCCATAGATGTGGCTGCTGCGAAGATAGCCCGTCAGCTGCGCAAGTTCAAGACCCGCGTCCATGCCAAGCGCACCAAGAAGAATGAGAAGGCGGTGGATATCCAGCATGAGGATGCCCATCCTGAATCAGAGCTTGACCTGGATAAGCTCATGGAAGAGCTTTCCGAAGATGAGATCGTACGCCGCAAGAAGATAGCCTACACGCCCATGACCGAAGAGGAGGCCCTGATCGAGATAGACCTCATCGGCCATGACTTCTTCGTCTACACAGATCGGGATTCTGGGGATGTCCACGTCCTCTATCGGCGTGATGACGGCTCCTACGGTCTACTCACTCCAGATAACTCCTAAACGCCCGCTTCACATCTGCTATGGAATACAAGCTCCCGAAGGCCACGATAGGGCTTTCGGGAGCTGCTTCTTCAAGGGCATGCTGCACCGCCTCTTCAGCTGTGGCATAGGCGGTGACATCTGCCTCTGGATCTAGGACATTGATCCTGAACGCCAGATACCCGGCCTTCAATGCTCGGGGGTTGCAGGGGGCGTAGGTGAAGAAGCGCGCACCTTTCTGGATGTGCGGTTCGAGGATCCCTTCCACATCCTTATCCTGCAAGACGCCTACCACATACACAGGTGGCTTCTTGGGCTTGAACTCTTCCAGGGTACGCGCCAAGAGCTCTGCGCCGTCAGGGTTATGGGCTCCGTCGATGATCACCAAGGGCGTGCGGGACATCACCTCTAACCTTCCCGGCCACACAGCCTTCAAGACCCCTTCCTTCACGGCGGCGGGGGAGATGCTCCACCCCTGTTCGCTGAGCATGCGCGCCCCTTCGATGGCAAGGCAGGCGTTCTCGGGTTGATAGGAGCCTAGAAGATGGGTGGCGAACCCTTCTCCCCGGTAAGCGAAGCCGCGAATGTCATAACCGTTCAGACCGATGGCGCAGACGTCCTTCTTGTGCACCACCCTCAGGGGGCAGTGCTTCTCTTCGCAGGTGTCCTTGATGACCTGCTGGACTACGGGCTCTTGCTCGCAGGTGACGCAGGGAACGCCTTGCTTGATGATGCCCGCCTTCTCAGCGGCTATCTCCTCCAGGGTGTCTCCCAGGATGTCCGTATGGTCATAGCCCACCCGCGTGATGATGCTCACCTCAGGGGTTATCACGTTGGTGGAATCCAGCCGACCGCCCAATCCCACTTCCATGATGCAGATATCGCACTGGCTCTGAGCGAAGTGCAACAGGGCTACGGCGCACATCAATTCGAATTCCGTGGGATGCTCGCCCGTGGCGGTTTCCACCCCTTCGGCAGCTGCCTTCACAGCCAAGGTGCACTGGGTCAGGTCTTCGCTGCCTATCTCAGAGTCATCTATGCGGATGCGCTCTTCGAAGCGCTCTATATAGGGGCTGGTGAAGAGCCCAGTGCGCAAGCCCGCTGCTTGGCAGATGGCATTCAAGTAGGCGCAGGTAGAGCCCTTACCATTGGTCCCGGCCACATGGATGAACTTGAGCTGCCGCTCGGGGTTGCCCAGCTCATCCAAGAGCAGCCTCGTACGTTCAAGGCCCAGGCTCACCTGTTGCCAACGGGGCGTGTTGATGTATGCAACGGGGTCGAATGTCATAGGGGATAAGGGTAGCATCTGATGGAGCTGCAACGCTTCGCATTCCTGAAATGGCATCATCTATCACATATGAGCATATATTCATGTGTTATACTCCGCAACCGAGAATAGTAGAGCGCAACAGGTGAGGTTCGGATGGAAGACGGTCGGCAACGGCAGACCTTGCGGTTGGCCATCGATGGCATGCATTGCGCCAACTGCGCTGCCAATATCGAAAAGCATTACAAGGGAACACCCGGTGTCCTGGATGTGGCGGTGAACCTGGCGAACAATACCGGTCAGGTCACCTTCGATCCATCCCTGGCTTCGGTGGATGACATGCTCCACGTCTTCGATGATCTCTCCTTCACCGCTGAGGTCATCCCTGAGGATGCACCCCTGGTGGATGAGGCGCGTCGGGCGCGGGAAGAGGCTCGGGCTAAGCATGATGTTCGCGTATTCGCCACCGCCTTGGTGCTCACGGTGCTCATCGTCTGCTTGGGAATGGTGCCTGGCTGGCACATGGGCGTAGGCTCTGCTCTGGCGGGGCTCTTCGTACCTGATCCCAATCATGTCCAGGCCATGTTCGCAGGGTCTCTGGTGCTGCTGGCGTTGACCATACCCGTCCAGTTCGGCTGTGGTGCGCGCTTCTACAAAGGGGCCTTCGCATCCCTCAAGAGCGGCAGCGCGAACATGGATGTGCTGGTGGCTCTGGGCACTTCCATCGCCTTCCTCTTCTCGCTCTACATCACCTTCCTGCCCGTCATCACGGGAGACTGGACGGGGCAGGTGGCCATGGAGATCAACGAGGGGATGCCCTATTACGAGACCTGCGCCATGCTGATCACCTTCGTGCTGTTGGGCAAGATCTTGGAAGCGCGGGCGAAGGGGGCCACCAATCAGGCCATCGAGGGGCTCATGAACCTGACCCCGCCGGTGGCCACCGTCCTTCGGGGAGGACATGCTGAGGAGGTGCCCCTGGCGCACGTGATGGTGGGGGATGAGGTGCTCGTGCGTCCCGGTGAAAAGGTGCCGGTGGATGGCTTGGTGATGGAAGGGTCATCGGAAGTGGACGAATCCATGCTCACGGGCGAGCCGCTTCCTACCTTCAAGGGGCCTGGGGATGAAGTGACCGGCGGCACCGTGAATACCACGGGTTCCCTCACGGTGCGCGCTCAACGAGTGGGGGCTGATTCCACCCTGGCCCGCATCGTACGGGCAGTGGAAGAGGCCCAGGGGAGCAAGGCGCCCATCCAGCGGCTGGCGGACAAGATAGCCTCCATCTTCGTTCCGGTCATCCTCGGGTTGGCGTTGCTCACCTTTTGTTTGTGGGTCTTCGTGATGCCTCAGCTCATCTCCAATGTACCGCTGCCCTTCGGCGAGGTGCTGACCCAGGCGCTCCTGCCCGCTATCGCCGTCATCGTGGTGGCTTGCCCGTGTGCGCTGGGCTTGGCAACCCCTACGGCCCTCATGGTGGGCATGGGCAAGGGGGCCCAGCGGGGCATCCTCATCAAGGATGGTGAGGTGTTGGAACGCCTCTGCCATCTCAGCGGCGCCATCTTTGACAAGACGGGCACCATCACCCAAGGCGCGCCCCAGGTGACAGCCTGCACGGTGCCTGAGCGGTATCTGCCTCTGGCCGCGGCCTTGGAGGCGAAGAGCGAACATCCCCTGGCCCGGGCCGTGGTGGCCTATGCAGAAAGCCAGGGTATCTCAAAGTTGCCTTCGGTCCAGGGTTTTGAAGCTGTGGTGGGCGAAGGGGTGCGAGGTGTGGTGGAAGGCTATGAGGTCTTCGTGGGTTCACAGGTCTTGATAGATGGCGAAGCGGTGGGAGGGTTCCAGTTCCGAGATGAGCCCAAGCCTGATGCTGTCCAGGCTATAGGTCAGCTGACAGATGCCTATGGCGTGGGCTGCTACATGGTGACGGGAGACGCTCCGGCCACCGCAGAAGCAGTGGCGGCTGAGGTAGGCATCCCGGAAGGTCACATCTTCGCTGGAGTGAAGCCCATCCAAAAGGCCGCCATCGTGGATGAGGTGAAGGCCTCTGCAGGGGGAGAGGCGACGGTCATCGCCTTCGTGGGCGATGGCATCAATGACGCTCCTGCCCTTGCGGCGGCAGATGTGGGTGTGGCCATGGCCAGTGGGACCGATGTGGCCCTGGAGGCAGGCCAGGTTGTGCTCATGGGTAACCATCTGACAGATATGGTCACGGCCTTGCGGCTTTCGAAGGCCACCATGCGCAAGATCAAGCAGAACCTGTTCTGGGCGCTCATCTACAATTGCATCATGATACCCCTGGCTGCTGTGGGCATCTTGGCCCCAGCCTTAGCGGGGGCGGCCATGGCCTTATCTAGCGTCACCGTGGTGTGCAATTCGCTCCTGCTCAAGCGCTTCTCGTGAGGGAGTGGAACAGGGGTCGGTTTCGCCTGCACCTGTTCTGCTTGTTCCAGGCTTCTTACAACCATTTCCACGCGGGGACGATGCGGATGGTCCCCGCCGGGGTCTGCAATTCCTCCTCGTCGTCCATGGTCACCACCCACGCTTCCTCAACACCGAACTGCGCCATGGCGGACTCGAGAGCGCGCGCTTCGCGCTTGCGGGTAGCGGGGTTCGCAAGCTGAACCGACACCTGCACGAGCTTCACCGTTTCCAGCGCCAACGCATCGCCCACCACGAAATCGATCTCATGCCGCTGACTGCCCTGTCCCACGAATGCGCGAGATATGGCGCCTGCGCGCATCGAGGGCCTCTCGCGCAGCAGCTTGTTGAACACCGCCGTCTCCAGTCGCTGACCCCCATCGGATGCGGGTGCAGGTGAGAACGCTCCGAAAAGAGCAGGGTCGGCCGCATACACCTTCGCCGATGAGCGAGCATTGTCGGCAAGGGCGACGCTATGGCTCTTCACCGCGAAGAGCAGATAGGATTCCTCATAGTAGGAAAGCAGCTGGGAGAGGGTCTCCCGTCCGACTGATATCTGTCGGCTTTTGAAATCGTTGTGGGTCTTGGTGATGGAGAGCTCCCGCGCCGAGGAGGCCAAGCTCCGCGCCAGGAACAGAGCCGCCGCGCGCGGATTGCTCACGTTGTAGCGCTCCATCACGTCATAATTCACGGTCCTGTTCGCGTATTCCTGCAAAAGCTGTGTAGCATCCGAGGGCTCCAGGCCCTGGGCTGCAATGAAGCCGCCCTCTACCAGATAGCGCCCGAGCGCATGCTTGCACTTCGCGCGGGCTTCGCTCGTCACGCCATCCGCATCGCACATCTCGTCAAGAGGATCCGCACCATACCCATGGAACCGGGCGAATTCCGAGAAGCTCATGGGGAATATCTCACGCGAGAGCGCCCGGCCACGGAATTCGCTGGCGATCTGCGAAGAGAGCATCTTCGACGACGACCCGGTGACATAGATGGTGACCGCCTGGGTGTCGACCATGCGCCGCAGGAACGTTCCCCAGTCGGGAATCTCTTGTATCTCATCGAAGAAGAAGAAAGCGCCTTCGCTTTTCGCTCGAGGGTTCATCGCGTAATACGTCTCGACCACATCTTCGAGGATCGCCGTATCGTATGGCTTCAGGCGCTCGTCGTCGAAATTGAAATAGAGGATGGAGCGCAGATCGTGCCTATCATTAAGGATGCGACGGATCTCTTGGTAGAGCCGATAGGTTTTGCCGCATCGACGGACTCCCACCAACACCGTCACTAAGTTGGATCGTGCAGGAACCGAAGGCGTTCCCAATGAAACGTCGCGAGGGAAGACGTCCGGTACTCCTTGCTCATAGAAATCGAGGAGCTTCTCTTGCACGATCGAATGAAAAGCCGATGTCATGGCGTCTCCTCTTCGCTGGTTGCTGAGCCAGATTGTAAATCTTGTCGCCAATTTCGGCAAGAATTATAAACTGTAGCTGTTTCAAACGACTAGATAGTATAATGGCAGAACAAAGTGGGACGCGGAACCGACCCCTACTCCATCCACTTAGCCTCGGTAGCCATAGCGTTTTCCGTTGCGGATGAGCAGCGTTGCAGCCAGCACGAAAGTCACTGCCTCGGCAATGGGCACGGCCATCCATACGCCGTTAACCCCGAGCATGCGCGGCAGCAACAAGATGCAGAGCGGCACGAGCCCGAATGTGCGCAAAAAGGATATGAGCGCGGATAGCTTCCCATTCGACAGTGCGGTGAAGGCTGCCGAGGCGAACGTGTTGAGCTCTGAGAAGAGAAAGCTTGTCGAGAATATCGCAAGACCCGTGCTGGCTATGGAGAACACCGGGCTTCCCGGCTCCGCGAACAGCGCCGAAAGGATGGGCGCGAGCAAAAACGCAAGAATGCATGCCGCAATGGAGGCGGCCGCAATGCACTTCAGGCAGGAGCGGAAGACATTCGACAAGGCAGGCTTATCCCCGCTTCCATAGTCGTAGCTTATGACGGGGGCAGTGCCCATGGAGAACCCGATGAACAGAGAGGCGACCAAGAACTGCGTATAGATCATGATGGTCACGGCAGCAACGCCAGTCTCGCCCGCAAGCTTTAGCATGGCTGCATTGAAGAGGAACGTGGTCACGGCCGCCGCCGCTTGGCTTACCATCTCTGAAGCGCCATTCCCGCAGCTTTTGGCGATGACCTTGAAGTCGCGCGAGGGTTTCGCGAATCGCAAACCGCCCTTGCGGGAGGCGAAGAAGGCAAACCCTATGAGTGCGGCTATGGTATAGCCTGCGACGGTGCCCCAAGCGGCGCCGGAGATGCCCAAGCCCATCACCGCTAGGAAGAGATAGTCGAAGACGATGTTGGACAAGCCGCAGACCACGGCCATCGCTGTTCCCACCCCGGGACGTCCAGCGGCGATGACGGCATTCTGGAACAGCACCTGCATCATGGAGGCAGGGGTGAAGGCGAGGATGATCGTTAGGTAGTCCATGCAGTAAGGCTTGAGCACGGGTGTTGCGCCCAGACATCCGACCAAAGGATCGAGGAATGCGTTACCGAACACCGCGACGAGCGCGGCTACGACGAATCCGAACAGCGCGACGAGCGTGAAGTCGCGCCTGCTTTCCTTCTCCTTATCCGCCCCCATCTTCGTGGCAACGATGGCGTTCCCGCCCGTGGCCAGCATGGTGGCGAAGCCGACGATGAGGTTGATCGCGGGTGTCGCTATGTTGATGGACGCCATGGCATCCGGGGATACGAACCTCGCGACGAAGATGACGTCCACTACGGTATAGAGTCCCATGAACACCATCGTCGCCACCGATGGCAGCGCGAACCTTATGAGGGCGGCTGCGGACTGCTTCTGCGCGAGGGGGTTGGCGGAGGCGCTACTGGGCATCGCAGGCCTCCTCCAGTGCGGTCTTCGCCGCAACGAGCCTCTGCGTAGGGTAGCCGAACTCCTCAAGCATCTCCGCTTCAGCGAAGCCGAGTGTTAGGAGATCTTCGCGATACCCTGTATCGGCCGCGTCTTCCGCTCGAAACGTCGTTGTGCTCACGGTCTCCACTTCCGGCGCGAGCTCTCTGAGGACGCTGCGCATGAGCACCTTGGTGATGCCGGAGCCGCGCATTTGCGGATGTACGCCCAGAAACTCGATGGTGCCCAGGTCGCGCCGGAATGCTATCGCGCCCGCGAGCTTCGCCTCGCGCTCGTACACGATGGCCTCCCTGCGTTCGATGGATCGTCTCAAGTGCGCGGCGTACTCGGATTCGTCGAGGTGGGGATAGCCGTCCACCACTAAGGACAGCAGCTCCATCCAAGCCGGGATGTCCTCTTCTGCTGCGATCCTCGTTTTTGCGGAAGCGTCTCTTACAAGCCATCTTCCCGTGAGCTCGTCGGCGAGCATGATCCGCCGCTGCAGCGCGTAGAACTCCTCGTCCCGGCGAAACTGCACGGGCGCCTTCTTGTACATCCGCTTGAAGGCGGCAGCGAACGCTTGCTGGCTGCCGAATCCGACGGACACCGCAATATCCAGTACGGGCCAGTCGGTGAAGACGAGCATCTTGGCGGCCTCCGTGAGGCGCCTTCGGGCTATGTAGTTTCCCATGGTCGTGCCACAGGCCTGCGCGAAGCATCGATGCAGATGGTATTTGGAGTACTTGATCTGAGCAGCTATGGTGTCCAAGTTGAGATTCTGATCCAGGTTGGATTCGATGTAGTCTATGGCAGCTCGTGCCGCTCCTAAGTCGTTTAGCAATTGATCTCACCTCCTTTCCAACCGTAACAAGTGATGTTGCCCTCTCTTTAATCCAGATTGCTCACTTCGACTGTTTTTACCATGGTCAGCGATCAAACAGGGTCTTCCCCTCTTCATTCCCCGTTCATGAGGGAAGGGATCTTTAGCGCCCTTAGTTGATAGGATGATAAGATAAGTGCCGTCATCATCATCGCCGGGGGAGCCTGATCATGAACGATTCCTGCGTTGCCATAGAGCGAGCTTTCAGAGAGTTGATACAGGAAAAGCCATACAAATCCATCACAGTGTCTGACATCTGCGACCGTTCGCATTTCTCGCGCAAATCGTTCTATGCTAATTATGACAACAAGGAGGATATCGTCGCTCATATCTTCTTCAACGACGCGGTGAAGCCTCTGCGAGATATCAACGCCCTCTTCTCGCGTAGCCAGAATCGCGAGATGTATCAGGTCATCTATCAGAAGATCTACGAGCGCATCTACGAGGACCAATCGTTCTATCAGTCTTTTGTGGGTCCCATGAAAGGCAAGGATGACACCTTCATCCGCATCGCTACCAGCGCCATCTATGATTTCAATAAGAACCTCCTTGCGAACATGGGTCCGCAAGGGGAAGGACGTAAGGCGGATTACATCGCCTATTTCTTCGCTTCGTCCCAAGCTATGCTCATTCAGAAATGGATTTGTGACGGTTTTCCCTACACTCCCGAAGAGCTTGCCGATCTCTATGATGAGATGACCCAGGCTTTTTGGCTATCCTCCTACGACGGCAAGAAGCGATCTTAGTCACATTCAGGGTTTTCGCTGGTTACACCTTCCTTGTTCTGTAACCCGAATGGGGTTAGGGAGAAGGTCTTGTGTCCCGATAGGAACAGGTGCACCTGCTGTTTCCCATTTCTCTCTTCGGGACTAGATTTGCCCATTGAAGCTCAGACCTCTCTTCGAGCAAAGTGCATGCTAGGAGGGGAGAGCGAAGTCTTGGACCGTGCTGATCTGCGGCCAGGGTTCCTTTGCTGATCCCCATGGAGATGAGAGGAGCTTGTATGGGAACTGGAGCAAAGACGGTGAAGGGTGCCTACACGACGACGCTGCAGAGCATCGCCTGTGGTGGCACGGGCGGGGATCTGGTCTGCGCCGATGCCAAGGATGGCAAGGTCGTCCGCTTGCGTCCGCTGCATTTGGATGAGAACTACACGAAAGAGGAGCTTGCGCCCTCCAGCTGGGAATGGGAGGTTGATGGAAAGAAGTTCGCGGCGCCCTATAAGGCCATGCCGAACTACTTCGCCTTGGCCTACAAGAACCGCGTGTACTCCAAGAACCGCGTAAAGTATCCGCTGAAGCGCGTTGACTGGAATCCCGATGGCGAAAGGAACACGCAGAACCGCGGCATCTCCAAGTTCAAGCGCATCAGCTGGGACGAGGCCATTGACATCATCGAGATGGAACTCCGTCGCGTCATCGACGAATACGGACCCTACAGCGTGATCTGCATCGGCGAGGATGGCCATCGCGAATCCAAGGACCTCCACGCTGGTGGCGGCATGCACGCTAACCTGATGAGCAAGCTGGGTGGCTACACGCGTGAGACGCGCACACCTGACTCAGTAGAGGGTTGGTATTGGGGCGCGAAGCATGTGTGGGGTTCCGGCGCCAACCATGGCCTGGGTCTCATTGCACCGGCCGGGAATGGCGGGAACGCCTGGAATGTCATGAAGGATATCTCTGAGCATTCCGAGCTCATCTGCTTCGATGCCGGTGATTGGGAGCTCACCCAGAACTATGCAAGCCAATGCCTCTCTGCTCTGTTGAAGTACTGGGAGGAACTAGGCAAGGAATTCGTGGTGGTGGATCCGTTCTGCAACTACACCGCCGTCTGCCATGAATCCATGAAATGGATTCCCATCCTACCCAACACTGATGCCGCTTTCGACTTCGGCGTCATGCATGTGTGGATCACCGAAGGCACCTACGACAAGGACTATGTAGACACCCACACGGTGCACTTCGACAAGCTGGTGGATTACATCCTGGGTAAGGAAGATGGCGTTGAGAAGACGCCGGAGTGGGCTTCCGAGCGCTGCGGCGTGCCCGAGTGGACCATCAAGGCCTATGCCCGTAACGTTGCCAGTAAGGTGACTTCCCACGCCCACTACAGCTCTGGTGCTATCAAGACTCCTTACTCCCATGAGCCAGGTCGTACCGGCGCCTACAAGCTGGCCATGCAAGGTCTCGGCAAGCCCGGCGTGCAGCAGTGCCACCTTTCCAGCATGGTATTCGCACGCGAGGAGATCTGCCGTTCCACCACGGCTCCTTTCAGCTCTGTGAACCAGTGCCGTATGTTCTACCCCATGCCCCAGACGCTTCCCCGCACCAAGATCACCGACGCCATCAACAACGGTTCTGTGAAGTGGTGGGGTAGCCCCTGTATCGTCTACGTGGAGAACTCCGAGCAGTTCATCGAGTACAACTATCCTGCTGATCCTCAAGCGGGCCTTGCCATGCTGCAAGCTATGGCCCAGCGCATGGGGGGTGAGGCGCCCACGGAGGCTCCGAAGATCGATAAGATCCATCTGCTTTGGTCTGAGAAGCCTTGTAACATGAACTGCTGGAACGGCGGCTTCGAGTTCCAAGACGCTATCCGCAGTCCACAAGTGGAGTGCTTCATCACCAACCATCAGTGGCTGGAGAACGACTCGCTATTCGCTGACCTCATCTTGCCGGTGACCACCTGCGTGGAAGATAACGACTCCATGGGCGGTGGCGCTCCCGACATGCGCCGCTTTGAGGCCCTGACCCCGGCCGCCATCGACCATGTGGGCGAGTCCTATTCGGATTTCGAGATCGCCTGCATGATCGGCGAGCGCTTCGGTGTGCGTGAGCAGATCGATCTGGGCATGACCGAAGAAGAGTGGATGAAGTACGGCTTCGAGCAATCCCGTCTGACTGAGGAGCTGGATTGGGACGAGTTCCAGAAGCGCGGCTACTACTTCCCGAAAGTCGCTCAGGGATGGCAAGACGATGCTCCCGGCATGCGCGGCTTCTATGAGGATCCGGAGAACAACCCGCTGGACACCCCCACGGGTAAGATCGAGTTCTGGAGCCAGGCCCTGGCCGACAACTTCCCGGACGATAAGGAGCGCCAACCCATGGCGAAGTGGATCGTGGGCGGCCCGAAGTCCGAAGGTTGGACCCATGACGAGACGTTCTGGGGTGAGCGCTGCAAGGATTATTCGCTTCTGGTCACGGCCAACCCAGCCAAGTGGCGCGTGCATGTGCAGGGCGACGACATCAAGTGGTTCCGCGAGATAGAGACCTGCAAGGTGAAGGCAAAGGATGGCTACTTCTACGAGCCCATCTGGATGGCCCCTGAAGATGCAAGAGCTCGCGGCATCGAAGATGGGGATATCGTGAAGCTGTACAACGACCGTGGCACCATCCTCTTCGGCGCGCGCATCTCCGAGCGCGTCACCCCGCGCTCCGTCGTGGTGGCCAAAGGCTCTCGCGTAGACCCCATCACGTCGCATCTGGATCGTGGCGGTGCCATCAACCTCATCTGCCCGAATGAGACCGTTTCCAAGCACTGCGCTGGATTCGCCGTCACGGGCTATCTGGCTGAGGCTGCGAAGGTGACCGACAAGGAGTACGAGGGTTGGAAGCATGACTATCCCGAGGCCTTCGCCCGCGATTACGACCCTGAGATCGGCATCAACTATAAGTCCTGGGTCGTCGAGTAACGCGCCCTGTCCGAAGAGAGGAAGAACAAGATGAAGGCATTCCTTATCGATGTGAAGAAATGCGTGGGCTGCCACGACTGCCAGATCGGCTGCAAGGATGAGCACTGCGGCAACGACTGGAGCCCCTATGCTAAGCCCCAGCCTGATACTGGCCAGTTCTGGTGCAAGGTGGACCAGCGTGAGCGCGGTCACAAACCTCACGTGAAAGTGAGCTACATCCCGCGGCTGTGCAATCATTGCGAGAACGCGCCCTGCATGAAGGCGGGGAAGGACGGCGCTGTGTATCGTCGTGACGACGGTCTGGTGCTGATAGACCCTGAGAAGTCGAAGGGTCAGAAGCAGATCGTGGAGGCTTGCCCTTATCACGTGATCTACTGGAACGAGGCGTTGAACATCCCTCAGAAGTGCACTGGCTGCGCGCACCTGTTGGATGATGCAGAATCTCCCATTCGCGTACCGCGCTGTGTTGACAACTGCCATGTGAACGTCATCCTGTTCGGCGAAGAGGACCAGTTGGGCCTCGATGGCACTGAAGAGGTGCTGCATCCTGAATACGGTACCAAGCCGCGCGTGTTCTATCGCGGCCTGCCGAAGAAGTTCATCGCGGGCACCGTGTACGATCCTGCCATCAAGGAGATCGTCGAGGGTGCGAAGGTGACTGCCGCGGGTGATGCTGGTACGTTCGCGGCGACGACCGACAGCTGGGGCGATTTCTGGCTGCGCGATCTGCCTGATGCTGATTGGACGGTCACCATCGAGGCGAACGGCAAGACCAAGACGATACAGACGAGCACCATTTCCGAGGACAAGGGACTTGGCGACATCGCCTTGAACTAACCATTTCCCCGGGGAGGCTTGGACGATCTATCACTCTCCGATCCCCCTAGATATCCAAGCCTCCCCCTTTCTCGCATCAACGGATAGAAGGAAGAGAAGAGCATGTGTTTCAGACCTGCAGAGGTATCAATGAAGAAATGCCCGAGCTGTGGCAAGACGTGCAAGCCTGTGGACAAGGTGTGTCCTGATTGCGGTACGGAGCTAGACAACACCGCTAAGGGCTTCGATGCGGATCAGCCAACAGCTCCTGTTGCTCCGGGTGCTCCCAGTGCTCCGGGTGCGCCTAAGCCTCCCAGCGCTCCAGGAGCGCCTACACCTCCGGGAGCCTAGCTGTTCTTGACCTGAGAAAGGACTGATCATGAACGAGATGTTCAATAAGTACGGCATCAAGCAGATCGGTTACTACGTGGAGAGCATCGAAGAGTCCGCTGCCTACTTGCGCGAATCGCTCGGTGCGGGCCCCTTTGTTGACCTTGGCGTCAACCCTCTTGCAAGTTGCAAGGTGCGCGGAGAGGACGCTGACCTTCAGATGCGCACGGCGCTGGGCCACATGAATGATATCCAGTTGGAACTCATCGAGGTGCAGAGCACGGGCCCTGATCCCTACCACGAGATGGGACGCTTCGGCCTGCACCACTTCTGCATCTGGGTGGATGATGTAGATGCTGCGATTGCAGTCTTGGAAGCGGCGGGTATGCCGCTTGCCATGCGCGTCACTTCTGGACAGGGGCTGGAAATCGCCTACATGGACGCCCGCGAGCAACTGGGTCAGTACGTGGAGGTGAACACTCCGTCCGAGCAGCTGTGGCAGGGCATCAAGGCAGTTCATGAGAACTCACCTGCTGAGGCACCTGCCCTCATGCCCATGGCCGCCCTCATGCAGGGAAAGTAAAGCTGAACCGATCGAGAAGGGAATCATCATGAGAAATGATTCGTTCGATCTCACGGGGAGGGTTGCGCTCATAACCGGCGCCAGCTCCCATGGCATTGGAAATGAATCGGCAAAGATTCTGGCTGAGCACGGTGCCAAGGTATTTCTCACGGCGCGCCGTGAAGACAAGCTGCAGGAGGCAGTGGCTGAGATCAGGTCCGCTGGCGGAGAAGCCTCCTACCGCGTGACTGATGTATCCAGCGAAGAGGACTGCAAGGCCGCAGTGGATGAATGCGTACGCGAGTTCGGACGCCTGGACATCATGGTGCTTGCGGCAGGCATCTCGGGACTCTCGGTCTCCGGAGGCCTGGGAACGGCTTTCGATACTGACAATTGGCGCAAGGTTTTGGGCATCAACCTGGATGGCGTGATGTTCATGGTCAAGCATGGGTGGGAAGAATGCGCAAAGAACCGCGTAGGGGCCATCATTCCCGTGGCTTCCTTGGCAGCCTGGAAGGCAGCGGGTTCCGTAGCGTACACCGCTACCAAGGGTGCCATCCGGGCGCTCACGCCCTGTATCGGCAAGCTCCTCGCCCCTGAAGGTGTGCGTGTGAACACGCTGTATCCCGGGTTCATCGAGACCGACATGACCCACCCCGCTGGCACTGACGACATCTTCCAGAAGATGGCTCCAGGCATCCTGTCCAAGATCCCCCTGGGCCGTACGGGCAAGGTGTCCGACTGCGCCAATGCGGTGCTGTACCTCGCCTCTGATGCTTCTAGCTTCATGACAGGACAGCATCTTGTCGTGGATGGCGGGGAGCTCTGCTAGAGCCGAAGCAACGAAGCGGAGGGCGGCCCCGGCAAAGGCTCCGCCCTCCTTATGGCATATCCGAAGAATATGCCGTCTCCATGGTAATACGGTTCTTGCTCTTTGGGTATCTGCATTCTTATGGAGGCGGTTCGCAAAGGAGCGAATCATGGAACAAGGCAACGAGGAGCGCAAGAACCCGTTTCTGAGCGCCCCTAATTCGAAGAAGATGATGACGGTCATCGGTTTGTACCTGGCCGTTATCGCAAACATGCTGGTATCCAATACCAACTCGACCATGCTTCCCGCGGCTGCGGCCGAGATTGATGGCATGGATATCTACGGCTTAGCCCAGGGGGTTAGCGGCATCATCGGCGTGTGCGCCATGCCTATCTACGGATTCATCGGCGCCCGTAACCCTGCAGCGAAGCGCCTGTTGGCCGGTGGGTCGCTCGTGGTCGGCGCCGTCGTGCTCTTTCTGCGCGGCATCGCCACCAACATGTTCATCATCATTGCAGCGAATATCTTCTGGGGCTTGGTGAGCGCTGGCGTGTTCGCCATCGGTTTCACCATGATCCGTGACATCTTCGACAAGAAACAGGCGGGCCTCTACCTCGGCTTGGTGGGAACCATGATGTCGGTCGGCATCCTAGCTGGCCCGTTCGTGGGCGGCATCGTCATCGACCAGATCGGGTGGCGTGTGTGGTGCTTCATCCTGTTCGCCTTCCTGGCGTTGGGCGCTGCACTCATCCTCATGGGCGTCAAGGTGAAGAAGGAAGAGGTGGAGTTCCTGGCCGTCAAGGGCGGCAAGTTCGATTTCGCTGGTGCCGCTGTGATCACCGTCTTCCTGGGCTGCCTCATCATCGCGTTGTCCATGGGTAGCAACTATGTGAAGTTCGGCACGCCGCTCAACACCGGATTGCTGGTGGTTTCCGTCATCGCCCTGATCGTTTTGGTGCTCATCATCAAAAAGAAGAAGAATGATGCCATCGTGCCATTGAACGCGATCAAAGACCGCAACACCCTCGTTCTAACTGGGGCGAACTTCCTCCATAACTTCGGCGCTATGTCCATCTCGTTCTTCATTCCCGGCTTCATCATGCGCACGCTTGCAACCGATCCCATCGTTGAGACCATCGGCCCTGCTCTGGCAGGCGGCTTGTCCACGTCCCTTCTCGCGGTTCTCGGCCTGTTCTTGGGTCCGGTGTTCGGCAAGATCATCGCGAAGCAGAACACGGCGAAGTGGGTCATGACGCTGGGTAACGTCTTCCGTGTGGTCATCATGGCGGCCTTCGTGCTGGTGCTTGTGCCGGGCGTGCCGGTGTGGGTGATCTACATCCTCACGTTCCTCGGTGGTGTATTCAACTCCCAACAAACGGTCACGCAGTCGGCGGCTCCGCAGATCATGCTGAAGCCCGATCTGCGCACCATCGGTAACTCTGTTATCCAATTGGGTCAAAACCTCGGTGCTGGTGTTGGCATGGCTGTGTTCACGTTGTTGGTGGCTATGGACCCGGCCATGGGCATGCGCCTGTGCATGATTGTGTCCCTCGTCGCGTGGATCGTCCTGTTCGCCATCACGTTCCTGTTGAAGAAGCCGACGGAGGAAGTGGCGGATTCCGAATAGCTCAAGACTGGTCGAAGGCCAGGCGGCCGCGGATGCGCGTCCGCCTGGCCATTGAAAAGGAGGGGCAAGATGAAGAAACTCCAAGTGGTGACCGGCGGGACGTCCGGCATGGGCCTGTCCACCGCCATTGCCTTGGGCAAGCTGGGCCCGGTGTTGGTGGGCGGTCGTAACGAGAAGCGGCTTGCCGACGCCATCGCCAAGCTTGAAGAGCGGGGTATAGAGGCCTACGGCAAGACCGTCGACATATCGGACCGCGTCTCTCTCGATGAATTCGCGGCCTACGCGGCATCCATCGCCCCCATCGGCAATGTGGTGAACGCTGCGGGAGTGGATGCAGGCGGCGGCGACCTCATCGTCAAGATCAACATGGTGGGAACCGTGAACTTCGTAGAGGCGTTCCTGCCCTACCTCGAAGAAGGGTCAGCGCTGGTGAACTATTCGTCCATCACCGGCTACTTCGTGCAGCCCACGCCGGAAGAGCGTGCGATCTGGGACGACCCCAACGCGCCTACCTTTTTCGAAAAGGCCAAAGCCGCCATCGACGTCCGCGAGGTCCCGGAGGCCATGCGGGCCATGGGGGAGGACTACCAGTACTACCCGATCTCCAAGACGTTCACGCAGTATTACACCCGCGCTAACACCCGGCGCTTCGGGAAGAAGGGATGCCGGATCTTCTCGATCGCGCCTGGAGCCTTCGACACCCCTATGCTGCGCGAGGCTTCCGACGAGACAGTAGCAGGCATCGAGCGCGGCACGGCTTTCGGGCGTCTGGGTGAGCCGGGCGAGATGGCCGAGTTCATCGTGCGCCTGTTGGAGCCGGGGCTGGAATACTTGACGGGTGTCGACCTTGTCCTCGACGGCGGCAAATTCGGTATGACGATGGCAAAGCAGCTTGACTAGCTGCGCCAGATAGGAAAGGTGGCACCATGGCGAAGAAAGACTTCTCTGACTATTTCAAGGGCAGGGACTGGGTACACCAATTAGGCTTCTGCGCTCCGGACTGGAGAGCTTTTATGACGGCCCATAACCGCATTTTCGGGTCCGGGCCGTTCTTCTACACCACCAACACTTTCGGAAAGCTTCTGTACCACGGCGAGGAGGTAGACTGCACGGGCCTTGAGTTCCACGCCTGTTATGGCGCCTGGGGCAGCCATTCCATCGAGGTGGTCACGCAGAACGATTGGTCGGTGCCGACCATGTTCACTGAGCTCAACAAGGAAGACGTTCCCGGTCTCAACCACATCCATGTCTTCGTGGAAAGCCTGGAAGAGGCCCAGGATGCCTGCGACTTCCTTGGCGTGGACGTGATCACGGTGGGCTATCCCGACTTGGAGAACGCCCTGGAAAAGGCACGGGCCACGGGAACCGACGAGGCCATGGTGCGCGCCAACGCCGGGAAGCCGTCCTTCATGGTGGCCGACTTCCGCAAGGACGTCGGGTTCGCTGTGCAATTCGTAGAGCCTCGGGCGAAGAACCTCCACGATGCCATCATCGGTGCTCGAGAGAAGTGGGACGGCTCAGCGGAGACGATGTTCATTCCCATGGGTGGCAAATAGACAATGTCTTGTGCTGACGCCGTCATAGCGCGCCTGAAGGCCGAGGGAAAGCTGTCAGCCCTTCCCATCGGGCCCGTTGATTGGGATGACGGTACCGTTCGAGCCTTCGACGGTACCGTATATCGGCCTTATGGTGCCGATGGCACCTGGGTTGCTCTGGGCCCGCTGGGAGAGGGGTCGGTGCGCTACCTAGGCAGCGCATCCCATGCAGGCAAGATAGAGTTCAAGGCCCTCTATGTACTGGCGGAGGGCCTTTGGCACAACATACTCACCGGCAAGGCTAGCGAGCCTATGGAGACGCCGCCCGTGTTCGCGGCAGGAGGAAGGTCAGCATGATAGAAGTTGGTAGCAAGGTGAGCGTTATGTACGAAGGACGCCTAGAGGACGGGACCGTGTTCGACAGCTCGGAGGCCCATGAAGGCCACCCGCTTGTCTTCGTGGTGGGCGCGAACACGGTGATCCCGGGGTTGGAGAAAGCGGTCTGTTCCCTGGAGCCATTCCAGAAGCGGACGGTCACCATATCAGCTGCGGAAGCCTACGGAGAATACGATCCTGCCCTCAAAGAGACGGTGCCTGCAGGCGGGTTCCCTAACTGGGAGAAGCTGCCTGTGGGCGGCTTTATCCTGCTGGACATGGGGGAGGAGCGCCGCCGTGTCAAGGTGGCGAGCGTTTCCGAATCGGGAATATGCTTCGACTTCAACCATGAACTGGCCGGTCACGACCTCACCTTCGATTTGGAAGTCGTGGATATCTACGGTGAGACCGGAAGCTTGATCGAGAACGAAGAGCATGCCGCTGGTTGCACCTGCGGTTGCCATAAGCTCAAAGAGCAACTCCAGGCTTGAGGAGAGGGCGATCCTTTTGCTTCAAGCAATTCACTCCTGCTCAAGCGCTTCTCATGACATCACTGTGTCATTGGATGCTCTATCTTGGTGAGTGTCTAACTTGTACTATAATGTGTACAAGTAAAATGCTACGATCAAGGGAGCAGCGATGAGGACTGTCACCTATAGCGCCTTTCGTGAGGATCTGAAATCGGAGATGCGCCGTTGCAGGGATGATGCTGATTGCTTGCTCGTGGCGAATAGGGATGAATCAGAGAACATCGTCGTCATGAATGCGGGGGACTATGATGCCCTCATGGAGACCATCCGGATCTATGAGAATCCGTATCTCCATGAGAAGGTCCTCAGGGGCTTGGAACAGGTGAGGTCGGGGGAGGTTCATAGCCGGGAGCTCCTGGATGCTTAAGGTATTCTCGGATGATGCCTGGGATGATTATCTGTATTGGGAGTCGCAGGATAAGAAGACGCTCAAGCGCATAAACGGACTCATCCGTGATATCGAACGTGATCCCTTCTCAGGGTTAGGGAAGCCGGAGCCATTGAGGTTCGGATTATCAGGTTGCTGGTCACGACGCATCGACGCGGCGAATCGGCTGATCTATTCTATTGAGGAGGGGCGTATCAACATCCTCTCATGCAAAGATCATTATTGATCGTGGTGGTCCTTCAAGACAGTCATAACACAGGGGGGCAGGGAGGTGCAGATGCTACTTCTCAAGACGAGCGTCGCTCGGCAGCTTGCAGACGTCGACCCACATGCATCCAGGGACGACTTCTTCCAACTCTGAAGGAGTCAGCTCGATCGTGTGAGAGTCGTGGGGACGGTTCTCTTGACTCAGCCTACTTCACCATCTATTCTCCAGCGAGAGGTGATGGGATATGCCACGCACACCAAGGCTCAAGAGCGCTTCCGATATCTATCATGTGATGATTCGAGGGATCAATCAGGTTCAGCTCTTCTATGATGATGAGGATAAGAGAGCTTTCCTGGACAGGTTGGAGCGCTATAAGAAAGAGTGCGAGTTTTCGCTTTACGCATGGTGCCTGATGGGCAACCACGCTCACCTTCTCGTGAAGACGGATTTGGATACGCTCTCGGTTGCAATGAAGAAGCTGCAACTGAGCTATTCCAGCTATTATGATCGCAAGTACGACCGCACCGGCTACCTGTTCCAGGATCGTTTCAAAAGCAAGCCGGTCGATGGTGACGCGTATTTTCTTGCTACCTTGCGATACATTCACCGAAACCCCCTGGAAGCTGGTGGCGAGGTTAGCGAATGGACCAGCTACGATGAATATACGAAATCGCCTTCCCTGACTGACACGGAGTTTGCCCTCTCTATGCTCGCAGACGAGAAAGGTTCTGCCGCTGGGGCTTTTCGTGAGCTAATTGATGAAAGCAAGGATTCGGGTTACATTTGCGCTTTCGATGACTCGCATCGACCAACCGATGCTGAAGCCAAGGAGATCATTTGTCAAGTGGCAGCCATAGACCACTGCCAGCAGCTCTGCGAAATTGAGCGAGAAAACCAGCGCAATATTATCGGGAAGTTGCGTACACGGGGGCTCTCCGTTCGCCAGATCGCTCGCCTGACAGGACTGAACCGCAACACCGTAGAAAGGGCTCGAAGCCAAAATTGAGTCAGGAGAACCGTCCCCGTGACTCCCATGAGAGAAAGGCAACGCTTTTTATCAAGCTTGATGTTGCGTTCAGCCTCAGCGGACGGCGCTGGAGTTCCAGGAGTGCGCGCTTGTGGAATAATATCCCCATAAGGAGCACCACATCCTGAGGAGGAGCATCCATGAACTGTGCAGGCATCGTATTGGCGGCCGGGGCCGGAACCCGCATGAAGTCCAAGAAGCCGAAGGTCATCCATGAGATACTGGGCAGGCCGCTGGTGCTCTGGCCGGTGGCGGCCCTCAAGGAAGCGGGCATCCAAGACGTCACCGTAGTGGTGGGGCCTGAGGATGACCAGGTGGAAGCCGTCGTCTCTGGCCAGGCGAACGTGGCCGTCCAGCAGCATAAGCTGGGCACGGCCGATGCTGCCAAGGCGGCCATGGCCACAGAAGCGCTCGCTACCTTCGAAGGCAGTGTGGTTCTGGTCTATGGGGATTGCCCCCTGCTCATCCCTGACACCATCCGCCAGCTCATGGATGTGCGCGTCCAGGAAGATGCAGCAGCCGTGGTGCTCACCTTCCGCGTGGAAGACCCTTTCGGCTACGGGCGCATCATCCGAGAAGATAGCTTCGAAGCCGGGCTTTCCACGGGTCAGGTGGTGGCCATCGTGGAACAGAAGGATGCTAGCTCTGAGGAGGCTCAGGTCTGCGAATGCAATTCCGGCTTCTACTGCTTCGATGCCGCCAAGCTGCGCGCCTGCCTTTCCCAGGTGACCAATGACAACGCCCAGGGGGAATACTACATAACCGATGTAGTGGCACTCCTGCGCCAGGCGGGGGAGAAGGTGGTGGCTCTGGCCACGGAAGACCCTCAAGAATGCGCTGGGGTGAATTCCCGGGTGCAGCTGGCTGAGGCCACTCGCGCCATGCAGCAGCGCATCAATCGCGCCCATATGGAAGCCGGGGTCACCATGTTGGCACCGGACCTGGTCTGGATCGGCCCTGACGTCACCCTGGAACAAGACGTCACGCTGCTTCAGAACGTGACGCTCATGGGCCGCACCTCCATCGGAGAGGATTCCATCGTTGGCCCTGATACGCGCCTGTTCGATACTCAGGTAGGGCGCGGCTGTATGGTGGATGAGACCATCGCCTATGAAGCCCAGATAGACAGCGGAGCCACCACGGGTCCGCGAGCCTACCTGCGGCCCGGGGCGCATCTCATGGAAGGCGCCAAGGCGGGCACCCACGTTGAGATCAAGAAGTCAACGGTGGGGGCTGGTTCGAAGGTGCCGCATCTCTCCTACATAGGAGACACCACCATTGGCGAAGGGGTGAACATCGGCGCTGGTTCCATCACCTGCAACTACGATGGGAAGCATAAGCACGCCACCACCATTGGAGATGGCACGTTCATAGGCTCTGACACCATGATGGTGGCCCCGGTGAACATCGGATCAAATGTGACCGTAGGAGCAGGTTCTGTCATCACGAAGGACGTTCCGGATGATGCGCTCGCGGTGGCGCGGGCCCGCGAGAGCGTTTACGACGGCTGGACCTTGACCCATCGGAAATGAGCCTTTCAGTTATTGCGCGAGAACGCTGAGCGAATACAATGTGGGCACTGCCCAAAACACGAGAGGGAGCGCGAAGATGACCGAGATGCAGAAATCGCTGGCATTGTTCTCCGGGTCCATCAGCCCAGAGGTGGCCGAGAAGATAGCTGACCAGCTGGGTGTGGACTTGGGCAACGTGAAGCTGGAGAAGTTCGCCAACGGTGAGATCTACGCGCGGTACATGGAGAGCCTTCGCGGGGCGGATGTGTTCCTCATCCAATCCGTAGCGGGCAATGGCGAAGCTGACGTGAACGATGCCCTCATGGAGCTGCTCATCATGGCTGATGCGGCCAAGCGCGCCTCCGCTCGTACCATCACCGCCGTCATCACCCATTACGGCTACTCCCGTCAAGACCGCAAGGCGGCAGCGCGCGAACCCATCACTGCGAAGCTGGTGGCGAATCTCATCACCACTTCTGGCGTCACTCGCGTGATGACCATAGACTTGCACCAGGGCCAGATCCAGGGCTTCTTCGACATGCCCGTGGATCATCTGACAGCCCTGCCCATCCTGGCTGACTACTTCCGCGCCAAGGGCTTCCCGGAAGACAAGGTGTGCGTGGTGTCACCGGATGTGGGGCGGGCGAAGGCGGCCAAGAAGCTCTCGGACATGCTGGGGGCCGATCTTGCCATCATGCACAAGGGCCGCCCGGGTCACAACAAGGCTGAGATCACGGCTCTCATAGGGGACGTGAACGGGAAGATCTGCATCATCAACGATGACATGATAGATACCGGTGGCACCATCGTAGCTGCGGCGGATACGCTCAAGGCCAAGGGAGCTGAGGCCGTCTATATCTGCTGCACCCACCCTGTCTTCTCCGGTCCAGCCTATGAACGGCTTGAGAATGCCCCGGTGGAAGAGGTGGTGGTCTGTGACACCATCCCCGTGCCCCTGGAGAAGCAGACGGGCAAGATCAAGGTGGTGAGCGTGGCTCCGCTCTTCGCCCGGGCCATCGCCAACGTCTACAGCAACGGTTCTGTCAGCTCTCTGTTCGACCCTGATTTCGCCCTCTAGGGCCTACGGCCGGGAACGGGAGCCCATGAGCATCCTATCCAAGCCCGACCCGCCTGATCGGGTGATCGCGGGGCTGGGCAATCCGGGGGAGGAGTACGCCCGCACCAGGCATAATGCCGGGTTCAACGTGGTGGATGAGCTTGCCCAGGAGGCGGGGAGCCCCTTTTGGAAGAACGAGTGCGGCGCGCTGACCACCCGGGTGCGCCTGGCGGGGGAGGATGTTCTCTTGGTGAAGCCCCAGAGCTTCATGAACACGAGCGGCGGCCCGCTCTCCAAGCTGCTCAAGCACTATGGGGTGGGGCCGGAGCAGCTCATCGTCATCCACGATGAGCTGGACATCAGCCCGGGTACCATCCGGGTGAAACGGGGAGGTGGCCATGCAGGTCACAATGGGCTCAAGTCCATCGAAGAGAAGCTGGGCACCCGGGATTGGCTCAGGATTCGCATCGGCATTGGGCGGCCACCGGGAAGGATGCCCACGGCAGACTATGTGCTGAAGCGCCCTCGGGGAGAGGAGGAGGACCTCTTCGCTGAGGCGGTCCATCTTGGCGCTGAAGCTGCCCCCTTCCTCATGGAGGAGGGTCTCACGGCCACCCAGAACAGGTTCAACTGATGGCTTTTCGGACCATAGAGGGCGAAGCAGCGGCAGAGGTCGTTGAGAAGAAGTCCCGGTTCATCGCTCAGGTGAGCCATGCGGGATCAGAGGATGAGGCCCTGGCCTTCTTGAACCGCATCCGGGATGAGCACAAGACGGCCCGCCATAACGTCTACGCCTATATCCTACAGGGCGGACGCACCCGCTATTCAGACGATGGCGAACCGGCTCAGACCTCCGGCCTTCCCACCTTTCAGGTGCTAGAACACGCAGGCTTGGAAGACGTCATCTGCGTCACCACCCGCTACTTCGGCGGCGTGCTCTTGGGCACGGGCGGTCTGGTGCGCGCCTATACCCAAGCCGCCCAGGCGGCCTTGGCCGTGGCCCGCATCGTAGAGATCCAGCGTTGCGTGGATATCAGCATCCGTCTGCCCTATGCTGACCATGATGCTGTGGTGCGGCGCATCCAGGAGCAGGGCGCGAAGGTCCAAGCCTCCGAATTCACGGACCAGGTGGCCTTGACGGTACGCACCCTGGAAGCGGATGCAGAGCGTCTCAGCCAAGCCATCACTGAAGCTTCCCGGGGCCAAGCGGCCCTTCAGCTCACAGATCCCTTCGATGCCGCTTTCTAGGTCTTAGCGCAGGTTGAAGGGGACCACCGTCTTCGGTAGGCCATCTTCGCCATAGATGATGTCAGGCTCCCCAGCTATGAGGGGGCGGAAGTAATCCAAGGCCTCTTCGGTTACGCCCTGATAATCAGCCAGGATCCACTCCTGGGGGAACGTCTTCACGAAGTTGGCGAATTCAGCAGCAGGCCCGGCGAAGTACTCTGGATCATAGGAACCCTCTGCGGTCTTGCCGCGGCGCACTCCCACCACCTGGGCGGTGAAGGCGGGATCAGCTGAGCGCATATGGGCTGAGAGCCCCAATTCGAAGGCTTCGGCCACGTCCACCTTGGATTGAGCGAAGTTGGATGAGCGGGCTGCCCGGGAGAGGTCTTGCACCACGCCTCGGGGTGCGATGCCCGCATCCAGGATCATCTGCTTCAACGTGAGAGCTGCTCCACCTAAGACCGCATGGGCGAAGCCGTCATTGGCGCTCTCACCGGCGGAGATATAGGTGCCATCAGCGTAGCGGGCCCCTTCGCTGACCACTATGTAGCAAGAGCCTTGGGCATCCATCTTCTGCTGGACCTGGGCCAGGAACGCCTCACGGTCAAAGGGGACCTCGGGCAGCACCAAGAGGTCAACGTCACCGGAAAGGCAGCAGCTGGCCGCCAGCCACCCGGCATCACGGCCCATGGTCTCCAGCACGAAGACCTCAGGGCGCGTGTAGGCGTCATAGTCTAGCTTGGTGGCGTGGACCACCAGGTTCGCCAGCTTGGCGGCTGACGGGAAGCCGGGGCAGTGGTCAGGGGGCACCAGGTCATTGTCCACCGTCTTCGGGATGCCGATGAAGCGCTTCTCGGAGCCATGGGCGGCTGCCCATTCTGAGAGTGCGTCCACGGTATCCATGGAATCATTGCCGCCTATGTAGAACATCACGTCTATGGCATGGGCATCCATCACCTCTACCAGGCGCTGGAAGTCAGCCTCTTGGCCGCGCTTGAGCTTGTAGCGGCAGGTGCCCAAGGCCGAAGAAGGGGTCTGCTTCAGGATATCCAGCTCATGGGCGGGGAGGTTCGTCAGGTCATAGAGCTTGTCTTCCAGGACACCCTCCACCCCGTTGATCCCTCCGAAGACCTTTCCATAGAGGGGGTTCAGCTGGTTGGCCTTGATGACCCCGGCCAAAGAGGCGTTGATGACAGCGGTGGGCCCACCGGATTGGGCAACGAGACAGTTTCCCATGGCATTTCCTTACCTACGCGGTTCCATCTGCTCACTACGTCCGCGATTATAGATTCATCCTATGGAGTTTTCCCACAGGGAGCCCATCTGTGAGAGAATCGACTCAAAAGGAACAAGGCTAGAAACCAAGAGGCTCATCGGATGACCACACGTTTCAGGTTGCGCGGTTGCGCGCCAGACGCGGTGGCGCGCTTGCAGACGGCCTACCCTATGCCGGATTTCATGGCGCGCACGCTTGCTACAAGGGGGATAGACACGCCGGAAGCGGTGCAGGCCTTCCTGAACCCATCCCTGGCAACGGATTGGGAGAACCCCTATGACATGCCCGCTATGCGGCAGATCGTGGACCAGCTCAAAGCTGCCATCGATGCAGGCCAGCACATCGTGGTCTTCGGTGACTTCGACTTAGACGGCATCTCCGCCACCACTGTTCTCACCCGCGGGCTGCGGGCCTTGGGGGCCAAGGTCACGCCCTTCATCCCGAAGCGCGCCGAAGAGGGCTATGGCCTGTCCCTTGCCGCCTTCCAGCGCATGCGCCCCCTTTCCCCTGATCTCATCATCACCGTGGACTGCGGCATCGCCTGCAAGGATGAGGTGGCGGCCATCCAGGACGCGGGGGTGGCGGTGATCGTCACGGATCACCATGAAGCGGGAGATGCCGTACCCGAAGGCGTTCCCGTGTGCGATCCAAAAGCCGTGCCGGGACATCCTTCCGCCGTGCTGGCGGGGGTGGGCGTGGCGCTCAAGGTGGTGCAAGCCTTGGGAGGTGCTTGCGGCTATCCGCACCTGTGGCGCAGCTACACTGACTTCGCTGCCTTGGGCACCGTGGCTGACCTCATGCCCATGACGGGAGAGAACAGGGCCTTGGTGGCAGACGGCCTCGCTCGTATGAACGCTGACCCCCGTCCTTGCATCGCGGCTCTCATCGGCCAGGCGAAACCGGACGGCAAACCGCTCACCTCTACCAATCTGAGCTTCTCCCTGATCCCGCGCTTGAACGCGGCGGGACGCATGGGAGATGCCGAATGCGCTTTGGACCTCCTGATGACGGATAGCTATGAGCAGGCTTGCGTTCTGGCTGAGAAGCTGGAGGCCATCAATGACCTGCGTCGGGAAAAGGAATCGGAGCTGGCCGAGGTGGCCCGAGCTCAGGTAGCCCAGAAGTATCGGGGCGGCCGGTCAGTGGTGGTGGCTGGCGTGGGCTGGCATGAGGGGGTCAAGGGCATCGTGGCCTCGCGCCTGGTCAGCACCTATCACGTGCCTGCCATGCTCTTCTCCATCGTGGGGGATGAAGCCCGGGGCTCGGGCCGCTCCTATGGTTCGGTCAACCTGTTCCAGGCGGTAGAGAGCGCCTCTCACTTGATCACTCGCTTCGGCGGCCATGCTTCGGCTGTGGGGGTCACCCTGCCGGTAGAGAACCTCCCTGCCTTCGAGGAGGCGTTGGAAGCCCATATGCAGGGGCTTCCCGAAGAGCAGTTCGAAGCCATGGTGGACATAGACGCTGTGGTGGATCTGGCCGAATTCACCTTGGAGAACGTGGGCCGCTTGGAGGAGCTGGCGCCCTTCGGTCAAGAGGCTCCTGAGCCACGCTTCCTCGTGCGCAACGTCTCCCTCTCCCAAGGGCGCGCTGTGGGTGCGGGTAAGAACCACTTCTCCTTCCAGCTGACCGACGGCCGCTCCAATATATCGGCCATCATGTTCAACTGCGAAGACCTGGAGAGCTACCTTTCCAGCGACCGCTTGGCTGATGTGGCCTTCACGGCCCAGGTGGATGAGTGGCGCGGCCGCAAGAGCGTGAAGGCCATGGTTTCCTCCATCGTTGCCGCCCATCCGTGCCAGGCCCTGTCAGACCTTCTGGACCCGCGCTTGGCTGAATTCTTCGAAGGGCTCTTCTCGGCCTGTGATGGCGGAGATGTCTCCGTGATGGACAGGGGAGCCACCCAAAGGGCTGATGATGCTCACGCTCAAAGGGCTGAGCGCCGCAGCTATTGGGAGCGTTTGGGCCAAGAGGACCCGGACCGGCTGGAACGAGAGCTCGTGCGCGCTCTCATCGGCGAAGGCAAGCTCCATGGGGCTCAATCTGAGATCCTGCGCCGCTTGAAGAGCGGACGCTCCACCTTGGGCATCATGGCCACTGGCCGCGGGAAATCCCTCATCTTCCAGGTGCATGCGGCCTTGCTCGCCCTCATCCAGCACAAGACCAGCCTCTTCGTCTATCCTCTGCGCGCTCTCATGGCTGACCAAGCCTTCCATCTTGAGCGCCAATTGGCCGAGTTCGGCTTGGTCTGCAAGGTATTGAATGGGGAGTGCTCTGCCCAAGAGCGCGAGGATATCTATGCCGGTCTGGAAGCGGGAGAGGTGGACATCATCATGACCACCCCGGAATTCCTCTTCTACCATGCTGACCGGCTCTCGGCCTGTCAGCGGTTCGGCTTCATGGTGGTGGATGAGGCGCACCACATCGGCCAGGCGAAGGCGGGGCAGCGTCCGGCCTATGCGCTTCTGGGGGATGTGGTGCAGAAGCTGGGGGCCCCGGTGGTGCTAGCGCTCACGGCCACGGCGCCGGAGGAGATAGCGAAGATGGCCTCCGCCTCCCTCTTCATCCAAGAGCGCGTGGTGGATGAGGCCCGCAGGGACAATCTGCACCTGGACGATCAGCGCAATATCCGCAACAGGGATGATTACCTTGCCCATATCGTGGCCAGTGGTGGGAAGTGCGTGGTCTATGTCAACTCCCGTGAGCAATCCGTGGGGGTGGCGCGCCGCTTGCGTCGGCGTGTCCCGCAGCTGGCGCTCCAGATAGGCTTCTACAACGCCGCCCTCTCCCGTCCCGAGCGCAAGCGCATCGAAGACCTCTTCCGAGCCGGGCAGCTCCAGGTGCTGGTGGCCACCTCGGCCTTCGGCGAAGGCATCGACATCCCGGATATCCGCCATGTGGTGCTCTATCACATGCCCTTCTCGGATGTGGAATTCAACCAGATGAGCGGACGTGCCGGGCGTGACGGGGCGGACGCGTGGGTGCATCTGCTTTATGGGCGCGCAGATGTGACCGTCAATGAGAACCTCCTGGCTGAGGTCACCCCCTGCCGTGATGTCATGGCCCAGGTCTATCGGCGCATGCGCACGCTCCAGGCAGAGCGGCCCGGTCAGATGATATCCATGGGGGTATCAGAATTGGCGCGCCTGGCTTCCGATGACCTTCGCATCGTATCTCCCCAGGCGGCTCGCTGCGGCCTTTCCGTCTTCGCGGAATTAGGGCTGATCGAATCCTCCCGTTCCTTCCAGGGCGGTTGTGAAGTCCATGGGTTCCGGGTTCGCGAAGGGGCACCCAAGGTAGAACTGACCGATTCCGTTCGCTACCAAGAGGGCCTGGATGAGCTGGCAGGATTCAAGTCCTTCTGCGAGTGGGCTATGATGTGCGATATGGCGGGGTTGGTGGCGCGTATCTGCCGCCCCATCACACCGAACGACGAGGACCAGGGAAGATGACGGGGAAGAACGAGGCAACGGAGAAGTTCAAGACGCCGGATGATGCGTTCGCTCAGCTGGAAGAGCTGACCCAGGGGTATATGTCGGCTGATGAGCGCAGCATGCTCACCCGCGCCTACCGCTTCGCCTCTGCGGCCCACGAAGGCCAGAAGCGCAAGTCCGGAGAGCCGTTCATCGTCCATCCCATCGAAGTGGGCATGATCTTGGCTGATTTGCGCATGGATGCGGAAACGGTCTGTGCGGCGCTCCTCCATGACACGGTGGAAGATACTGATGTCACGGCTGATGTGGTGGAAGAGGAATTCGGCTCCGACGTGCGCCAATTGGTGGAAGGCGTCACCAAGATCACCCGGATAGAGGTGGAATCCCTCTCCGATGAGCAGGCGGCCACGTTCCGTAAGATGCTGGTGGCCATGAGCAAGGACATCCGCGTCATCGTCATCAAGCTGGCTGACCGGTTGCATAACATGCGCACCCTGTCTTCCCTGCGCGAGGACAGGCGCATCTTCAAATCCCGGGAGACCTTGGACATCTACGCGCCCATCGCCCACCGGTTGGGCATCAATTCCATCAAATGGGAGCTGGAGGACCTCTCCTTCTTCTATCTGGAACCCAATAAGTACAAGCAGGTCAGCCGCATGGTGACCGACACGCGCGCAGAGCGGGAGGATTACCTCTCCAACGTGGTGGACATCATCGCGGAGGAGATGGAGAAGGTGGGGGTGGACGCCAAGGTGATGGGGCGGCCGAAGCACCTCTATTCCATCTATCAGAAGATGTCGAAGAAGGGCAAGGGCTTCTCTGAGATCTATGACCTCATCGCCGTGCGCATCATCGTCCCTACGGTGAAGGACTGCTATTCAGCTTTGGGGGCGGTGCATACGCTCTGGCATCCCATGCCCGGGCGCTTCAAAGACTACATCGCCATGCCGAAATACAATATGTATCAATCCCTCCACACCACGGTCATGGGACCGGCGGGACGCCCGCTGGAGGTGCAGATCCGCACAGAGGAGATGCACCGGGCTAGCGAATACGGCGTGGCGGCTCACTGGCGCTACAAGGAAGGCGGCGGCAAGGTCAGCGCCGATGAGCTGGACAAGCAGCTTGCCTGGTTGCGGGAGATGGTGGACTGGCAGGATGAGACGGAAGATTCCCGAGAATTCCTGAAGTCCCTCAAGATGGACTTGGACAACCAAGACGTCTACGTCTTCACCCCCAACGGGGATGTGAAGACGCTGCGGGCGGGAGCCACGCCGGTCGATTTCGCCTACGCCATCCATACCGAAGTGGGCAACCATTGCGTGGGAGCGAAGGTGAACGGGACCATCGTGCCCCTCACCTATGAGCTCAAAGTGGGGGATAGAGTGGAAGTGCTGACCTCCAAGAACGCCTCTCCCTCCCGGGATTGGCTCTCCATCGTGCGCACCCCCTCGGCTCGGAACAAGATCCGCAGCTATTTCTCGAAGGTGACGCGCTCCACTGATCTGCAGGATGGACGCGACATGCTCCTGCGCGAGATGCGCAAGCATGGGCTGGGGCTCTCCTCGGCTCGGACGGCCAAAGCGCTCAAGACCGTTTCCGTGGCCATGGGATTCCCGGAACCGGATGATATGTTCGTCCAGCTGGCCCGGGGCAAGGAAAGCGCTCAGCATGTGGCGAACCGCCTGTTGAAGCTCTTGGTTGATTCGGCGAACGCTGATGTGGATAAGGCCCGGGTGGGGGCGGGCGAAGGCTCCACGGGCATCGTGCCCCCCATGCTCACCAGCGTCAAGGATCAGAAGAAGCACGAGACCCATTCCTCCAACGGCATCATCGTCAAAGGGGTGGATGACATCCTGGTGCGCCTATCCCGGTGCTGCAATCCCGTGCCGGGGGATGAGATCGTGGGCTTCGTCACTCGGGGGCGCGGCGTTTCCGTTCACAGGGCTGATTGCCCCAACGCCGATGACCTGCGCAGCAACCCCGAGCGCATCATCGAGGTGCAATGGGAGGGGAAGCCCTCGGCTTCGGCTCTCTACAAGATAGAGATCCACGTGGAGGCGTTGGACCGCATGAACCTGCTGCTGGATGTCACGCGTGTGCTCTCCGAGGTGGGCGCGAACGTGCTGTCCTGTTCCACCAATACTCACCGTGATGGAGTGGTGGAGATGCGCTTCCTGTTCGAAGTGGGGGATATCTCCAAGATAGAACCGGCCTTAGAGGGTTTGAAGGCCATTGACGGCGTGTTCGATGCCCGGCGCATGCTTCCCGGAGAAGCAGTGGGGGCTACCAAGGGAGGCAGATGATATGAAGCAGATCACCCAGGTCAAGGGCCTTTGCGTAGATGTTGGGATCTTGGTGATGGGCCCTCTGGAGAACAACGTCTATCTCATCTCTGACGGCGCGGGCACGCTCGTGGTAGACCCTACCGCTGATGCGGATGCCATCATAGAAGCCTTGGAGGACAGGCCCCTGGACGCCATCCTGCTCACCCATGCGCACTGGGACCATACGGGGGCTGCTGCAGAGCTGCGGAAGCGCACGGGGGCCAAGGTCATCGCCAGCGCGGTGGATGCACCGGATATCGAATGCCCGCGGGATACGGGTACCTCTCGGATGGCCGAGGCCTGCCCGGTGGATGTTCGCGTTCACCAGGGAGATACGGTGGATGTTGGGAACATGGCCTGGAAGGTGCTGGAAACGCCGGGGCATACCCCGGGCTCTCTGTGCCTGTTCATCATCCCGGCCTTCGGGAACCATGCTGACGGGCTGCCCGTGCTCATCTCTGGGGACACGCTGTTCAAGGGCACCTTCGGACGGACCGATTTCGAAGGCGGCTCTCTGGAGGCCATGGGGCGTTCCATGAAGAAGCTTGCCGCGCTGCCCGATGATACGGCTGTGCTGCCGGGCCATAATGGGTTGACGACCATTGGCAACGAACGGAGCACGTTCGCCCTCTTCGGCGACGAACCGGAAGGCTAGACCTTTACAATATTGCACCGGCTTGATCGCAAGGGGGCCCTTAGGGCCATGTTTCGATGGAGGAGTCGGTGGATCTCAGCTGGTCGTTCTTCCTTGCTCAGCTCATGGGCAATCCGCTCTTGTTAGTGGTGGCTCTGCTCAACATCGGCGTCATCATCGTGAATGGCGCCACCGATGCGCCTAATGCCATCGCTACGGCCGTATCCACCCGAGCCATGAAGCCTCGTCATGCCATCCTCATGGCAGCCATCTGCAACTTCGTGGGGCTCCTGGTCATATCCTTCCTATCTCCCGCCGTGGCTCAGACCATCTTCGGCATGGTCGATTTCGGAGGCGATGCCCATCAAGCGCTCGTGGCGCTCATGGCAGCCATGGTGGCCATCATCGTTTGGGGTGCCACAGCTTGGTGGTTCGGTATCCCCACCTCTCAGTCCCATTCGTTGATCGCGGGGCTTACCGGGGCCGCCATCGCTCTCATGAACGGCGTGGATGCCATCAATTGGAGCGAATGGGTGAAGGTCATCTATGGCATCCTGCTCTCTACGCTCATGGGGTTCGCTTTCGGCTGGGTGAATTTCAAGATCATCCGCCGGGTGTTCCGCAACGCCAACCGCCAGGCTGCGAACCGGTTCTTCAAATGGGCCCAGATCCTGGCGGGCGCGGGCGTGGCCTTCATGCACGGCGCCCAAGACGGGCAGAAGTTCATGGGCATCTTCATCCTAGCCATCATGATGGCGGCCGGGCTAGGCATGAGCACGGATGCTCTCAGCTCCCTTCCCATATGGCTCATGCTCATCTGCGCCCTCACCATGGGGCTCGGCACTGCGGTGGGCGGTGAGCGCATCATCAAGAGCGTAGGGGTTGACATGGTGAAGCTGGAGGCGTTCCAGGGGTTCGCAGCCAGCCTCTCCACCTGCGTCAGCCTGGCTGTGGCCACTTTCGGGGGGTTGCCGGTCTCTACCACCCATACGAACACCACGGCTATCATGGGCGTGGGGGCCGCAAAGAATCCAAAGGGTGTCAAATGGTCCATAGCCATAGACATGGTGAAGACCTGGGTGCTAACGTTTCCCGGGTGCGGGCTTCTGGGGTTCGTCTGCGCGAAGCTGTTCTTGATCATCCTGTAGGGGAAGGTTGGTACGATGGCGAAGAAGAACAAGTTCAACTACTTCAAGGCCTACGAGAAGCTGACCTCGTTGGCGGTCCAAGAATCTGAGCTCCTTATCCATTCGCTCAAGACATTCCAAGATGCGGCATCGCTTGCCCACACCATGGAAGAGATGCATGAGCTTGAGAATCAGGGTGACAACATCAACCATGACATCTTCGAGAACGCAGCCACTGATTTCATGCCCCCCGTTGACCGGGAGGATATCGTAGAGCTTGCCTCAGCCTTGGATAACGTCCTGGATTACATCGATGACGTGGTGGGGCATATGTTCATGTATGACGTGGCCACCATTCCCGAAGATGCCATGAAGTTCGCCGGGCTCATCAAGAAGTCCTGCAAGGCGTTGGATGCCATGATGTGCGAATTCCACAACTTCAAGAAGAACAAGAAGTTCAAGCAGCTCTTGGTGGATATCAACTCCTATGAGGAAGAGGCGGATCACCTCTATACTTCGGCCATGCGCTACCTGCACACCGAAGACAACGAAGATGTCATGCATGTGCTGGTATGGTCGCGCATCTATGAGCGCATGGAGAAGTGCTGTGATGCCACCGAACACGCAGCGGATATCGTCAGCACCATCGTGCTGAAGAACACCTAAGACCTTCGCAACGAACGCCCTTCTGTAGTCAGGCATCCGCCTCTGATGCCTGGCAAGGGCCCTATGCCTCCAGCGCCTCCAGAGCTGCCAGCTTCGCGCAGCAGCAGAAGGCCATCATGGCCTGTTCCAATTCCTCTAAGGGCGGCATGGTGGGGGCTATGCGGATGTTCGCATCCTGAGGGTCTTGACCATAGGGCCAGGTGGCGCCCGCGTCCGTGAGGATGACCCCTGCTGCCTTCGCCAGCTCAACGGTGCGAGCGGCTGTGCCGGGTAGCCCGTCGAAGGATACGAAGTAACCGCCCCGAGGATCCGTCCAAGTGGCTATCTCCAGGCCACTCAGCTCCTCGTCCAGGATGCGTTGTACCAGCTGGAACTTGGGGCGGATGATATCCGCTTGGGCATCCATGTGGGCGGCCAGGGCCTCTGCCGTGGGAAGGAAGCGGGCGTGGCGCAGCTGATTCAGCTTGTCATGGCCGATCATCTGGGCATTGCAGAGGCGCTTCGCCTCGGTCAGGTTCGCCGGGGATGCTGCCAGGGCTGCCACCCCTGCCCCGGGGAAGGTGATCTTGGAGGTGCTGGCGAACTTGAGGTAGCGGTCAGGGTTTCCCGCCTCCACGCAGGCTATCCCTATGTCCAGCACACGGTCTTGCCGTTCCTTCTCTGCATAGAGGTGATGGACGCAGTAGGCGTTATCCCAGAAGATGCGGAAGTCCTCCGCAGCGCATTCCATGCGGGCAAGGCGGCGCACCGTCTCATCGGTGTAGGTGATGCCGCTAGGATTCGAGTACTTCGGCACGCACCAGATGCCCTTGATGTGGGCATCAGCGTCCACGAGTGCCTCTACCTCATCCATGTCAGGGCCACTGTCCGTGAGGGGCACGGGTGTCATCTGGATGCCGAACTGCTCCAGGATGGCGAAGTGCCGATCATAGCCGGGTACGGGGCAGAGGAAGCGCACCGGCCCATCTAGGGCCGCCCAAGGCGTGCTGCCCAAGCAGCCGAAATCAAGGCAGCGGGCGATGGCATCATGCATGATGGTGAGTGAGGCATTGCCGAAGACGAAGACGTTCTCAGGGTCATCATCCAGCAGGTAGGCCATCAACCGCTTGGCCTCAGGGATGCCGTCGATCACGCCATAGTTCCTGCAATCAGTGCCATCTTCAGAGAAGCAGTCTTCCCGAGCTTGCAGCAGGGTGAGCATCGGCGTTGACAGGTCTAGCTGGGCGGCGGCGGGCTTTCCCCGCGCCATGTTGAGGGAGAGCCCCCGGGCTTGGATGGCCGCATACTGGGCTTGCACGCGGTGCAGTTCCTCACGGCTCTCTTCAGCCGACATCTTTCCGTAGGCAACCATGGTCTTGTGTCCTTTCGCCGAAGCAACCCTGACGGATAGGAAACCGGTCCCGTCGCTTTACCGCGATAAAGTATAATCCCTTGCCCGTTCCATCCGGCAAGAAAGAAGAGAGAAGAATCTGATGGTTGAAGGTGATTTCTGGGTATTGTTCGCAATGCTCATCTATTTCATCGTCGTGCTGACGATAGGCTTCGTCTACGCGAAGCGCTCCAATTCCTCTACGTCCGAATACTTCCTGGGGGGACGGAAGGTGGGCCCCTGGCTCACGGCTCTCTCCGCGGAGGCCTCGGATATGTCCGGCTACCTGCTGATGGGCCTGCCTGGCCTGGCCTACTTCACGGGGGCATCGGATGCGGGTTGGACGGCTGTGGGTCTGGCTATCGGCACCTACCTCAACTGGAAGTTCGTGGCGAAGCGGCTGCGGATGTATTCTGTCAAAGCGGGCAACGCCATCACGCTTCCGGGCTTCTTCTCCAAGCGCTTCAACGATGAGAAGAACATCGTCTCCACCATCGCGGCACTGATCATCCTCGTGTTCTTCTGCGTCTATGTGGGCAGCTGCTTCGTTACCTGCGGCAAGCTCTTCAATACGCTATTCGGCCTGGACTACCTCACCATGATGTGCCTGGGTGCCATCATCGTGTTCCTCTACACGCTGGTGGGCGGCTACCTTTCCGTGGTGGCCACTGACTTCGTCCAGGGCTGCCTCATGTTCTTCGCTCTGATCGTGGTGCTGGTGGGCTCCATCACCATGGCGGGCGGCGTTGACAATGTGGTGACGTTCCTGAATGGCATCCCCGGCTTCCTCTCGGGGGTTCAGATAGCGGTGCCCGTGGTGGGGGAGGACGGCCTCCAGATCATGAACGACAACGCTCCGCTGTTCGATGTGCCCGCTGAATACGGGGTGCTCTCTATCGTATCCATGATGGCCTGGGGCCTGGGGTATTTCGGCATGCCCCAGGTGCTCGTGCGCTTTATGGGCATCCGCTCGGCCAAGGAGATCCGTCAGAGCCGCATCATCGCCGTCACCTGGGTGGTGGTATCCCTGTTCAGCGCCATCTGCATCGGGCTGGTAGGCCGCGCGGCCATCCCCACCGCCTTCGCCACCAATTCAGCGGCGGAGAACGTCTTCATCGTGCTGTCCCAGATCATGCTGCCCTCGTTCATGTGCGGCGTGGTGGTATCGGGCATCCTAGCGGCATCCATGTCCTCCTCGTCTTCCTATCTGCTCATAGCCGGTTCCAGCGTGGCTGAGAACATCTTCCGAGGCGTCATCAAGAAGAACGCCACCGACGCTCAGGTCATGATCGTGGCTCGCATCACGTTGATCGTGGTGTTCTTGATCGGCATCCTGGTGGCATCGGATGAGAACTCCGTCATCTTCTTCGTGGTGAGCTATGCCTGGGCAGGCCTGGGCGCCTCCTTCGGCCCGCTCACGCTCTGCTGCCTGTACTGGCGGCGCACCACCATGCAGGGGGCTATCGCGGGTATGGTGGCAGGTACGGCCACGGTGCTCATCTGGCACAACCTACTGGCTCCCTTAGGCGGCATCTTCGGCATCTATGAGCTGCTTCCGGCCTTCATCGTGTCATTCCTGGCTATCGTGGTGGTGAGCAAGCTCACGCCTGAGCCTCCGAAGGAGGTGCTTGACACCTTCGACCACTACATGGATGCGTCGCCGGAGGACGAGCGTCAGGCCGCCCTGGATGCAGCGAAGGTGGAGGAGGTCACCGCCGAAGCGCTCTAGGGGTGCTTTCTCATCCGCCCCCTCTTCGAAGAGGGGGCGAAGATGTGGGGTATCCATGGAGGCTTCCCATCCCTTGGGCTGCATGGTATCATTCGCAAATGCTCTTTTTTGGAGCATGGCAAGGTACCAGAACCTTAAGGAGGACGCTCTCTTGATGGTCAACCAGTCCCCGTCCCGCACCCTGAAACGCACTCTCGCCGGACTATTCACCCTGACCCTCTCCTTTGCGCTTATCGGCGCGCTGCCTGCAGAAGCCCTGGCCGCCACGGCTGCCTCGAAGCAAGCAGAGGCGGCTGCTGCCTTGGATAAGCTGGATGCGGTGAACGAGAAGCTGCATCGGGCCGAAGCTGATTATGAGCTGGCAGAATATGAGCGCCAATGCGCCCAGGATGCCATGGATGAGGCCCAGGGCCGGATCGATGAGGCAACGGGCCAGATAGCCGATCTGCAGGATCAGCTGAGCGTTCGGGCCCGCAGCATGTATCGCAGCGGTTCTACCACCTTCGTGGATATGCTCTTGGGGGCTACCACCTTCCAGGCATTCACCAACAACTGGGGCCTTTTGAATGACATGAACGAATCCGATGCCGCTTTGGTGCAGGAGACGAAGGACCTTCGCGCTGAGGTGGAGGAGCAGAAGGCCGTCTACGTAGAGCAAGAGGCCCAGGCTTCCCAGAAGGCTGCTCAGGCTGAGCAGGTGAAGAACGAGAGCGCCGCGCTCCAGTCTGAGATGCAAGCCACCTATGATTCGCTCTCTGCTGAGGCGGCTGAGCTGGTGGCCGCCGAGGAGGCAGCGCGGCAAGAGGCCGCGGCCAATGCCCAGCCAGCAGCTCCCAGCACCAGCAACAACAGCTCCAACAAGAAGCCCAATGTCAACAACTCCAACGTTGATAATGACAAGGTGCCCACCATCGGCGGGTCTGATGCTATCTCACGGGCTTACAGCTGCATCGGCATCCCCTATGTGTTGGGCGGAGGCGGTCCTTCCAGCTTCGATTGCTCCGGCTTCGTGAGCTATTGCCTCACTGGTCGCACGGGGCGCGTGCTGGGCACCACCTATTCCATGGCCGGATTCACCACGGTCACCAACCCGCAGCCGGGGGATATCTGCTGGTGGTGGGATCATGTGGGCCTCTACATAGGTGGCGGTCAGATGATCCATGCATCCCTTTCCCAGGGCAAGGTGGTGCAATCGGCGGTCAGCTGGTCTGAGTCCGCCCTGGGTCCGGTCACCTATAAGCGCTACTAGACCACTCCTCTAAGAACTGTGAAGGAGGCGCGGACATCCGTGCCTCCTTCTCTTTTGCGCCCCGTTTGCCTTATTCCCTGAGCGTGCTATCATGTGGCGTTATGTTCACGAAAAAGACAGAACATTCTCGCTCGACCCAGGGAGGCATCGAACTGATGAGAGCAAAATCCATCTCTGAGAGACTTTCGGCTGTCGGGGCGCTTGCCGTTGCAGGTGTCATGGCAGCCGCTTTGATGCTACCGTCACCAGCTTATGCTGCAACGGCGGCAGAGCTCCAAGCCCAGGCATCGGCAACCCTTGATAAGCTCACTGCACTCCAGGATAAGCTAGACCAGGCTTCGGCTGAATACGTCGATGCCGTTGCGGCCCAAGAAGAGGCCCAAGGGAAGATCGAAGAGGCCTCAGCGAAGATCAAGGATCTGCAAAGCAAGCTGGGAACCCGTGCCCGCGGCATGTATCGCTCCGGGTCCTTGTCCATGCTGGACGTGCTGACCTCCTCCACGTCGTTCCAGGCTTTCACCAATAATTGGGACATCCTGAACAACATGAATGAATCCGATGCGGAGATGGTCCAAGAGACCAAAGACCTTCGGGCCGTGGTGGAAGAGCAAGAGAAAGTGGAAGCCGAAAAAGCCTCTCAGGCGGAACAAGCCAAGAACGAGACCAAGGCGCTCGTAGATGAAGCCCAGGCAACCTATGACTCCCTGAGCGCTGAGGCGGCTGAAGCCCTTCAGGCCGAACGCGCAGCCCGTGACGCAGAGACGCTCAAGGTGGTCCAGGCGAATCTGGCTGCTGGCAACAGCCCTTCGGGTACGTCAAGCAATAAGGGTGGCAGCACGAATTACTACAACGGGGCTGCGAAGTACAACCCTGGCAATGTGGTGGCGAATGCTTATGCCATGCTCGGTCAGCCCTATGTGTTGGCCGGTGCTGCCCCGGGTGGCTTCGACTGCTCCGGATTGGTGGGTTGGTGCATCGCAGGGGGCCGTCAGGGTAGCGATGCCTTCTACGGGGCTTGGCCGCAGACAAGCAACCCTCAGCCGGGCGATGTCTGCTGGAGGCCGGGTCATGTGGGTATCTACATCGGCGGGGGTCAGATGATCCATGCCTCTGATTATGGCGTTGGCGTGATCATCGGGCCGGTCCAGGGCAACATGACCATCCATCGGCAACCCTAACGATTCCCTTCTCATCTAGTCCTTGCGAACATGCCGCCTTCGGGCGGCATGTTCTTTGTTCACCCGCAGGCCGTCTTCACAGAATCATCAAAACCCAAGAAGCCAGATGTGAAGGTTCGGTTGAATCATGACCAATGTCATAAGCGTACTCGCACGCCCTGATACCATAGCTGGACTGTTTGCCGAGAAATACACCAGTTGCTCGATCTAGGAGGATATTCGCTGATGAGCGAGCATATCAACGCACTGAGCAGACGAACGTTCTTGACTGCTGGCTTGGCCACCGTGGCCGGTGCTGGCGTCCTCTCTGCTACCCCTTTGAAGGCCTTCGGCGTCACGGCTGCTGAGAAGCAGGCGGAAGCCGCTGCCACTCTTGACCGCATCCAGGCGATGGAGGTCAAGCTGGATGAGGCCTCTAACAACTACTTCACCGCCCTGTCTGAGCAAGAGGCTGCTCAGGCCAAGATGGATGAGGCCCAAACCAAGATAGATGAGGCCAGCAGCCAGATCGCCGATCTCCAGGAACAGCTGGGCACCCGGGCTCGCGGCATGTATCGCTCTGGCTCCTTCTCCTTCTTGGACGTGCTGCTCTCCGCCACCTCCTTTCAGGCGTTCACCACCAACTGGGACACCCTGAATCAGATGAATGAGAATGATTCGAAGATGGTGGAGGACACGAAGGCCCTTCGTACGGAAGTGGAAGCCCAGAAGGCTGAGTACGCTCAGCAAGAGGCTGTGGCAGCAGAGCAGGCTGAGACAGCTGCAGCCGTCAAGGCTGAAGCTCAGCAGCTGGTGAATGAGCTCCAGGCAACCTATGACGCCCTCTCAGCTGAGGCTGCTCGGCTTCTGGCTGAAGAGGAAGAGGCCCGTCGCAGGGCCGAAGAAGAGCGTGCTCGCCAAGAGGAAGCGGCCCGGCGTCGTCAAGAGCAGAACGTCGGTGGTGGGTATAGCTCTGAAGTGGATAATTCCAAGGCCCAGACCGTCACGGGCAACGTGGTGGTTGATAGGGCTTACTCCCAGTATGGCAAGCCCTATGTGTGGGCAGCGGTTGGCCCTAACAGCTATGACTGCTCTGGCTTCGTCAGCTACTGCCTGACGGGGAGCAATAGCCGTCTGGGCACCACCTATACCTTCCTGGGTTGGACCGCCGTGACCGATCCTCAACCCGGGGACATCTGCGTGAATGCTCAGCATTGCGGCATCTACGTGGGGGGCGGCATGATGGTCCATGCCTCTGTTTCCCGTGGTGTGGTGGAAGCCCCCGTATGGGGCAGCATGGTCTACCGCCGTTATTGACGCTGCGAAGCGCCCGTATACCCCATCTAGCTCGCTCCAAGCGCTTCATCCTCGCGTACGAAGTACGCTCAGGCGCGCTTTCGCGGCTATCTAGGGCATCCGGACGCTTCTCGCTCCTTTGCCTGTTCCGTCTCATCTTCCTTTGATCGTGCGTTTGCTATCATCCTTTCGTCAGATAATCGGAGGATGATTGAGCAAGCTCTCTCAAAAGATCGCCCGCGCGAAGCATACCGAGGCCTATGTGCGCGCTCGCCAGGAGCGGTTACGCCAACTGGAAGTCCAAGGCCCTTCTCCTGAGGCGGAGCCAGCGCTGGCGGTAGGGGACCCTGACCCTCAAGCGGCTGAGGATGAGCTTCCCCAAGTGGCCCGATCGGCAGGCATCATCAGCATCTGTGTGGCCCTCTCGCGCATCACGGGCTTTATCCGCACGTGGTCCATGGCCTTCGCCCTGGGTGCTACGTTCCTCTCCAGCTCCTATCAGGTGGCGAACAACCTTCCGAACCAGCTCTATGAGCTGGTCATGGGCGGCATGCTGGTCACGGCATTCCTTCCTGTCTATGTATCCATCAAGAAGAAGGCGGGCGCGGAAGCGGGTTCGGCCTACGCCTCTAACCTCTTCACCATCGTCATCCTCTTTCTGGGGATATGCACGGCCCTTTGCCTGGCGTTCCCGGAAGCCATCGTCTATACCCAGTCCTTCATGACAGACCAATCCGAGATGGGCACTGCGGTGCTCCTCTTCCAGTTCTTCGCCATCCAAACGGTGTTCTATGGCGCTTCCACCATCCTCTCGGGGCTTTTGAACGCCAATAGGGAATACCTCTGGTCCTCGGCGGCCCCCATCTTCAACAACCTGGTGGTGATCGCCACCTTCTTGGCCTATGCGGCCATCGCGCCTTCTGATCCAACATCGGCGCTCTATGTCATCGCCTTGGGCAATCCTGCTGGGGTGCTGCTCCAGGTGTTGGTGCAGATGCCAGCGCTCAAGCGCTGCGGCATCCGGCTGCGGCCGCGCTTGAGCCTCAAGGATGCGGGCCTTCGGGAAACAGTGCGCCTGGGGCTTCCGGCCCTTGCCATCACCATCTGCACCTTCATCACCGTATCGGTGATGAACGCCGCCTCCTATGCCTTCGCAGACAACGGCCCTTCGGTCATCGCCTATGCGCGGCTGTGGTATACGCTGCCCTATTCCTTCCTGGCCATCCCCATCACCACGGCGCTGTTCACCGAGCTCTCGGATATGTATGCCGATGGCAACCTGGCAGGCGTCATGCGGGCCATGGAATCGGGCACCTGTCAGATCCTGTTCCTGCTCATCCCCTTCGCCCTGTATCTGATCGTATTCTCCCAGCCACTGGTCACCCTCTATCACACGGGCGCTTTCGCTGAGGATAGGATCTCCCAGATAGCCGGGTTCCTGGCGGCTCTGGCTTTGGCATTGCCCTTCTACGGGGTGGTGGCCCATATGCAGAAGGTGTTCAGCAGCATCCGCCGCCTTGGCGTCTTCGCTCTCTTCAATGTCATCGCCTCGGCTGTCCAGGTGGTGCTCACCCTGGGGGCTGCCTATGGGTTCCGGCAAGGCCAGCTCATTCCCATCGAATCCATCGCCTGGGCGTCGGCCGCGTTCTATCTCGTCTGTGACATCCTCTGCCTGATATACCTCAGGGTATCCTTCGGCGGGTTCAGCCTGACCCCCATCTTGAAGGCGATGCTCTGGGGTGTCCTCTTAGGAGGGTTGGGGGCGCTGGTGGGGGGTTGCGTCCTCTACGGCCTGCAGGTGGCCCTTGCTGCCTATCAGACCCAGATCTGGGCGGCGGCGGTCTGCGTGGTGGTGGGTGGGTGCGCTTCGCTGGCGGTCACGTTCGGCATCGCCTTGGCAACAAAGCGGCCCGAGGCGGCTCTCATCCGCACTTTCGCGAACGGATTGAAAAGACGCTTGAGTTGATGTACCGTTCCTCCTTCAAGCACCCGATGTTCTCGTTCGCTTGCAAGCGAACCGAAGGAGGAGCTAAGCCCTATGAGCTTATCCGAAGACCAGAGTAGTTTCCTGCCCATCATCCTGGGCTCTGATATCGCCACCTACAGCTTGGCTCGCACCTTCCATGAGCAGTACGGCATCAAGTCCGTGGCGCTCAGCAAGGGGAAGTACCATCTTTGCGGAGATTCCAGCATCATCGATTCCATCTATGATGGGTCCATGGATGATCCCGAGGGCTTCGCCAGCCGTTTGATAGCGGTGGCGGACCGCTTCCCGGGTCAGCAGCTGATCTTGCTTGCCTGTGGGGATTGGTACGTGGATCTCATCATGGACAACCGAGAGGCGCTGGAAGAGCGGTTCATCATCCCGTATATCCCGAAGGAACTCCATGACAGCCTGGTATTCAAAGACCAGTTCTATGCCACCTGCGAACGTCTGGGCATCCCCTACCCGAAGACCCTCACCATAGATTGCGCCTGCCCTCCTGAGGACATCACCCAACTGGAGATACCGTTCTCGTTCCCCATCATCGCGAAGGCAGCTTCCACCCCTGCCTATCACTATGTGGAATTCGAGGGGAAGAAGAAGGTCTTCAAGTTCGAGAGCCGCCGCGAATTCGATGAGATGTTCCGTCGCCTCATCGCCAGCGGTTACCAGGAGAAGCTCCTCGTGCAGGATTTCATCCCGGGGGATGACACCAACATGCGCATCCTCACCTGCTACTGTGACCAGGATTCCCGCTTGCGCTTCGCCGCCTTCGGCCAAACGCTCATGGAAGACCCTACTGACAACGGCATCGGCAACCCGGTGGCCATCATCAACCGGGTGAACCCAGAGGTAGTGGCCCATGCCCAGCGCCTGTTGGAAGCGGTGGGTTATACGGGCTTCGCCAACTTCGATGTCAAGTACGACTGCCGGGATGGTTCCTATCGGTTCTTCGAGATCAACCCTCGCCTCGGGCGCAGCAACTACTACGTCACCGCAGGGGGGAACAATACCGTGAAATGGATCGTGGATGATCTGATCCACCACAAGGCCTTCGAAGGAGTCAAGATCGCCAATGAAGATGGTTCCAAGGCATTGTTCACGGTGGTGCCCAAAGCCCTGCTGCTGAGCGTCCTCACTGACGAAGAGCTCATTGCAGAGGTGGAAGAGCTCTATCGGCAAGGACGGGCGGTGAATCCCATAGATTACAAAGCCGAGGAGCGCTTCATCCGTCGCATCTATCCCCGGATCTTCCTGAGCAAGCAAGCGAAGAGCTTCAAGCCCTACCTAGAGCAGCGGTCGTGAGGGCGCCCCACAGGCGGCTACGCAGCCTTCTGCCAATGAGCTCAGAGCGTCGATGACATGGATCCCCCTCACGATAGGGGGGATGCCTATGACAGAGAGCTCTGTGCATCCCAGGATGGCGGTGTCGCACCCCTGGGCTTCCAGATCCGCGAAGATATCATCCAAGAGGCCGTCCGGCACGGCGCGTCCTGCCTTGACGTGGTCATAGATGATGGCCATCACCTTCTGCTGGATAGGAGGGGAGGGGAGGACGGTGGTGATGCCTTCGGCACGGAGGGCTTGCTCATACAAGCCGAAGCGAACCGTTCCATCTGTGGCCAGGATCCCTGTCCGGGAAGCGTCCGTTCGCTTTGCAGAGGCGGCTGCCAGCTTCGGCATATCCAACAGCTGGGCATGGTCCAAAGCCGTGCGGATGTCATCTAGGAGCACATGGGAGGTGCTGCAGGGGATGGCGATGACCTCACAGCCCAAGGCCTCTAGCTGCCGGGCCTTCTCCTTGATGGGTATGGTGAAGTCTTGGGCACCTTCCTTCTTCAGCAAGAACGCGGTTCGGTCAGGGATGGAAGGGTCATTCAAGATGGTGATGTTGATATGGTCTTGGTCACGCTTTGCGTCCGTGCCCTTTATGATCCTCTCGAACAGGACGCAGGTGGCCTCGGGCCCCATGCCTCCTATGATCCCTAGGTCCTTCTGCACGATATCTCCATCCTCATCTGATCCGTAAAGGGGGATTCTATAGCAACGGGCATCCGGTTCACCGAGATAACACAGCCTTTCATCCTAGGATACGCCCGGGGGCGTGTTTAGTGTTGACACTGCTTTTACCGTAACGTATCATTCCACTTCGCTTGCAATGAAGACGCATATGTCTGAAGCCAAGCCGCAACTTGAAAATCTCACATGGATATCTACCCTTCCAGGGCAGCGAAGGCATCATCCTTCGCTGACATCAGGAATGGGCGTGTGCCCGAGTGGTTAAAGGGGACGGGCTGTAAACCCGTTGGCTCTGCCTACCTAGGTTCGAATCCTAGCGCGCCCACCATTTCATGCCTGTGTAGCTCA
>CANOIM010000007.1 GCA_947566075.1 uncultured Eggerthellaceae bacterium | reverse complement strand
AAAGGAACGGATGTCCTTTTCATCACTAGAATAGCGTTAGCATAACCTGAAACCCCATTGCAATGATGAAAAGTAGCCGTCCCTTTTCGTCGTCCTTGCAGGGTCGATTCGCCAGCCTGTATAATGCAGCCAACGACACGCCTTTTTGCGGAGGCGGCGCCGTTGGTTGTTGAGCGGCGCGTCTACAAGCTAATGCTTGCGACGCGCCAACTTCTCACGCAGGCATCCACCTGATGACGTGGATTCCATGAGCTTCAATAGTTCCCTTAGAAACGCTACGAGTTCGCATGCGAGCTTTGCGCTCATCAAGAATATCTCACCCATGATCATCACCTCCCATCATGCTAGGAGGCGCCACCAAAGGACTTACTGCCGTTGGCGTGGGAGGGAGTATAGCAAAGCTTCATTGATAGAGTGCCCTGCATAAATCTGGTAGATATGCATCAGAGCTTCGCCAGAGATCTATCAGCTTTTAGCAGGAATTCTTCAAGGATCAGGCGGCCATCAAAACCGGATGCCCGCCTACGGAATCAACCTGCCAAGTGTCCTTCGTAGGGGCAACCAACGCTCTCTTTGGCCGCCCTCGTGCATAGACGGGATGCCGCCGTCTATAAGGGCGGATATCCCCTTGCAACCGCCGGACAGGAGCAAGCTCCTGTCCCTACGAGGCCAGCCTGCATCTTCATCCGTAGGTGCTGGCTTGCCAGCACGAAGATCCTCAAGGCCGACCTACCCTTTGAGGTGAGCGGCAAAGCGAACATCAAAGGGTTGAAGGCCGTATTGAATGTGCGCCAAGGGACGGGCGAAGCCCGTGGCGCGCACCTTTGGGCAACGACGGCAGGAACGGAACGTCCATGAACGATGGCCAAAAAGCATCATGTCGTTTGCATCAACCCGATATCCCCGTTCCTACTGTGTTCAAGGATGAGTCAGAAAGAGCGTCCCCTGACTCACATAGCCAGAGGATCATTTACAAGAAATCGTCCACACCTCCGCGTCCCCTGACTCATTTTTGACTTCACGAAGGTGACAGACGAGGAGGTGCGCGAGATGCAGGATAAACTCAATGGGTGCCCAAGGGAAACGCTTGGCTGGAAGAAGGCCGCCGAGGCTTATGCTGAATTACTGACAAAGGCAGCATGAGGTGCGTTCACCCCTTGAAACCGCTCCGCTCCCAATGGGGGTTACAACAGGCCCTCACCCATAAAAAGACAATCATAAATTGTTGGTACTTTATTTGAAGAAGAAAGATGGTCGCCTTCCATTTTCGCTGCAAAGTTCACAAAAGAAGTATTTAGCGGCCTATAGCCCTTTTCATATAAGACATTTCGCAGCTCTCCAAGAAGGTAGCCGTTTGGATAGTTAATCACACAATTTGGAAAACGGCTCATAAAAGCAGCCTCATCTGCGCTTAAAGGGCGCATGGTATCTATCCCATTAATTATGACATACGTGAAAAAGAAGTTGTCGAGCAAGCTGATGCAGGCAACACCCTGATAATAGTCATCTCCAGAATATCCAAGATCTATTACTAGCTTGACTGAAAACTCCCCATTGGATTCTAAGCGAATCATATGACCCATACTATGAAGCTGAGGCAATTCACTCATGACTCTCCCGTTGAGTTGTTCGATTCCCTGAAATGCTAGAGCCTTGATATCGAATTCGTGCTGCTTGCTACTACTCGCCTCATAAAGAAGTTGAATCTGTTTCTCGGCTGCAGCCCGGTAATCACCTATGTCGTATTCCACATCATCAAGTGGACAATCTGCAAGATTGAGCTCGGAGCCATCAGGCATATAGATATATAGGGAATCGATTGCACCCTTCCAGGACAGAAACTCCACCGCTAGATATGCCCCATGCTCACGAAATGCATCAAAGGAGGCGATGCATCGATAAGGCGACGATAATCTCTTTCCCTCAACGTCATTAAATACCACTTCTATGCTCTCTGAATCGTACACCTTAGAAATAGCGCAATGCGAGAGCTGTTCAAGAACAACCTCTCGATCTGGGAAATTAAGAAGTAACGCAGTTCTAAGCACATTCGTTTCCGCAGAGGAAAGAACAGGGGGGGAATGATGAGGTATGTTTTGCATTACAAATCCTTTTAATCGACTAGATAATATGTACCCACATTCACATTCGTTTCGTCAAGAACATAGGGGCGATACTCATATCCCTTTCCATCTACCGTTACTCTTATCTTCTGTTGATGAATGGAGTCCAAATCTTTCGATGCAATATCCCGAGCAATTGCCTCTTCTATCTTGTCTATGTCAGCTCCATCGGGAAGATGTCTATCCCCATGTTTGAAGGTGATCTTCAAATCACCTTTCATAATGACGTTGGTCACCTTACCACCCATGCCCGGAGCCGTAGAAAGCACCCTGTCCTTCGCGGCTTCTTTTACCCCGGCTCCAATCGCAATCCGCTCGGTGTACTTGGCACCCAGGGTAGCAAGAGCCCCTATCCCTAAAGTCGCAGCCTCTTCGATGACCAGTACAGTTGAGAGGATCGACATGAGAGCGTTACCCTCAGTAGAATAGTAATACAGATCATTCAACGCACCGACGATCGGCACCCAGAAGATATAAGGAGCGATTGCGCCTGTGACCTCGTGGACCTCTGTGAGCATCGCCTTGGTGTTGCCGCAGTAAAGCTCTAAGAACCTATCTATGGTGGCCGCCGCTGGACCAAGCATCCTCTTTGCGCCCTCATAGTCCCCATCCCTGATCGCTGCTCCTATATCAGCAAGATTGGTGTTCATGGCTGTATGAGCTGCCTTCAGCGCTGCAGATGAGTTCGGAGATATGAGAGCCGTTGTTACAGTCCGCTGTCCCGGGAGGTTCGCGTAGCTATCGTTGTTGATGCGCGTGCCACCTGGCTTCTTATACCAGTTAGGATGCTTAGGATCGCGAGGACGGTTCAGCTTATAAGCGCTAAGGGCCGTCACGGGAAGGAACGATATGTAATGTCCCGTCGGGTCCACGTGGTTCACGGGGTCTGATGCGCAGTAGAGGTAGCGGTTGAGCGTTATGGGATCGAAGGTGTTGCCCAGGTAGGTGTCCGCCACCCCGAACCGGGCGCTCGCAGGATCGTAGTAGCGGGCACGCAGGTAAGTGAGCCCGGTCAAGGGGTCCTGCTCTTCTGCGTCATAGCCGAAGAAGGGCTTCTCAGCCGGATCAGTGCCAGCCGTGACGGCACCGAAGGCGCTGTAGCGCTTCCAAGAGGTGACCGTACCTCCCAGGATGGTCTGGGCCACTGACCCCCTGCCATCATGGATGAACGCTAAGGTGGCGCTCTCGGTTGCCTGGGATAACCGCTCCAACCCGTAGAAGACAGCGGCCTTCCCATCCCTGGATGAGGACGTTCCCATCACCTGGGTCACTTCGAAGAGAGATGAGCTCACATAAGAGGTCACGTCATAGCTCTCATCGGTCACCGTGAGGGATGCCTTGGGGAGAAGCGCCCGGGCCAGGGCATCGGTTCCCTTCCCATCCCGGATGCGCAGAAGCAGGTCTGGCAGCTCTTCGGGCACATAGCTCGCCCCTCTCCCGAAGATATCCTGCGCCAGCCTGCAGGCAACCGGTATGGCCTCAGGCAGGAGCGCCGGGTTCGCACAGGCTGAGAGTCCCCCTGTCATGGCCGCCATGGCGTGGAGGGCCACAGAGATGCCTCCTGCTATGACCTGCTCGTCCCCCTCATCTCCTCCGGTGAGGGCTGAGGCATCAAAGGCGAAGGCGAGTAGATGAAGCTATCAAGGTGCAAGAGCTTGCAACTGTGGCAGATTCTAACACCGAGGATGATGGCGAATGCGCTTCGCGCGATCCGGTGCGTCCGCTTGCGCGAACGCGTTCCGACTCGAACACACCCCCATCAACTGCAGCGTTCCCTACGGCGGCTGATGCCCGGAGCACCTATCCTCAAGGGAATGCGGGCATCAAGACCGGATGGCCGCCTATGGGATCAACCTGCCAAGTGTCCTTCGTAGGGACGTGCAACGGGTTGTTTGCCTGTCGTTTGCATCAACCCAGTACCCCCATCCCCGATAGATTATAGATTCGGATAGACTATTCTTTTCCTGAAGTATTCCATGCATGCACAGCACATTGCAATTCAGCTATGTCTTCTGGATCTTCAGAATCGAATTCTTCAATCCATCTTCTTTGCTCTTCAAGATAGATTGCGCATTTTTCACGTACTATCCGATCTAGTTCATTTGCAGTAGACTCTGTATATCGCGGAAGCCCGACTGTTTCTAATATGGTCGCCGTGCTAACGTAGTCAAAATCCGCCCATAGGACCTCAAGGGCACCTGGAGGATCCAGCGTACCATCGGCGCAATCGAAACAGTGGATGCATTCACTGAGAACAGATACGACTACATAGAGCAGCTTCTCGAATGAGAACGCCCATTCATTCTCACTGATGCCTTTGATCATGTGAGCGAGGATCTGATCCCTTCGCCAGAGGTCCGGCGTAGATTCATAGTGCATCAAAGCAAGTTCTTCAGCTTCAGCAGGAGAGTCTTCAGAGAGCGTGGCAAGGGCATGGTCGAAGATAGATCGTTCAACGATATAACCTGATAAAGCCCCCATGATGATCAGGGGCCAATCGCAATCAACGATGCTCGTAATCTGCTCATAGGAAAGAGAGATCGAGAGGGTATTGCACGGTAGAATTTTCGATAATCCAAAATTGGTATCCCAGGTTTGCATATCATCCTGCCTCTTAGACCACTACTTCTAATTTGTTATTCCGTCTATAATTGCGCCCGCCTTGAATGTCTGGTGTGAGACAAGTCCATTATCTTCGAGTATGTACTCAAAAACGCCGCTTTTGCCATTCAGCTCTCCACTAACTTGCAAAAGCAGCTGCTTACCCTCTTTCAAGCTATATATTGATCCCTTCGCAAGATCCTCTTTTGAAAGAAAAGCAGCAGCATAATGATACGTATCGCCTTTTTGAATTGCACTCCCCGTACGATCAGCCTTCACAATCAATTCAGCAGCTACATCGGAATTATTAACGGCTTTTCCGGCAATTCGCACACCAAGCTCACTCGGGAAGATCCTCCTTCCTATACTACTTACGTCCTTGGCTCTTTTTCCAACATTGGCAGCAACGCCCTCTGTTAGTTTTATGCCGCCTTTCCTTACGGTTCCGCCCGGCGTAATTCCGAGGAGCAGCATACCCAAATTGAAGATTGTTCCAGGAACATCACCTCTATTGGAGCTCAAAGCAACATCAGCGAATTCCGGTGCAACGGGCCACAACCAGTGGTTATCCGTAATGTCTTGCATTCGATCATAGAAAGATGGGGCTGTGATCTTTATCGAGTAGTTTTTAGCGTTGCTGACATACTTAGCATTGCCGCAGTAGTACTTCTGGAATCTCTCTTCGTATTCACGACGCTTCTTCGCCGCCCTTGCAGCCGCCAGTAGATCCCCGTTTCGCATCGCACGCTCATAGGCGAGTTGAGCTGAAGCGGCATCACGGGCCGCTTTGGACATGGCGGTGTAGTAATGATGCTCTGCTTGCCTTACAGCTATGCGAGCTTGCGCATTGGCAACGCTTGCGACCTTGCGCATCGTCATCGAAAGAATATTGCTGATAGCAGCGTGTCCTGTCGGGTCCACGTGGTTCACGGGATCTGATGCGCAGTAGAGGTAGCGGTTGAGCGTTATGGGATCGAAGGTGTTGCCCAGGTAGGTGTCAGCCACCCCGAACCGGGCGCTTGCAGGGTCGTAGTAGCGGGCACGCAGGTAGGTGAGGCCTGTGGTGGGGTCCTGCTCTTCTGCGTCATAGCCGAAGAAGGGCTTCTCAGCCGGGTCAGTTCCTGCGGTGACGGCTCCGAAGGCGCTATAGCGCTTCCAGGAGGTGACCGTACCGCCTGAGATGGTCTGGGCCACCGACCCCCTGCCATCATGGATGAACGCTTGGGTCGTGCTCTCGGTCACATGGGATAACCGCTCCAACCCGTAGAAGACAGCGGTCTTCCCATCCCTGGATGAGGACGTTCCCATCACCTGGGTCACCTCGAAGAGGGATGAGCTCACATAAGAGGTCACGTCATAGCTCTCATCGGTCACCGTGAGGGATGCCTTGGGGAGAAGCGCCCTTGCCAGGGCATCGGTTGCCTTGCCATCCCTCATCTCCTCACGCACCAGGCGGTCTGAGGCATCAAAAGCGCAGGTGAAGGAACCAACGAAGGCGAATAGATGAAGCTATCAAGGTGCAAGAGCTTATCACTGTGGCAGATTCTAACATCGAAGGTCTTGGCGAAGGCGCTTCGCATGATCCAGTGCGTTCGCTTACGCGAACGCGCTTTGACGCGGACGCATCCCCATCATCCGTAGCGTTCCCTACGGCGGCTGATGCGAAACTATGTCAGGTTGTCCGTAGCGCAGCACTTCAGTGCTGCCTGTAGCAACCCTGATCATGCATCAGGCAGAACTGAAGTTCTGCACTACGAAGACCCTGTTCACAACAGGCCGTCCTTCAAGGCCCACCTACCCTTTGAGGTGAGCGGCAAAGCGAACATCAAAGGGTTGAAGGCCGTATTGAATGTGCGCCAAGGGACGGGCGAAGCCCGTGGCGCGCATCTTTGGGCAACAACGGCAGAAACGGAACGCCCACGAACGAAAGCCGAAGAAGTATCACTTCGTTTGCCTCAACCCAGTATCCCCGTCCCCAATGGATTAAGGAATGCAACTCTGATGAGTTCTTATTCTATGGTTGAACTTCAATTTCGACTATAACCCAATCCCCTTCATGTTTTTCTACAAAAAGCGTTGCCCAGTCATTGCGTCTGCCCGTTGTGCCGTCAAGGTAGTAATTCTCCTTAATCATATGTATATCTAAGCTTCCTTTGCCCCCTTCAATACCCGAGGAAACTATCTCAACCTCAACGATCTTTGAAGATGTTCGCCCGCTTTCTCCCTGACTTGGACGAAAATAATCTATAGGTTCCTTTTGGTCTTTATAAAGCAATGGGTCCAGATCAATAACATCCCGTAGCTGCGAGAGAATATCTCTTTCTGCATCTTTCGATTCGAAAGCATCTTCGGTTAGATTAACACCCATCTCTCTATCACCCTCTTGACATGCATTTTCGCTACATCCTGTTAATACTAAAGAAGAAGTAGATACAACTATCGCAAATGCAATGAGGCTCAATATGCCAATTCGATTCATCCTTTAACCTCACTATCAGAATACCCTTCTCGTTTTTGATTGCCTCCTCAAGATCATGGTCATATCTTGTGATCGAGTTAGCAGAATAAAGGATTTTTCCATCGGCCACTTCAGACACTACCGCTGCGTGATGTATGCCATCATCTTTATAGAAATACAGAAGGTCGCCCGGTTGCACACCAAGAGACGAAACCTGGGCAGAGAGGTCATCGATAGGGATATTCTGACTTCCTTTTCCTGAAGCAGTCTGCCCTTTATACACATCGATGATCTGTCCGTTGATATAACCATTATCAGGATTGCTGAAGTAATCGAATTGAGTGGCAGAGTGTGTCCAGGCAGGAGTGGTGTTCCAGAACACACTCGGCTTTTCCTTATAAGATCGCTTCCCATCATACGATGATGTAACGACCCCTTGAAACCATCCCGTCCCCACTGGGTTCAAGGATGATTCAGAAAGAACGTCCCCTGACTCATTGGCAAAAGCGCTCGTGCCAGGGACATCTGTTGCTAAGAGTCATCTCGACGAGAGGAGCCAAAGTCGAATCCGTAATCACTAAAGCAAACATAGCCAATGTGCTTCATCTAACGAATTGGGATGAAACTCGTATAAACAGATCGTCATCCGTAAAATACGCATCATTCTCATGCGCTGGGGTCATGTCGTACTGTCTAAAGGTAGAACTTATGATTTTTTTAGTTGAAGATATACTCCAGCTATGAATCCACCAATCATGAATATCGCTAATGCTACATAATCTCCATCGACGCCACTACCAAAGTGATCGATTTTGAAAACCATACCTATGCAAATCATGGCTAAAAAGCCAATCAACGCGCCTAGTAGGCCAGAAATGACAATGGAACCAAAACTTTTTTCGCGACCATCATCTGCTTCTGAGCTGCTGTTCTTTAAGGAGCGATTAGCCGCCAAAATAGCATTATCGATAGTCAATCGGTTTAAGGCGTCCGAATCCGAATTCCAGATGTTAATCAGCCTAATTCCTTGGGATTCACAGAATTTCTCTTTATACATTTCCTCGGAATACTGTGTCCCGCATTTCTTATCCCTATCGTACTGGTAATGATCGTGGTAGTCTTCTCCATTTATTTCGAAACCAAGTCTTAGGGAGGGAATATAGATATCAATCTCAAGGTTTTGAGATGAGTCTCTTGATGGGATAGTTGATCGATCATTGGTGATAACATTCAATTGAGGATAGTTATTATGAATGTAATCAACGAAAGATTGCTCCCACGAGCTTCGCAACATAAGCTCCTAATATAAATCAATAGTCAAGTTCGACTCAGATATTGTTCTTATATCAAACCTAGCGAGCCGTTATAATACAGCTAAAGGCACGCTAGGTTTGACTTCGAAATCACTTTTTCGGGCTTAATACGCAAAAAAGTGTGTCTGGATGAACTATCCAACATTACTTAAAACCATCCTGCGTTCTCCGACCCGCTCATCTTCATCTCGCTCCATTCCGATACGGAGCTCCCGTATTCATCGGGGCCTCCCTCCTCTCGTCCTTTGTGCTCCGAGGCAAGCGCGAACAGCTCTTCAACCTCTTCATCTGTTCTCATAGTCTTCAGCATCTCGGCCTCATTCGCTTTGCACTCAGAGTGCGTGTAGCACCACCAAAAGGCAGCTTCACTCTTCGCATCTTGGACAACCCTCTGTGAGCATGCAGCATCTCTCTGAGCTGCGGGTTGACCTTGCCTTCTGTGACGTTGTTGGTTGAGTCCCACATCCCCCCATGCCCTATCTGCATCTCACTGAACATGAACATGGCTCCTTCCTTCACTAGCTCGTTGAGAGAATATCGTGCGCTTCTGAGGGGCTCATGTATTCAATCACTGCATCGCAGTCATAAGTCCAGTCAGTTGCACGTGACAAAGGATCAGGCTCAATGGCACCACATCCGCTTCGGTCACAGCTTCGCGTTCGCGATGATCGCTCTCCCGATTCCGGTCGATCTCTCTATCTGACGGATCGATATGCCAGCTGACCGCATCCTTGCGAGAAGGACCTTCTTCTCGGAGGCTGCGAGCGTAGGGGGCACATCACGGTAGCCCACACCGCAGATGCGCCTTGCGATCCCATCCGCTTCCGCATCTGACATCCTCCTCCTTGTCAAGAAGATGAAGTTCATTTCATCTTCGGCCTTATCATGAAAGACTCTGGACAACGGGGACGTAGGCTATTGTCCCGTTTTCCGATCGTGATAGTTGAGCCGGCAAGCCTGGGGGTGCGCCCCATTAACTGGAGACGCTAGGCAGCTAAGCCCAACGATTTCCTGTACTGCATAGGGCTCATCCAGCCGAGGGATTCTTTGATCCTCTCGTCGCGATAGTATCTCATGTGATCATCGAGTTGTGATGCGAACTCCTCCAGACCCACCCCATCCCAGTCGCGGTAGTAGAACTCGTTCTTGAGCCGCCCGAAGAAGCCCTCCATCGCAGAGTTGTCTGGTGAGCATCCCTTGCGCGACATCGAGCGGATGAGGCCATGCTCATCGCATATCGCGATCCATCCAGGCCATCTGTAGTGGCAGCCCCGATCGTTATGGATCACAGGCGCTTCGCCTGTGCGAAGCGCCCTGCAGGCATCCTCGAGCATGGTGTTGGCCATCTCCGCATCAGGGCTCGTCCTTATCGTCCATGCTACCGGCATGCCGTCGAAGGCATCGATCACAGGGCTCAGGTATGCCTTGCCAGCTGGGATGGAGAACTGCGTCACGTCGGTGAGCCAGAGCCTATTGGGGGCATCGGCATGGAAGTTGCGCGCAACGAGGTTCTCAGGAGCGGCCCCGATCTCACCCTCATAGGAGTCGTACCTCCTCCGCTTCTTCTTGGCGTAGGCTACGACGCACCCCTCCTCGGCCATGAGGCTTCGCACCTTCTTCCCGGATATCAGGATGGGCTCTGTGCGCTCTCTGAGCCTCTGGCGGATGTAGCGGTAGCCTCTAGCGCCTCGGACCAGCTCGAACTCCTCTCTGATCGCAACTCTGACGCTAGCGTATCTATCCTCTGGTTCCGGTTTGGACCTGCAGTAGTAATAGCTGCTCGACGAGATGCCGAGGACAGCGAGGAGCTCTGTTGCGGTGATGCCTTGGGGCCGGGCATCGATGAGCGCAGCCTTCTCGTCATTGCTGAGCCCCTCGATGCCCTCGGCTTTTAAAATCCTCACCGTTCCCTCCAACGCGTATGCCCTGACCTCCAGCTCATGGATGTAGCGATCGAGCTCCTCTTCGCTCATCTCGTCCCTATCGCGCTTGCTGAGGTGACCGATCTCATCGGGATCGATATCAGGGATCTCCATGACCCCTCCTTCCATGTGCCTCTTCTTCCAGCGGGAGATGGTGGGAACCGACACTCCGAGCATGGAAGCCACCTCATCGAGCCTGAAGCCGTGGCCGCCATAAGCTAGGCCGAGCGCGAGCCTCACCGTCTCCAGAGGATATCTTACCGAGCGGCGACAGGCCTTGGGATCGCCATCACGTTTGCGCCTCCACCTTGCAGCGCTCTCATGGCCGACTCCGAAGCGACGCTCTGCATCTCGCAGCGAATGCCCTTCGTCCAGATAGGCGAGGACCTCATCGATGGTCTTTTGTGGGTACGCCATGGCTTCCTCCTTGAAGATCCTTCTCCAGGATCTGGGGCGCACCCCCGTTGGCAAGCCTCTTTGGGAAAACAGGACAATAGCCTACGTCCCCGTTGTCCGTCCGTCCGCGGTCCGTCGCCGCGGCCAAGAGCAACAACCCAGGAAGCGTGAGCGGCGGCCTATGGTTAGGCGCCGCAGAAGGCAGACAGGACTGGAAGATCAACCGGCGCACTCTTTTGGGCGCGAAGCGCCCACCACCCACCCGGATGGGGCATCAACCCGAGCGCGGAGCGATATCCACGCCGAAGGCGTGAGTGAAAGCAGAGGGGGACGCGATAAGCGCCCCCCGATACACTTAGCGGCCGCGACGAGCGGACGCCCGCAGTGATGATGCGGGTACCGAAGGCACCCCGTCATTACTGCGGCTGAATTATAGTTGTTGCAGAGAAGAGGCGTCCCGCAAGAGGCTGAGGCCGATTCTGCAGGCCGAGAAAAGCGTGGTATAAGCGAAGCACCACGCCTTTTCGCAGCCTGAAGCCAAGGCCGAACACCCCTTGTGGGACGCATCGTCATCTTGAAGTGGTTGCGACGTTAGAGCCCGCGAACGCGGGCGAGATCGAATAAGCGAACCGAAGGTGAGCGACGGGCATGCCGTGATCTTCGGCGTGCCTGGCATTTTTGAGCGAAGCGAAACCCTACAACACTTGATCCAGCACCAACATCACCGCTGCTACCAGCAGAAAGCCGCCGAAGAGGAAGCGAAGGCGCACTTCTGAGATGCGCTCCAGAAGCTTCGTTCCCAACACGGCCCCGGGTACCGCCCCCAGAGCCACGCAGATGCCCGCTACCCAATCCACATTCCCCAGCAATGCCTGGGTCACCGTTCCCGGCACAGCCAGCATCATCACCGCCATGAGCGAGGTGCCACTGGTCAGCTTCATGGGCATGTTCAGCAATTGCATGAACAACGGGATGATGAGGAACCCGCCTCCTAAGCCCACATAGCCTGACAGCACTCCCGCCACCAGGCCAATGAGCCCCGCCGTGATCACGCTCCGCGCGCCAGTTGGCGCTTCGAAGCTGGGCGTGTCCAAACCAGGCTCATCAGGGGATGGAACCGTAACTCGCTGCGCCCGCCAAAGCTTCACCGCCTTGGTGAGCATGGTTGACGCGGAATAGGCGATGACCACAGCGCAGGCCACCATGGTGGCCCATTCGGGAGACTGGGAAGACAACCACACCCCCAATGGAGATGTCAGCGCACCCCCAAGCCCTGCCGCAACGCCAAGCCTCACCACGCAGGTACCCTTCCGGATATGGCTGATGACCCCTGAGATGGATGTAGGGATGATGGTGAAAAGGGAGGTGGCCGTGGCACCTAGGGCAGGCAGCCCGAAGCCCAGCTTGAACACGGGCACCAGGATAGTGCCGCCGCCGATGCCCAGCATGCCCGAGAGCACGCCTACCACCAAACCCACTAACAGGAAGGCAACTGCCGAACCAAGAAAAGCTTCCAAAGACTCAGGCGTCCTTGAGGTCAAGCCGGATCTGACTGGTGGCACCTGGGTCCACATTCGCTTCCCGGCCGGGCACCTGCGGCTCTTCCGTCAGGTTCGCTGGATCCAAGGAGGGCTCTTGCTCCAACAGCGCCGACTGCACCAGAGCGGTGGTCAGCATGCGGTCAGAATCCATCCGTTCCATGATCTGTGGCCAAGTGCGTTGGAATTCGAAGTAGTTCGCGCAGTTCTGCTCGGCGTACCGCCGCGCCTCACCCATGGCCTCCTTCGCCGCCCGCCGGTAAGCCTTCTTGTCTGGCCGCACCAGGCTGCGCAGGAATGCCGTGATGGCGATGCGCCGAGAAAGGCCTCGCTCCAGGAATGGCCCCGGATAGGGCTTCAAGGATTGCGGCGTGATGCGCAAAAGGTCAATGAGGGAATGGCTGTATTCCAGCTTCGCATGTTCGTAGAGCCAACGGAAGATGTCTTGGCGGAAGCGCGCCCCCTCATGCTTGGTCTTAGGCGGTAGATGACGCAGCTGCCATTGGTTGTCGAACCAGATATCAGACCCATACATGCGCAGGTCTAGCATGTAGTCAAGGTCTTCACCCCGAGGGATCCACGGGTCAAAGGCCAAACGCCGGAATGCTTCCTTATGGATGGCCAAGCAGCCACCGCAGACATGGTTGCTGCGGGAGAGCCGCGGACCTGCCATGGCATGGCGGATCCAGTCATTGAAGGCGCTCCCCTGCTGCCAGAACCGGTTGTACCAACGATCTTCCCACTTGGAATAGTAGGAGCCTTGGTCATTGATGTAGTAGCCGGTCTTCGCCAGAATAGGCACGCCCTTCTTGGTGAGCTTACCTAAGCCGTAGGCTGCCTTGCGCATGAAGTCAGGGTCATCTATGACCTCATCATCATCCAGGAAAATGACAGCGTCGAACCCTAGGGTGTTCGCCACCACCAACCCCAGGTTGCGCACCGCCCCATAGCCCCTGAGGCCGATCTGCTGGTTCACATTCGTGATACCCAGCTGCTCCATTCTCTGGCGAACGAGCGCCAGCTCTACCGAGCCGATCACCAAGGTGGAGAGCTGCTGGTGCGCTGCAGCGGTCTTGCGAACCTTCGCCAGAGCCTCTGCTTCTAGTGAGCGATCAGCCGCTACTAGCAGGATGACCAGCCCAAGATTCTCAACGCACTCCAGGGATGCAAGGCATCGGTCCAATTCGCCTTCATCATTGATGTTAGTGGCGTGGTCGTAGTTCCCCACGATGCCCTTGGTCTCACTACGGCGCCGCGCACCCGTGATGAACGTAGGGATGACTACTGCCGGTTTCACGGTTTCAGGCCTCTTCCCTTGCAGCCATCAAGGCTACTGCTTGACGACCAGCGTGACCTTGGCGTTCGCCTGGCCTACCTCCTGCAAGGTGTCAGGGTTATAGGCAACGAACGTAGCGGTTGCCGGATACGTGCCCGCTGCCAAAGGTTTGGACAGGGTGATGGTCTCGATGAAGCTGTCAGGCTTGATGCCACCGGACTGATAGACCACTTCGCCGTTATTATCAGTGGTGATGGTCACTTTGAGCACGTACTTATTGGAAGGCACGTTCTCGATGAAGGCCGTTCCCGGAGAGGTGCCGTTCTCGAATTCGATCACGCTGGCAATGGAGATGTTGAGCATGCCCTCTTCCATCTGACGGTTGCGCTCTGCTTCTATCTCCTCAGGAGTCTTGTAGGACGGCTGACCTTCCTGGGCAGAGGAATCAAAGAAGGCGTTCCCGGAAACGTTCGCGAACACGAGCGCCCCCGCTATGATGACGATGACCACCGCCGCGCAAATGGCGATGATGATGTTCCGCTTGCCCTTGGCGCTCCGGCCAGGCTTAGCCGCAGGCGGCTCTTGCCGAACAGCCTGCTGAGGCTGATGGGGCGCTTGCCCTTGAGGAGCATCTCCACCGGGGAAAGGGCGTCGCTCAGGCTGCCCCGCCGGGGGCTGACCGTAGGGTTGCTGGAACTGCTGAGGATGACCCTGTGCAGGCTGACCCTGCAAAGGCTGATTCTGAGCTGATTGCCCGCTATAGGACTGGGGCACCGGCTGCGGTGCCTGTGCATTCGAAGCGTGCCCGGGGACGCCCCCCTGGGATGCCGGTCCGTTCTGCATGTTTCCCGTCATGTGCGCTTCCTTGTTCTTCGCCGAATTCTCATTGCGCCCATAAAGAGCATAATAAGCTGTGAGTATATTAACGGTTCAGGTATCTTTTGTAAAAAATGTGTTGTGTAGAATGCAGCTTTCATCCTCTCGGGGGCTAGAAAGCTGGCGAAGCGGGAGCAGGAGACCGAACGTGAGAACCTTTGATAGCAAGAAGCGCATCCGCCATATGGTGCCACGGCCGCTCTCTTTGGAGATGCTAGCCGGGTTGGTAGCGCTCCTGGCGGGCGTCACGCTGCTCTGGACCATCTTCTCTAGCCCCAGCTCCATTCCCGTGGTGATCACCGCCGGGCTCATCTTCACCATCAGCGTTGCCATTATCATGCGCTTGCTGCTTGATCCGGATTCCATCCGTGCGCGCCAGACCGACGCCATGTTGCGCCTCTCTTCCACCATGGTTGACCTCACCAGCAACGGTCTTGACCAAGCTGCCGCCCAGAAGATCTGCGAATACCTGCTGCCCAGCACCCAGGCCATTGCCGTTGCCATCACTGACCGCGCGGTGATCTTGGGCTACGCCGGGTATATGGAAGCGGATAACCCTTCCGGTGCGAACATCCGCACCCAGGCCACCCATGGAGTCATAGCCGAAGGAGTGCCCCGGGTCATCTACACCCACGAAGACATCGGCTTTCCCGAAGGTCCCACGGTCATCGAGGCGGCCATCATCATCCCCCTCATCGTAGGCCGTGAGATCTTCGGAACGCTCAAGTTCTACTATCGCAGCGCTCGCAAGATCACCGAGACCCAGAAATCCATCGCTCAGGGCTTCGGCACGCTGCTCTCCACCCAGATAGCCGCCGCGGAGCTGGAGCGTCAACGAGACCTGGCCACTTCCATGGAGCTCAAGATGCTCCAGAACCAGATCAACCCGCATTTCCTGTTCAACACCATCAACACCATCGCATCGCTCATCCGCACTGACCCGCCGAAGGCCCGCCTACTCTTGCGCGAATTCGCCGTGTTCTACCGCTCTACCTTGGAGAACTCTCAGGACAAGATCCGTTTGGCGAAGGAGCTCGAGCAAACCCAGCGCTACTTCATGTTCGAAGTGGCCCGGTTCGGCGAAGACCGCCTGAAGATGGAGGTTGACCTGGGGAAAGACGCAGAAGACATCCAAGAGATGCTCGTACCGCCCTTCCTCTTGCAACCCATGGTAGAGAACGCCGTCAAGCACGCCATGCCTCCTGAAGGCCTGCTGACGGTGCGCATCACCGCCATGGTGGAAGGCCGGGACGTGGTGGTGGACGTGCAGGATGACGGCGTGGGCATGGATCAGGAAACCTGCGATTCCATCATGCATCCCCGATCAGAAACGGGCTTAGGGATCGCCGTCAAGAACGTTCATGACCGGATGCATGGGTTCTATGGCGAAGGGGCCTCTATGATGGTGCTTTCCACCCCCGGCGCGGGAACCACCATCACCCTGCGATTCCCGAACCAGGTCTAAGGGCAGAGGTGTTCTAGAATTCCAACGGTTCCAAGCGGTCGAACACCACGCCTACGCGGGTGAGGAAGGCTTGCGGATTGAAGATGGCGTCTACCTGGGCTTCTGTCAGGCTGCCTTCGCTCAGGAGCTCTTGGACCTTCTCATCGGCCAGGATGCGGTCCTTGAAAGAGGGGCCATCCACCGCGTTCTGAATATCCTCCCACACCTCCATGGCGTTGCGCTGCACCACCACATAGGCATCTTCGCGGGTCATGCCCGCTTCCACCAACGCCAATAACATCTTGCTGGAGAAGATGAGTCCGCGAGTGCGCCAGAGGTTGTGCTCCATCTTCGCCGGGTACACGTTGAGCCCATCTAGCATCCACTGCATCTTGGAGAACATATAGTCCAGTGCGATGAAGCTGTCCGCCAGGGCGATGCGCTCAGCGCTAGAGTGGGAGATATCCCGCTCGTACCAAAGGGCTACGTCATCGAAGGCCACCTGGGCATTCGCCTTCACGATGCGGGCCATGCCGCAGACACGCTCTGCCGTGATAGGGTTGCGCTTATGAGGCATGGCGGAAGAGCCCTTCTGGCCCTTGGTGAACGGCTCTTCGGCTTCGATCACATCTGACTGCTGAAGCAGCCGCACCTGCATGGCGATGCTCTCCAAGGTGGAGGCCGTCACGGCCAAAGCCGCTGCCACCTGGGCATGGCGGTCCCGAGCCAGCACCTGAGTGGAAAGGGGATCAGGGGTCAAGCCCAACCGTTCGCAAACATACCTTTCCACGAAGGGATCGATGCTAGAGTACGTGCCCACAGCACCGGAAATGGCCCCCACCGCGGCCACTTCGCGCGCCTCTTCCATGCGCACCAAGCAACGATGGAGCGCCCAGGCCCAGCTGCCGAACTTCATGCCGAAGGTCATGGGTTCTGCATGGATACCGTGGGTGCGGCCCACGCAGAGAGTGTCCCGCAATTCGAAGGCGCGTCGCTTGCAGGTGGCACCCAACCGACGGATATCCGCGATGATAAGATTGATGGCCTGGACGATCTGATAGCTCAAGGCCGTATCCCCCAGGTCAGAGGAGGTCATGCCGAAATGCACCCAGCGACTAGGCTTCTCTTGGCCCTCCGGGATATCTGCATCGATGTTCTCAGCCATGTTCGTGGTGAAGGCGATGACATCATGGTTCGTGGTCTTCTCTATCTCTGAGATGCGCGCCGCGTCAGCTGCCGCATGGTCCCGGATCCACTGAGCCTCTTCGGCGGTGATGCCAATGGTGCCCAGCTCTGCCTGGGCCTCGCAGGCCAACACCTCTATCTCACGCCAGATGTCGAACTTGTTCTGAAAGTCCCAGATGTGGCCCATCTCGGGCAGGGTATAGCGGTTGATCATAACTGCATGTCCTCCGTCACATAGATATGGCAATCGCGGCTCACGTTAGTGGTATCCAAATAGCGCCAACCGTCTCCGTAGGCAGTATATTGAACCGTAACGGGATGATCGCCAGGTTCAAGGGGTTCGGCAAGCGTGAGGAAGTCAAGGCACATCCCTGGGGCGATGCGCGGTGATTCGTAGAGCGTATCTCCCGTTTCATTGGAGATGACCGTGAATTGCATATCTGTATCGTTGCCAGCGATATTCGTGAAGCCGATGCGCACATAGGGCGAGCTCTCTTGACCGAGCATCCGCGTCATGAAGGTGACCCAGAAGCTTCCTCCGCCCGTCTCCTGTTCAGCTGCCTCAGCTTCATCCGCTCCTGTAGCGTAGGCAGACAATCCCTCTCGCACCACCGAGCCCATAGCCCCTTCGGTATCACCTATCGGGGTCACGTCGATCAGCTTCCAATCGGGAGGATCAACTTGGGTATCCCAGCCCATCAGAACATCAAGCTTACCCTTATGGGCAACGCCATCCACCAGGCGCGTCAGCTCGAGAGTAGCCTCCTCTGCGCCTTCATCGAACTCATTGCTCACCACGGTAGCTTCCGTATCAACACTGAAGAAATCTGCCACCTTCAGCGGATTGACGAAAGCCAAGCTATCATTCACCTCATCCGCCTTCGCCATGATGGCAGGCAGGTTGGCCAGCAGCGCCTCATCCGACAGCTCGGCAATGGGTTGATAGGTATCCTTCTCAAGATCAGCCTGGGTGATGGTCCAGCCAAAGCCCTGGTCTTCACAGGTTACAGCGAAGGTGTCACGAAGCTCGAAAGATCCATTCGTTGCCGCTACAGAAACCGTAGCCGTAGCGATGGGCGCCAAGAACCCACGATCGAAGTCCCGCACGTCCACATCCGTGGTGGTGAACCCGCGCTGCTCACCCCAAGCGCTGGAAATGACCCGTTCGGTGATGGCTTGGTCTTGGGCCAGAGCATCCGCCATGGCCTTTTCGGCAGCCGATGTCCCCGTGGCGTTGAAGATGACCAGGCCGATGCCTGCGAAGACGGCGATGGAGAACACGGCCAAAGCGATGGTGAGGGCCTTGTAGTTCCTCTTCCGGGGAGCGCTTTGCGTGCTCTCGGCTAGTTGCTCTGGAGCCACTGACTTAACCGGAGTCTGGTCAGCCTCCGGCTGATCTGGCACTTGATCGGGGGTAGTTTCCGCTTCGACAGGTTGGGTCTCCTTGGAAGGCAACGTCTCATCAGCCATGGCGCATCCCCTTTCCCCAAAGCCTTGCTGCGTGCTAGGTTCAGGATACCAGCAAGACGGGACAACGGGGACGTAGGCTATTGTCCTGTTTTCCGATAACAGCAACTGAGCTGGCAAGCCTCTTTGGGAAGACAGGACAATAGCCTACGTCCCCGTTGTCCGCTACCACTCCCCTTCTGCCATGCGCACGCGATCGGTCACGTTCGCCACCGCGAAGGCAACCCCTATGAGCGCGGGCACAAGGGCCCCCGCCACAGACAGCGGCATGAGGGCATTCTGCACGCCCACCAACGGCGGCAGCACCAGCATCCCGCAGATGATGATCACCCCGCACACCACCGAGCCCACGATATCGAACGCCTTGGTGCCCCGAAGGCAGAAGAGCGAGAATGCCCCCGCTCCCAACAGCCATGACCCAGCAACGATCCAGGTGACTGCGCTAGCAAGGGTCTCGTTCAACCCATTCGTGATAACTGCACCGGCGATGACGGGGTTCACCGCAACGATGAAGTTCGAATACACTTCCCAATTCGCAAGGCTTTGAGACCCCAGGGCGGCGAACACGATGGCGCTTACCACAGCCCCGGCCGAAGCCGCCAGCGCCTCACGCACGTCCATGACCGCGCCCGCCACCACGGGTACTACCGCGGCGAACCCAACGGAACCCAGCAGCGGTGTCATCATGACCAGAGTACAAGAGCCGTCGCTTCTTCGGCCCGCGAACCACCACCAAGCACCCAGCCCGATCACCAGCAGCAGTGCGCAAGTCCACGCTTGGCTGAACATGAGGGAAACCGCGAAAGCGCCGTAGGCTCCCAAGAACCCCGCCTTCGGTTTGAATATCGTCAGGGCCACGAGCAGGAGAAGGATGACAATCGCTGCCAGGGGCACCGTTGAGAACAGACCGAATGTAGTGTCTTGGGTGCCCGCAGGGGTGGTCCCTTCGCCGAACTGCATCCGGAAATTGAGCAGGCCTACCGCTGAGATCATGGCCGCTGAGACACCCGCCATGAGGCGCTTCACCCATCCAGCGCCCCGCTCCCCCAGCCGATCGATCAACGGTTCTCGCGGCGGACGAGGCGCACGGGGTTCACGCTGGGAGCGCTCTTCGCGCTCCTCCCGTTCCTCTCGCGCTCCGTGAGCGGCAGGGGCCGCTTCCCGATCCGCGGGCTCTGCAGCTACGCCTGCTCCCGCATCCACTCCGCTGGCCGCACTGGCAGCTTCAGCCTTCCCGCGTCCCCCGAACAAGCCTGCGAAGAAGCCGCCTTTGCCACCGCGACCATCTTCGCCATCCTCGGCAGTATCTGAGGTGGCCGCCGCCGGGAGCGTGGCCACAGCTCGGGAGAGCTGCTTGACGCCCTCTTTCGCGCTGCCCAGGTTCGGTGTGAGCGCCTTGGAGAATTCAGCGATGGTGCCGAAGCGCCCGTCAGAATCAGGGGAGAGCGCCGTGAACATGATGTCATCCACCGCTTCGCTCATCCCGTCCCAGCACCGGGAAGGCAGGACGATCTCTGCATCTTCGATGGCTATCTCAGCGTCCGCCAGCGTGCTTGCGCGGAACGGGTTGGAGCCAGAGAGCATCTCATAGGTGAGCGAGGCCAGCGCCCATTCATCCGTGCGCACATCCAACGGTTGGCGGCGCATCTGCTCCAAAGGCATGTACCCGATAGTGCCGCCGCCGGTCTTGCCTTGACCGCTCTCGTTCATCAGGGTGGACAGGCCGAAATCCGTCACCTTGACGGTCCCTTCCTTGTTCACCACCACGTTCTCGGGCTTGATGTCCAGGTGCAGCACGTTCGACTTATGGGCTACTTCCAAAGCGTGGGACACCCCTGCGAACACCGCGCTGACCATATCCAGGGTGATGTCGTCTCCCAGCTCACGGATGATCCGCGCCAGCGTCTTGCCTTCCACGTATTCCATGATGACGTAGGCCATGTCGCCTTCCACCACGCAATCGTAGACGGTGACGATGTTCGCATCGTTCAGATGGGCGGCGGTGCGCGCCTCTTCTAGCCCGGGAACGGTGTCTAGCTGCGCTAACTCAACAGAGCTGGGTGCCGTACTGGCCAAAGAAGAGGGCGAAGGGGCATTCGGGCGACGAGCGTTATGGCTCCGAAAGGCCTGTTCGCGGCGCTGCTGATGCTGGGCGCTTGCCTGCCATTGAGCCACTGCCGTGATGCTGGGGGAAGCCTCTCCTACCAGTGCCGTTTCGCGAACGCCGCCCAGAGCCAGGTTGCGATGATAGATATCATCTTGATCAGCATCTCCCTGGCGCTGCCAGCGCGCCCGCTCCTCCGCATCCATGGCATCCAGGAACGAAAGCGCCTTTTTGGCATCAGCCGCTGGCTCCTGTTCAGACCCCAGCGCCTTCTGTCCGCGCCCTTCCGTACGGCTGAGGAGCTCTTCCAGGTCAAGGTTGATGCTCAGCGCGTCGCTATCCACCCCGCTGATCTTCGTTTCTCCCGCCCCGCTGATCGCCCCCGGCAGCATATCCACGAGCGAAGGGATCTCCCGCGGTTTGGAGATGCGCTCCTCTTCGATGGGCTCTTCATCCAGAGGGGCTTCCGTAGGAATGTCTTGCGTAAGGTTCGGAAGCGGCTCGAAGGCAGAACCACGGCCACTCTTCCTATCTCGGCCTCGCTTAAGGCGCTCTTCCCGCTTGCTGAGGAAACCAGGTTCCTGGGGAAGCACATTGGCGCGCACACCCTCCACCGAACCAAAGGCAGCCTGACCGCTCCGCTGCCGCCGGTAGACGCTCCGGGTGGATTCTCGATGGATGCGCGCAGCAGCAGAGCCGCCCGCAGGAATCACCCGGGAACTACCAATGGGGATGGAGACCTCAGGGGGCCGGTCGATCTGCCGCAACAGAGCAGCCGTGCGCTTCGCGGCATCTACATCAGCCCGGGTGATGCGAATGCATTTGATGGCAACATCACGCTTGAGATGGGTGTCGAAGGCATGCTGAACGGTGGCGTATCCCCCCGAACCTGCTTTGCCGATCACCCGGTATCTATCCAGTATGAGCTCTTGCTCAAGCATCCACGCTGCGCCTTTCAAGTGCGAATAGAGTGTATTAAGGCGTAATCTTTGTGATTGTAGCAAAGAAAGAAGCAGGCGATAAGGCCGTTCGCTCGCGTCAAGGAACGAAAAGCCACCCGAAGGTGGAGAAGCATATCCTGGCAAAGAAACGGGTGAAAGGAAATGAGGCGAAAGGCCGTTCGCTCGCGTCAAGGCCCGCTTCGCTTTCCGCCTTGACTCTCGCGGCTCCCATGCGGAAGATCATCGCATGGGAGTGAACCTTACAGGTTCAAGTCCTGCAGGGCCTTACGGCCCTGCCCTGCTTCGCAGGGTTTCGCCCGCACCATGAGGAAATAAAAAAGCCACCCGAGGGTGGCTTTCCATTTCCTCATGGTGCGGGCGAAAGGACTTGAACCTTCACGAGCCGAAGCTCACTAGCACCTGAAGCTAGCGCGTCTGCCAATTCCGCCACGCCCGCACAAAGCAAAGCTTGAAGATAATAGCTGACTCCCGGTTTGCATGCAAGCGTCTTTCTGTTGATGGATAGGCTGATAGCGCTAGGTGCCTTCCAGGAACATGAGACAAAGGTTCCCCGAGTTGCTTGGCGGCATTACCCTAAGGGGCGGATGGAATTGACCGAACGCATCTCACGATGGTGAGCCGCCACGATAGACTCCGCTTCTCGGCGCATCTGCTCCTGCTGCCGTCGCTCGCTCAAACGCTGCCTGCGGGCCGTGCGCTCGTAGCGCTCAGGAGCTCCAGGCGCCCGACGCATCTCTTCGCCCATGCGGTCGAAGGATGCCCGCGTCTCAGCCGCTGTCTGCCGCACTCCCACCGTGGGCATGCGACCTGTTGTTTGTTGTTCGATAGGCCGCGAATCCACCCGGGGGCGAGGGTTCGCCTCTACCGTACGGGGCGCTGCCGTGCGCACCGCTTGAGCATCAGGCTGCAAGGTGGTCAAGCGCTGTTGCCCCGTAAGACCCTGCACCCTGTTGAAGTCAATGGAATCAGGGCTGTAGTCTGGCTCATCGGCTGTTTCAGTGTAGGCCCGCGCTGCCCGCTGTTGGGCCTCCTTGTTCACACCGAAGGGAATGGTGGGCTTCCCCTTGCGCCCTTTCGGCTTCCGAGCGCGGTCCTCTTCGGCTGCTTCCGAAGCCATCTGGGCCGGGACCGTCTTGGCAGGCGCTTTGGCCGGTGCCATTGCGCCCTGCCCAGAACGCACCCCTGACTGAGCCGGAGCGCCCGTGCGAGCGGGAGGAGCTGCCCTATGAGCCTGCGCCAGCGCGAGGCGCTCTTGCTCCATCAACAGAAGAGCCTTCAGCCTGCTGACCTTAACGGAGAGCACTGCTGCCCAAATTGCCACGATCACCACTGCCACCGCCAGCAAGATGATGCCGATGCTGGTGAGCGCTGAGGCGTTTGAGAGCACTGCCGACAACTTGATCCCTCCTATAGGCTTCGGAACAGAGAGCGGACATCATCCAACACGTCGCTGTCTGCTACCACGATCACCTGATCACCCGGATACAACACCATGTCCGGCGCTGCCACCTGAGCGTCATCCTCATAGGCTATGGCCACGATCAGCGCCCCTTCGGGCATCTCTATCTCACCGATGGTCACGCCTTCTTCATCCGAATGATGGCGCATATGCCCCACCGTGAACTCAGAGAGCGCCACGTTGCCATGATTCAGCGAAGACACCACCGAAACAGAACCGAGCAACGCCTCTTCTTCGATCAGGTTCGCGATCAGCGTGGTGGATGATACGCATTCGATGCCCACTTCGCGGAAGATGCGCAGGTTCTTCGGGTTGTTCACGCGAGCGACCACGCGAGGCACGTTGAACACGCGCTGGGCCACTTCGCAAGCCACCAGATTCGTATCATCCTGTCCGGTAGCGCCCACGAAGACATCAGCCTGCCGGATTCCCGCATCTTCCTGGCTGCGGGAATCACAGGAATCCCCTTGGATGACCAGGTATGGGCCTTCGAGCGTGACGCTGAGGGCATCCGCAGTTTCTGCGCGCTCTTCGATGATGGCAACCTCGTTGCCGCTGGCCAGCAGCACATTCGCCAGATATGAGCCAACCTTGCCGCCACCTGAGATCACGATATACATGGGCTACCTCTGCATGTATTTCGAGAACTGCCGAATATGATCATGGCGTACGCACGCAAGCACCGTGTCTCCGCTGTAGAGCACTGAATCCTTGGAAGGGATAGACGAAGCCGAACCGTCTACGCGTTCGAAAGCGATGATGCGAACGGCATGGTCACGTTCGATATCAGCCACGCGAATGCTGCTCCGCTCTTCGCCTGGAAGATCCAGGGAGAAGCGCAGGATCTCAAAATCACCGAAGGCGGCCACATGGGAACCATGGCCCACGACGATCTTCGAGAAGACATCTTCTGCCACCAAGGAGGTGCCACAGACGTAGTCTATGCCCAGCTGCATATAGGCCCGTTCGTGGTCAGGGTCATAGAGACGCGCGATGACGTGGGGAACATCGAAGAGCCTGCTGGCCACTTCTGCGCACATGATATTCACGCGGTCGAACTGGGTAACGGCGGCCAGCACATCACAGGTTTCCACCCCGGCACGCACGAGCACGTCTTCATCGAATCCAACACCTTGGACGGAAGAGCCATTGAAGTTCTGGCCCAGGTTGACGAAGGCGTCAGGGGATTTGTCTATGCAGCAGACGTTGTTGCCGTTGTCCGAGAGCATATTCGCAAGCTGCGATCCAACGCGGCCGCACCCGACAACGATAACGTTGCTCATAGACTAGATCTTCGCCATTTCAGAAAGCGTGTTGCTATACCAGAAATCTGCATTGGGCGGGCAATAGCGGGCTGCGTTGCCCCGAGTGATCGTGTGGCCATAGCCGTTAGCCAAGCCAGCCACGTGAGCATGGATGGCGCTGGTCCAGTCAGAGCCCAGATACCCATGCCAACCCCAGGCATTGTAGGCCATGTAGCAATGGGCACCCTTGGTGCTCTCAGTGCACGAGATGGCTGGTGACCACCGAGGATCCACGGCATTCTCCCAAGCCGCCTGGGCGAAATCAGCCCCGTAACCCGCCAAGGGAGACCCTACCAGGTAAGCATCTATCCGGGATGTCCATTCGGCCATGAAGGCATCATAGCCCACGGTGAAATCAACATCACCAATGCCCACAGCCGCAGAGCTCTTGAGGCTTTGGGCCTCTTGGGCCTGCTGGATGGCTTCCTGCTCTGCCACACGGGCTGCCTCTTCCGCAGCGATGCGTGCAGCTTCCTCTTCTGCTTGCACCTGGGCGATGACGCCATCAACGCTGCGATTGGCACCCGATTCTAGGATGAAGGACTCAGCGAGGGCATCAGTGTGAGTTGATGGAGCAGAGCTCACGGCTACTGGTTGAGCGCTAGAGGACTGGACCGGAGCTGCGTCATCAGCATGGCCCACGGCATTGGTGAAGGTGGTAGCTCCGAGCCCTACCGCCACAGCCAGTACGGGAATGCACAGGATGACGCCCACGCGATGGATTCCGCGGGCAGCATGGGCGCTCACAGCGCCGCGCGCAACCCCATGGGCTGCGTGATGCGCACCTGCTCCCAGGGGCTTCCGCACGCTTCCGTGCTTCGCCGTGGTAGCTCTATGCTTGCCTTTGGCCAATTCCCACTCCATCTTGCCCGCTTCCCTTGGTTCCTGTTCTCTATGAGCAGGATAGGGAACGCGCCAGTCCTAACTGTCCTATCTTTCGTACAGCACCGCCTCTTCCTGACCTTCCTGCCGAATGCACGACAAGCCGCGAATGCGGCGACAGCTGGGTGTGTTGTGAGTGGGTTTGCTGCCTGGTGAGGCGGATATGTATTTCAGTCAGGATATTTTACTCTAGTTCAACAGAGATTTCTGAAATAAATGCCCAACGGCATGAGAAAGATGGAAGCCCCCGCTAGAGGCCTTCCAAAGAACGCCGAAGAGCCTAGAGCCGGACCACCTTCACCCCTGAGATACGGGAACGGCGCATCTTCTCTACCGTGAACGAGAACCCCTCTTCTATGAGCTCATCCCCCACGGCTGGATAGGCTTCCATCCGGTTCACAAGCCATCCTGCCAGGGTGTCATAATCATCAGATTCTTGGACAGGCCAGCCCAGCTCTTGGGCATCTTCAACGGCGAACCGACCATCAGCCCGCCAGACCCCTGTTCCACAAGCGGTCACCAATTCCCCGCCCAAGTCAGATTCGTCAGCTATCTCGCCCACGATCTCTTCCAGGATATCTTCAATGGTGACAACCCCTTCGGTGCCACCATACTCATCCACGATGATGGCCATCTGCTGATGAGCGGCTTGCATCTCCCCCAGAAGCGGGATGACATCCTTCGTTTCCGGAACGAACATGGCCTCATACATGAAGCCTGACACGGGCTCATCTATAGAGCCATCCATCAATGGCCCGATGAGATCCTTGTAGTGAACGATACCGATGATGTCATCAATGCCATCTTGACAGACAGGAAGCCGGGAATAACCGGTACCGCGCATGCGCTCCAAGGCCGTGCGTCCCGTTTCGTCAGCATCAACCAGCATGACATCCACCCGGGGCGTGCAGATCTCTCCTGCCGTGGTGTCTCCCAGGTCAATGATGTCGTGGATCATGCGCTTCTCGTCCTCAGCCAGAACGTCGGCGTCATCCACGATCTCACGCAGCTGTTCCTCCGAAGCGGATTCACGCTTCGAAACAGAACCGGTCAAGCGCTCGAAGAACCCCTGCTTGGGCTTCTCTTTGGAAGGATCAGATTCCATCATCAATAGCTATACAGCACCGCAACGCGCCCTGCGCAGCCCTTAGAGAGGACTGGGGATGGGGATCCTCCAGAAGATGGTGCCAAATGGGCTATTGTTCCAGAAGACTCCCAATTGACGTGCCGTACCTTCTCCGTAGAGGCCTGCCCAGATGATCAGGCACAGAACACCGATGACCACCAGCATGATGATGCTGAATATGAGGCCCACGGTTGCGAAGATATTGCCCGTTTCAGCCTTAGAGGAACGGCCGCCTGCCCGCCTGTAGGACTTGTACATCATCCTAACGACCAGCCCTAGGATGATGCCAATGGGTGGGATGATGGCGAAGATGACAGACAGGATGCCCAGGATGAGGAACAACGTGGCCTTCCCCGAAGAAGGCGCAGGCCCTGTGGGTACGGGAACTTCTTCCCGCTGCTTTTGAATGCGCTTCTGTTCCTTTGCCGCAGCCTTGGCCGCTTTCTTATCCATGGCTTCCGGCATGGAAACCGGCTCCGGCACAGGAGAGAGCGCTGGCTGGGGCACCGGGGCGGCCGCAGGCTGTTGAGGCATCTGCGGTTGGGCCTGCTGAGGTTGCGGCACTTGCCCGTAACCCTGCTGCATACCGCCCGGATATCCCTGCATCTGAGCCGGGTCTTGTACCGGAGGCATTTGCCCGTACCCCTGAGCAGGAGCATAGCCCTGCATGTACTGTTGGTCTGCTTCGCCGTAAGGCATCTGACCGCTCAATGAAGGATCTGCTTCGGGATACCCTGCCTGAGCATAGCCATAGTAAGGGTCTTGCTGCAGAGGCGGTTGTCCATACATGCCCTGATTCGGGTCAGCATACATCTGAGTGGGATCCATGTAACCCTGCCCCATCTGGGTGGGATCAGCATACTGCTGAGCATAGATCTCTTGAGGAGAAGGCATGGACGCCCCATAGCCCTGCGGGTACTGGCCCCAGGCCGGATCAGCCTGAGGGTACAGGGAAGGATCCATGGGATCCCCGTAGCCGAGGGGTTGACCATTCGCGTCGTATCTCATGTTGTCAGGCATGTCTGACCCTTTTCATCGACAGAGTTGTCGTTTCATTGTACTAGACCTGCGCCCGTACGGGTATGGGTTTTTAGAGAACGCGGCTCTGCGCCCTCTCAATCCACCTCCACCCTACCGCGGAACGTCCTATAGATGAGCACATGGTAGAGCAAAACGAAGGGCAGGCCGATGCAAAGGATCACGGTCATGCAGGTGAGCGATACCTCACTGGCTCCCGCGCTCATGAGCGTGATGGCATCTCCCACGCTGCCCGGCGAGGCCATCACCAGAACAGGGAACATGCTGCAAGCCAGCAGGAACACCAGAGCTACCGCCGATGCGCTTTGCAAGAGGAAGATCCACAGGCTCATCTTCGCCTCTTGGCTCTTCTGTTCGTTGTAACCGATGTACATGGCCGCGCCTATAGCCACGATGAACAGCGCTGCGCAGATGAACCGCGGCACGGCCAACATGGGCAGCATCTCCACGGACCCGCTCATCATGGCGAAGATGCAAACGGTGAGCCCCGCGAACAGCACCAGGCAGGCCAGTTGGCTGGGAACCCGCAGCTTTTCGGCCCGTTGCTGCAGCTCACTGCCTAGAGGAGCCTTCAAGGCCAACCAGCAGGCCCCGGCAGCAATGAACATGGCAAGACCCAGGATGCCCGTGAGCAGAGTGAAGGGCGTCACCAGACCCAAAAGCGGCACACCGGTGTAGTTGCCGTTCACGTCCATGGGGATGCCCGCAACCACATTGCCCACGGCAACGCCGAAGAGAAGCCCCGGCAAGAGCGACCCCAAGAAGAAGCAGACGTTCCAAACCTTGCGCCACTTCGGGTCACCTTCGTAGAACTCAAAGCTCACCGCACGCACGATAAGACCGAAGAGCACCAACATGATGGCCAGATAGAAGCCGGAGAACGTGGTAGCGTAGGCGTCTGGGAAGGCAGCGAACAGGGCACCGCCCGCAGTGAGCAACCATACCTCGTTGCCATCCCACACAGGCCCGATGGCTCGACGGCAGATGCGCTGGTCACGTTCATCCTTGCAGATGAACGGATACAGGATGCCCACACCCAGGTCAAAGCCATCCAATACGAAATACCCGGCAATGAGCAGGAAGATGAGGAAGAACCACAGCACAGCAAGGACGCTCATCGTGCATCGCCTCCCTTCGGGGCAGCTTCATCTTCAGTGAGAGCCACCTCTTCCAGGCCGTTATCAGAAGCAGCCACGACCACTGCCTCACCCTTGGGCTCATCTTCGGCAGCCTCTTTGAAGCTGACTTCGGTGACCTTAGCCTCCACAGGAGCATCCTTCACGGGGCCTTCCTTGATGAACCGGGCGATGACCCGCCACCAACCCACGAACAGCATGAGGTACACCAGGAAGAACAAAGCCAAGGTCAGCACTATCTCAAAAGGCTGCACGGAAACGCTGGTGCCTGCATCCGTGGGCAGATAGACCTGGTCTGGCCCTGACGTAGACGGATAGACCACATAGGGCTGACGCCCCACTTCAGCCGTGAGCCATCCCGTTTGGATAGCCAAGAACGGGAAGAGCGGCGAGATGATCAGCACCCACTGGAGCCATTTCATATTCCACACGCCCCGCTTCGCCTTCTTGCGGCCGAAGATGGCCGCCAAGATGAGACAGATCACGATGACGCCGAACAGGGCTACCATGATGTGATACACCTGGTAGACGAAGTTCACAGGAAGCTGATCTATGTCTAAATCAGGGAACGTGCCCACCTGCTGATCCTCCACAAGGCCCGGATATTCCGTATCCCAAGTGCCCGTGGCCAGGAAGCTGGTGCCACCGGGAATGCCGAAGGTGACAGAATCATGCATCTCTTCATCCACCCAGCCGAACAGCGAAAGCTCCGGTGGTTCGGTGTTGTACTGGCCTTCCATCATAGCCAGCTTCGTGGGCTGCTCTTCCCAAACCTCCACCGCAGAAGCATGGGCCGCACCTAACAGGCACACCGTGGAGACAACGCCCACCAGGCACCCTACCCGCAGCATCTTCTTGGCGGCATCAGGGTGCACCTTCTTATGCATATACCAAGCAGCCACGGCCATGGTGACGAACGCACCCATGACGAGCACCGCCAAGATGGTGTGGCTATACCGCGGCAACGTTGAGGGGTTGAACGCCGCGGCGAAGAAGTCTGTGATGACCGCTTCGTTGCCCGCTGGGGAATAGATGGCCCCCGCCGGGGTTTGCATCCAGGAATTTGCAATGAGGATCCAAAGGGCTGACAAGGCAGAACCCGCGAAGGTGAGCCAAGCGCTGGCCACATAGAATGCGGGCTTGATCTTGTTGCGGCCGAAGATGATGAACCCCAAGAAGATGGATTCCAGGAAGAAGGCGAACAGGGCCTCAGCCGCCAGAGGCGCTCCGAAGATATCGCCCACGAACCGGGAGTAGTTCGCCCAATTCGTGCCGAATGAGAATTCCATGGTGATGCCCGTTGCCACACCTATGGCGAACGTGGCGGTGTAGATGCGCACCCACATGCGAGCTAGCGCGTCATCTTCCGGATCCTTTGACCGGAAGGCCTTGGTGACGAAGATCGCCATGATGAGGCCTATCCCGATGGTGATCGGCACGAAGATGAAGTGGTAGCTGGCTGTGAGGGCGAACTGGATCCGCGACAAGAGCACCGGGTCAGCGAAGATATCCATAGCCCCTCCTTGAGAACCGCTTTCCTCACTTGAGGGGATTATAGCCCTGAAAGCCTCCTGATACGGCGCGTTTTGTAGGTCATTCAGTCAACATTTCCATCACACCTATCCTCTCATAGCGCAACAACGCCCCCTGGGAATGCAGGGGGCGTTGATAACAGCTGAGAAAAGCCTGGCGCTGGCTGGCCTCAAGGTTCCCCTAGTGGATGCCCGGCCACACGGCACCCACGGCGGGTTCGTAGACATCAGCGTTCTTCGCGTCTGTGGGGATCACCTTGAATTCCTTCAGCAGCCCGTAAACGTCCGTGTCTTTGATGGCATCCAGCCCCTTCGCCATGAGCAGCTTCTCTATGAGGCTCATGTTCATGTCCGTGGCGGGCTTGCCGTCACGCAGCAGCACGGTGGCGTTCAGCAGCACGCGCAGGTCAAAGGCACTGCCCCAGACTTCTGGCACACCGCGGTCAATGTCGAGCAGCGTGTAGACCGCCTCCATGCCGGTGCGCATGGAGTATTCCGTGGTGAAGATGGTGTCCCGCGGCGTTTCGGCGAACTGGCCGATGAAAGCGAAGTTCACGGCTCCTTCGGGCACGATGAGCGGACGGTCACCCTCTGCGCGCGGCATGAAGAACGCCGTGATGTAGGGCATCATACAGGGCACGGTGTTGGCGCTGTTCGTTGCCAGCTCTTCGATCTGATCCTCAGGCACACCTAGGTGATACAGCCATTCTTCGCAGATCTCCTTGCCGGTGCAGTCACGCATGGGCTTCTTTATATAGTTGCCGGGCTTGTCAGTGAACAGGCTGTACACCCACACGCATACGGTGCCAGGCTTTTGATCACGGAACTGAGGTTGGCGGTTGATGGTCCAGGAAAGCAGCCAGTTGGAATCCTTCACAGACACGATGCCGCCCGTGACCACATTGCCGGAAAGCGGGTCTCGCTTGCAGATATCCTTGATGTAGGGAAGGATCTTGTCATCCAGCGTGGTGACCGTAGCGCTTTCCCAATTGCTGAGCTCGGGCGTGGAGCAGAACTTCTCAGGATGGCCGAATTCAGGGCTTTGGGCTGCGATGCGCTTCCACAGATCCCAGCCGTCACCGGGCACCAGCTCAGGAGCGAACGCTGCTGGCGTGTCTTGGCTCCCGAACGAGGAGTGGGCCACGCAGCTGCCCGGCGTGATGAATACCAGATCATCTTCCGTGAGCGAAATGACCTCTTCGGCGCCTGTGTCTGCAGGGTCTCCCGCGCCCGGCAGGCCCTCGGCGGCGTCTTCTATACCCGCATCTTTGCCGCGCACGAGACGCAGTTCGGTAGCAACTTTGCGGTTGTTGTCCTTCGCGTCACTGCATGAGAAGTTGACATCCGTCACATGGGTGTTGAACTGGAAGTCAACGCCATGGGCCTCAAGGTAGTTCTGCAACGGCAAGATCATGGATTCATACTGGTTGTAGCGCGTGAAGCGCAGGGCGCTGAAATCCGGCAGGCCGCCCAGATGATGGACGAAGCGGGTGATGTAGCGCTTCATCTCAAGCGCAGAATGCCAGTTCTCGAAGGCGAACATGGTGCGCCAGTATAGCCAGAAGTTCGAATCCAACACCTCTTCTGAGAAGTATTCGGTGATCTTCTTGTCTTGCAGCTGATCTTCCGGCGTGAAGAAAAGGTTCATGATCTCCATGCAGGCTTTGTCCGACAGGTTGAACTTGTTGTCAGTGTGGGCGTCCTTGCCGCGGTTGACCGTGGCGCGACACAGCGAATAGTTCGGGTCACGCTTATTCAACCAATAGTAGTAGTCCAGCACGCTGACATCTTCATCTTCGATGGAGGGAACATCCCGGAAGACATCCCACATGACCTCGAAGTGGTTATCCATCTCACGACCGCCACGCATGGTGTAACCCAACTGGGAATAATCCCAGCCATCGCAAGCGCCACCCGCGCGCGGGTCACGTTCAAGGATATGGATGTTCTTGCCGGGCATCTGAGCATCACGCACCAGGAAGAAGGCGGCTGTGAGCCCCGCCAGGCCTGACCCCACGATATAGGCCTGCTTGCCTTCCATACCCTCAGGCTTCACCGGGTGGGCGAATGCTTCGTAATTTCCGCTGGAATAGTACATGACTGCTTCCCTTCCTTTGCTGAGAAGCGGCTTCGGCCGCATGTACTTGATTCTGGCCTTCGCCTGCGCGAAGCCAAGGCCCGAAGGGAAGCTGTCATGGGAGCGGCACTGGGTTGTTAGGGACAGGACAACGGGGGCGTAGGCTATTGTCCTGTCCGCGCGGTTAAGGCCGTGAGAGGCCATCCACAGGAATGACAGCGCCCGAAATGTAGCTGGACATCTCAGAGGCAAGGAAGAGGAACGCGTTCGCGATATCCTCCGGTTCACCGATACGGCCCAGCGGGATGGATTCGATCAGAGGCTTGATCATGGATTCCGGCAACGCATCCACCATATCCGTATGGGTGATGCCCGGGGCCACAGCATTCACGCGGATGTCGTGTTTCGCCAACTCCCGCGCCAATGACAGCGTAAGACCATTGATAGCGAACTTAGAGGTGGGATAAGCGCTACCAGAAGGCTGAGCATGCTTGCCCACCATGGAAGAGGTGTTGATGATGGAGCCATGGCCGCCCTGGCTGATCATGATGCGAGCTGCAGCTTGACTGCACACAAAGGGAGCGATGACGTTGATATCCATGACGGATTCGAACTCTTCCACGGTGTAATCCACCAGGGCTGTGCGTGAGCTGACGCCAGCGTTGTTGCACAGCACATCCAGGCGGCCGAAACGCTGGACTACTTGGTCGAAGGCAGCTTTCACGGAATCTGCATCCGTCAGGTTCGGGCAGATGCCCATGACATTGTCTGTGAAGCCCTCATCGGCCAGCTTCGCCAAAGCCTTGTCTACCGTTTCCTGGCGAGAGCCGCATAGCGCCACCTTCGCCCCGTTCTGCAAGAATCCTTTGACGATGGTGTAACCGATGCCGCGCGTGCCGCCGGTGATGACCGCCACCTTGTTCTCAACGATGCCCATAGAGATTCCTTTCATCCTCAAGTGTAGTCATCTGAATATGACGGGGACCAAAAGCCTTGTCAATATCCCAACACACACGGTTACATTCTCTTAATGTTGGAAAAGTGTTGCACGTTCGGACATGCTTGGCTAGAATAGGCAGACGCGTTTCGCGCGCATCTGGTCGGGTAGCTCAGTTGGTAGAGCAGCGGACTGAAAATCCGCGTGCCGAGGGTTCAAGTCCCCCTCCGACCACCACTAACTCGAGGGCTCCCGCACGGGAGCCTTTTTGCGTTCCGGATGATGACGTGTGCAAGAAACGACACGCAGCAATGCTTGTGGAAAACCTACAGGCCGTTTTCCACCATGAGGGTATTGAGAGCGTCCGGGTCATTGGCAACGGCCTCGAGGTCTGAGAGGCGGCCTTCCAAGGTGAGCTTGGTTATGAGGGCTTGGAAGCGGCAGCGCTCTTCGGTCTTGCCTTCAGCTTTGCCCCTGGCCTCTCCAGCCTCTTCGCCAGCAGCGTATCCCTCTTCCCGAGCAGCATCCATGCGAGCAAGAGCATTCATCTCTAGTGTCATGAACCCCATGGCCTGCTCCTTCCATGCCTCTTCGGTGTTGGCGAGCTTGACTTGCTCATCTAACGTTGTGGCAAGGTCTCCTTCAGCGCGTCCCGTATGGACGTATTGTAGCAGGAGGGAGAGGCTCTCATCGGGGGCCTTGTCCCAGGCAGGAGCGTTCAAGGCGATCCAGCAGATGCCATCTTGCAGCTCCAGGTCTGGTACCTCCTTGCAGGCATGCCTGAGCGTATAGCGAGGAATGCCTCGGTTGAACGGGTCATGATCGCAAAGGTAGATGATGTAGCTTGTCGGGAGCTTTCCGTAGCTTGCGCCCTCAGGGAGAGCTGCCGTATCCATCACTGCCTGGTAGTAGCGCATCCTACGTGCTATGTGAGGTTCCCGTACCGTCTGCATCTCGATGTCATAGACCTTGTTGTCTGACTTGGCGAACACATCCATGCGAACGCCATGGCCATGCAAGCTCGGCTTCTCAGAGTGCTCATCGTCGATGTACTCGATATGCCCTACCTCTATGCCGAGTATGGTCTCCAGCATCATGGCGCAAACGTGCGGGTCTCTTACCACTCTGTCGAACATGGGCCAGTCCCTGATGGTGAGGTCTCTCATAGCGCTTCCCCTTTCCTTGGATGATGTCTCTCAAGGAAAGACCTTAACCATGGGACCTGACAGATATCTGACAGAAGTGCGTCACTCCTTCGCACAGGATCAAGCATGGGTCTGTCAAGATTCCTGCACGGTTCCTTCTCTGATCCATCACCGTCCTTCGGGAATTGATGATGAAAAGCACCTATCCCCTCCTCATCATTTCCGCGTCTGCAAAGAAAAAGCGCGGGCCGAAGCCCGCGCTTTCAAGCTAGCGTTGTGCTGATCTGCTTAGCTTTGAGTTGCGCCTACCGGGATAAAGGAACCCGCCTGCGCCTTCTCGCCTCGTCCGATGAGCTGATCCTCGAAGTTGTCAATGTCCTTGATGTACTTGCGACGACGGATGACCACCGCAGCACCGTACACCAGCGTGATGATGATACCCAGGATCATGAACCAGTGCACCCAGCAATGAGGCTCGTCGAAAGCGCTCATGGGCGTTGCATCATCCTCAATAGCCTCTTCCTCAGGCTCAGGAGCCTCAGCCAGCGGATTGGCGTCATCAGGGATGGTCAGGGCCACGGGCGTTATAGGAGTGGGGAGCGGAGCCACCACAGGAGCTGCTGCAGGAGCAGGAGCCGGTGCAGGAGCTGCAGGAACTACAGGCACAACAGGCCCTTCCGTCGGCGGAGTAGTTGGAATGTCTGGATCAACCGGAGCCGGAGGAACCGTTGGATCCTCCACAGTGCGGCTCAAGCTGAGCTCAAGGCCTGCCGCTGCACCACCCTCGTGGCCGAACGTTGCCTCACCATCATTGATGGCATAGGTATAGGTACCTACTCGGTCTGCCAAGCCTTCTTTGAGAGTCAGGCTATAGGTCAGTTTGTGATCAGTGAAGGGCATGCCGTTGAGCGTCCAAGTGATGACGCCATCGCTATAGGAGACAGTTCCAGCCGTAGCGCTCAGATCGGACACATCGAACTCTTCGGCATTCACGGGAATGGTCACTGTGTTATTGCCATAGACCGCTGTGAAGGCTTTGTTCATGGCTGCACCGAACTCTTCGGTATTCGTTGACTCATAGACCTGATTGCAAATGCCATTCATGACATCCAGAGCCTTGTCATGCTGAGCCGCGGTGGGAGAATGGAGTACGCCGTAGATATCGATGCCACTGTCTTTGAACTGCTGCGAATACATTTCAACGTTGTCAGATTCTCCAAGATTCGGTGCTCCGTCAGAAAGGAATACCATCACACATTTTCGATTCGGATCATGCTGTACCTTGACCAAGCTATAAGCGCGGGCGAGTCCGCGCTCGTAGTTGGTATTCTCGTTCAAGGGTTCAAGACCCTGGATGAAGGCGCGAGCGTCACTTGAAGATGTCAAGAAATCTTGCGTATCTACCACGGTTTCGTTGCCATTGAATTCACCACCGAAGGCAACGATGGCAACCTGACAATCATAACCAGGAGCATCCAGCAGCCGTCCGGTCATGTCCAGCAGCTTGGATTGCATGTCATAGAAGCGAGCATTATTGTCTTCTGGATTGCCGAGTTGCGCCATAGATGCGGAAAGGTCAGCCACGAAGATGTAATCCATCTGCTTTGCGCCCGTGTAATAGGCATCTACCTGAACCTCTGCTACGCCTGACTCAGCATCTTCCCAACGTGCCTGCTGCATGATCTGAGTGCCATTGTCATAGCTGTCCCAGTTGCCGCTCTTCCCGATGGAGCCCACGAGCCACTGCTCCTCATCCCGGGTAAGCTCACCAATCTCCTCAGCATTGTCCAACTGGAACTTTCCTGCAAGGATGGCTTCAACGCGCTTCATGATCTCATCATTGCTACCGATGTATCCCATCTTGGCAAGATCAGCAACAGTGAGGCCCGTCAGGCTCTTGCAGCCATAGAAAGTAAACCCGTTGATCCGCTCGCTCACATTGCTCAAGCTGTTGACGGTGGTCAGGCTAGAGCAACCCCAGAAGGCGTAATTGTCAATGAATCTGATTTGATCCATATCCACCGTCTGCAAACCTATGCAGTTATAGAAAGCATACTGGCCGATGGTGTCAACGTTGTTCAACGTAACCGCTTCCAGACCCTTACAGCTTGCGAAAGCATTCTTGCCGACAGTCGCGACGCTATCCAGCGTCACCTCCTTCAAGCTGTAAGTGCTCAGGAAAGCTTGTTCTCCAATAGTGGCGACATCATTCAGGACCAAGGTCTTCACATTGGAGGCATTCTGAAGCACGCTTGCACCTATCGTCCCGATGCCGCTCATGGTGACGGAGTCAAGAGCAGTACAACCGAAGAATGCCTGAGCCTCAATGGTGTCGATGTTCTCAAGCGTAGCTGTTTCTATTCCCGTGCATCCATTGAACATCTGAACAGGAGTGGTGTCGAAGTTCCTAAGGGTGACCGTTTTCAAGCCGGTACACCCATAGAACATGGTCACACTCAAAGCGTTGGCACCCAACACGCTACCATCCAGGGTCAAATCCGTCAGACCAATGCAGAAGGAGAACGGGGAGCGATCGAACTTCTGGATATTGCTCAGCGATAAATCAGAAAGGGAATCGTTATGGCGAAACGCTTCGGGCCCAACATACGCGATGTTATTCAATGAAGCAGTGATCATCGCATCGCACTCAGAAAATGCGTTATTGCCAAACTCAGTGACGTTCTCTATCACTACTTCTTCCAATGCTGACAGGTTCGAAAAAGCATGATCCCCTACCGTCTCTACATTTAGAAGCGTTATGGACCGCACGCTGTTTAACCCTCTAGAGAAAGCATAGCTAGGAATAGATTCCACATCGGCGACTTCGAGAGAAAGAATATCGCCTCTCGTAATGCCCAGCTCACTTAGTATTTCATTCAACTTTGCGCCGTCCAGCATTTCTAACCCGGTAATGACAAGCGCCTTGGTCTCTAAATTGAATGAATAGGGGAGTTCGGCTTCCTCTTCCTCCTCAGAGATCGCGTTCGTCTCTTCTTCGTCTATGATCTCTTCATCTTCAGGCGCAACGGTTTCTGTATCGACCGCCTCTTCATCTACCTTATTGGAAGGATCATCTGTCTCGACTTCATCAAGATCCTCATCGTTGACATCTTCTTCAATGGTCCCCTCATCCGTGGTAGACCCAGAAGACTCTTCAACGCTAGTGATGCTATCGTCCGTTTCACCTTCAGCCGCCAGAGCGTGATCTGTGAAAGCCGGAAGATTGAGCATCGCGAATACCAGCAACAGTGATAAGAAGACCGAAAGGACCTTCCCCTCTACTGTGTTTCTGGCGTCTGCGAACCTATTCGATATCCGCATGATCCCACCGTTCTTTCTTTTCCCGTAACGTTCCCCGTCGTACATTGCCGCTATCCGCAGCCTTTCCGTGACCCTATCGTGGCCAAATCGTAAAGATCGGATAGGACAACTATATATAAAGCACGCATATATACAGAGTAGGTTTTCACATGAAACTAAATGGCTTGACAATGAGTTAGAAAAACCGTCTGTACGCTGGGGATTCTCAAAATTGAAAAAGACGTTTGCCGAGCGTAGGATTCATATGTCAATCAAACGGCTTGTTACTGTCAGGGTAATGTCATACCATAATGAGAAACGAACCGCGCTTGAGGAGAGCCTATGGCCACAGGGAATATCACGATAGAGCAGCCGCGCTGGAGCGTGGATTCGCTTGCACTGGTATGCGGTGTGGCGAATGCCGGAGGCGGCCGCATCATCATCACCACTGACACCAAAGACCGCTCCTCGGGCTTTCGCAGGATGCGCAAGCCCTTCGAACAGGTGCCCGCTGCCATCCAGCGGGACATGGGGCTTGTGTGCACCACCGCGCCCGTCATGCAAGAGGGACACCTTTGCCTTGAGATAGACATCCCCGAAGCCTCCGAACCCGTTGCCTCCGAAGGCATCTACTGGTTGTACACCCCTGAAGGCAATGAGGCGCGCACGCGGGAGGACATCCTGCGCGTGCGCCATGAGAGCGAAGCCACCGCCTGGGAAATGCGCCCTCTGCCTTTCGTGAAGCGCGAGGACATGCACACCAATTCCGTGTTGGCCTTCGGCGCCATTCCCCTTCCCAACTTCGCCGCCCCTGACGAGGGGCTGCGGGACACCCTGGCCAGCCGCCTGGAGCACATAGGCTTGACGCGCCCCCACACCCGAGAGCTGACGAACGCCGGGGCAGTGATGCTGGCTGCTCATCCACCGCAATTCGTACCCGGAGCATCTGTGCGTCTCATGACCTTCGGGGATCCGCTCTTCCCCACAGGCTCTTGTGATGAGCTGGCTGGCCCCTTGGGTCAGTTGCTGGAAGACACCTTGCAGCTGATCCTTGAGCGCTATCAGAGTGACAACTCTCCCTTCGCTGCCAACAGCAGGACCGCGGTTCCGCTTCCCCCTGAAGCGGCCCTGCGCGAAGCCCTGGCGAATGCCCTGGTGCATAAGGATTACGAAAGCGGCGTGCCCGTGCGGGTGAGCCTTCATCCGGACCGGCTGGTCATCAGCAATGTGGGCGGCCTTCCGGAGGGGTGGGATATGGAACGGCTGCTGAGCGAGCATTCGCCCCGGCCCCGGAACCCCACCATTGCAGCCACGGCCCATCTTTTGCAGCTGGTACCCGGCTGGGGCAGCGGTATCAGTCAGATGATATCCGCCTGCCATCAGGCGGGCTTTGCAGCCCCCAGCTTCCAGATAGACCTTGACGAGGTGCAGGTGTCCTTCCCTTTCGAACCCCTGGGAGCAGAGGGTCAAAACGGGTCAATGTCATCAATCAGCTCAGGCGGCATGGGCGCTGAGAAGGGTAGCGCAGGTGTCGGCCGAGCCTTGGATCACATTGCGGGAGGGCCGCTGCAGAACCGCTTCGTGGACCATTCCATAGCCGCAGCGAACCGGCTGGATATGACGAATACCGACGAATACGTGCTGCGCGTGCTTGCCACGAACGGGCGCGCCACGGCAGTGCGCATAGCTGAAGTGCTGGGGGTGAGCGAACGCACGGTCCGTCGCTCGTTCAAGAAGCTGAGGGACTTGGGGTTCATCGAACGCATCGGGTCCGATAAGGCTGGCTATTGGAACCTGCTGGAATAGGGATGTCAGACACCTCAAGAACCATCACTCAAAACATCACTCAAAAACGGATTATTTTTGAGTGAGAGTTGGATATTTTTGAGTGATAACTGTTACTTATCGAATGGGACATTCTGTTTCCGCAGGTACTTTCGATTGCGACTGGTGTTTGAAGCTGTTGGCACAACTAGCTCCAAGCTGACAAGCTTGTTTATATGATACCGTGCGCTTGGTACTGTTTTTCCCACCTTATCTGCTATCTCACGTATGCTGAGTGGTATATCTGTATGAAGCACAGAGAGGATGATGTCCTCATCTTCTGGAACAGGGTGCTTCCCTGTTTCGTCTGCAAGCATCCTGTACGTGTCGGTAGAGACCTTTTCCACGATCCCTTCCTGTTCAAAGCGTGTTGCCACATCACGGATCTCATCAGAGTCTATCAATAGCGAACGATGCAGCTCCTTCACTGTGGATGTTTCCATTTTTCGCATGGTCAGCAACAAGGACTGTTCGTGCAGACTGAGGACACGGCGGGTGACCTTGGCCATCCAATCGCGATTAGCAGCGATAGCAACTCCGCACCTGGCAAGCTTTACTGTAAAGCTATCAATATCGGCAGCAAAATCTGGCGCACTTAGCGTTTTGGACTGCATCGTCCTGATCATGAAAGGTATCCCGCCACCGCCTCCTTCGGCAGGACGCCCTGTTCCACTTGGCAGATCAACTGAAGACATGAGCTTCATCAAGACGGCATTACGGCATGCAGAAGTGCCATCAGTGATGTTCTCCAGCGTCTTGCCACCCCAAAGCCCTCCGGGGTTCGTCACTTCAACCCGGTCTGGATATACATCCACTGTCACAGATTGACCAATGTGGTACGCATCGTATTCGCGATGGATCACAGCATTTGCGATAGCCTCCCTGAGAACTTCTTCGGGGATCTCAAGCTCATCCTTCCGGCCCGCCCCCTCAACCATTGAAACACGACGCAAGTTCTTTGCAACGGCAGCAATAGCATCGTCGATGACCTCACCAAGACTCCCTTCACAGATAACTCGATCAAGATAACGCGGGCCCTCTGGTGAAGACTTCTTGATATCTGGATGCACCATCACATCAACGACAAGCTTGGGATAGAACTGCTGCGGGTAGTTACCAGCGGCGAGAAGGCCACCGAGCTTGATGTTGCCATCCTTATCAGTGATATTCAGACGTGTCAGCTGGTTCTTCTTCGTCTTGACACCTCGAAGCGATTTGGAATGAGTCGCTCTCTCTCGTTCGATGATCTGTGCAATGATATCTTCATCCAGATCGGCTAAGCTTGCCTCCGGCACGACCTCCCGATCGGCGGGAGAGGGAATCATGGCATGCTCCAAAGCGAAAATCTCTAAAGCGGAGAGCTTCATATCTTTGTCTGCCACTCTTTTGAAGCTGCCGTTCTGGATGCTTCGGTCTGAGATATAGCACGGCTTGAGCAAAGGATCGACCTCTGAAATCTCAACTACCAAAACTTGGCCACCCTCGAAGGACCTGCGCGAAAGCTGATATTGAGGAGCGTTCGACATCTTTCCCGTTCTAGGATCCATCCCAGAAACGAATTGTTCGATGACCTTCTCTATGTCGAAGGCAGGCACGGACGTGAAACCTTTTTCTTGGTCTAGCCCGAGTAAAAGCGTTCCACCAGCAGTATTCCCAAAGGCGCTTACGCTTTCCCAGACATCGCTGCTGAGCTTTTTCTCGCATTTTTTAGCCTCGACAGACTCATCATCATTGCCCTGTAGACGCAGTCTTTCAACGATCTCTTTCAATTCCAGATCAGTCATGCTCGTCTCGGCTTTCCTTCAACACGGACTCAAAGATACGGGAAGGATATCACTCGAAATACGAAATTGTTCACTCAAATTATTCGACTATCACTAAAACTTTTTAGTGATAGCCATTGCTATTTGACTGAGGAATGAATAGTCTCCCAAGCCTCTTTATCACTCAAAACATCACTCAAAAACGGATCTTTTTTGAGTGATGAATGAATTTCTTTAAGTGACAGGTTACTTGCTCATGCAAGCAGATTCGCGAGTTCTTGTTCGTTATGGAAGCTGTGGGTGTCCTTCGCGCCTCCCAAGCGCACCACTTCGCCTTCCCAAACCTTGCCCTCATCAGAGAACTTCGTGGAACGAACGATGTAGGAGAACCGCATATGCGCCTCAGTGGGATCATCTTTGAGGCGAGAGCTGTAGGAAAGGTCATTCAGCATGGTGCGAAGCTTCTGAACATAGGCTGACGGGTTTGCCTCCTTGACGGGAACGATGCCCGTCTCGCCATTGTAGATGGCACCGTCACCGATGAATGCCGTTCGTACGCTTTCCCGGCGGCGACGCTCCACCGCCATGATGGCGATGCAAACACCGATGACGACCACCCACCACAGGATGGTGATGACCAGGTCAAGCGGGTTGTCTACCAGGTTGAAGTGCAAGTAGTTCCAAAGCCAGAGGAAGAAGATGGATGCGATGACCAGAATGGCGATGACGATGACGTTGCTCTTTCTCATTGTTCCCCAGCCTTTTCTCTGCCCAGCCGATACGGCTTTGAGCAGATGGAATGGATGCTTTGATCAACCCAAAAAGAATCTACCGCTTCTGGATGATACCAGAAGGAACTGAGACCATGTCAAGCATAGGTTACACGCAACGGGCCATTCATACCAAAAGGCAGGCCACTGCCCCAAGGAGGAGCGCGGGGGCGAAGGGCACGCTTCCCGCCTCCCCGCCAGGCACATTCGCGAACCGCGTGTGCGGGATGACAAGAGCAAGGATGATGGCTCCTAGGCAAGCACCCAGAAGGCAGAGCAGGCCATTCCAGGGACCCAGATACAAGCCCAGGGCGAACAGGAGCTTGATATCGCCCCCGCCTAAAGACGGCCGCTTGCAGCAGTTTTCATAGAGCCACGCCAGCACCAAAGAACCTCCGCCCAAGAGCACGGCTCCCGCAAGCCCCTTCGCTAGCATCGCCCAGACCGCCGTGCTTTCTACAGAGCTGATCCCCGTACCCAGCATGAGCACGAACCAAACGGTAACCATGAAGAGCACCAGGCTATTGGGGATGCGGCGCTCCCTCAGGTCAAAGACGGCGGCGGAAGCCAGCGGGCCCAACAGCGCGCAGGCAAGGGCAGTGCTCACGGCGGCCCTAGCCGAAGATCAGCTCACGCTCAGCACCGGTGAGCGCTTCGCGAGCTTGGTCACGCAGGTTGTTCACGCCGATGAAGAACTGGCGCATCATGACCACGGTGAGGTAGCGACCCTTCGGCGTGAGGGTCAGCTCATCCGCATTGTCAGTGGCGAAGGCCCCCGAAGCGCGCATGAACGCCATCTCCACGGGCAGGCCCCGTTCGATGCTGATGCCGAAGTCTTGCTGGAACTGGCGCTTGTCAAGACGCAAGCCGAAGAGCTGCATCATGAAGCGATAGCGCATGCGGTCCCGCAGGGTGAAGCGCGTCTTGCCCATCATGGACATGCGGCCGCTTTCGATAGCCTGGTTGTATTCGTTGACAGAGAAGGTGTTGACGAAGAGCTGATCCCCCAGATAGGTGATGCCGCCTGACCCGATGGCTGGGTACTCCTCATAGTTGACCACGTATTCATCGATCATGGCCACGGGCGCATCTTCCTCGATCAGCACGGATTCGTGGCAAGATGGATCCCGCAAACCTTCCCGCTTGTTGAACGTCCAGGCGCTGCCGAATTCGTATACCCCCGTATCCACCAGCAATTCACAGATGATCTCATAGAACCGCTGTTCGCGGGCGTAGCTGACGGGCCCTACCGTCTTCGCCAGCTGCCGCTGCACCGAGGGAGAGGCCATCAGCGGATAGAAGGTGGTCTGGCTGGCCCCGGAAGCAATGACTTGTTCTATGTCATAGATGAGGATGTCTTCCGTTTGGGCCGGGAAGTTGAAGATCATGTCTGCATTCAACGACACGAAATGCGGGCTGGCCTCGCGGATGCGTTCCAGGATCTCTTGCCCGCTGCCGTATTTGTCATAGCGGTCCATCTGCCGGAGCAACCCATCGTCAAAGCTCTGCACCCCTACGGACAGGCGCTGAACCCGGCCTTCCAGCTTCTCTATGTAAGAGGGGATCAGGTGATTCGGGTTGGTTTCCGAAGATACTTCGCGAATGCCCGGGAAGGTATCTCGGGCTAAGTCCAGCGTTTCACAAAGCTCATCCAACAGGATGGTAGGCGTGCCACCGCCCACATAGACGCTATCGAAATCATAGCCAAGCTCTTTGAGCATGCGCATCTCTTTGCGCAGGTTCGCGAAATAGGGGCGCGCCCGGTCTTCCGCGAAGGGGAACCGGTTGAACGAACAGTAGGGACACAGCCGTTCGCAGAACGGCACATGCATGTACAGCATGTAGCGCTTGCCCGGCACGGGCGCGGGCATGCGGTCTTCCGTGACCGGCCCCAGCTTCAGATAGGTGTCCGTGGTGGCCGCAACCACCTTTGACAGCAGTCGTTCAGAGAGCAACGCTTCCTCCTTTTTTCGGAAGAGTATAGCGAACTGACAGCAGGGAACAACAGGAAGGGGCGATCCTGTGCCATCCTGCACGGATCCTTCCCTGATCGATCACGGATCATCAGGATATGACCAAGATCCTTCCCCTTTTCGCACGACTTTCCGTCTCAAAACGAAACGGGTCACTTCCCGTTCATTTTCTCAAAATGAGGCCTCTGACCTCGGAAGTTACGGACCGATGACCCCCTTGAGTCCTTCCATGAACAGCTGGCGGAAGAAGGCAGAACGGCCTGACTGCGCCCATAGAATCCTCTTTGGATCTAAAAGCAACGAAGGTCAGGAGGACCATCATGGACACGAGAGCTCAAGAAGAAGAGGCGCGGATCGCTCAGAAGCAGGCAGACCAGGATGCCTATGCAGCCGCAGAAGCCCAGAAGGCCGTTGCTGCAGAGGGCGGTGTGAACGTTGGAGAATTCGAAAGCGAAGCTTCACGGAATCACGGCATCTAAGCCAGCCCATGGACAGGAGAAGACCCCTGGAAGCTATCTTCCAGGGGTCTTCTCTTTTGAGGCTCAGATGACCAACCCGAAATGCTCCTTCAGCGCGGCATCCACCTCTTCTGGCTGAAGCTCCCGCACCGTCTTCTGCCCATCCTTCATGATGGTGAGCGTGCGGTCAGAGAGAGCCACATGACCATCTGGCCGAGAGATGTTCGCCATGGCTGTATCTCGGAATTCAGAGCCCGGAGATGAGAACTTCCTGTTGAGCGCGTCGAAATCATCATCCTTGACCTCGGCGAGGCAGAGCTCCATGATCCCCACGCGCAACGGATCACCAGCCTCATCCGTTTTGGTGGAGAAGCGGTCGATGGTTATCCAATGACTGGATAGAGGCTCCACAACATAGCGCTTGCCCGCCACCTCATGGGTTCCTGGCTGGAGCAGCAGCGGCCCTTGGGCCATGGGACCGCCCCAACCCACGTCCGCCAGATACTGCTTCCCCTCTAACGTGACCAGCACCCCCCGATGATTGATGGGGTCAACCTGGCCAGGCGTGTCAGTGGATCGGCAGAAGCAGGGACGCACGGTATAACCAAGGGATTCCAACAGAGCCTGGAACAGCGTGTTCTGTTCGAAGCAATAACCCCCTCCGTTGCCTTCCACGATCTTGGCGAACAGGTCAGCCACCGCCAATGAGGGTGTCTGACCGCTACGGTGGATGGTCACCGTCTCATAGGGCACGCTGCGCAAATGGCAGGTCATGAGCTTCTGCAGATTCGCCAGCGAAGGCGTCACGCCACCGTTGTAACCGATGCGGTGCAGATATTTCTCAGTTTCAGGCACAGACAGCATGAAGCAGACCTTCTAGGCGTAACGGACGGTGGAGTTATTGACGAGCCAGGAAAGCGCAGCCTCGCGCTGAGCGAACACCTTCGCCTCATCCAGCTTGCCCTGCTCCTTCAGCTGCTCGTAGATCTTCGCCCGCTGTTCGGCATCTTCCCCGGGCATCTGGGCCACGATATCTTCCTCACCCAGATCAAGGTCAAGATGGTCCGCCAGGGCATCGATGGCGCACGTGATCCGCAGGGCATCATCGGGCATGCCCGGCAACCGGTCCTCTTCGCTAGGCTCTTCCACCAGCCGCTCAGCCAAGCGTCCCAGCACCAGATCAGGGAATTGCGGGTCATCCTTGGCCATATCCTTCAGCATGAACTGCCCAGCCACGCGCTGGCGGAAATCCGCCACATCCGTGGCAGGCGCGAAATGCTTCACGACGAATTCATCGGTGAGCTGAGGTTTCACGGCAGAGAGGATCTTCTCCACCTCCACCGTCATGCGCAGGTCAGCCGCTTCTCCATCCTTCATGAGCGGCAGCTTGATCTTCGCGCAGACGTCCTTGGTCTGGCCGGGCTGGATGCCGATGAGCTCATCGTCGAAGGTCTTAGGCATCTCTCCGGCGCCCACATGGTAGATGGAATGCTCCATGATGAAGTTCTTGGCAGGTGCGTCATCGATCCGCGCGTCCCGAGTGGTGACCACCAGGAAATCCCCGGGCAGCACGCCGCGTTCCTCGGCTACTTCATGGTATTCCAGGTGAGGCTCCATGAGCTTCTCTATCTGGGATTCCACCAGGCTGTCTGGCACCTGCGGCTTCGGCAGCTCCATCTCGATGGGCTCATAGGAGGTCAAGGTGTACTTCGCCATGTTGGTTCCTTTCTCGTTAGATCTCCCACAATTCGTCCAGATCGTCCACCAGGCTACGGAGGCGACGATTGCTGTCTGACAAGATCATCGGTTGGTTGTGCTCATAATACGACGGGCTGTCGAATTGCGCGATGAACCGTGCTGAGGGTGTGCGCTGAGTGAGCTCGGTCACGAAGATGAGCATCTCCTGTTGGTCACCGAAAGCCTCTTGGATGAAGGCGAAGGCGGCGGAGAGCCGCGCTTCCAGAGCAGCCACGGAGCCTTCCACGCTCACAGCCGCCGCGAAGGCTTCTTCCAGCGCTTTGACATCTGCCCCAGAAGCCCCCCGCTCCTCAAGGCTTCCCAACAGCTGGCGCAGCACTGCCAGCTCATCATCAAGGACACGCCGAGCCGTGCGCGAAGAAGCGCCGGACACGGCCAGCATCTCCCGCGCTTGCTCCTGGTGGGCGATGCGCTCTTGCAGCAGGGGCAGCACCTCCCCACCGGTGGAGAGCGCCTCCTCCTTCACCGCGCGCAGGTCATCTCGCACCGCCAAGGCAACATCCGTATCATGCATCACGGCGCGGAATTCGCCATCCAGAGTATCCAAGATCAGCCCCAGGAGCGAAAGGCGCTCGTCAAAGGCAGCAGCCTGGGCGCGCTCCAACACGGCCGCATCCTGTTCGCCGTTCAGGATGCCCTCGATGCGGTAGTCATCCTTGTATTTGTCGAAGAGCGCATAGTAAGCCGCGAATTCTCCTGCGATCTTCTCGTTCTGCACGTAGTGAGCGATCAGTCCCTCATCCACCGCCTTGCCCAGCCGCTCGTAAACGCGGATGATGTCCGAGAGGTCATCCCACCCGCGCGCGGTCACGAACGCCTTGCCTTCGATGGTGGACTCGATGGAATAGAAGCGGTCCCGCTTCGCTTCCAAGAACGTGAGCACGGCCGGATGCACTCCCTTCTCAAGGGCGTAGGCCTTCCAAGCGTCGAAGTCAGGTTCCACGGGAATGCGCTTCACGCGGTCAAGGGTGACCACGTCGAACTCATGGACTGACCGGTTGTACTCCGGTGGGTTCCCCGCCGTGACCACCACCCATCCTTCGGGTACCTCGTGACGGCCAAAGGTCTTGAATTGGAGGAACTGCAGCATGGACGGGTAGAGCGTCTCAGAGACGCAGTTGATCTCATCCAGGAAGAGGATGCCGCGTTCGCGTCCGCTTTCGCGCATGCAGTCATAGACGCTGGCGATGATCTCAGACATGGTGTATTCCGAAGCGTCATAAGACTGACCGCCGTATTCGCGGGAAACGATGAAGGGCAAGCCTAAAGCGCTCTGGCGGGTGTGGTGGGTCATGGAATAGGACACCAACCCCAGCCCCAACTCATCGGCGATCTGGGCCATGATGGCCGTCTTGCCGATGCCCGGCGCCCCCACCAGGAAGATGGGGCGCTGCTGAGCCCGGGGGATGAGCGCCTCCCCGTAGTCATCCGTGGCCAGGTAGGCTTCCACGGTGTCCTTCACCTGCTGTTTCGCATAAGCTATGTCCATAATGCCTCCTTGTCTATGAGGACCTTGAGGGCCCAAGAAGGCACCTCAGGATCCGAATAGCCGTCATCCAAGAAGGCGAAGACGGTGTCATAGGCGGGTGGCCGCCGCGGGAACACCCCTTCGCCATCAGTGAAGTAGACCAGGCCTCGCAGGTCAGTGAATTCGCCTTTTTCGATGAGCAGGTCAACGTAGCTGAACACCGGCCGGAAATCAGTGCCGCCGAATCCCTTCAGCTGGAAGTCCTGCAGGTAGTCTTCCAGGTGCTCCAACGAGGTGATCTTCGTGTCTTCCTGCACTTGGGCGTCGCACTGCACGATATGTATGTTCACCCGGTCATGGAAGCTCTCTGAGGCCTTCAAGATGTTGTAGGTCTTGTTCATGAACGCCTGGACCACCTCCCCGGAACAGGATTCCGAGGTATCTATGGCTATCACGAAATCATGCACGCGGTAGTCTTCCTTGTATTCCAGCGGTTCGATGAGCGGCATGTTGCCGTAACGGTTCAACCCGTAGGTGTAATAGATGTAGTCGAATTCGTCATCATTGATGCGCATGGTCTCATGGAGGGCGGCGAAGCGGCTCAGGAACTCAGCGTAATCCCCCACCTCGCGATTGACGGCCTTGAGCGCCGTTATCAGGTTCCCGGCCCCTTCGCCCCGGCGAGCCAGATGCGTTTCCAGTTCCACCTGCATGCGCTCAGCGATGTCCGCCCATTCTTGGGCCAGTTCCTCTTCGGTGCGGTTGTCCTCAGGAAGGGGCGGGGAATCCGCCTGTCCCTCTGCGGAACCGCCCTCAGGAGCGTCCGCTGGTTCCGTTTCGTCCCCTTCAGAGCTCCCCTCAGAACTCCCTTCAGGCCGCGGCACCTCCATAGGGCCTTCGGCTATCTGATCCAGAGCCTCCGTTTCCAGGGACTGCTGGGGAGGCGCGCTGCTGCCCGTGTCCGGGGGTGCCGCTTCAGCATCAGCCGATGCCTGGCCGTCAGGGCTGCGGGCATCATCTTGATCATCCCCGTACCAGAGCCCATGGGAATCATGGAAGAACATGGGTGCCAGGGATTTGAGATCCGTATGATTCCCCTCATTCCCGAAGAACCAATAGAGGCGCTCAGCCGTTATCACGCCGCCCACATGGGCGCGAAGCACCTTGAGCGATTCCTTCACCCTGCGGTCCATGTTCGAAGGGAAATCCTCTCCCACCAAGTCCAGGATCAGGGCTTCGATGGCTATATCGCAGGCCACATCCCAAGGCTGCCGCAGCACGGAATACAGCATGAAAGGATGTCGGAAGATGCAATGGAACAGGCAGTGGATGACATCCCGAACCACCTCGCTGAATGAGAGCTTGAACCGGTCTACCACATAGACCGGGTCGAACAGGAGGCTGCGCCCGTCACTGGCAATGCCATACACATCGAAGCAGGGCACGAGAGGCATGCGCCAAAGGGCGGCATCCAGGAAGCGGAACCGCACGGCAAGGGCCGCCCGCGCCTCCTCCAGGATCTCCAAGGCCACCGGCTCTGCTGCATCGAACCGGGCGCGACGCTTGGCCATGCGCTCTTCGGTCACTAGATCGATGCCCTCTGGCCTGCGCGCGTCAAGGGCGTTATGGGATGCCAGGCCCATCGCGATGCGCTCATCGCGTTTCTTGAGGGCGATATCTCCCTCAGCAATGGGGGTGTTGTCTTTGATGCGCGCCATCAGAGGCTCAAATCCAATCCCTTGGGGGCACCGCGCCGGTGGCTAGCCTCCAGAAGGCAGGCCGTAGCCTGAGCATCCTGCTGGACCGTGGCTTCCTCCAGAGCGGCGCTGATAGCCGCTGCGCTGATGAGCCCTTCTTCCAAAAGGAATTCCAGGGCCGCCAAGTCTCCCCTGCGGGCACAGCAGGCGCAGATCTGCTGTTCCTTCCGATGGAAGATGCTGGCATAGACTTCGTAGGTATCCGGATCCAAGTTGACCGGGTCCTGCAGTCGTTCCACCGCGGCTTTGGCGAATTCTTCCGTATTGCCGCAGTGAGTGACCCACGCATCGAAATAGGCGTAGCGAAAGACGGTCTTCCCCTCAACGGTGGCGAACAGATCCGTGATGTCCCGGTAGCGGGAAGTCAGGGAGGGCAGGGAGAAGGAACGGGACAACGGGGATGTAGCCTTTGGGGATGAGTCAGGGGACGTTCCTGTGACTTGCGGCGCCAAAGCACCGTGAGTCACAGGAACGTCCCCTGACTCATCCCCAAAGGCTACATCCCCGTTGTCCCGTTCCCCTGCTACCTTCAGGATGCGGGGGGCGCGGGCGAAACCGAGGGAGCCCCGCGCGATGGACTGCATATGCCCGTGGATGGTGAGCTCATCCACTTCCACCGCATCGAAGAACGCATAGGGGGCCAGTTGATTCACCGCTTCAGGGATACGAACCACCGTGTCAGGCCCTACGTAGGTTATGGCCTTGTCACCACCTTCGTATCCCACTCCCCGCTCGCACAGAAGGCCGCTTTCGATATAGAAGCGCTCGTTGTTCGCATCAAGCTCAAGCCTGCGCAGCAGATGCGGACGACGCGCGGGGCTTGACCCTTGGGTGAGCAGCGCCTCTTCGCCGATATGCTCCACAGAGGCGGACAATCGCAAAGCCGAGACCGCCGTGTCTACAAAGGCTTTATCTCCGATCCATAGCAAGCTTTCCGGCAGGTTCACCTCAGCCAAGTTACGGCACCCCTGGAAGGCTCCCTTTCCAATGCGCTTGACCCCTTCGGGCAGGGTGATCTGGCGTATGAAGAGATCACGCCGCAGGGCTTCATCCCCTATGGCTGCACAGCCATTGCGCACCTCGTAGGTGCGCACGCAGCTCAGAAGCTCCACCAGCACATCCCCTTGATACAACCCGCCTTCCTTATCTAAGACGTAGGTTTCGTTCTGAGGATCCAAGGTGATGGCCCCTTGATGGGCTTGGCGCTCTGCAGGCGTCCCTGCGAAGGTCAGCAACCCCCATGCTTTCACCTTCGCAGGAATGCGCACACGCTCAAGACCAGAATTCGCGAAGGCCTCACCGCCGATGCTCTCCAATGACTCCGGCAGGATGACGGCCTTGAGGCTGCGGCATTCGAAGCAGGCCTTCTCCTCAAGGAAGCGGAGGCCTTCCGGAAGATCCAAGAAGCTGATGCCCGTCTTTGCGAACGCAAGCCGCCCGATGGAACGCACACTGGCAGGCAAGGTGATCCGCGTAAGCGTAGTCTGGGAGTCGAAGGCCCGATCCCCGATGCGCTCACAGCCCGCAGCCACCTGGTATTCCTCAGAGGGGACCACGAGACGGACCAACTCTGTACCATCTTTGGTGTACACGGCGCGCCCATCGGTCATGAAGTGCGGGTTATCAGGATGCACCTCTACCCGCTCAAAGGCCACGGGGCCATCCTGGCCCTGGGCGATCCGATCGATCTGAGGGCCTACCTGGATGACGTCAGCCTCTTCCCGGCCGAGGGTAGATGACGATGAGTCAGGGGACGTTCCTGTGACTCGCGGTGCCAAAGCGCCGTGAGTCACAGGAACGTCCCCTGACTCATCGCCGTGTTCATTTCCCAAGGCAGGGTCATTGATGAGGTGCAGGTTCGCAAGCTCTACGGGACTCAGCCGTACGTCCATGGATGCACCCCTTTCCTCAAGATCCCGCATGATAATGCCGAAGGGCAGGACTCTCACTGGCCCTGCCCCTGTAGCTTCTTGGAGCCGCTCTCTCTGCGACATCAGCCTATGCGCAGCGCTAGGCCACGTTCTCGATCACTTCGCAGGATTCCTCCACTACCACCACCTGGTTCTGCGAATACAGCTTGAGCGGCAGCAACAGCACCGCAGCCAGCACGCAGAAACCGCACATGGTGATAGCAGCCGCCGTCCAGCCGAAGGATTCGGCCACGGCGCCAATGAGCGGTGGCCCCAGAAGGATGCCAAGGTTGAAGCCAATGGACACCACGCCCAGAGCCACGCCTGCCAATTCAGGCTTCTTCACCGTGAGCGCTGTCATGGTCCACAGCACGCAGGGGAATCCGGCATCGGCGAAGGCGTAGACGATCACGAAGGGCACGATGAGCATGGGGTTGCCGAATACCATGCCCCACAGAACCACCACGCCATAGAGCACCAGCATGAGCGAGCCGAATACCTTCTGATTCCGCACCTTGTTCAGGATGGAGCCCCACACCAAGGCAGCCACCACAGCACCCAAGGAGAAGCAGGCGACCCAGTTGTTGGATTCATCCACGGACCAGCCGTAGATGTCAGTCCAGCAGGTGGCCACCCAATTCACGAAGCCGAAGCAGGCGATGCAGAAGCACAGCGTGACCGCTGACATCAACCACGGGAAGGGAGACTTGATGCCTTCCGCGATAGAGACCTCTTCGCTTTCCACATCAGCGTAGCTATCCTCAGGCCGCGGGCTCTTAACGCAGACGATGTAGAAGATGAGCGCAACAACACAGGCCGCCAGGCCGAACCACCACATGCCCTGCCAGCCGAAGTTCACCGTGAGCACACCGCCCAGGAAGAACATGACCGCCTGAGCGCACATCTGGTACACCGCCCAGATGCTCATGGGAAGCCCCCGCTTCGCTTCCGGGAACCACATGGCGATGACCGCCGGGCCGATGACGGACATGAGGCCCACGCCCATGCCTTCGATGATGCGGCTGATCATGAGCACCGCGGTGTTCTCGAAAGCCAGGCCGATGAGCGAACCGCCGATGGCGCAGGCCAGAGCGATGATGCCGCCCTTCTTCGGGCCGATCTTGTTCAGGATGACAGCTGCCGGTATGGCGATCACGATGCCCACCAGCGAGAAAACAGAACTAAGCCACCCCGCGGTGGCCATATCGATATGGAGCGCCTCCTGCAGAACGAGCATGCACGGAGCAACCTTGTTCTGCACGAGGGCTAGAGCGATTCCAGCGAAGATCGTTGCCAGAGCCACGATCCAGGCCTTCTTCGTATTCATAGCGAACCTCACATCCGAGCCCTCTCCCCTGCCGCTGAGGGCGGCAGGGGCGGGTTCTAGCAAACGTATTTCCTTGCGCGTTCCTTACGCGTTCTGCTCAGCCTTGGGGACGACGCCTTCGCTATGACCGTGATAGTAGGTCTTCACGAAGAAGAAGAGGATGGCGCCAACGATAGAGGCGATAGCCAGCGGCACCGTTGCGGCAGCCCAGCCGTAGTTCTCGATGAAGAAACCGGTGATGGGAGGGCCAAGCAACGTGCCGATGTTCAGGCCCACATTCAAGATGCCGATGGATGTACCGGCATATTCGGGCTTCTTCGCCGTGGAGGGTACCAAGGTCCAGTAAGCCGTGGGGATAGCGCCTTCCAAGAACGGATAGATGATGATGAAGGGCAAGAGCAGCGCCGGATCATCCATCCGGAAGCAGAAGAACAGGATGAAGGTGTACAGCGCAAAGCCGATGACACCCATGAAGCGACGGTTGCCCAGCTTGATGTGGTTCATCACCCAACCCAGCAGGATGACGATGGGCACCTCAAGGGCATACATGACCGACACCCACCAGTTGGACTGGTTCATGTCGCCCGCGAAGAACTCTTGGGCCCAGTAGAGCGAGATGTAGGTGGCGAAGCCGAAGCAGCAGAACGTGAAGATGAGTCCGCAGAGCGTCAGCACCCAGGTGGAGCCAGACTTGAAGCCCTCGCCGAAATGGAACTCCTCAGGGTCTTCGCCCTCAGCGTAGTTCGGCATATCCCCGTCAGGTTCCTTCACCTTCCACTGATACAGGACCAGCGCGATGACACAGAGGATGAACACGAACCACCAGACACCCTGCCAGCCCCAGTTGGCCGCGATGCCGCCACCGAAGAAGAACAGGATGGTCTGGGAGGCCATCATCCAGGAGCCCCACACGCCCATGGGAAGGCCGCGCTTCTCAGCGGGGAACCACATGGCGATGATGGCAGGACCCACCACAGCGATCATGCCCACGCCCACACCCTCGATGATGCGGGTGAGCAGGAGCATCCAGAACTCGGTGCAGAACGCGCCAATGGCGCAACCCACAGCACAGCAGGCCAGCGAGATGACGCCGATCTTCTTAGCGCCCAACCGCTGCAAGAGCCAGGATGCCGGAAGAGCCGTGATCATACCCATGATGGTGAACACAGAGGTGAGCCAGCCTGCGTCGGTCTCGCCGATACCGAAATCGGCCATGACCACGTCGATGACAGGTGGCACCTTGTTCTGAGCGCTGGCCAAAGCCAAGCCACCCAAGAATGCGATGATGACGATGAGCCACGCAGTGGTCGTCGCCTTTTGCTTGTTTGACATCAGATTTCCCCTCTCGACCGCTTTGTGTAATGCAGGAGAACTAGGGTTTCAATAGAAGTATCCAGTAGAATGAACGGGCGATCGGCACCCCTCTTAGGCTGATCGCGATGCTTCGGAGATGCGGGCGTCAATCCCTGAACTGGTGCCCGCATTTCTTGCAGACCGTCCGACTGCTGATGGCGTATGCCCCACACTCAGGACAGATCTTCGTGCGTCCCTCCTTCAGGCAGTCGCCGCAGAGCGGTTTCTCGAAGGGAGTGCAGAAGAAGCACGCCTTCTTCACTTCCGCATTGAGATGCGTGACCGCCTTGGTGTCATCGTGTTCCAGCACCCGCCCGCATTTCTTGCAGGTCTCCCGCTCGTAGGGGTTGTACCACCCACAAGCGGGACATTCGATCGGGAACTTGAACTCTGCCTTCTTATGGCAACGCTGACACCAAGGGCTGCAGGTCCTGCAATTCGGCATCCGCGCCTCCCCTCCACTGGGCCGGATACATCGGTCACGCTCTCAAAGGATGGAAGATCCTATTGCGGAGCGCCGGGAGCCTTGGGTGCACCCGGAGCGCTGGGAGGAGCACCAGGAGCCGTAGGGGCGTCATCGAGGCCCTTGGGCTTCAGCGAGATCTCTGCCGGCTGCGAGGGAGTATTGGCAGCGATGGCATCCTCAGCAGCCTTCTTGGAAGCTGCCAGATCGGTTCCGCACTTCTTGCAGGTAGCATCCGTGGGCTTGTTGAACGTGCCGCATTCAAGGCACTTGACGATCGTCACTGTTGCTGCAGGTCTGAAACACATAGTCTCTCCTTACTATCTTTAGGGCCGGGACCCCCGGCGTGGGCACGAGAAGCACTTCCCATGCCCACCTTGCGCCGGGAGCCTCGGAGGTAGTTCTTACTGCTCAGGCACGTACAGCCAAGAGCGAGGGGTCTCCTTGACGAGCTCAGCCAGCTCATCCACGGTGCCATACTTCATGCACGCGGACTGGCAGTGATGCACGCATGTGGGAAGCTTGCCCTCTGCCGTGCGGTCAGCGCACAGGTCGCACTGAGACGTGAACACGGGCAGGTTGTTGTACTCGTACTTGCCATTAGCCATCATGGTGGGGCCGTCCTCGAACAGCACGATGCCGTTCGCCTCGCCAGCCTTCCAGCCATGCTCCACCTTGCAAGCCATGACGCAGGAGCGGCAGGCGGTGCACCAGGTGTAATCGATGAAGAGTCCGTACTTCTCAGCCATTTTTAGAATCCTCCCTTGCGGGTCACGATCTCAGAAGGCGAGCAGTCGTTCTCCTTCGTGACCGGGTAGACCTTGCAGATCTGGTTCGCGTAGGGCGCACCGTACAGGGTTGGGCCCGTAACGCCTTGAACCGTGAGGTTGTTGATGTTGCAATCAAACACACCGAAGAGATTCGGCTCAGCGCCTTCGGTCTCGGGGAACCACCAGCCATGCTCAGAGCGCACGGTGTCGGGCTTGAGAGACGGATTGATGCGTACGCGCTGCTTGCACTTACCGCGCATGTTCTCAACCCAGATCCAGTCGCCTTCGCACACGCCGATCTTGGCGGCGGTGTCAGGATGCAGATCGGTCAGCGGGTCGGGATGGGACTCGCGCAGACGCGGGACCATGCGCTCCTCAGAGTGGAAGTACTCCCAGGTGCGGGCACCAGTGGTCAGCACGAACGGGTACTCCTTGAACAGCTCCGGCGTGGAAACGGGGCTCTCAGGCGGCTCTTCGTAGTAGGGCATCGGATCGAAGCCCCAGGCATCGAACAGGGTGTTGAACAGCTCGCACTTGCCCGTGTTGGTGTTGAAGCCCGGCTGGCCATCGTCACGCAGCCAACCCAGCTCGTACTTGCGGTAAGCCCAGTCGTCCGGCCAGTCGATGACCTTCTCGCACAGCTCCGGGAAGGTTTCGTCGGTCTTGTGCGGCCAACCAGCATGGAAGCGGTTGCCAGACTGGATCCACCAGGTCATGAGCTCGGTGTCGTTCTCCCACGGGAACAGCCTGGGATTGAGGCGCTTGCCCAGCTCAAGGATGATCTGCTCGTCAGACTTGGCCTCATAGTAATCGCCAACCTTGACGATGGAGCGCAGCGGCCACCACCACACGCGAGCGGAGTTACGCTCGGCGGACATGCCGCAGGGGAGCACGATGTCAGCGCAGGCGATAGCGGTAGGAGTCATGAAGACGTCAACCACTACGTTGTAAGGCACGCTCACCATGGCGCGGTACACGCGAGGTGCGTCAGCAGCCATGTTGGCGATGGGGTTGGTGGACTGGATGAACAGCATCTTGATGGGATAGGGCTCGCCAGTCTCGATGGCCTGGAGGACCGTGTCGCCATTGGCGGTGGGGTCAAAGCCCAGGGCGTGGAGCGGAGAGGTCTCAACGCCGAGCATCTTGCCGAGCATCTCATCAGAGAGGTTCCACATGCCGCAGCCATAGGAGTCCGGAATGTCATAGGCGCAACGGGGGATCATCATGCCGCCGGGGACGTCGATGTCGCCGCAGATGGCGCCCATGGAGAGGAGAGCCTGGGCCAGCGGGATGCCGCAAACCGTCTGGTCAACCTTGAGGCCCCACTGGATGGTTCCAGGGTTGGCCTTGGCGAAGGCGCGAGCAGCCTGGCGGATGAGCTCAGCGTCAACACCAGCGATCTCAGCAGCCAGCTCAGCCGGGTATTCCTTGCAGCGCTCAGCCAGCTCTTCGAAGCCGTAGCACCAGTTCTCAACGAAGTCATGATCGTAGAGATCCTCTTCGATGATGGTGTTCAGCATAGCGATGATGACGGCAGCGTCGGTGCCAGGACGCACCTGCAGCCAGTACTCAGCCTTGGAGGCCAGCCAGGTGCAAGAGGGATCCAGAACGATGAGCTTGGTGCCGCCCTGCTTCATGACGTCAACGATCCAGTGACCGAAGAAGCCGTCGCCATTGGAGACGAGAGCGTTGTTGCCAACGTTCAGGATGTACTCAGGATACACATACTCAGGATCAGCGTAGCGCTTCTCCAGGTGCTGGGACATGTCGGCCACGAAGAAGTCACCCATGAAGCAGTGGCCGATGGTGGTACGGGGGAGGTAGCAAGCATCGCCGGAGAGGAAGCCCAGCACGAAGTTCGGGCTGCCGAAACCAGCATAGCTCAGGTACGGGGTCTGCCAGCAGATGTTACGGCCGGTGCCCTGCATGGAAACGATGGACTCAGGGCCATACTGCTCCTGAACCTCACGGACGTGCTTTACGATGTCATCGTAAGCCTCATCCCAAGTGATGCGCTCCCACTTGTTCTCACCGCGCTCGCCCACGCGCTTCAGCGGGTACTTCAGGCGATCGGGATGATAGAACGTCTCAACGACGTCCAGGCAGCGCATGCAAAGGCGTCCCTGGTTGTAGGGAGACAGCGGGTCGCCCTCGATCTTCTCAACCTTGTTGTCCTTGGTGTAGTACAGAACAGAGCAGCCATTGTGGCAGCCAGGGGCGGTCCACATATTGGTACGCGTGACCGTGTATTCACCCTCCTGCCATTGCCAATCTGTCTTATAGACGTCTTTATTGACGCCTTCCAGCTCATTGGTCATCTTGCCATTAGTAACCATAGCTTCTTTACTCCTGACTCTTCAGTCCTCTGGGGATTTCTAGACCTCTCCGTCCTTCAACGTAGGACGGCGCGGTTTGGTCCAGTCACGGCCGGATGCATCCTGAGCTTTCTGCTGCCACGCATGCTTGTTCTTCTCAGGATCGGCCATCTTGCCGTCTTTCCTGTTCTGCTGGAAATCCTTGTCCAGATCCTTCCTCGTCTCCTCTGCCATTGCTTCCTCCTCTCCTTGGGCCCGACGCCTTCTGCCGAGCTCGAAATGCACTTGCGGATAAGGCTGGTATCCGCGCTTGTTCAAAGGGAGATGCAAGAAGCGTGCCAGTTTGGCAAAAGAGAGCGAACGGGGAGGTTCTTGAAAGGTGACCGGCAGAGAACCGGAAGATGTCTCAACCTGAGACGCCTATCCGTCTCAAAATGACAACGGAAGGAAACAACAGGTTACCGGGCGGGACAACGGGGACATAGGCTATTGTCCTGTTTTCCGATAGCGGTAACTGGACTGACAAACCTCTTTGGAAGACAGGACAATAGCCTCCGTCCCCGTTGTCCGCCCGTCATCTACCGCAGCTTGTGCTCTTTGATCTTCCGATACAGGGTGGCCTTGCTGATCTGGAGCATCTCCGCTGCCTGGGTGACATTGCCCTGAGCATAGGTCAGTGCCAAGCGGATGGCCGCCCCTTCCACGGAATCCATGCGCAGCATCTCGTTGGGCAACACGATGGGCTTATCTTCTTCGGCTTGCTGTTCGCCAGGTTCTTCTGCAGGCAGAGCAGCAGAAGCCGAGGCCTCTTGATCGGCTGGTGCATAGCTACCGAAATCTATGAAGGGCGCTGAAGTGCCGTCCCGCAGATACTGAGGCAAGTCCGAGATGTCTATCTCATCGTTCACAGCAGCATAGAAAGCGGAATAGATGGCGTTCTTGATCTGACGCACATTGCCAGGCCAGGGGTATTCCTCCAGCAGCTTCTCTACTGCTGGAGTGAAGCGCGTGGGGCCCTCGTGGGTCTTCCGACGGCATTCATTCAAGTAATAGTAGGCGAAGAACAGGATGTCACCGTTGCGGATGCGCAGCGGCGGCAGCGCTACCGTGAGGATGGAGAGACGATAGAGCAGATCCTCACGGAACTGGCCGTTCTCCACCATTTGCGCCAGGCTGCGGTTGGTGGCGGCCACCACGCGGAAGTCTACGCGCCGATAGGATTTGCCACCCAAGCGCATGACGCTCTTGTTCTCAAGCACGCGCAGGATGGTAGCCTGCAGCTCAAGGGGCATGTCCCCGATCTCATCCAAGAACAGAGTGCCGCCGTCTGCCAGCTCTATCTTGCCTGGCTTGCCCGCTTTATCGGCCCCGGTGAACGCGCCGCTCTCATACCCGAAGAGCTCGCTTTCGATGAGGCGGGGTGGGATGGCAGCGCAGTTCACGGACATGAAGGGCCCCTGGGGACGCGAGGCGTTGTGGATGGCCTGGGCGAAGTATTCTTTGCCCGTACCGCTTTCTCCCACGATGAGAATGTTCTCTGAGGTGAGGGCGTAGCGATGGGCCAGCGTGGTGGCTTCGCGCATGGCAGCGCTCGTGCCCAGGATGTCCTCGAAGCGGATGCGGGCCACTTCTCCCGAATGGCCCTTGCCCCGCCGAGGGACTTCCTTCACTTCGCTGATGCGGATGACCAGCCCATCGAAACCGCCCGTATCGCTGCTACGGGCCGCATTTCCCCGGATGCCGAAGACCCGCTCTCCCAGCTTGGTGGTCAGTTCTACGCCGGGGCTATCCATGAGCGGCTGGTAGCCCTCTGGCCATTCGATGCCCAAGACATTATCTATGGGCTTCCCCACGACGCCATCTCGGGTGGACCGCAGCAAATGGATGGCCTCAGGGCTTGCATGTTGCACGATACCGCCGGAATCCACGATCAACAGAGGGTCTCCGCTGGATCCCACGGCCGTTTCCAGCACATGCCGGGTGCGATCACCAGCGGCCGTAGCCGCCTCGAGCCGCTGATCCACATCAGCGATGACAGCCAAGCTGTCTTGGAAGACCATCTGATGTTCCAGCGCCGAGCAGATGGAGGTGATGAAGCCCAAGGCATGGGAAAGCAGCCGCTGGTATTCTGAAGACCACGGGTCTTCCGGCAAGGGCTGCGTCAGCACCATGGAACCCACCACGCGGCCATCTTTGTCGAATACCGGCGATGCCAGCGCGGCCAGCCCATGGAGGGCGGAACAGTAATGCTCGGGCCCCAACAGCTGCACCGGCGTAGCGTTGCGCATGCTGAGCGTGTGGGCATTCGTGCCCATGGATTCCTCATTCATGGCGCTGTTGCGGGCAACAATGGAATGAAGGTCCATGTTGCCGGTGCGCAGGACGGTAACGCCATCTCGGCTCACTAGTTCGAAGATGTAATCATTGGCAAGGTCGAAGTCATCGATGAGCCCGATGAGCGGCCGCGCCGCCTCCACGATCTCACTGTACGCCAAAGCGATGCTCTTGAGCTTTTCGTCAGGAAGGGGCGTTGCCAGATCAGCAGCGTCAGGATCGATCCCCAAGCTCTTGCAGCGGCGCCAGGATTCGATCACCTCTGGTTGAAGCCAGCCAGACGCTTCTGGCTCTACATCTTCTTCTATGAAGAGCCGCCGTGCCTCGATGATGGCATCCCATTGTTCCTTATTATGTTGATCGGTATCCATTCGATGCGGAGCCATGAAAGGATTGAGCTCGAAACCGTAGGCGTTCATCGTGTCTGCTCCCTCCTTGGTCCCCCCGTTTGAAGCAGCCATTGCCAGTGGATCTTTAAGCCGTTGATTCTACCGATTCCCAAGCCGAATTCAACGACTTCCTTTTCGCTTCGAAGCCTTTGTTGCCTTCGAAGCCGGCCGTGCCTGCAGGTGGAAAAGCGAGAACACCTGCAGGCTGGCTTGCTGTGCGGACAAGCTACCCGGCTCCTTAGGGGGCGGGATCAAGATATCTGTGAACCAGCAGGCACCTGCGGCTACACTATCTGACCCCTCAGTATGGCAGGCAAAGGGTCTAGGGGCTTTGCCGTTCACCCCTTTGATATGCAAGAACCGTGCCAGGATGACTGAGTCCGCAAAATGCAATGGTGCGTCCCTCTACCCTTTTCACCTGCTCAGTTCCTCCAGCTGACTCGTAGCATTTTGAGACTCCCGATTCAAAAATGAGACAGGCGCACCTCCCGCTCTCCTTGGAAGGCCCCTTCGCGTAAGCTTGCTCTTCGCTGATGAGCCCAACATCGGCTTAAGGGGGATAGGGACGATGGATCTTGGCATAGACGTTAGTGCGTCTCAACACCTTCACATCACCCCTGCTCTCAAGCTGGGCATTCAGATCATGACTATGTCATCTTTGGAGCTGCAGGGCTTCCTGGCAGGTGCCATCTCTGAGAATCCGTTCCTGACCTTCGCCGAAGAAGGCGAAGGCGCTTTGAACTCCGGAGAAGCCGCCTTCGATGAGACCTCCCTTCGCCAACGGCCCTCTGGGGTGATCCCTGACCCGTTTGCCTCCTCTGAGCTGCGAGAAGCGCCCCAGAGCCCTGATGACCTTCTGGATGCCATGCCCCAGCAGGTGCGGTCTTTGGAGCAGAGCCTCTATGAGCAGCTGTGCCTGGAACTGCACCGAGACGCTGACCTCAAGATAGCCCGTCATCTGCTCTCTGGGTTGGATGAGCGGGGATACCTCTTCATTGATACGGCTACCTTGGCAACAGGGCTTTCCGTGACCCCTGATCATGTGGAATGGGTGCTCAAGAAGCTGCAGACCGAATGCGTTCCTGCGGGCATCGGGGCTCGCAACCTGCCTGAGCGCCTCATCGCGCAGCTGGAGGCTGCTGGAGATGCTGACCCCTTAGCGCGCCACATCATTGGCACGCGCCTTGAGGAGCTGGCCGATGGCCGCTTCGCTCACATAGCTGGAGAACTGCACGTTCCTGTAGCCGAGGTCAAAGAGATATTCGAACGCTTGCGAAAGCTGGACCCGAACCCGGCCAACATAGCCGATAGCCTGCGTCGATCCATCACGCCGGAAGTGGAGGTGGTCCAGCAGCACGGCCGTTGGAAGGTGAGCGTGAAGGAAGGGGCCTTCCCTCAGGTGCTCATCGACCAAGCGCTGGTGGAGGCCATTGACCCCCGGGCCATGGACAAGGCATCCGCCCAGCGCATGATGACGCTCCTCCATGGTGCCGAAGGAGTCATCCGCGCCGTGGATCTGAGACGCGCTTCGCTCATCGCTGTGAGCGCAGCGGTGGTAGACGCTCAGGCTGCCTTCTTCAGCGAAGGGCCCGCAGCCATGCGCCCGCTCACCATGCTGGAAGTGGCAAGAGAGGCTGACGTGAGCGAGGCCACCGTGAGCCGTATAGCCCAACATGCCTTTCTGGAAACGCCTCGCGGCACGCTGCCGCTCCGCGGGTTCTTCACCTCAGGCGTAGGGGCAGCCAGCAACGCTACCGGTGAGGACGCTTCTGCAGTAGCGGTGAAGCAGGCCATACAGCAGATCGTGGATGCAGAAGACAAGGCGCATCCCGTAAGCGATGCTCAGATCGTGGATGCCCTGGAAGAGCGTGGCATGAGCGTTTCTCGGCGCACCGTGAACAAATATCGCACTGCCCTGGGAATCCTGTCCCGTTCTAAACGACGAGAGTACTGATGACGAACAGGGGACGGAGTGGGACAACGGGGACGTGAGTGAGTCAGGGGACGTTCCTTTGACTCATGATGCTCTGGCACCGTGAGTCAAAGGAACGTCCCCTGACTCACTCACGTCCCCGTTGTCCCCGTTGTCCGTCCCGACGCTTTTCTATTCCCAGGAGCTGCGGCCGATGAGCGCCTTGAGGCCGATATCCCGGCGAAGCTGCTTGCCTTCGAACTGGATGACGTCACAGGCCTCGTAGGCCAAGTTGCGCGCCGCTTCGAAGCTATCCGCCACAGCCACCACGTTGAGCACGCGTCCCCCTGCCGTGACCAGTTCGCCATCGGCATTGCGCGCGGTGCCTGCATGGAAGACAGTGATGCCCTCCATGGCTTCGGCATCATCAACGCCTAGGATGACCTTGCCCTTCTCATAGGAACCCGGATAGCCTTCGCTAGCCAACACCACGCAGACAGCCCACTGATCCGACCACTGCATCTTGATGTCATCAGCACGGCCTTCGGCCACGGCCTCCATGACGTCAACCAGGTCAGACTCCAGCCGCGGCAGGACCACCTGAGTTTCCGGATCACCGAAGCGCACATTGAATTCCACGATCTTCGGACCAGCTGCCGTGAGCATGAAGCCACCGTACAGGGTGCCCCGATAGTCCGGCACCGCCGCCGCGGCCTCTTCCATGATGGCCACCATCTGGCGCATCTCGTCTTCGGTCACGATGGGCACGGGAGAATAGACGCCCATGCCGCCGGTATTGGGACCCATGTCGCCATCATAGGCGCGCTTGTGATCTTGGGAAGGCGCCATGGGGAAGCTCTTGCCGCCCGTGACGAAGGAGAGCATGGAGCATTCGGGGCCACGCATGCACTCTTCGATGACCACCTTCGCCCCTGCTTCGCCGAACGCCCCATCGAAGCAGGCCTGCACTGCCTCTTCGGCAGCTGCCAAGGTCTCAGCCACCACCACGCCCTTGCCTGCAGCCAGTCCATCAGCCTTTATGACGATGGGCGCACCCTGCTCACGCACATAGGCTAGGGCACCGTCAGCATTGGTGAAGGTGGCGTAGGCTGCCGTGGGGATATGATTGTCATCCATGAAGCGCTTGGCGTGGTCTTTCGAGCCCTCAAGCTGGGCTTCAGCCGCATTGGGACCATAGACCTTGATGCCTGCCGCCCGTAGCTCATCTGCCACGCCCGCCACCAACGGGGCTTCGGCGCCGATGACCACCAGCTCTACGCCATTATCTTGAGCGAAGCCAAGGACCTCGGCTGCATTCATGGGGTCAAGCTTCACATTATGGGAAGCGCCCCCCGCAGCCAGAGGGATGCCATCTGTGCCGCCATTGCCAGGAGCCACGATGAGCGCATCCGTGCGGGGTGATCTTGCCAGAGCCCAAGCGATGGCATGTTCCCGGCCACCACTACCAAGAACGAGGATCTTCATGGGAGGTCCTTCCGTGAGAGTTGATGTTGGCCCATTATATACAGCGGCGCATATCTAGAACCCGTGCATGATGGTTTGGTCTCTATCGGGACCCACGGAGATGATGCTCATGGGCACCCCGGAGAGCTTCTCCAGGTATTCGATGTACGCCCGTGTGTTATCAGGCAGCTTCTCATAGGAACGGCAGCCGGAGATATCCTGCCCCTTCCAGCCCGGCAGCTCCTCATAGACTGGCTTCGCATGGAAGAGGACGGATTGCTGCTGGGGGAAGTAGTCGTAGCGCTTGCCCTCGCATTCGTAGGCCACGCATACCTTGATGGTGTCGAATTCGGAGAGCACATCCAGCTTGGTGAGGGCGATGTCAGTCAGGCCGTTGACCTCAGCGGCGTAGCGCGCAATGACCGCGTCGAACCAGCCGCAGCGGCGGCGGCGCCCGGTGGTCACGCCGAACTCATGGCCCGCTTCGCACAGGAGCGCGCCGTCTTCGGCCTCTTGGCCCGTGCCGCCATCTTCAGCGAAGGTGAGTTCGGTGGGGAAGGGCCCTTCGCCCACGCGGGTGACGTAGGCCTTGCAGATGCCCAGCACCTTATCAATGGCTGAGGGGCCCACGCCCGAACCGGTGCAAGCACCGCCCGCGCAACAGCTAGAGGAGGTCACGTAGGGATAGGTGCCATGATCTATGTCCAGCATGGTGCCCTGAGCGCCTTCGAAGAGGATGTTCTTGCCCGCCCGCAGGGCATCATTCAGCAGTTGGGTTGTCTCATCCATGTACTGCTTGAGGATGCGCGCGTAGGGCAGGTATTCGTCACAGATCTCTTCCACCGTGTAGGTTTGCAACCCGTAGATCTTGCTCAGGATGGGGTTCTTCTGGGACAGGGCCGTTTCCACCTTGAGGCGGAATATCTTCTCATCCATCAGATCTTGGATGCGGATGCCGCGCCGTGCCACCTTATCTTGGTAGCACGGCCCGATCCCGCGCTTCGTGGTGCCTATCTGGTTATCACCCAGGCGCTTCTCTTCCGCACCATCCAACACCTTGTGATAGGGCATGATGACGTTCGCATCGCAAGATATCTTGAGGCGTTCGCAGGAGATCCCTTCGGCTTCCAGGAGCGCCATCTCCTTCACCAGCACGCCCGGATCCACCACCACGCCATTGCCGATGACGGGAACCGCCCCCTCATACATGACCCCTGAGGGCATCAGATGCAACGCCAGCTTCGTGTCTCCGTGGATGACCGTGTGACCGGCGTTGTTGCCGCCCTGATAGCGCACAACGTAGTCATAATCAGACGCGATCAGGTCTGTGATCTTGCCCTTGCCTTCGTCGCCCCATTGGGTGCCGACGAGAACCGTTGATGGCATGTCTCCGCCTTTCCGGGTAGCCTTTCTGGGTAGCCTTAGCTGCGAACCATTATATATGCGCAGGCACTAGCCGCCGGGCACACACCGTTGGGTGGGCAGCTACTTCTTAAAGGGAGGGCGGAACAACAGGACCACCGCGGCCACCGCCAACAGCAGCCCGAAACCGACGAGCACAACGCCCAGAGCCGTGTAGGCCAAGCTGCCCGTCACGCGGCTTTCCATGAAGACGGGCACGCCGATCAAAAGCAAGAGCGCGCAGAGGAAGACCGATACGCCGATCTTCACGTAATAGTGGACGCGGATGCGAGAATCCAGCCCGATCTGCTTGGCCAAAGCCAGCATGAGGGATTCTTCCCGCTCTGTCAGCTGGCGATCAGGGACCAATTCTGCGGCCGTGGCCTTCAACGCCTCATGGGGCTCTGGCTGCGCCGCCGCTTTGCGTTCTTCTGCCATCAGACGTAATCTCCTGCGTAGGAGTTGTCTACCCAATCACCGAACTTGGTGAATTCGGGGCTGAAGGAGAGCGTGATGTCCCGAGTGGGGCCGTTGCGGTGCTTGGCCACCTGAAGCTCTGCTTGATTCAGGTCAGGGCGGTCACTGCTCTCAGCCTCTTCCTCGTTCATGGAACGGTCGATGAACATGACGATATCGGCGTCCTGTTCGATGGAACCGGATTCGCGCAGGTCCGCCAGCATGGGACGCTTCTTCTTTCCGCGCAGCTCCACCGCGCGGTTCAGCTGGGACAAAGCGATGACAGGCATCCCCATCTCCTTCGCCAGCACCTTGAGGCCGCGGGATATCTCACCCACTTCAACGGCGCGGTTGCCGTCCCTGCGCACGGTGGGAGGCTGCATGAGCTGCAGGTAGTCCACCACGATGAGGCCCTTCTTGCTGGTTCCCACCACATGGCGCAATTCCCTGCGCGCCTTCGCCCGGGCCTCCATGATGGAGAGGCCGGGGGTGTCATCGATGTACATCTCTATCTGAGAGAGCCGGTTCGACGCATCCACGATGGCCCCCCAGTCCCCTTTCTTCACATTGCCCGAACGCACGTTGTTGAGAGATACGAGGGCTTCCGCGCAGAGGATGCGCTGGGTGAGCTGGCTGGCGCTCATCTCCAAAGAGAAGAAGGCCACCGCCGTGCCGCTCTTGGCCGCATTCACCGCCAGATTCAGGGCGAAGGCCGTCTTGCCCACGCCAGGACGGGCCGCGAGGATGACCAGATCCCCCGGACGGAAGCCGTGGAATAGGTCATCTACATCTTTGAATCCGGTGGGCACGCCGATCATCTTGTCTTGCTGCTGGGAGATCTTCTCTAGTTCGGAAAAGGCCTCTGTGACCAACGTGTTCATGGATTGGAACGAACTGGAGACGCGCTTCTCCGTCACGTTGAAGAGCGTCTGCTCCGCTTCGTCTACCACTTCGTTGAGGTCTTCCGGCGCATCATAGGCCAGCGCGTTGATCTCAGCGGCGGCCCGGATGAGCTCTCGTTGGATGGCCGTGCGCTTGACGATGTCTGTATGCTTGCGCCAATTCGTGAGGGCGAAGGTGTTGGCGTTCAGGTCCGTCAGGTAGATGCGGCCACCGATGGTCTCCAGCTCCCCTTTCACAGAGAGCTTGTCAGCCAGCGAGATGACATCGGGGTTCAGCCCGTCGCGGACCATCTCATTGATAGCACCGAAGATGGTACGGTGGGCGGGGCGGAAGAAGTTCTCAGGCTTGAGGGAGATGATGACCTCATCGCAAACATCAGGGCTCAGCATGCAAGCAGCCAGAACAGATTTCTCCGCCTCAACATCCGCAGGCAGCTGGGCGCGCTTCTCTGCCGAGACTTCGGTAGACCGAGCGCGCTTATCTTTGAAGGTGTCAGGCATGGCTCCCTTTCGGATCAAGCTTCAGGACCTGAGATTATACCCCCTACCCGTGGGGCGAAGAGAGGGCATGGCATGGTCTATGAGAACAGCATGTACAGAACAAAAGGGCCTCTCATGACTGAGAGGCCCTTCGCACGCTTTGATGTTGGAGGCTATTCGCTGTCTTCAGCACCCTCAACAGCTTCTGCAACTTCCTCAGCCACCGCTTCGGCCTCCACGGCCTCTTCGATGGCATCCGCCACAGCCTCACCGGCTGCTTCAGCGTTCTCAGCTGCATCTTCCACGGTGTCACCCGTGACGACCACCTTGACGGTAGCCTTGATATCACGATAGAACCCAACGGGGATCTCATATTCGCCCACAGCCTTGATGGGCTTGCCCAGCTCAACGCGACGGCGGTCGATCTCAAGATCGAACTGCTCAGCGATGGCATCAGCGATCATGGGGGCGGTAACGGAACCGAAGAGCTGGCCCTCTTCCCCCACCTGAGCCATGATGGTCACGGTAGCATCCGCAAGCTTCTCAGCCAGCGCGGTAGCATCGGCCACGCGAACCACTTCGCGCTTCTCGATGTTCTTGCGCCGCTGGTCCAGCTGCTTGAGGTTGCCCGGGGTAGCCTTCACGGCATAGCCCTGGCGCAGGAGGTAGTTGTTCGCGAAACCGCGGGAGACGTTGATGACGTCGCCTTCACCGCCGCGTCCGCGAAGCTCTTTAAGCAGGATGACTTCCATCTCTTACCTCCTAACGATTGCGGCGACGGTCGCCGCGCCCGCTAACCGCAGGAACAGAGTAAGGGATGAGCGCCATGATGCGAGCGCGCTTGATGGCGTTCGCGATGTCACGCTGGTGCTGATTGCAGGCACCGGTGACGCGCCGCGGCTTGATCTTGCCGCGATCAGTGGTGTACTTGCGCAGCATCTGAGTGTCCTTGTAATCAATGAACTCAGTTTCGTCCTTGCAGAACTGGCACTGCTTGCGACGAGGCTGCTTAGCGTAATCGGCCATGGTTTACCTCGGTCTTTCTAGAATGGTATGTCTTCGTCGTACACGGAAGACGACGTGTCAACAACCGGAGTTGACGGAGCGCTGTAAGCAGCAACATCGTTGCTGAAAGAGCTTGAGTCGCCGCCACCGCCGTTGCGGTTGCCGCCGAAATCGATGTCATCCACGATGACTTCGATCTTGGACCGCTTCTGCCCATCCCGCTCCCACTGGCTCCAGCGCAGCTTGCCTTCTATGGTGACCTTCGTCCCCTTGGAAAGGAAGCGCTGGATGTTCTGAGCACGGGTACCGAACATCGTGCAGTCGATGAAGTTCGCGTAATCTTCCCATTCGCCCGTCTGGTTGTTCTTGCGACGGTCATTCACCGCCACGCCCAGGGACATGATGGGCATTCCCGATGCTGTTGTGCGAAGCTCTGGGTCACGGGTCAGGTTCCCGCTGATGACAACTCGATTGATGCTCATAGTCTTCCTTCTTCGAATCCCAAACTAATCTCGGTCAGTACGTGCAACGATCATGTGACGCGCCACAGCATCAGTGATGCGCAGGACGCGGTCCAGCTCTGCGATGTTCGTCGGATCAGTGTGGAAATCCACGAGGATGTAGTCGGCATCGGTCAGGCCATTGACCTCATAGGCCAGCTTGCGCCTTCCCCAGTCTTCTACGTTGTCGATCTGACCCTTGGCATCTTTGACGACGGTCTCTATGCGCGTCTGCACCGCAGCGCGAACGTCATCTTCAGTGGTCGGAGCGACAAAATACAGCAGTTCGTAAGCCTTCATCAGCTCACCTCCTCTGGTCTAAACGGCTCCGGTCAGGTGGTCCCGGAGCAGGACAGCCTGCCCATTTTAGCAGAACAGCCTTGCTTCGCAACCACCCGGCTCATCTTCTCCACACTGATCTGATGAGCTGCTTCGGGGCACCCGATCCGCAGAGCCGCTGTTTGGCCGATTGTTTTGCTCTGGATGCAGGCCGCCCCGAAGCCACAAGAACACCATACCCAGCGCATCTAACAGATGTCTGACAGACCTGTTGCCTTTCGTAGATGCATTTTGACCACGATCTTGTTCGCGTTCGCCTAAGGATCCTGCACGCGTTTGCATGAGAAAGGGCGCCTTTCAGCGCCCTTTCATCCTTGATCTGTCAGATTCCTTCAGAGGGAACCGTTCAACCCCCTGCTAATCCGCAAGCACGTCTGTATAGCGAGCGTCGATCTCTCCTTCGGCGTATTCCGTAGCATCCCGCAGATTGTCCATGAAGTTCGGAGCCTTGCCGATGTAAGAGGGGCTTTCATTGAATTGCGGCTTTCCATCAGGGCCTACGGTATAGAGCAGGCCGATGGCATAGCCATCAGCATCTCCCGGGATGCCTCCCTCGGAGATAATGGCGTCTTTCACACCTTCGCTGGTCTCAACGTAACCGTCATAGCAGAAGGCATAGGCCGAAGCGCCGCGCGCCCCCTGGACCGTATGCTGGGCCAGGTTGAAGCACTCCTGGGCCTCTTTGCCGGGATGGGTTTCGATGAAGACGCTCTCATGGACCACGAGGCAGGTGAACGGGGTGATCTCATCCCCGGCTTCCATCTTCTGCTTGCCTTCGTCAATGGCATAGAGCAGCACACGCTCAAGGATCTCAGGCATCTGAGGGACTTCTGTCCCCGGATTCTCAACAGTACGATCAGCCATGGGGCCCTCCTTGCACAGGGTTGGACTGGTTTTCCACGATTCGATGGTCCGCCCTAGTTTAATTCATGTGCAAACAGTAATCCCCCAATGTGGATGAATGATTACTTCCACTAGGCGTGTGGATTCTCAAGAACCTGTTGAAGAGTGGCGCAGCTTTGGTTTATACTTCTGCGTTGCTGATCGCAGCCGCTGAACACGGAGAGGTGTCCGAGCTGGCCGAAGGAGCACGATTGGAAATCGTGTATGCGCCAAAAGCGTATCCAGGGTTCAAATCCCTGCCTCTCCGCCATTTTCCCTTGCAAACATCCAATATTGCCCTGAAGGCAACAGATGCCTTCCATGAGGAGTTCATCCCACCATGGGCTGAAAAGCGTCACTGTATTCTATATGTCACTAATATGTATATGAATTTGTGATATTCTCATTGTTAGCGTTCGGAGGAGGCTACCATGAATATCCCTGCCATACGTCCCATCAGCGATCTTCGCACGAATCTGAACAGCGTGTGCAGTGAAGCCCACGAAAGCCGTCAGCCCATCTTCATGACCAAGAATGGAAAGGCCAGCCTTGTTGTCATGGATTGCGATGCTTACGAACAGCAGCAGCAACACGAAAGATACGTGCTCAGGCTTCGCGAAGCAGAGATAGAGGCTCGCTATCAGAAAGAAGCCCTGGCTTTGGATGAGATGGATGAACGCGTTAGCTCCATCCTCACCTTCGCTACGGAGCATCAGCATGCGAACGCCTGAGCTGCGCCCCCGGGCGGCCTATGACATAGAATCCATTGTCACCTATATCTCCATGATCCTGGCTTCGCCCCGGGCGGCTGAAGCTTGGTATGGGGAGTTTCGCCAGAAAGTCGAATTGCTCTGTGCTCAACCAGAGACCGGGCGCATCTTCGAAGATGACCGGCTTCACATGAAGGAATGCAGGACCACCCTTGTGGGCAACTATAGGCTGTTCTACACATCCAATGCTGCGACGCTCACCATCTGGCGCGTTCTGCACATCAAACAGGATATAGACCAGTACGCGCTGATCGATTTTTGATCAGGTGAGGCTGGTTAGCCTTTCGTCCTAACGGACATCAGGCTGAACCAGCACTACGAAGAACGCTCTGGCGGAGAGGCAGGGGTCATTCGCGTCAAGGTCAAGCCGCTTCGCGGTCGCTGCGCGAACCTTGACTCTCATGGCTACGGGTGTCTCAAAGATACACCCGTAGTCGAACCCACAGGATTCGGATCAGCCGCCCCATGGGCCAGAAGGCCCGAGAGCTACCAGCTCCCGGGCCTTCTGGCGGAGAGGCAGGGATTCGAACCCTGGATACCGCTTAACACGGCATAACGGTTTTCGAGACCGCCGCATTCAACCGCTCTGCCACCTCTCCGTGACCGGATATGATACCAGACGGATTCCCCCGAGGAAATGGATAGGCATGTGCCCTCTCATGCGCTTTCAGCGTAGATGGCTTCATCCGCTTCGGAAAGCACAGACCCTTCTGAAGCCACGGGCTCTGCACTGATCAGCGCCCCTGTCACGAGGTATCGCCTGTTGGCATCTGAGGGCTTTGTGCACGTGGAGAGTATCACGATATGGTCTTCTCCCGCGATCAACCTATCCCGTTCACGCACATTCACGTTGTCAGGGTTGACCGTATCCGGGTCAGCTACGCTATCGAAGTACTCCTGCAGCACCTGGGGATTCCCCATATCGAACTTCGCCAGGATCAACTTGTTGCTCCACTCGTAGGCAGAGACGATCTCGTAGGTCAGGTTATATTCGGGCGTGTATATATAAAAGTACGGATGCTCTTCAAAGAATACGGGATCCTCCAAGTTGTGCAGCGTAGAGAACATCGTGTCATGATCTTGGAAGGTGTGACCATAGAGCACGGTCACGGGGTCTGCCTGAAGATCCTTGCTGTTGTAGGTCTTCTGAGAATAGATGGCACCTTCGATGGTGTCATTCCCGTAGATGTCATGCTGGAGATAGTAGTTCTCACCAATGGGGTGCTGGACGATGGGCTGATCCACCTCAGTGTCAGGCATGCGGATCCAAGCATAGATGTTGTCATTGATGCCCTGGTATTCCGCCCAATCTATCGGGCTTTGAGGAAGCGTCTCTGTAGGTTCAGGGACCTCGGGCTGTTCCACCTCTTCAGTCACTGCCTCCTCTACAGGTTCTACCTCAGCGGGCCTATTCATGCCAATGAAGCAACAGGCGATGATAACGATGATGACCAAGGCGGCAGCAACGATGCCGATGATCTGCTTCCTTGGTGAGGCTTCCCCAGAAGAGGGCTCTTTCTTGTGGGCTGGCGCCTTTTTGCCCTCGTGCGAAACGGCGAACTGTTCCTCTGCCTGAACCTCAGGCTTCTCATCAACGCTGCCCATATCAGATGTCCTCCTTTGGCTTTCTTCCCAAGTGCGAACTGGTCAACACAGAGCGGAGGGCCAGCCGAGCCAGCCCTCCGCAACACGAATTCGCGAATCCATGCATCTTTTGCCTTGAATGAATGGTGGTTTAGAAACCAGTCTTCGGGGAGAGCAGGTCACCGTCCTGGGGCTCGACCATGTTCTCGTACTTGGTGATGCCATCAACGTCCATGAAGGTGATGATGGAGAAGGACTCCATCCAGATGCGCACGGTGCCGTCAGCATGCACGCGCACGACCTTCTCCTGGATGGAACCATCCTTGTGGAGGATGTAGTAGTTGATGACCTTGTTGCCGTATTCGTCAGCATTCAGCTGAAAGGTGACCACGGCATGATCGTCAGCGGTCACATCGCCATTGAGCTCGATCTGAAAAAGATACTCACCCTTATCGGCGATCACTTGGTCAAGCTTCTTGTTGTACTCTTCGACGGCTTCATCATCGTACTCATCCCACTTGATGTCGCCACCCTTGTTGATCTCAACATTCTCAGCGCCTTCGACGGTGATCTCTTCGAGGATGTTCACGTCCTCCCAGGTGCCTGTCTCGGCGTCATAGACGCCATCTTCAAAGGTGCCTTCTTCCACCGTGATCTCAGTGGTGTCGCCGTCTACCTCAACGGTGAACGGGTCAGCCGGAGCCTCTGCCAACGGAGTAGGCTCGGCGGCGGGGTCAGCTGCCTCATCGGCTGCGAAGGCAGCCATGGGCAGCGTGAGTGCCAGTGCAAAGGAGCACAGCACTGCTACGAATCTCTTCTTCATTGTTCTTCCTTTCAGTGCGGCAAAAAGATCCATGAACACATGCATAGGAAAAGCTACCCCCCCCCCAGCGCATTTTGTCAAGAGGCTTATCTCATCTATTGGCTCAGCGGTGTTATGACCCTATCCCCGTTGTGCCCCTGCGGAAGAGCTATGCCATAATGGGCGCCATTTCCTTGGACCGAAAGGAGCTTCGATGTATCTTGACCGCTGCCACCCACAGCCATCCGCCTGTAAGGGTTCCTCGCTCCATGCGCTGATCTTAGGGCTTTTAGGTCTTGGAGTAGCTCTTCTTCTCAGCGCATGCTCCCCTTCAGCCGCGCCCAGCCTTGAAGCCCAGACCCTAGAGGCCAACGACGAAGCGAACGCAAGGATCGAGATATCGAACACTGATCCCAAAGTACCCTCAGATGCCGCAGGCGAGGCCCCCGCAACTCCTGAAGAGCTACAGATGACGGCGAATGCTGCCGAAGTTCTCAACGTCCCCTATAACGGAGAGGTCATCTGCACCATCGGAAAGCCGTTCTATGACGAAGGGTTGGATATGACTGTGCGCAGCATCTCATTCTATGAAGATGGGAAGCTCTGCGCAGGGGTCAACTGCTCCGAGGATGGAACCCCGGTAGCGAACTTCGTGTATTACTGATCCTTCGAACCCAGGAGAGCGCAGGAGATGGTTCTGTGTTCGCTGGTAATCCGGGGCTGACCGTGGTACCCTGCCTGCCAACAAGAGATGCACGCCCAAGGAGGAAGCTCATGAAGAAGCAGCTCGTGGCTGCTATCGCTTCGGTAGCCATCGCAGCCATCCCCCTCACCACCTATGCCGCCACCCAACAGGCATCAGCTGCCCCCGGCTCCACTGGGGAAGAGGTGCCCGCAGAGCTGGCCCAAACCATGCAAGCCATGGCCCATTCTACGTACACCCAGATGACGGATGATATCCAGCAGGCTACCACCCAGGTGGAAGCGGCTGTGGCGGCCCAAGCCCAGGCGGAAGCGGAGGCAGCCGCAGCGGAAGCAGCAGCCCAAGCCCCTTCTTCCCCGGTCTATGGGTATGTTGACCAGGACCATGACGGCATCTGCGACAACTTCATCGACGCCAACGGTGACGGCTACTGTGATAACCATGGCGAATACTGCTATGACGCGAACCATCCCCACCATGGCAATGGTTCCGGAAGTGGTTACCGGGACCAGAGCTACCAGGGCGGCCGCCATCATGGTGGATCCCATCACAAATAAGAAAATATAGGTTGAGCCAAAGCTAGCGAGGGTTCTTCTGGCGCACGAGATTCGCCCGCCGCGCGGCCGAGCAACCTAAGGGTTGTGAGGGTAAGCGCACAAGGGTGAAGATCGTGTGTCAGAAGAAGCCGCAGCGTCAATCAGTTACGCGGTCCGCGCAGCGGCCGCGTAACTATTCAGTAGCTTCTGGTTCCACTTCCGTAGTCTCAGGTTCAGGAGCAACCTCTGCTTCTGCCGCCGCAGCAGCATCACCCTCGGCTGCGGCTATGTCATCAGCAGCACCCTCTTCGGCCAAGGTTTCCTCTTCTTCGGCCACCTTGCCTGCCAGCTCATCAGCTGCCTCTTGGTTGATCTTGTCTATCTCTTCCTGGGTGTATTCACCGCTCATATCAACGTTGTAGGGCACGTTCTCAGGCATGGGATTGATGGTCACTTCACTGGAGAGCTTCATTTCCCTGAGCCAGTCTTCCATGGCGTCTTGGGAATCAGTCTCAGCACTGGTGGTACGGATCTCCTCCAGGATCTCAGAGGGGACCTGGTCAAGGCTTTCGATGGTCTCAGGGGCTTCGAACACATCGGTCACCATGATGATGTGATAGCCGTACTTGCTTTCCACCAGATCTTTCGTCACCTCACCGGCATTCAGGTTAGTGAGCGCTTCGCTGTATTCTGTGACGAACTGATTCAGGCGGTCCCAACCCACATCGCCGCCGTTCTCTTTAGAGCCCTCATCCGTGGAATACTGCTGCACCGCATCTTCGAAGGCCAGTTCCCCTGTGAGGATGCGCGTCTTCACGTCTTCAGCCGTTTCCTTGTCTTCCAGGGGGAACAGGATATGGCTGGACCGCTTCGCCCCTGAATAGGAGGCGGCTGATTCCTGAGCCTTCACCAACAGCGCATCATCAGAGAGCTGGGTTTCCTGTTCGAACCCTTCTTGCAGCTTCGTCTGCAGGATGGAATAGTGCAGGGCCTCTTTGTAGTCATCGTCCGTTTCGAAGCCGCCTTCCTTGCGGGCTTCGTCCCACTTCTCAGGGGTGGTGTAGTTCTCCTTCATCTTATCCACGTAGGATTGGATCTCTTCGTCAGTGGTGGTGACGCCCCGCTGATCAGCGAATTGCAGAACGAGCTCTTGGTTGATCAGAGTGCCCAGGGTTTGATCGCGCATGCTCTGGGGCGTTTCATTCTGACCCTTGAGGTATTCCTTCCAATCCTCATCCTCAGCGTAGTTGTAGTTCAGGCGCATGTTGTTGATGGCACGCGTGACCTTGTCTTCCTCTATTTCCGTGCCATTGACGGTGGCAGCCACGCCACCGGTGAGGCCGGTATCTGATTCAAGGATCTCATTGTTCTCTTCTTCCGAAGAGCATCCGGAGAGGGCGAATACCAGAGCGCATCCGAGCGCCGTGGCGACAAGCGTTGCGAAAGGCTTCTTCATAGGTTGCGAACTCGCTTTCGTGAAAATGACGTATCGCAGCATTTTCGCACATCCCCTGCGCCCACGAAAGCCTTAAGGAGCCCTGGGCACGAACTTTTCACGACCCTTGGAGAAGGGAGCCCTGAGCCCCCTTGGGCACCCTGCTACAGTTGGAGCACCTTCGCGGCCCTGGCCAGCTCTTCCACGATGGGGATCTTCTGGGGACAGACCGCTTCACAGGCACCGCATTGCAGGCAGGCATCAGGCTTGGCGCGCCCCTTGCGTTCAGCCCCCACCACCCATTCGGTTCGGTGGCTGCCGAAGAGGGTATGGGCATTCAGGGCCAAGAACGCGCCGGATATCCCGATGTTCTCAGGGCAGACCTTGGCACAGTAATCGCACCCCGTGCAGGGGATCAGATCGAACTCTGCGAAGGCCTCTTGGGCCTTCGCGATAGCCTGCTCCTGGGCGGGGGTCATCTTCGTGAAGCCCTCCATGGCTTGGATGTTCTCTTCCATCTGACTGAGGCTGCTCATGCCCGAGAGCACCACCTTCACGCCCGGCTGACTGGCCGCGAAGCGCAAGCCCCACGCTGCAGGGGACAGGCCGGGCTGGGCCGCTTCCAGCACCTGCTTCACCGAAGCGGGCGGGTCTGCCAGAAGGCCACCGCGCAGGGGCTCCATCACCACCACCGGCTTCCCGTGGGCCTGAGCCACCTCTAGGCAAGCGCGGCTTTGGTGGACGGGGTTCTCCCAATCCAGGTAATTCACCTGGAGCTGCACGAACTCCACTTCCGGATGAGCCTGAAGGACCGCATCCAGCGCCGGGGCGTCATCATGGATGGACAGGCCCAGATGCTTGATGAGACCCGCTTCCTTCTTCTGCTGGGCGAATTCCCACATGCCGAACCGATCGAATGCTTGGGTGCGCACGCTTCCCAGGTTGTGCATCAGGTAGTAGTCGAAGTAGCCCGCTTGAGTGCGCTCCAGGGAATCACTGAACTGCCGGTGAGCGTCTTCCTTCGTTTCGCACTGATTCCACGGCGCCGCCTTGGTGGCCAGAAGGAACCTATCCCGCGGATAGCGTTCCACCAGCGCTTGGCGGGTGGCCTCTTCGCTGCCAACATAGGCCCAGGCGGTATCGAAGTAGTTGAATCCGGCCGCAAGGAAGGCATCCACCATGGGGATGACCTGATCCACATCTATAGCGCCCTCCGTCTTCGGAAGGCGCATGAGTCCGAACCCCAGCTTGCCCTTGACGTCATCGAAGCACCCCATGAAGCCCCCTTCGCTCTAGGATGGGCTCATGGTAGCAAAAGCCATCCTTCCTGCGCTTGGAGCCCGGCGCTGGCGCGGCTGCTAGGAGCGTGCCAGCTTATAGCCCACGATGGCGATCAACACTGCCAGCCCCAAGGGCAACAGCAGGCTGAGGCACTCCACCACTCCCGGCACGTAGGCTTGGCTCAGGGCGAAGGTCTGCTTGGCTGAAGCCAGATATCCCGTGGAGATGGGATACCCCCAAGCCGGAGAAGGCTCGTTCGAAAGCCACGTGAACAGCGTCACGCCGGAAAGGGCTGGGATGAGCAGCATCAGCCTATGGCAGAACATGCCGATGATGACCAGGACGCCGCAGACGGTGAGCTTCCGGCTGTTCGCTTCGTTCGCACGCACCTTGAGCGCGATGACCGCCCCCAGAGGAAGCAGCAGCTCCAGACCGTAGAGGGCACCGTAAAGGAACACGAAGCTCAGCGCTTCTTCAGCCCCGGGACCCCCTTCGAAGGCCAAGAGGCCCAGCTCAGCCACCGCGAGCACGACATGGATGATGACGGCCCAGAAGAGCAGCTTCGCGAAGGAGCGGCCAGCTTCAAGAGCCCCCGGCTCCTTCGACAGCGCGCAGATCACGCAGATGAGGGACAGGCCACACACGCAAGCCACCACGAGGAAATCCACGGGCATCACGAAGCTGTGCCACCAAGCGCGCGACCCTTGAGTGGCGAACAGGAGGCCTTCCACGAGCTGCAACGCCACCGCCGCCACCGCTCCCAGGATCATCCACACGCGCTTCGACTTCCAATCCCGGGCCAGGGCGAACATCCCCACGAAGGCCACCACGATGAACACCGTGAGCGCCACCATGTCCCAGACCAGCGGTGAGGTGATGTTGGGATGGATGAGCATGCTGAAGATGTGGAAGGGCTGACCGAGGTCGATCACCACTGCCACGGCCGCTCCCACCGCCCCGGCCAGCCCGAAAGCCTGGGCAGGCAGCGCGAACTTCGCCAGGCCCTCGCGGCCGGAGAGCACCGCATAGGAGGCCACCAGCTGACCCCCTGCCCCGAAGCCCACGAGGAACGCGAAGACGCAGATGAGCATCCCCCAATTGAAGATGTTGCCGAGGCCCGTTGTGCCCAGAAGCCCCAGGTTCAGCATGGCCACCCAGCAGGCGAACCCTATGACCATGGCAGCCAGGCTGACCCAGATCCACCGACCGCTCGTACCCTTCATCAGCTCTTTCATCAGGCCACCTCCTGGTTCCCCGTGGGGGTTGCTGCCCCTTCGCCATTCCAACCGGCATGAGCGCCTCCGTTGCGCTGGGAGGGCACGTAGACCACCTTGGGATGGGTGTTGTATTCCTCTCCCAGGACGTAGAGGTCTTTGTCAGCCACATAGCGCGAGAAGGCGGAGTCAGGGTCTTCGCTATCACCGAAGATGCGGGCATTGGCCGGGCAAGCCACGCAGCAGGCCGGATCTTGGCCCTGTTCGGTGTACTGAACGCAGAACGTGCACTTCTCCGCCACTCCTTCGGGACGCTTCGGCGTATAGACGAGCCGCCCATCTTGGCGAACCTCAAAGGGCCAGCCATAGGCATAGGGGCCTTCGTCACCTTCCAGCATCTGCGGCTTGTTCCAGTTGAACTGGCGAACGTTGTAGGGGCAGGCCACCATGCAGTACCGGCACCCGATGCAGCGATCATAATCCACCAACACGGTGCCCGCCTCATCCGTATAGGTGGCCCCGGTGGGGCAGACCGTCTGACAGGGCGCGTCTTCGCAATGCTGGCAGCTCACCGGCGTGAATTCCATGCGCGGGCCCTCTTCGTCAGAACGGACCACCACTGAGGTGGCGTAGTCAGCCGCACCGGACGCGAACACGCGGTTCCACCAGATGCCCTCTGGTTCCGCGTTGTGGTTCTTGCACACCACCGCACAGGTACGACACCCGATGCAGCGATTCAGATCGATGGCCATGGCGTATCTCATGACATCATCTCCTTCAGTGCGCCGCCGCGCTCTATCAGCCGCACGTTGCAGACGCATTCGTTCCAGGCCATGTTGGGAGACCACACGCTGGAAAGGTAATAGACCTCATTGGTAGGGTTGATCCAGGGGTAGATGAGCGTGTTGTAGCTGGAATCATCGGTGTATTCGCTCCACCAGCCTTGCTCGAAGATGACCTGACCGGTGTGCATCCCTGGGTCACACACGAGGGCCGCCGTCACCTTGCCCCGGCTGTTGTACACCTCAACCACATCCCCCTGTTCCAGCCCTGCATCATGGGCATCGTTCGGGTTCATCCACGCCTTAGGCGTCTCATCCTGCAATTCCAGCATGAACGGGTTGTTCACGTAGGTGGAGTGAACGCGGAAGACGGAATTCCGGGTGATGTAGGCGAAGGGGTACTTCTCCTTCGCCTGGGGGTCATCCTTCCATTCGGTGTCTTCGAAGGCAGGCTTGTAGCAGGGGAGCTGTTCATCCAGGTCAAGGAAGATGTCCTCATCCCGGTAGAACTGGATGCGCCCTGACCGTACGAACTTCGCCGTGACGTCTAAGGGGTTCGGACGGCTGAGGGTGGGGAATGGCTGGCCTTCGTGAACTTGCTCCCAGAAGGGGATCTTCTTCTCACCGGGGTTGGCATGGGCCAGCTTGCCGGGGCCTTCCCGCAGCTGATCCAACGTGATCTGGTCTATGGTCCAGCCGCCCTTCTCCAACAGCATCGAACATACCGCTTCGGAGGTCTGCTGTGATTCCTCGGGGCCAAAGACGGGCCACTGATCAGCCAGGCTGGGGTTGATGGCACAAGCCAGTTCCTTGCAGATCCAGATCTCTTCGCGCACGTTCTCAGGAGGATCCACGACGCGCTGCTGGATCTGGACCCAGGGATGCAGCGGCGTGGTGGTGAGTTCCAGTTTCTCATACCAGGTGGGGCAGGCGAAGACCACATCAGCGTAGTCAACGGTGGTAGTGCGTTGGAAATCGAACACCACGACGAATTCCAGTTCGCCGCTCTCCTTCGCCCGACGCCACCAGTTGTCCACATCGTGCTGGTCGAAGGGGTTGCCCCACCCGATGACGAAGCCCTTGAAGCCCGCCTGGGGGAACGTGGCGCTCATGGTGGGCGTGCGGCCGGTGACCGCATAGTTGAACGGAGCCGCTTTCTTCTGGAGCTTAGGCGGGTTGAACCAGCTGCCCGGCATGAAGCGCGTCTTGTATTGGCCCACATAGGTGGAGATGCCGCCACCCAACTGGCCGATGTTGCCCGTCAGGCAAGCGATGAGCGCCAGGGCGCGGCCTTTCAAGTCTCCGTGGTACCACTGGGTGGCAGCACCCCCGAAGATGATATGCATGGGTTTGATGGTGGCGCACTCAGTGGCGATGCGCGTGATGTCATCGGCCGGGATGCCCGTGATGCCGCTGGCATAGTCAGGCGTGTAGGGCGCCAAGCGCTCTTGAAGGAGCGACCAAGCGCTGCGGGCGTGAACGGTAGCGCCATCTTTCAGGGGCAGCTGCAGGTCAACATCAAGCTGATAGCCTGCCGTGTTTCCCAGATGCTCTGGATCAGTGGCCACCGGCGTGCCCTCTTGGATGGCCACGTAGCTTGACCGGTAGTCCGGTGCTGCCACAGCAGTGAGCCCGGCAACCTCTTCGGCCAGGATGCGCTTGCCAGTATCAACGTTCACCAACAACGGCAGGTCTGTGAAGTTCGCTATGAATGCCTCATCGTAGAGGCCTTCGCTGATGATGTGCTTGCTCACCGCCAATGCGAACACAGCGTCCGTGTCAGGGGCTATCTGCACCCATTCGTCTGACTTCTCTGCCGTGGGGCAGTAGTTCGGGTCGAACGTGACTATCTTCCCGCCCGCTTCCCTGGAGCGGTTCAAGAACTGAGCGTCCGGCAGGCGCGTTACCATGACGTTCGAGCCGAAGACCATGGTGTAACGAGAATCTTCCCAGCAATAGCTTTCCAGCTCTTCGCTTTGGCACCCGAAGGTCTCAGGCCAGAACATGGGAAGGTCGCCGTTCATCTCATAGCAGCCGATAGCCGACCATCCCATCATGTTCGTCAAGCGGATGATGCTGCCCTTCTGCACATGGCCCGTGCCTTGCACCTGCCAGATGACGCCGATGGAATCAGCCCCGTACTTCTCAGCTACCGCGTTCAGCCCTTCGGCCGCCCGGGTGATGGCCTCATCCCAGGTGGCATCACGCAATTCCCCGGTAGCCTCATCCCGCACCATCGGGTTCAGCAAACGGTCAGGCCCATGGACCAGGGTGTTGATAGACAACCCCTTCAAACACCCCCGCGGATTGTACTGGGCATAGGGATAATCCGCAGCTGGATCGATCATCTTGATCTGGCCGTCATGGACGAAGGCCTTCGTGCCGCAGGCGCCCGTGCAGTTGGGCGAACACGTGGTGCGTACCCACATGCCCTCATCGCCCGCTTGTTCAGCGAGGGCCTGAGCGGCAGGGGGATAGGCACCGGCCAGCGCCGATGCCCCCGCAACGGCTGCCACGCCGCCCGCGGCAGCAGCTCCTTTGACGAAACTGCGACGAGTGATGCTGTTCGCCATGCTCCCTCCTTTGATCTCCCACTGGTGATAGCTATGCAGTGTACGCATAGGAACGGCGAGAACCTCAACCGCAACCTTAAGGTTTTGTGACGAACCCATGACGGTTAAGGTCAGCCCAGGTCAGGAGGGAAGCGGACCGCAGCAAGGAGCCCCTGAGCCCTTTGGAATGCCCCGCCAGCCGGGGGATGGTAGAATTGCCAGCAACTTTACTTGGAACCCGAAAGGCTGGAACATGATCTCCGGAGACATGGAAAAGCTCTATCCTTCCGCGAAGACCTTGGTGAAGGATTACGTGGCAAGCCGCATCCTCAAGAAGGATGCAACGCTGTACGGCTTCTCAGAAGAGGCTGAGGAGTTCGCCCGCGGCTTCATGGGCTGGACGGATCTGGCCGCCAACCCCGGCTGCAACATCAAAGAGCTCACCCGTTTCGCTGACGATATAGCCTCTGACGGCATTGATACCGTGGTGCTCATCGGCCAGGGCGGCTCTACCCAAGCGCCCATGACCATCACGAAGTACAACAAGCAGGACAACAACCGCCTGCGCTTCCGCACGCTGGATTCTGATTCCCCCGTGCGCATCCGTGAGCTCTATGCGGGCTGTGATCCGAAGAAGACCCTCTTCATCATCTCCTCGAAGAGCGGGGAGACCATAGAGCCCCGCAGCCTGTTGGCCGCCATCCGCGCAGAATACGAGCCCGAGATGGGCGATACCATGGCGAAGCACCTGGTGGCCATCACTGACCCGGGCACGAAGCTGGACCAGCTGGCCCAAAGCGAAGGCTGGCGTCATGTGTTCCACGGCCTGCCCGAGGTAGGAGGCCGCTTCTCCGCCCTCACGGTGTTCGGGCTGCTGCCTGCGGCATTGGTGGGCATTGACCTGGAGGAGTTCTTGGCCCACGCCCGAGAAGCCGAAGTGCGCTGCTCAGAGGATGCCATTGACAACCCGGCCATCAACCTGGCGGCGTTCCTGTTCGACAACTACCAGCAGGGGCGCAATAAGTTCAGCTTCCTGACCCCTAAGCGCGGCCGCGTGCTGGGCCTTTGGATAGAGCAGCTGGTGGCCGAATCCCTGGGCAAGAGCGGCCAAGGCATCCTGCCGAATATCGAAGTGGATTCCCTGCTGCTGACCGAAGACCCGGGAGACCGTTCCGTCATCATGTACCAGACCAAGACGGACCTCTGGGATGAGAGCCGCAACTTCGAGATGTCCCTGGCCTATATTGATCCGAACATCCCGCGCCAGAACTACAAGATAGACAGCGTCATGGAACTGGCGGAGCATTTCGTGATGTGGGAATACGCCATTGCCATGTGCGGCTATCTGATGAAGGTGAGCCCCTTCGACCAGCCTGACGTGGCCTCTACCAAGGCCGTAGTGCTGGAGAATCTGAACGGGGGCATCCCCGAGCCAGACTACATAGAGCCCTTCACCGAAGACGTGGACATGGGCCAGGTAGAGGTGCGCCAAGCGCCGATGTTCGCCGAATGCACGCGGCTCTACGATACGCTGCTTAACCTGTTCCTGTCCCTTGAGCCGGGGGATTACTTCGCACTGAACGCCTTCCTTCCCTTCACGGGCGAAGGGCGCCGGGAAGCGCTGGAGACCATCCGCCATCAGGTTGCCAGCCAGTTCGGCGTGGTCTCCTGCTTGGAAGTGGGGCCCCGCTACCTTCATTCCACGGGCCAGCTACAGAAGGGCGGCCCGAACTGCGGAGTGTTCCTGACCCTCTCAGCCGATGAGCTGAAAGACGTCCCGCTACCCGAAGGGTGCGAGGCTCCTTCCTTGGGGGCCTTGGCGAAGGCCCAGGCGGTGGGCGACATGATGGCCTTGGCAGAGCGCGGACGCCGCGTGGTCAGCCTGCACCTGCCTGACAACTCAGGGGTCACCCTGCGCATGCTGGCCCAGGTGATCCAATGTGCCATAGAAGATGCGGTGGTGGAACGGGAACTGGAGCTGTTCGAATCCTTTGAGGATATGACGGGCCAGGAATAGCCGTGGCCCGGGAATCCTTAGCATCCAAGAGGGAACGGGCTGCGCTCATAGAAGCGCGCATGTTCGAATACTACGGCCCCGGAAAGGCCTCCCTTGATTATCAGACGCCCTTCCAGCTGACCGTGGCCGTGGTGCTCTCAGCCCAATGCACCGATGCCGCTGTCAACAAGGTGACGCCTGAGCTCTTCGGCCGCTTCCCTACTCCCCAGGCCATGGCCCAAGCCAGTGCAGCCCAGATAGAGGAGATCATCCATTCCCTGGGTTTCTTCCGCGCCAAGGCGAAGAACCTGGTGGCGTTGGCCCAAACCGTCATGGGAGAGTTCGGTGGAGAGATGCCCGCCGATGTTGACCTCTTGCAGAAGCTTCCCGGCGTAGGGCGCAAGACTGCCAACTGCGTCATGTGCGAAGCGTTCAAAGACCCCCAAGGCATTGCCGTGGACACCCATGTGTACCGTATTGCCCATCGGTTGAAGCTGGCGGGGCCTTCAGCGAACACGCCCCAAAAGGTGGAAGACATCCTGCTGAAGGTGTTCCCCCGGAGCGATTGGCTCTACGTGAATCACCAGTGGGTCCATTTCGGCCGCGAATTCTGCCGTGCCCGGCACCCTCGCTGCGCCGAATGCATCATAGGGGACCTGTGCCCCACCCGCGGCCAGTGGTCGTGAACCCAGGGAACGGTTCAAGGTATCAGGAAGCTGCCACAACAGATTGTCCGTGGTGCTAGGTTGATTCCACAGGTCATACCGTAGTGCAGAACTTCAGTTCTGCCTGTTGTTTGTTCAGGGTTGTTTCAGGCAGCACTAAAGTGCTGCGCTACGGACAACCAGACCTGGAAGTTCACCGCACGTTTCATGTGGCACCGCTTCCGCGGCGCCTACGGATTCAACCAGAAAGGTTCCTATGGGTTGAACTTCGTAACCGCCGTGGAAGCGGCGGCAAATAGTTAGGCGCCGAGGGAGACAGACGGGATTGGAAGACCTGTTCGGCGCACACTTTTTGGGCGCGAGAGCGCCCACCCTCAACCGGCACGCAACAACCTGAACGCGAAGCGATGATCTCACGCCGAATGGCGTGATATATGAGGGATGCCCGAAGATCTCCGGGCATCCCTACACTTCGCGGCGCAGCCGCCCGCAGTGATGATGCGGGCCCGCAAGACCCCATCAGCAGTGCGGCTGGTTTTATGGTTGTTGCAAAGAAGAGGTACCCCCTTGCGAGGGTCACCGAACAAGGATGCCTTCCGTTCAGGAGATTTCTCAGTCGGCCTACGACCTCCTTCGAAATGACGGGAGGGAGTTACGGTGATCCGGAATGAAGCGGTTCCTACGGTAGAGCCCGCGAATGCGGGCGAGAATCAAAAAGTGAGCGTAAGCGAACGACATGAGTGCCGCACGATCTTGCGGCACTCATGACACTTTTGCGCGGGGCAGCGGCGCGCTTAGCGCTTAGCAGCCTTCTTGCGGTCAGTGGCGGAGAGCAAGCGCTTGCGGAGGCGAATGCTTTCGGGAGTAACTTCTACCAGCTCATCATCTTCGATGTATTCCAAGGCCTCTTCCAAGGTGAATGTGATAGGAGGCGTCAGCTGGATGGCCTTGTCTGCTGTGGAAGAGCGCTGGTTCCCTAGGTTCTTCGTCTTCTCCACGTTGACCACCATGTCACCCTCTTTGGCGGATTCGCCCACGATCATCCCCTCGTAGCACTCATCCCCCGGCCCCACGAACAGCCGCCCGCGCTCTTGGAGCGTATCCAGGGCGTAGGCCACCGCCTTGCCCGTGGACATGGCGATCATCCCGCCGTTCTTGCGGCCGGTCATCTCGCCCGAATAGGGCCCGTATTCCAAGAAGTGATGGAACAGCACCGCCTCACCATGGGTGGCATTCAAGATGCGCGTCTTGAGCCCCATGGTGCCGCGGGTGGGAATGCGGAAGGTGAGATGGGTCATGGATTCATCGGATGCCATATCCTCCATGATGCCACCTGCCGTTCCCATGACCTCGATAGCCTTGCCCGCGTAGTCATTGGGAACATCGATAGTGGCTTCCTCGATGGGCTCCAGCTTCTGGCCGTTCTCTGTCTTGTACACCACGCGCGGGCGTCCTACCTGGAATTCGAAGCCTTCCCGGCGCATGGTCTCCATGAGCACGGACAGGTGGAGCACACCGCGCCCGGCCACTTCGATACCGCTCTTGTCTTCCAGTTCATTGATGCGCATGGAGATGTTGCTCTCCTTTTCGCGCAGCAGGCGCTCTTTCAGCTGGCGGGCGCCCACGATATCCCCTTCGCGCCCTACCAGAGGCGAGGTTGATGCTTCGAAGACCACGGCCATGGTGGGTTCTTCCACCGCGATGGGCGCCATTTCCACCGGGTTCTCAGGATCGGTCACGATATCCCCGATGTCAGCATCTTCGATGCCGATGACGGCCACGATATCTCCCGCCACCGCTGCATTCACTTCGGCTTTGCCCAGGTTCTCGAAGGTGTACACCTTGCGGATCTGAGCCGCCTTCTGAGCGCCGTCCGGCTTCACCACCAGCACGTTCTCTTTCTCATGGATGATGCCGCTGTGCAGCCGCCCCACGCCGATGCGCCCTTCATAGCTGGAATGGTCTACCGTGCAGACCTGCAGGGCCAGCGGGGCATCCTCATCCACCTCGGGCGCGGGGATCTCATCCAGGATGGTGTCAAGCAGGGGCACCATATCAGCATTGCCATCGTTCGGTTCCCGGCGGGCGTAGCCGTTCACCGCCGAAGCGTAGATGACCGGGAAATCGAGCTGAGCATCCGTTGCGCCCAGCTCCACCATGAGATCGAACACCTTGTCCACCGCCCCTTCCGGGTCAGCGTTAGGACGGTCGATCTTGTTCACCACCACCACGATGCGCAGCCCGCGCTCCAGGGCATGGGACAGAACGAAGCGCGTCTGGGGCTTCGGTCCCTCATAGGCATCCACGATGAGCAGGGCACCGTCAGCCATATTGAGCACGCGTTCTACCTCACCGCCGAAATCAGCGTGGCCCGGGGTGTCTATGACGTTGATCTTGACACCCTTGTAAGTGATGGAGATGTTCTTAGACAGGATGGTGATGCCGCGTTCGCGCTCTTGGTCATTGGAATCAAGCACGCGCTCTTCCACCTGCTGGTTCTCGCGGAACACATGGGAAGCCCAGAGCAGCCGGTCTACCAGCGTGGTCTTGCCGTGGTCGACGTGGGCGATGATGGCAACGTTGCGGATGTTCTCTTGCTTCATGAAGCTGGCTCCTGGTCCCTGCGGATTCGTGCGAAAGTGTTCGCTATTCTACAACCACTTCGCAGCATCACGCCGCGGGGCTTCCTTTGAGCACCCCGAACGGATGACGAACGCGCCCGCTCCTGGGATAATCCTCCCATGGAACCCACGAGTGCCCAGACGAACACACCCGCTGCCCCCATCACCCTGGAGCGGCTCAGCATCTCACCCGGGAAGCTGACCGCCTGGGTGCGCCTGCGGCCGGACGCGCGGTATACGAACCCGCACCTAGCCCACCGGGTGACAGCGGATTTCCCGCAGCTGCCGCTCCATGCCTGCGTGAACCCCCATGGCCCCACCTTCGCCAGCGTGCTGGAACACACCTCTCTGGCCCATCTGCTGGAGCACCTCATCATAGACGTGCAGGTGGCCCACACGCCCGATGAGACAGCGGCCACCTTCGCGGGTCATACCACCTGGGTCAGCGAAGCCGATGGCCTGGCGCGCATCACCGTCAGCTTCCGGGATGACGCCTGTGCCCTGCGTGCCTTGCAGGAGGCCCTGCAGTACGTGAACGGGCTGGACCTGGGACACACAAGCGCTAACGCACGAACTGGACCAGGAGGTCTAGCAGCTCCTGACGCTTGAAGGGCTTCGTGATATGAGCCACCATACCGGCCTGGTGGCTGCGCTTGCGCCCCTCTTCGAAGGCATCTGCCGTGAGCGCTATGATGGGAAGCTGCTGGAGGTCTGCCCGGCTGGCGGTATGGATGATATGAGCAGCCTCATCTCCGCTCATCTTCGGCATGCGCATATCCATCAGCACCACATCATAGGTGCCGGGACTGGATGCCAGCACCTGGTCAACGGCTTCGGTGCCATCGGCGGCTTCATCCACCGTGAAGCCCACTTTCTCAAGGATCTCATGGGTGATCTCACGGGAAAGGTCATCATCATCTACCACCAGGGCCCGCTTGCCTGAAAGGTCAGAGACGGATGCCTGTGCGGGCTGGGCAGGAACTGCGGAATCAGGGGCAGCCGCGGCTTCGGTTGATGCCAAGCGCAAGGGCAAGGTGACCACGAATTCGCTCCCCTTCCCCACTTCGCTCTTGACTTCGATGACGCCCCCCAGAAGCTCCACCAGATTCTTGGTGATGGGCATGCCCAGCCCCGTGCCCTCGGTGGCGTTGACCTCTCCCAGGCCGTCCCGCTCATAGGGAACGAAGAGGCGTTCGAGGAATTCCGGCATCATGCCGCAGCCTGTATCTGTGACGACGAATTCGAAGCGTCCGTACCCCTCAGGCACATGGGCGCCGTAATCAGCCTGGGCTTCGTTGAACTCATCGAACGTAACGGAAACAGAGCCGCCTTCGCCGGTGAACTTGAAGGCATTGCCGATGAGATTCACCAGGATCTGCCCGATATGCTGCCGGTCAGCCACCACTTTCTTGCGGCGCAGCGCCGAGACATCAACGGTGAAGCTGATGGTCTTGCGCAGGGCCTCCCCCGAGAAGATGTCTTCCATCTCTTGGGCAAGCTCGCCTAAGTCAAGCTCGTCCTCTTCAAGGCTGATAGCACCGCTCTCGATGCGGCTCACGTCCAAGACATCGTTGATGAGGGTCAGGAGATGGTTACTGGAACGCTTGATCTTCCGCAGATAATCCTCCATGCGCGTGGGAGCATCCGTGTGTTCCAGGGCCAGATCCGTGAAGCCCACGATGGAGTTCATGGGGGTGCGGAAATCGTGGGACATATTCGTGAGGAAGGTTGATTTGGCAGCACTGGCATGCTGGGCCAACTCAAGCGCCTTCTGCAACGCCCGCTTCTGCCGAAGCTGCTCTTTCATCTCAGCATGGGTGTTGCGCACGGCCAGCACCGCGGTGCGAGGCCGCCCTGAAAGGCTCAGGATGCGCACTTCCACATGATTCTCTTCATGGTTGAGGATCCGGCGGAACGTGACCGTTGACTCCGGTTCACCCGAGGCGAAGAAGGCTTCCAGCCCTTCCCGGCTGATGGCGGCGGAGACCTGGTCATAGTCATCAGGGGCCACCACCGTGCGAAGGTAGCGTTCCCGCTCTTCGCCATAGCTCTCATCAACCAAGGAGCGCACGAAGCCCTCTCCCAGCATGTCTTCGGCTTGGCAATAGATGTCCACCTGACCCGAGGCCATATCAACCACGAAGAGCGCGAAGTTCTCCCGCGTGAGGCTTTCAATGACATCCATCCGATGGGCGCTGCGCTCCTCAGCTTCCTTGAGGCCGGTCACATCTTCTATCAGGCAGGACACGAAACGCTCTGATTGGATGATGGGGCTGGAATTGAGCCGCAGCCAGCGCCCGTCCTTGGCCTGCCCTTCGAAATGGATGTTGCGCACTTCCAAGGGCAGTCGCTCTGCTTGCCCCTGGATGAGGGCGGCCTCTGTAGGCTGGAAGAGCCGCTCTGCGAAGGTGGCCACGGGGATGTAGCGCTTCTCAAAGCCGTAGCGCTCTTGGGTCTTGGAGGAGAGCATCAGGTGCAGCGTGCGCAGATCCAGGTAGAACAGGCCAACGGCAAGGTCATCATCCATGGCTGGATCCTTGTCCAGCCATTCGGTGACGTCTTGTATCACAAAGGTGCAATACCCCGGAGCGAACGGCGTCACGTAGACATGGTGGAACTGCTCGAAGAGGATGGCCACGGTTTCGAATTCACTGGCTTTGCCCTGGAATGCCGCATCTGCGAAATGATTCAGCCAGCTCATGTCATCATTGCCCCAGTATTCATAGGCATTGATGCCCACCAAGTCCTCAATGGAGGCACCGCTGACGTTCGCCATGGATTGGTTGAGGTATTCGTAATGGAAATCGTAGGGTTCACCCTGATCATCTACGAGCACATGGGCAACACCCACCGCTTGCGGACTGTGGTCGAACAAGACCTTGCAGGCCTTGAGCAACCCTTCGATCTCATCCATCGCGCCTCCCTCCCTGAGCAGGAACATGATAGCGGAAGAACGCTTCCCTGAGGGCTACTGAGGACGGCGGGGCTTGAGCCACTCCAACCAGGTAGACGCCGCCGCCTGAGTGACATCCACCAGAGAAACGGTGGTGCCCCCCACACCCGCAGCCGTGCAGGCGTTGATGGTGGCTGTCTTCGCCCGGCGTTGCAGCGGGTTCGCCTTCGTGAAGCCGTACTGGATCTTCACCCGCGGGAACGTGATGCTCTCGGTGGAAAGCCCCCCATTCGAAAGCCGCATGAAGCGGCGGTTCACCGCGAAGCTGGATTCCTTGTACCAGAGCACCGTGCGCACGGCATCCAGCACCATGAGCAGCACGCCCAGGCCTATCAACACGTAGGACGCTATGGTCAGGCAATAGATAGCCACCAGGTCATCCACAGTAGCACTGAAGGCGCCTTCGCTCTGGGCGAAGGACATCCCCGCCAGCAGCAGCACAGCCACCACCAAGAGCCAGAAGCCGCCGCCCTGCCACAGGCACTGGCGGATCAGGCCGCGGCGCAGGGCCGCCTTCGCCAGCCTCTGCTCATCGGTGGGGATCTCAGCGAATTCCGGCACCAGGCCGTCCAGGATCTCCTGCACGCGGGCCTTCTTGAGGAACGGATGGATGACGATGCCGTTCTGGGCCAGGGATTTCCCCTGGTTGGACTGGTCTTCTGGACCGGCGGCATCCACCTTGCCCAGGCTGAGCTCGCAATAGCCCATGAGCTTGCGAACGAAGGTCTGCTTCACGATCACTGACTGGATGCGGTCGATGCTGACGCTTTGGGTCTGGTGTTGGAGCAGGCCGCGTTCGATCTCTATCCGGCCACCGCGCCGCCGCGCGTGGAAGCCCCCGAAGGACAAGCACGCGTTCAGCACGGAGAAGAGCCACACCACCAGCGCCACGGCGATGAGAGCCAAGGCGCTCACAGCGATGACCGCCTCCAGGCCGAAGAGCTCTGAGGAGGTGGCCAGGGTGCCCGTGATGAAGTCACCGCTTTCGGGGAAGATGTCGAAGGCACCGCTGACGAACTGAGCCAGGCCCGCGATCACCACCATCACCGCCACCACGAAGCCGCTGCTGTTGGACAGCCCCGTGAGGATCAGCTCCTTATTGGAGAGCCGATATTCGAACGCAACCGGCTCATGGCTCACCACATCCCCGGCGAAGACGCCGCCCACCTGGTCCCACACCGCTTCGCCGGTATCCAAGATGTTGCCTTGGGCAGCAGGGGCTCCCGGCACGGTGGCTGGTACGGCTGCCCCAGGCACGGTGGCCTGTTGCTTGCGCGTGTACAGGCTCAAGCGCAAGCTGTCAGCCTGCTGCTTGGTGAGGTAGGGCACGAGGATGGCGTTATTGGTTGCGCCCCCCGCCGTGTCAATGGATATGTTGCACACGCCGAAGATGCGCTGGATGAGACTGGCCTTCTGGTCAACGGATTGGATCTTCCCATAGGGCACATGCATGCGCTTCTTCGTGAGGATGCCCGAATACAGGCTGAACTCTTCCGGCCCCAGCTCATACCAGAGATGCCGATAGGCCCAGGCGTGGACAGCCACCATCAGGCCGTAGATCACGATCACGCCACCGATGAGCAGGCTGATGCCCAGGGCAAGGGCGAAGGCGTTCCGAGCACCGCTGGTGAACGTGGCCAGGAGGCTTGCCAGGGATGAGAACGAGGCGATGACGGCTGCGAACAGCACCCAGCCCAACGAGCGCAGGCTGCCCAGCCAGATGTAGCTGTGATGGACCCTCTGACGTTGCTCTTCCATCAGACATCTTCCCTTGCCAGGCGAGCCAGTTCGGCAGCCTTGTCTCTGAGGGCTTCCGCCTCGGCGCTATCCAAGCCCGGGATCTCATGGGACCCAGCAGCATCGGACACGGTGACGGAAGACAGGCCGAAAGCGCGCAAGATGGGCCCTTGGCGCGAATCCGTGTTCTGCACGCGGATGAACGGGATGATGAAGCGCTTGCGCCAGAAGATGCCCCGGGCGATATCCAGGTAATCCTCTGAGAGCTGGTAGCGCCAACGGGCATAGCGAATGGGCGGCAAGATGACCACGAACAGGAGCAGCAGCAGCAAGAACACCACCGTGAAGATGGCCACGAGCCCCAACGCCCACAGCTCACGGGGCTCAGCTGTCCACACCACCATGAAGGGAACGGTGCAGATCAGGTAAACGAGGGTGATCCAGATGGCATCGTTGATGCGCCAAACGGATTTGATCTTGGGATTGAGTTGCTGTGATGGAAGCGGTTGCATGAGTATCCTTCGGCATTCGGTATAGTGTCTTCATCAATATAGCGCAAACAGGCAAAAGGAGACCCATGGACCAAGAAGAACTGCGCTACCTGGAACTGCTGGCTGAGAAGTTCCCCACCATTGGGGCTGCATCGGCTGAGATCATCAACCTCACAGCGGTGCTGGATCTTCCCAAGGGCACAGAGCTGTTCGCTTCGGATATCCATGGCGAATACGAGGCCTTCGCTCACGTGCTCAAGAACGGCTCCGGTTCTGTTCGCCTGAAGATAGAAGACGCCTTTGGCACCTCTTTGACCGAAGCCGAGAAGCGCCAGCTGGCCACGGTCATCTACTACCCCCAGGAGAAGATGGAGCTGATCTTGGGCGGTATGGCTCCTAAGGAGGAGGAAGCCTGGATCCGCCAGACCATCGAGCGGCTCATCACGGTGGTGAAGCAGGCCTCGGGCAAGTACACGCGATCCAAGGTGCGCAAGGCGCTGCCGCCGGAATTCGCCTACGCCATAGAAGAGCTGACCACCGAGAACAACCATGCGGTCAACCGGGAGCAGTATCACCAGGCCATCATCCAAGCCGCCTTGGATACGGGCCGGGGGCGCGCCTTCATAGAGGCGCTTTGCCAGGCCGTGCAGCGTTTCGCCGTAGACCACCTGCACATCGTGGGGGATATCTATGACCGCGGCCCAGCCCCAGACGCCATCATGGACACCCTGGCCAACTATCACTGCCTGGACATCCAGTGGGGCAACCATGACATCGTCTGGATGGGCGCGGCTTTGGGGCAGCGGGGCTGCATTGCCCATGTGGTGCGCAATTGCGCCCGCTATGGCAACCTGTCCATCCTGGAAGACGCCTACGGCATCAACATCCTGCCCCTGGCCTCCTTCGCCATGGATGCCTACGGCGATGACCCCTGCGTGGCCTTCGGACTGAAGGGCAACCCTGACCTGCCCGAGCGCCAACATGAGGTGGCGGTCAAGATCCAGAAGGCCATGGCCGTGATCCAGTTCAAGGTGGAGGGCCAGCTGATCGCCGAGCACCCCGAATTCGAACTGGATGACCGGCGCCTCTTGCACCGGATAGACTACGAACGCGGCACCGTTGATATGAACGGCACCGTCTATGAGCTGACGGACAAGGTGTTCCCCACCATAGACCCGGCAGACCCCTACTGCCTCACTCCCCAAGAAGAGAGCGTGCTGGACCGCCTCTGTCAGGCGTTCATCGGGTCAGAGAAGCTGCAGCGGCACATGCGCATCTTCCTGGAAGCGGGCAGCCTGTACAAGATATCCAACGGCAACCTGCTGTTCCATGCCTGCGTGCCCCTGAACGAGGACGGCAGCTTGAAGGAGGCGAACATCTTCGGGAAGCCCTATGCGGGGCGCGCCCTCTACGATGTGCTTGACCACGCCGTGCGGGCTGCCTTCTTCAGCGAAGACGAGGCCGAACGGGAGCGCAGCCGTGACCTGCTCTGGTGGATGTGGCTCTCCCCCTCATCCCCCCAGTTCGCCAAGAGCAAGATGGCCACTTTCGAGCTGTATCTCATAGCCGAGAAGGAGGCGCGCAAAGAGGTCAAGAACCCGTTCTATTCCTTGACCGATGACCCAAAGGCCATGGCGGTGATCTTCCGGGATTTCGGCATGGACCCAGACCATTCCCGCATCATCTGCGGTCACGTGCCGGTCAAGGCGAAGGATGGCGAAGACCCGGTCAAGTGCGGAGGCCGCGTGCTAACCATTGATGGCGGGTTCTCCCGGGCCTACCAGCCCACCACCGGGATAGCGGGGTACACGCTCATCTCGAATTCCTATGGGTTCGTGCTGGCGGCCCATGAGCCGCTGGAATCTGCCGCGGCCGCAGTGGAGCAGGAGCTGGACATCCATTCGTCTCGGCGCGTAGTGGAACGCGTGGAAGAGCGCACACTGGTGGCTGACACGGACACGGGCGCTCGGTTGCAACAGCGGGTGGCTGACCTGGAACGGTTGCTGGAGGCTTACCGGAAGGGGCTCATCCAGGAACGAGCCTAGCCTGGGAAGCGGGCATGGCAGTGAACGGGTAACGGACAGAAAGGAGATGCAGTGGAAACAGAGCTCATCACCCTGTTCGTGATCTGCGCGGCAGCGTTCCTCTGCCCCGTGCTGGCGGCCCTCATACCCAAGAAGCTGATCCCCGAAACGGTATTCTTGCTGCTGGCGGGCATGCTCATGGGACCGAACGTGTTCGGCATCGCCAGCAACGACACCGCCGTGGCCTTCCTCTCTGACCTGGGGCTGGGCTTCCTGTTCCTGCTGGCAGGCTATGAGATAGATCCGAAGAAGATGGCGGATCGTCAAGGGAAGTATGGCTTCGGAACCTGGATCCTCACCCTGGGTTTGGCCATAGGCATTACCGCTATCCTGCCGGAGATGCGTGATAACTTCATCGGCTGGATGGCCACGGCCATAGCGCTCACCACCACCGCCTTCGGCACGCTGATCCCCATCCTCCATGACCGGGGGCTGATGGGCACCCGGCTGGGAGATTCCATCGTGGCCTATGGCACCTGGGGAGAGATCTGTCCCATCATCGCCATTGCCCTGGTGATGTCTACCCGGAAGACCTGGGTGACCATCGCTATCCTTGCAGCCTTCGCCCTCATCGCCGTGCTGGCTGCTATCGTGCCGCGCCGCCTCTGGGAGCGGGGAACGGCGCTCACGGGCTTCGTGTCCCGCAATGCGGAGACGAATTCCCAGATGACGGTCCGGGGCGTGATGGTGCTCTTGGTAGGGCTGTTGGCCGTATCAGCGCTGTTCGACTTGGATATCGTCCTAGGGTCCTTCGCCGCTGGCTTCGTGCTGCGCTTCATCATGCCCCATGGTGACCAGGGGCTAGAACGCAAGCTGAACGGCATTGGCTACGGGTTCTTCATCCCGCTGTTCTTCATCGTGAGCGGCATGGGGATCAACCCTCAAGCGGTGATCGAACGGCCCGGGCCGCTCTTCCTGTTCATAGGGATGCTGCTATTGGTGCGAACGCTGCCCATCTACAACGCCCTGCGGCTGAACCCGGACACGCGTGACCTGGATCCGTCCGCCCGAGCCACGGTGGCCCTCTACTGCACCATGGCGCTGCCGCTCATCGTAGCGGTGACATCCATAGCCACCGCAGCGGGAGCCATGGATGCCAGCACGGCTTCGGTGTTGGTGGCAGCCGGGGGCATAACCGTGTTAGTGATGCCGCTGCTGGCCACCGCCACCCTGGCAGTGTTGAAGAAGCGCCACAGATAGTGGCACAGGAGTTGGACGGACAATGGAGCCCGCGCAGCGGCCGCGTAACCAAAGACCTAGAACATATAGAACGGCATGAAGATGAGGCTCATCACCACGCCCAGGATGCTGAATCCAACGCTGATGCCCACGCCCACCAAAGCGCCGATGCCTGCCATCTTCGCGCACTTGGGCTTGGACTGCTTCCACACGAGGAACAGGATGAGGCCCACGATGGGGAAGAAGAACCCGAGCACCGCCCAGCCGAAGCTACCGCTATCCTGTTCCACGTAGGGTTGGGGCGTGGCCTGATAGACCGGCTGTTGGTAGGCAGACTGGTCATAGGTGGGCGGTTGCTGATAGGTTTGCTGATAGGCGTCAGCCGACGGTTGCTGGTAGGTGCCCGCAGCTTGCTGTTGATAGGCCTGCTGGTAGCCCGCGTCTGAGGGCTGCGGTGCCACGGGCGGCTGCCCGTTCTGAGGATACTGATCGGTCATGGTGTTTCCCTTTCGAAGATGATTCCCGTAAGCCTGTTAGTTCTCCTCCGGAGAAAGAAGGTTGCTGTTGGAGGTTACGCTGGAGGCATCTACGGTGCTGCCTTCAGCGGAGACGCGCCGCAGCGTGTCCGCCACGATAGCCCATTCTACCTCTGTGGCCAGCGGCTCCAGATGCACATCCACCTCTTCGCCCTTGATCAGCGCTTCAAGCTCTTCCGGGATATACCGGAACGCACTGACCTCTTCGCCCCCTTCTAGCTGCTTCCCGGTGGTGTACACCAGGTAATACTTGTCATTGTGCGAAGCGTGGAACGTGTAGAGCATCTTGCACTCCACCTCGTTGCCCTGATCATCCTCCAAGGTGAAGGTGAGCTCAGCCCCTACGGGCTGCATCTCGACGTGATCAGCCTGTTCGCTCATCTGCTCATTCCCTTGGTCGTTCGTGTGCTCTTCACCCATGGCTGCCGCCCTTCCCTTGGCTTTCATGCCTCAACTCTGATACCCATCCGGGTTGTTGCTCTGCCAGCGCCAGGAATCCTGGCACATGCGGTCCAAATCATATTCCGCTACCCAGTCCAGCTCCTCCCGGGCCTTTTCGCAAGAAGCATAGCTCTCAGCGATATCCCCCGCCCGGCGCGGCTTCACCACGTAGGGAATGGGGTGGCCGCAGGCCCGTTCGAAGGCGCGGACCACATCCAGCACGCTGGAGCCGCTGCCCGTGCCCAGGTTGAATACGCCCACGCCCCGGCGCGTCCCGTCTGCCGCCGGTTCGCCCGCAATGGAATAGGGGTCTTGCGCAGCGCCAGTGCCCACGCGACCAGCCATCCAATCCAGCGCAGCCACATGACCCCGGGCCAGGTCTACCACGTGGATGTAATCCCGTACGCCCGTGCCGTCTGGCGTGGGATAGTCATCCCCGAAGACACCTAGCTCCGGCAGCTTCCCCACGGCCACCTTCGCCACATAGGGCACCAGGTTGTTGGGGATGCCGTGCGGGTCTTCGCCGATCAGCCCGCTCTCATGGGCGCCGATGGGGTTGAAGTAGCGCAGCAGCACCACGTTCCATTCGCCATCTCCCCGGTAAAGATCAGACAAGATCTGCTCCAGCATGCTCTTCGTGTGGCCATAGGGGTTCGTAGCATCATGCTTTTGGGCCATTTCCGTGATGGGCATCTCGTCCGGGTCCCCGTAGACCGTGGCGCTGGAAGAGAACACGAGGTTCTTCACGCCATGTTCGCGAGCCACCTTGGTCAGCACCAACGTGCCTGCCACATTGTTCCAGTAGTATTCCCAGGGCTTCTCCACGCTCTCACCCACAGCCTTGAAGCCCGCGAAGTGGATGATGGCGTCAATGGGGAAGGCGGTGAAGGCGTCTTCTAGGGCCTGTTCGTCCAAAATGGAGGCGTGGACGAAGGTGAGGCGGTCATCTGACCCATCCAGGCCACAGATCTGGCGAACCCGGTCCAGCGCCTCTTCGCAGGAATTGCTGAGATCATCCAGCACCACCACGTTGTAGCCTTCGTTCAGCAGCTCCACCACGGTGTGGCTGCCGATGAACCCGGCGCCCCCCGTTACTAATATCGTAGTGTCCTCAGGGGCCTTCGCCAGAGATCTGTTCGCCATGGGAATCCTTTCGAGGAGGACCGCAACATCTGATGGCTCCATGATACAGAAATCCCACGCCCTGTCACGTTTCGGATGGCCCCGTTCAACGCTCTTTACCGGGGCCAGTAAACAAATCGGAAACATTTCCTGTATATAACGGGCGCAATGATCTGTGGGGAAGGGACCGCTGATGATCGTCAAGATACTGCTCGTGATCGTGTTCGTAGCCATCGCCGTGGGCGTGGGCATCTACTGCCGCCGCTCCACTTCAACCGTGGACGGGTTCGTGCTGGGTGGCCGCAAGGTGGGGCCCTGGATGAGCGCTTTCGCCTATGGCACCAGCTATTTCAGCGCAGTGGTGTTCGTGGGTTACGCAGGGCAGTTCGGCTTCAAATACGGCATTGCCGCCACCTGGGCGGGCATCGGCAACGCCATCTTGGGCAGCCTGCTGGCCTGGTGGGTGCTGGGTCCGCGCACCCGTGAGCTGACCCACCGTCTGGGCGCTCAGACCATGCCGGAGTTCTTCGGCAAGCGCTACGGTTCCAAGGCGCTGCGCATCGCAGCGGCGGCCATCATCTTCGTGTTCCTGATTCCCTACACGGCCAGCGTCTACAACGGGCTTTCGCGCCTGTTCGGCATGGCCTTTGACCTGCCCTATGACGTGTGCGTGATAGGCATGGCCATCATCACCTGCATCTATGTGGTGGTGGGCGGCTACATGGCCACGGTCATGAACGATTTCATCCAGGGCATCGTGATGCTGTTGGGCATCACGGCCGTCATCGTGGCGGTCATCATGAGCAACGGCGGCTTTTCCGAAGCCATCACCCAGCTGTCCCAGATCCCCGCTGACGGCAGTGCCATGCAGGGGCCCTTTGTCAGCTTCTTCGGCCCTGACCTGTTCAACCTCCTGGGCGTGGTGGTGCTGACCAGCTTGGGCACCTGGGGCCTGCCCCAGATGGTGCAGAAGTTCTACGCCATCAAGAGCGGCCCAGCCGTGAAGCAGGGGGCTATCATCTCCACCATCTTCGCCTTCGTGGTGGCGGGCGGTTCGTATTTCCTGGGCGGCTTCGGGCGGCTGTACGAGGGACAGATAGAATACGCGGCGAACGGCACGCCCATCTATGATTCGGTCATCCCCACGATGCTCTCAACGCTGCCGGATGTGCTGATCGGCCTGGTCATCGTGCTGGTGCTGTCTGCGTCCATGTCCACCCTGAGCTCATTGGTGCTGACGTCTTCATCCACCCTGACCATTGACCTCATCAAGGGCAACTTCGTGAAGGATATGGACGAGAAGAAGCAGCTCGTGTCCATGCGCGGCCTGCTGGTGGTGTTCATCGCCATATCCGCGGCCATAGCGCTCCTGCAATACCATTCGTCTATCGTGTTCATCGCCCAGCTCATGGGCTATTCCTGGGGCGCGCTGGCAGGTGCCTTCCTGGGGCCGTTCCTCTGGGGCCTGTACAAGAAGCGCGTATCGAAGGCGGCCGTGTGGTGTTCGTTCATCGTGGGCGTGGGGCTCACGGCCGTGAACATGGGCATGGGCTTTGCGGGGACGCCGCTCATCGCCAGCCCCATCAACTGCGGCGCCCTGTGCATGATCCTTTCTTTGGTGATCGTGCCGGTGGTTTCGCTGTTCACCCCGGCCGAGGAATTCCCGGTGGATCCGCCCTCCCGCTTGTCCGAAGGTGACCGCGCCTTCGAAGAGCAGATAGCGCGCGAAGAGGCCTCAGGGGCTCCGGTTCCCGGCAGTGCAGAGGATGGCGAACGCGAAGGGATAGCCCCCAGCGTGCAAGAGGCCATTGACACGGTGCGCTCTTCATAGGGCGGACAGGAACGAGTTCCTGTCCCTACGAACAACCAAACCTGTTGCACTGATCCGGGTGCAACCGAAGGATCATTCGCAATAGTCAGTGTCTATCTGGACGTCATAGGTGTAATCAGGGTAGCGCGCCTTCATCCCCTTGACCACCGCCTGGGCGTCTGAATCATCCTTCGCCATGACGTCCAACACCAGGTCGAAGTAACAGGTCTTGCTGCCCTCATCCACATAGAACCCGTGGCTGTTGAGCACCTCTTCCTGTTCGCCGCAGAGCTGCTGCAGCGCCGTGTTCATGGGCGCATACTTCCCGGTGGTGTTGTCAGTGTAGATCCCTACGGTGATCTGGGCGCCGAACTTCTGGCGGACCCCTTGGGTGATCTGCCGCGTGAGCTCTCCCACTTCCTTCGCCGTCATATCATCTGGCACCTGGATATGCACGCCCCCGATGACCTTATGGGGCCCGAAATTGTCAAGGACCACATCGTGGACACCCTGCACGGAGGGGAATTGGCGGATGTAGCTCTTGAGGGAGGAGACCAGCTGCTTGCTTTCGGGCGTACCGATGATGGGCGCCAGAGAATCCCGCAGCACGTCAATGCCCGCCTTGCACACCAGGATGGAGATAATGAGGCCCACGATGCCGTCTATGTTGACGTTCCAGATGTTCTGCACCAAGGCCACCACCAGCGTGCCCCCGGTGATGAAGGCGTCATTGTTGGAATCAACGCCGGAGGCGATCAGCGCTTCGGAATGGGTCTTGTCACCATAGTGCTTGAACATGACCCCCAGCACGATCTTGATGAGGATGCTCACCACGATGATGGTGATGGTGATGGTGGAGTAGCTGGGTGTGCCCGGATGGATGATCTTGAGGATGGATTCACGCAGGGATACCAGACCTGCCGCCAGGATGATAACCGCGATGATGACGGAAGACAGGTATTCGATGCGACCATAGCCGAAGGGGTGCTTCTTGTCAGGGCGCTTGCCTGCCAGCTTCGTGCCAATGATGGTGACCACCGAAGACAGCACGTCCGTGGCGTTGTTCACGCCGTCAAGGATGATGGCGATGGAATGGGAGACGAACCCGATGATCAGCTTCAAGGCCACCAGCAACAGGTTGCCCGCTATCCCCAGAAGGCTTGCCTTCACGATCTCATGTTCTCGTTGCATTCCCCCGCCCTCCTGATGCGCTTTCCGTTCACTGTAGGCCAGCTGAACGCCTTCGGGCAGAGGATTCTCATTCTGTCACCGGATGATGAAACGGGCAGGGGACAAATACGCATGAGGACAAGGTTGCTGCGTTAGAGCCCGCGAATGCGGGCGAGAGTCAAAAAGCGAACCGTAGGTGAGCGACATGGGTGAAGCCCGTGGCATCATCCCGCGAAGCAAGAAGGCTGCTATACTACGTACATGCGTTCGGATTTCCGCTACATAGCCATTGACCTCAAGTCCTTCTACGCGTCTGTGGAATGCCGCGAACGAGGGCTTGATCCCCTTACCACCAATCTGGTGGTGGCTGACGTTGCGCGTTCTGAGAAGACCATCTGCCTGGCTGTTTCCCCTGCGCTCAAGGCCTACCGGATTGGCGGCCGAGCGCGCCTCTTCGAGGTGATCCAACGGGTGAACCAGGTGAACGAAGACCGCCTGCGCAACCTTCAGCGGCGTAACCGCCAATCGCACTTCGCCTTCTCCTCTTTCGAAGATGGCATGGTGCGCCGCTACCCCCAGGCAAAGCTGGCATTCCTGGCAGCCAAGCCGCGCATGGCCTTGTACCTTGACTATTCCACCCGTGTCTACGAAGTGTATCTACGCTACTTCGCTCCGGAGGACATCCACGTCTATTCCATTGACGAGGTGCTGATAGACGCGGGCAGCTACCTGCGCATCTATCGGCAGGACGCGCGCCAGCTGGCTTCTCAAGTCATCACGGATATCCTCAAGACCACCGGGATCACGGCCACAGCAGGCATCGGCACCAACCTGTACCTTGCCAAGGTGGCCATGGACATCTTGGCGAAGCACGAAGAACCAGATGAGAACGGCGTTCGCATTGCGGCTTTGGACGAAGCGGCCTATAAGCGCAGGTTGTGGAGCCATGAGCCCATCACGGATTTCTGGCGCGTGGGGCCCGGCTATGCCCGGCGGCTGGCCAGCCAGGGGATGTACACCATGGGAGATGTGGCACGGTGCTCGTTGGGGGGCGCGGGAGACCGGCTCAACGAGGAGGTGCTCTTCGGCCTGTTCGGAAAGAATGCCGAACTGCTGATAGACCATGCCTGGGGCGTGGAACCCGTCACCATGACTCACATCAAGGAATACCAGCCCCATGCCCGCAGCACGGTAGCCGGACAGGTGCTGCATACGCCTTACAGCTTCGAAGACGCACGGCTGGTGGTCTGGGAGATGGCCGAACAGTTAGCCTTGGACCTGACGGCGGCTGAGCTGAAGACGGACCTGCTGGTGCTCACGGTGGGCTATGATCGCGAGAGCCTGTCCGCTGAGCGCCTAGGCGAAGACGCAGACCTTCGGGCTTACCCGGTAGTGGAAGACCGCTATGGCCGCTTGGTGCCCAAGCATGCCCATGGCACGAAGCGCCTGCATGCGCCTACATCTTCCGGCAAGCAGATAGCCAAGGCGGTGTTGCGCCTCTTCGATGAGCTGGTGGAACCGCGCTTCCTGGCACGGAAGATCACCATCTCCGCAGAGCGCCTTGTCACTGAAGAAGAGCTTCGTCATCGGCCCAGCCAATTGGCATTGTTCGGAGATGAGGATGATATCTCCCCTGAGGAGCTGGAGCGGGAGCGCACTCTGCAGGAGACCATGTTGGGCATCAAGGAGAAGTTCGGGAAGAATGCCGTGCTGAAGGCCACTAGCCTCAAAGAGGGGGCCACGGCCCGGCAGCGGAATCAGCAGATAGGGGGCCATTCGGCATGAGCCCAGAAACGGAAAGGTACCAAGATATCATGGAGTGCACGCGGCCCGAATCCGCCTATCCTCCTATGTCCATGGAAGACCGGGCTGCGCAGTTCGCCCCCTTCGCCGCCTTGAGCGGCCATAGCGAAGCCATTGAAGAAACGGCCGCCGAAGTGCAAGAGCAGGTGGAAGCTGCCAGCAAGACCGGGGCAGCCAACACCAAGGGCCACACATAGCGCGCATCGAAGACGGGAGCTATCACGCAGAATCCTATCACTACGGCCAACGGTACGAACAGCACCCCCAACCCCTGGCGCTTGCGCAGGTTCATGAACAAGAGAATGGCCGGAATCCACAGCACATAGGTCACCGTGAGAAACGGCAGGTTCAACACGGGGATGGATGCCACGGCAGCATAGAGCTCATCTAGACCCTTCCGCAGCCAGTCCAGCTCCGGCGGGTTCCAGAGCACCGGTCTGTCCTCCTCGCCTAGCTTGGTATCTACCGTGACCATCCGGATGTTGAGGAACGTGGTGGGTGCCACGTACATCCCTGCCTGGGACGCAATGGCCGCAAGATAGGCCTCCGGGTCTTGAAGCCCCTGGGCGGCATAGAGCTTCAGGTATTCACCCAGATCAGCGGGGGTGGAATCTACCCGGTAGTAGTACTTGACGCCATCTTGGAAATCGAACTGGTAGTGTTCGCGCACGCGTTCCACATCCACCACCGCATCAATGGTCTGGGCCTCTTCCGGGGTCAGCTCATGGGTTTGAGCGTAACGCGCCGTCTGTTGGAAGAGCGGCCCCAGGATCTCTTGCTTGCCGCCAGGTGAGATGTTCGTCAGCGGGAAGATGACCAGCGGCAGCAGCAATGCCATTACTGTCAAGCACGCCGCCCCTTGCAGCGCGAACGCCTTCGCCAGGGGCCTTTGCCGCCAAAAGAGGACGCAGCCCACCACCGCCGTGACCACCACGATGAAGATGCCGGTCTTCTTCGTCAGGCACATCATGAGCGCCAGTACCGCGAAGAGGATGATGCGCCGAGTTGTCAGGCAACGGCCGCGCGTCCGAGCGCAGTTCGCCAGCATCAGCAGCCAGGCCAGGAAGAACAGGCCGAAGACCGAATCCTTCACCACGCAACTGGCCCAGGTGGGTATGGCGGGCATCAGGCAGAGGAACGCCAAGGTCACGGTACGCACCCAGCGTGGCGCACCCCAACGGCGAAAGAGCCGGAGCATCCCGGCGAAGAGGGCAGCATAGGCCAGTGTTTGAAGGGTGGACAGCAGGAAGATGCCCGCCATCCAGGTGCCGGTGAGCTGGTCACTCAGCCAGGCCGCGCCCCCGAAGAGCAACGTGGTGAGCACGGGATGATGGTCAACCAGCCAAGCGTCCGTCAGGGTGCTCTGGCGCACAGGCGCCCACTGGATCAATGCCACGGGATGGGCTTCGGGGTACACCTGCCACATCTGCCAATAGGTGTCCCAGTAGCTGCTGCCCGGGAAGTTCGCAATGAGCCAGGGAAGCCAGCAGAGGAGGATCAGGGCGAAGGCCAGCGGCGTGGGATGCTTGAAGGTGGGCCAGCGGCGGCGGGGAACGCGCTGGCAGAGAACATCCAAGGCGCGGTTGAGGACTAGGATGACCAGGGCGAAGGGAACGATGCCCAGAACGGAGAGCAGCAGCTCCAGCGGAAATGACAGGGTGGCGAACCCTTCGCCGGTGGTGTATGAGACGCCGAAGACGCAGCAGAAGGAGAGAACCGCCGAGATGGCCGCTAATTGCAGCCACTGCGTGCGCGTGAGGGAGGCAAGGAAAGAACCCATGGGGTCATTGTACCCCGCGCTTGTCTTCCTGCGGCTGCCTCCCCGGGCTTAGGGCCGTGAGTCATTCCCGATCAACGAGTTCACCACCGCGCTCACGATGGATATCACGATGGATGCCAAGAACGCGCTGCCGAACCCTGAGATCCAGAACCCTATACCGAAGAGCCCATTCGCCAACCATGCCGCCAGATACAACATGATGGTGTTCACGATGAGATAGAAGATGCCCAAGGTGATCACCGTGATAGGCAGAGACAGGATCTGCATCAACGGCTTCACGGAGATGTTCACCAGGGACAGGATCAGTGCGAAGATGACGATCCCGATCCAGGCTGAATCGCCGCCGATCAATTCGATGCCCGGCACCAGCCATACGGCTGCGGCCACGGCGATGGCTGTTACCAACCAACGGATGAGAAAGCTCATAAGGTCCTCCTTACCTGCACTTTCAGGGGCTGTCTGTGGCGTTTATTAAAGCCTATGGCTTCTCCTCTGCATGCTCTTGGGCCCATCTGGCACGCTTTCGTAAGGGAACAGGCACCGAGGAGCGAACCAAGCTCAAGGCCGCTTTGAGCCCCTACTCTTCCGGACCGCCCCCTGCACCCCAGAGGGCTATACTGAGCAGACCTTACAACCTATAGAAAGACACCTGCCCAGAACCATGACCACGCCCGTGACCCACAACCGCTTCGCCATCTTGGGCTGCGGCACGGCTGTGCTCATGGTACTGGGGCTCATCTACGCCTGGTCCATCTTCGTGCAACCGCTGGAAGCAGAATTCGGCTGGTCGCGCAGCCAGACGTCCCTCACCTTCTCTGTTTCCATGGTGCTCTGGTCCTGCGGCATGCTGGCCAATGGGCAATTGTCGAAGCGCCTGCCTTTGCGCGCGTGCTTCGCCTTGGGCAGCGGACTCATTGCCTGTGGCTTCGTTCTGACCTCCTTCGCCACCGAACTCTGGCAGGCTTACCTGGCCTATGGCGTTCTCTGCGGCTTCGGCACCGGTCTGTCCTACAACCTTTGGATGTCTTCCACCTTCGCCCACTTCCCTGATAAGACCGGCCTGGCTTCCGGCGTGCTGCTCATGGGGTTCGGCATGGGTTCCATGGTGCTGGGGTCCGCTGCCTCTGCGCTCATCCATTCGCCCCTGGGCTGGCGCGGTGCGATGCTCATCCTTGCGGGCATCGTCCTGAGCGTGGCGCTGTTGGCCATGCCGTTCTTGCACAAACCGGATCAGGTCAGAGCGAAAGTCCCTGACCAGGAGCGGGCAAACCGCCCTGAGGCCCATGAAGATGGCCGAGAGCTGAGCGGCTCCCAGATGATCCGGCAACCCTCTTTTTGGGCTTACACCCTCTGGAAGGTGCTGGTCATGGGTGCTGCAGCGGCCATCATCGCCCAGGCTGCGCCCCTCATGGCAGACCTGGGAGCCAGTTCTGTCTTCTGCACCACCGCGGTGGCGGCTCTTTCCATCGGGAACGGCTGCGGCAGGCCGATAGTGGGGGTGCTCTATGACCGTCTAGGGCGCATGCGCACCATGGTGGCGCTTCCCGCCTTCGGCATCCTCATAGGCTTTGGCCTCTTCGCCGCTTATACCACGGGCAGCGTTCTGGGGCTGGCGCTGAGCCTCTTTGCCGAGGGCGTCCTCTACGGCGGTTATGCCACCATCAACACTTCCTTCGTGCGCACGGTGTACGGCCAACGATCCGTGGCGATGAACATAGGGATATCCAGCTTCACGCTCATGCCGTTCAACTTCGCGTTCCCGCTGATCCTTGCTGCGCTGTTCATGGCTACAGGCAGCTACGGTCCCGGCTTGAGCGCATTACCGGTGCTGGCAGCCATTTCCCTGGGAGCCGCCCTCCTGTGCAACCGGCTGACGGCGAAGGCGGACTGACACGCAGAATGGGCAGGCACCTGAGCGGTACCTGCCCATTCACAGGGGGGGGAGGATGGTCTAGGGTAATGGCCTTTGCCCCTGGGGCTTCTTACTTCCCAACCTTGCCGTCTCCGTCAAGGTCCTTACCGGTGACCTCTTCAGCCTTTTCCTTAGCTGCCTCTGCTGCCGACGCGCCCTTTTCCTTGGCCGCAGCCATCACATCAGCGCCTTTCTCCTTAGCAGCCTCAAAAGCTTCGCCGCCCTTTTCCTTAGCGGTCTCAGCCGCATTGCCGATGGCCTCTGTCGCGTCATCCAAGAAGGGCTTGGCAGCTTCACCGGCGCGTTCCGCAGCCTCTTTGGCTTCATTCGCTGCATGCTTCAAAGAATCCATAACTGTCATGATTCGCTCCTTTGGTCAGTCCCGTTAGCTGTGCCCATGATGACCTGGCAGCATGCGAAGGAGCTTCACAGAGGTTGTTTGTTGTCGTCCAACGAACAACCCGTTGACTGCTTGTTGTGAGACAGACTTGGAATGCGACGCGAAGAATGAATGGAGGTTATAGCATTCTTATGCTTCGCATAAGAATGCTTGGTGGAGCGTAGGGGGATCGAACCCCTGACCTCAGGCTTGCAAAGCCCGCGCTCTCCCAGCTGAGCTAACGCCCCACATCTAATAAACGCTCCACCGGCTAACTCGGCTCACGGTGGAGCGTTTATCGCAACTAAATGGTGGGCCCGAATGGATTTGAACCAGCGACCTCACGCTTATCAGGCGTGCG
>CANOIM010000006.1 GCA_947566075.1 uncultured Eggerthellaceae bacterium | reverse complement strand
CCGCAACGCGTTGCATTTACACCGTCAGCGTTGCAGTTACCTTGTCTATCAAGCGCAAGCAGAGCCCCGTGCGGAATAAGTAGCTGTTGATGGCAGCACCCAGGTGGGCGCGCTATAATCTAGGCCAAGCTGGTACGCAGGGGGCGCGTAAGCCCCCTGCAATGGTCAGCTTTCAGGCCTGACGGGCTGCTGCCATCAGTCCAGCGGGCGGTCTTGAGGGGGAAGGCCATGGCGGTGTCTGAGCGTCGCTCTCGCTCCATCTCTGCGATGGAGCTGTTGGGCATTGCAGGATTCGCATTCTTGTTCGGATGGGTGTTCGTAGCTTGCTTTTGGATATTCTGCGAATATCCCCCGGGTGTCCCTGTACCCGTGCGTGATCTGAGCCAGCTTGCCGTCTTCGTGGGCATCCCGGTGAGCTATGGGGTCCTCTATCTTCTCGGGCGCGATGGCAGGTTCAACCTGTTCTCCCTCGGGTCTTTAGCGTGCGGCACTACGTGCTTCGTGCTGCTTCCCTTCGTGGCGCTGCTCATGTTCAATGGCGTGTTCGTGCCGCTATGGGCTGTGTGCGTGGTGAACCTCTTCACAGGATTCGCGGCCGCGTTCTTCATCCTCTGTTGGCTGGATATCCTGAGCCGTTTACGGTGCGCCTCCTATAGCCGCTTCACGGGGCTTGCCTTGGCAAGCGGGGTCATCCTCTTCGCAGTGAGCGCCTTGGCACCTGAGCATTATGAACCTGTGTTCATCTTGGTGTACGGGCTTTGCTCATTGAGCCTGCTCGTGTACCTGACCCAGAACGCTGATGCCAATGATGAATGTGCTGATCTGGAGGCGGTGGCAGAACCCTGGCGGTTCACCAAGGAGATAGAGCCATCGTTCTTCGTGTTCGGCATCGTATTCGCCTTGACCTTCGTGTTCCTCTTCAACGAAGGCAAGGAATACGTGCTGTGGGGGATCATCGCCGTGGGAGTGGGGGCTGTGGCCATCATCATCCCCACTTTGGTCGCGGTGAGGATCAACATCACCGTGGTGCAGCGGGTCCTCTTGGTCATCACCGTCATCAGCTGCATAGCGCTTCCCTTCGCGCCACCGCCTATGCAACTGCTTTGCGCCTGCCTCACCACAGCGGCCTGGGGCGCCTTCAAGGCCATGAACTACTCATTCGTGGTGAAGAAATCCATCGCGAAGCGGGATGCGCCCTTCTTCCGGCAAGCGCCGTTGCGCTTGAGCATCTCCAGCTGGGGTTTCGCCGTTGGGTGGGCCATTGCAGCATTGACCTCTTTCTGGTTCGACGCTCATTCTGATCCGTTCACCACCGTGCGCCTGGTGATGGTGGTGGTGTTGGTGATCGTGGTCATGGCATTCTTTCCCAAAGGGGAGCACCATCCCTCCGACGGCACTGAGTTCCAGGAGGGAGTGGCGGCGAAGGTGGTTTCGGTGGAGATGTCCGAGAGCAAGCTTTTGGATGCCCGTTGCACGGCCGTGGCGAAGCTCTATCAGCTCTCGCCGCGGGAGGAGGAGATCTTGGGCTTCTTGGTGCGCGGACGCAACGCCACCTGGATACAAGGGGTCCTCACCATATCCCCTCATACCGTGAAGAGCCATATCTACAACATCTATCGGAAGCTGGATATCCATTCCCAGCAGAAGCTGATGTCCTTCGTGGAGGAATTCCCCATAGACCTCTGATACCGTGTGAGCCCCGGTCAGCGTCTCATACCAGAATGATGAATCCGGTGATTGCATACCTGTGTGGCTAGGGATGCCCTTTCGTTCCGTGGTTTCCTCTGCTCCGTTGACGCAAGTTGGCGCACGAGAGGAGAGTACATGGAAGAGTTCAAGATGGACAGCGCCAGTGCTGCCACCCGGGAAGATTCCGAATGGGGGTTCAGCAACGCCGCCGGTCCTGACGGCGCAGACCGCCGGGAAGAGGTCGTGCTGGAAAAAGAGCGCGATGACATCGGCACCACCAAGGAAGAGAATCAGTTCAACTTCGGTGCGGGCGAACGTCCTGAGATGCAGGATTGGAAGCACCCGAAGCCTTGGCAGTACATGGAAGACGGGATGCTGGTCACCCGCACGTCTGTGTGGTCGGCACCGGGCTGCCATGAGGGCTGCGGTGTGCTGGTGTATTCTGACCCCGAGACGGGCCGCTTCATAAAGTGCGAAGGGGATCCGGATGATCCCTATAACCGTGGTGCTCTTTGCCCGCGTTGCCTGGCATTCAAGCAGGTGCAATTCCACCCTGACCGCATCCTGTATCCCATGAAGCGCATAGGCGAGCGCGGTGAGAACAAGTGGGAGCGCATCTCTTGGGATGAAGCCCTGGAGACCTGCTACAAGGAGTTCCGTCGCATCGCCATGACCTATGGCGGAGATTCCATCCACTGCCTGCGTGGTACCGCCCGTGACAATCAGTGGCAGGTGGGGCGCATGGCGAACACCATGGGCAGCCCGAACGAATACGGCTTCCTCTCTGGCACCGCCTGCTATCTGCCGCGCCTCTCGCTCATGATCATGACCTATGGCGGCATGCTCATCGCTGACTTCAGCCAGTTCAGCGCCCTTCGCTATGATGATCCCGAATGGGTGTGCCCGGAATGCACCATCGTTTGGGGTTGCAATCCCACCATATCCAACCCTGACTTCTTCATGGGCCATTGGGTGACTGACGCCATGAAGCTGGGTTGCAAGCTGATCTCCGTGGAGCCGCGCGTCACGTGGCTGGCGGCCCACGCTGACATCCACCTCATGCTGCGTCCTGGTACGGATACGGCACTGGCTCTGGGCATGATCAAGGTCATCATCGATGAAGACCTCTATGACCATGAGTTCGTGGAGAAGTGGACCTATGGCTTCGAAGAGCTGGCCGCTCGCGCCCGGGAGACCTCCTTGGAGAAGGTGGAGGAGATGACCTGGGTCCCCAAGGAGAAGATCATCGAAGCAGCGCGCCTGTTCGCCAATTCGCACCCGGCGAACATCGTGTGGGGTCTGGCCGTTGACATGCAATCCCAAGGCACGCCCTGTGCCCAGGCCATCGCGGCGCTTTGGACCATCACCGGCAACTTGGATATCCCCGGTGGCATGTGCTATACCGCCGCTCCCATGGGCGTTGATCAACCTTCCGCCGGTGCCTGGGGCATCTATGACCTCATTGACGAGGAGACCCAGAAGAAGCGCGTGGGCTGGAAGGAATACCCCATGTATCGCTATGGCCTCACCCAGGCCATGCCGGATATGAGCCTTGAGATCTGCGAAGCGGGGGACGTCAAGGGCGTGTGGATCCAGACCTCCAACGGCATCGCCTGCATGAGCTGCGAGACCGAGCGCTGGTACAAGGCCATGAAGAAGCCAGAGTTCATTGCTGCCTGTGATGTGTTCATGACGCCTATGATCCAGTCCAACGCTGACATCGTGCTGCCAGTGCAGACCTGGGCCGAGAAGCACTCCGTGCGCGCCCACTACTACTTCTTGTCTGCCATCACGGGTGGTTGCGCTGCAGAGGGCGAAGCGCTCTCTGACTGTGAGATCAACCGCCGTCTGGCCCAGTACTTCGACAATGATGACGAATTCAACAAGGCCATCAACCGTCCTGAGGGCAAGCAGCACACCTGGCCTTGGAAGACTGAGGATGAGGTCTACGATGAGATCGTCAAGCCCTCCGGCTTCACCTTCCATGAGCTGATGGAACAGGGCCCGGTGTATCAGAAGTACATCTATAAGAAGTACGAGAAGGGCCTCATGCGCCCGGATGGCCAGCCGGGCTTCAATACGCCCACCGGCCGCATCGAATTCTATTCCACGCTGTTCGAAGCCTATGGCTATGATCCGCTGCCCTATATTGAAGAGCCGGGCATCGGGCCGGTGTCCACGCCGGACCTCTATGAGGAATATCCGCTCATCATGATCACCGGTGCGCGCACCACCTCGTTCTTCCACTCAGAGCACCGGCAAATCCCTTATCTGCGTCAGCTCACCCCTGACCCGTGGGTGCAGATCAATCCGAAGACGGCGGCTGAGCACAATATCTCCGAGGGTGACTGGGTATGGATCGAGAACCATCGCGGTCGGTGCCGCCAGCGGGCCCGGGTCACCTATGAGGTGGCAGAGCATGAGATAGCGGCCAGCCATGGCTGGTGGTTCCCCGAACAGGATGGCGCGGAGCCGAACCTCTATGGCTTCCGTCAATCCAACATCAATCAGCTTCTAGCCAACAAGCCTGGCCGTACGGGCTTCGGCGCTGACCTGAAGTGCACCCTGTGCAAGATCTATCGTTGCAGCGAGGAGGACCTGTAAATGTCACGAAATGCCATTCTTGTTGATTACCAATACTGTACGGGCTGCTATTCCTGCGAAGTGGCCTGTCAGTCAGAGCATGAGTTCCCGCTGGAGCAGTGGGGCGTGAAGGTGATGACGGACGGCCCTTGGCCCGTGCGCAATGCCAACGGCGAAGCCACGGACGTTTACGTCTATGACAACATCCCGTCGTTCACGAAGCTCTGCGACCTGTGCGCTGACAGGCGCGCCAAGGGCAAGCTTCCCTCCTGCGTGTTCCATTGTCAGGCGAAGTGCATGGAATTCGGCACGGTGGAGGAGCTGGCGAAGAAGCTGGACGCGAAGCCAGAACAGTACCTGTGGGTGCCGCCCTGCTCTGCTTGAGATAGTTGCTCTTAGCTCCTGGATCATTGAAGCCGCGCGGACGGAAGTCTGTGCGGCTTCTGCTTTTTGCGGAGGCAGAGGGCATCCGTGGTTTAGAATGGGGGCTACTGATTCGCTCTTCGCTTCCGGAAAGGTTCTTCCCCTTCATGACAACTTTCTCTGATCTGGGCTTGTCCAAGCCCATCCTGCGCGCTGTTGACGCGCTGGGCTACGTTGAGCCCACCCCTGTCCAAGAGCAAGCCATCCCCTACGTGTTAGAGGGCAGGGACATCGTTGCCGCTGCCAAGACGGGCACGGGCAAGACGGCGGCTTTCACGTTGCCTGCCTTAGATGGCCTGCCTCGGGGCAAGAAGGGTGCGGCCCCCGCCCTGCTGGTAGTGACCCCCACGCGGGAATTGGCTACCCAGATAGGGGAGGTGGCCACAGAAGTGGCGAAGCAGACGGGACATAAGGTGCTCACGGTGGTGGGCGGCTTGTCCTATGGCCCTCAGACCGATGCGCTGCGCCGGGGAGTGGATGTGCTCATCGCCACGCCCGGGCGGCTCGTGGATCTCATGGAACAGGGGGCGGCTGACCTTTCCCACGTGCAGGTGCTCGTATTGGATGAAGCTGATCGCATGCTGGATATGGGCTTCCTCCCTTCGGTGCGCAAGATCGTGCGCGCTACGCCACAGAACCGTCAGACGCTCCTCTTCTCAGCCACCATAGATGATTCGGTCATGGGTCAGGTGGGCAACCTCCTCCATGACCCGGCCTATGTGCAGATAGCCCATAAGGGTGAGACGGCAGATACGGTGGAGCAGTACGTCATCCCCGTGAGCCAGGCTGCCAAGCCGGATTTGCTCCGGGCTTTGCTAGAAGAGAAGGGCGGCACGCGCATCATCGTCTTCGTGCGCACCCGTCATCGGGCAGACACGGTGAGCCGCCGTTTGAAGAAGGCGGGCATCTCCGCGGCGGCCATCCACTCGGACCGCTCCCAGAACCAGCGCAAGCGCGCTTTGGATAGCTTCGCCGAAGGGAAGACCGATGTGATCGTGGCCACGGATGTGCTGGCCCGGGGCATCGACGTGGATTCGGTGAACTACGTGGTCAACTATGACATCCCCCACGAACCGGAGGATTACATCCACCGCATCGGGCGTACGGGCCGTGCAGGCAGCACGGGCTGGGCCGTTTCCTTCGTGAGCCCTGACAATACGGATGACCTCAAGGCCATCCAGCGCCTGATCAAGCGGGACATCCCTGAGATGCAGATCAGCTCCTTCAATGAAGCGGAGGCTTTGGCGAAGGTCCAAGAACGCCAAGGCGCAAAGCGCCCCCAGCGGGCCAGCGCCCAGAAGCATAAGGGTGCTCAGCGTTCTCAGAAGAGCGAGGACCAGAAGCGTGCGGGCGCGAAGAAGGAAGCAAAGCGTCCTCAGAAGCCTTCGCAGAAGCCGAAAGCGAAACCGAAGCAGAAGCCGAAGAGTGGTTTTACGGGTGGGTCTGGTGGCCGCGACATGCGCCCGGGCCGTGCGAACCGGGCTGCCCAAAGGGCCGCTGATAGCCGCCGCGGCCGGAAGTAGGGCACAAAGGCTGCGCACGGGCTTCGCCTTCGCGGAGGGAATTGGACGAAAAGCCCCGGTTCCGCTCATTTCACTGCGATATCATGGACGGGTTCGCAAACGCACTTGAAAGCAGGAGCCCATGACGCAACATCTTACTGAAGCGGATGTGCGCGGCATTGCGGAATACACTCGTATCGGCATGACCGAGGACGAGGTGGCGCAGATGACCGTGGATCTGAATTCCATCATAGACAGCCTGGAGATCATCCGGGAATATGACCTTGAGGGCGTAGAGCCCACATTCCATCCCATCGGCAGCCTGTCCAATGTCATGCGCGAAGACGTGTGGGAGGACGGGAGCTTCACCCAGGAGGCGGCTTTGAGCAACGCACCTCAGCAGCAAGACGGGTGCTTCCTCATCCCGGCCATCCTCTCGGATGGGGGTGATCGGTGATGAGCGCGGTAGGTACGCCCTTCGGGCAGATGAGCGTTCGGCAGATCCAAGAGGGTTTGGCCGCCAAGGAGTTCTCGTGCCAAGAGATGACCGAAGCGGCGCTCAGGGTCATCGAAGCAGAGGATAAGGAGATCCACGCCTTCCTAGAGCTGACGCGCACGGCCGCTCTGGCCCAGGCCCAAGCCCTTGACCAGCAGGTGTCCCAGGACGGCTTTCCCGGTGGTGCGCTAGCGGGTGTTCCCATGGGATACAAGGACAACATGAACCTGGAGGGGACGCATACCACCTGCTCCTCTGCCATGCTGGAAAGCTACGTCTCTCCCTATACGGCCACCTGTGTGGCGAAGACGTTGGAGGCGGGGGCGGTGCCTCTGGGCAAGCTCAACATGGACGAATTCGCCTTCGGCTCTTCCACGGAGACCAGCGCCTTTGGTCCCACCCATAACCCTTGGGACTTGGGCCGGGTGCCCGGGGGCTCTTCGGGCGGCAGCGCTGCGGCCGTGGCTGCGGGGATGCTGCCGGTATCCTTGGGCTCTGACACGGGTGGTTCCATCCGTCAGCCCGCTTCCTTCTGCGGCGTTGTGGGCGTGAAGCCCACCTACGGCATGGTTTCCCGCTACGGCATCGTGGCCTTCGGCTCCTCCCTTGACCAGGTGGGCCCCTTCGCCCGCACGGTAGAGGACGCGGCCCTGGTCATGAACGCCATCTGCGGTCAGGATCCGCTGGATTGCACCTCCCAACCCATCCAGACTGACTTCACCGCTAACCTGGGCGAAGGCGTCAAGGGCATGCGTATCGGCATCGTGCCTGCCTTCCTGGAAGCCCAGGGCCTGTCCGCTGAGGTGCGGCAGAAGCTGGAAGAGGCGGCGAAGAAGCTGGAAGAAGCCGGGGCGCACATCAGCGAAGTGGAGCTTCCCAACGCGAAGGCTGCCATCAGCGCCTACTACGTGCTGGGCCCCTGTGAGGCCTTCAGCAACCTGGCTCGCTTCGATTCCGTTCGCTATGGTTACTGTGACCCAGGTCATAAGGACCTGGGCAGCCAATATGAGGCAAGCCGGGCGAAGGGCTTCGGTCCGGAGGCGCGGCGGCGCATCATGCTGGGCAGCTATCTTCTGTCCGCGGGCGTCTATGAGCAGTATTACTATCCGGCGCAGCAGGTGCGCACGCTCATCACCCAAGATTATACGAACGCCTTCCAGAGCGTGGATTGCCTCTTGGCTCCCAGTGCCCCGCGCACGGCCTTCAAGTTCGGAGAGATAGCAGACCCGGCGGAGATGTACCTGTCTGATATGTTCACCATCTCCATCAATATAGCGGGCAATGGCGGCATGAGCATGCCCGTGGGGGTGGGGGCTGACACGGGGTTGCCCATTGGCGTGCAGCTGATCTGCCCCGCATTCAAGGATGAGAACATGCTGCGCGTGGCGGCGGAACTGGAACGGATCTACGGAAGCGCGCAAGTTGCGCCCTCATTCAAGGCGGGTGAGTAGCATGCAGACGTTGGAAGAGGTGCTGGAACGCTACGAGGCGGTCATCGGGCTTGAGGTGCATACCGAGCTGACCACGCTCACCACCAAGATGTTCTGCGGCTGCAAGCTGGAATTCGGCGCTGAACCGAATACCCACACTTGCCCGGTGTGCCTGGGGCTGCCTGGGGCGTTGCCCGTGCCCAACAAGGCTGCCATAGAATCCATCGTGCTGGCGGGCCTGGCCACCAACTGTGACATAGAGAAGCACTCCATGTTCTACCGGAAGAACTATATGTACCCTGACATGGCGAAGAACTTCCAGACCACCCAAGGCCCCGTGGCCTTCTGCATGCGGGGGCACCTTGACCTGGAGGTGGACGGCGCGGCTGCCAAGGAACGCTACGGCTTGGCGAAGGCCTCCGAAGGGGATGCCTTCGAGAACATCACCGTGACGGCAGATGGTTACCGGGCCCACGTGGGCATTACGCGCATCCATATGGAAGAGGATGCGGGCAAGATGAACCATATCGGTGGCGAAGAGGGCCGCATCGCTGGGGCCACCCATTCGTTGGTGGATTACAACCGCGCGGGCACGCCGCTGATCGAACTGGTGACCGAGCCTGACCTGCGCACCCCCGAAGAGGCCCGCCTGTTCATGCAGAAGCTCCGCCAGATCTACCTGGCTTTGGGCATCTCTGATTGCTCCATGGAAGAGGGCAGCCTGCGTTGTGATGGCAATGTGTCTCTGCGCAAGCGCGGCACGAAGGAGCTGGGCACGAAGACAGAGCTCAAGAACATCAATTCGTTCAAGGCGCTCCATGACGGGCTGCTCTATGAGATCCGTCGTCAGGCCCAGGTGCTGGATGAGGGGGGCACCATCTACCAGGAGACCCGCCATTGGGACCCGTCCGCCAAGCGCACCATCGTCATGCGCGTGAAGGAAACGGCCGATGATTACCGGTTGTTCCCTGAGCCGGATCTGGCACCTTACAACCTTTCCGATGAGTTCATCGAAGGGGTGCGCGCAAAGCTGCCGGAGCTGCCTGATGACAAGGCGCGCCGCTTCCAGTCTACCTTCGGGCTGTCCGCCTACGATGCGCGGCACTTGGTGGAGCATCGCAGCACGGCGGAGTTCTTCGAAGGGTGCATGGCGGCTGCCGGTGAGGGCGGCGAAGATGCCGCGAAGCTGGCGAAGCCCTTGGCGAACCTGGTCATCAATGATGTCACGGGTTGGTTGAATGCCAACGAAGGGGTCTCCTTGGAGGAAAGCGTACTCACGCCTGGGCGTGCGGTCCAGCTGGTGAGCCTCATCAGCGCGGGAACCATCTCTTCCAAGCAGGGCAAAGAGGTCTTCGCTGCCATTTTGGAGGAAGATAAGGATCCGAAGGCCGTCGTGGAAGAGCGCGGGATGGAGCAGGTGTCTGACACGGGCGCTATAGAAGCGGTGGTCAGCGCCGTGCTGGCTGAGAACCCTGACAAGGTGGAGCAATACAAGGGTGGCAAGACGGGGCTCATCGGGTTCTTCGTGGGTCAGTGCATGAAGCAGATGCAAGGCAAGGGCAACCCCCAGATGATCAACCAGCTGCTGGAAGAGAAGCTGAACGGGTAGCTGCGCTGATGCCAAAGGCGAAGCGCACCTCATGTCGAAAAACGCGCTTCGGACGTGGGCTTGCGCCCATTCCATCAGCGCGGCTACGGACAACATTGATACAACAAACACTTTAGCACTCTACTGTGCTAAAGTGATATACTCCCTTCACCCCACGTTAGAGGAGAGAGATGAACCTTGTGACCCCTACGGGCTTTCGGGACGTGCTCCCCGATGAAGCCACGGAACGCGAGCGCATCACGCGCGCCGTGCAAGACCTGTTCGCCCAGGAGGGCTTCCAGCCCATAGAGACGCCTACCCTGGAAGCCATGGACGTAGTGAACACGGGAACCCATCTGCCTGCGTCCCCGTTCCGCTTCTTCGATTCCCAGGGAGACCTGCTGGCCATGCGGCCCGATGTCACGCTCCAGGTGGCGCGCATGTGCTCCACGCGTCTGCGGGATGTAGGCGCCCCGGTACGCTTGCGTTACACCCAGCGCGTCTTCCGGGAAACGGAAGGGGCAGCCCAGGTCACGCCGCGAGAGATGACCCAGATCGGTGTTGAGGATGTGGGGGAGGCAGGCTGGCAGATAGACGCCTCTCTGGCATCGCTGATGCTGCGGGCCTTGGGGTTAGCAGGGGTATCCACGGTGACGCTGGCGTTGGCCACCGTAGCTCCCTTGCGCGCCCTGCTGGAACGTTCTGGCGGCAGCGCATCCTGGAAGCAGGCGGTGCTCTCCGCTTGTCACACCTCGGACTTCGTAGGGCTGGAACAGCTCGTCTCCCTGGACGGCTGTGAAGAGGTGGATACTTCCGGCGTTGCTCCCGCCTACGCCCAGGCAGTCTATGACCTCATGCACGTGCGCGGAGCGGAAGAAGCGGTGGAACAGGCCAGGGCCTTAACAGCACCGTTAGGGTGTGCTGAAGGGCTGGATGAGCTGGCCCAGGTGATCGCCGAGGTGCGCGCAACGTGTCCTAAGGCTGACCTGCTGGTGGATTTCTCGGTCATGAGCTCCTTCGACTACTACACGGGCATCGTCTTCGAAGCCTATTCGCCCTATCTGGGAAGCTCGCTGGGCTCAGGGGGCCGCTATGACAACATGCTGGCCGCCTTTGGGGCACCTCAGCCTGCGGCCGGGTTCGCCTTCTCTTTGGAACAGGCCATGGCAGCCTCTGCGTCGGAGGGGGAGCCGCTTGGCCGAAGGCTGGGGATCGCCGTGCCGAAGGGAGCGCTCAACGAAGAGGCTATCCAGTGCCTGGCAGCGGCCGGGCTGGATGTGAGCGGCCTTGACGACCCGGGTCGTCAACTGGTGATAACCACCCCTTCGGCCTATTACATCATCGTGCGCCCCTCAGATGCTCCCGCCTTCGTGGCCTCGGGGGCAGCCGATTGCGGCATCTGCGGGCGCGATTCACTGCTGGAGACGGACGCTCAGGTGGTACAGCTGGCTGATCTCAAGTTCGGCGCCTGCCGCTTCGTAGTGGCAGAGCTCAACGGCACCGAAGAGGCCATCCAGGAGCGTTACCGGCGGCTGGGTTCCATCCGCGTGGCCACCAAGTATCCCAACATCACTCGGGCCCACTTCGCCCGTAGGGGTGTGCAGGCTGATATCGTGAAGCTCAACGGTAACATAGAACTGGCCCCCCTGACCGGCTTGGCGGAGCGCATCGTGGACATCACGGCTACGGGCACCACCCTTCGCGAGAACGATCTGGTCATCGTGGATGAGGTTCTCTCATCCACCGCGCGCTTCTTCGCCAATCCGTCGCGTCTGCGCACGGATGGGCGCATAGTAGAATTGGCGGATACCTTGGCGGCCAACGCCCAAGGTGCAGAATACGATCCCATAGCAGGTGGAACGAGATGATGAGACGAATAGAGCTGAAACCTACCGAGCCCTTCCGGAAAGAGCTCATCCAAAGGACCGGCGCGTTCAACCCTGATGCGCTCAAGGCAGCCACGGATATCGTGGCTGAGGTGCGTGAGCGGGGAGATGCCGCCCTGACCGATCTGACCGAGCGGTTCGACGGCGTGCGGCTGGACACCTTCAAGCTGCCGAAGGCGGCAATGGATGAGGCGCTGGCTGAGGTGGATCCTGATACGCTCAAGGCCCTTGAGCACGCAGCCCGTCAGATCCGCGAATTCCACGAGCGCCAGCTGACCCAGAGCTGGCTCTTCGCCCGGGAAGACGGGGCCATCGTGGGCGCGAAGGTGACGCCGCTGGACTCCGTGGGCATCTACGTGCCGGGGGGTCGGGCTCTCTACCCTTCCACGGTGCTGATGAATGCCCTTCCGGCCAGCGTTGCGGGGGTGAAGCGGATCGCCTGCGTCACACCGCCTCAGAAGGATGGCACGGTCGACGCGGCCATCCTAGCGGCCTGCAAGCTGGGAGGCGTGACCGAGGTGTATACCGTGGGGGGTGCCCAGGCCATTGCTGCGCTGGCCTACGGCACTGAGACCATCAGCCCCGTGGACAAGATCACCGGGCCGGGCAACGCCTATGTGGCTGCGGCCAAGAAGGTGGTGTCTGGGGATGTGGGCATTGACATGATAGCCGGGCCCTCGGAGGTCTGCGTGGTGGCCGATGGCACGGCTGCACCCACCTTGGTGGCCATTGACCTCATGGCCCAGGCAGAGCACGACCCCATGGCCGCTTGCTATCTGGTGTGCGAAGACGGTGCCTACGCAGATGAGGTGGAAGCGTGCATCCGCCAGCATCTTGAGCATTCACCCCGGGCAGATATCACCCGCAGCTCTCTGGAAGATCATGGGCTGATCGTCATCGTGCATGATATGGATCAAGCGCTCCAAACGGTGAACGTCATAGCGCCAGAGCATCTGGAGATGCACGTGGCCCACGCCATGGACTATCTGGGCCAGATCAGGAATGCCGGGGCTATCTTCTTAGGGCCCTGGACGCCGGAAGCCGTGGGAGATTACGTGGCAGGCCCTAATCACACGCTGCCCACCGGGGGCACAGCGCGCTTCGCCAGCCCTCTTTCGGTGGATGAGTTCGTGAAGAAGAGCTCCATCATCCAGTACAGCGCCCAGGCGCTGGCCCATGATTCCCGGGCGGTCATGCAGATAGCCCTGCACGAGGGGCTTTGGGCCCACGCTCAGTCCGTGGCGTTGCGCATGGAGGATGCTCTGGAAGAGGCGGCTGCCGCTGGCGGGAAGATGGACGGAGCGAACCATGGATAGGGTTCGGCAACCTTCCCTCAAGCTGGCGAATCTCACCCCCTATGACCCGAAGTACCTGCCCGCAGACGCCATGATGTCTGCCAATGAGAATCCGCGGGACGTGAGCGAAGAGCTGCGAGGCAAGATAGAAGCCGCCCTGCGTCAGGTGCAGTTCAACCGCTACCCTGATCCGCTGGCCAACGATCTGCGGGATGTCATCGCTGAGGCCAACGGGCTTGACCGCGAACAGGTGCTCGTGGGCAACGGGGGAGATGAGTTGCTCTTTGACACAGCGCTGGCCTGGGGCGGCCCGGGGCGCACCTTCTTGAACCTACCGCCCACGTTCTCCGTCTACGAGGCCAACGCGCGGCTCACGGATACGGACATCATCAATATCCCGCGACGCGCGGAGGAGGACTTCGCCATTGACGAAGAGGCGGTGCTCAAGGCGGTCAGCGGCCCTGATAGCCCGGTAGATTTCACCATCATCGCCAGCCCTAACAATCCTACGGGCCTGAGGGCGCGCACAGAATTCCTACGGGAACTCCTTCAGGCCACGGACGCCTTGGTGATGGTGGACGAGGCCTACTTCGAATTCTCCCGGGAGACCATGCGTCCCTATTTGGACGGGAACAAGAACCTGGTGATCCTGCGCACCTTCAGCAAGGCGTTCTGCCTGGCAGGGGTGAGGGTGGGCTATATCCTGGGCCACCCAGATGTGATCCGGGAATACCTCAAGGTGCGTCAGCCCTATTCAGTGGATGCGGTCAGCCAGACCATCGCGCGGGTGATCTTCGAGAACCGTGCGGAATTCGAGCCGGGCATCCAGGCCATCATCGCCGAACGGGAGCGCCTGATGGCAGAGCTGGCGAAGATCCCCGGTGTGAGCCCCTATCCCAGCCATTCCAACTGGGTGCTGTTCCGCGTTCCTGAAGCGGCGGAGGTTTGGCAGCAGCTCTTCGATGGCGGCATCTTGATCCGGGACTTCAGCGGAGCTGCGGGGCTTGAGGGCACGCTGCGGGTGACCGTGGGAACGCCAGAGCAGAACGATGCATTCCTAGAGGGCTTACGGAAGGCGAGAGGTATGGCATGAATGAGGGCATGAACGAGGGCCGGAGCGCAACGGTAGCGCGCAAGACCCGAGAGACGGATATCACTGTCACAGTCAATCTGGATGGCCAGGGCAGCGCGGATGTGCAGACGGGCGTGGGCTTCTTCGATCACATGCTGGATGCCTTCTGTCGCCATGCCCTCTTCAACCTGACCGTGCGCTGCGAAGGGGATCTGCAGGTTGATGCCCATCACTCCGTGGAGGATACCGGCATCGTGATCGGTCAGGCTGTGGCCCAGGCTCTGGGAGACAAGCGCGGGATAGAGCGCTTCGCCAGCTGCGCGGTGCCCATGGATGAGGCGTTGGTGCTCTGCGCCATGGATATCTCTGGCCGGGGTCAGGCCTATTGGGCCATGGACATCCCCATTGATGCCATTGCCACCTTCGATACGCAACTGGCCCGGGAGTTCTTCACTGCCCTGGCGGCGAATGCGGGGATCACGCTGCATCTGCGCCAGTTCTCAGGGGAGAACGCCCATCACCTCATAGAAGCGGCGTTCAAGGCCTGTGGGCGTGCTCTGCGTCAGGCCGTAGCCATCAACCCGCGCACCGCAGACGTGGTGCCCTCTACCAAGGGCGCCCTTTGATAGCGGTCGTTGATTACAAGAAGGGTAACCTCAAGTCCGTGGAACGAGGGCTTGGGGCCTGCGGAGCGGATGTGCTGGTGACGGACGTTCCGGAAGACATCCTGCGCGCTGATGCCCTCGTGTTGCCCGGTGTGGGGGCCTTCGCTGATGCCATGGGCACCTTGGAGGAGACGGGCCAGGCTAACGCTATCCGCCAGGCCGTGGCAGGGGGCACGCCCTTCTTGGGCATCTGCCTGGGGATGCATCTCATGTTCGAGGGGGGCGAAGAGCATGCCGAAGACGTCCCGGTCAAGGGGTTAGGCATCCTTCCGGGTACCGTAGGCCGCTTGCCACGCTTAGATGCCGCGGGCAACGCTCATAAGATCCCCCATGTGGGGTGGAACACGGTGGATGCCTTAGATGAGGTGCTCTTCGCGGGCATCCCCCAAGGGTCCTACTTCTACTTCACCCATTCCTTCGCAGCGCCGGATTCGGCCTACACCTGCGGCCGTACAGCCCATTCGGTAACGTTTCCCTCGGCCGTGCGGCGTGGGCGCGCCTTCGGTGTACAGTTCCACCCAGAGAAGAGCTCTGATGCAGGGACGAAGCTGCTTCAGAACTTCGTGGACCTCGTGAAAGGATGACCCATGTACTTCCTCCCAGCCATAGATATCTTGGACGGTCAGGCGGTTCGCCTCCAGCGTGGTGATTACAACAAAGTGACCGTCTACCATGATGACCCGGCCCAGCAAGCCCAGCTCTTCGAAGAAGACGGTGCTACCTGGCTCCATGTGGTTGACTTGGATGGGGCGCGTGAAGGCGCTGGTTGCAACGGTGATGTCATCAAGCGCATCCTGCAGCTGACCAGCCTCCAGGTGGAAGTGGGCGGTGGCCTGCGCACCTTGGATGACCTCAGGCGCATGGCTGACCTGGGCGTGGCTCGCATGGTGTTGGGCACGGCTCTGGTGTCTGATCCTGATCTGGCCCAGGCCGCCCGAGAGGAATTCGGTCCTGACATGCTGGCCGCAGGTATTGACGCCAAGAACGGTGACGTGAAGGTAGAAGGCTGGGTGCAGGGGGCGGGTATCTCAGCTCTGGAACTGGCTGGGCGTATGGCTGCGGTAGGCTATGAGCACCTCATCTACACGGATATCGCGCGAGATGGCATGCGCACGGGCATCGCTCCGGCAGCCTATGTGGAGATGGCCCAGGCCTTCGGGAATCCCGTCATCGCCAGCGGCGGCGTGTCAACGTTGGCTGACATCACGGAATTGGCGAAGGTCTCAGAGGCTATCGAAGGGGTCATCACGGGCAAGGCCATCTTTGAAGGGGCGTTCAGCGTGGCTGATGCCGTGGCAGCTTGCAAAGGATCCCTCATGGCGGAGCCAGGTTTCGCTGAGAGCCTGGAGCAGCCCCTTACTGCAGAGGATCTTTCGTAGTGCAGAGCTTCAGTTCTGCCGTTCAGGTTCTTTCGTAGTGCAGAACTTTAGTTCTGCTGTTGCAAGGAGGAATAGGTGCTGGCGAAACGGGTGATCCCTTGTCTTGATGTCAAGGACGGCCGCGTGGTCAAGGGCGTGAATTTCGTCGGACTGCGGGATGCGGGCGATCCTATCGAATTGGCTCGGCGCTATGATGAGGAGCGGGCCGATGAGGTCATCTTCTTGGATATCACGGCCACCTCTGACAAGCGGGCCACGGCGGTGGAGCTGGCCAGTCATGCCTCTGAAAGCCTGCACCTGCCCTATACCGTGGGCGGGGGCTTTCGCAGCGTGGATGACATCCGTGCCATGATAGCCGCGGGGGCAGATAAGGTATCCATCAACTCTGCCGCCGTGAAAGACCCTTCCCTCATCACCGTTGCTGCCCGCGCTTTCGGCACCCAGGCCATCCTGGTGGCTATCGATGCCAAACGGGTGGCTGGGAACGTGGATCGCTGGGAGGTGTACACCGCAGGCGGTCGGAATGCCACGGGCATAGATGCTGTTCGGTGGGCCCAGGAGGCTGCGAAGCGGGGAGCGGGAGAGATCCTGCTCACCTCCATGGACCGTGACGGTTCCCGAGAGGGGTTCGATTGCGCGCTCACCCGGGCAGTGGCCCGAGCGGTGGATATCCCGGTCATCGCCAGCGGTGGGGTGGGCAAGCTTGAGCATTTCGCCCAGGGCATCCTGGAAGGGGAGGCGGATGCCGTGCTGGCAGCCAGCGTCTTCCACTTCGGCGAGCTGTCCATTCGAGAAGTGAAGGAAGACATGGCACGCAATGGCATACCAGTCAGGATGTGATACGCATGGATATCTCGGAGCTGAGGTTCGACGAACGCGGGCTCATCCCCTGCATCGTCCAGGATGCTGATACGTTGGACGTGCTCATGATGGCCTGGATGAACCAGGAATCCTTGAAGCGCACGCTGGAGTCAGGAGAGACCGTCTTCTGGTCCCGGAGCCGCCAAGAGCTCTGGCATAAAGGGGCTACCAGCGGGAACACCCAGAAGCTGGTGGAGTTGCGCTATGACTGTGACGCTGACACGCTCTTGGCCTTGGTGCATCCGGCGGGCCCTGCGTGCCACACCGGCAACCGCACCTGCTTCTTCCGTACCATGTGACCCCTCTTGTGCATAAAGAAAGCGGAAGCCCGCTGGGGGCTTCCGCTTTGCAGGGCTTATGCGCCGTCTGCTTATTGTTGGGCCTGCTCGAACGTGAAGGCCGTCTCAGCCGCTTCAGCAGCTGCCTGCTCGTTGCCCATGGCATCGAAATCTTCCACAGAGGCCTCAGCCTCAGCTACGACTTCCTGTTCGATGCGCTCAAGATCCTTCGCAGCGTCTTGGGCCTTGGCAGCTTCAGAAGTGGTGAAGTCATCCATTACAGTAGCCATGATCGGCTCCTTTTCTCCTTGAGGTTTCCTACTGGTGCTGATTCTAGGGCTGCTGCTCCTCTGTGGTTCGGGTCTTGGCCTACGGGTGCTTCTTTGTAACGGCCGCGTTTCCCTCTAGTTGCCGAACACGGGACGCGGTTCGCGATATACTGGCGGTTGACAGATAGAAGCGCTATCACGGTGAAAGGAAGCGTCATGGATGACAAGCTGTATGATCTTGTGAATGAGCAGATCAACAAGGAGCTCTATTCAGCCTATCTCTACCTTGAGATGGCGGACTACTACAAGGATGCCGGGCTGGATGGCTTCGCCACTTATTTTGAGATCCAGGCTCAGGAAGAGCGTGACCATGCGCTCATCTTCCGCAAGTACCTCCTTGAGAACGACAAGGTGCCGAAGCTGCTGGCCATTGAGGCGCCGGGCAAGATCTACAACTCCTATATCGATCCGCTGAACCTCCAGCTAGAGCATGAGCAGTTCGTGACCAGCCTCATCAACAACATCTACGCTGCGGCCCTGGATGCGAAGGATTTCCGCCTTCAGCAGTTCCTCAAGTGGTTCATCGATGAGCAGATGGAAGAGGAAGACAACGCCCGTGACATGATCACGAAGATGACGCTGTTCGGCAAGGATCAGCATTCGCTCTTCGAACTGGATAAGGAATATGGCGCCCGCGTCTATAGCGTGCCCACACCGCTGGCCACTGCCTAGGAAGCCAGCACCGCCTTACAAGCCTGTAAGGTAAACCCGAAGGCCCTTTCGGCGCTTTTGCCGTAGAATGACAGCTTAAAAATTCATTCTCGGCGAAAGCGCTTCTTTTATGCTACAGCTCAAAGGCATCTCCAAGTCCTATACCACCGGTGATTTCACGCAGGTTGCTCTGGACGACGTCTCCATCAGCTTCCGTGACAACGAATTCGCAGCCATCCTGGGCCCATCCGGTTCCGGCAAGACCACGCTTCTGAATATCGTGGGCGGTCTGGACCATTACGATTCTGGGGACCTGGTGATAGACGGCATCTCCACTAAAGACTACACGGACCGGGACTGGGACACGTTCCGCAATAACCGCATCGGGTTCGTCTTCCAAAGCTACAACCTCATTCCCCACCAGACCATCTTGGCGAACGTGGAGCTAGCGCTCACGCTATCAGGCGTGGGCAAGGAGGAGCGCACGAAGCGCGCTACGGAAGCCCTTGAGCGCGTGGGTCTGGGGGAACATCTCAAGAAGCGCCCGAACCAGCTGTCCGGTGGTCAGATGCAACGGGTGGCCATTGCCCGGGCTTTGGTGAATGATCCGGAGATACTGCTGGCGGACGAGCCCACCGGTGCGTTGGATTCCAAGACATCCCTCCAGATCATGGACCTGTTGTGTGAGATAGCCAACGACCGCTTGGTCATCATGGTCACCCATAACCCCGAACTGGCTGACGCCTATGCTACGCGCATCGTGAATCTGGCCGATGGTCACATCTTGGATGATTCGGATCCCTACGTGCCCACGGCGGCGGATCTGGCGAAGGTGTCAGCCAAGAAGGTCCGCAAGACCTCCATGAGCTTCTTGACGGCGCTCTCTTTGAGCTTCAACAACCTGATGACCAAGAAGGGCCGCACTATCATGACGGCCTTCGCGGGGTCCATCGGCATCATTGGTATCGCGGCTATCCTGGCGCTGGCCAACGGCGTCAATAACTATATTGCCAGCGTTGAGGAGGAGACGCTCTCCTCCTACCCGCTGCAGATCACCTCCACCGGCTTCGACATGACCTCCATGATGGTATCTACCATGGGCATGGGTGGCTCTTCCGGTGATGAAGAGGCTGCTTCGGCGGAGGACCAGGGCAATGAAACGGTGGTCCATGAAGCCGCCATCATGGGCCGCATGTTCGACAGCGTGGGCTCCAATGATCTGGCGTCGCTCAAGGAATACCTGGACAGCGGTAACAGCGGCATCGAACAATACGCCAATGACGTGGAATACAAGTACAACGTGATAGCTAACGTCTTCCTGGCGGACACGGAAAATGGCGTGCAGCAGGTGAACCCTGACACCACCTTCGCATCCATGGGCATCGGGTCCGGCATGTCCTCAAGCGGCATCATGTCCCAGATGATGAGCACGGATATGTTCGCCCAGATGATGGGCACCATTGATATGGCGAAAGATGGCTACGATGTGAAGGCGGGCCACTGGCCGGAGAAGCCCAACGAATGCGTGCTCGTGCTGACCCATAACGGATCCGTGAGCGATTTCCTCCTGTACATCCTGGGACTGCGGGACCGCGCGGTCATGGATGAGATGGTGCGCGCCTTCGTGAACGAGGAGGAATTCGAAACCGAGGTGAACGATGGGAAAGAGTTCACCTATCAGGACTTCCTCGATCTGAAGCTCAAGCTCGTGTGCTCGGCGGATTTCTACCAGTATGACGAGGAGTTCGGCGTTTGGGTGGATAAATCCGGGGATGAGGAGTACATGAAGGGCATCATCGCGGGCAGCGAGGACCTGGTGATATCTGGCATCGTGCAGCCGAAGGATGACGGCAATTCCACCATGATGAACAGCGGCATCTACTACACGCCGGAGCTGACGGATCACCTGATCCAACAGGCTGGTCAGACTCAAATCGTGAAGGATCAGCTGGCTGAGCCTTCGGTGGATGTGTTCAATGGCAAGACCTTCGCCGAAGAGGCTGAGGACGGCCAGAGCGAAGAGGACTTCGGCATGGAGAACCTCTTCACCATAGACACGGATGCCCTAAGCGCTGCGTTCACCTTCGACGAGAGCAAGATGAACCTGGATCTATCCGGGCTTGACATCAACTTCGATGCGTCCAGTCTGCCGCCGTTCGATCCCAGTGCGCTGTCAGGGGCGATCGACCCTTCTGGGATGCAGCCTTCTCTGAATACCGAGAAAGCTGCTGAAATGGCTCAGAAGCTCATGAGGGAGTTCGCTGCTTGGGCCCCCGGTCATGGCGGGGCATCGGCTTCAGTCCAAGAATTCCTCAATACTGCTGCTCAACCCACTATTCAGGCATATATGCCGCAGCTGTTCACCTTCGACACATCGGGCATGGAGGAGCAGTTGATGACTGCCGTCACGGCAGCCATGACGGATTACATGACCCAGACCATGACCGCGCTCTCCGCTCAGATGCAGCAAGCCATCACGGCTGCCCTCACGAAGACCATGGGCAACCTGGCATCCAGCATGTCCAGCGCTATGTCCATCGATGAAGAGGCCTTCAAGAACGCATTCCGGTTCGACATGACCGAGGATGAGCTGACTGAGCTCATCATGTCCATGATGGCTCCTGAAGAGGCCTCCTTCGATAACAACCTGGCTAAGCTGGACTACGCTCAGCTAGAGAAGCCCTACGAGATAGATATCTTCGCCAAGGATTTCGAGGCCAAGCAGGGGATCATAGATATCCTGGATGCCTATAACGATGAGATGAACTCCACGGGTCAGGAATCCAAGGCCATCACCTATACGGATATCGTAGGCGCGCTCATGAGCTCGGTCACCACCATCATAGATATGATCTCTTACGTGCTGATCGCCTTCGTGTCCATCAGCCTCATCGTGAGCTCTATCATGATCGGCGTCATCACCTACATCAGCGTGCTTGAGCGCAAGAAGGAGATAGGCATCCTGCGGGCCATCGGGGCCAGCAAGGGGAACATCTCTCAGATCTTCAACGCGGAAACGGTGATCGAGGGGTTGATATCCGGCGTGTTGGGCGTGGGTATCACGGCGCTCTGTTGCATTCCTGCCAGCGCTATCGTCTATGCGCTCTTCGACGTGCCGAATGTGGCCAGCCTGCCCTGGATGGCCGGGCTCATCCTGGTCCTCATCAGCGTGTTCCTGTCGTTCATCGCGGGCCTCATCCCGGCATCAAGCGCCAGCCGGAAAGACCCGGTAGAAGCTCTCCGCAGCGAATAGCCCGGCGAAGGGACAACGGGGACGTAGGCCATTGTCCCCGTTGTCTCAAAAGGCTCACTACTCAAGTACCACCATCGGAAACGGGGACAATGGCCTACGTCCCCGTTGTCCCTTCGCTCAGGCAGGCTTCCAGGTGCGCTTCATAGGCATCCACCACGCGCTGGGGGCTGAGGATGCGCACCTTCCCTCCGAACTGGGCTATCTGGCTGAAGAGCACGGGGCTGGGAGAAGCGGTCACATGCACGAAGGCCGCCTCTTCTGTGGGGCCCGTGGGCACCGAAGAGGTTCCCTCTAGCCCGAAGATGTCCACCATCTGGCCGATCAGCTCTTTGGGTACGAACAGTTTGATGGGCACCGGTTTCAGGTTGTACATCCCCAGGCGCTCACGTTCGTAGCGGCTGATATCGAAAGCGGCATCCGGCTTATGGGTAGCATCAGACTCATCCCGGATCATGACGTTCGCCATGCGGTCCACGCGATAGCTCCGGATGTGATCCGGGGCATACTCATCGAAGGTGAGCAGATAGTACTTGTCATCGGCATAGAGGAGGAAGAGCGGGGTCTTCAGGCGCTCCTGACCATCTTCGGCTGCCACCTTCACCAGATCCAACTTGCAGTCATAGCGCAGGTATTCGAAGGAGATATCCCTCTTCTCCGCCAAAGCTTGGCGGATAACGGAGAGCGTATCCAGCACGGCGGCGTTCTGGGTGCCCACCCGGCCTGAGACGTGCACTTGAGCCCGGGAGGCATCCGCTTGGTGGATGGATTGCAGCTGGTGCAGCTTCTCGGTCAGGTCCTGGGCATTTGCCTCCGTCAGGGTGCGCGAGGTGCGCACGGCATCAAGCAGGAGCGCCATCTGCCCAGGGGTGAATGACCGCTTCGCCAGAGCGTAGCTCACCGGGCGCGTAGGGAGCCTTTGGATATCCAGCCCGAAGGTGCGCAAATGCTCCAGATCACGATAGAGGGCCTTCCGTTCCGAAGCCACCCCGTACCCTTCCAGGCGCTCCTGGATCTGGGGCAGGGAGAGCCCGTGATCCGGGTCCGTCTCCTGGAAGAGGATCTTCGCCACATAGAGGATGCGAGGTTTGCGGTTCGGTGCCATGACTGCTCCTTATCTGGTACAGTTCCCATAGCGAAGATTACACCATGACGAAGCGCACCGGACATATCGTAGATGCCGCCCGCAAGACGGCCCAGACCCGAGACCTCTTCGGGCCTGATTCAGCCTGCTTGCTCATGGTATCGGGCGGCTCTGATTCCACCGCCTTGGCCTACGTCATGCATGAGCTGCGTCGAAGCGGGGATGTGGGGCCGGTGGCGTTGCTCCATGTGAATCACCTGCTGCGGGGCAAGGATGCCGAAGGGGATGCTGAGTTCTGCCGCCAATTGGCTGAGGCGCTGAGCTTCCCGTTCTTCTGCTGCGAAGTGGACGTGGCGCGGGAGGCGCAGTTAGCCCATGAGAACGTGGAGGCCCAGGGGAGGCGGGAGCGCTACCAGGCTGCCAAGGAGGCGCTCTCTTCGGTATGCATGCACGAGGCCGTTCCCCTCTCAGAGGGGCGCATCCTCACCGCCCATACGGCCGATGACCGGGTAGAGAGCTTCTATATGCGCTCTATCGTGGGCACGGGGCCGGGCGGCTTCCGCAGCATGCTCTACAAAAACGGCAATGTGGTGCGGCCGCTGTTGGATTGCACCCGGGCTGACTTGCGCTCCTTCATTCGCGAACGGGCTGAAGCGGAAGACGCACCGGTCATCCGGGATGAGCGGGGCAGTCTCTGGCGCGAAGATGCCACCAATGCCCATACGGACCGGTTCCGAGCCTACGTGCGCCAGTCCATCGTGCCCAAGACGCGCGAATGGGACGTGCGCGCTACGGACAACCTGGTGCGGTCCATGAACCTCATCGCTGATGAAGACGACATGCTGGACGCTTTGGCAGATGATGTGCTCAACCATGATGCCATCCTGCTCATAGAGGGCACCCCAGAGCGCGGTTGGCTGCTGGAACCCGCTTTCGGCCACCAGCCAAGGCCCTTGCAGCGCCGTTGCGTCCACAAGGTGCTCAAGGCCATGCTGGGGCCTGAAGAGCGCATCGATGCCCGCAGCGTAGAGCGGGTCTTGGAAGCCTTCGCCGGTGGCAGCCCCGTGAGCGGCCATGTGGACAACATCCAGGGGAACATCGCAGTCAGCGCGAATAAGACGGGTGTGCGCATCGAACCCATGAGCGAGTTCCGGGCTCGCAGGAAGAAGGTCTGAATGTCGAACGAGACGAACGCCCGCGAAACGGCGAAGCCCCAGGTGGTCTTGGCCAGCGCCAGCCCGCGCCGCAAGCAGCTGCTGGAAGAGGCGGGCGTGGCCGTGCGGGTGCTCGTGCTCTCAGAGCCGGTGGACGAGTCTCTAGGGGCCGATGACCTCATGATCCCGGCCGAGGCGGCCAAGAAGCTGGCTGAGAAGAAGGCGGGAGCTGCCGTGCAGGAGCTCCTGGCTTCGGGCGAAGCGGGCATGTTCGCCGTTCTGGGGGCCGATACCATGGTAGTGAAGGGGTCTGAGATCTTCGGCAAGCCCCGGAACCTGGAGGATGCCAAGCGTATGCTGCGCGAGCTTTCGGGGTGCACCCATCAGGTGATCACGGGCGTTTCCTTGTGGATGCTGCTGGTGGGCGCTGATGGGGAGGTGTCTTTAGCCTATCGCACCTTCGCCGATGCCTCCTCGGTCACCTTCAAGCCGCTGACGGAAGAGGAGATAGCGGACTACCTGCGCAAGGGCGAATCCTACGACAAGGCGGGGGCTTATGCCATCCAGGGGGAGGGCCGGGCGCTCATCGAAGGCTACGCGGGCGCGTTCGATACCATCGTGGGCCTGCCGGTAGAGCGTTTGCTGGCTGAATACCCTGAACTGCAGGGTTGAGCCCTGGGCCGTTGCGCTTGCAGGCGCATGCCCATATGTAGAAAATGACCATCCCCTGACGCATCCTCTGTCCTGGAAGGTGCGAATGGTACACTGACGGGGACGAAGAATGCGTAGCAAGGAATGGCAAGTGCACACCGATATCCAAGAGGTCCTCTTCTCTCCTGAGCAGATATCTGCGCGGGTGCGTGAGCTAGGCCAGGCCATCACGGAAGATTATGCGCCCCTGGTGGCTCAAGGCCAGGAAGTGGTCATGATGTGCGTCCTCCGGGGCGCAGCCATCTTCATGGCTGATCTGGCCCGGGCGGTGGACTTGCCCTTGGAGATGGACTACATGTCCGTTTCCTCCTACGGCGCTTCCACGAAGAGCTCAGGGGAAGTGCGCATCACGAAGGATCTTTCGGGTAGCATCCAGGGGAAGCACCTGATCATCGCTGAGGACATCATCGATTCAGGGCTCACGCTGAGCTACCTGCGCAAGAGCCTGCTCTCCCGGGGGCCGCTCTCCATCCAGGTGGCCGCTATGTTGCGCAAGGACATCCCTCGTGTAGAAGAGGTGGATTGCGCTTACCTGGGCTTCGAATGCCCGGATGAGTTCGTCGTGGGCTATGGCCTTGACTATGCCGAACAGTACCGGAACCTGAGCTATATCGGCTCGCTCAAACCGGAGATCTATAGATAAAGGTGGATCGAATGCCAGACAAGCCAAGCACGCCATCGGATCCGAAGCAGGGCAAGCAAAGCCAGCCCTACAAGAATCCGCGCAACATCATCATCTGGGTGATAGCCCTCTGCCTGGTGGGGCTCTTCTTGGGAAGCCAGTTCCTGAGCATGAGCCAGTCAACGGTCACGGATACGCTGGACACGGGCGAATTCGTTCGCGCGGTAGAACAAGACCGGGTGACCAGCGTCGTCTATGCCGCCAACGATTACACGGTGAACGGCAAGTACTACCCGGCGGCCACGCCAGGTGCCTCCATGGTAGATGCCTTCAATGAGGGCTTCGATGCCATGAACGCGCTCATGGCCCAGGAGGCGGACAAGGATGGCAACCGCTTAGGGGGCATCTCCACCCGCACGCTGGAAACGCTCAAGCTGGGAACGGAACGGGCCTACAGCAGCGTGTACGTGGGTGCGGATTCCTTGGGTGAGCTGTTGGCCAGCCATCCCAACGTGCAGTATGAGATCACGTTGCCCTCGGCTTGGACGTCCATCCTCGTATCGCTTCTGCCCTTCGTGCTCATAGCGGTGCTGCTGATCTTCTTCTTCAATCAGATGCAGAAGGCCAGCAATTCCCAGATGAGCTTCGGAAAGAACAAGGCGAAGAAGACCGTGGAAGAGCGGCCGGATGTCAAGTTCTCAGATGTGGCGGGTGTGGATGAGGCCGTGGAGGAGATGCAGGAGGTCAAGGACTTCCTGGCGAACCCGGAGAAATACCAGGCCATCGGGGCGAAGATCCCCCGCGGGTGTTTGCTGGTGGGCCCTCCGGGCACCGGCAAGACGCTTCTGGCGCGGGCTGTGGCCGGTGAGGCAGGGGTGCCCTTCTTCAGCATCTCCGGTTCTGATTTCGTGGAGATGTTCGTGGGCGTGGGTGCTAGCCGCGTGCGTGACCTGTTCAAGGACGCGAAGGAAGCGGCGCCTTCCATCATCTTCATCGACGAGATAGATGCGGTGGGTCGTCAGAGGGGCACGGGCCTGGGCGGCGGCCATGATGAGCGTGAGCAAACTCTGAACCAGCTGCTGGTGGAGATGGACGGCTTTGACGCCACAGAATCCGTGGTGCTGATAGCGGCTACGAACCGGGCTGATGTCCTGGATCCGGCATTGCTGCGCCCAGGCCGCTTCGACAGGCAGATCGTGGTGGATACGCCAGACGTCAAGGGCCGTCAGCGCATCTTGGAAGTGCACTCCAAGGATAAGCCCCTGGGCTCTGACGTTGACCTGGAGGCCATCGCCAAGATCACCCCGGGCTTCACCGGTGCTGACCTGGCAAACCTCATGAACGAATCTGCGTTGCTCACGGCGCGCAAGTCCAAGAAGATCATCACCATGCGCGAGGTGAACGAATCCTTAGAGCGCGTGATAGCAGGCCCTGAGCGCAAGGGGCGCGTGATGAACGAGCAGACCAAGCACATCATCGCCTACCACGAGAGCGGCCACGCTTTGGTGGGCCATCTGCTTGACCACGCTGACCCGGTGCACAAGATCAGCATCATCTCGCGTGGGCGGGCGCTGGGTTACACCCTGTCCATCCCTGATGAGGACAAGGTGCTCAACACGGTCTCAGAGATGAAGGCGGAATTGGCCGTGTTCATGGGCGGCCGCGTGGCTGAGGAGATCTTCTGCGATGACATCACCACCGGTGCCTCCAATGACCTGGAACGCGCCTCCAAGATGGCTCGGGCCATGGTCACCCAGTACGGCATGAGCCCGTTGGGCACTCAGGTGTTCGGCCAGCCCAACCACGAGGTCTTCCTGGGGCGTGATTACGGGAACACCCAAGACTATTCGGAAGAGACAGCGCGCAAGATAGATGATGAGGTGTCGCTCATCATGAAGGAGGCCCACGATAAGGCCTACGATATCCTGACCGCCCATGCAGACCAGATGGATCTCATGGCCAGCGTGCTGCTGGAACGGGAGACCGTGGAAGGCGAAGCGTGCCAGGCGCTCCTGGATAACCAGTGGCCGGAATACTTGGCCCACGAACATGAGATCATCGCCAAGCATGAGCAGGAGGAGGCCGAAGCCCGCGCGAAGGATGCCGCCGAGCATCCAGAGCTGGTGGAAGATGCTCCGCAAGACGGGGCGGCTGCGTCTCCTGAAGGCGGTGATCCTGCGAAGGCAGTGATGCCAGACCCGCCCCATAGGTATGATGCTGTTGATCCTTCCCAGCCTGTGAAACCTGACAAGCCCCTCCATGCCGATGAGCCTATCGGCTCTGATCCGGCCCTTGAGGCTCCCGCAGACAGCGCTGAGGCGGATCCAGATGCTGGTGAGGCGTTGGCTGATCCCCATTGGCGCGATGAGCGGGTGGAACCGGGGGATCAAGACCCGAATGGCCCCTATCGGAAGCCCGCTGAGGATGCTGACACCTCGGATGAGCCCACTCAGGAGCAGGTGGATGAGGAGATCCGTCGGGAAGACATCATGATGAAGTCTCCCTATGTGAACATCCCGCACCTGGATGACCCTTACGATGATCCCTATGGCACCAAGAAGGACAAGCGCTAGTGTTCTGGAAGTGCCGCTCGTTCGAATTCGATTGCAGGTGCCCTCATGTGATGGGCATCGTGAATATGACGCCGGATTCCTTCTCAGGGGATGGCCTGGCTTCTGACACCCAGGCCGCCCTTGCTCAAGCCCGCGCCATGTTAGAGGCGGGGGCTGAGATCATCGATGTAGGCGGGGAGTCCACGCGCCCGGGAGCTGAACCGGTGGGTGCGGAAGAGGAATGGGCCCGCATCGAGGGAGTGATCAGCGCTCTGGCTGCCGAAGGGGCGTGCGTGTCTGTGGATACGCGCCATGCCGCAGTGGCCACGCGTGCTCTGGCGACAGGCGCTTCCATCGTGAACGACGTTTCCGGCTTCCAAGATCCTGCCATGGTGGAAGCGGTCCGCATGACGGATGCAGGGCTCGTGGTCATGCATATGCAGGGGGATCCGAAGACCATGCAGGATGATCCTCAGTATGGGGACGTGGTGACAGAGGTCTGCGCCTTCCTTGGTCAGCAGGCTGCTCTCCTAGAGGAAGCGGGCATAGCGCGGGACAGGATCTGCGTGGATCCGGGTCCCGGCTTCGGCAAGACCCCCTCACAGACCGTAGAGCTCCTGCGCAACCTCCACGAAGTCAGGCACTTGGGCTATCCGGTCATGTGCGCCGTGTCACGGAAGAGCTTCATCACCCGCACCTACAAGCTGGATGCTCAAGACATAGCGAAGCGGGATGAAGCCTCGGCAGCCGAAGCCCTCTTGGCGGCAGAGCTGGGGGCTTCCATCATCCGTACCCACAACGTTCCCACAACCATGGAGGCGCTGAAGGAGCTCCGTCCCTACGTCATCCTCAGCCTGGGTTCCAACGTGGCCCTGGTGGCTGAGCGTGGGGAGGAGGACGAGGCCAAGCAGGCTCAGATCAACCTGGGGATAGGGAAGCTCTGTCAGCTCCCTGATTCCCTCCTCATTGATGCAGCGCCCTTCTATAGGAGCAAGGCAGCCTATAAGGAAGATCAGGATGATTTCGTGAACACTGCCGTGCTGTTGCGCACCGGGCTGCCCCCACGGGAGCTCCTGGAATGCCTCCATGCCATCGAAGATATGCTGGGCCGTGTTCGCAAGGAGCCGAATGGCCCGCGCACCCTGGATATAGACATCGTTGACTATCAGATGTATGCCTACGCCACCGAAGACCTTGCGCTCCCACACCCCCGGGCTACGGAACGGGACTTCGTCGTCAAGCCCATCGAGGCCATCCTTCCGGGGCATATCCTGGCAGATGGCAGGCCTATCACAGAGCTGCCCGAGGCGAAGCGCGTGGGCGCTGCGGAGCGGCTGTGATCCCGTTCCAGATCACCCGTCTCGGTGAGGTGGGTTCCACCAATGATCACATCAAGAGCCTTATCGCCGAAGGTGCCCCTGAAGGCACCGTGGTCATGGCTGAGACCCAGACGGGAGGCTATGGCCGACGAGGCCACGTTTGGTCCAGCCCGAAGGGAGGGCTGTACCTCTCAGTGCTCTTGCGACCTGGCGCTCACCAAGCCATCAACCTAACTGATCTGACAGCCAAGCTCCCTACGCTGAGCCTGGTCTGCGGCATAGCGGTGCGCAGGACAGCTGTGGGCTTCCTTGCCCCGGAAGCAGCCTGCGCTCTGAAGCTCAAATGGCCTAATGACGTTGTCGTGGAAGCGGGAGAGGGGTACCGAAAGCTCTCGGGGATGTCCTTGGAAGGAACGGCAGAGGGCTTGTGCCTGGGCATCGGCATCAACGTGATGCCTCCCTCCCGTTCCCAACCAGGCACGGAAGCCTATCTGGCTGGGTTAGAATGCCCAGGAGGATGTCCGTCGGTAGAAAAAGTGGGCGATGTGCTCTTGACAGAGCTAGGAATCCTCTATAATTCGTGGCTCGATCAGCCCTTCCTGCATTTCCTTTCCGAATACAACGAACACAATGTCATGTCCGGTCGAAGAGTATCCATCCAAGCAGGGCAGGGGACCATCGAAGGGGCATTCCTCCACGTAGACGAAGCAGGGCGCATGATGATCCGCACTGATGACGGAAGCGTTGTTCCTATTGTCTCAGGAGAAGCCCACGTCATTGGTATCTCGTAAAAGAAGAAGGTGAGAAGATGGCAGGTTCCCGCAAGATGAGGGCATCACGCTCTCGTACCAAAGACGTCGTATTCATCGGGCTCTTCATAGCGCTGATCGCTGTGAGCGCTTGGGTCACCGTACCTATCGGACCCATCCCCGTTACCCTCCAGATGTTCGCCATACCCCTGGCTATCTGCGTGCTCCGCCCCTCGGTGGCCACCGCTTCGGTATATGGGTATGTGCTCTTGGGCGCGTTGGGCGTGCCTGTGTTCTCAGGGATGCGAGGTGGTCTGGGGGCGTTGCTCGGTCCCACGGGAGGCTTCCTGTTCGGTTATCTAGTGGCAGTGCCTGTGGCCTGCGCGGTGCTCTTCTTGGCTCGCAGGGCCGGATGGGTGAAGGATGCCCCGCAGAAGGACCCGCTGGCGAAGGGTGGCTCTGCTCTCGTCCGGGTCAAGCAGACCTTGGCCTCTTCAGGCATGTACGTGGTCTCCGGTATCCTCTTCACGCTCATCTCCTATGGGTTCGGCGTGGCGTGGTTCATGGTGATGACAGATGTAACCCTTGAGGCCGCCTTGGCTGCGTGCGTTCTGCCCTTCATCATCCCGGATCTGATCAAGATCGTCCTCGCGGCAGGTTGCGCGAACGTGCTGGCGCCTCTTGCCCAACGTCAACAGGTAGGCGCCCCAGCCTGAGCCCTTCAGCTCATCCGGTGTTCAGCCGCCTAATATTCCCCGTATCCCGCGGTTGCCTTCGCCCCGTTGGACTAAAGTATTCCCATCTATACCTGGATCTGCAGATGACGAGGGGAGTTGAAAGGCGAAATGGAAGGCTTCGAGCTCATCTCAAGCGGCGCATGGTCCATCGTGCCGCCCCTGCTGGCCTTGGCGCTGGCGCTGATCACGAAGGAGGTGTACTCCTCGCTGACCGTGGGCGTGTTCGTGGGCATGATCATCTACCAGTTCACGTTGAACGGTGTCGGTGGTGAGCAGCTCATCGCCTCGTTCACCATGGTGCCGCAGATGATGGCGGAACAGATAGCAGGGAACGGGTCATTGCTCCTATTCCTTGCGCTCTTGGGGGCGCTCACGGTGGTCATCGCCGTGTCCGGCGGCTCCCGTGCCTATGCCGAATGGGTGTCTCAGCACATCAAGAACGCGAAGATGGCTCAGATCCTCACGGCTATCTTGGGGATCATCATCTTTGTGGATGACTACTTCAACTGCCTGACCATGGGTGCCGTCATGCGTCCGGTCACAGACCGCTTCCATATCAGCCATGAGAAGCTGGCCTGGATCATAGACTCTACGGCGGCCCCGGTCTGCATCATCGCGCCGGTCTCCTCCTGGGCCGTGGCGGTGGGCGGATACCTGGGCGAAGACGGGTTCGCCACCTTCGTGGCCTCCATCCCCTATAACTTCTATGCGCTGCTCACCATCTTCTTCGTGTTCTTCATGCTCATCACCAACTGGGATTTCGGCACCATGGAGGCTGCCCAGCTGGCTGCTGAGCATAACAAGGTGCCCGCTGAGGATGCTCTGGTCGAAGAGGCGCTGGAAGAGGAGGCTGCTCGGGCTCAAGCGCTCTTGGATGCGAACGGGGGCGGCAATGTCTCCGAGAAGGCAAGCCTGAAGGCGGCCCTGGACGTTGACCTTCCCCCGAAGGTCACCGAACGGGCTGACATCGACGAAGCAGCGGTGGGGGCCATCGAAGAGTACAAGGGCCTGGATATCTCAGACAAGGGCAAGGTGCTGGATCTGGTTATGCCCATCATCGTGCTCATCGTCTTCTCTATCCTGGGGATGCTCTACTGCGGCGGCTTCTTCGAAGGGGTCGATTTCGCCACGGCTGTGGGAGAGAACCCGGTCATGGGCCTGTGCATCGGCGCTTGCGTGGCGCTCGTGTGGGCAGCTGTCCAGTTCCTGCCGCGCAAGCTCTGCACCCTGGGCGGTTTCATGGATGCCATGAGCGAAGGCGTGCGTTCCATGGTGGGAGCCATCATGATCTTGGTGCTGGCTTGGAGTTTGGGCGGTGTGTGCCGCTATCTTCTGGGCACGGGCGAATTCGTATCCGGCTTCTTGAATAACCTGGGCGTGGGGCTTGATTTCCTGCCCGCGGTCATCTTCGTGGTGGCTGCATTCATCGGCTTCGCCATGGGTACGTCCTGGGGTACCGTTGCGCTCATCCTGCCTATCGTCATCGGCGTCTTCGATGCATCTGACCCGCTCTTCCTGGTAGCAGTGGGGGCAACCCTGGCAGGTGCTGTCTATGGTGACCATATCTCGCCCATCTCTGACACCACCATCCTGTCTTCTGCGGGTGCGAAGTGCAACCATCTGCGTCACGTAGCCACTCAGATCCCCTATGCCACCACGGTCATGGTCTGCTGCTTCGTGGGCTATGTGGTGGCGGGCTTCACGAAGTCTCCCTGGATATCTCTGGGCCTGGGCATCGTGCTGGTGATCATAGCCACCTTCGTTCTGCATAAGCTCTCTTTGAAGAAGGCTGCTCAAGGGAAGGGTGCCCAAGCCACAGCTGAATGAACCCAAGGTTGATAGCTGTCATCAAGAGGGCCACGGCTTCGGCGGTGGCCCTCTTCTCATCTCAACCCCTCAAGCTTTCTAAAGCTCATCCTTAGCATCATCTATAACACCGGAAATCATATATAACTGCAGGTCAAAGGCTGTTTTTTGACGGCTCGGCAACGGTTATCCCAAAGAGGGTCCCACTTTGATCGCTGGGTAGATATATTAGCGATGTGGAGATAGCTTCGCAGGATAGATAGTGGGTGGTTCCCTAAGCGCTGTTTGGAGGCAGTCATGCAGTTGAAAGCATCAGTGGATTACGCGCTTCGGGCTGTCATCTATCTTGCCATGGAGGGGGGCACCGTTTCCTCTAAGAAGATCTCTGAGGAGATCGCTGTTCCTCGGGATTATCTGATCCAGCTCTTCCAGCTCTTGCGCAATGCCCGTATCGTTGATGCCAAAGCAGGCAAGACCGGCGGTTACTTGCTGGCGAAAGATGCCTCTCGGATCACCTTCCTTGAGATCATCAACGCTATCGGTGATGGGGCGAAGACCAAGAGCATGGCTCCTGCAGATGATGTGGTAGATACCTCCAATTCTGATGATCCGCCCATCGTAGAGGGCATCCACAAGACCTTGGAGCTGGCTTTCGAAAGCTATGACGCCTATTTGGACAGCATCACCATAGATATGCTGGTGAAATGCGCGAAGGATCAAGAGAACATAGACCGGTACCTAGCTGATCGCTTGGCCCAGGAAAGCCGTCGCCTTGAAGAGAAGGCAAGTGCTGATGACCTCTTCCATGACGTGCTCTCAGAGATAGGCAGGAGCATCCCTCTGCCTGACAGCACCATGAAGATCCCCTTCGCACCCCATCCGTTCCCTGCCATCGCAGCGGCTAACATCCCCTTCGTTGCTGCGGTGCCAGATATCTCGCACATCGAATCAATATCTCCAGCGGCTTCCATAGAATGGAAGCTCTTCATCTCCTGACCTCAGGTACTCTTGGGGTTCAGGCTATCCCCAGAAGCTGCATGCCGAATAACCCTAGGGTGAGGATGGTCACCACGCCCACCAATGCCCACATCAAGGCTTGTCCCACCTTGCCCAAGCGGTAGGCACCCATGATCCGAGCGTTCGATGCTATGAGGGCCATGAACGCTAGCAGGATGGGCAGGATGACCCCGTTCACGAACTGAGAGGTGAGCATCATGGCCAACAGGTCCAGGTTCGGGATCAGCACCACTACGGCTCCCAGCAGGATGACTGCCGTGATGATGCCCTTGAACAGCGGCGCCTCATTCCATTTGAATGACACGCCCGCTTCCCAACCGAAGGCCTCGCAGATGACGAAAGCGGTGGTCAAAGGCAGCACGCAGGCAGCCAGAAAGGATGCCGAGATGAGCCCCAGGGCGAAGAGAGCCTTGGCGTAGTGGCCTGCGAAGGGTTCAAGAGCAGCTGCTGCATCGGCTGCGCTGTTGATCTGGATGCCCTGGGGGAAGAGCACAGACCCTGTGGTCACGATGATGAACCAGGCCACTAGACAAGCTGCTATGGTGCCCGATACGACATCTACCTTCTGCAGGGGCAGCTCTGAGGGCTCCATGCCCTTCTCTACCACGTTCGACTGATTGAAGAACATCATCCAAGGAGCGATGGTGGTCCCGATCATGGCTATGACCACCGCGATATAGGCCGAACTGCCCTCCAAGCTGGGCACGAACGTGGCGATGGCGGCCTCTTCCCAGTTGGGTTCAGCCATGAATGCAGCCACCACATAGGTGAGGAACACCAGGGAAAGGGCCATGAAGACGTTCTGCACTCGCTTGTAGGAACCGCCCACGATGAGCACCCACACCACCACAGCTGCAACAGGCACGGAAAGGTAGCGGGACACCCCGAACATCTCCATGCCGGAGGCTATCCCTGCGAATTCCGAGAAGACGGTGGCGATGTTGCCGATCAGGAGGGCTGCCATGGCCAGGGCGGTCAGGCGGATGCCGAAGCGCTCACGGATGAGGGCGGCGAAGCCCTTGCCGGTGACGGCTCCCATCTTCGCCGCTGTGAGCTCTACCAGGGTCAGCATGATGCACATGAGAGGAATGACCCAGAGGGTGGCGAACCCGAAGTTGGCCCCTGCGGTGGAATAGGTGGATATGCCACCAGCATCATTCCCGGCCATGGCGGTGATGATGCCCGGGCCCATGGCAGCCAGCACCAAGAGCGCCTTAGGACGGGGGGCCTTGGGGGCAGTCTCAGTGGCAGGGGCTTGCATGGCTCACCTAGAAGGCGGGGATGCCGGTCTGACGGAGGATCTGCATGAGGAAGACGGTGTAGACGAAGAGGATCAGCACGCATCCAAGGGTGATGCCGATGACCTTGAGGACGCTCATCTGCCGCTTTTCGCTGGCCGCATCCTCTTCGAGGGCATCCCAGGCGTCTTCGGTGGTGACGATCCCCAGGATATGCCCGTGCTCATCCACCACAGGCATAGCAGGGATGTCATACTTGAAGATGTCTGCTACCACGTCATCTTCTTCCACATCCGGGGTCACGGAGATGACGTCATCGTACATGATGTCACCGATGCAGGTGTCATCGGCGCTGAGGACGAGGGTGCGCATGGACAACACGCCTGCCAATCGGCCTTGGCTATCAGTGGCGTAGACGTAATGCACCGTGGGATGGTCTTCATCCAGCCCGCGAAGCACCTCGATGGTCTCGCGGACGGTAGAGCTCTTCGGCACGGAGACGTACTGGGTGGTCATCATCCCGCCCGCAGTGCCATCCTTGTAGCCCAGAAGGCGGATGACCTCAGCAGCATCTTCCACGCCCATGAGGTGCAACAGCGTCTCGGCCTTCTCATAGGGAAGGTCACGGACGATATCGGCTGCGTCATCAGGGTCCATGTTGCCGATGAGCTGAGCGGCGGTGGCATCATCCAAGTCATCCAGGAATTCCGCCTGTACCTCATCCATCATCTCCGAGACCGCTTCTGAGGCCTGGGCCTCGTCAAGGTGCTCGAAGACGCTGGCCCGCTGCTTCGGGTCAAGCTGCTCTAGGATGTCTGCCACGTCTGCAGGATGCAGCTCATCTAGGCGCTTGTGGGTGACGGAGAGCTGCACTTCTGAGAGGTCTCGGTCCAGGAGGTCCATGTAGTTCCAGGCGATGATCTGCTCATCCATATCACGCTTGAAGAGCTTTGCAGCTTTCACCGCCGCTCGTTCGATCAGGGGGTGCAAGCCGCGCAGGATGCCGCGGATGCCCGTTTCGGCCCCTAAGAGGCGAAGCTGGGTGCCTGATTGGGAGAGCTTCAGGTCATTCACCCGGACCACCTTCAGGCCCTGGGTGTCCACGATCTGCCGGTTCATCAGGTCTCGGGCTAAGAGCACCTCATCAGGCTGAAGATAGCTGAAGCGGATGTCCGGCGCATCCACCGCCAGGGTGATGCCATCATCATCGAAGGCGTCAACGTATTTGCGCCAAGAGATCATGAAGGGTACGCGTCCGGGGCCCTTGAACGCGAGGCTCGTTATACGCGGGAAGACCTCGCCTGTGGATATGGCCAGGTCAGAGATCGTACCGATCTTCTCGCCGGACGCGTCCACGACGGGCTTGCCCAGCATTTCGGAGAGATAGAGCATGAGCAGCTGTCCTTAATGTCACGGTGGCCATCTGACCGTGCCTAAAGACAAGCTACAAGCAAGGTCAGATGTCACATACTGTGAGGTTTCGGTTTTCGAACCTTCAAGTACGTTCCTTTCATGGGGTTGCAGTGATGCCGCCTTAGACCACTACGCCCGAGCAATGCTATTGCTCGGGCGTAGTGGTGCGCCATGAGGGATTCGAACCCCCGACGGTCTGATTCGTAGTCAGCTCCTCTATCCAGCTGAGGTAATGGCGCACGTCCAAATCAGCGATATGCATTCTCGCAAAGCTGCCGGAGCGTGTCAACCTGTTTTTCAAGAACAGCGGGAAATCGGTGCTGAGCAGGACCCATTCGCGGTAGAATATCCCACTTGAACGAAGAGCAAGGAGCTCCCATGCCCCAAGAGATAGCCACAGACCTGATCCGCACTGATGAAGGCGCGCTTAAGGTTGGTACGGCAGAGACCGTCCGCATCAGCGAAGATGAGGTGGGGAAGGTTGACCTGTATGAGACCTTCGCCAATGTCAATGAGATACCTGCCCAGCTCTACAAGGACCATGATGTCAAGCGCGGCCTGCGCAACGCGGATGGCTCAGGGGTGCTGGCGGGCATCACGAACATCTCCAACGTCCATGGCTACCGCATGGAAGACGGCGTCAAGGTGCCCGATGAGGGTTCTCTTCGCTTGCGTGGCTATGACCTCTATGACCTCCTGGGGGATACCTCCGTCAGCCGCCGGTATCGCTTCGAGGAGCTGACCTATCTGCTTCTGATGGGCCAGCTGCCCACCGTTGATGACCTAGCACGCTTCGTCTCCGTCATAGATGCGCATCGGGAACTACCCGATGGGTTCACCGCCTCCATGCTCATGCGCGAGGCGGCTCCCTCTATCATGAACGTGCTCTCCCGCAGCGTTCTGCAGCTCTATGCCTATGATGACCACGCCGAAGAGCGCACGCCGAAGCATGAGATCCATACGGCCCTTTCCCTCATCAGCCGTCTGCCGCGTATCATGGTGCTGTCCTATTACAGCAAGCGGGCGCGGTTCTTCCATGAATCCATGATCATGCACCGTTTCCAAGAGGGCGAGACCACTGCCGAGACCATCCTGTCCATGCTGCGCCCTGATAGGGGCTATACCCCCGAAGAGGCGGCCATGCTGGATGTGATGCTCTGCTTGCATGCAGAGCATGGCGGCGGCAACAACTCCACCTTCACCATGCGCGTCCTGAGCTCTGCAGATACGGATGCCTATTCGGCCTATGCGGCGGCCATCGGGGCGCTCAAGGGCTACCGTCATGGCGGCGCCAACCATAAGGTGCGGGCCATGCAGAATGACCTCAAGGAGAACGTGCCCGTCAGCCAATGGTCTGACGAGGGGGCGGTGGGGGATTACCTCAGGCGCGTAGTGCGCAAAGAGGCCTATGACAAGACGGGCCTGGTCTATGGCATGGGCCATGCGGTGTACACGCTCTCGGATCCGCGGGCGGTGGTCTGCAAGCGCTTCGCCAGCCAGCTGGCTTCCGACACCGAATTCGAACCTGAATTCCAGCTGCTTCAGACCATCGAGCGCATCGCTCCCCAGATCGTGGCCGAGGAACGCGGCGTCTCCAAGACGCTCTGCGCCAATGTGGATATGTATTCGGGCTTCGTCTATTCCATGATGGGCATCCCGGAAGACCTCTATACGCCGCTGTTCGCCTGCGCTCGCATGGCGGGTTGGGCGGCCCATCGCTTCGAAGAGATCGTCTCAGGCAAGCGCATCATCCGTCCAGCCTACAAGAACACCAAGACCGGCACCGCACGCTATGTGCCGATGGATGAGCGCTAGCTTGCGAAGGGGCCTGGGCGCAGGGTAAGATGGGGAAGACGGGGCGCGAACGCGGATGACCCTAAGGAGGACCTGTTGAGCGATGCACCGAAGAGACCAGTGGCGAAGAGCCTGCGTATCCTCACTGATGAGGTGCTGGATGGGTTCTCCCTGGATCAGATAAAATGCCGTTCCTGCAGCGGCTATGGCAACTGCGGCTTCAAGAGCAACTACCTCAAGCCTGAGGGAGGCATCGCAAGCGTGTGCATGCGCTTGCGCAAGCAGCTCCAGTGTGAGCGTGACGGTGTGGAATTCGACATCAACGATCTGATGTAGCGGAGAGGGATGTGCAGCCCGGGAATGATGATAAGCTGGCGGAGGAAGTAGGATTCGAACCCACGGTACCTCTCGGCACAACAGTTTTCAAGACTGCCGCCTTCAACCACTCGGCCATTCCTCCGCAGTTCAGCTGTCCGTCAGCATAGCATATTTCTCGGTCGTGTCATGACAGATACCTTCTTTCCACCGGATGACGAGCAGTTCATGGCTATGGCCATGGAAGAGGCGCGGGCTGCAGGGGCTGCAGGGGAGGTGCCCATAGGTGCGGTGGTGGTGCACCAGGGCTTTGACCGAGCCACGCGGCAGCTGACCACAGAACCGCGCATCCTCGCTCGGGCCCACAATGAGCGGGAAGCCAAGCGTGACCCGTCCGCCCATGCGGAATTCGCAGCCATGCTGGCTGCCGCCCGGGAGCTGGACGCTTGGCGGCTCGTGGATTGCACGGTCTATGTCACCTTGGAGCCCTGCCTCATGTGCGCGGGGCTCATGCATCAGGCGCGCATAGCCCGGTGCGTCTATGGGGCACCTGATCCGAAGGCGGGGGCTTTAGGTAGCCTGTATCAGGTGCATTGCGATGACCGCCTGAACCATAGCTTCGAGGTGCGTAGCGGTGTGATGGAACAAGAGTGCGCCCAGCTGTTGAGGGATTTCTTCAGGAAGAGGCGAAGATGAGCAGGAATGACCAGCTGAATCGGTCAGTTGAGACGGATATCTTGGCGGAGGCGGCCAATGCCCAGTTCCGGGCAGCGGATTTCTTAGGTCCTGGGGTCGTGCGGGCGGTGGCGCCTGCGAAGGTGAATCTGTTCCTAGGGGTAGGAGAGCACCGGAGGGACGGGCTGCACCAGGTGGTAACGGTGATGCATGCCTTATCCATCCATGACACGGTCTACGTGAATGCTCTGCCCCTGAGCGGCTCTGAGGCAGATGACGGGGCTGCGGCCATCAAGGCGGGCTCCCCAAAGCTGGCTTTTGGCGGACCCGATGACCGGATGCTCGTGTCCGTTGACCTGGTCGACAAGACGAACAGCCTCTTCGCATCCGGTGACCCCTTGGAGCTGCGGGCTGAGGATAATCTCTGCTTCAAGGCGGCGGACCAGCTGGCTCGGGCGCTCGGCCGCACAGGGTCTCAGCAGGTGCGCATCCATCTGGAGAAGCATGTACCAGCCCAGGCAGGGCTGGGAGGTGGTTCCTCCGATGCGGCTGCGGTGTTGGCGTGCTTGGCGAAGCTCTGGGAGATACATGATGAGGAGCTCCTCCAAGAGGTGGCCAGGGGCCTCGGGGCTGATGTTCCCTTTTTCCTCAAGGGTGGCTGTGCGCTCTTCGAGGGGATAGGGGAGCGCTTCGTGCGAAGCTTGGCTCCTGCGAACACCCCTCTCGTAGTGGTGAAGCCCTCCTTCGGTGTTGCCACAGCCGCCGCCTATAGGGCTTTCGATCAAGATCCGCAGCTTCCAACGGAGAGCTTGCTCGCCCGAACAAGGGCGGCGCAGTGCGCCGGAGATGTGCCGCTTGTCAACAACCTGACAAAGGCTGCGGAGCAGGTCTGCCCAGATCTGGCGAACGTGAGAGAATGGCTTGCATCCCAAAGAGGCATCCAGGCGGATCGGGTGCTCATGAGTGGGAGCGGCTCTGCCTTCTTCGCAGAGGTAGGGTCATTTGCGGAAGCGTCTCAGGTGGCGGCGGCCGCTCAGCGGGAAGGGCTTTGGGCGCGAACGACTTCGTTCTCGAAGCTGCGGGCTCAGGTGGTCTGAGCGCATCCAGCGTTGGGGTATCGGATCAGGTAAGGGATGAAGGAGCACATGTGATCAATCTGGTGGCAAGGCTCTCGCGTAGCGTACCGCTGTTGATCGCCTTGGTGCTGCTCGCCCTCATCATCTACTTCGTCGTTTCTTGGCGCTCATCCCCCACTCGGGCGAAGGAAGTGCTGATCCGGGTATTCACCATCCTATGCTCTGCATTGGCCATCTTCTTCGTCTTGGCAAGCATCTATGCTGCCATTGATGGGAACCAGCCTGTGTTGGAACTGGCGGTCAGCTTTGCTGGGGTGGGGGTCTTGGGGCTTGCCATCACGCTTCTCTGCCGGTGGCGCTTCAAGAAGAACCATCCTCATTACCGGTTCGCGCCTACGGCGAAGGCAACACCTGATGGAGGCTCTCCGGTCAAGCGCTCAGATGCATTCTGGTGGATCTATGACATCGTGGGCAGGTTCCGCCCCAAGAAGTAGCACGGGCTAGCGGCTAGCTGGCAGCCTGCGCGTCGCTGCTAGTGCTCTGAGCGCCCTGTTCGCTCTGGGTGCCTTCGCCTTCAGCTTTTTGTCCATTGCCGTCTTGTTCAGCCTCTTGACGGGCGAGGACCTCCTCAGCGCTGGGGTATTGCAGCACATCAGCGATGAACTGCACGTAGATCTTCGCGGCCTCTGCGGTCAGGTGCGTTCCGTCGCCATCGAAGTAGTCCCCGTGCATCTCCGTGAGCGAATTCCAATCGATCAGATGGACGTTATCGTAGGCATCGCGCACGGCCTGAAGGGCTTGGTTGTTCTCTTGGGTGAGGTCAGCATCGCTGCTGCGGATGGTCACGAAGTAGATCTGCTTATCTGGCCCTACGGCTTCAACAGCTTTGTGCAGCTCCTCTTCGGTGAGGCGGCCGTTGGTGCCCAGGGCGAAGATGACGGTGTCTCCCACCTGCCCGTCAGCGGCATACTGCTCATAGACTTCGATGCCTTGTTCGATGCGCCTGTTTTTCAGGGCATCGATATGGCCCAAGGGGAAGCGCTCTTCGAAATAGGGGACAGCGCGCAGGGAGACGGAATCGCCGATCATCAGGATATCGTAGACCGGCTTCTCCTCTTCTGGCTCCTCTTCGCCTTCCAGGGTCAGGGTAGGCACTTCCTCATCTCCGCTGGCCAGCTTCACTACGCCTGTCAGGGGCTCTCCCGCCATGGAGTTGCGGATGATGATGGCAGCGCCTTCGCTGCTCAAGGCAGAGGTATTCGGCACCAGGATGATGCCGCCGATGCAGACCACGGCGAGGATGGCGGTGATGGCTCCGGCAGCGGGTTTGATGGGGATGACCTTCGCGACCTTCGCCCAGACCCCCTCCTGAGCCGCTTCTTCAGAGGCTGAATCCTTCTGTGCGGTGGCTGGATCGAAAAGGCCCTCTACGATGGGCAACTCCTCGGCGGAGCCAGCGGGAGCCGTTGCTGCCAGTGCTGGCAGAACGGGTTTGCCTTCAGTGGGGGCATGCTTGCCCTGGGCCTCTTTGCTCTTGGCGATGCCATAGCGGATGGGGTTCTCGATGAACCGGTAGGACAGCTCAGCGCAGATGAATGTGCAGAGGATTGCCACTACCATGAGGAGTCCATCAAGGCCGAAGCTGCCGTTGGCGGGGGTGAAGAGCAGGACGAGCGGGTAATGCCAGAGGTACAGGCCGTAGGACCGCTTGCCAACCCAGATGAAGGGTTTGAGCGAGAGCACCTTCGCTATGAAGCCGCTGTCCTTCCAGAGGGTCCCGTAGATGAGGATGGCGGTCAGAGCAGAGCAGATCACCATGCCGCCCTGGTAGGTGAAGGGATCTTCGCCCCCCATGACTCCCAGGCAGATGATCACGCCAACAGCGCCGACGATGGCGCAGGCTTCTCGGAACGCCTGGGGCAGCTTGTCTTTGGCGCCGGTGGTGAGCACGGCGACGAAGGCTCCCATGAGCAGGGAAAATGCCCGGGTATCAGTGCCGTAGTACACTCGGGTGGGATCTTGGGTGGGATCATAGAGTAAGGTCATCTCAAGGGCGGAGAGGGCCGCCAAGATCAGGAAGAACAGCGAGAGGTTCCTGCGGTGCCTGAGCTTTCCGCCGAACTTGAGCACGCAGAACAGCGTGGCGGGCAATACCAGATAGAACTGCTCCTCTATGGCCAGGGACCAGAAGTGCGTCAACGGAGAGGGCAGCCCGATGTTCTCGAAATAGGATGCGTCATTCAGTATCTGCCACCAGTTGTTGACGAAGAACAGGGAGGGCAGGATTTCAGGGCGCATCTTGGTGAGCAGGGGGTGGTTGAAGAGGGTGCAGAGGGCGCCTGTGGCCACGATCACCAGGAGGATGGCGGGGAGCAGCCGCTTGATGCGTCGTATGTAGAAGTCTTTGAAGCTGATGCGGCCCGTGCGCGCGAATTCCACCAAGAGGATCTTGGTGACGATGTAACCCGATATCACGAAGAATACCGTTACGCCCATGAGGCCGCCTTCGCACCCGGGAAGCCCCGTGTGGTAGGCGATCACGGCCAGCACCGCAAGAGCGCGCAGGCCGTCCAGAGCCGGGATGTAGCGCACGCCCTTCTTCGGTTTCGCCCGCTTATCTGGTTGCTTCTTCGGCTTGGGGCGTACTGCTGTCTCTTCGGGCGGGGAAGGCATCGGGTGGGATGCGCTCTGCCTCTCTCCTGCTTCCGGTTCATCCGGTTCAGGAGTGGCGTGCTTGCCCCGAGGGTGATCCTCGGAGTGGTGGTCAGGAGCGGGCCTGCTTGAGGTTGCGGGTCTTCGCTCGGGGTTCAAGAGGGGGATATTGGGCTCCAACAAGAAGTCCTCTGCGCCGTCAGCGAAGGATCCTTTCGAAACAGACGGCTTCAACCTCTTTGCAACCCCTCTCTTGGATCCTGTCCAAACCGTCCTGCAAGACGGTCAACCTTGCCTTATCCAGCAGTGCTTTCGGATTATACCGCCCTCTTTCCCCTTCGGGGAGGACGCTCTTTTCTCTTCCTTTGATGTATAATGCATGCATAATGCATCTAAAGGCTGATCAACGCTTGAAAGGAGGCCTCATGCCTGCATTGCAAGTCCGGGATCTTCCAGAAGACCTCTATGAGGATCTCAAAGCCTGCGCTGAAAGCGAACATCGCAGCATCGCCCAGCAGACCATCGTCGCTATAGAGGAAATGCTCCAGAATCGGAAGGATCCGGGACGTAAGAGCGTCTTCACAGCGCCCATCATCCAATTCGAAACGCAGGCTGAGAAGGAGGAGCGGCTCCGGCGTAGGCAAGAGGTGTTCAAGAAGATGGAAGAGCTTCCCTGGAGAGGACCTGTGCCCACCTCTGACGACATCATCAAGACGATCCACGAAGGCAGGGAAGAGCGGACCAACAGGATCCTAGCGTCTATCGGATCGCCGAAGAGAGAAGAGGTAGCTTCATGATCGTCTTGGATTGCAACGCGGTCATCGCCATGATGGCCCACACAGAAGAGGGAGAAGCACTCAAGTCTCTGATCCAAACCAACGAGCGCATCCTTGCGCCCTCGGTCTATTGCGAAGAAGTGGTCCACGTGATCGAGAAGCGAGTGAATGGGGGATTCCTCGCTCAGGAAGAAGCCATCACCTTCGGGCAGGCTTGCTTGTCGTTCGTAGACGAATTCTATGATGGTTTGGACCTGTGGCAGGAAGCTTTGGACGCATCCGTGCAGTATCAGCATTCGTCCTACGATATGTTCTATCTGGTGCTAGCGCGAAGGAAGGCGGCCACGCTCTTCACCTTGGACCGTTCTCTGCAGCAGGTGTGTCGGGAAGCCCGCGTGAATTGCATCGAGATAGACGACGAATTCTGAGTGAACCCGCAGCGTTCGCCTCACCCGCTCCGTCGTACACAAAAACAAAAAGCCCCACAGGGCTTTTCTTGTTTTTGTGGCGGAGGAGTAGGGGGTCGCTCGCGTCAAGTCTTCGCAAACAATGGCCTTCGGCAATTCTTTGCTCCGGCCACTTCGTGGCACCTTGACCCTCGCGGTTCGTGGTGTGAGGATCGTACACCCCGAATCGAACCCATAGCGTTCGCCTCACCCGCTCCGTCGTACACAAAAACAAAAAGCCCCACAGGGCTTTTCTTGTTTTTGTGGCGGAGGAGTAGGGATTCGAACCCTAGATGCCCTTTTGGGGCATACTCACTTAGCAGGCGAGCACCTTCGGCCTCTCGGTCACTCCTCCGCGCCATTGAGCAGTTGCCAATCATACCTGAGCCATGACAACGGTGTCAAACGCGATCGTAGAATATGCAGGGTATATGCAGGTGTCCTGCAATATAATCTGATGCTTGGAAAGCATGGCGGAACAGGGAGATAACGCTGCTGGAAGCATGGAACAAGCCAAGGGGAGGATGCCTGCGCGCCGGGGCTGCATTGCTCATCTCTGTGGCGCTCTGCCTTTTGTTCCCTGCTTCGGCTTTCGCCACCCTTGAAGTTGACGCTCTCAAGGCCACGGCTCAGGTTGAGACCGATGGTGCTTTGCGCGTGGTAGAGCAGCGCACCTTCCTCTTCGAAGAGGAGCACTCCATGGTCTTGCTGCCTCTGAGCGCCATGCAAGCGGATTCTCGAGTCACGGTATCATCCATTCGCTATGCCCATGCCACCGTGCAAGGGGGCATAGATGGGGATTGGACCGCTCTGTCCGAATGCGCCTTCTCGCCGGATATGCGCGAAGCCTATGAGAGCACCGCGGGGGTCAGCGCCAAGGTCTCCGCTTTGGAAGCGAAGGCGGACAACGGCAACGGGCCGGTTCCGTTCTCTGGCCTGCCGAAGTCGGATTCGTTCGCCATAGATGCCCGTGACGGGGGGCTGTACCTCTTCTTCGCACCAATGTCTGGTCGCATCGTGTTCGACTATGACTTCACCATCACCAATGATATCCGCGCCTTCGATGATGTGGCAGAGCTCTACTGGGATTACGTTCCCGCTGATGATGCCGCCCGCGTGACGGGCGTGAACGTGACCGTGCGTCTTCCCCTGCCTGAGGGCATGGAGGCCGTGGCAGGCCAGAACGTGCATGCCTGGGGCCATGGGGCATCAGGCTCAGTGGATGTGAAGGCAGACGGCACCGTGGCGTATCGGGTGCCCGAAGTGCGGCCGGGGCAATATGCCCAGGCCCATGTGCTCTTCCCTGTCTCTTGGGTCACCAATCTGCCGCTCAAGGCGCGCCAAGCCTACAGTGGCACGCGTTTGGATGATGCGAAGGCGGAAGAGGAGGCGTGGACCGATACCTGGTCTGCGTGGCTGACCAATTCCTTCAGCGTAGACCTGGTCTTCGTGGGGATAGGGATCGCCGCCATCGTGGCCGCCGGGGTGCTCTATCTCCTCTTCGGTCGTGAACCGAAGCCTGATCAGAGCCACAGCTCCACCTCAGATGAGCTCTTCGAAGCCTATGAGGCCCCCGTCGTGGGCAGGTTGCTGAGAGGAGGACATGGATCCACGGTGGATCTTGTTGCTTGTCTCATGCAGCTGGTTTCTCGGGGTGCCCTTTTGATAGATGTCGAACGTGGCGAAGGGGCACCTTCGGGCCCCTTGGGGCGCGGCTATGAAGAGGTGCGCATCAAGGGAGGCGCGAAGGCGAAGGACTTGATCCGGTCCCGGGCTGACCAAGAGCTCTTTCGGCTCCTGTTCGACCGATGGGGCGAAGGGTACATGAGCGTCACCCTGGCTGACATCCGGCAAGCTGCCCAGGCCGATGTACAGCGATACCGCCAAGAGATGCATGACTGGTCAAAGGTATTGGACGAAACGGTGCAGGAAGCAGGCTTCTTCGATGAGCAGAGCGCCCGCATCCAGAAGGGCGTCATGATCGCGGGGGGCATCCTCTGCGTTGCCGCCTTCTTCTTCGGCGTGCTGGGCGGCTCGTTCATCCGTGGGGCATCGCTTCTGGTTGCAGGGCTGACATGCTTGATCATCGGCAATTATCTGCGGAGGCGCACCCCGCGGGGGGCGCACGTGGAGGCATCGGCTCTGGCTTGGTTGGATAGGCTGGAAGAGGAAGGCCAGCCTCCCACGGAAGCCATGGCTCCCTATCTTCTGGAACTGGGCTATCAGGGGGCTGCTCCCTATGATCCTCAGGTTGGCTCCGGGGCGTCTGCCTCCTTCTGGCTGGATCCCCGCATCGGGCGCGGGGGTAAACCGTCTCCCGCTTTCGCCATCCAGCTTGCGCGGAAGCTTGATGAGTGGGGCTAGCCGGTGACTGAGCGCAAGGGCCTTCCTCAGGCAGCGTACAAGTTGATGATCGTCGTGGCCACCATGATCTGGGGCCTTTCCTTCGTGGTCATGAAGGATGCCGTGGGTGTGATGGAGCCTTCCTGGCTCATAGGGATCCGTTTCCTCCTCACCACCGTTGTTCTGGGGGTGGTCTTCTGGAAGCGCCTGCGTGCCAGCTTCGGGCGGCCGCTTCTCACGGGTGGCGCGCTCTTGGGCGTGCTGCTCTTCGCGGCCTATTGGACGCAGACCATTGGGCTCAAGTTCACCACGCCGGGAAAGAATGCCTTCCTGACAGCGGTCTACTGCGTGATCGTGCCCTTTCTGTTCTGGGCGGTGGCGAAGCGTCGTCCCACCATCTTCAACCTGTCTGCTGCGGTGCTCTGCGTGGTGGGGGTGGGCTTCGTCTCGCTTTCAGGGGATGACCTCTCCATCGGCTTCGGCGACGGCATGACGCTCGTCTGCAGCGTCCTCTTCGCCGCCCATATCGTGGCCACGGCCCTGGTGGCGAAGCGCGCAGACATCATGGCCCTCACCGTGGTGCAGTTCGCCGTAGGAGGCATCCTGGGCGTTGGCGTTGGCGCGCTGACCGAGCTACCCCCTGACATGGAGGCGCTCACCCCTGAGTTCCTCTTCAACATGGCTTACCTGGTGATCTTCGCCTCTTGCATCGGGTTGGGCTTCCAGAATGCTGCGGTGGCGAAGGTGCCGCCTTCCCAGGCGGCCATCCTGCTCTCCTTGGAATCCGTCTTCGGCGTGCTGTCCAGCGTCCTGCTCTATGGCGAGCAGCTCACCCTGTCTTTGGGACTGGGTTTCGTGCTGATCTTCTTGGCTGTGATCTTGAGCGAAGCATTCCCTCTGAAGAAGCCGCCTGAGGAAGTTGACGAAGCCATCACAGAAGATGCCACAGCCATAGACTGATGCTCCCAGAGGGGCTAGATTTGAGCGAAGACGGATGCAAGACAGCATCCGCTGATCGAAAGGAAGCAGATGGATCCGAAAGAGCTGGGATGTGAGGGCAATATCGTGCTGATCGGCATGCCGGGATCAGGCAAGTCCACCATCGGCATCGTATTGGCGAAGATCCTGAACTACGATTTCGTGGATGTTGACCTGGTGATACAGCAGCGTTGCGACAAGACGCTCCAACGCCTGATAGACGCTCTGGGCCCAGCTGGGTTCATCCAAGTTGAGAACGAAGTGCTGAAGAGCCTTGATTTCCAGCATACCGTCATCTCCACCGGCGGGAGCGCCGTCTATTCCCATGAGGCTATCGGCCATCTCTCCGAAGAGGGCGTGATCGTGTATCTGCAGGTGGACCTACCGGAATTGGAGGAGCGGCTCTCTGACTTCACCGAGCGTGGCGTGGTCATGCGCCAGGAAGGGGCCATGAGCCTGGAGGCGCTCTACGCTGAGCGTGTGCCGCTCTATGAGCGCTTCGCCGATGTGACGGTGGATATCAACGGGCTTTCCATCACAGAGGCGGCGAATGCGGTTCGCTCAGCCCTTCACTTGGGCTGAGTTCCGCTCAAGAACCGCTCAGCATTCCCGTGCAGCATCAACTCCAGTTCTTCATCGGAGAAACCCGCGCTCAGGAACAGATCCAGCTCCTGGGTGGGAAGCCACATGGGGAAATCGCTTCCGAAGAGGATGCGGTCGCATCCGTAGAGGCGGCAGAGCTCTGCGGTGCGACGCAGGCCCAAAAGCGCCATTGAGCTTGACATATCCAAGTAGCAGTTCTCATCCTCTAGGTACTCAAGCGCCAGGTCATAGATGGACCAGCCGCCGAAGTGAGCGGCATCCACCACCAGGCCCGGGAAGGCTCTGAGCACGTTGCGCATCCGGCGCGGATGGGAGAAGTCGTACCGATAATCCCCGCAGTGCATGATGATGGGCAGGCGCCCCTCTGCTATCTCATAGATGGTCATGAGCCGCGGGTCGTCCATGTTCACCCGTTGGGTATCCGGGTGCAGCTTGATCCCCTTGAGCCCCCGGGCGCAAGCGCGCTCTATCTCAGCTCCAGGGTCTTCGAAGTCTTGGTGAAGCGTCATGAAGCCGGTGAATTCCGGATAGGCATCACAAGTGTCAGCGATGAAATCATTGATGGACTGCACCTGTTCTGGGCGGGTGGCAACGGAGTGCACTACGAAATGGCTGATGGGAGACCCTGCGCATGCCTTGAGCAGGCCCTCGGCGGTCCCGTCAGGGGCGTCCATGTCAATGGCATAGAACCGCCCCACGCCATCCACGGCCTTCGCTGCTATCTTTTCTGGGTAGATATGACAGTGACAATCTATGACCTTCATGCAACGCCTTCCTCAAGGGACTCAGTGGGGCACATGCCTTCGGATATACTTGCGGTGGTCCGCGCGTTCAAGGAGGCATCATGCTATACAAGAACATCATGGTAGCGTATGACGGCAGCGAACCGGCCCATGAGGCGCTGGTCGTGGCCAAGGATATGATCGGTGACGATGCGAACGCCACCATGCATATCGTCTCCATCATCCCCATCGGATCGGCGGGCATCGGGTTGGATTCTCCCATCCAGCCGGTCGTTGGCATGTCCCAGGTCTACACGGATATGGACACGTTCAACACACTGCTAGAGAACGCGAAGGAAGAGACCGTCAAGAACATGCATGAGGATGTGGATGGCATGCTTGATGGGGTGAAGTGCGGGGTAGAGGTATCAGCCTATGCCGCGGCGAAGCCAGCCTATGGCATCTGCGAATACGCTGCTGAGCATAGCGTTGACATGATCGTCATGGGAAGGCGAGGACTGGGGGCATTCCGGGCCATGCTCGGCAGCGTCAGCTATGCCGTGCTCCATGAGTGTGACATACCGGTCGTCACCGTCAAGTAGATCCTGCCTTGCAATTCTGTCGAATGCGTGTATCATAGAACATCGCTTGAGGCGCGTGTGCCGCAAGCTGGATGATGCGGGGTGGAGCAGTCTGGTAGCTCGCCGGGCTCATAACCCGGAGGTCGTAGGTTCAAATCCTGCCCCCGCGACCAAACATTCACGGGCCAGCTTCGCGCTGGCTCGTTCTGTATCAGGAGCCGGTGAACATGGTCTTGCAGAACAAGCTTGGCATCAGCTCATCTATGGAGCTCTGTGATGCCGAAGAGCGTTTGACCAAAGCCCGGGCGGCTGAGCTCTTCGCTGATGATCTGCTGACAGACAAGACCCCAGGTGCCTTCGCCACGCTGGCGTTCATCCACCAGCACCTCTTCCAGGATGTGTACGATTTCGCGGGCAAGGTGCGCACGGAAGACATTGCGAAGGGTGGTTTCCGCTTCGCCTCTGCACTCTATCTGGATGAAGCGCTCTCCTCGGTGGAGAAGATGCCTCAGAGCTGTTATGAGGATATCATCCGGAAATACGTGGAGATGAACGTCGCGCATCCGTTCCGAGAGGGCAACGGCCGCAGCATGAGGATCTGGCTCGACCATATCTTAAAAAGCCAGCTTGGCAAGGTGGTTGATTGGCAGCAGGTTGATAAGCAGGACTATCTGCTTGCCATGGAGCGCAGCCCCATCAAAGACACTGAGATAAGGGTCTTGCTCCAAGAGGCGCTGACGAACAAGGTCAATGACCGCGAGACCTTCATGAAGGGTATCGATGCCAGCTACGCCTATGAGGGCTATGAGGCCTACAAGACGGGTAGTCTGTAGACCTCCGGCTCACTCTTGGATAAGAGAGCCGGGTGATGAAGAGGTAGGCATATAGGCGAAAGAAGTGCGGCGCTACTGATCGAAATAGGTCAGCAGCCTTGATGCGAAGGCTTGGTAATTCTCATACAGGAACCGGTTGTAGACGGAGTTCTTCACGCGTTGTGGATAGAGCAGCTCAACGGCGCGGAGCGCTTTCAAGTGCTCTGATATGGAGCTTGGCGCCATATCAAGCGCCTCTGCAAGCTCCTTGGTGGTCTTCGGTGACTGATATAGTTTCTCAAGGATGCGGAATTTGGTGGAGCTGCCGATGGCTTTGAGGAATTCGGCAAGCTCTTGGAGGTCGGCCTCTTTGGTCTTCCGATCGCTGATGGGCACGTTCTTGAAGATAGTGAGCGTATCTCCGAACTGATTGGCCATCAAAAGGGGACCAACGAACGCGCTCACGAACACATCAACCGCTTTCATCTCTTGCAACGGCCAAGAGAACCGGGGGGCATCGATCACGGTGAGCGTCCTGTCAACCACTTTCAGTCCCGGGTGGCACGTCTCCAAATAGCCCTCAGTGCCCAGGGATGCTAGAAGATCATTCTCAACGCGGACCGAGGAGATCTCTTCAGTCCCGATCTTTAGCCATATCTCTTCGAAAACATGCTCCCAATACCATCTCAAAAAGGAGGAAAGCCGCTTGTGGAAGCGCTGCGCATCTGAGACGAGTCTGCGGACGAATTCAAGTTCAACGCACTCGGCAATAGGCTTGTCTTCCAGTTGCGCAACCAAGCTAGGGTCTTTGAGCAAACGCCCGATCATGCGCTTCGGCACAAGGCCCGAAAGCATTCCGTAGACGATGTCGACAGTGTCTACGGAGGGGAAGGTATCAAGCAAGCTCTTCACATTTTCGATGTTGTGCTGTTCAAGATGGCAGAACAGATCAACTACGAGCGTCCATTCAAGGCTCATCGAGCTTAGATAATCGAATTCAGCGCGGATCTTCTCATCCATCTTATCGAGGGCGTTGCTGTCATTGCTTGCAGAAACAGGCAAAGACCCCGTTTGCGCAAGGCAGCGCAAGCTCGAGGGGACCTCGATGGCAGGGCTGTACTTTATGCTGATGCGCGGCTTCTCTTTGGAAGAAGCCGTATTGGTGATGATCATGGCGTTCTTTCGTCTTCAAACGCAGTTTTCCTTATTCTAGCAGACCGTTTCTAGTATAGATTCGTATATATACGAATCATGCTTCATCCAGGAGAGTACTACTCCTCCTTGTTCCAATGGTGCCCCTGTTCAATCAGTGAATAGACAGATTTGGAAATATCCGAATCACTTATTGACACCCTGGGGATTTTGTGAATAATTCGTAAATACCCTAATTAGGATAAAAACGAATTACGAGGTTAGAAGGAGGAGGAAAGCATGGGTTCGGAGAAGAAGCTCGGCTTGCTGCCGATGACGGCAGCGATCCTGGCAGGGATGATCGGTTCCGGTGTGTACGACATCGCGTTCCAGCTCGGAACGGTCGCTTCACCCGGTGGCGCCATCGTAGCCTGGGTCATCTGTTTCATCGGCATGTTGCTCTTCGTTCTCTCGCTCCAGAATCTGCTGGAGAAGGAGCCCGAAGGCGATGGCATGTTCGGCTACGCGCAGAAGCTCTTCGGCCCCCTCGGCGAGTTCATGAGCGCGTGGGGGTATTGGCTTTCAGGATGGGTGGGCAACATCGCATTCGCCACCATGATGATGATCGCGCTTGGCACGTTCTTCCCGGTGTTGGGAGATACGGGGACGAGTTGGGGCGCCATCATCATCGCGTCTCTTTTCATGTGGGCCATTTTCCTGCTCATAAGCAAGGGCGTGGAGAACGCTATGATCGTGAACACCATCGTCACGGTCATCAAGATCATCCCTCTGGTGGTGTTCATCTGCGTGACGGTGGGATTCTTCAACTTCGGTACCTTCACTACTGATTTTTGGAGCAACTTTGCCGGCAACATGACCCTGGGAGAAGGATTCGATTTCGGGTCGGTGTTCAGCCAGGCCACTGATTCGATGCTGTCTATCATCTGGTTGTTCATGGGGGTTGAAGCGGCGGCGCTCATGTCGAATCGCGCTAAAAGCAAATCCATCGCCTCTCGCGCCACTATCATCGGCCTTGTGGTGGGGACTTTGCTCCTGTTCGTCTGCTCGATCATCCCCTATGGCTTGATGAGCGCAGAGGAATTCATCGCTCTTGGAGAGCCTTCCATCGGGAAGATCCTCGAGTTCTACATCGGTCCCGTGGCTGCGCAGATCATCGAGGCTTGCATCATCATCTCTATCGCAGGGGCATGGCTGTCCTATACGATCATGCCGACGGAATCCACGCAGATCCTGGCGGACGACCACCTGCTTCCTTCTCGTTGGGGCAAGCGGAACAAGAACGGCACCGCCATGTTCTCGCTTTTCCTCACGACGCTGTTGGCGCAGCTGCTCTTGATCTCCATGCACTTCACTGAGGATGCGTACAACTTCGCCTTCTCCCTGTCCAGCTCCGCGATCTTGGTGACATGGGTCATGATCACCATCTACAACGTAGTCAGAGCCGTCAAGAATCCTCAGGAGCCCGGGCGCGTGCGCAACATCGTCATCGGCGCCCTAGGCAGCATCTATATGCTCTATGCGATGTTCGTATCAGGCATCTTCTACATCATGGTGCTGTCCGTGCCGTTCCTCATCGGCGTCATCTTCTTCTACCAGGCGCGCAAGGAGGCGGGTGTGGAGAAGGTGTTCAACACGAAGGAGGTCATCGCTCTCGTCGCGCTCGCCGTCTTCGCCGTGGTGAGCATCGTGATGCTGGCGATGGGGCTCGTCTAAAGGTTTTCGCAGTCGTTCGCTTTTGATCGCATAAGGAGGTTGATCTTGAGCTCTATCAAAGTTTATTCGGAAGTCGGGAATGTGAAGAAGATCCTCGTTTCGCGTCCTGAGCTTTATTTCGATGCGGTTCGGCCGGATTCTCGGGAGTTCCAGCTCGTTGACGATGTCGTCTGGGCGCAGCAGGCCGCGAAAGACCACGATGTATTCACGGGGCATCTGCGTGACAACGGCGCTGAGGTGGTCTACTTGGAAGACCTGTTCGAGCGCTCTTTGGGTGATGAAGCCGACCGTAAGAAGTTCCTCGAAGAGTACATGACGGAGGACTTCATCTACGACAAGGCGAAGCGCGAGCAGATCAGTAACTATCTTCTTCCGATGTCCGCGCGGGATTTCGCGAGAACGGTGATGGCCGGCATCGAGAAGAAGGACCTTGAGACTGTTCCGGGACCTTGGAGCTTAGGCGCAGTCTTGCCCGATGCCGAAGCGGATGATCCCTATGCCATGCATACGTCGTGCAACTTCGTCATGTGCCGCGATCCAGGATGCTCGGTTGGGTCGAACTTCACGATCAATCGTTTCGTCCAGAACACGCGCAACTTGGAAACAGTGGTGTGGAAGCACATTTTCGAGAACGTTGAAGACTTCGCCTCTGACGACGTGAAGCTGCTCCACACGAACGGCCCTCATGGGGAGACGATCGAGGGCGGTGACATCTGCATCCTCTCGCCTGAGGTGATCGCGATCGGACACAGCTGCCGTACGCTTCCTGGAGCTATCGAAGCCTTTGCGAAGGCGACGCTTTCGAGTGGCGACACATTCAAGAAGGTCGTGGTGTTCGAGATCCCGAAGGGGCGCGCATACATGCACTTGGACACCGTCTTCACGCAGGTGGACATTGACAAGTTCACCTACTATCCGGGCATCCTCGGTGGCCTTGCGCTCTATGAGCTCACCTTGGATAGCGACGGGGACCTTCGCGCAGAGCATGTCGAAGAGGAGCTAGGAGATGCGTTGAAGCGCTTGCTGAATCTTCCGGCGGTTGACTTGATCCCCTGCGCTGGCGGAGATCCCTACTGGGCTGCCTATGAACAATGGTCCGACGGATCGAACACCTTGGCTATCGCCCCCGGCGTTGTGGTCACCTATGACCGCAACTATCGCACGAATGCCGTGCTTGATGAGCATGACGTGAAAGTGCTCACCGTGCCGTCAGGAGAGCTTTGCCGGGCGCGCGGCGGCCCGCGCTGCATGTCCATGCCCCTTGTTCGTGCAGGTCTCTAACCACCACATTCCTCAAACGGCACAGCTGGGCACCTCCCCTCCTCAGCTGTGCCATCCCTTGAATGGCCTTGCGGTCGCAGTCGTCTGAAAGAAAGGATCGGAAATGATCACCAAGAAAGATTTCGTCGATGTCCAAGATTTCACCAAAGAGGAGTTCCTTGAGATGCTGGAGATGATCCGCATGCTCAAAGAGGCTGATCAGAAGGGTATCCAGCTTCCTCTGCTCACCGGTAACACGATCGCTCTCATGTTCGACCAGCCCTCCACGCGCACCCGCGTCTCCTTCGAGTCCGCCATGGACAAGCTGGGCGGCGGCGCACTGTATCTGGAGACGAAGACCATGCATGTTGGTGAGGGCCGCGAGACCTTGAAGGACACGGCGCTCGTGCTCTCGGGCATGGTGGACGCCATCATGATCCGCAATGAATCCCATGAAGGCATCGTTGAGTTGGCGAAATGGGCGACCGTGCCGGTGTTCAACGGCATGAGCTCAGCTTGCATGCATCCGACCCAAGCGCTGTGTGACGTGTTCACCATCATGGAGAACCTTCCCGCAGGCAAGAAGCTGGAAGACGTCAAAGTGATGTGGATCGGCGACAATTCCGTGGATCACAGCGAAGACAACCTTCATATCGGCGGCGTGTGCCGCTCCAATGCGCTCATCGCTTCGATCATGGGCTACGACTTCATCTCCTGCGCTCCGAAGCCGGCAGAGATGCTGCCGGAGGATGTGGCACTTGTGCAGGCGAACTATGCGAAATCAGGTGGGAAGTTCATCCAGACGGATGACCCGTATGCCTACATCAAGGACGTGGACTTCATCATCACCGATGCCTGGTGGTACCACGGCTCCGACCATCTGAAGGAAAAGAAGCTCGAAGAGTTCTTCCCGAAGTACGCCGTCAATGACGAACTGATCGCGGCGGCCCCGGATTGGGTGAAGGTCATGCATCCGCTTCCGGGCAATCGCGGCTATGAGATCTCTGAATCCGTGTGGGATGGACCGCATTCTCTGCTCATCGAGCAGGCGGCGAATCGCTTCCATACCCAGAAGGGCCTCTTGGTCACCTTCATGTATCCCCGCGCTCGCGAACAGAAGAAGGAGCTCGTCGACTACTACACCGCGAACGTCGAGCGCGCGTTGACGCCGACGATCGACAAGGTAGCAGGAACCCACTACGACGAGTAGGAAAGAGGTTTGAGATCCATGGCCCGCATCAACAATGATACCCGCGTCGTCATCGCGCTTGGCGGCAATGCGCTTGGTGACACGCCCGAAGAGCAGATCGAGCGCGTGCGCTCAGCAGCGCCGACCTTGCTCAAGATGATCGAACAGGGCAACGAGATCATCATCACCCATGGCAACGGTCCGCAAGTCGGGATGATCCAAAAAGCTTTCACGCTGGCAGCGGAGAACGACCCGAAGACTCCGCTCATGCCGCTGCCGGAGTGCGGTGCCATGAGCCAGGGCTATATCGGCTATCACCTCCAGCAAGCCCTTGGCGTGGCAATGCATAAGTCCTACAAGCGCTGGCATGTGGCTTCCATCGTGACGCAGATGGAAGTGGACCCGGATGATCCCGCTTTCGCCCATCCCACCAAGCCGATCGGCGTCTTCTTGACGGAGGAGCAAGCCCGCGCTGAGATGGAAGAGCATCCTGACCAAGTGTTCGTCGAGGACTCCGGTCGCGGATGGAGGCGAGTGGTAGCCAGCCCTGAACCGAAGAAGATCGTCGAAGCACCCTCCATCCTCAACCTTCTTGACAATGAGTTCATCGTCATCGCCTGTGGAGGAGGCGGCATTCCTGTCGTGCGCGATTATGCCGACAAAGGTGCCTATAAAGGCGTAGCGGCAGTGATCGACAAGGATATGGGCGGGGAGCTTCTGGCTGAGGATTGCCAGGCTGATTATCTGTTCCTGCTGACGGCGGTGGAATACGTCTGTGTCGCGTTCGGCACGCCAAACGAGGCCACGCTGGTGGATGTGAGTGCAGATGAGGTGGAGCGTTTGGCTGATGATGGCGAGTTCGGCAAAGGATCCATGGAGCCGAAGGTCCGTGCGGCCATCAAGTTCGTCCGCAGCCGCCCGGGAAGGACGTGCATCATCGGGGCGTTGGACAAAGCGCCAGAGATCATGGCGGGCCTTTCCGGTACGCGCATCCACGCCTAGGGTTTTAGACGACCCGGGGCGGGAGAAAGTGTGAACCTATGATCATCGAGACAGGGATCAAAGACGGTTGCTTGGATGCAGTTGGCATGGATGCAGCGATCAAAGCCATGGCGCGTGAGCTCATCAGTCGTATCAGATGCATCGAAGAAGCTGTTTTCGTGGGCATCTTTCCCCGTGGAGATATTTTGGCCGAAAGGCTGGCTGATGCGGTGGGTGAAGCGAACGGCTTTCGCCCACCTGTCGGCCGTATCGAGATATCGTCTCCCGGCAAAGGTTTACGGGAGAGCACTTTGCATCTTCGTTCTATCGAGATCCCATTCGCCATTGAGGGCAGAACGGTCGTCCTCGTAGACGATCTGATCCGGACAGGGGATACGGTAGAAGCGGCGCTGAAGATCGTGCAAGGCCTCGGATGTGCATCGAATGTCCTGATCGCAGTACTTGTGGATTGCAGCGCGCCAGAGGCGTTCGTGCGGTCTGATATCGTAGGCGTAACGCTTCCTATTGGCGAAGATGAGAACATCATGGTCTACTTCGAAGAAGAGGATGGCTTCAGCGAAGTGCTTCGCGCGATGAGCGTGCGGTAGAACCGCCCCCTGTTCCATCGATCCTGACCCCTTCCGTGAACAAATATCCACAGGTCTGCAATATGCAAGTCTGTTTCAGCTAGGGGGGGGGCTAGTCCATTTCCTCCAGTACACAAAACCACATGTACGTGGGTATCTTCATGCCGCTTGCATCTTGCGAAAATGCCTTGGGATGCACGATGAATGACTGCCCGATTCTCTTTTTGAAGCGCCTTTTGAACTCATCGTACGAGGTCTTCGTGTAATTCTTGGCGGACTTGACTTCCACTGGATCGATTTTCGGGTTGGTTGTGCTTCCCGATGAGAGGAGGAAGTCGATCTCGACGTCGTTACGGTGCTTCTCCTCAGAATAGTGGGTATAGAAGTATAGTTTTCTCCCTGCAGCAGCGATTGTCTGCGCGATGAGGTTCTCGTGAAGCATTCCCTCGTTAAGGGAGAGGCGACCAGCTAGTACCTTGCGATATAGCTCCATTGAAGTAAGTTCGTTTTCAGAGAACGCGAGGCTCACGAGTAGGCCTGTATCCCCCATGTAGCATTTAACTGACGTGTCATCTTGCGTCATGGCAAGACCGATGTTTGGGTCTGAGCATCGGTAGCATAGATTGCAAATCATGGAATCGCCAAGCCAGAACAATGGGTCATCGTATCGGTTGAATTCTCCGTGCTCGTCTACCTTCTTGAGCACGACCTTCTTTTCGTGCGTTGATAGATATCCGGGAAGATAATCGAACAGCGCTGCGACTTTCGAACGGTAGCGTGTCGATATCTTCTGAATATCATTGCGGTACAAGGTGAGAATCTGCCGTTTTGCCTGATCTGATGCGAAGAAATCGCCGGCGTTTTCCAAGTAGGCAACGATGCTTTGCGGCATGCCCCCCACGAGTATGTATTCGCGTACGAGACGCGATGCGCGCTTATGAAATGAATCTTCTAGGGCAACCCGTTTGGCGTAGCATTCGCGTATGTATTCCAGCAAGGGTTCTTCATCCGCCGCGATAAGGAACTCCTGAAACGTAAGCGGATACATCCGCATGGTTTTCTCCTCTGAGGGGATCACGATGTCTTTGACGTTCTCGCGAATCGATATGAGGGATCCGGTCTCGATGAAGTCGTATCGTCCATCCCTGACCAGGGTCTTTATGGCCTGGCGTGCCGGGGGGAACGTCTGGACTTCATCGAAGATGATCAGGGAGTCTCGTTCAAACAGGCGCACGCCGTATTCAATTGAGAGTGTCTGGAAAAACCTATCGAGATGTGACAGATTTTCGCTGAAGTTATCACGTACTGATTTTGGGGCGATGGAGAAATCAATCGAAATGCAAGATCGGTAATTCTCTCTTCCGAATTTCTCCGTGATGGTTGATTTGCCTATCCGGCGTGCGCCCTCTATCAAGAGAGCCGAAGAGCCAGCGGATTCGTTCTTCCAGGCGAGCAGCTTGTCGTATATATCCCTTCTCAGCTCCATGTTCACTCCCAAGATTCAGCAGATGCGTCAATACGCAGAGTATCAATATGAAGTATATGCGTCAATACGCAAAGTAAATAGGATAAGAATTGCGGGATGTGCGCAAGATCCCGGTCTTCAAGCAGCATGTCCTTATCACGGTATATGTTCTGCCAGATCCTCAGATGCCTTCTGGTTCGCTCTTGGATAAGAGAGCCTGACGATGAAAAGGGGTTCGCGCTCGTGCATCGTCACGCGCCGGGCGCTAGAAAGCGTGCGGCAGCGTTTCCCGCGAAGGCGCCTGCTATGCAGAGGACGCAGGAGAACAGCGCGTAGGCACCGCCCGCGGCCCAGTTCCCGTCCTGGAGGAGCTGCATCGTCTCAACGCCAGGCAATCCAGAAGCATCATTCTGTTCGCTTCCCTTTTGGCTTGTCTAGAACAAGGGCGTTGAGAAGTAGCGTTCCCCCGTGTCAGGGAGCACCGTCACCACGGTCTTGCCGGGGCCCAGCTTGCGCGCTAAGCGCTTGGCAGCTGCCACGTTGGTACCGGAGGAAACGCCGCACATCAACCCCTCCTTGCGTGCAAGGTCTCGCGCGGTCTGGATGGCCTCATCGTCGCTGATGATGCAGATGTCATCGTAGATATTCTGGTCCAGGATGGCTGGGATCAGCCCGTCGCCGATGCCCATCTGCAGGTGGCTGCCTATGCCTCCGCCTGACAGGATGGCGGCATCTTCAGGTTCTACCGCCCATATCTCTATATCCGGGTAGAGCCTCTTCAAGGTTTGCCCGATGCCGGATATGGTGCCGCCTGTCCCTATGCCGCTCACGAAGCCATGGATGTGGCAACCGGCGTCCTCAGCTATCTCCAGCGCGGTGTGATTGCGATGCGCTCGCAGGTTGTCTATGTTCTCGAATTGCTGTGGCACGTACACGTGGGGGTCTTCGGCAGCCATCTCGTTCGCGATGCTGATGCATTCATCGATGGCCTTGCCGATGTCACCCTCGTCGTGGACGATGATGGTCGTGGCCCCATAGTGCTCTACCAGCAAGCGGCGTTCCTCGGATACGGAATCGGGCATGATGATGCGCGCTTCGTAGCCCTTCACGGCGCACACTAGGGCAAGGCCGATGCCTTGGTTCCCGCTGGTGGGCTCTACGATGATGCTGCCGGGGCCGATGTCTCCGCGGGCCTCGGCCTCTTCGATCATCATGGCTGCCGTACGCGTTTTGATGGATCCACCCACGTTCACGCCTTCGTATTTCACGAGGATCTGGGCCATGTCTGGCTCTGTCAGGCGCTGCAAGCGCACGAGCGGCGTATGCCCCAGCGCTTCCAGCACGTTATCGTAGATCAATGCAGTCCCTATCTTTCGCTACCAAGCTCAGTTTTCTCGCACGCGATTATAGCCTCTTTGCAGCGCGCCCTCTGCGCCAGCTCAGCAGGTGCCGAAGATGCGGTCTCCTGCGTCACCGAGCCCCGGTACGATATAGGCGTTCTCATTCAAGCCTTCGTCAACTGCGGCTATGTAGATATCCACATCCGGATGGGCTTGCTGGACGGCGCCCACCCCTTCGGGTGCTCCGATGATGTTCACCAGCCGGATGTTCTGGCACCCTCTGTCCTTGAGCCGGGAGATAGCGTCTATTGCGCTGCCGCCCGTAGCCAGCATAGGGTCAAGCACCAGCACTACGGAATGCTCGAACCCTGGGGGCATCTTGTAGTAATACTCTTCGGGAACATGGGTCTCTTCGTTGCGGACCAGCCCGATATGGCCCACATGGGCGAAGGGCATCAGCTCAAGCATCCCTTCCACCATCCCCAAGCCTGCCCGTAAGATGGGTACCAGGGTGAAGAAGTCCGCGTCGAGAGTGGGGAAGGTGCTTTCGCAGATGGGGGTCTTGACCGTGACCTCTTTAGTGGGAAGATCTCTCGTGGCTTCGAAGCCCAAGAGGAGCGTGACCTCCCTCAAAAGGCTTCGGAACTCCGGCGGAGTGGTGGCCTCGTTGCGCATCTGCGTCAGCTTCGCTTCGATGAGCGGGTGATCCACTACATGCAGCTGTCCCGCGGATCTTCCTTTCCCTCTGATGTGCATCGCTCAGTATAGGGGAACGTGCATCTTCTCCCGCCATCAGGGGATGATTTCGCTATCATAGCCGGATACGCTTTTTTGGCAAGGAGGATGCACCCATGGAAAACGACAACCGTCTCGGCCGCAAGATCACCACGTTGCGAGAGGCCCACCATCTGAGCACGCAAGACCTAGCAGACCGGTGTGGATGCGAGGCGGAGGTCATCGAAAAGCTGGAAGCCGGGGAGGTGCCTCCTTCTCTGGCGCCGCTCATCAAGCTCACGCGGGCGCTAGGGGTGCGCCTGGGAACGCTCATGGATGATGATGAATCCTTCGGCCCCGCTTACATCAGCGCTGAGCAGATGGAAGAGGTCGAACGCGTGAAGACGCTTCAGACCGCGCGGGATGCAGGGGACTTGAGCTACTTCAGCTTGGCGGCTGGGCGCCCCTCCCGCCATATGGATCCCTTCATCATCACGGTGACCCCTTCCGGTGAGACCACCCACAAGCTGGACAGCCATGAAGGGGAGGAATGGCTCTACGGCATGGAGGGCTGCATCGAGATAGAATACGGCAAGGATGTCTTCGTCCTCCACCCCGGTGAGAGCATCTACTATGATTCCATCGTGCCCCATCAGGTACGCGCCCATGACGGCCAGAACGCGAAGTTCTTGGCTTGTGTCTATACCCCGTTGTAGGAATCGCCATGACTGAAGAAGCGAACATCACCCAACCCATTCCCGGGGACCCGAACTGTCCCCTTCATTCAGAGCTCACCATAGGGGATTACTTCAAGGAACAGGTGGCGAAGGACCCGGACCACGAATTCGTCGTGTACCCAGATCGTGACCTGCGCTGGACCTACCAAGACTTCGATGAGCGTACGGACGCCCTGGCCAAGGGGCTCATGTCCATCGGCATGAAGCCGGGGGACCATCTGGGCGTGTGGGCACGCAACATCCCTGACTGGCTCACCTTCATGTACGCTACGGCGAAGGTGGGCATCGTCATGGTCACGGTGAACCCTATCTACAAGAGCCATGAGATAGACTACGTTCTCAAGCAGTCTGACATGAAGGCGCTCTGCATCATAGATGCCTATCGGGATGTGGATTACCTCCAGATCATCCGTGACCTGGTGCCTGAATCCCTGGAGCAGCCTCGCGGCTTCCTCAGCACGGAGACCTATCCGCACCTGAAGAACCTCATCTACATGGGCCCGGAGAAGCATCGGGGCTTCTACAGCGTGCCCGAGCTGATCTTGCTGGGGCAGCATAGGCCTGACTCTGATCTGGAATGGGCCCGCAGCCAGTTCAACAACAATGACGTGGTCATGATGCAGTACACTTCTGGCACCACGGGGTTCCCCAAGGGCGTCATGCTCACCCATCGCAACATCCTGAACAACGGCTTCTATATCGGCGAAGGCCAGCGGCTGGGGTCTGAGGATAGGGTGTGCCTGCCGGTGCCGTTCTTCCATTGCTTCGGTTGCGTACTGGGCGTCATGGCGAACCTGACCCACCGCTCCACCATGCTGATCGTGGAAGACTTCGATGCAGGGCTTGTGCTCCAGGCGCTCCACAAGGAAAAGGCCACCGCGGTCTATGGTGTGCCCACCATGTTCATCGCAGAGCTGAACCACCCTGATTTCGATAGCTTCGACCTCAGCCACATGCGCACGGGCATCATGGCTGGCAGCCCCTGTCCGCCTGAGACCATGCGCGAGGTCATGGACAAGATGAACATGCGCGAGATAACCATCTGCTATGGCCTCACGGAGACCAGTCCCGTGTTCACCCAAACCTCGGCCGATGATGACGTGGAGCACAAGTGCGAGACCGTGGGCAAGAAGCACCCGCCCGTTGACGTGCGCGTGATAGACCCAACGGATGGGCACATCTGCGGCGTGGGGGAGCCGGGGGAGCTCTGCTGCAAGGGTTACAACGTCATGAAGGGCTACTACAAGATGCCCGAGGAAACGGCGAAGGCCATTGACGCTGACGGCTATCTGCATTCGGGAGACCTGGGCACGGTGGATGAAGACGGCTATTACCGCGTGACCGGCCGCATCAAGGACATGATCATCCGCGGCGGCGAGAACATCTATCCGTTGGAGGTGGAGAACTTCCTGCTGACCATGCCGGGGGTGCTGGATGCTCAGGTGGTGGGCATCCCGGATGAGAAATACGGTGAGATCGTGGGTGCCTTCATCCGCACGCGCCCGGGCTATGAGGATATGACCGAAGATGACGTGCGTCAGTGGGCCATCCCGCGCATCGCCCGATACAAGGTGCCCAAGCGGGTATTCTTCGTGGATGATTTCCCCATGACCCCTTCCATGAAGGTGCAGAAGTTCAAGCTGCGGGAGATGGCAGCTGAACTGGCAGGGGTGAGCGCTTCCTAAAGCGCCGTTGCTGGCTCAGAACAGCGTCAGCTGCAGTTTGGTCCGAGGGGGACGGAATGCTTCCGCGTGGCATTCCAGGAACACATCGCTGCGGTCAGCCAACGCCGCATAGTTCCCGAAGAGCCACTGGTCTATCTCTTCAGGGCGCAGCACCATGGGCATGCGCGGGTGTATGGGCGCAACGATGTTGTTCGCGCAGGTGGTCATCACGCTGAAGGTCTCTTGGTTGCAGATGGCTGCCAGATAGGTGATCCCTTCCGGCAACGCGAATTGGTACTGGCGCTGCACGGGCTTGCCCGTCTGAGGGCTTATGAGGGTCTCGGTGGCGCAGGCCTCATAGAAGCCCAGGGTGGGTACGATGCAGCGGCTGCGGTCTATCGCTTCGCACCAGAACCCTTGCTCCTGTTCCAAGGCGGTTTCGATGCGAGCGTTGTAGATGACGCGCCGTTTGGTCCAGTGGGCCTTGAATCCCCAAAGCAGGCTCAGGGGAATGAGCCTTTGATCAGACTGCCCGATGAGGGGAACGTTAGAGCGCGGGAAGGCATCCAGCCTGAGCTCTGAGGGGTTGGACTGCAGTGCACAGGGCTGTCCCTCTTCCAGGGCTTGGATGACCTCGAGTATCTCATCCCAGGATAGTGCCTTGAATCTTTTGCACATTACAGGTGTCCCTTCCCCTCTCTTCGGTCAGCAAAGCACCGCATCCCCTTGGGTCTTCGGATGTGGTTTGCGGGCTTGTATCCCTCGGTTCTACTTGCTGCGGATCCGTTCGATCTTCCGTTGGCCGTATTTCCAGGTTTGCACCCAGGCGGTGACGAGGCAGATACCTGCAGCGATGCCCGCAGCGAAGAGCAGCGTGGCGGTGGAATCTACGGCGAAGGCATCCCAGCGTCCATTCACTGCGTCGGACATCGTATAGAACAACCCGCGTCCCGGGACGAGCGGGATCACGCTGATGATGAAGAACACGGTGGTGGGCACGCGGTGCATGCGCGCGACCACCTCCGCATAGGCGGCTGCGAAGGTGCTGGCTATCACGCAGGGGACGAAGATCTGGCCGATGGCCTGGAAGAGCGCCCAGTACAGGGCCCAGGTGATGAGCCCTCCGATAGAGGCCGGGAGCACCCGCCGAAGGCGCACGTTGAAGAACAGGGCGAACCCCAAGGCCCCCAGGAAGGCCGTTGCCATCTGAACCCAAGCGTAAGCATCCATGAGGGTCACCAGATCATCTGGGCCAGCCAGATGGCGGCCATGAATCCAAGGGCCAGGGCAATGGCCCACAGCAAGCTTTCCACGAAGCGCATGATGCCGGATACTGTGTCACCTGAGAACATATCCCGCGTGGCATTGGTCATGGCAACGCCGGGGATGAGCAGCATGATATCCCCGATCATCACCATATCGGGCGATATGCCGCCCCAGATGCTATCTATGGCCATGATCCCCAACCCACAGAGGAAGGAATTCAGGAAATTGAAGATGATGGTGCTGGGCGTCCAAGGCCGGAGGAACTTGAGCGAGAGGCATAGGAATACGGCGAAGGCGCCCGAGACGGCTGCATCAAGGAAGGATCCTCCGAAGAACAGCGCGAAGGCACCGGCAGACAGGATGCCGCCCAAGAACAGCGACCAAGTAGGGATGCTACGGGCTCGGATGGCTTTGAGGCGTGCCTTCAGCTCCTTGTAGGTGTAATTCTCCTCACCTGCTTCCGTGCAAAGGGCGGCAAGCCTCTCCACTTTGTCAAAATCGATGGAGGCCTCGCCGATGACCCGGCGAGTGAGCGTGTGCTCATAGCCGTTGGGTAGCGTCATAGTGGCAATGATGGAAGAGGTGATGACGAAGACGTTCATCTTGTAGGCACCGTAGGCGCGTCCGATATCCGCCAGCTTCTCCTCCACGAAGTGCACGTCAGCGCCGCTCAAGAGCATGGCTTCCGCAACATCCAAGAGGCAGGGGAAGACATCAAGGGCCACCGATTCGCGTTCGCTCAAACCCGAACGGCCGAACAGGACATCCTGCTTCGGTTGAGAGGCGATCGCCGCATCCGTCATGGCACCCACCTCCCGCCTGTGTTTCCCCGTCGTAAAATGCGCTGCCGGAGCGCTCTGCTCTCAGAGCGCTGGCATATCATTACACGAGTTCATTCAAATTCCAAGACAGAACGATAGGTTCGGAAGGGGAGGACCCATGGGATTCCTGAGCGGCAAGACGGCCATCATCACGGGCGCTGGCATGGCAAAGCTGAAAGATGGCTCTCCGGGCGCTATCGGCTACGGTATCGCCATCGCCTATGCGAAGGAGGGGGCGAACCTGGTCATCACGGGGCGCAATGTGCAGAAGCTGGAGAATGCGAAGGCAGAGCTTGAGGCCGAATACGGCATCCAGGTGCTCCCGGTTCAGGCCGATGTCAGCGCTGGCGCTGACAACCAGGCCGTAGTGCAGAACGTGATAGACCAGGCCATTCAGAAGTTCGGCCGCATTGATGTATTGGTGAACAACGCTCAGGCTTCCGCTTCGGGCGTGACGCTGGCAGATCACACCACTGACCAGTTCGATCTTGCCATCTACTCAGGCCTCTATGCTGCGTTCTACTACATGCAGGCGTGCTACCCGTACCTGAAGGAGACGAAGGGTTCGGTCATCAACTTCGCTTCCGGCGCGGGGCTCTTCGGCAACTATGGTCAGAGCGCCTATGCTGCCGCCAAGGAGGGCATCCGCGGCATGAGCCGGGTGGCAGCCACCGAATGGGGCCCCGATGGCATCAACGTGAACGTGGTGTGCCCGCTGGCCTGGACGGCTGCGTTGGAGAACTTCCAAGAGCAATACCCGGATGCCTTCGAGGCCAACGTGCATATGCCACCCATGGGCCATTACGGCAATGTTGAGACTGAGATCGGGCGCGTGGTGGTGCAGTTGGCCAACCCTGATTTCAAGTTCATGAGCGGCGAGACCCTCACCCTGGAAGGCGGCATGGGCCAGCGGCCGTAGATCTTCAAGCATCTTTGCCCCTCTTTGCGTTATAATCGCCGGTTCGAAAAGAGATTTTCTAGCGTATTCGGATCAAGATAAGCAAAGAGGGGCGAACTGAATATGGCTCTAGGTGTAGACAGGAAAGACCTGGTCATGGTTGGCGTGCTGCTGTCAGGCACGCTGTTGGCGGTATTGAATCAAACGTTGTTATCTCCGGCGCTGCCCGCCATCATGGGCTCGCTCAACGTGGATGCCACCACGGTGCAATGGCTCACCAGCGGGTATTCGCTGGTGGAGGCGGTGGTCATCCCGCTTTCGGCCTATCTGATCGGACGGTTCACCACCCGGCAGCTCTTCATCAGCTTCCTCTGCGTGTTCTTGGTGGGGTCGGTGGCCGCTGCCGTGGCACCGGCCTTCCCAGTGCTCCTGCTAGGCCGCATCCTCCAGGCGGTGTGCACCGGTGCCATCATGCCCATGGTGTTCACGGTCATCCTGCTGGTGTTCCCCCGTGAGATGCGCGGTACGGCCATGGGTGTCATCGGGCTCATCATCGGGTTCGCCCCGGCAGTGGGTCCTTCGCTGGCGGGCCTCTTGGTGGATTCAGTGGGCTGGCGGTGGCTCTTCGGCATCGTGGCCATCCTCACGGTGGTGGTCATCGTGCTGTCCATCTTCACGTTGCGCAATTACGGAGAATTCAAGCGCAGCCGCTTCGACGTGCCCTCCGTGGTGCTTTCCACCTGCGGTTTGGTCTGCTTGCTCTACGGGCTTTCCACCTTCGCCTCCACCACGAACATGGTGCTCACGGTGGGGCTCATCCTGGTGGGCATCGTCATCATGGGCTTCTACGTGCGCCGCCAGCTCACCCTGCCTGAGCCCATGATCAAGGTGGGTATCCTGAGCACGCGCAAGTACGCCATCTCCGTCATCATCATCGTCACGGTGCAGGCGGCTCTCATGGGCACGGGCGTCATCACGCCCCTGTACATCCAGGGCATCCGTGGGTATTCCGCCACCATGTCTGGCGTTGCCATGTTGCCCGGTGCGGTCATCGGCGCGTTCATGGGTCTCCTCTCCGGGCGCCTGTTCGACCGCTTCGGCGTGAAGCGGGTGGTGATCCCCGGTTCCATCGTTGCCATAGCGGGCGCGTTCTGCCTGGTGGCCTTGGGGATGAACACTGACTTCATCTTCATCATGCTGGCCTATACGGTGCTCACCGTAGGCCTGCAATTCACCATGACCCCGCTCAACACCTGGGGTGTGAATTCCCTGGACAATTCGGTCATCCAGCATGCCCAGGGGCTTTCCAATACGCTGAACCAAGTGGCGGCCAGCGTGGGCACGGCGCTTCTGGTCTCCATCTCAGCCCTGTCCGCCCAAGTGGCCCCGGAGGCCCCTGCGCTCGAACAGGCCTACCTGGGGTATCACATGGCCTATATGGCCACGGCGGTGCTCATGGGCGTGGCAGTGGTGATCATCATCTTCTTCGTGAACGATAAGAAGGCGAAAGGCGAAGCGCCTGCAAAGGATGTCCTCCCTGATTATGCTGCGGGCATGGATGGCGTGACCGTGGATGCCCGGGCTGATGAGTCACGGGTGGAGCTTTTGGGCGGCACTATGGGCACCAAGGTGCAGGATGCCATGAACGCTGAGCCAGTAGTAGCTACCAGCGATATGCCCATGCGCAGCGTCATACGCTTGATGTCCGCTACAGATTCCAGCGGGCTGCCCATCGTGGATGCTGACGGGGCGCTCGTCGGGTTCATCTCCGATGGGGATGTTGCGAACTACCTGGGGCGCCATGACATCTCTGTGATAGATACCACGCTCAATCTGTATCGGTTCGTGGATGACTCTCCGCTCAAGGGGCGTTTGCTGGGCCTGTTGGACTTGAACGTCATGGGCATCGCCACCAAGAAGGTCATCTCGGTAGAGGCTGACTTGCCCATTGATGATGCCTGCCGCGTGCTGGCGGAGCGGCGCATCAAGAAGGTGCCCGTGGTGTCCAAGGGTCAGCTGGTGGGAACGCTGTCCCGGCGTGACATCATGCGGAACCTGGCAGAGATCGTGGACGCCCTGGAAGCCTCGTAGGGACAAGAACTCGTTCTTGTCCGCCTGATCCAGGTGTGGCTTGCGGACAGGATCAAGATCCTGTCCCTACGACGGTCACTGCGGGTGCGCTGGCAGGGCGGCTAGCGGGTCTTCGCCTCTTGCCAAAGGGCTTCCCGCTCATCCGGTCCCATCTCCTCAAGGGTGACGCCCTTGGTAAAGGCGGCGTCTTCCATGAATGCCCAGCGCTCACGGAATTTGCGGCAGGTGGCGCGCAGGGCGTTCTCGGAGTTGATGCCCATCTTCCGGGCCACATTCACCAGGCTGAAGAGCACATCCCCCAGCTCTAGCTCTACGGCAGTGGCAGCGGAGCTTTCGTGGAGCACCTTGCCCGCCGCATCCTTCGGGGCGCTTTCATAGGCGGCTTTGAGCTCTGCGGTTTCCTCGGCCACCTTATCCCATACCCCTTCAAGGTCATCCCAGTCAAAGCCCGTTGCCGCAGCTTTGCGGGAGATCTTCTGGGCCTGGGTGAGGGCTGGGAGGCCCGTAGGCACGCCATCCAAGAGGCGCTCCGGCCCCTCGGCTTCGGGTTGGGCGTCCTTCTCTTGCAGCTTGATCTTGTCCCAGAGCGTGATGACCTCATTCGCGCTGCCTGCAGCTGCATCGCCGAACACATGGGGATGGCGTCGTATCATCTTCGCGTTGATATCCTGGCACACATCATCAATGGTGAATTCGCCTTCATCTGAGGCTATCTGGCTCTGGAGCACCACCTGCAGAAGCACATCTCCAAGCTCTTCGCGCAGATGCGGGATGTCTTCCGCCTCAATGGCATCCACCGCCTCGTAGGCCTCTTCCACCATGTTGGGGGCGATGGAAAGGTGCGTTTGCTCCCGGTCCCAGGGGCATCCATCCGGCGTGCGCAGGCGGCTGATGGTGGCTACGAACTCATCGAAGGCCGGGTGAGAGCAGGTGCTTTCGACGGGGGAGGGTGTGACAACGTCTTCGGCCATGGGCGGTCCTTCCAATCCTTAGGTGCTCTAGATTCTATCTCATACGGCCTCGTTACAGCCCAGGTACAAGAGGGCTGCGGCTTCGCTGTTCGGGATAGAATCAGGGCAATGCCAGCAAGGGGAAGCAAGGGGGTGTCTGGGTTGGCCACGCTGCAGGGGTTCTTCAAGGTGGCGCATCTGTCGCTGACGGATAAGACATCCGGTCGACGCATGCGTCAGATCTTCTCCGTCTTGCGGAAGTACGACGTGATGTCTGGCCTCACTCCCGAAAAGGCTGTAGAGGTGCTGGAAGCCTTAGGTCCCACCTATGTGAAGATCGGCCAGATGGCTTCCACCCGCTCTGACATCCTGCCGAAGGCTTACTGCGAGGCCTTCGAGAAGCTCCATGCTGACGTGACCCCCATGCCCTTCTTCCAGGTGCTCAGCTGCATAGACGCCAGCTATGGCCATAGCTGGCAAGAGACATTCCTCTCCATAGATCCCCACCCGCTGGGTTCCGCTTCCATCGCCCAAGTGCACCGGGCTGTCCTGCTGGATGGCTCTGTGGTGGCAGTGAAGGTGCGCCGCCCGGGCATCGTCGCTGAGATGGCTGAGGATATCGCGCTCATGCGGCGGCTGTTGGCCACGGCGGAATTCATGACCACCGAACACAAGACCCTCCTGCTCAATTTCGAGAACCTTCTGAATGAGCTTGAGCGCACCACCAACAATGAGCTTGACTTCAACATAGAGCTGGAGAACCTCATCCGCTTCCGGGCAGAGATAGCGGGACAAGAGGGCATCAGCTCTCCCATCCCCTATCCTGCGGCATCCAATGGGTCTGTGCTGGTTATGCAGTATATAGAAGGGGTGCGCGTGGATGACCTGGCGGCCTTGCGGGCCGAGGGGGATGACTTGAACCGCCTGGGCTTCCGCATCGCCCAAAGCTACATCTCTCAGGTGCTTGATGACGGCTTCTTCCATGCTGATCCCCATCCGGGCAACATCATCATCCAAGGGAAAGAGATCATCTGGATAGACCTTGGCATGACGGGCACCCTTGACCCTAGCCAGCGTCAGCTGGTGGGGCGCATGCTGCGTTCTGTCACCTCCAATGACGCCTACCTGTTGATGGAATCGGTGATCAGCATATCGAAGAAGAACGGGCCCGTTGACTACGGTGTGCTGCTCCAAGAGCTTTCCGTGCTGCTGAATAAGTATGGCTCCGCTGAGCTCTCCAACATCAACTTGGGAGATGTCATGGGGGAGATAGTGGAGGTCCTTCGCACCCAGAACCTCATCATGGCGCCCGCTGTCACCATGCTGGTGCGCGGCATCGTCACGCTGGAGGGCGTTTTGGAAGACATGGCTCCCACCCTGAATGTGCTGGATATCATATCTGAGCACGTGCTCATGCAGTCATTGAGCCCTAAGCATCTGGAGATGCGCGCACTTGAGCTGCTCACTTCCAGCGCGGAATCTGCCGAGGCCCTGACCAAGCTTCCCAAGCAGGTGTCCAATGCCATAGAGATGCTCGGCCGCGGAGAGATGGCCCTCACCGGCAAGGTGGAGGTTTCCACCAGCTTGCTGGCTACCGTCTATGCCGCTGTCGGGCGCATATCCTTGGCGCTCATCTCAGTGGGGCTGTTCCTGGGCTCTTCCATCCTCTGCACCACGAACATGGAACCCAAGCTCTTGGAAGTGCCGGTGCTGGGCGTCTTGGGGTACCTGGGGGCGTTCGTCCTGGGGGTCTATGTGATCGTGCAAACCTTCCGCAGCCGCCACAGGATGAAGAACAACCAGAAGCTGGATTGAGTCCCTCTCACCATCTTGGTCTCTTAGCCTGTTGATTGAGTATCCCGGGTTGATTTGATAGAATCTGGCTTGATTATGAGAAAGTAGGCCAATCATGGTATCGTACGAGGCAGCATATCCTTCTATCAGCTTCTCTCAAGCTAAGGACCAGCTGAGCAGGCTCACCCTTCAGGCCAATGCAACGGGCAGGCCCTTCGTGATAGAGAAGAACCGAAAACCATGGGTAGAGGTGCGTCCCTTGGCCGTACAGCCAGAACAGGATAATGCCATCAAGATCATGCCCGTGAAACGAGAGGTGCCTGTTGCAGACCTAGATGCCCTCTTCGAGGGTCATAGCAGCTCATTCTGTCCTCGTGAAGACGGATTCGCTTCCGCAGTGGGAGCAGAGGAGCTGTAAGATGAGCTATCGCGCGGGTGATGTCGTCTGGGCTGACCTTGACCCTTCTTCGGGCCATGAGCAACGAAAGCGCAGGCCCCTTATCGTGGTCAGCAATGATAGGTTCAATCAGCACTGCAATCTGACCATGACCATACCCATCACCTCATCTCAAGCATCCTATCCACTTCATCTGGATGTAGGATTGGTGCCTGCCGAGGATGGGGGTACTCCTCTTCATGGGTTCGCAGAGGTTGAGCAATTGAAGTCTTTGGACCTTGAAGCAAGGAATGCAGTGAAGGTGGGTACGATCGACGAGAGCGGTATGGACAAGATATTGAGCCTTGTGCTCGGGTGTCTCATCAGTCCCGATATGAGCATCCTGTCAGGCTATTGATAGGGGGAGGCATTTGTGTCGCAGATAGAGTGTCCTCATTGTCATAGAGCATTCACGGTGGACGAGAGCGGTTACGCGGCCATTCTGAATCAAGTGCGTGATAAAGAATTCCAGCGTGAGCTTGCCGAACGCGAAGAGCTGGCCAAGAAGGCCCATGTCCAACAGACGGAGCTTGCTGTAGCTAAGGCTGAGGAAGCGTTGAACAGCAAGCTTGCCGAACGAGAAGCTGAGCTGGTCACCCAGAAGGAGAGACAGAAAGCCCGGGAAAGCCAGCTTGCCCAACAGGCTGCCGAGCAACGGGCGGCCGTCGAACGAGAACGCGATGAGCTGAGGGTGCGCCTTGAAGCGCAGCAGAGGGAAGCGGCCACTGAGCAGCAGCTTGCCGTCGAGCGAGCCGAGCGACAAGCCGCAGAGCAGCGCCAGGCTCTTGAGCGCGATCGGGATGAGCTGCGCGCCCAGGTTGAGCGCGATCAGGCGGAAGTGGAGAACCTCAAGCTCGCCCATGCGGCGGAATTGGCAGAGAAGCTGGCTGTCAAAGATGAGCTGATCCAAGATCGCGAACAGGAGATAGAGCGCATCCGTGACATGAAAGCGCGCCTCTCCACCAAGATGCTGGGTGAGACTCTAGAGCAGCACTGTGAGGTGGCCTTCAATCAGCTGCGCGCTACCGCGTTTCGCAACGCTGAATTCGGGAAGGATAACGAAGCGGTAGAGGGCACCAAAGGGGACTATATCTTTCGGGAGAGGACAGCGGCAGGCGCTGAGCTCATCTCCATCATGTTCGAGATGAAGACGGAATCCGATGATTCGAAATCTACCAGCAAGAAGACCAACGAGAGCCATCTGAAGAAGCTGGATGAGGACCGGCGCAAGAAGGGTTGCGAATATGCGGTGCTGGTGTCTACCTTGGAAGCGGAAAGCGAGTTGTACGATCAGGGCATCGTGGATGTGTCGCACCTCTATCCTAAGATGTTCGTGATTCGCCCCCAGTTCTTCATCCCCATGATATCGCTTTTGCGCAATGCCGCCTTGGATGCTGCGCAGTATAAGGATGAGCTGGCGCTCGTGCGTCAGCAGAACATCGATGTAGCCAACTTCGAGGACAGCCTGAACGATTTCAAAGAGAAGTTCAACACCAACTATCAGCGGGCCAGCAAGCGGTTTCAAGCAGCGATCGATGAGATAGATAAATCCATTGACCACCTGCAGAAGATCAAAGACAACCTATTGGGCAGCGAAAGGAATCTGCGTCTCGCGAATCAGAAGGCAGATGACCTCACCGTGAAGCGTCTGACGCGAAAGAATCCAACCATGAAGGCGTTGTTTGATGAAGCGCGGTCTGATAGCCAGGAGTGACAGAAAAGGGCGGATGCTCTTCGTCATCTGCTACCATGGGCGGATTGCAAGCGCGGGATGAAAGCGGGGCACAAGGTTGTTCACCATAGGTTGCCATCTGTCCTCTTCCAAGGGCTACGCTCATATGGCCGATGAGGCTGCCTCCATTGGGGCGAACACCTTTCAGTTCTTCACGCGCAACCCTCGCGGGGGCCGGGCGAAGGCCATAGACCCAGCGGATATCAGCGCTTTCCAAACGAAGGCGGAAGATGCGGGCATCTCTACCATCTTGGCCCATGCTCCTTACACCTTGAATCCAGCGGCGGCGAAGCCCGAGACGCGGGAATTCGCCCTGGCTACCCTAGCTGATGACTTGGAGCGCATGGAGGCAACCCCTGGGCAGCTCTACAATATGCATCCGGGCGCTCATGTAGGCCAGGGATCCGAAGAGGGCATCGCGAAGATATCCGATGTCATCAATCAGGTGCTGAAGCCCGAACACACCACCATGCTCCTTTTGGAGACCATGGCAGGCAAAGGCACGGAAGTAGGGCGCAGCTTCGAAGAACTGGCCGCCATCATCGAACGCGTGGAGCTCTCTGACAAGGTGGGCGTGTGCTTGGATACTTGCCACGTGTGGGATGGCGGCTATGACATCGTAGGAAGCCTGGATGGTGTGCTGGAGGAGTTCGATCAGGTGATCGGCCTAGATCGCTTGCGCGCTATCCATGTGAATGATTCGAAGAACCCCTTGGGCGCTCATAAAGACCGTCATGAGGTCATCGGCGGCGGTCATATCGGCCTGGATGCCATCGCTGCCATCACAGCCCATCCGGCGCTGCGGGGCTTGCCCTTCTTCCTGGAAACGCCCCATGACAAGGTGGCTGAATACGGTGAAGAGATCGCTTCCATCAAAGCTGCAAGAGAGACGTATCTATGAGTAAGAGAGGAATGACCTATGTTCGGTGACAACCTGGAGCGCATCGTCAAAGCCATAGAGAAGAACTACGAAGCAGATGAGATCTTCTTCACCAAGCCGGGGTTGCGCTTCCCCAGTCGCTCCGTCATCAAGGATGTGCTGAAGAAGACCCGGCGCATCATCTTCCCGGGCTACTTCGGCGAGGAGATGCTCTCACCCAACACCAGCCCCACCTACTTCATAGGAGAGCTGCTGATCCAGGTGGAACGCGCTCTGCGCGAACAGATCATCGTGGCCTTGGCCTATGTAGATGATGCGGATGGGCGCGCGGGGAATCTGGGGCTGTCCGGCGAATGCGCACCGGACCACATCACCCAGCGGGCGGCGGAGATCTGCACCGCCTTCTTCGATGAGCTGCCCACCGTTCAGCGGAAGCTCTTGACCGATGTGCAGGCCATCTACGACGGAGACCCAGCGGCCCAATCCAAGGAGGATGTCATCTTCTCCTATCCGGGCCTCTACGCCATCTATGTGTATCGGCTGGCGAACGTGTTGTACAAGCTGGATGTTCCCATCATCCCGCGCATCATGACGGAACTGGCCCATTCCGGTACCGGGGTGGACATAGGTGCGGGGGCTGAGATAGGGGAGTACTTCTGCATCGACCATGCCACGGGCGTGGTCATCGGCGAGACCACCAAGATAGGCAACCATGTGAAGATCTACCAAGGGGTCACCTTGGGGGCCTTGTCCACTCGCGGCGGCCAGCGCCTCTCAGGGGTGAAGCGTCATCCCACCATTGAGGACAACGTGACCATCTACTCCAACGCGTCGGTCTTGGGTGGGGAGACGGTCATCGGCGAAGGATCGGTCATAGCCGGTTCCACCTTCGTGACCTTCAGCGTGCCACCTCATTCCCGAGTGGCCGTGAAAGACCAAGAGGTGACGGTGCGCGGCCCGAACGAGCGGGATTAAGGGCGGTTTCTACCGCGCCCCGTGCCCTTTCCGCCCCAGGGCTACCAGCTGATCAGCTCATAACCCTCTTCGGTGACCACCACTTGCACTTCCCACTGAGCCGTGGGAAGGCCGTCTTTGGTGCGGACGGTCCAGCCGTTCGGGTCTGACATATCAATGCGATGCTTGCCCATGTTGATCATGGGTTCTATGGTGAACATGAGCCCGGGCACCAGCACCCAGCCCGTACCTGGACGGGTGACGAAGCTGACGAAGGGTTCCTCGTGGAAGTCAAGGCCTATGCCGTGACCGCCGAACTCGCGCACCACCGCATAGCCGTTCTCCTTGGCGTAGGCATTGATGACAGCACCCACATCTCCCAAGTGGCCCCAGGGCCTCACCTGTTCCAGGCCCAGTTCCACTGACCGCTTCGTGACCTCTACCAGCTTCTTGAGCTCAGGGGCCACATCTCCGATGCAGAACATGCGGGAGGAGTCAGAATAGTAGCCATCCAGGATGGTGGAACAATCCACATTCACGATGTCACCGCTCTTGAGCACCTCATCCGCCGAGGGGATGCCGTGACAGACCACCTCATTCACGGAGGTGCAGACGCTCTTGGGAAAGCCCTCGTAATCAAGGGGGGCAGGGATGGCCCCCTGTTGGGTGGTGTAGTCGTAGACCCACTCATCTATCTGCTGGGTGGTGACGCCCTCTTGGATGCGCTCAGCTACCAAATCCAGCACCCCTACATTCACCCGGGCGCTCTCTTTGATGCGCCTGATCTGCTCAGGTGTCTTCAACAGGTCCCGTGGGGGAACCTCTTCGCCCGCCTCAGCCAGCTTCTGAAGCCGCTCATCGAACTCAAGGTGGCATTTCTTGTACTTCTTGCCGCTGCCGCACCAACACTCATCGTTGCGGCCCAGCTCAGCATTGCCGTCATACATGGTGATCCTATGCTCTCTATCCTCTTTAAGCGTAGCTGGTATTGATGACGAGGGGCGCTACCGGGTTGGACCCCGTAGCTGAGATGGCACCGTCCAAGATCACGTGCTGACCATTCTGCCAGGTGCCAGAACCTGTTATCTCGAAGTAGGTGGTGATGAAGTCACGGCCATTGAACCGGACGAGGATGACGTCATCCGTGCGCAGGAGCACAGAGCCGTTCTGCTGCACTTGGATGGTGCCTGGCACGCGGACCAGGTCCCCGGACCAGCATTCCAAGAGCATGGTGGGACGCAGCTCCGATGACCCGGAATTGTTGGAGCCCGAATCGTTGCCAGAGTTCGAGGCGGAATCATCGGGGGTGGGTTCAACCACTTCCTCAGAGGGTTGTTCTGCGGGCTGCTCTTCAACGGGCTGGTCAAGGCCGGTCACTTCGGTGATGGTGACCTTCCACCCAGAATCACCCCAGCTGACATCAGCGTTCACCGTGCAGGTTTTCACCTGATCGCCCTCAGCCTTGGAGAGGTGGAAGGCGATGGTGCCTCCTTGGGTGTTGAGGCTGGCCTCAGGTTGCACGTCAGCGCCGACGAACTGATTCGCCACCTCTTGGTTGTAGTCTTTGAGGATGTTCTGCAGGTTCGCTTGGATGGCCTCCAGGTCAGCGGGGCCGGTAGGGGTCACCTGGGGCTTGCCCTCATCAACGCCTCCGGGTACCCACGAGGTTGATTCCGCCGCATGGGTCAGCCGAACGGTGAGGGGGACGATGGCCTTGACGAATTCATTCTGGAATTCGGCTTCCGCCTTCCCTTCGCAGGTGAATGCGCCTTTGGCAGAAGCGTCTTCCGTAACGCTGCCTACGCTGTACTGGGAGAGCTTGGGCTCAGAGAAGCCTTCGGTGCTGATATACATATACCCTGACAAGGTTGGAGGGTCTATCTTGGCGCTTTCGAAGGCGCTTTCCACCTCAGAGACCTGCGGAGGCGCCGGGGCGGGCACTGAGTCTTGGCCGCGCATCAGCACGAAGACCAAGATGGCTGCCAGGACCGCCAGAGCCAAGACGCACAGGATCATGGCCACCACGAGCAGCTTGGGAGCGCCCTTCTTCTGCTGAGGAGGTTGCATGGGCGGCTGAGGTTGGACAGTAGGAGCGTAAGACGCGGCTGGCGCTATCATGGGAACAGGAACTATATCTGGCTGAGAGCGAAAGCCCTGGCTTGCGTCAGGGCTTTTCTGAGACCCTGGCGAAGCTGTTGAGCTTCCGCCGCCCTGAGAGGCAGCCTTTGAAAGCGATGGGCTTTCGCTCACGTCTATTGCATCCTTTCCACCGTGCTCTTCTAGGTTACAGGCGCGTGTATATATGCACGGTGTCAGCGCAAGAAAACTATACTATAAAAGGACAAAGAAATCACTTCATTTATCCATAGCCGGAGGCAAGCCACAAGCCTATGAATAGGGAAGCGAACAACCAAAGCGAAGACCAGCGCCCCCGTCGCCTGCGGACAGCGAACGGCCAGGGCCAGCGGCGCAGACGGGTGCCCCAAGAGGCCGTGACCAGTGAGCGCCAGGGGATAACCGGGCGCCTGAATGTGAGCTCTACGCCGCGGGAACATAAGCAGAATCCTATCGCACGGTTGGCGAACCAGTGGTTCGACCGCGTGGTGGGTGCCATGAAGGGGGATGGCCTCTCGGCAGCAGAGGCTGCCTATGCCCCCCATCGAACCACACGGGATTTCATCTTCAACACCGCCGGTGCCGCGTCCTGGGCGCTGGTGTTCCCGGCGGTCACCATGGTGTCCACCCAGTTGGTGGGGGTGGAGCAAGCGGGTATGGTCTCCATGGCTTTCGTGGTGGCTCTCTTGCTCATGTTCCTGGGGAACTTCGGCGTGCGCACCTATCAGATCTCAGACATCCATGAAGAGCACTCCTTCTTGGATTATCAGGTGAATCGTTGGCTCACGTGCCTGGCCATGGTGGTGGTAGGTTGGCTGTACTGCACGCTGCGCGGTTATGCCACTGAGATGTTCCAGATATCCATGGCGGTGGTGGCTTATCGGTGCGTGGATGCGCTGGCTGATGTCTACGAAGGCCGCTTGCAACAGGTGGATAAGCTCTACTTGGCGGGCATCTCCCAGACCATCCGCTCTTTGGCAGCCCTCATCGTCTTCTGCGTGGTGCTGGCTCTCTCGCGCAACGCCGTGGCCGCTTGCACTGCCATGTTCATCGCCTCATTGGTCACGTTCGTCGTCATCACTTGGCCGCTCGCCCTATTGGAAACGCCCAAATCCCGGTGGTTCTCCCTGAAGTCTTTGGGAAGCCTCTTCAAGATGTGCGCCCCTTTGTTCTTGGCGCTCTTCATCTTCAACGTGATCGAGAACATGCCGAAGTTCGTCATGGAGGGCATGCTGCCCTATGAGAATCAGCTCTACTACAACGCCCTGTATTTCCCGGCTCAGATGATCCTCATCGCCGCTCAGCTGGTCTATAAGCCGTTGTTGTTGCGCATGGCGGGGGTTTGGCAAGACGCCAAGAAGCGGTTGAAGTTCGATCTCATCCTGGGTGGCATCATCTTGATCATCCTAGCGCTCACGGCCATCACCTGGGCGGTCATGGCTTGGGTGGGCATCCCTGCCCTGAGCTTCCTCTATGGCATAAATTTCGAACCCTATCGCAGCCTCCTCTACCTCATGCTGGTGACCGGGGGCATCACCGCTCTCATTGACTTCCTCTATCAGGTGATCACCATCATGCGGCGCCAGCGGGATGTGACGGTGCTCTACTGCGTATCCTTCTTCTTCTCATTGTTCATCCCCATCCTGCTCATCGGTTACGCCCAGCTGGAGGGGGCCATCCTGAGCTACCTCATCATCGAATCCATCCTGTGCGTGCTGCTCATCTGGGAGTACTTCCGCATTCGCCATGATCTTTCCCGGGGCAAGCGTGCTGGAGCTGGCGGGGCACAGCCTGTGGGAGGCGCTGAAGATGAGGCGGCTGGCACAGAAGAGCGGCCCCGTACCACCTTCGTGCCCCTCATAGACCCAGCTGACCCTGAGCTCTCTGAAGCCGAAGGGGATACAGGGGCTGTGGAAGAGGAGCCGCGTCCCTTGCGGCCCAGCGAGAAGCGGGCCATTCGCGAACATCGCGAAGAGGTCATGCGCAGGCGCACGGGGAAGCATTCTGGAAGAGGTGGCCAGTGACGCGGGCGAAGCTCGTGCCTGAGCATGAGATAGGCTGCGCTGCTACGAAGCAGGCCCCTGGTTCCTCCCCGTCCGGCGCAGCGGGCAGCGGGGCTTCTGAGCGGAGGCATCGTATCCTGCGGATCATCTTCGGGGCATTGAGCCTCATCGTCGGCTTCGTGCTGGCCGCCCTGGTGGTGTTCCTCCTCTATTTCACGGGTACCGCGTTCTATGATGGAGCTTTCCAAGACCAACCCGTAGCTTCCCTCACGTTGTTCGTCTGCATGGTGGTGGGAGTGGGTGTGGTGGCGGTGGGCACCCTCATCCTGGGCGCGCGCCTTGTGCGGGGGAAGGTGCGCGGCGCTCATCTGACCGCTGAGATCATCAGCTTGGCTCTGGGGTTCTGCGCCCTGTTCGAGCTCATGCTGGAAGGGGTCACCACCATCTTCTGGATCCTCATGGGGTCCGCTTTGGTGCTCACTGCCCTCTTCACCTTCGCAGACCCATCCCTATCCGAAGAGCGCAGGCTCCAGCGAGTGCTGCGTGATATGGAAACCCGCGAGGAAGCAGAGGAGGGAACGCTAGGGCGTGATGTCACGGGCCGGGGCTACATGGCCGTGAACTTCTTCAACCTCTTCTGGATCTTCACCCTTGGCGCTCTCTTCGGAGATGCCATAGAGACCATCTACCACTATATGGTAGAGGTGCCGGGAGAATTTCAGATCCGTGCGGGGCTCCTCTGGGGGCCGTTCTCGCCCATCTATGGTTTCGGGGCGGTGATCCTCTCCCTCATCCTGAACCGCTTCTACAAAGCCCCCGCCCTCCTCATCTTCTTGGTGAGCGCGGTGGTGGGAGGTGCCTTCGAATACGCTGTGAGCTGGTTTCTGGAATTCGCCTTCGGAGCCGTGGCCTGGGATTACACCGGCCGCTTCCTCAATATAGGCGGCCGCACTGATTTCATGTTCATGTGCATGTGGGGCGTGTTGGGAGTGGTGTGGATCAAGCTGCTGCTCCCTTGGCTCATCGGGCTGGTGAACCGGATCCCCTGGCAGTGGCGCTACACCGTGACGGCGGTGGCTGCAACGCTCATGATCTTCGACGGTGCCATGACGCTGATCGCCTTGGATTGCTGGTACATGCGCTTAGATGGCGTGCCCACAGATCAAACGGCGTTCCAAGCGTTCTTCGCTCAGCATTTCGATGACCAGTACATGGCTAGCCGTTTCCAGTCCATGTCCTTGCATCCTGAATTGACTACGCGGGTGAGCTGAACGGGTCCTTCTGGGTCTGGGTGGTCGCACGGATGAAAATAGTGCAGAAGTGAAATAGTGCGCTAGTTTCGCATTTCGCCGATTTGGGCTTGCACGGCTTGCGCAAAGGCTTATCCTATGCATGCTGTGCACAAGCTACAAGGATTGGAGAGTGCGATATGTGCTTCAGACCAGCAGGCGCCGATAGCGGCGGAACCAAGTGCCCCGAATGCGGCAAGACCATCCAGATGATGGGTGGCATCCAGATGAAGAACTGCCCCTTCTGCAAGGCAGACTTCTCCAAGTACATGAACCCTGATGGGTCCATCAATGAGGCTGCCGTTGCAGGCGCTCCTGGTGCCCCTGCGGCCCCTGGTGCTCCCGGTGCTCCGGCTGCCCCTGGTGCTCCGGCTGCCCCGAAGGCTCCGGGCCAGTAAGAGCTGCACCACGAACGAAGAGCTCCCACCCGGGAGCTCTTTTTTTATTGCTCACGCGCCGCGGAAAAGTGTCATGGCTTCCGCTCCGCAGAATCCATGTCGCTCACTCCGTTCGCTTATTCGATCTCGCCCGCATTCGCGGGCTCTAACGTCGTGGCTGTATCTGGATGACGTAGGCACCCGGCCATGCTCGCCTCGACGCGTCGTCGCCTCGAACTAACTTTTCCGACCCCCACGGAAAAGTGGATTTCTCGGCTCCTTTGGCTTGACCTCGGCTCCGCATGGCCGGATGCCTCTTCTGCAACAACTAAAACCAGCCGCACTGCTGATGGGGCCCTACGGGCCCGCATCATCACTGCGGGCATCCGCTATTCGCGGCCGCCAAGTGTATCGGGGGACGCTCATCGCGTCCCCCTCTGCTTTTACTCACGCCTTCGGCGTGGGTGTCGCTCCGCGTCTTGGTTGATGCCCCATCCGGGTGGGTGGTGGGCGCTGACGCGCCCAAGAGTGTGCGCCGGTTGAACCGCCAACCCAGTCAGTCCTCTGCGGCGCCTAACCATAGGCCGCCGCGCCCACTTCCTGGGTTGTTGCTCTTGGGCGCGGCGGCAAAGAGCAAGGGCATCGTGCTGGCAAGCCAGCACCTACGAAAGCCCTTCGTAGGTGCTGGAACTCGTTCCTGTCCGCTGTTCGTGAGATTGGGAAGGGGCTGCAACCCTCTTAGGTTCTCATACGGCACCACGCCGACTAAGTCCGAGGGGGGGGGAAGGATGGTGCCCTCGACAGGAGTCGAACCTGCGACACCTTGCTCCGGAGGCAAGTGCTCTATCCACTGAGCTACGAGGGCACGTTCGCGCTATCATGCGCGAGAAGGGATTATACGCCATGATGCTCCTGCTAGCCAGTGAGCCTGATCCGGGATGCCAAAATGACCGAAACACTGCAGATAGAGAAGATGAGCTATGGGCCTGATGCCATCGCCCATGAGCCCTCAGGGCGCACGGTGTTCGTGCGAGGGGCCGTACCGGGAGATATGGTAGAGGCTGAGATCACCGGGGAGCGCAAGAGCTACGCCACCGCGCGTACGATAAAGGTGCTGGAACCTTCCCCTATGCGCGTGGCATCGGAGGCTCCGGACCTGTTGGAGAGCATCGCTCCGTGGTCTATCCTGGCCTATCCGGCCCAGTTGGAAGCGAAGCGGACCAATGTGATAGAGGCCCTGGTGCGTAACGGAGGCATCCCACGTCAGCGAGCGGAAGAGCTCGTAGTGGAAGTGCGGCCTTCGAAGCGCACCTATGGGTATCGCAACAAGCTGGAATTGGCTGCCTTCGCAGACGCAGCTTCTCGCTTCGCGCTGGGGTTCACCCAGGCGGGAAGCAGCACTGTGCAAGCAGTCAAAGCGTGCCCTCTAGCCAATAGGCTGATAGAGCGCGCCCCCAAGGCTTTGGCGGGGGCCATCCGCTACATGCAGGGCACGGAGGATCTGGGCATCTACCGCGTGGGCGTGCGTGCCAGCCTGCGCACCAAGAGCGTGGAAGTGGCTCTCTGGACGCCGCCCAGCTCCTTTCCGCGCACCTTCGCGGCCAAGATGCTGGAAGATGCCATCGGGGCAACCTCGGTGGTGCGCGTCATTGCGGAGCCGGGGAGTGACCGCAAGGTCAAGCGCACGGAGGTGCTGGCCGGGCGAGGCTGGTGGTCCGAGGAGCTGGCAGGGCTCTCCTTCGCCGTTTCAGCCCCCTCGTTCTTCCAGGTGAATACGGCTCAGGCCGAGGTGCTGGTGAAGCTGGCCCTGGAGATGGCGGCAGCGGATGAGGGCCTCTTCGTGGCTGATGTGTTCGCGGGGGTGGGCACGTTCTCATTGCCGCTGGCTCAGGCGGGCTGTGATGTGGTGGCCATTGAGCTCTCGGGCAGCGCGGTGGCTGATCTGCGACGCAACGCCGATGCGAACGGGCTGTTCGTGGATGCCGTCTGCGATGACGCGGAGCGCGCCTTGGATCAGTTGGAAGGGGCTCAGGTCATCTTGGTGGATCCGCCCAGGTCCGGCCTTGAACGGGAAGTGCTCGAAGGCATGGTGGGGGCTGCTCCTGAACGCATCGTCTACGTGAGCTGCGATCCTCAGACCTTGAGCCGTGATATCGCTCGGTTCGAGGCCCGGGGCTATGGCCTCCAGCGGCTGTGCCCGGTGGATATGTTCCCCCAGACCTACCACGTGGAATGCGTCTGTCTGCTCGTCCGCCAATGAATCTGATAGAATCTCAGGATAAGAATGTGCAAAACTGGCCTTGCGAATGAGCGAAAGGACCGCTTCATGGCTGAATACACTCCGGAATACAAGCCCAATGGCAACGAGATAGCGAACATCGTCACCTCCAAGGGGACCATCCGTGTTCAACTGGCAGGGGCCGATGCTCCCATCCATGTGGGCAACTTCGTGGAATTGTCTGACAAGGGCTTCTATGACGGTTTGAAGTTCCATCGGTACGTGCCTGGTTTCGTCATCCAGGGCGGCTGCCCGAACACCCGCGATGCTTCTCCGGCTGATGTGGCTGCTGGTCGCGGCAGGTTCGGCACCGGCAACCCGGGCTATTCCATCCATGAGGAATACACCACCAACCCGAACAACAAGCACTTGAACGGCACCCTGGCCATGGCGCGCAGCCAGAACCCGAATTCTGCGGGCAGCCAGTTCTACTTCTGCCTGGGTGATCAGCCGTTCTTGGATGATGGCTACACCGTCTTCGGCCAGACCATCGAAGGCCAAGACGTGATCGACTCTCTGCGGGCCGGGGATGTCATCGAATCCATCACCATTGAGAACGAGAACTAGCCTCAGCTCAGCGGCGAATCCAGAAGCAATCCGACCGGGGACGCGAACGTGAATAACAGCCTGTTCGATCAAGCCACCATCCGCTACACCAACAAGGATTATCGCGGAGCACTGCGCGGGTACAGCGCTTGCTTGCAAGATACCTCGGTGCCCTTCTCCCTGGGTGAGGTGGGGCTGATCTACCACCGCATCGGCAATTGCCTGGTGAAGCTCAAGAACCCTCAGGAGGCCATCCAGGCCTACGCCCAGGCGGCCTCTGATACCGCCTATGACGTGCGCGGTGCGCTCCAGAACAACATAGGCATGGCCTACGCTTCCCTCCGGGATTACAACAACGCCAAGATCCACTTCCAGCAGGCCGTGGAAGACCCTGACTATGACACGCCCTATAAGGCCTACATGGGCCTGGGCAATGCTGAGCTCAAGCTGGGCAATAGCGCAGAAGCGGGCGTGGCCTTCCGGGAAGCGGCTTTGGATGAGGGCAACCCTGATCCGGCGAAGGCGCTTCTGAACCTGGGCATCTGCTTCATGGCCCTTGACCGTCCCCAGGATGCCATCGCCAGCTATGAGAGCGCGCTCCAGTTCGACATGTCCCCTGACACCTCCAACCGGCTTCACGCCTCCATGGGCCAGGCCTATGCGGCTGATGGGCAGATGGTCGAAGCGGTGGAGGCCTTCGAAGAGGCCATAGCCGATGGCACCTACATCCTGTCTGATTCCGCCAGCGTGGATTACCAGCGGGCGTTGGGCGCGGTGGCCCACATGGCCCCCCGGCCGGGGGATGCCGATATGTCCGGCTTCGATGTGGCCGTAGAAGGGGATTACTACGGCGAAGGGGAAGACCCCTTCTTCTACGATGAGGGCTATGAGGAGCAAGACCCCTCTGAATACCCTGGTTTCGTAGGCGCCTACAGCGGCAACGATGATCGTTTCTTCGAAATGTCCGACGAAGAGCTGGAAGCCACTTCCAAGAACCTGGCCCGCAAAGACCGCAAGCGCCGCAACATCGGGCTCAAGGTGCTGGTGGTCATCGTGGTGCTCATCGTGGTGGCTTTGGGGGCCGCCATCTTCGGGTACACCCAGGGCTATGGGTGGCCCACCCAAGAGGCCGTGGCGAAGGAGCTCTTCGCTGATCCGGAAGGCGCTTCGGGCGATGTCTTCATAGAGACGCTTTCCGAAGAGAGCATCAAATCCATGACCGCTCCGGTGGTGAGCGATGCGAACGTGACCATAGACGGCATCAACAAGTCCATGACCGATTCCGTGGTCTACGCCACCGCCAAGACCCCCGAAGGCGGGGATGTCATGTATAGAATCAACATGGTCCGGGATGTGATCGGGTGGAAGATCTCCTCGGTGGAGCTCTTCTTCCCCAGCCAGTCCTGACTGGCAACCGGATGATCTCAAACCATACGAAGAGCAAGGAGCATTCCCATGGCAGTGCAGAAGACCTATACCATGATCAAGCCCGACGGCGTGCGCAACGGCCACATCGGTGAGATCGTCAACCGCTTCGAGCGCGCTGGCCTTACCGTTGAACGCATGGAGCTGGGCATGGTCACCCCTGAGCAGGCGGCTGCCAACTACAAAGAGCACGAGGGCAAGCCGTTCTATGAGGGCCTCATCACCTACATCACCTCAGGTCCTGTGGTGAAGATGGTGGTCTCAGGCGAAGGGGCTGTGGCGAAGTGCCGCTCTCTCATGGGTGCCACCAACCCAGCCGAGGCAGCGCCAGGCACCATCCGTGGTGATTTCGGCCTCATCATGGATGAGAACGTGATCCACGGCTCTGATTCCCCGGAATCGGCCGAACGCGAGATCTCCATCTTCTTCAACTAAGCAAGCCCGTTCCTTCTTGAGGGAGGAGGTTGCATGCTCTATCGCGTGATGGACGGCTCAGAGCTGCCGAAGCTCATCGATGCGTTCCGAGAGAGCTATGAGGTCATCGCGCCCGTGCGAAGCGGACGTTCGGTAGCCTTCGAGCCCATCTCCTCCTTCGATGAGATCGTCTTAGACTATCCCACCACCCTCACCTCCCTCAAGAAGTACATCCTCCCCCCTAAAGAGACGTTGTTCGAATTCAGCGTTGAGGGGGCGGACATCACTGACTACACCCTTGAGATACGGCCGCGGGTGCTCTTCGGCGCCCATGCCTGTGACATCAACGCCTTGAACAACCTTGACCTGGTGTTCGAGGACGCGCGCTATCCTGATCCTTACTATGAGGCTCACCGGGCCGCTACCATGATCGTGGGCATCAACTGCATGCCCACTGACAGTTGCTTCTGCCATCTGTTAGATGCCGATGAAGTGCGCAGCGGCTATGACCTGTTCTTGCAAGATCTGGGCGGGCGGTATCTGATATCCATCGGCAGCGTGGAGGCGGCGAACATCTTAGAGGCCGCTTGCGATATCCGCGAGGCCACCGATGAGGACCGGCGCGAGTTCCGAAAGCTCACCCGTCAGCGCCAGGAGGCGTTCTCCCAGGATATCCCTGACATCCAAGAGATCCCCATGCTGATGGACGCATTCCATTCCGATGATTTCTGGGAGGAGCTGGGAAGCCGCTGCTTGTCTTGCACGGCTTGCTCAGCGGTGTGCCCCACCTGCTACTGCTTCGATATCACGGATACCCTGGCACCGGATGGCAAGACGGGCAAGCGTGAACGGGTGCTGGATGCCTGCACCTCTCCTCAGTTCGCCCAGGTGGCTGGGGGCCACAACTTCCGCGCTTCCGGGCGGGACAGGGTGCGTCATCGGATGTATCACAAGCTCAACGGCTTCAATTCCAAGCATGGCCGCTACCTCTGCGTGGGTTGCGGTCGATGCGTGCGCGCCTGCAAAGCAGACATATCACCCATAGAGGTGCTCCGCTTCTTCGAGCGAAAGGGGGCCGAAGATGCCTGATGTGCAGTCAGTCCATGTGGCACCCCTGACTGATGATACGGTGGTGACCGCGGGCAATCAGCTCATGATGGCGAACCCCTACCGGCCATGGCCTGCACGGATCACCTCCATCACACCCCTCACGGAAACCGAGAAGCTCTTCGAATTCCGCCTCATAGATGAGCGCATCCGCAATGCCTTCCATCATGAACCCGGTCAATTCGTAGAGGTATCCATCTTCGGGGTGGGGGAGGCTCCTATCTCCATCTCCAGCTCTCCCTCCAAAGGCGGCTTCATTGAGCTCTGCGTGCGCCGGGCGGGTGAATTCACCCAGCGTCTCCATCAGATGCAATGCGGAGATGTGGTGGGCATCCGCGGGCCCTACGGGCGCCCCTTTCCCTATGAGGACATGAAAGGCCATGACATCCTGCTGGTGGCCGGAGGGTTGGGCATTGCGCCCTTGCGTTCGCTCATCAACAACATCCATGATGAGCGCTCAGAATTCGGCAACGTGACCATCATCTATGGGTCCAAGAACCCCTCTGAGGTCATGTTCCGTGACCAGTTCGAGATGTGGCGCCATCGCAAGGACTTCAACCTCATCCTCACGGTGGACGTGCCGGATGATACCTGGGATGGCGAAGTGGGCTTGGTGACCGCGCCCTTCGCTCACCTGGACGTGGACGCGCATAATACCTATGGCGCTGTGTGTGGGCCGCCGGTGATGTACCGGTTCGTGGTAGAGGAGATGCGCAAGAAGGGCATCAGCTACGACCACATCTATATGAGCTTCGAGCGGCACATGAAGTGCGGCATGGGCAAGTGCGGCCATTGCCAGATAGGCCATCAGTATTGCTGTATTGACGGCCCCGTTTTCAACTACTGGGAAGCGAAGAATATCCAGGGGAGCATGTGATGGCAGAGGAGAAGCGCATACCTCGCGTGGTGTTCGCTGGCTTGGCCAGCTGCTTCGGCTGTCAGATCAACATCACGAACATTGAAGCGCATCTGATGGAGGTCCTAGGTCAGATAGACCTTCGCTATTGGCAGCTCACTTCTTCTGATCCCATGCCTGAGGAATATGATGTGGCGGTCATCGAAGGGGCCGTCACCACGGAAGAGGCGGAAGCCACCGTGCGCCAGCTGCGGGAAGGGGCGGCGGCTGTCATCACCATCGGCGCCTGCGCGGCCACGGCAGGCATCCCGGGCATGTCCACCGAAGACCACGCAGCTGACCTGGCCATGGTCTATGGTGACGCCATCCCCGCTGTGGTGGCTCAAGGGGCTGCCATTCCCAAGGCGGTGAAGGATGTCATCGAAGTTGACTTCGAAGTGCCCTGCTGCCCCATAGATCCTCAAGATTTCGTGGAGGTCTTGCAGCACGCGCTCTATGGCTCCAATGCCTACCGCCATAGCTCCACCCTCTGCGGTCAGTGCAAGAACAATGAGCGCGGGTGCTTCTATGGGCGCGAAACGCTCTGCCTAGGGTTGGTGACGCGCTCTGGTTGTGGGGCCCGGTGCCCGAACCTAGGGCGGCCTTGCAATGGATGTGCGGGGCTCTCGCCTGACGCGAACCTAGAGCAAGCGCGACGCGTGGCGGAGCGGACGGGTGTTGGCGTTGATGCCTTTGATTCCGCCCTGCGCATCTTCAACCAACCGGAGGTGAGAGCATGACCCGCAAGAGCATCTCCGTAGAGCATCTGGCTCGGATAGAGGGCCACGGGGATATCCATCTTGAGATAGCAGACGGCCAGGTGACCCGATGCGAATTCTCTGTGACGGAGCCAGCCCGTCTGTTCGAGGCCATGGTCCAAGGGCATCGGTTCCAGGATGCCCCCTACATCTCTTCGCGGGTCTGCGGCATCTGCTCAGCCAGCCATACGCTCACAGACATCCTTGCCTTGGAGGACATCTTCGGCGTGCAGGTGACCGAACGCACCCGGGCCGTGCGAGAGCTTTTGGTCTACGGGTCATTCCTTCAGAACCACGCCACGCACCTCTTCGTGTTCGCCGCTCCGGACTTCCTGGGGCATAAGAGCGTCTTCCCCCTAGAACAGGCAGATCCCGCCACCTTCCAGGGAGCTCTTGCTCTCAAGGCCATGGGCAACCAACTCTGCACGAAGGTGGGAGGCCGCTCCATCCACCCCATCACGGCTGTGGTGGGAGGCTTCACCTCTGAGATATCCCCTGATGAGTATCTCCAACTGGCGGATGAGCTGGAAGGGCTCATTGACTTCGCCCTGGAAAGCGTTGACCTCTTCAACGGCTTCGAGGCCACACCCCTGGAAACGGCGGGGGACATGCTGGCCATGGTGGAGGAGGGTGCCTATCCGGTCATCGGCTCTGACCGGGCGCTCTTCGTGCGCAGCGGGGATGAGTTCCGGGCTTCTGAGTATCGGGATCATGTGGAAGAATATCCCGTGGGCCATTCGGCGGCCTTCCTGGCGAAAGAGCGCGCCACGGGCCAGCCCTACATGGCCAGCGCTCTGGCCCGGGTGAATGCCTCTTGGGGCAACCTCACGGAACCGGCTCGGTTCGCGGCAGCGAAGGCGGGGCTCCGGCCACCGGAGTTCAACCCCTTCGCCAACAATGTGGCCCAGGCGGTAGAAGTGGTGGATGCTCTGGTGCGTTGTGCAGGCATCTGTCGCAAGCTGGCCAGCGGTGGTTACGAGGGCACCACTGAACCCGTTGGTTTCCAGGTGAAGGCAGGCAAGGGCGTTGGCTTCACCGAAGCGCCGCGGGGTGCTCTCTTCCATGAGCTCCAGGTGGATGAAGAGGGCAAGATCTTGGCGGCGAACATCATCACGCCCACCTCTCAGAACATCGCGAATCTGGAAGCTGACATGCGCGTGCTAGCCCAGGGGCTGACGGACGAGGGAGCGTCTATTGACGATATCCGCCTGGAGGTGGAGAAGCTCGTTCGGGCCTATGACCCCTGCCTCTCCTGCAGCGTGCACTAGACGGGACAAAAGGCTACGTCCCCGTTGTCCCGTCCCAGGGTGAGCCGCATCTCAATGTGAGGGATGCCTGCGTCATCGAATTCGTCTGAGGACTGAACGAACCCCAGCTTCTCATAGAACCCGCGGGCCTGCACCTGGGCTTCGATGGTGACGACCTGCGCATCCATCTCATCCCGGGCTACGCGGATGGCTTCTTCCATGATGCGCTTGCCCGTGCCCGTGCCCCGCTCAACAGCGATCACTCGGCCGATGGAATGAGTGGGGTGGGTCACCTCAGGGGGAAGCACGCGAGCATAGGCGGCAAGCTTCCCATCATCGCCGCGCAACCAGAGGTGAAGCGCTGCTTTATCAGCCTCATCCACTTCCTGGTAGGGGCTTTGCTGCTCCACTACGAAGACGGCGCAGCGGAGCATCAACAGCTCATGATATTCCTCTAAGGTCAGCTCATCGAATGGCTTCACCGTGAGTTCCATGGGGCCTTCTTTCGCCTAGAGTTCGCGTTTGTCATAGAGTCTAGCGGAAACCAGGGCGCTGGCAACATAGAGCACTACGGCCACACAACCAACGAGTGCAACCGGGCCGTACAGGATGTCCACGCCTCCCGAAAGGGTTTCGGCAGGGAACAGCTGCTCGGCCTTCGGGGCGAAGAACCCGCACCCTAGCGACAGGGCGACCACCAGCACGATGGGCACAAGGCGTGAGCCTTTGGTCATGCCCCATCGCATGATGAAGGGCATCGAAAGCGCGGCGGCCAGCAGGATGACCACCTGGGCGAACACGCCGGTGAGCAGCAGCGTGGTCACACCCCAGTCAGAAAGCCGCAAATGTTCGCTTGCGATGCCCGCGGGCAGCGCATCCGCCACCAGTCCTACCACGACACCCGCGGCCACAGCAACAGCGAGAGAGACCACCATCATCAGCGCCATAGAGGCGTAGCGCCCCAGGGCAACCTGCCGTCGCGTCAGGGGCAGCGTCAAGCGGAAGCGCTCCCAGCCGTTCTGCTCGTCGTAGGCTGACATGGTGAAGAGGTACATGAAGGGCACCATGGCCGCGATGCACGCCACAGTGGTCACCAGTTGCTCGACGAACACGGCGACGAAAACGCCGACGATGGCGGCTACGCCCAGCTGCTGGAGCGCCATGTTCCGCGAGGTGACCAGATCTGCCAGCAGCATGGTTCTCATAGGGATTCCCCCTTCAAGGTCAGGGTCATGTACTCTTCTATGGTGGCGCGCTCTACTTCCACCTGAGGGAACAGGCGGGCGAACGAGGCGCGGTCAGGTACCAGCACGTCAGTGCCCAAGGTCCGGCGCTGCACCTTGATGCCGGTGCCCGCAAGGGCGCTTTCGGCCAGGGCTTCCAGTTCTGCGGCGCGCAGATGAGCGATGCCTGCTTCGTCAGAGATGGCCTCTTTCGGGCAGGTGAACAGGATGCGGCCCTCGTTGATGCAGGCCACCACGTCAGCGATCTTCTCTAGGTCAGTGGTGATGTGGGTGGCCATCAAGATGCCATGGGCCTCGTCTTCCATGAATGCGCGCAGGATATCCAGTACCTCATCCCGAGCCATAGGGTCAAGACCAGCAGTGGCTTCATCCAGTACCAGCACGTCTGGGTTGTGGGCCAGGGCGAAGGCCAGCTGCAGCTTCATGCCCATGCCGCGGGAGAGGCCCTTCACGTACTTCTTCTGGTCGAGCCCGAACCGAACGCACAGCTCGGTGAACCGTTCCTCATCCCACCAGCAGTAAGACGCCTTCCCCAGTTTCGCCACGTCTCGTACGCGCATGGTAGGGAGGAACGGGCAGGTATCGAACACCACGCCGATGCGTTCTTTGAGCGCGGGCGCATCAGCATCATCAAGCAGGCGTCCGAACAGGCGCACCTCTCCTGCATCGGGCCTCACCAGACCCAGGATGCACTTCAGCAGGGTGGTCTTGCCAGCACCATTGGGGCCGATGAGCCCCACCACATATCCTGGCTCAACGATGAGCGTGGCCTCTTCCAGCGTGAAGCCGTCATAGCGTTTGACGAGCCCTTCCGCTGCTATCAAAGGTTCCATGATGGTCTCTTTCCAGCGCTAATCGTCCATCAGCAGATCCAGCATCTCATGGAGCTCCTGCTTGGAGACGGCGGCAGCCTTTGCTTCAGCTATGACAGCGGCCACCTGACCTTCCAGGGAGCGGAGTCGCTCTTCGCGAAGCATCTCAAGATTGCCGCCGGTCACGAAGGTGCCCTTGCCCTGCACGCTTTCCACGAAGCCCGCTTCCTCTAGGTCAGCGTAGGCGCGCTTGGTGGTTATCACGCTCACATGCAGGTCATTGGCCAGGCTGCGGATGCCGGGAAGCAAGGTTCCCTCCTCCAGCGTGCCGCTCAGGATGGCGTCCTTGATCTACTGGGCTATCTGCTCATAGATGGGCAGAGCGCTTGCATTCGATATGAGTATGTCCAACGAGCCTCTTCCATTCTGCGTCTGCCGCGAAGCGTCCTCCGCGGCAGCTATAGTGTATCACAGTGTCAAGAAGAGTGAACAGGGTCCGGGACAACGGGGACGTAGGCTATTGTCCTGTTTTCCGATAGCGGCAACTGAGCTGGCAAGCCTCTTTGGGAAAACAGGACAATAGCCTACGTCCCCGTTGTCCCGGGCTAGGAAAGGCGGCGGCCTGCCTTGCCGCGGATCTCATCGAATTCAACGCACCAGGCACCGGTCACATCTATCTCCCGTTCAATGGCCCCGCCTATCTCATCCTTGAACTGGGGCAGATACTTCATGCACAAGGCCACCAGCACCTTGCGCAGGGTGACCGCATCTTCCACGTGGGAGATGCGCCCTTGGCCTATGACGGAGGCGAAGCGGGTGGTGAAGAAAGTCTCCTCATAGCAGGGTTCCACTTCTATGGCCACGCTCACGCAGACGCGCGGGTCATGGTTCCAGTCATCTATCTTGTGCCCTCCGCGCTCGCCCGTATGGATATAGAGCTTCCCCTCTAGCATCACATAGGAAAGAGGGGTGCCGTAGGGGGTGCCGTCGGGGTCTACCGTGGAGAGCACGCAGTATTCGCCGTCTTCCAGGATCTTGAGCGCTCCTTCTAAAGGGAGCTCGCGTTCGGCCATCTGCATGGGGTAGGGCTTCGTCATCAGCATCTCCTTAGGTTGCCTTTAGGGGTGCATTGTACCCGTTGATAGCAAAAGGCGGGCCAGCCAAGGGGCCAGCCCGTCCAGGAGAGAGAGGACGAAAGCAGTGGGGCTTACAGGTAGGCGTCCTTGGGGCACAGGATGCCGTCCACGGCTAGGGTGACGCCACGCATCATGAGGAAGATGCCCAAGAAGACGACGAAGAACGCGGGGTTTGTCATGAACATGATGCCGCAGAGCAATCCGATGATGCCCGTTGCCACCATGAGGCCCCAGGAAGAGAACACCTGGCGCATGGCAATGCCTGCGATGATGGCGTAGACGCTATAGCAGATCACGAAGATGCCCGCCATCCAAGGCAGCATGGCAGCCGTGGCGGCCGGGAACACGACGAAGAGGATGCCCAAGAGCAGGTCGCAGATGGCATTAGCCAGCACCCAGCCTGCCCCCGGCACGATGCCCTTGAGGCCGGTGTAGGAGACGATGCCGCCAATGCCGGAAGCTATCAATATGACCCCGGCCATGATGGCGATGGTCACCAGGGAAAGCCCTGGCCAGACCATGACCACCAGCCCCATGAGGAAGACCAGCACTCCGCTGATCACCAACGACCAATCCCGTTTCTTCTCAAAGTTCTGATGCTGATGGATCCCCGTTGCAGCGGTCATGATGTCACGCCCCTTTCGCCAGCGCCTCTGCGCCCTTGATCATTGTTGGCCCTATTCTCTTCGAAGGGGGCAAGGGGTGCGGCTGCTTCTTTGAAGCACAAGCGAATGGAAAACGCAGCGTTCCTCAGCCGTTGTTTTGGGTGCCGGTCATGGCGTCATAGGCGTCTCCCGTGCCCTGGATCACCATGTTCTGGAAGCGCTCGGACATGAAGGCGTTGCTGAAGTTCTCATCCACCCATTCCTCGAAGGCGTTCGCAGGAGGTATGCCCGCATCCCGCTCTGCCCGGCGGTCGAAGCACATGATGGTCATGAACACATCCAGCACCAGATAGATGGAGAGCAGCGTGACGAAGATGACCTTGCGCTTGGTGGTGGGCACGCCAAGACCGCAGAGCAAAGGCGGCATGATGAATCTGTACCAGAGGTATCCCAGAAGACCCCAGAAGATCAGGAACGGCACTGCCACCCATTTGGTGATGGCCCCGGGCACGCCACCGGCTATGTAGTCCCAAGACACCGCGCCCATGAACGTTTCCATGGACCAGCCAGTGATCTGTTCCAGCAGGCCGCCCACCACCATGGAAACCAAGAACACCACGATCCCCTTCGCATGCATCTTCCTGAGCTGGAAGGTCACCAGGGTGAGCAGCACGGCCCCTGCACCGTAGAGGGGGCTGAACGGCCCCCATACCAGCCCCACGCGGCTTTCGGTCACGCCTGCGGTGATGAACATCCAAACCTCTTCCAGCACGAGACCCAGCACTGACCCGATGAAGAAGATCATCACGATCTGATACCACCCTAGGTGCAGATGGTCCAGAAAATCGTTGCGCACCTCCTTTTCGGCCCGGTGCACCTCACGGAGCTGTTCGCGGTTCAGGCGGACCTTCGGCCCTTGTTTGCCCGTTCCTGCCTTCTGAGCCGCCCATACGGCCTCTATCTGCTGGATCATCTTGCGGGTGGCAGGGGAGACCACGTCGCTCTCCGCGGCATGGCGCAGTTGCTTGCCGCGCCCGAGCCAAGCCCAGAAGGAGCCGATGCACCATAGGATGAAGACGACGAACAGCACGAAGAGCACGAGGCTGATGAGGGAGAGAAGCAAAGGAGCGCTCCTGTCTAGGCGATAGCGCCGTGGTAGAGGGGCTTTCAGATGAGGAGAGATTATAGCGAAGGCGGAGAAAATAGCAGAGAGGCACCCAGCCTGGGCGTCCGCGGGCAGCGCTGATGATAAGATGCTCTCAGGGAGGAGCGCTTCTGCCGGAGCAGAACGGGGATCTTAAGGGCTGAGGATCACGCTTAACCGCAAGAAGAACATCGTCATCTTCGCTGTATCCATCGCCGTGATCATCGGCGCTATCTGCGTGTACTTGAACATGCTCTCATCAACGGTGGCCGGGAACCTCATGTCTACGGTGGATGAGATATCCCGTCATGACGTTGAGACCATCGAAGGCTCATTGGATAACCTGTATTCGCAGCTTGATTCGGTGGCCGAGCGCATGGACATCTATGATGTGCGCACCATGGAGGAAGCCCAGGAGCAGATGAACCTGGAATCCGCCTCCTCGGAGTTCTTCAACGCGCTATATCTGCTAGATGAGCAGGGCACGCTCTATAGCAGCTCCTACGTGCGCCTAGAGGCCGACCAGCACACCTACGATGAGCTCTTCGCTGATGGCCGGGAGCATTTCGTCATGCTCTACAACGATGCGAATGGGCGGTTGGAAACAACGAAGGAATCGCTCATCTACGGCATCCGCACGCCTTTCCTGGAATTCGGCGGTCACCGGTTCGTGGCCTTGTTGGCCCGAAGCGACCTGTCTGCCATCAGCGATCAGCTGCAGATAGAGAGCTTCGACGGCCAGGGTGTCTCCAACGTGGTGAATCCTGAGGGGTATTACATCGTCAGCAATTCCCCCGCCACCGAGCTCACCCATCGGGATAACTTCTATCGGGTACTGGAGGCGGGAACGCTGGAAGGCGGTGTGACCGTTGAGGATGTGCGCCGCAATATAGCCCAAGGGGAGAGCTTCGTCATCAACTGCGTCACCAGCGAGGGCCAGCACCTGGTGATGAGCTTCGCTCCCGTTGAAGGGACTGCCTGGTCGTTCATCCTGACCGTTCCTGCTACGGTCTTCGAGGAGCGTTTCCGGCCCTTCATGACCATGACCGTGGGGATGCTGGTCGTGGTAGTGGTCGTGCTCATCGTGATGATGGCGCTCATCTACCGTTTCCTGCGCAGGTCAGTGCTGGCGAAGGCGGAATCGGCGGCTCGGGCGGAGTTCCTCTCCAACATGAGCCATGAGATCCGCACGCCCCTGAACGGCATCATCGGGCTGAACCACTTGATGGAGCGCCATGTGGATGACGTGGATGCCATGAAGGGCTATACGAAGAAGCTGGACAAAGCCGCCCAGTACCTGCTCTCCTTGGTGAACGACATCCTGGATGTGTCGAAGCTCCAGGCGGGCAAGGTGGAACTGGATGCGAAGCCTTTCGACTTGATGGCTGCTTTAGAGAACGTCTGTGAGATGCAGCGGGAGCCCATGGTGGAACGGGGGATCCGCTTCTCCACCGAAGCCGTGAAGCTGCCCTACCCCTTCTTGGTGGGGGATGAGGTGCGGGTGAGCCAGATATTCATGAACATCCTCTCCAATGCCGTGAAGTTCACCCCCGAGGGAGGCACCATATCCATCCGGGCGAACCAGACCTTGACACCTGAGAATGACCAGGTGACCACCGAGGTGGCCATCGCGGATACCGGCTGCGGCATGTCGTTGGAATTCCAGCGGCAGATCTTCGAGATGTTCACCCAAGAGCGCACCTCCACCATGGAAAGCCAGAAGGGTACGGGGCTGGGCATGTCCATCAGCTATCTGCTGACCAAGCAGATGGGTGGGGATCTGAGCGTGCAGAGCGCTTTGGGCAAGGGCTCGTGCTTCACCATCGTGCTCACCCTCCCTCGGGATGCCAGCCGGGAGGGCGCAGCTGAGGGCTCAGCTGCGGCCCAGGCTGATCTCAAGCGCTTGGAGCGGGGGATCAACGAAGAGGAGGCGGCCCGGGAAGAGGAACGCACTGTTTCGGTTGCGGCAGCTGCCGAAGGGCAGGATAAGGTAGCGCAGTTCAAGATCTTGGCAGCCGAAGATAACGAGCTCAACGCTGACATCATCTCCTCCATTCTCATCGAAGAAGGCTATGAGGTGACCGTGGCGGTGAACGGGCGCGAAGCGGTGGATATCTTCGCCGGGTCGAAGATAGGTGAATATCCCATCATCTTGATGGATGCCCAGATGCCGGTAATGGATGGCTATGAGGCTTCCGCCCTCATACGAAGGCTCAACCGCACCGATGCGGACACGGTGAGGATCTTCGCCTGTACGGCCTCCACGCTGGTGGAGGACAAGAACCGTGCTCTGGCCAGCGGCATGGATGATTTCCTGCCGAAGCCCTTGAACATCCGCCTGATGTTGCAGAAGATCCGCGAAGTGCAGAAGGAGGACAAGGGATGAGCCCATCGAAGCGTGCTTTGACCACGGTGCCGCTAAAGGTGGCGAAGCTCTTGATGGTGGCCGTGCTGGTGCTGGGGTCAGGGGCGCTTTGGGCTTGCAGCCCTCAAGCCAAAGAGGCTATCCATCTCACCATCAAGGTGCCCCGCACCGGCCATGATGTGGTGTTCGACAACACTACCACTCAGATAGACCAGGTCATCGAGCGCATGGCGCGCTCGTTCGAGGAGAGCTACGAAGGCACACCCGTTGACGTGGATGTGGAGGTCTTCGAACAGAACCAGTACGATGAGGCCATCGAAGAGGTCCTGGGAACCGAAGACAGCCCGGATATCCTCTACGGGGATTTCTTCAACATATCCACCTATATCCATAGCGGCACGGTGGTCCCCTTGGATGATGTGGCAGACAAAGGCATCCGGGAGGACCTCTTCCCTCACCTTCTGACCATGAGCACCGTGAACGGCCGCTTGTACATGATGCCCTATCTGTCTCGGCAGAACGTGCTGGCTTACAACAAGGAGCTGTTCATCCAGGCGGGGTTGGAGGAATACATCGAAGAGGATGCCATCACCTCCTGGACGCTGGAGGAATGGACCACCATCTTGGACACGCTGGCGCTGAACCTCCCCGAAGCGGTCTATCCCATGATGATGTATGCCGGAAGCTCTCAGGGCGACACCCACATCATGACGCTCTTGCGCTCTGCGGGTTCCCGCTTCTTCGATGAGGACGACCATTTCCAGCTGAACACCCCTGCGGGCATCGCGGCTCTGCGCTGGATCCAAGAGGGCGTGGACCGCGGCTGGTTCCCGCCCCATGCCGAGAACCTGGAGATAGAGGATTGCTCCAGCCTCTTCCGGGAGGGGCAGCTGGCCATCTACATGGTCAACAACGCCTCCTTGGGGCGCTACGGGGATAGCATCGGGCTGGTGAACTTCCCGGGAAGCGGATCAGGCTGCGCCACCACGTTCATCTCCGGCTTCGAGGTGTTCGACAACGGAGACCCAGAGAAGGTCCAGGTGGCGAAGGACTTCCTAGCCTATGTTTATCAGAACGAAGAGCTGATGGATCTTTCCGCTGGGGCGCTTCCGGCTTCCCAGAGCGTGGCCAAGCGCTATGGCGATGACATCTTGGCCTTCAACCTCTTCTCTAAGAACAGGAAGAACGTCGTTGATTTCACGGGGAACAACCCTGATACCCGGGCCGTGCGAGAGATATTCCACAGGCATATCCATGACCTGCTCACGGGTGCCCTTACGCCTGAAGAGGCCGCGGCGGCCTTAGATGAGCAGTGCAATGCCGCCATAGAAGAGGGAAAGGCCACCAGCCAGCTGCACGAATGAGCGTGTGGGCTAGCGCTCCTCGGGGTGGGCCTGGGTGAAGGCGCGCACCTGCTTCACGTAGACCAGCGGAAGCCCCAAAGCCACCACGATGAGGCCTATCTCAATGGGTAGCGTGTGGGCGAAGCCGAAAGCATAGGCCTGGGCCTTGGTGGCACCGGCGGCCAACCGGGCCTCCACGTTCCCTGACATGAGCCCCACGAAGAGCGCTGATGATATGCAGCCAGCCACCTGTACCAGCGTGGAGTGGATGGAAGAGCCGTTGGAGGAGAGGCTCTCAGGGAGGACCTCCAGATCCACGCTCTTCACGGCAGGGTAGAAGATGCCGATGCCGCCGTAGACGAGGGCGGTGCAAATGGCCACCACCAGGCTGTTGGTCAAAGAAAGGGTGGCGAACAGGGTGATGAACCCTCCCAGCACCACCGTGAATCCCAAGGGGACCAGCGGCCACACTCCATGGTGCCCCAGGATCTTTCCGCTGGCGAAGCAGGCTCCGGCATAGCAGAGGATGGGCACGGTGAGGATGCAACCGGCAACGAAGGGGGTACAGCCCACAGCTCCTTCCAGGAAGAGGGGCACGAGCAGGCTCAGGTACATGCTTCCCATGTAGGCCAGCACCACCAAAGATTCCCCGGTGGCGAATGCCTTCGTCTTGAAGGGGCGCAGGTCAAGCAGCGGATGTTCGATGCGGCATTGGCGCCAGATGAACAAGCCCAGGATGGCAAGCCCGGCCCCCATGAGTCCCACCATGGGCAAGCCGTAATGGGTCACCTCATTCAAGCCGGTCATGAACGCGCCCAGCCCCAAGAAGCTCAAGAGGATGCTCAGGCTATCTATGGGGCGGTCTTCGCGGCTGACGATGTCATGGATCACGAAGAGGCCCACCACGAAGAGCACGGCTGACAGTACGACGGGTACCAAGAAGAGAGGGCGCAGGCCCACGTAGGTGAGCACCACCCCTGCGATAGGCGGAGCGAAGGCCAGGCCCACGCCGATCACACCACTATTCACCGATAGCAGGACGCCTGCCTTCCCCTTCGGAGACAATACCAGGAGCGCCTCGTTGATGACGGGGAAGTAGAGACCGGTGGTGATGGCTTGGGCCACGCGGGCCAGCACCATGACCGGGAAGCACCAAGCGAAGCATCCCAGCAGTGACCCAACGAAGCCGCAGGCCAGGCCGAAGAGCATCACCTTGCGCAGCCCGAAGCGCTTCATGACCGAGGCGGCTGTGGTGATCACGGTGCCTGCTACGATGGAGAAGGCGATGATCACCAGGTTAGCTTCGGCCAGGTGGATATGGAATTCCGAGGCCACCTGATCCAGGGCGATGTTCATGATGGATTGCATGAAGGATGCCAAGAGGTTGCAGCCGAAGAGGAAGACGATCACCTTCCATTCGGTCTGCTTTCCCCGTGCCTCTGCCTTGGCCCCCATGGTGCCTCTTCTGCTTGATCGGTATCCGTTGCGTTCCACCATAGGAGAAGCGCCTGTACCCTGGAGCGCCGGTAGGAGGTGATAACCAGCCTATGACCGCTTCGTTGCCATCTGGACAATCTGGATGGCGAAGGCAGCCCCCTGGCGGGGCAACCCCTCGTGCGCTACCATGGGCGTTCCAAGCGATGAGGGGCGGCCGAAGGGGAGGGCGTAGCGTGACTCACGGGGAAGACCAGACGAAGAGCGCATCCTGCTCAGCCTTCGGCCGATGTGGTGCGTGCCAGCTGTTGGATGTGCCCTATGAAGAGCAGTTGGCCCAGAAGCAACGGCAGATAGAGCAGCTCTTCCCCCAAGCGGCTCGGGTGGGGATCATCAGGCCCATCCTGGGGATGGAGGACCCCTTCCACTACCGCAACAAGGTCATCGCCCCCTATGCGCCGGACAAGGGCGCTCAGAAGCAGGGCCGGGGGAGGGGCCGCAGCCAAGAGCGACGCGGCAAGCCCCGGGTGCTCACGGGGATGTATGCGCCAGGCACCCACCAGATCATCCCCACGGAAGGCTGCCTTTTGGAGGGCCGCTCAGCCAAGCGGGCCACCCTTGCCGTGCGCCAGCTCATGGAACAGCGGGGCATAGCGCCCTACGATGAGAACACCGGCCGCGGCTTCTTGCGCCACGGCGTGGCTCGGGCCGGACGCACCGGAGAGCTCTTGGTGACCTTGGTTACCAATGCAGAGGAGTTCCCCGCTTCGCGGTCTTTCTGCCGGGAATTGGTCAAGCGGGTGCCTGAGGTGACCACCGTCATCCAGAATGTGAATCGGCGGCAGACCAACGTCATCTTAGGTGAAGAGGAGCGGGTGCTCTATGGCCCCGGCTTCATCTTGGATGACCTCTGTGGCTTGCGCTTCCGCATATCCTCAAGCTCGTTCTACCAGGTGAATGCCGTCCAGGCCGAGGCGCTCTATGAGGAGGCGGTGGCTTTGGCGAAGGCGGGGCCGAAGGATACCGTGATCGACGCCTACTGCGGCACGGGCACCATCGGGCTGGTGGCTGCCAAGGGCGGAGCCGGGCGTGTCTTGGGGGTGGAATCTGTGGGTAGCGCGGTGGCTGATGCCTGTCAGAATGCCCGCCATAACGGTATCTCCCAAGCGGAGTTCGCCTGCGTAGATGCCACAGCCTTCCTGCAGCAGTTGGCTCATGATCGCCGAGGTGCTGCGGATGAGGGCACGGAAGGCCCCTTCGCCCCCCAAGAGGATCTCATCCTGTTGATGGACCCTCCTCGGGCAGGCTCTACCCCGGAGTTCCTCCAGGGGGTTGGCAGCCTTCGTCCGAAGCGCATCGTCTACATCTCCTGCGACCCAAACACCCAGAAGCGGGATGTGGATATCCTGGAGGAGCAAGGCTATGGCCTGCGGGCCATCCAACCGGTGGATATGTTCCCTCATACCCGCCATATCGAGAATATCGTGATGATGGAACCACAGGAACGGATGTTCTAGTCATTTCGTGAAGCCATAGGCAAACCGCAGCCCGTCCAGTAGAATGCAACCCAAAGAGAAGATGCAGCTTGGGAGAGTGGCATGAGCAGACAATCCAAGTACGTTACCCTGCCGTCGGACGCCAGGGTGAAGGCCGATGAGGCTGATGAGGGCGAAGCGGCGCGAACGTCAGCACCCAAGGCGGCTTCCACGGCTCCTGAAGGCCCGGGCGCTTCCTTGCATATCGGCATAGATGTGGGCTCTACCACGGTCAAGCTGGCCGTGCTGAATTCCCATGATGAGTGCCTCTGGTCAGTGTATCAGCGCCATCACGCGGATGTCCGGGCCACCATCATAGATGTGCTGCGCCAGGCGGCCCAAGAGTTCCCCGTCAATCCCATGACCATCGCCATCACCGGGTCAGGCGGCCTTCTGCTCTCCCAGTGGCTAGACGTGAAGTTCATCCAAGAGGTCATCGCCTCCAAGACCGCTGTAGAAACGTTCATCCCCACAACGGATGTAGCCATCGAACTGGGCGGAGAAGACGCCAAGATCATCTACTTCGATGGCGGCATCGAACAGCGCATGAACGGCACCTGCGCGGGGGGCACCGGCGCTTTCATAGATCAGATGGCGGCGCTCCTGAATACGGATGCGGGCGGTTTGAATGAGCTGGCGAAGAGCCACAGCACCATCTATCCCATTGCCAGCCGTTGCGGCGTATTCGCCAAGACGGATGTGCAGCCCCTGTTGAACGAAGGCGCGAAACGGGAGGACATAGCGGCCTCCATCTTCCAATCCGTGGTCACCCAGACCATATCAGGCCTGGCCTGTGGGCGCCCCATCCGCGGGAACGTGGCATTCTTGGGAGGCCCCCTCCAGTACCTGCCAGAGCTGCGTCGCCGTTTCTACGAAACGCTGGAACTGGAAGATGAGGCCATCATCGTCCCGGCCAATGCGCACCTGTTCGTGGCCTGTGGGGCGGCCATCGCCGGGGCTCGGGACGGCGCGAAGACCGAAACGCTCAAGGATGTGCTCAGCCGCCTAGAGAACCTGGGAGATATCCAAGGCTCTGAGGTGGACCGGCTGGCACCGTTGTTCGCGTCTTCGGAAGAGCATCAGGAATTCATAGACCGCCATGCCCAAGAAACGGTGCGGCGGGGCAACCTGGCAGATTACCGGGGTGCAGCCTTCCTGGGGATAGACGCCGGTTCCACCACCTTCAAGGCTGCTCTCATCGGCCGTAAGGGTGAGCTCCTCTGGTCAACCTACGCCTCCAACAAGGGGGATGTGCTTGGGTGTGCGAAGGCGGCGCTGGCGGACTTGTATGCCAGCCTGCCCAAAGATGTGGAAACCGGGGAAGACCTGGTCTGGATAGGCCACTCCACCGTCACCGGCTATGGCGAAGGTCTCCTGTTAGAGGCCTTGCAGGTTGACTCCGGTGAGATAGAGACCGTGGCCCACTTGCGCGGAGCCCAGGAGATGCTTCCCGGGGTTGAGTTCATCTTGGACATCGGCGGCCAAGACATGAAATGCCTGCGGGTGAAGGACGGCGTGATAGATTCCATCATGCTGAACGAGGCTTGCTCCTCGGGTTGCGGCAGCTTCATCGAGAGCTTTGCCAGCGGGCTGGGCTTAGAGGTACAAGATTTCGCCGCTACGGCCATCAGCGCGAAGGCGCCCGTTGACTTGGGCAGCCGTTGCACCGTGTTCATGAACAGCCGCGTGAAGCAGGCCCAGAAGGAAGGGGCCACGGTGGGAGATATCGCCGCGGGCCTGGCCATATCCGTCATCAAGAATGCGCTGTTCAAGGTCATCAAGATTCGTGATCCTCACGATGTGGGCACCCAGGTCATCGTCCAAGGAGGTACGTTCCTGAACGATGCGGTGCTGCGCGCCTTCGAACAGCTCTCTGAGGTGAACGCCGTCCGTCCTGACATCGCAGGAAATATGGGGGCGTTCGGGGCCGCGCTCTTGGCGCGCGACAGGTATCTTGCATCGGGGAATACCGGAAGGGGTTCCTGTCAGAAGCTTCGCAGCCTTCCCTCCACCCCCTCCGATATTCCCGTGGAGGGGGATCAGCGCGCGCAGAGCGAACCCCTCACTGAGTCTGAGAAGACCAAGAGCTCTCTTTTGAGCTTGGAAGAGATACTGGCGCTGGAGCCCACCCATCGCACCGTGCGCTGCAAGGGGTGCGCGAACGCCTGCCTGCTCACCGTGAATGATTTCGGGAAGGATGAGCAGACGGGCAAGCATCGCCGCTTCATCACGGGCAACCGCTGTGAGAAGGGGGAGAGCCTGGGCACGGGTTCCCAGGAATCCAGCGTGCCGAACCTCTTCGCCTGGAAATCCCAGCGGCTGTTCGACCATTACACGCCCCTTTCGGAAGAGGAGGCCACCCGCGGCACGGTGGGCATCCCCCGGGCGCTCAATATGTATGAGAACTACCCCTTCTGGTTCACCTTCTTCACGAATCTGGGCTACAGGGTCATCCTGTCTGACCCTTCCAACAAGAAGACCTATGAGGCGGGCATCGAATCCATGCCTTCGGAGAGCGTCTGTTATCCGGCGAAGCTCTCCCATGGGCACATCATGAACCTATTGGAGAAGCAACCGGATTTCATCTGGATGCCCTGCAGCAAGTGGGAGCGCCAGGAAGATGAGACGGCGGGGAACCACTTCAACTGCCCCATCGTGGCCAGCTACCCTGAGGCGTTGCGGCTGAACATAGATGAGCTGAAAGACAGCCCTACGGCCTTCGTCTCCCCGTGGCTTCCCTATGACAACAAAGAGAAGCTGAAAGAGCGCCTGTACAAGGAACTCTCCAAGACCTATAAGGACCCGGTCATGAAGACGGGCCGTCATCTCACTCAGACTGAGATAGATGATGCGGTAGACGCTGCCTGGGCCGAAGACGAGGCCTTCAAGCGGGATGTGCGCCGTAAGGGCACTGAGACCTTGGCCTGGATGGAGGAGACGGGCACCCATGGCATCGTGTTGGCAGGCCGCCCCTACCACCAAGACCCTGAGATCAACCATGCCATCCCGGAACTGCTCACTTCCTTCGGACTGGCTGTGCTCACCGAAGATTCCATCGCGCACCTGGGCCAGCTGGAACGGCCTATCCGCGTGGTTGACCAGTGGATGTACCACACGCGCCTCTATGCAGCGGCCAAGGTGGTCACCCAGCGCAAAGACTTGGACCTGATCCAGTTGAACTCCTTCGGCTGCGGCCTGGATGCCCTCACCACCGATCAAGTCCAGGAGGTGCTGGAGGCGGCGGGCAAGGTGTACACCGTGCTCAAGATAGACGAGGTGTCCAACCTGGGAGCCGCTCGCATCCGCGTGCGCAGCCTGTTGGCGGCCTTGAAAGACCAGGCTGACGAAGAGGCTGAAGCCGAAGCAGACGCCAAGGCCCAGCAGCGGGGTTGCCCGGCGGCCAGCATCTCGGTGGAGGACATAGACGCCTTGGTGCCGGAGAGCTTCACCCAGAAGGCCGACGGCGTGCGGGTGGAAGCTGAGGTCATTCAGCGGGAAGCCGGGTCAACGGAATTCGCACGCCCCCAGTTCACCCAGCAGATGAAGGATGAGGGCTACACCATCTTGGCCCCTCAGATGGCCCCTATCCACTTCGAACTGCTCCTGCCCATCTTCCACGCCAACGGCTACAACCTAGAGCTTCTGCCCAGCGTTGACACGGGGGCGGTAGACGCGGGCTTGAAGTACGTGAACAATGACATCTGCTATCCCTCCATCCTGGTCACGGGCCAGATCATGGAAGCGGTCACCAGTGGGAAGTACGACACGGACAAGCTGGCCGTGCTCATTACCCAGACGGGCGGCGGCTGCCGTGCCACCAACTACATCTCCCTCATCCGCAAGGCCCTGAAGGCGGCAGGCCTGGGCCATATCCCGGTCATCGCCCTGTCCTTCAAGGATCTCGGTGAGGTGAACCCGGGCTTCAAGGTGACGCCCGCCATGCTCTATCAGGCTATCTTCGCCTTGCAATACGGTGACCTTCTCATGATGTGCCTCTACCGCACCCGCCCCTATGAGGTGGAGCCGGGCAGCGCCCAGCGCCTGTTCGATCACTGGATGGGTGTGGCGAAGGAGCAGGTGGCGCGGGGCGTGAAGATGGCCGAATTCAAGCGCACGGTGAACCAGATCGTGGATGATTTCGACACGCTCCCCCTCCAGGGTGAGGGCACCAAGCCCCGCGTGGGCGTGGTGGGAGAGATCCTGGTGAAGTTCCACCCCACCGCCAATAACCAGATCGTAGAGCAGATAGAGGCGGAAGGCTGCGAAGCGGTGGTGCCGGGGCTCATCGAATTCTTCCTCTTCGGCATTGCGGGAGGCATCTTCCAGCGGCAGATAGGGAAGTCAGCGAAGAGCGCCGTGGGTAGCCGCATCGGCCTGGCAGCGGTGAAGCAGCTGCGGCGTCCGGTGAATGAGGCCCTCAAGCGCAGCCAGCGCTTCCATCCCCCCGCAGACATCTACGAATTGGCCGAATATGCCTCTGAGATCCTGTCATTGTGCAATTCCATGGGGGAGGGGTGGCTGCTCACCGCTGAGATGGTAGAGCTCATCCGCTCCGGTTGTCCCAACGTGGTGTGCACTCAACCCTTCGCCTGCTTGCCGAACCATGTGGTGGGGAAATCCGTCATCAAGGAGCTGCGTCGCCGCTACCCTGAGAGCAATATCGTGGCCGTTGACTATGACCCGGGCGCATCAGAGGTGAACCAGCTGAACCGCATCAAGCTGATGATCGCCGTAGCCAAAGCCAACCTGGCTGAGAAGCTGAACGGCAAGCGCGCCTAAGTGCCATGGCTGTCGCAAGGCCTTGCGACAGCCATGTCGTTCGCTTCGCTCACTTATTCATTCTCGCCCGCATTCGCGGGCTCTAACGTCGTGGCCACATTGGGATGACGTAGGCACCCTGCCATGCTCGCCTCGACGCGTCGTCGCCTTGAACTAACTTTTCCGAACCCCACGGAAAAGTGGATTTCTCGGCTCCTTTGGCTTGACCTCGGCTCCGCATGGCCGGGTGCCTTCTCTCTGTAACAACTAATAATCAGCCGCACTGCTGATGGGGCCCTACGGGCCCGCATCATCACTGCGGGCGTCCGCTTACCGCGGCCGCCAAGTGTATCGGGGGACGCTCATCGCGTCCCCCTCTGCTTTCACTCACGCCTTCGGCGTGGGTATCGCTCCGCGTCCGGGTTGATGCCCCATCCGGGTGAGGGGTGGCCGCCGCGTCCGCATCCTGGGCTGTTGCTCTTGGCCGCGGCGACGAAGGGCAAGGGTTTCGTGCTGGCAAGCCAGCACCTACGGAAGCCCTTCGTAGGGACAGGAACTCGTTCCTGTCCGGCGGTGGCAAATTGATTGCGATTCGACCTTCGTGCCCTCCGTCATCCTGAGCGAAGGCGAAGCCGGAGTCGAAGGACCTCCCCATACGGCAGGGATATGCTCTGTAGCCGGGCATCCGGTTTTGATGGCCGCCTGATCCTTGAAGAATCCCGGCTGAAAGCTGATGGATCACTGATGAGATCTTGATGCATATCTACCAGATTTATGCAGGGCACCCTGTCAAGGGCCCTTTGCTATACTCCCTCCCACGCCAACGGCAGTAAGTCCTTTGGTGGCGCCTCCTAGCATGATGGGAGGTGATGATCATGGGTGAGATATTCTTGATGAGCGCAAAGCTCGCATGCGAACTCGTAGCGTTTCTAAGAGAACTATTGATGCTCATGGAATCCACGTCATCAGGTGGATGCCTGCGTGAGAAGCTGGCGCGTCGCAAGCATTAGCTTATAGACGCGCCTTCTCAAACAACAACGGCGCCGCCTTTACCACAAGGCGTGTCGTTGGCTGCATTATACAGGCTGGCGAATCGACCCTGCAAGGACGACGAAAAGGGACGGCTACTTTTCATCATTGAATGAGTCAGGGGACGTTCTTTCTGACTCATCCTTGAGAACCCCGTGGGGGCGGGGATACTGGGTTGATGCAAACGACATGATACCTCTCCGGCCATCGTTGCCCAAAGATGCGCGCCACGGGCTTCGCCCGTCCTTTGGCGCACATTCAATACGGCCTTCAACCCTTTATGCTCATTGCATTCGCAAAGGGATAGATCGGCCTTGAAGGTCTTCGTGCTGGCAAGCCAGCACCTACGGATGAGGGGTGCAGGTTGACATGCCCTCCCGGAAGCTGCCCCTGGATCGGTATTGCTGGTTTGGTTGGCCTCGCAGGCGGCCATCCGGTCTTGATGCTCGCTTCGTGACATCTATGGCCATGGAGACCGCATGGCCATCTACGGACAATCTGGCGTACGGGTCTCGTAGTGCTGGTTCGATCTCATACCCGAAGGGCCGAGACTAGCCAGCCTCATTCAGGAAAGGGTAGGCAACCCCAGGGCAAGGGAGACGCTATCGCCCGAAGTCCGATACCCGGCCCTGCTACGCAGTGGTCTTGGCCAGCCGTTCTGAGGGAAGGGGTCTGTGGTAGGGTGTCAGGCTATAACGAAGAGGGGGAGGGCCTATGAGCAACGAAGATCTGTCTGCACTGACTCCGGAAGCCTTGTCTCCGGCTGCTACTGAGGCGAAGGCGGAGACCATCGGGTGCACGAAGGCCAGCCTGCCAACGGTTAAATGCTTCGTATCAGCCATGCTGGCGGGTGCGTTCATCGCCTTCGGCGCCATGTACTTCTGCACGTTCTTGGGTGATACCTCGCTGCCCTTTGGCGCCCAGCGCGTGGTGGGAGGCTTGTGCTTCTGCTTGGGATTGGTGCTGGTGCTCTGCTGCGGGGCAGAGCTCTTCACGGGGAACATCCTCATGATCTGCGCCAAGGCGTCGAAGCGGATCGGTTGGCCGGAGCTCTTCCGCAATTGGGCCATCGTCTGGCTGGGGAATCTGGCCGGGGCGCTTCTGGCCGCCGCTATCATCTATCTGTCCAACCTCCAAGCCATGAACGGGGGCGCGGTGGGCGAGGCCTTCGTATCCGTAGCGGCAGGGAAGGTGGCCCTAGACCCCATCACCCTTATCTTCAAGGCCATCCTCTGCAACACCCTGGTGTGCTTGGCGGTTTGGATCGGCTTCGCAGGGAAGACCGTCGTGGACAAGGTGATCGGCATCCTGCTTCCCATATCCGCTTTCGTGGCCTGCGGCTTCGAGCACTGCGTGGCGAACATGCTGTTCCTGCCTTTGGGATTGGCGCTGAATGCCGTGGCGGGAGTGGGCGCCCCTGAGATCATCACCCTGGGTGGCGTGGCCTATAACCTGGTGCTGGCCACCTTGGGCAACATCGTGGGCGGCCTCTTGGTGGGGCTGGCCTACTGGTTCGTCTATGCCAAGGGGCGTGCCTCCTAACAGTTCCTGGCGTTCCTTTCTCTATGTACATTTCGCCTCCAAACCGTATATAATCCGTTGAATATTCGTTACATTGGGGAAACAATGCACTTAAGGGGAACGCGATGAAACGAACCACGACAAAAGCGCATGTTGCAGCCTTGGGAAGAGTGGGGAGGAAGGCCGTATCGGTCCTCGCCTCAGCCGCTTTGGCCCTTTCCATGCTGGCCGCACCAGCTTTCGCTGATCCGGCCGAGGGGGAAGATGCCTCCGTTGAAGGCGTGGAGCAGACGGAACCCCAGCCCGAGGAGGGCGCAACGACTCCTGCTCAGGGGAATACCGAGCAGGGGGGGGTCCCAGAGCAGAACGAAGGCTCTGAGAATGGCTCTGAAGGGGAGGAGGGTGCCCCTGAAGAGGGCTCTGACGTCACGAAGATCCCGGTAGAAACGGACGAACCTGAGCTGGCTGTGGCCAAGAGTGTCATCCATGTGGATGTGACGGATGCGAAGCCCTTCGAAGAATATAATGAATCTGATTTCACGGTGGCCCTTTCCGGTCGGGGTCAGTGGTGCATCCCCATGGAACCAGAGGGGACGGTCAGGCATGGCTCTTACACGTACTTCAATGTGGAGCCAGGTGAATATACGGTGAAAGTTTGGGGTGACGGCTTCGGCACCTTCGCTCAAGATATCAACGTGGCCGATGATTTTCCACGCACCTACACCCTGAAGTTGAGCACCTACGACCGCCCCACCTATGAGAGCGAGGTTCAGACCGCCCAGACGGGCATCATCTTCTACGGTGATGTCACGGGTGACAACGCCATCGACGTGAATGACATCGACGCCATGATCAGCGTGATCCAGGGTGATATCCAACCAACGGGCCGTTGTGACCTGAACGGTGACGGTGTGCGTTCCTTGGCAGACCTTCAGATCTTGGCTGAGGGCTATGAGCGTGATGAGGTCGGCTTCGGCCATGATCCCGTTAACTCTCAGATAGTCCCTAAGCCGCGCGTGACCGGCGTCACCGTGAGCGAAGGCGCCGTTGCCCCGGGCAGTCAGATCACTGAGGTCAGCGAAGTGGTGGGCAATCCAAACGAGAGCGTTTCCCTCAAGCTCGCCCCGGCGAACAACAATGTGCCCATCAGTGCTGCCAATCCCGTTACCATCCAGTTGAATGACTTGGATAAGCAACTGGGCGACGAGGCCATCCAGGTGATGACCATCAAGGCTCCCGTGCAGATGTCTGATGAGGGCGTGGTCCAAAAGAAACCCACCGCTGTTGCAGGCGGTACAGTGGATGTGGTCTATGAGGAGAATGGCCAAGACGTCACCGAGACCGTTGACATCTTGGACGAAGAGGCCGAACAGACCTCCTCTACTATTGAGCGTGCGGCTCAGGCCGTGGGCTTCCTACCTCAGCGGGCTTATGCTGACAACCGGAAGGCCACCATTGACAAAGCAGGCAACATCATCATCGATTTCGGTAAGAAGATCGCCATAAAGAAGGTCACCATCCAGGTGACGAAGACTGCTGCCTCGGGCGAGCTCAACTTGGCTGAGATATCCTCCGTCGAGTTCCTGAATAATGCGGAAGATCTCGTTGCGCCTCCGGACCTCAACATCCCCCAGAACCTGGCCTGTACGCCGGGTAGCAAGCAGTTCACCCTTTCCTGGGGTGCTGAGACGAACGTCACCGGCTATGAGATATCCATCGTGGATCCCACGGTAGCCGGAGACAACGAATACCTCATGACCACCAAGAACACCTCCATAGCGGTGTCTTCCTATAAGTACGGCAAGAAAGGCAAGGTAGAGAACAACCACACCTATACGGTGAAGGTGCAGTCCACCAATGGTGCTTGGCGCAGCGGTTGGAGCGTTCCCATCACGGTGACGCCCAAGGCCACCAAGGTGCCCGATGCCCCTGAGACCGTGAAGGCCTCCGGCGGCTACCGGATGATCACAGTGGGCTGGAAGGCCATGGAAGATACTGATTCCTACACCATCTTCTGGCGCAAGCAGGGCGCATCCAGTTGGAGTCAGAAGGCTGGGGTAGAGCGCAACAACTATCAGCTTTCCGGCCTGGACGACCGCACCACCTACGAGCTCTACATCGTTGGCGTGAATGAGATCGGCTCCAGCAAGCCCTCACGGACGGTGGCCGCTGAGACCACCACCATCGCTCCGGCTGAGCTGCCGAACTACAAGCTGGTGAATACCAAAGACGCCAACGGCCGCTACCTCACGGGCATCCAGTCTGCTCGCGTTCTCAGCGCGAACATGGTAGACAGCCCCTTGGATGCGGGCAAGAGCACCGCGCTTGGCCTCTTCGATGATGATTACACCTCCTACGCGAAGAAGGCTGACTGGGATCTGGGCTGCGCCTACAACCAAGGCAACCATGGCGTTGAGGTCACCTTTGATGGCGTGAAGCAGATCGGCTTCATCTCCTACGCCGCCTCTTCTCAGAACATCGATTACTCAGGCGTGGTGGTCCATGCCTCCACCGGTGGCTCGGGGTGGCAGAAGGTGCCGGGCGTGTCCTTCACCCAGCAGAAGTGCGCTAACGGCCGCACCTACACCCTCATCAAGATCGATGGCGGCCTGACGGCTGACAAGGTGCTCATCGGCATGCAGCGCTATCCGCGCTTGATCGACATCGCCGAGATGCGCTTCCATGGCTATGACTCCATCGAGGCCGACGTCAACGCCTTGTTCTCTGACGACATGCACATCCAGCTGGCCGAAGGGGTGGATGAGGCGAAGATCGATGCCTTGGATACCCGCCTGAACACGGCAGATGCTGACGGCAACTACTATCCCTTCAAGAACATCGTGCAGCTGGATCTTGATTTCGCTCGCCAGCTCTTGGCCGATGAGAATGCGGGGCTCTCTGAGGTCATCACGGTGCATACGGATATCTCCAGCAATGCTGATAGCGGCAAGAACCTGGGCATCAGCGGCCTGAATTCCTGGCAGCCGCTGGGTAAGGTGGCTGCGGCAGGGGACCAGCTCGTGCTCTACGCCTCCGCCAAGAACGCCCAATCCAATTCCAAGGTGCAGCTCTATGTGGGGCAGCAGTACGCCGAATCCTCTGATTCGCCTACCTATGGCGGTACATTCACTCCTGGCAAGCGCATCGTCTATTCGGTGCCCGAGAAGATCCAAGACGTAGGCAAAGAGCACGGCGGACAGCTCTACGCCCAGTATTCGGGGAACAGCAACCCCAATGAGGAATGGTGCATCCGCGTCATGGGCGGCCATAGCATCCCCACCCTTGACCTGCACAATGAGTCCGATCATGAGAAGCGCGTCCAGAAGGCAGAGGCTTTCATCACTGATCTGGATGAGACGCTGGCCCTGATCGGCAAGTCCAAGGCCAATGAGGCTGACCATAGGGCAGCTCACCTGGCTGAGAGCAAGCTGGTGGTGGACAAGGTGGTCCAAGACACCATCAACCCCAGCGTTGATGTCAACTACAGCGATGCGGGCTGCATCCATAACGCTGCTGAGATCATGACCGACACCATGCTCTATTCCGTCCCGGCGGCGAAGGTGGCGGCCTCTTGCAAGGGTTCCACCCTGCGGGAGCGGGCTGAATCGCTCATCAGGCACATGGATGGCTCTGAGCAGATGTTCCGCCTGTTCTATCAGCATAAGGGCCTCATGTTCGAGAAAGAGGGAGCCACGGGAACCAACCGCGTATCCTCCCAGCATCTGAACATCCGCTGCATGCAGATGTTCGCTGGTGCCTTCATGTACGCAGCGGGCAATCACATCGGTGTGGGCTATCCCGAATCTGGCAACTTCGCCATCTTGAACCCCATCTCCGATGCGGCCACCGCTCCGGGCGGCACGCGGGCGGCTGGTGATGGCTTCTACTTCGGGTGGGGCTCTGCCCATGAGATAGGCCACAACATCAACAACAACCGCTATGCCTATGCCGAGGTGACGAACAACTACTTCGCTCAGATCTGCAAGATGATCAACGAGGGCACGACGCGCTTCAGCTATGACGCCGTCTATGACCGTGTCACCTCAGGCGCCCAGGGCCGTACGGGTAGCGTCATGACCCAGCTGGCTATGTACTGGCAGCTCATGTTGGCTCACGATGCTAATGAGGTGTACACCCTGTACGACAACTACGCAGACCTCCGGGCGAACCGCTTCTTCGCCCGAGTGGACGGCTATGCCCGCAATCCAGCAACGGCCACCAAGGCTGATGGTTCCGCTCTGGAAACGCCGTTGGTGGCGAATGCGGGTGAGAGCCAGAACATCATCCGTCTGGCCAGCGCGGCTGCCAAGAAGGATCTGACTGACTTCTTCGTCAGCTGGGGCTTGATCCCCAACGCTGAGACCCAGCGCTTCGTTGCTCAGTTCCCGAAGGAGACGCGGGCCCTCCAATACGTGAATGATGACGCCGTCAAGTGGACGCGGGCGAACCCAACGGCTCCCCAGGTGGCTGGCCAAGACATGGTGGCGGTCACCCAATCCCAGGATAACAGCCGGATCACCCTGGGCCTGGGCGTCAAGGATGCATCCTATGCCCCCTCGCTCATCGGCTATGAGATCACCCGGGTCATCTATGCTTCCGGCCAGCCGCAGAAGGAGGTCGTCGGCTTCGCGCGGGCAGGGGCAGACGGCACCGCCTCCTTCGTGGACGATGCTGCTTATCTGGGCAACCGGGCTGTGCAGTATGAGGTGAAGGCCGTTGACAAGTTCCTGAACTACTCCACGGGTGCGGTCACGGCTCAGGAGAAGCTGAATGGCAATGGCCGCTACACCACCGATGAGTGGACCGTTGAAACGAACCTGGTGGTTGCGGGCTCCCCGGATGAGGGCACTCAGGACCAGGATGCCGCGGATACTGATTCTGATGAAGCGGTCGAACCCGAATGCCCCTCTGAGAAGGCAGGGCTCGAACCCAAGCCCATCGATTCCGTGCTCACCGGAGAAGGGGAGTTCGTCGGCAAGACCGAAGCTGACGGGAGCACCCCGGCCGCTGATCCCTACGTGCTGGTGGACATGCACAAGATCAATCCGGTGGTGTCCATCCGCTATACCCCGGGTGAGGGCACGGCCTTGGGTCAGTACCGCATCGAGACCAGCGTGAACGGCCTCTCCTTCACCGAAGTGGCAACGGGGACCTTCCAGAAGGGCGATGAGGGTTACGCTGAGGTCTTCCTCATGGGCAAGAACGAGGATGGCAGCCCGACCAACTGGATCTGCGCGGAAAGCGCTCGCTACGTGCGCATCACCGCACCCGGCCAGGCTGGGAGGGACGTCAGCATCAAGGCCATCGACATCTTCGGGCCTTCGGGTGACAACATCGACTTCACCGCCGTTGAGGGCCAGGAGGACATCAAGGCCATCGGTACGCTGACCGCAGACTTCCCGCTGGATGATAAGGGTGCGAAGATCCCGGCCGGGAGCATCCTGTTCACCGGCGCCGTCAAGGGCAATCCGGCCTACAACGTAGTGGTGCTCTATGATGAGACGGGCACCATCGTGGGCGGCCTTGAGGCAGACGGCGAAACGCTCAAAGCCGAACAGGTTCTGTTGGCGGAGCTTCCCGAAGGCTCGAAGATCGGTGACACCGCCGACGGCCGCTGGGTCTATTGGATAGCCCCCGGTTCCGCCCTGCCTACGCAGGTGCGTGCCGAGCTCTATCGCGTGAATGACGCCTTTACCAACGAAGGGCAGCGACTGGTAGCTGACACGGTGTTCGTGAACGTTCCCGCTGAGCTTCCGGGCATAACGCTCACCAGCGCTTCCCAGGGCCAATAGAGAACGCAGCGTTCGGATAAGGAGATGCCTACGATGACCATGAAGAGAACCAAAGCAGCGCTGCTCGGATTCGCGGCTGCCATCGCGCTCTGCTTCGGCTGCGCGGGCGTGGCTTGGGCCAGTGCAGCGGAAAGCGAGATATTCTTCTCCCAGAGCGGTAGCGCCGTGGATGTTTCCCTGGATGGCAAGGGCTCTGATGTCAGCGCCTTTTCGCTCATGATGGATGTGGATGTGAGCGCTGATGCCGATGATGCTGTGACCGTCGGCTTCGAATTCAGCAGCTACATCAAGGACAACTGCAGCATGCCACCCCAAGCCACCTTCAAGCCCGTGGGTGACAAGACCCGCATCACGCTATACGTGGCTGGTGGCCATGATCTGTTCGCGAATCCTCCCCTCTCGGTGGGCCGCATCACCTTGGGCCTTGATACTGAGCTGAGCACCGGAGCGGAAGCAACGGTGACCGTGCCTGAGGAGACGGATGACCTGGAAGCGGTGGAAGGCGGCGTGGCTCCTCATCCGGGAGTGGCGGCCTATGCCCTGCGCACCGTTACCAGCGCCCATACCGAAGATGAGGGAGCAGTGTATCTGGCTGAGCCCTTCACGGCCTATCTGGGTGACCGCATGACCGAGGCGAACCCGCCTGAGCCTCCTGACGCCAAGAACGAAGAGGAAAGCAAGGGTGAAGACTACATGGGTCCCGATGATGGCAAGGGTCCCAAGAATGATCCCGTAGGCCAGAAGCCGGTAGGCTCTGACCTGAGCAAGACCGGTGACAATCAGATGGTGGTCCTGGGAACCCTGTTGGCGGTAGTAGCCGTGGCCCTTTGCACCCTTGGTGTTGTGGTGATCCTGCGGAAGCGGCGTTCCAAGGAATAGGAAGCAGCAGCCATTCAAGGGCGGTCCTCCGGGGCCGCCTTTTTTGTGCCTGCCTCTCAGCCTCCTGCTCCATCCTTTGCTATCATAGCCGCCGGAGTATACATATCTGAAACGGGAGGCATGCAATGGCGATGATCATCGACGTTCTGGGCAGAGAGATCCTGGATTCACGCGGTAACCCCACGGTAGAGGTGGAGGTCCTCTGCGCAGATGGCTCCATGGGCCGGGCTGCTGTTCCCTCCGGTGCCTCTACCGGGGCCTTCGAAGCAGTGGAGCTGCGTGATGATGATATCCATCGCTATATGGGCAAGGGCGTTCAGGATGCCGTGGCCCATGTGAACGATGAGCTGGCTGAAGCCCTCATCGGGCTTGACGCTGAGGACCAGCGCGAGCTTGACGCGGTCATGCTGGAGGTTGACGGCACTGACAACAAAGGCGCTCTGGGCGCCAATGCCATCCTGGGCGCCTCTTTGGCAGCAGCCCGGGCGGCTGCGGAATCGTCGATGCTTCCCCTGTACAAGTACATCGGCGGCGTGAATGCCCATACCCTTCCCACGCCCATGATGAACATCTTGAACGGCGGCGTCCATGCTGACAACAACGTGGACTTCCAGGAATACATGATCATGCCCGTGGGTGCGTCCTCCTTCGCTGAGGGCCTGCGCTGGTGCGCTGAGATCTACCACACCCTGAAGAAGGTCCTCCATGATGCGGGCCTGGGCGGCGGCGTAGGCGATGAGGGCGGTTTCGCTCCAAACCTGAAGTCCAACGAAGAGCCGCTCCAATACATCATGCAGGCCTGCGAGAAGGCGGGCTACAAGCCTGGCTCTGACATCATGTTCGCCATGGACCCTGCTTCCACGGAATTCTATGATGAGAAGACCGGCAAGTACGTGTTGGCCGGGGAGGGCCGCCAGCTGACCAGCGAAGAGATGGTGGATTACTGGGAGGCTCTGGTGGCGAAGTATCCCATCATCTCCATCGAAGACGGCATGGCTGAGGAAGACTGGGATGGCTGGAAGGCGCTCACGGAGCGCATCGGGAACAAGGTGCAGCTGGTGGGCGATGACCTGTTCGTCACCAATTCCAAGCGCCTGGCGAAGGGGATCAGCCTGGGGTGCGCCAATGCCATCCTCATCAAGGTGAACCAGATCGGCAGCCTGACGGAGACCTTGGATGCCATCGAACTGGCGAAGACCCATGGCTACGCCTGCGTCATGAGCCACCGTTCCGGTGAGACCGAGGACACCACCATCGCTGACCTGGCGGTGGCCACCAACGTGGGCCAGATCAAGACAGGGGCTCCGGCCCGCTCTGACCGCGTAGCCAAGTACAATCAGCTCATCCGCATCGAAGAGCAGCTGGATGCCCAGGCAACCTATGCGGGCATGGGCGCGTTCTACAACGTGAACCGCTAGGAGATGCTGCAGATGGCGAATGAGCCCCAACCCCTAGATGCCATGATATCGGTGGAAGAGGCGCGCCAGGTGGTGCTCTCCCATGTGGAGCCGCTTCCCGTTGAGAGGGTGCCCCTGCTTGAGGCTTTGGGCCGGGTGGCGGCCGCTCCCCAGGCCAGCGATATAGATGTGGCGCCCTTCGCCCATTCAGCCATGGATGGGTTCGCGCTCAAGGCCGCTCAGATAGCGGATGCCTGCGAAGATGCTCCGGTGCAGCTCAAGGTGATCGCTGAGATAGGGGCGGGCAGCGTGTATGAGGGGCCCATCGCTGCAAATGAATGCGTGCGCATCATGACGGGGGCCGAACTGCCCGAAGCGGCAGATTCCGTGGTCAAGTACGAAGTGGTGGGCGTGGTGTCCGGAGACGGCAAGCCTGGTTCTGTGGTCTCGTTCGCGGTCCCCTGCAGCGTTGGTTCCAATGTCCGGGCGGCGGGCGAAGAGGCCAAAGCAGGTGAGGTGGTGCTCCAGCCAGGGGATGTGCTGGGGGCTGCGGGCATGGGATGCCTTGCCAGCTGCGGCGTGCTAGAGGTTGAGACCTACCGGCGCCCTCGGGTGGCCATCATGGCCACGGGGTCAGAGTTGGTGCCCCCTTCGGAGGTGCCAGGGCCGGGGCATATCCGGGAATCCAATGCCTCTGCCATGGCGGCCTGCGTACGGGAAGCCGGAGGCATCCCCCAGGTGCTCCCCATCGTGTTAGATACCTACGATGACCTCTTCCAGGCGGTGACCAAGGCAGCCCAAGATGCTGACTTCGTCATCACTACCGGTGGGGCCGCCAATGGGGATTATGACTTCATCAAGCAGGTGGTGGCGGATGCGGGCCAGGTCTTCATGACCCAGGTGAATATGCGCCCCGGCAAGGCTCAGACCTTCGGACAGGTGGCGGGTACTCCCGTCTTCGGCCTGCCGGGCAACCCGGCTGCTGCCTACTGCGGCTTCCAGATGCTCATCCGCCCGGCTCTGCGCAAGATGCAGGGCTATGAGGCCTTGGAGTTCCCTCAGATCCGCGCCCGGCTGACCCAGGATATGAAGAAGAAGGACCCGCGGCGCATCCTCTTGCGGGCCACCTATGCCAAGGCGGCTGATGGGGGCTATGAGGTCACGCCCGCGAAGAACCAGAGCTCGGGGCTCTTCGGCGTCATCCAACGCTCCAACTGCATGGCGGTCATCCCGGAAGGGCTGGAGTCGCTCAAGGCAGGGGATGAGGTCACCTGCATCCTCATGGGCGTCCCTGAGGAAACCGTTCTCTAAGGAGGGATGGTAGCAACCATGAGCCATGCTGAGAGGAAGATCCGCTTCGCTATCGTCACCTGCTCTGATACGCGGGAGCTGACAGAAGACGATGCCGGCCACGCTTTGGAAGAGCGCATTTGCTCCCGGGGCTGGGACGTGGCAAGCCATGTCATCGTGAAGGATGAGGTGAGCCAGATATCCCAGGCCATCGTAGACGCTGCTGACGGCCTGGGGGTTGATGTGGTGCTCACCTGCGGAGGCAGTGGCCTGTCTCCCCGGGATGTGACCCCTGAGGCTACGCGGGCCGTGTGCGAACGGGATGTGCCGGGCATCGCTGAGGGCATGCGCGCCCATTCGATGCAGATCACCCCCTTCGCCATGCTCTCCCGAGCGGTGTGCATGCAGCGGGGCACCTGTATCGTCATCAACCTGCCGGGCTCCACCAAGGCAGCCACAGAGAACTGGGAGGCCATTGAAGGGGTGCTTCCCCATGCAGCCTCCATGATGGCCAGAGAGGGGCACTGAGAGCCGTGTCATCCGAGGATCTGCCCAACGGTTTCCTAGGATTCAACCAGCGCCGCCCGGGGTTCGAATCTGCCGGGGATGCGCTGCGTCGGTCGCGCGCAGATAGGGACGCCCTGAACGTGGATACCGGTTCCCGGGGCTTTCGCAACACCGAATACCAGGCGGCCAAGAGCGGTTGGCAGGTGCCGAACACGGTGAAGCCCGATCAAGGCCCGGGGCCTGAGAAGAGCCTGTGGGGGAAGAGCAATGATTTCTTCCCCGCGGACATGCGCAAGTACCTGACCATTCCCGAAGGAGGGGCGTCAGGCCCGGAGTTCAACTACGAGGAGCTGGCGCAGATACCGGGGGTGGACAAGCGCTGGAGCTGGGTGGAAGTGGATCTGGGCGCTATCCATCACAACGCGCTGGAAGTGAAGCAGCGCCTTGAGCCGGGGGTGAAGCTCATGGCGGTGGTGAAGGCCGATGCCTACGGCCATGGGGCCATCCGGTGCGCCCGTAGCGCCTTGAGCGCCGGAGCGGATTACCTGGGTGTGGCCTCCGTGGATGAGGCGGTGGAGCTGCGTCAAGACGGCATCGGGGCGCCCATCCTGGTGCTGGCGGAACCCCCTGCAGCCACCATCCCCCTGCTTCTGGCCTATCGCATCATGCCTTCGGTGTATACGGCTGAATTCGCTGTGCAGTATGCCGAAGCGGCTGATTCCATCGGTCTGCGCGCTCCCTATCACCTGAAGGTGAACACAGGGATGAACCGCATCGGCGTACGCTTCGATGAGGTGATCGAATTCATGCGGCGGGTGTCGTTCCATCGCGCCTTGGAGCTGGTGGGCACCTATACCCATTTCGCCACGGCAGATGCCGCTGACACCATGGAGTTCAACATCCAAGCCAGCCATTTCGTAGAGACCATCTCTGAGATGCGCGCCTTCGGCATCGATCCAGGCATCGTCCATGCGGCCAATTCCGCGGCCATCATCCGCTACCCTGAAGTCCACTTCGACATGGTCCGGCTGGGGATATCCCTCTATGGCTATTACCCCTGTCCTGAGACCTATGGCTTGATAGACCTGGTGCCCGCCATGAGCGTGCATGGGCGCATCACCCAGGTGAAGAGCGTTCCGGTGGGAGAAGGCGTGAGCTATGGCTTGCTGCACCGTTCCGGCGGGTTCTCCAAGGTGTGCACCTTGCCCATCGGCTACGCTGATGGCTATCGGCGTGAGCTGTCTGACCGCATAGACGTGATCTTGGGGTCTACGCTCCATCCTCAGGTGGGGGCCATCTGCATGGACCAATCCATGTTCGAGGTGGACCTGCGCACCCGGCGCAGCCTGGGCAAGTCTGACCCTCAGATAGGGGATGAGGTGCTCATCGTGGGGGCCAGCGGCAATGCTGTGGTCACCATAGACGAGATGGCTGAGCTTCTGGGCACGGTGCCCCATGAGATATGCATCGGCTTCGGCTCTTCGCGCATGCCCCGCATCTATTCCTAGCAACGGCTGACCGAAGGGAAGCGAGAGCCTATGACCAAGCCGCAGATACCCCTTGAGGAGATACGGGCTCAGGTGCAGACGTGCCACGCTTGTCCCCTTGCCGAAGGGCGCACGAACGTGGTGTTCGGAGATGGCAACCCGGAGGCGCGGGTCATGTTCATCGGCGAGGCGCCGGGCAAGAACGAGGACCTCCAAGGGGTCCCCTTCGTGGGGGCGGCGGGCAAGTACCTGGATGAGTTGCTGGGGTTCGCTGGCCTCAGGCGCGAAGAGGTGTACATAGCCAACATCCTCAAGTGCAGGCCACCCAGCAACCGTGATCCGCGGCCCGAGGAGATCCAGCTCTGCACGCCCTATCTGCGGGAGCAGACGCGCACCATCAACCCCGAGGTCATCGTCACCCTGGGGAACTTCGCCACGAAGTTCGTCCTGAAGACGGATAGGGGCATCACCGGGCTGCACGGTCAGCTGCATCAGGCGGGCAAGTTCAAGGTGTTCCCGGTGTTCCATCCGGCTGCGGCCCTCTATGACAGTTCCAAGAAGGTGGCCTTGGAGGATGATTTCACCACCCTTGGCCGGTTCCTGGCCTCCTAGGGCTGCCATTGCACAAAGCCATTGCAGAGAATCAACGGGGCGCTAACCGCCCCGGCTTTTAGGTGGCGCTCAGCGGCGGAGTGCTATAGTCTGCATTCGAAGTTGTAGGTTGAGACAAGAAGGAGTGCCCTATGGACATCTTCTCCATCCTCCTCCCCATCGTGTACATCGTCGTAGGCGCCGCTTTGGTGTGGTTCGTCATAGAACTAGCCATCACCCTACGCAAGGTCCGCACCACGGTAACGGACATGAAGAAGCAGCTTGATCCAACCCTTGAGAACGTGGATAAGATGGTGGCTGAGCTGCAACCCACCATGAGCAAGGTGGACCCGCTGGTAGACCGCGTCACCCTCACGGTTGATTCGGTGAACCTTGAGCTCATGCGCGTGGATGGCATCCTAGAAGACGTCTCTAAGATCTCAGGCAGCGTGTCCAAAACGGTGGATGCGGTGGATACGGTCACCAGTGCGCCGTTGGATATCGTGACGAACATGACGAAGAAGGTGCGCTCTAAGTTCCGCCCCAAGTACGCCAGTGAGGAATCGGTGGACTTGGGTTCAGAAGGCGCTCCCGAGGCGGACGTCAACCCCTTCACAGAATTCGTGAGCGTTGCCGGAGGTGCGGCCGCTGATTCCGTTCGCGAAGAAGCTGAGAGGATGAGCCAGCATAAGCAGGCCCGCGAAGAGCGGAGCGTTGCCGCTGAGGCCCGAGATGATCTTCTGGGCCAGACCAAAGAGGATCTGATGGACGCGTTGAGCGATGATGCTACGGCTGATGCTGAAAGGTCATCCCGGTGAGCGAAGCCCCCGAAGCGGTAAAGCCTGCCCCGGAGCCATCCTCGGTTGAGGTGGCACCTGAGGGAGCGGGGGTGCTGGGCATCCGAGGCAAGGCCAGGAACGCCTTCGTCTACGTGTGGACCGCCATAGGCGTCTGCGTTCTCACGGGCGTGCTGATCTATCTGCTCCGCATCCTCTCCGTACCTGTTTCCATGCTCATCTGGACGCTGATCTTCGTGTTCTGCTTGAGGGGCGTGGTGAACAAGCTGGATGCGAAGGGCATGAATCGCGCGGTGGCTACAGCCATCTCCTACGTGATCATGTTCGCCGTCTTGGCAGGAGTGGGGTTCCTGATGTTCTCGCCCGCCTTCGGCTTGAACGCCCAGTTCGCGAACATCCTGGAGAGCATCCCTGGGTATATGGATGAGGCTTCCAAGTGGATGACCGGCATCTACGATAAGTACTCTGACCTCCTGGGCAATGAGACCATCGAGAAGCTCGTCCAAGAGGCGGCATCTTCCGTCACAGGGGCGGCTTCCTCATTGGCCTCCAACGCGGCCAACACGGTGGTGGATCTGGGAGGCATCCTGGCGAACGGCATGATGGCCATCGGCTTCGCTTTGGTGGTGGCCTTCTGGATCCTCATGGAGCTGCCCGCCATCGGCCGTGAGACCAAGCGGATCATCAGCCCGAAGCACTACGATGATGCCCACTTCCTCCATGTGACGTTCACGCGCATCATGGGTGGCTACATCAAGGGCACCCTCATCCAGTGCGTGATCATCGGCGTGGCTTGCGGCATCCTGTTCGCCATCATCCGCATCCCGAACGCGCCTGCCTTAGGCGTCATCACTGGCACCTTGAACATCATCCCCATCGTGGGCCCGTGGCTGGGCGGGGCGGTGGCAGCGGTCATGGCCATCTTCGTGAGCCCTCTCACGGCACTGATCGCCATTGCTGGTACCGTGGTCATCCAGCAGTTCGTCTACACCTTCATCAGCCCGAAGATCATGGCGAATTCCGTTGACATCCATCCGGCCCTCACCCTGATAGCCATGATGTGCGGAAGCGCTATCGGGGGTGCCATGAACGGGCTTCTAGGTTCTTTGGTGGGGATGCTCTTCTCCATCCCCTTGGTGGCGGTGCTCAAATCCTGCTTCGTGTACTACTTCGAGAAGCGTACGGGTAGGCGCGTGGTGGCCAATGACGGTGTCTTCTTCAAGGGCACGCCCGCGGCCGAAGAAGATGTGGATCCGTTCTTCGATGCCACCTCCCCTTCGGCTGATCATGTGTCCGCCCAGGGCAAGATCAAGCTGAAGCTGCCGTTCAAGAAACGCTAGAGCGCAAGGGACAACGGGGACGTAGGCTATCGTCCTGTTTCCCCGAGGCTTGCCAGCTCAGTTATCGCTATCGGAAAACAGGACGATAGCCTACGTCCCCGTTGTCCCTTTGCGTCGTTCCGTTTCGTTGGCTTGCTATAATCCTACAGCAATGGCAATCAACCAAGGAAGACCTGAACCTATGGAATACATGACCACTGCCCAAATCCGCGAGGCATACTTGAAGTACTTCGAAGATAAGGGTTGCAAGCGCTGGCCCTCGTCCTCCCTCATCCCCGATGACCCGTCCCTGTTGCTCACCAGCGCGGGCATGGTGCAGTTCAAGCCCTATTTCCTGCAGCAGAAGCAGCTGGAAGAGCCCTACATCGGCACCACCACCGTGCAGAAGTGCGTGCGCACCAATGACATAGACATCATCGGCACCACAGGGCGGCACCTGAGCTTCTTCGAGATGCTGGGCAATTTCTCCTTCGGCAAGTACTTCAAACATGAGATGTGTCAGTGGGCCTTGGATTTCTCGGTGAATGTGCTGGGGCTTCCCCTGGAGAAGCTCTACTTCACCGTGTTCGAAGATGATGATGAGACCATCGGCATCTGGAAGGCCCTGGGAGTGCCGGAGGACCATATCTCCAAGCTGGGGGAAGATGACAACTTCTGGCGGGCTGGGCCCACCGGCCCCTGCGGGCCGTGCTCTGAGCTCTACTATGACCAGGGCCCGGAATTCGGCTGCGGCAGCCCTGATTGCGCCCCCGGGTGTGACTGTGACCGCTTCCTGGAGTACTGGAACTGCGTCTTCACCCAGTATGATGGCCAGGAAGACGGTACCTTGAAGGAGTTGCCGAAGAAGAACATAGACACGGGCATGGGCCTTGAGCGCATCGCCGCCATCATGCAGGGAGTGCAATCCAACTATGAGACCGACGTCCTGCGCAGCCTCATCGCGGTGGGGGAGCGCCTGGCAGGTGTCACCTACGGCGAAGACGGCCAGACAGACCTGGCCCTGCGCATCATGGCTGACCACTCCCGGGCAGTCACCTTCATGATCGCTGACGGCATCCTGCCTTCCAATGAGGGCCGCGGCTATGTGTTGCGCCGCCTGTTGCGCCGGGCCATCATGAAAGCCCATCTGATAGGCGTTGACGGCCCCTTCTTGAATGAGTATGTGGATGAGATCGTGCGGCTCATGGGTGATGTCTACCCAGAGATCGTGGAGAACCGCGAACTGGAGCGCAAGCTCATCTTGGCCGAGGAGGAGCGCTTCGGCTCAACCCTGAAGCAGGGCAAATCCTACCTGGAGGATGCCCTGAAAGACTTGGACGGCAAGGTGCTCTCTGGAGATGTGGCCTTCGTGCTGCATGACACCTACGGCTTCCCTGTTGAGATCACCTCCGAGATAGCGGGAGACCGCGGCGTGGATGTGGATATGGACGCCTTCCAGGCTGCCATGGAGCAGCAGCGCGAACGGGCCCGCAGCGCCGGTGCCAAGGATGCCGAAGCCGCCTGGTCAACCTATGGCGGCATCTATTCAGACGTGCTGAACGAGGTGGGTCCCACGGAGTTCTTCGGCTATGACAACACCGTTGGACCTGCGAAGGTGGTCGCCCTTATCCAAGACGGCCAGCAGGTGACGGTCTTGGAAGACGGCCAGCAGGGCGATATCATCTTAGACCGTACCCCCTTCTACGCTGAGATGGGCGGCGAAGTGGGTGACACTGGTCAGATAGATGACGGCACCGTCCATGCCTACGTGACGGACACGGTCACCCCAGAAGCGGGGCTTTACGCCCACCGGGTGCGTGTGGAAGGCGGCAGCGTGAGCAAGGGCGATGAGGTGATGGCCTGTGTGGATGCACATCGCCGGGCCGCCATAGAGCGCAATCACACCGCCACCCACATCCTCCATGCTTCTCTGCGCCAGGTGCTGGGTGACCACGTGAAGCAGGCGGGCTCCTACGTAGGGCCCGATCGTCTCCGCTTCGATTTCACCCACTTCGAAGCCATGACCCAAGACCAGATCAAGGAAGTGGAGCGCATCGCCAATGCCAAGGTGATGGAGGCCATTCCCACCACCATCTATGAGACCAGCCTGGATGAGGCCCGGGCCAAGGGCGTGACGGCGCTGTTCGGCGAGAAGTACGGCGAACACGTCCGCGTGGTAGAGGCGGGGGATTTTAGCCAAGAGCTCTGTGGCGGCTGCCATGTGAGCAACACCGCTGAGATAGGCTTCCTCAAGGTGACCAGCGAGTCCAGCGTGGGCGCGAACCTGCGCCGCATCGAAGCGGTCACCAGCTACGGGGCCCTGGACTACGTGAATCGCATGGAGGATGAGCTGCGAGAGACGGCGGCAGAGCTGAAGGTGCCGCTGTTCGATGTGTCTGAGCGTACGGCGGCGAACCTGAAGTCATTCAAGGAGCTGCAACAGGCGGCCAAGCGCGGCAAGGAAGCGGTGTCTGATGATGGCATCAACGCCCTCTTGAAGCTGGCGGTGCAGGCACCGGGCGGCTACCCCGTCATCATAGCCAAAGCTCCGGCAGAGCAGGCAGGCGGCATGCGGCATATGTGGGATGTCATCCGGGCGCGCATGACGGCTCCGGGCGCGGTGGTGCTCGTGGGCGTTGCGAAGGATAAGGCGCTTCTCATGGCAGCGGGCACCGAAGAGGCCGTGGCAGCGGGCTTCGACGCTGCTCAGCTCATCAAGGCCATGGGCCCCGCTATCGGAGGCGGTGGCGGCGGCAAGCCAGCCATGGCCCAGGCGGGTGGCAAGAACATCGAAGGCGTGGACGAGGCGCTGGAGATAGCGCGGAACATGATCCTCTAGGCGGCAGTGACCGGTGCGCACGCTGGCGCTGGACATAGGCGAGGTGCGCACAGGCATCGCCATCTCTGACAGTCAAGGGGCGGTGGCAAGCCCGCTTTGCGTGCTGCCTACCCCTGAGGTGGTGGCTTCGGCGAAGAGCTTCCGGCGGGTGCTGGAGGATTGGGGGCCAGATCAGCTCCTCTTCGGGCTGCCGCTCTCTTTGGATGGGACGGAAGGGCCCCAAGCCGTTCGCATTCGCCAGGTAGCCCAGGATATCCAGGGGCAGTGCGGCCTTCCGGCTGCCTTCGCGGATGAGCGGCTGTCCTCCAAAGAGGCCAAGCGCGAGCTGCGGCAGATGGGGTATGATGAAAGGCATATGAGGGGCAAGGTGGACATGGTAGCGGCTGCCGTCTTCCTCCAAACGTGGTTGGATGCCAACAGCGGCCAAAGCTAAGGAAAGGAAGCGGATCAGTGGCTTTCGGTAAACGACAGGTTCCCATCTCCTCCAAGAACTCCCTGGCGGCGCGCAATGCCCATGCCAAGGCTAGCCAGCAGTTCAAGACCTATGATACGTCTGCCATCAACCCGAAGAAGACCCCGGTAGCACCCATTGTCATCTGCGTGGTGGTGGTGTTGGCCGTCATCCTGGGGGCGGTGCTGGCCATTCGCGGCTGCACGGCCGATGCAGAGACGCTCCCTGAGGGCCAAGAGGCCGTGGTGGTCATCCAGGAAGGCTCCGGTGCGAAGGCCGTGGCCGATGCCTTGCTCCAGGCGAAGATCATCGGTAACGCTGACAAGTTCGTTGACTTCATAGGGAAGAAGGATGCAGCGGGGTCACTGATCCCCGGCACCTACCTCTTCCAGGGTGGCATGACCTTCGAAGAGGTGCTCCAAGCGCTTCTGGCGGGTCCCGCCTCCACGGCCGATAGCGTTACCATCCCTGAGGGCCTCACGCGTCAGGGGGTGGCAGAAGCGGTGGCTGCGGCCACCCAGGGGCGCATCAGCGCTGATGATATGCTGGCAGCTTCGGCCGATGCTGCTGCCTATGACGGCCAGTTCGCTCTGGTCTCCTCTGCAGGAACCAACAGCCTGGAAGGGTTCCTGTTCCCCAAGACCTACGCCATCACCGCCACGGACACGGCGGAGGATGTGGTGCGCATGATGCTCACCCAGTTCACTGATGAGACGGCCTCCTTGGATTGGAACTACCCCCAGGAGCAGGGCCTTGACCCTTATCAGGCGCTGATCTTGGCCTCTATCGTGGAGAAAGAGGGCACTCCAGACAACTTCACCACCATAGCTTCCGTCTTCTACAACCGCCTGGCCTCAGACAGGCCCTACCTAGAATCTGATGCCACCACCGCCTATGAGGTGGGCCATGACCCAACGGCGGAGGAGGTCCACGCAGATACGCCCTACAGCACCTACACCCATGAGGGTTTGCCGCCTACCCCCATCTGCAATCCTTCCCTGGCGGCGCTTCAGGCCGTGTGTGCGCCAGAGGAAACGGACTACCTGTTCTTCTTCTTCGATGATGAGGGCAACTACAGCTTCTCTGAGACCTACGATGAGCATCAGGCGGCGTTTTCCTGATGGGCCTTCTGGAGCCTGACAGGTACTTCTCCAGCCTGGCTTCCATCCATATCCAGCAGGACCTGATCCAGCGCGGGCTCACCTGCGTGCTGCTGGATATAGACAACACCCTGCGCTCCCGGGCCACCCACGATGTGCCTCGTTCCCAGCGGGTTTGGCTGGCGCGCGCTCGGGATGCGGGGGTGCGCTTCTGCCTGCTCTCCAACAACTGGCATGGGGATGTGCACCGCTTCGCGGATTCGTTGGATCTGCCCATCGTGGCGAAGGCCTGCAAGCCGCTGCCCTTCGCCTATGGGGTGGCGCTCAAGCGCATGGGGGCATCGAAGGAAGAGACGGTGGCGGTGGGGGATCAGCTCATGACTGATGTAGCGGGGGCTCATCTGGTGGGCCTTGAGGCCTGGCTGGTGCTCCCGCTCTCAGAGGTGGATATCCGGCGCACGCTCTTGCTGCGGAACCTGGAGCGGCTGCTGTTGGGGGCGCGCCAGCCCGAAGGGGTCCCCGTGTCCTTGGAGGGAAGCCCGGTGGCCATGGAAGGTGCTTGCGTACCGGGAGAAAGGGAGGTCAGATGATGAAAGAGCGGCTCTATGTCCTGGGACACCCCGTAGCCCATTCCAAATCTCCCGTCATGCACAATGCCCTCTACGAGGCCTTGGGCCTTGATTGGGATTACGGCTTCGCAGATAGGGAAGACGGTCAGGCTGCCGAGCGCTTCATCCGTGGCCGGGACTTCCGGGGTTGCAACATCACCATGCCCTATAAGCCCCTTGCTCTGGCCCAGGCGGATATCAAGGCGGCCAGTGCGAAGCTGGCGGGCGGGGCGAACGTGCTCGTCTCCAAGGAGGGCACGCTCATCGGCTACAACGTGGATGGCAAGGGCTGCGTGGGCTTCTTGGAGATGCGCGGGGTGCGCTTCTCAGAGGCGAAGGTGGTCATCTGCGGCACAGGCCCCACCTCCTTGGCCATCCTCCACAGCTGCGCTGAGGCGGGGGCTGCGGATGTGGTGCTCCTGGGCCGGGATAAGGCCCGGGCTCAAGCCTGCGTGAACGGGTACCTTGAGCAGTATCAGGAGCTCTTGAGCACTGCCATCCCCCTTCCTTCGGCTGTGGAGGGTCACCTGGGCTTCGCGGAAGCCTATGAGCATGCCGCTTTCCGCTTCGGGGACTACGAGGGGGCGCGCACGGCCCTCGGCCAGGCGGATATCATCATAGACGCAACACCTCTGGGGATGCATCCCGGAGACCCAGCTCCCTTCGACGTGAGCCTGCTCCATCCAGGTCAGGTGGTGATGGATGTGGTCTACGGCCATGGGCTCTCCGCGCTGCTGGCGGGCGCTCAAGAGGCGGGGGCTCGCACCTTCGATGGGGCAGGGATGCTGGTGGGGCAAGCGATGGATACCGATGAGATCCTCTTCGACATCTTCGGTGTGAACAACGCGCTCTCCCGTGAGGAGATGTTCCAGATCATGGCCCACGCCGCCGGATTCGAATGCTGAAAAGGGGCCAGGGCCTTTCGCCGTTCTGATATCCTTGTGCTTTCCAAGCTTTGAACCCTAAGGAAGACCCATGGAATACATCACAGCCGGGGAGAGCCACGGGCCCTGCCTCACCACCATCGTGAGCGGGGTGCCTGCGGGGCTTCCCATCAGCCTGGCGAACATAGATTCTGACCTGCGCCGCCGTCAGTCGGGCTATGGCCGGGGTGGCCGTCAGACCATCGAGGCCGACCAGGCTCAGATCACCTCGGGTGTGCGCTTCGGCGTGAGCACCGGGGCGCCCATTGCCATCACCGTGCGCAACCGGGACTGGGAGAACTGGACTGAGCGCATGGCCGCCTTCGGCACCGCTCCCGCAGGTCTGGTGCGCGAGGTCACCCCTCGGCCCGGTCATGCGGATCTGGTGGGCGTGCTGCGCACGAATACGGATGACTGCCGCAATATCCTTGAGCGGGCCAGCGCCCGGGAAACGGCCGCGCGGGTGGCAGCCGGGGGTGTGGCCAAGGAATTCCTGGCTGCGTTGGGGGTAGAAGTCATGAGCTATGTCACTTCCATCGGCGGTGTTCGGATGGAAGATGAGGGCCAGACGGTCTATGAGCCGGTGGAGGTGGAATTCTCCGCAGTCCGCTGCCCTGATGCTCAGGCATCTGAGCGCATGTGCGCAGCCATAGACGAAGCGAAGCGGGCAGGGGAGAGCCTAGGGGGCACCTTCCGGGTGGTAGCCTGCGGGTTGGTGCCGGGGCTGGGCACCTACACGGCGGGCCCGGAGCGCCTGACGGCGAAGCTGGGAAGCGCCGTCTTCTCCATCCCTGCCATCAAGGGCGTGGGGTTCGGCCTGGGCTTCGAAGCAGCCGAGCGCCTAGGCTCTGAGGTCCACGACGGCATCCGGCTAGAGGGCAGCACCTTCACGCGCGCTTCCAACAATGCGGGAGGCTTGGAAGGGGGCATGACCACCGGGATGCCCTTGGTGATAGAGGCTGCCATGAAGCCCATCCCTACGCTGATGAACCCGCTTTCCACCGTCAACCTGGATACACTGGAAGCGGAAGAGGCCTCTCGGGAGCGCAGTGACGTGTGCGCGGTCCCTGCGGCGGCGGTGGTGGCGGAGGCCGAGGTGGCGCTCGTGCTGGCCAATGCCTACATAGAGGCCTTCGGCAACACCTGCATGGCTGACCTCAAGGCGAACCTCAGCCACTATGAGCAACGCTTGGCCACCATGGCGCGCTAGAGGGTGGCAAGGGTGGCTCATCCAGCGAAGCAGCCTTCAGAGCGTCCGCGGTTCCAGCTTGAGCGCCCGGTGTTCTTCATCGGGTTCATGGGGGCCGGGAAATCCACCGTGGCCCGGCGCCTGGCGCGCTTGTGCCATGTGTCTTCGTTGGATCTGGATACCTATATAGAGAGGGCCTCGGACAAGCGCATCCGTGACGTGTTCGCCGAAGAGGGCGAAGAAGCGTTCCGGAAGATGGAGGCCCACGCCTTGCGGGAGGTGGCGGCGTTCGCATCCCCTATGCTGGTCTCCTGCGGAGGAGGCGTGATCACCACCCCCGAAGCTCGTCAAGCCCTTCAAGAGCTGGGGTACACCGTGCTGTTGGATGTGGATGCCGATGAGGCCGCCCAGCGCATCTCTGACAAATCCACCCGTCCGCTCTTCCAAGATGTGGAGGCGGCACGCCAGCTCTGCCACCGGCGGCGCCCTCTCTATCAAGAGGCGGCGGCAGCGGTGGTGGACACGCGGGGCAAGGATGTCTTCCGCATCACTTGTGAGGTGCGTGATCTGTTGATACGGGAAGGTGTGCTATGCAAGCAATGAGAGTGGTCGTCTCCATACCAGGAGAGCCAGACTATGACGTCCGCATCGGAAGCGGGAGCCTGGATGAGCTGGGAAGCGCCCTTCGGCGTGTGCCGGGGCTGGCGAAGAGCCCACAGCTCTTGGTCATCACGGATGCGAACGTAGAGCGGCTCTACCTGGGCCGGGCCATGGACAGCCTGGCTAACGCTGGCCTCACTGCCTCCAGCTTGGTGGTGCCCGCAGGCGAAGGGGCGAAATCCGTAGAGGTGGCCGCAGAGGTATGGGATGCCATGGCGGCCCTTGGGCTCACCCGGGATTGCGCCGTCATCGCCCTGGGGGGCGGTGTGGTGGGAGACCTGACGGGGTTCGTCGGGTCTACGTTCATGCGCGGGATCAGCGTGGTCCAGGTACCCACCACGCTGCTTTCCATGGTGGATTCTTCCGTAGGCGGCAAGACTGCGGTGAACCTGGAAGCAGGCAAGAACCTGGTGGGCACCTTCTGCCAGCCAGTCCAGGTCTGCGCAGACATTGCCACCTTGTCCACGTTGGATGAGCGCGAATGGACCTGCGGGTTGGCCGAGGCGGCTAAGTCTTCCGTCATCAGCTCCGATGATTTCTTCTTCTGGATGGTAGAGAACGCCTCCGCTATCTTTGGGCGGGAAGAGGAGCTGGTGGCTGAGCTCATCAAGCGCTGCATCGTCTTCAAGGCAGGGGTGGTGGCCCAGGACAAGACGGAATCCTGCGGTGTGCGCGAATGCCTGAACTACGGCCACACGCTGGCCCACGCCATTGAGGCCTTGGCAGGCTATGGCACCTATTCCCATGGGGCTGCCGTGGCCGAGGGGATGCGGTTCGCTGCCTTCCTCTCCCAGGGGCTCGTAGGGTGCGAACCGGACTTAGTTGAGGCTCAGGGCGCGCTGCTGGATGAGCTGGGGCTTCCGCCTTTGGGCTGGAAGGCCGATGCCCGGGATATCCTGACTGCCATGAAGCATGACAAGAAGGCCCGAGGGACGGGTGTACGGTTCGTCTGCATCCGGGACATAGGGGCTTGGGAGCTTGTCAGCGTAGACGATGAGACGTTGCTGGAAGCACTGGAAGCCTATTACGCTTGAGAGGTACCATGATGAAGCTATTGTTGATGAATGGCCCGAATCTGAACATGCTGGGCATTCGCGAACCGGGCATCTACGGCCATGACACGCTGGCTGCCATCGAGGAGCTGGTGGTGGCCTACGGCCGTGAGCGGGGCGTAGAGGTGGAGTGCTTCCAGTCCAACCATGAGGGGGCTCTGGTGGATAAGCTGCACGAGGCCCACGGCACTTTCGATGGCATCATCTACAATCCGGGGGCCCATACCCACTACTCCTACGCGCTCAGGGATGCGGTGGCCGCCATCACACCGCCCGTGGTGGAGGTGCACCTCTCTGACGTTGATGCGCGGGAGCCATTCCGCGCCATCTCCGTCTTCGACGGCGTGGTGAAGGCCAAGATCTCTGGCCGGGGGAAGCAGGGCTATCTGGACGCCCTGGATCTTCTCGTGGAGGGGTGAGCGCCCGTGTTCCAGCAGCAGAGGATCCACCGGATCCAAGAGCGTCTTCAGCAGGAGGGGCTGGCGGCCCTGTACGTGCGGGATACGGCGAACATCCAGTGGGCGTGCGGTTTCGAAGGGGTCTTCGACGAGGAGAGGGCCCACGGGCTCTTGGTGCCTGCGAAGGGTGAGAAGCTCTGGCTCCATACGGATTCCCGCTACAGCACAGCCTGCGAAAGGGTGGCTGAGGGCACTCCCATCCAGGTGGATGCGGAGGCGATGGGCTTCTCAGAGTGGGCTGCGAAGCAGTGGAGAGAGGCTGTCCCTGAAGGTGGGGACGGGCTGTTGGGCCTAGAAGACACCATCTCATTGGCGGAGTATCGTGGGTTGGAGACGGTCTTCGCGGGCAGCAGCGTCTTCGCTGAGACGAAGGGGTTCGTGCTGGGGCTCAGGGCTCGGAAGGATGCAGGAGAGACCTGCTGCATGGAGGCAGCCCAGGCTGTGACCGACGCCGCTTTCGCTCATATCATCTCGTTCATGGAAGCGGGCATGACAGAACGGGAGGTGCAGCTGGAACTGGATTTCTGGATGCTCTCCCAGGGGGCTGAGGCGCTGGCCTTCCCCACCATCGTGGCCAGCGGTCCCCATGGCGCTTCGCCCCATGCCGTGGTGAGCAACCGCCGCTTGGAGCCGGGTGACGCTGTGGTCATGGACTTCGGTGCCAAGGTGGATGGCTACTGCTCGGATATGACGCGCACGGTCTTCGTGGGCGAGCCAACGGGTGAGATGCGGGCGGCATGGGAGGTGCTGCGGGCGGCCAATGAGGCGGTGGAGGCTGCGCTGCGTCCGGGCATGACCGGCAAAGAGGCTCACGAGCTGGCGTTGGCCGTGTTGGACGAGGGTGGCTTTGGTGGGCGCATGGGTCATGGGCTAGGCCATGGCGTGGGCCTTGAGATCCATGAGGAACCGGTGCTCTCGCCGCGCAACGAAGAGCCCCTGGAAGTGGGCAATGTGGTCACCGTGGAGCCGGGCATCTATCTGCCCGGGCGGTTCGGCATGCGTCTAGAGGATCTGGGCGTGATAGGCCCTGAGGGCTTCCGGCGGTTCACCGTCTCCACCCATGAGCTCGTGGTGATCTAAGGCCATGCCCATCCGCATACCCGATTCGCTCCCTGCCACGGCTGCCCTAGAGGCCGAGAACATCTTCGTCATGACAGAGCATCGCGCCATGCATCAGGACATCCGCCCTTTGCGCGTGCTGCTGCTGAACCTCATGCCCACCAAGATAGCCACGGAGACCCAGATCCTGCGAAAGCTGTCCAATACCCCTTTGCAGGTGGAAGTGGAGCTGCTCCAGATCGCTAGCCATGAGGCGAAGAACGTGGCGGCTGAGCATCTAGAGGCGTTCTACCGCACCTTTGATGAGGTGCGCCATGAGCACTTCGATGGGATGATCATCACGGGAGCTCCGGTGGAGCTGTTAGATTTCGAATCCGTGGACTATTGGGATGAGCTGCAGGAGATCATGGATTGGTCTTGGCGCAACGTGCATTCCACGCTGCACATCTGCTGGGGGGCTCAAGCGGGCATCTATCATCATTACGGCATAAGCAAGCATGAGCTGCCCCAGAAGCTCTCCGGGGTCTACGAGCATTCCGTGGTGAAGCGGTTCTCGCCGCTGATGCGCGGCTTCGATGATAGGTTCTGGGCGCCCCATTCCCGCTACACCAGCGTCTTGGCTGAGGATATCGAGGCTCATCCGGCGTTGGAGCTGGTGGCCACCTCGAAGGATGCGGGCGTCTACATCGCGAAGAGCGTGGATAGCCGCCATTTCTTCGTGTTCGGTCATCCGGAATACGACCGAGGCACCCTGGCAGCGGAATACGAGCGCGACCAAGCCCGGGGGATGGACCCGGCGGTGCCGGTCAATTACTTTCCCGATGATGATCCGGCTCAGGTGCCCGTGGATGCCTGGCGCGCCCACGCTCAGCTGCTCTATACCAATTGGCTCAATTACTACGTCTACCAGACCACACCCTATAACATCGCCGAAGCTGGGTGCGCTTGAGGCCCTAGCAGGGAAGGCCGTAGAGGAAGAAGCGGGAGAGGGACGAACAGCAGGCCGGGCCGAAGCAGACGCAACAGCAGATCCAATTTGGGTCAACGGTGAAGGAGGAGAACCCCTTCTGCTGGCCTTGCTGGGTGTAGGTGCGCCCTCGCTGGGCGAAGAGGCTCTCCAGGTGGGCGTAGTCAGCATTTCCCGGGTCCATCTGCCGCGCGCGCCGGACCGCCTCATAGGCGGCAGCCTGGTTCCCTGCACCGCGGTTCGCCAGAGAGAACAGATACTGCCACCGGGCTGTGCGCTGGTCAGTGGGGACCTGCTGCAGGGTTGCCAGGGCGGCCTGATAGCTTCCGGCGTTGATGCAGCGGATGGCCTGACGCAGGACCTCTGAGTCCGTGGCTGCGGGCTCAGGGTGGATGGTGCCCGGAGGAGTGGCCCAGGCACCGCCGAAGAGGTCATCGAAATCGATGGTGGTCCACACGTAGGGCCCGGCGCTTCCGGTGGGGCTTCCTCCCGGGCCGCTCCCCGGTTGGCCGTAGCCTGCCTGGCCCGGTGCATAGGGAGCGCCCCAGCCGCGGCGGCGGGCATCGGAGGCAGCGTACTTCTGTGGGTTCGTGATGCGGTCGTAGGCTTCGTTGACCTGGTTCATCCGCTCTTCAGCCTGGGGATCATCGGGGTTCAGGTCAGGGTGGTTCTCGCGCGCCTTCTTCCGATAGGCGCGCTTGACCTCTTCCGCTGAGGCGCTATGAGGGATTCCGAGTATGTCGTAGGGATCTTCTATCATGGTCTTCTCAGCCGGGGTGGCGAACGGCTCAAGCGTCAGAGTATACCCTATTGAAGCTCTGCCAGATGCCTCCGTAGAGCACGCTGCTCATCAGATGCACGTCACGTTCCAGGGGCAGCGCTTCGAAGGCCTCGGCCGCATCAGCCGCCACTGATCCCAGCAGGATGCGCAGGTCATCAGGGGTGAGGCCGGAGGAGGCGAAGGGGTTGTAGGAGCCCCGCTTCTCATCTTCGGGAAGATCGACTGCGGCATCCATCAGATAGATGAGGCGGCCGAGGCTAGCCCCCAGGCGGTTGAGGGCGGGCGCCCAGAACCCCCCATCGTGGGCGAAGAGGCTGCCTAAGAGGAGACCGAACGCATTCGCGCCATCATCAGGACCCGAGCCGGGGTCTGCTTCTATCTGGCGGATGCGGGCCATGGCTGCTTCCAGGGCCTCGCACTCCTTCGGGATGCGCTTCTGGGCCGTGGCGTAGGAGCCGCTCAGGGCCAGCTGGGCAGCGCGGGCAGTGAGCGAGCCATCGTCTTGGATGTCATCGAGGCATTTGTGATAGGCCAGGGCCACGGAGAGGTCAGCTGCATAGGGGGTGGCCCGGCAGAGGATATAGGGCATCGGCTTGGTCGGGTGGGTGATGCAGGTTGCGCTTCCCTTCGTTTCCGGTGGCTCGAACAGGGAATTCGCCAACATCAGATAGAAGGTGAGGTCATAGCTCAGAACGGCCCGGCTCACCTGACCATACCGTTCCTTCAGGGTGCGGCAGAGCCCGCAATAGAGCGCCTGGTAGCGCTCCTTCTCAGCGAAGCTCACTTGATCCAGCCGAGCTACGGCTATTCCGAACAAAGACTTGCTCCTTTGCGGATGGGCGGTGCACCCTCTTTCCCGGGGCGGTCAGGACCATTGTACGCAAGAAAGCCCGGTGCGTTGGGGGACTCTGCACCGGGCTGCCTTGCTTCTCGTGTTTCAGACCATGTTCAATATAGGACATAATCCAATAAGATGCAAGAGGATATTTGACATAGTCTTCTATCAACGGTGAACGGTGGTAGGGCCTGGGAGCGGGTCTTAGCGGCGAGAGGATGCCGGGGAAGTGGCAGCCACTTCGTAGGCGTCATCTCGGATGTTGCGCCGGATGATGCGGAAGGAGAGCAGCGTGATCAGGGGGATGGAGAGGGCGACGAAGCCTCCCACATCGAACCCGACCAGAGGACTGAACAGATCGATGATGGCGCCCGCCACCGTGGGTCCTAGGGCAACGCCACAGGTCATACCGGAATTCACCCAGGTGATGGCCTCGGTGAGCCTGCGGCCTGGCACTGCTCGCTCTACTGCGCTGTTGATGACGATGAGGAAGGGGGCATAGGTCAGGGCGGCGAAGGCAGAGACCAGATAGAATGCCACCTCGCTCTCGATCAGCATCTGGGCGCCGTAGACCAATCCCAAGAGTACGGCGCAGGCCGTCAGCTGCTTGTACATAGCCACATTCAAGCGGATCATGCCGAAGAAGAAACCCATGGCGGCAGATATCACGCCGCCGATGATGAGGCCTGTTCCAGCTATGTTGGGGTTGTGGAGCATCTCAGCGAAGGCAACGCCTGCGGTGTCGAAAACGCCGTACATGGCCCCGGTGAGGAACATCAACACGAACATGATCCTCACCACCGCCGAAGTGCGGATGATGCTCTTCGGATGGTCAAGGCCTTTGGGATGGGCCGTCTCTCCCTGATCCGCCGAGGTGCCGCTGCTGGCGTCTTCTCCTTCGCCTTCCCAACCCACGGTAGGTTCGCTCGCCTTCGCCAGGGTCATCATGACCACGCCCACGATGAAGGCTATCCCGCCGATGAGCAGTCCGGCTACAGGAGCGATGCTAGAGGCCAGGGCTATGGAGATGGGCGGGCTCAGCATGAAGCCGATATCATCCAAGATGCCTTCGTAGGAGAAGACGGTGCGGATGGAGGGCACCTCGCCGGTGATGCGCCCCGTACGGATGAGGTAGGTCCACCGGGCGCGCACGATGGCCTGAGCATTGGGGATGCAACCCATGAGGAGGGCCGCCGGGAAGAACACCCATTCAAGGCCTCGGAACGCCACATTCGCCAGCATCACCGCCAGCCCCACCAGCACCACGCAGGCGGCCAGCGGGATCACCTTCGATTGCCCATGCTCATCTACCAGCTTCGAGACGCGGGGTGAGAGCAGGAAGATGGATAAGGCGATCACCGAAGCCACGATACCGGAGGTCATGAACGAATAGCCGGAGAGCGAGAGCATGGTCACGGTGCCGATGCTCATCATGTAAGCATAGAACCGCATGAAGAGCCCAGCGATATCAAAGGGGTAGGCGGTCCGGACCCGCAATACGGCTTTGTATACGCCTGGATCCACTGCAGACACGCTCTCACCCCTTACCTGTCCCCTCACGGCCCTGAAGCCTTCTCAGGGGTGATGATAGGCCAAGAGCCACGGCTGTGCTCCTCTCATTCTGAAACAGTTTGCGAAAGGGCAAACAGGCGTACGTTTTATGGAGAGTTTCAGGTTTGTAGGGCTATAATGGCCCATTGCCCTGAATGTCCCGTGCACGCGGGGGCTTCATGCTCTATGGTAGGGGCGAACAAAGGATCGCAGTGGCAGATCATGAGGTCTGTTGAGCGGAAGGATCGTAGATGGCAGACAAGAAGACGGCAGCAAGCTCATGGGAGAACGCCTTGGCTGAGCATGGGAAGATCCCCGGCACATCCTTGGCGGTGATGATCTTCATCCTATTGGTGGCTTTCGCCTGCACGGGCGTGCAGGTGGTCACGGGCATGGTGGAAGCTGAGCATGCCCCCGAAGAGATCAAAGGCAAGTACACCCAGGGAACCGGAGATGCTGCCTATCCTACGGCTGCCCGGCTGCCTGAGGGAATCGCTGCTCGGGTCAATGGGGTTGATATCCCTGAATCCCAAATAACAGACCGCATCATTGAGATCCGTGAGAGCCTTCAGCTGGAAGACCAAGAGGCCTGGGATGAGTGGATGATCAACAATGGCCGCAGCACTGAGAACATCCGCAATCAGATTCTCCTGTATTACATCAATCTTGAGATGCTGACCCAGATCGCCGAAGAGAGGGACATCGTCATCACCGATGCTGATTACGATGCCTTCTTGGAGGACCTCAAGTCTGATCCTGAGACGTTCAAGCTCTTCGAAGAGAACTTGGCTGCGGAGGGGCGTTCGGTAGATGACAAGGATGCTCTCACCTTGAATGTCATGACCAATGTCATCGGCGCTCGGATCAACGAAGGCACCCTTGAGACCCCTGAATTCAAAGAGGCCGTCCTTGAATACGTCAAGCGCGGTTCTGAGGAATACAAGGACGTCACCTCCCTGGATCAGGTGGATCCGGCCGTTGTGGCCCAGGTCACCAAGGATGTTGCTGGCTACAGCAACCGGGGTGCCCTCGGGTTCGCAGTGGATGACTTCGTCAAGACCCATGATGTCCTCTATCAGAAGCTGGATGAGGATGTGCCCTATCAGTCCAATGCTGACACCTACTTCCAGGAGATGGCCATCCGTCAGATGCTGAATAAGAACGGCATCTTCATTCCTGAGGACCAGGGTCTTCTTGACGGGTTGATTGCGAAATTGACTGAAAAGGCCCAAGAGAGCGAATAGGCATCACAATCCAAGGATAGAACCTACGGGCAGCAGCATCCTGCTGACGCGAAAAGAGAATACCTGAACCAAAGGGAGGCGTGATCCATGCGCAAGTTCAAGACGGAGTCCAAGAAGCTCTTGGACCTCATGATCAATTCCATCTACACCAACCGTGAGATCTTCCTGCGTGAGCTGATCTCCAATTCATCCGATGCGGTGGATAAGCTCTACTTCCGCAGCTTGGTGGATGATTCGGTGAAGATCAATCGGGCTGACCTGGCCATCACGGTGGCCTTTGACGAAGAGGCCCGCACGGTCACGGTGTCTGACAACGGCATCGGCATGAGCAAGGATGACCTGGACAAGAACCTGGGCACCATAGCCCATTCTGACAGCTTCGAATTCAAGGCTCAGCAGGCTGGGGCAGATGAAGCGGGGCTGGCAGATGCAACGGCTGAGGATATCGCCTCGGCTGACGTGGATATCATCGGCCAGTTCGGTGTGGGCTTCTACTCCGCCTTCATGGTGGGCAGCACCGTGCGTGTGGTCTCCCGCGCCTATGGCTCTGATGAGGCCTGGGCCTGGGAATCCAATGGCATAGACGGCTACACCATCACCGAAGCTGAGCGCTCTGAGCACGGCACGGATGTCATCGTCACCCTGAAGGCTGACACCGAAGATGAGTCTTTCGGCACCTATGCCACCCAACAAGGCCTCACCAGCCTCATCAAGAAGTACAGCAACTACGTGCGCTATCCCATCCAGATGGAGGTCACGAAGAGCCGCATGAAAGAGCGGCCTGCTGATGCCGGGGATGACTACAAGCCTGAATTCGAGAACTACACTGAGGTTGAGACCATCAACTCCATGATCCCCATCTGGAAGCGCAAGAAGTCCGAGGTGTCGGATGAGGAATACAACGAATTCTACAAGACGGATTTCCATGATTTCGAAGATCCGTTGCGCACCATCAGCCTCCATGCAGAAGGCACGTTGACCTACGACGCGCTCATGTTCGTGCCCTCCCGCGCCCCCTTCGACATGTGGTCGAAGGATTACAAGCGCGGGTTGGCTCTGTATAGCTCTGGCGTGCTCATCATGGACAAGTGCGAAGAGCTGGTGCCGGATTACTTCAACTTCATGCGCGGCGTGGTGGATTCAGCTGACCTCACGCTGAACATCTCCCGGGAAACGCTCCAGCACAACAGCCAGCTGCGGGCCATCGCGCGCCGCCTTGAGAAGAAGATCAAGGCTGAGCTAGCCAACCTCTGCTCTGATGACCGTGAGGCTTACGTGGGCTTCTTCAAGGAGTTCGGACGCACGCTGAAATACGGCCTGTATTCCAGCTATGGTATGGCGAAGGATACCCTGGCGGATCTGCTGCTCTTCTATTCTGCCAAGCAGAAGAAGATGATCACTCTAGATGAATACATCGCTGATGCGCCTGCCGATGCTGAGACCATCTACTTCGCCGCCGGAGATTCCATCGACCGCTTGGCGAACATGCCCACCGTCACCACGGTGTTGGCCAAGGGCTATGACGTGCTCCTCTGCGACGAGAACGTGGATGAGTTCTGCATGATGGCCATGCAGGACTATACGCCGAAGGATGCCGCAGAACCTGACGGTTCCACCAAGGCTTGGCCCATCAAGAACGTGGGCTCGGAAGATTTGGGCCTCACCACCGAAGAGGAGAAGAAGAAGGCCGAAGAGGCCACGGAAGAGAACGCTGACCTGTTCAGCGCCATGCAGGAGGCCTTGGGCGGCAAGGTGCAGAAGGTGGTCGTCTCCACCCGCGTGACCGATGCGCCTGTGGTGCTCACCACCGAAGGGGCGGTCTCGCTCCAGATGGCGAACTTGCTGAAAGAACAGCCTGGCTCTGACGAAGGGGTGCCAGAGGCTCAGATCGTCATGGAAGTGAACGCTCAGCATCCGGTGTTCCAGGTGCTGAAGGCAGCCCAGGCTTCTGGGGACGCAGGCAAGGTGCAAGCCTACACGGGCATCCTGTTCGACCAGGCGCTCCTGGTGGAGGGTCTGCCCATTGAGAACCCTCTGGAGTTCTCCCAGCGCATATCAGCGCTCATGGTCTAGGGAACGTCATAGTTCCTGGTGCAGACGGGGCGGCCCTTGAGGGCTGCCCCGTTTCGTTACTGGTCTATATGGCTGCGGGGGTCCATCAATCCGTTCGGCATGATGCGGACCTCTGACCATCCCATCTCATCCAGTGCCTGGGCGGTCCTATAAGGCTTCGCCTTCGGCATACCGGATGAATCTGCGCAGTAGCTGATAGCTTCCACTACCGTGGATGCGTGGGCGAGGTCTGCCATGGTGTCCACATCAGGGACGGGTGGCAGATACACGGCCGCCAGCCCCTGTTCCTTTGCCTTGCGGATGTAGGCGGGGAGCACCGTGAGCCCGGTGGCGTTGTAGAACACCCCTCCATGGCCGAAGGGGGTGCTCCGGTTCCAGCCTATGATGGAAACCCCCAGCTCCTGGTCAGGAGCCAGCACGATCCCGGGGGTGCGGCTGTCATCCAACCGGTGCAGAGCACGGAAACCGCCTACCACGTCTTCGGTGGTCAAGGCAGGCATGTCTGCTCCCATGGACAGGATGCAATCAGCCCCTGCCTCCCAGGCCTTCGCGAAGGCATCATCGTAGTGCTCATCAAAGGAGGCCCCTTCGTCGAAGATGAAGCTGATCGGCCGCGGCCAGGTGCCTGCATCCTGGAAGAGCAGCTGCATTGCTTCCAGATTCTCCTTCGGTGCGGTGGATATCACCAGCTGGTATTCGTCCCGGATGGGGCCGGTGGCCTCTGCCTCCAGGATATCGAAGGCGGCCATGCAGGTCTCCACCACATCGAAGAGCATGCAGTGGTACAGCACGCTGGCTGTTTCTGGCGTGAAGATGCCATCCTTGAGCGTGGTGAGCCGGGTCTTCACCAGGCCTGGCTCGGGGAGCTTGCTGAACAGCAGCAGCACATTGTTCCGTGTGTCCATGGTCTATTCCTTGTTCGTCTGCGTTGTATCTATGGTACACTTCCTTTCGCTTTACTACAGTAGAGTGATAGAGAGATTGACGAAGGGATAGAGAATGAAGAAGACATTGATGAAGGTAGTGGCGGTGGCCTGCGCTGCCACGCTGGGCGCATTCGCCCTGGCTGGATGCTCCTCAGGCTCATCCAGCTCAAGCTCCAGCTCGGCAGCTCCTGCTGACACCGAGGGGATCACAAAGCTGACCGTCGGTTTCGACAACAGCTATCCGCCCTACGGCTACATCGGCGATGACGGCGAATACACCGGCTTCGATCTGGACTTGGCTGAGCGCGTGGCTGGCGAGAACGGCTGGGAGATAGAGCTCATGCCCATCGACTGGGATGCCAAGGACGCTCTGCTGAATCAGGGTACCGTCAACTGCATCTGGAACGGCTTCACCATGGAAGGCCGCGAAGATGACTATACCTTCTCTGAGCCCTACATGCTGAACCAGCAGGTCATCGTGACCAAGGCTGATTCCGGCATCAGCACCGCCGCTGACCTGGCGGGCAAGACCGTCATCACCCAGATAGACTCCGCGGCCCTTGAGGTGCTGGAGGGGGACCAGAAGGAACTGGCTGACACCTTCGGTCGTCTGGATACCGTGAGCGACTACAACAACGCCTTCCTGCAGTTGGAGAGCGGCACGGTGGACGCGGTGGCCTGTGACCTGTCCATCGCTGCCTATCAGATGGCCGCGAAGCCGGACGTCTACCTCCAGCTGGCTGATCCGCTGAGCTCTGAGCACTATGCCGTGGGCTTCAAGAAGGGCGACGAGGCCCTGGCCCAGCAGGTGACGGACACCCTGAAGCAGCTCTATGCTGATGGCGTCATCTCCGAGGTCTGCGCGAAGTACGCCGACCAGGGGCTCTCTGAGGATAACTGGATCTTGAAGTAAGCCTCTCAGAGGCTGATCAAGGGGAAGGCTGCGGGCATCAGGGCCTGCAGCCTTCTTCGTGCGAAAGGGGGAGGAACCGTGGAATTCAGCGTCATGTTGGGGCTTCTGGGGGAAGGACTGCTGCTCACCGCTCAGATCTTCATCGTCACGCTCATAGGCTCGCTCCCCCTGGGCGTTCTGGTGGCGCTGGCCCGCATGAGCCGCTTCGCGCCCCTGGCCCTCTTCGCGAAGTTCTACATCTCCATCCTGCGCGGCACGCCGCTCATGTTGCAGCTCATGGCCATCATGTTCGGCCCTTACTATCTTTTCGGCCTGCAGATGGGGCCAGATTGGAAGTTCTGGGCCTGTGACATAGGCTTCATCCTGAACTACGCCGCCTATTTCGGGGAGATCTACCGCAGTGGGATCCAGTCCATCCCGCGGGGCCAATATGAGGCGGCTGAGGTGCTGGGCTACTCTCGCACCCAAACGTTCATGAAGATCGTGCTGCCCCAGGTCATCAAGCGCATCCTGCCCGCCATGGGCAATGAGATCATCACGTTGGTGAAGGATACCTCCTTGGCCTTCGTGTTGGGCATCGCGGAGATGTTCAGCCAGGCGAAGGCCCTGGCGGCTCGCGAGGTCTCCATGGTGCCCTACGCGGTGGCAGCGCTCATCTACTGGGTGTTCTGCCTGCTGATAGAATTCATCCTGAACCGCGTTGAGAAGAAGATGGATTACTACCATGACTGAGCCTATCCTGACCGGCGGCGAATGCGCTGCAGAACCTGTTGTCACGCTGCAAAACGCCCAGAAGAGCTTCGGAGCCAATCAGGTGCTGAAGGGCATATCCCTTGAGGTGTGCCAAGGGGATGTGCTGGCCATCATCGGGCCTTCCGGCGGCGGGAAGTCAACGCTTTTGCGCTGCCTTACCCTGCTGGAAACGCTAGATGGGGGCAGCCTGGCCTACGGGGATGTGCAGGTGTGCACGGAAGGTCCTGACGGCCGGGCCGTCTATGGTGGCAAGGATACCCTCAAGCAGGCGAAGACGCGCTTCGGGTTGGTGTTCCAAGACTTCAACCTGTTCCCCCATTACACCGTGTTGAAGAATGTGACGGACCCGCTGATCAGCGTGCTCAAGATGTCGAAGGCTGAAGCGGAAGAGCGTGGTCATGCTCTTCTGGCGAAGATGGGGCTTGAGGGCAAGGAATCCATGGTCCCCTGTGAGCTCTCTGGTGGTCAGCAACAGCGGGTGGCCATCGCGCGGGCCCTGGCCATGAACCCTGACGTGCTCTACTTCGATGAGCCTACCAGCGCGTTGGATCCAGAGCTCACTCGAGAGGTGCTGCGGGTCATCCGGGAATTGGCGGCAGAGCATATGACCATGGTGATCGTCACCCATGAGATGTCCTTCGCCCGGGATGTGGCTGATAAGCTCATCTTCATGGATGGGGGACAGGTGGTGGAGCGCGGCCGTGCGGCGGATGTCATCAACGCTCCCCAGCACGAGCGTACCCGCGCCTTCCTCTCCGGCTATCACGTTTGATGGCGTAGACACCCGGCCGTGCTCGCCTCGACGCGTCGTCGCCTCGAACTAACTTTTCCGAAGCGCACGGAAAAGTGGATTTCTCGGCTCCGCATGGCCGGATGCCTCTTCTCTGCAACAACTAAAAACCAGCCGCACTGCTGATGGGGCCTTGCAGGCCCGCATCATCACTGCGGGCGTCCGCTAGGAGCGGCCGCCAAGTGTATCGGGGGACGCTCATCGCGTCCCCCTCTGCTTTTACTCACGCCTTCGGCGTGGATATCGCTCCGCGTCTTGGTTGATGCCCCATCCGGGTGGATGGTGGGCGCTTCGCGCCCAAGGATGTGCGTCGGTTATGTTTCCCAACCTGTCTGTCCTCTGCGGCGCCTAACCATAGGCCGCCGCGACCGCTTCCTAGGTTGCTGCATTAGGTCGCGGCGGCAAAGGGCAAGAGCTTCGTGCTGGCAAGCCAGCACCTACGGATGAGAGTGCCGGTTGGCCTCGTAGGGACAGGAACTCGTTCCTGTCCGGCGGTTGCAAGAAGATGAACGTCATCCGTGAGGCTGAGTCGATCGCGACCCTCTCTGGTTCTCGTATGGCAGCATCCTGCATGAACGCGAGGATGACCTGACAGGTTAGCTTCGTGGGTGGCGACTGCGCAGGTGCCAATGTGAGCCACCTCGAAGCAAGCGCAGCCCTTCCCGAGGAGTGCAGCAGTGGGGATGTGAGGCAGTGCGTCAGCACCACCTGCAATGCATTCTGCTATCAGCGTAGGGGAGGGCCTTGGGGTGTATGCCCTCTCGCCGTTGCCATCAGGCAACGGGAATGAAGGAGCGAACCGCAGGTGAGCGCCCATGCACGAAGCCGTTAGATGAAGTGCATGACATATGCCCCGAAGCCCTTTCGCTCTTAACGGCTTGGCTTCTAACCAGCAGATTGCGAAGATTTCAACCTGCAGATTGTGAAACCAAACCCCTAAGAAACAGAGGGCTTCGCTCTGGGTGCGCGTGGGCGCGGATGCGCTGCAGCCCTCAGAAGAAGGCTAGGAGCCGCGGTAGTAGGCCACGGCTATCTGAGTGCGGTTGGTCAGCTGCTTCTTCGCCAGCACAGAGCTGATATGATTGCGCACCGTGCCTTCCGAAAGGAATAGCGACGCGGCTATCTCGCGATTGTCCATGCCTTCGGCCACCAGGCGCACCACGGCCAGCTCACGTTCGGTCAGATCAGCGAATGCCTCCGCCTCATGATCGGGAGTTGGCGTCTGCCGCAGCGTTTCTTGCAGGGCGATGTTCTTCTCGCGCAGGTCATCATAGGCGAACCGGAGCCCTTCCCGTTCAGACCCGTTCTGCACGTCGGCTATGGCCAGGAGGGCGGCCGCCAAGCACAGCGCAGCCGTGACCGTCCAGCGGGGCCCATCCATGGCCATCCAAGGGAGCCAGGGAACGGTTGCCAAGGGGATGAGCCAAGGGAAGCGGAGCACCCACTTTCGCTCACCCATGGAAAGATAGGCGGTCACGGGGAGGAAGGCGAAGGCGGAGGCCCAGACCGCAGATGCTGCACAGAAGAGCCATTGGCAAGCTTTGCCAGGCAAGCCGTTGAGAACGTGGCAGAGGCAGATGAGCACGATGGCGGTGAGGAATCCTGCAACGGCTGTGGGATCATCGCCCACGAGACAGGAAGCTACGACGCAGAGCCCTAGGATGATCATTTCGCTGATGAGGTCCTTCACGGCGCTCATTATACTACGGTGCTCGCTCTGGCCTGAGCGGGCTTCGGAAGCTGTACGATATAGAATGCCTGGCTTGATAGACAAGGTAACTGCAACGCTGACGGTGTAAATGCAACGCGTTGCGGT